>NZ_JAUETW010000001.1:0-1115803 GCF_032484895.1 Bradyrhizobium sp. SZCCHNRI3052 | reverse complement strand
TCCATGTCAGGATGGCATTGCTCGTGAGCTCGCTGCCGTTGTCGCTCACCACCATCTTGGGCTTGCCGCGCTCGGCGACCAGCCGGTCCAGCTCCCGAGCGACCCGGGCGCCCGAAAGTGAGGTGTCGGCCACCAGCGCCAGGCACTCGCGGGTGCAGTCGTCGACCACGGTCAGGATGCGGAAGCGCCGGCCATCGGTCATCTGATCCGACACAAAGTCGAGTGACCAGCGATCATTCGGGAGCAGCGGCACCGTCATCGGCGCTCGCGTCCCGATAGCGCGCTTGCGGCCACCTCTGCGGCGCACCGTGAGCCGTTCCTCCCGGTACAGCCGGAACAGCTTCTTGTGATTGACCAGGTAGCCCTCCCGCTTGAGCAGGACGTGCAGGCGACGATAGCCGAAGCGGCGACGCTCATGGGCGATCGCCTCATGCGCTGCCGCAGCCCGGCATCATCGGCCCGGCTCGTCCGATATCTGACCGTCATGCGGCAACATCCGATGGCTTTACACGCCCGCCGTTCGCTCATCCCGTGAACGCGCGCGAGATGTGCGACAGCTCTCCGCTTCGCCGCAGGCGTCACCACTTCTTTCCCAGGAGATCCTTCAGGGCGGCATTGTCCAGCATGGCGTCCGCCAGCAGCCGCTTGAGCCGCGTGTTCTCGTCCTCCAGCGTCTTCAGCCGCTTGGCCTCCGAGACGTCCATTCCGCCGAACTTGGCCTTCCACTTGTAAATGCTGGCGTCGCTCACGCCATGCTTGCGGCAGAGATCGGCGACCGGAACGCCGGCCTCGTGCTCCTTCAAAATCCCAATGATCTGCTCTTCCGTAAAGCGGCTGCGCTTCATGCTCTGGTCCTCGTTGGGCCAGAACGAACTTCAAACTGGATTAAGCCCCAGGGGCAAGGTCACCACGAGCAGTTTTTGTCCCGCAGTCGGACTGCGGCGGATCTCCCTCGCGATCCTCGCCTTGTGTTCTGCCGACAGCAAGGACGGCCACGTGACGGTTATCTTGCACTTGGGACAGAACACCGACAGGCGTGCATGTTCCACTGCGCTATTCACGGCCGCCTTCGCCTCGATCAGCTTCAGCCCCGCCCGCGATACGGCGCGACGCCCTGATCCGGCACCCACAATCCCTTCGGCAGTTTGCCGGTCTGCCAGAACACGTCGATCGGGATGCCGCCGCGGGGGTACCAGTAGCCGCCGATGCGCAGCCATTTCGGCTTGAGCTCGGCGGCGAGGCGCTTGCCGATCGCGACGGTGCAATCCTCGTGGAAGGCGCCGTGGTTGCGGAAGCTCGCCAGATAGAGTTTCAGCGACTTGGATTCGACCAGCCATGGGCCGGGGGCATAGTCGATCACGAGATGGGCGAAATCCGGCTGGCCCGTCACCGGGCATAGCGAGGTGAACTCCGGCACCGTGAAGCGGGCCAGGTAATCCGTGTCTTTCTGCGGATTGGGAACGCGATCGAGCTTCGCCGTTTCCGGACTGTCCGGCTGCGCGACCGGACGGCCCAGTTGGAGCTCTGCTGATGTGTCGGATTTGATGGGTCTTTTCGCCATGTGTCGCGTCGCGAGGAGATTGGCGGCCCTCTTAGCCAATCGCGGCGTCTGCGTCATCCGCTTCGTGATCCGGCTGCGACTTGATTTGGTCGCGACTTGGCCTTTTCGGCCTCCCGTCCCTGCGGTAGAAGCGGCGCAGCAACGTCCACCCAGAAACGCCCGTAAGAGGACCTCATGACCGCCATCGTCGACATCATCGGCCGCGAAATCCTGGACAGCCGCGGCAATCCCACGGTCGAGGTCGACGTCGTGCTGGAGGACGGCTCGGTCGGCCGCGCTGCCGTGCCGTCCGGCGCTTCCACCGGCGCCCACGAGGCGGTCGAGCTGCGCGACGGCGACAAGCACCGCTATCTCGGCAAGGGCGTGCTGAAGGCCGTCGAAGCCATCAACGACGAGGTCTATGAGGCGCTCAGCGACATGTCGGTGCAGGACCAGGTCCAGATCGACCAGATCCTGATCGAGCTCGACGGCACCGAGAACAAGAGCCGGATCGGCGCCAACGCCATTCTCGGCGTCTCGCTCGCCTGCGCCAAGGCGGCGGCGATCTCCTACGACATGCCGCTGTATCGCTATGTCGGCGGCACCTCGGCCCGCACCCTGCCGGTGCCGATGATGAACATCGTCAATGGCGGCGTCCACGCCGACAATCCGATCGATTTCCAGGAGTTCATGATCATGCCGGTGGGCGCGCCGAGCTTCGCGGAGGCGCTGCGCTGCGGCTCGGAGATCTTCCACACGCTCAAGGCCGAGCTGAAGAAGGCCGGTCACAACACCAATGTCGGCGACGAGGGTGGCTTCGCGCCGAACCTGCCGTCGGCGGACGCAGCCCTCGACTTCGTCATGAGCGCGATCGGCAAGGCCGGCTACACCGCCGGCGAGGACGTGATGCTGGCGCTGGACTGCGCCGCGACCGAGTTCTTCAAGGACGGCAAGTACGTCTACGAGGGCGAGAACAAGTCGCGCTCGCGCTCCGAGCAGGCCAAGTATCTTGCGGATCTGGTCGCCCGCTACCCGATCGCCTCGATCGAGGACGGCATGTCGGAGGACGACATGGACGGCTGGAAGGAGCTGACCGACCTGATCGGCCACAAGTGCCAGCTCGTTGGCGACGACCTGTTCGTCACCAATGTGAACCGTCTCGAGGACGGCATCCGCAACGGCCGCGCCAATTCGATCCTGATCAAGGTCAACCAGATCGGCACGCTCACCGAGACGCTGGCCGCGGTCGAGATGGCCTACAAGGCCGGCTACACCGCTGTCATGTCGCACCGCTCCGGCGAGACCGAGGATTCCACGATCGCCGATCTCGCCGTCGCCACCAATTGCGGGCAGATCAAGACCGGCTCGCTGGCGCGCGCCGACCGCACCGCCAAGTACAACCAGCTGCTGCGCATCGAGCAGGAGCTGGATGCCCAGGCCAAATATGCGGGCAGGGCGGCGCTGAAGGCGCTGGCCTGAGTCTGGACAAGCTAACCAAAGAAAAAAGGGAGGCACGCATGGGTGTCGAGACACAGGGCCTGCAACTGCGGACGTTGATCAGGCGCAGCGGCGAGCTCGAGCTCTCGCTGGTCGACGTGCCGACCCCCGAGCCGGGGCTGGACGAGGTGGTGGTGCGGATCGAGGCGGCGCCGATCAATCCGTCCGATCTCGGGCTCCTCGTCGGCGCGGCCGATCTGTCGACCCTGCAGGCGTCCGGCACCAAGGAGCGGCCCGTGATCACCGCCAAGGTGCCGGAGGCGGGGATGCGGGCGATGGCCGGCCGGCTCGACGAGTCCTTGGCCGTCGGCAACGAGGGCGCGGGCGTGGTGGTCAAGACCGGCTCCTCGGATGCCGCCAAGGCGCTGATGGGCCGTACCGTCGCGGCCATCGGTGGCGCGATGTACAGCCAGTATCGCTGCCTGAAGCTCTCCGAATGCCTGCCGCTGCCGGCCGGCACCACACCGGAGGAGGGCGCCTCCTGCTTCGTCAATCCGCTGACGTCGCTCGGCATGACCGAGACGATGCGGCGCGAGGGCCATACCGCGCTCGTGCATACCGCGGCCGCGTCCAACCTCGGGCAGATGCTCAACAAGATCTGCCTCAAGGACGGCATCCCGCTCGTCAACATCGTGCGCAGCGCTGATCAGGCCGAGCTGTTGCGCGGCATCGGCGCGAAATACATCGTGGATTCGACGGCGCCGACTTTCATGGACGACCTGATCGCGGCGCTGGTCGAGACCGGCGCGACCATCGCCTTCGATGCGATCGGCGGCGGCAAGCTCGCCGGCCAGATCCTCAACGCGATGGAAGCCGCGATCAACAAGTCCGGCAAGCATCCCTACAGCCGCTACGGCTCGAACGTGCACAAGCAGGTCTACATCTACGGCAGCCTGGACGTCAGGCCGACCGAGATCACGCGCGGCTTCGGCATGACCTGGAGCGTCGGCGGCTGGCTGCTGTTTCCGTTCCTGATGAAGATCGGCAAGGCGGATACCGAGCGGCTGCGCCAGCGCGTCGTCGACGAGCTGAAGACGACCTTTGCGAGCCACTACACCAAGGTCGTTTCCTTGTCCGAGGCGCTCGATCCGGCCAACCTCGCCGCGTACGCCAAACGGGCCACCGGCGAAAAATTCCTCATCGACCCCAACAAAGATAAGTGACCTAACGTCGCTCCTCGGACGTTGCTGACGGGCTTGCGTTTGGCCCGCATGCGGAGACAATCCGCCCCGTTTGTCTGGGGGCGGTGTCAGCCGCATGGAGCACTGAGGAGAGATTTGTCATGACCCGATTGGATCGCCGTCGATTTCTGGCCGGTGCGGCCCTCGCCGGAGTTGCAACCGCTTTGCCGCCGCTGGCCGGACAGGCACGCGCAGCGGTTGCACCCGCCGGCGCACAGGCGCCCGGCTTCTATCGCTACAAGGTCGGCGACTATGAATGCACCTCCGTCAATGACGGCGCGCGCACCTTCCCGATGCCCGACACGTTCGTCGTCAACACGACGAAGGACGACGCGCTCGCGGCTGCCGAAAGCGCCTACATGCCGAAGGGCATGATCACGATCCCCTTCAATCCGCAGTTGATCAACACCGGCTCCAAGCTGGTCCTGATCGACACCGGCAACGGCGCTGGCGCCTTCGAGGCCAGCAAGGGCGCGGTTGGCCGCACGCTGCAGAACCTCGCTGCCGCCGGCGTCGATCCGAAGAGCATCGATGTCGTCGTGCTCTCCCACATGCATGGGGACCACATCAACGGCCTCAAGCTCGCGGACGGCTCGCTGGCGTTCCCGAACGCCGAGCTGAAGGTGCCGGCCAAGGAGTGGGCGTTCTGGGCCAGCGACGAGAACGCCGCCAAGGCGCAGACCGACTTGATGAAGGGCAACTTCGCCAACTTCAAGAAGGTGTTCGGCGGGCTCGAGAGCAAGGTCACCCAGTACGAGTGGGACAAGGAGGTCGCGCCCGGCATCACCGCGCTCGGCACGCCCGGTCACACGCCGGGACACACCTCGTTCGCGGTCGCGTCCGGCAACGCCAGGGTCCTGATCCAGGCCGACGTCACCAACGTCCCCGAGCTGTTCCTGCGCAACCCCGACTGGCATGTGATGTTCGACACCGATGCCGAGATGGCGCAGGCCACACGGCACAAGTTCTATGACATGGCTGCCGCCGAGAAGGCCAAGGTGATCGGCTTCCACTTCTCGTTCCCTTCGGTGGGCTATGTCGAGAAGGACGGCGCCAAGTACCGACTGATTCCGGCGCCGTGGAATCCGGTGATCTGATTATCGGTTAGCGTCATTGCGAGGAGCCCCCGGGTCTCGCCTCCGGCGAGCCCGAGGACAGGCTCCGCGACGAAGCAATCCAGAGTCCCAACCGAGCCCTGGATTGCTTCGCTTCGCTCGCAATGACGGAGGAGAGAGGGGGCCGCCTTCGGGCGGCCTGAGCGTTTTTGCATATGCGAAATGCCGGGCTTTCCGGGCCTGTTGCGAACCCCTATGTCGAGCACCTCGGAAATCCCGCAGGATTCGTATGTCGACCGATCCCTCTCCCTCCAACGCCGATCTCTCCAACTGGCGCACTGCGCCGTTCAGCCGCTGGGCCTTTCACAACATCCGCGCGATCCTGCCGGTCGCCGACATCGAGAGCGCGCCGGGCAGCGCCTGGACGCTGCCGGCGAGCCTCGTGTCGTTCGACGATTTCAGCGTGCGGCTGCCCAAGGGCGGCACGCTCGATCTCGACGGTTTCCTGAAGGCGACGGCGACCGACGGGCTCCTGATCCTGCAGGACGGCCGCATCGTCTTCGAAATGTATGACGGCGGCACCGACCGCGACACGCCGCACATCCTGATGTCGGCGACCAAGTCGATCACCGGCCTCATCGTCGGCATCCTGGCCGGCCGCGGCGAGCTCGATGTCGACGCCGAGGTCACGCGCTATGTGCCGGAAGTGGCCGCCACGGCCTATCGCGGCGCCACGATCCGGCAGCTGCTCGACATGCGTGCGGGCGTCGTGTTCGATGGTGCCGGCCTGCAGGCCTATGCCGACGCCGCGGGCTGGGAGCCGGTCGCGCCGGGCACGACGCCAAACCTGCACGATTTCTTTGCGACGATGCGCGCTCAGGCGGCGCCGCATGGCGGCGCCTTCAGCTACGTCTCGTCCAACACCGATCTGCTGGGATGGGCGATCGAGCGCGCCACCGGCCGCAGCTTCGCGAGCCTCGCCGGCAGCCTGCTGTGGAAGCCGATGGGGGCGAGCGGCGAGGCCTTCATCACCCTCGACCGCGACGGCGCGCCGCGCTGCACCGGCGGCTTCTGCGCCACCTTGCGCGACGTCGCCCGGCTCGGCCAACTCGTGCTGTCAGGCGGGCGGCGGGGCTCTCACACGATCATTCCCGAAGGTTGGATCGACGACATCAGGCACAATGGCGATGTGCAGGCCTGGCGCGAGGGCCAATGGCGCGACAGTTTTGCCGCCATCAGCCGCAACATGCACTATCGCAGCGGCTGGTACGTCACAAACGACGCGCCGCAGCTGATGTTCGCGATGGGCATTCACGGCCAGAACCTGTTCGTCGATGCCGCCAACGGCATCGTGATCGCCAAGGTCTCGTCATGGGCGCAGCCGGTCGACGGGCAGGCGATCTGGCTCACACATCAGGCGGTGGCGGAATTCACGCGCTGTCTCAAGGGGACCGGCTGAGCTCCACGACGCGGGCAAGGGTCGGGAACACTCGGGCGTTGCTTGCGATGAAACGCAGTGTTTCGCGTGAGGATGGTCCATGCACTTGCATGTTCCTGCTCGCGCGCCTTAAGTGCGCTCCACACCCCGCTCCTCAAAGGATTCCCCATGCCCGCACCTTATTCGATCGTCGCCCTCGTCGGCAGTCTCCGCAAGGAGAGCTTCACCCTGAAGATCGCCAATGCGCTCGCCAAGCTGGCGCCGGCCAGCCTGAAGATCGACGTGACCACGCTCAACGGCCTGTCGTTCTTCAACCAGGATCTCGAAGCCAATCCGCCGGCCGACTGGCTCGCCCTGCGGGAGAAGCTGAAGGCCTCGAACGGCGTGCTGATCCTGACGCCGGAATACAACCGCTCGATTCCCGGCGTGCTCAAGAATGCGATCGACGTCGCCTCGCGTCCCTATGGGCAGAGTTCGTTCCTGGGCAAGCCGGTCGGCCTCATCTCCAATTCGCCGGGCCCGCTCGGTGGCGTGGCGGCGGCCAAGCATCTGCAGAACATCATGCCTGGCATCTCTGGCCCGGTCATGGGGCAGCCGGAAATCTACCTGAATGGCGTCGGCGACGCCTTCGACGCCCAGGGCGAGCTGGTCAAGGATTCGCTCAAGACGGTGTTGCAGCAATATCTGGATGCATTCGCCGCATTCGTGGCCAAGCAGAACGGCTGATCGCGTTCGCCGCCGCCGCGTCTACCTGCGGCGGTCGGCAACTGCATGACGGGTATGATGCGGGCAGGGCGTTGACGCGCCTTGCCCGATCCGTTTCAAGGCGATGCCGGACCTGCGCAAGGATGCGCGTTGCCAAGGACAGATGATGGCCCATTCGTTCACACCCGCGTCGTCGTCGAGGCCCGGCCCGAACCAGCCGGATCTCGACTCGGAGGCCGTCTGGCAGGCGCGGATCGACCTCGCGGCCTGTTTCCGGATGGCGGCGCGGCACGGGTTCGAAGAGGGCATCTGCAACCACTTCTCGGCGCTGGTCCCCGGCTATGACGACCTCTTCATCGTCAATCCCTACGGCTATGCGTTCCGCGAACTGACGGCCTCGAAGCTCCTGGTGTGCGACTTCGACGGCAACGTCGTTGCCGGCGACGGCCGCCCGGAGGCGACCGCCTTCTACATCCACGCCCGCATCCACAAGGCGCTGCCGCGCGCCAAGGTCGCGTTCCACACCCACATGCCCTACGCCACCGCGCTGTCGATGACCGAAGGCGACCCGCTGATCTTCGCCGGGCAGACGGCGCTGAAATTCTATGGGCGAACCGCGGTCGACGAGAATTACAACGGGCTGGCGCTCGACGCGCGGGAGGGGGATCGCATCGCCGGGGCTGTCGGTGATGCCGACATCGTCTTCATGAAGCATCATGGCGTCATGGTTCTGGCGCCGACCATCGCCGAGGCCTGGGACGATCTCTATTACCTCGAGCGCGCCTGCCAGGTGCAGTGCCTGGCGCTGTCGACCGGCCGCAAGGTCATCGCGGTCGAGCCTGCAATCGCGGAAGCCGCCTCTCGCCAGATGCGCGAAGGAGATGCGGAATCGGCTCGGTTGCACCTCGAGGCCGTCAAGCGCATGCTCGACCTCGAAGAGCCGGTCTACCGGAGCTGAGGACGGATCGTCTGGAGGCTGGTTCGATGTCCAAATTGGAGCTTTCTGCCGAGCAGCACGCAGCGCTGGATCGCCCCGTCTGGTCAGCCCTGACCACCGGGCACCGAGCGCTTGCGGAGGGCGCCGCGCATGCTCGTCGCTATCCGGCGGCGATTGCGCCATTTGCCGCCATGTCGGACGACGGCGATGCGGCGTGGTCTGAACTCGCCGACCTTGCCAATGAGGATGTCGTTGCGATCGTGACCCCTGCACCCCCGGGCGAGGTGCGTGGCCTTGACGCCCGGCTCAGAGCCAGCGTCCGCCAGATGGTTGCCGTCGGGGCGGTCGATCCCGTGGGGGATGCCGCGGTCGAGGTGCTGGACGAGCGCGACATCCCTGCGATGCTGGAGCTGACTGCACGGACCAAACCCGGTCCGTTCCTGGCCAGGACCCGCGAGCTGGGCCGCTACATCGGCATTCGTGACGGGGAGCGACTGGCCGCCATGGCCGGGGAGCGCATGCGCCTCGACGGGTTCACGGAAATCAGCGCGGTCTGTGTCCATCCGGACTATCGCGGCCTTGGCTATGCCCAGAGGCTCGTCACGGTCCTGATGACGGCCATCAGGGGCAGGGGCGAGACGCCGTTTCTCCACGTCATAGACGACAATCATGCCGCGATCGCGCTGTATGAGCGTCTCGGCTTCGTGTCGCGAGCCACCTTGTGTTTCACGGTGCTTCGGCAATCCGTCAGCCAGTGACGCGTGATGGGACCTTCGGAACGAAGCCGCGCGGCGTAGATTAGCAGATCCTTAACCAAGGCGCCCCATCTTCCGGCCCATGGTCTCCCGCGCGCGGCTCAAATCGTTCCTGACCGGGCTCGCCCTCTACACGATGGCGGCCGCCATCATCGGCTATTTCGGCATCAACGCCTATACCGGCCGCTACGGCCTGACCGCGCGTCAGGAGCTCGACCAGGAGATCATTGCGCTCACCTCCGAGCTCGCCCGGCTGAAGCAGGAGCGGGCGGAGGGTGAGAAGCGCGTGTCGCTGCTGCGCTCCGACCGGGTCGATCCCGACATGCTCGATGAGCGCGCCCGCTTCCAGCTCGGCTACGCTAACCCGCGTGATCTGATCCGGATCAATCGGCCGAACTGAGCGAGCCGGTCTCCGCGATGCATCCGTTGTGAGACTCGCCTCGCGTCTGCGTAACGAACGCAGGCACGACAAGCCCATGACGAGGAAGACCCGCGCTGCGCGCGGGCCTTCGACGATCGCTGATGGGCTGCCCCTTATGCGGCCCGCACGGTGGCGAGGAACTTGTGGACCTCGGCCTTCAGGCGGTTGCTGTCCTGGGACAGTGACTGCACAGCGTTGAGCACCTGGGACGAAGCCGTCCCCGTCTCGGTTGCTTCGCGCTGGACGTCGGCAACATTCGCGGAGACCTCTTTCGTACCGCTGGCGGCTTGCTGGATGTTGCGCGAGATTTCCTGGGTTGCGGCGCCCTGTTCTTCGACAGCGGCTGCGATGGTGGCGGCGATTTCCGACATCCGGCCGATCGTGTCGCCGATTTCCTTGATGGCGGTCACCGAATGCTGAGTGGCGGTCTGGATGGCGCCAATCTGCTGGCTGATCTCTCCCGTCGCCTTGGCAGTCTGCTCGGCGAGCGCCTTGACCTCCGAGGCGACAACGGCGAAGCCGCGACCAGCTTCACCCGCCCGCGCCGCCTCGATGGTGGCGTTCAAGGCCAGCAGGTTGGTCTGGCCGGCGATGGTGTTGATGAGCTCCACCACGTCGCCGATGCGAGCCGCCGCTTGCGACAATTCGCCCACGCGTTCATTGGTCTTGCGGGCCTGCTCAACGGCTTCACTGGCGATCGCCGAAGACTGCTGCACCTGTCGGCTGATCTCGTTCACGGAGGAGGACATTTCCTCGGTGGCGGCGGCGACCGACTGGACGTTGTTGGAGGCGGCGCCTGAGGCGCCGGCTACGACGGTGGCAAGACCCTTCGAGCGCTCGGCCGTTGCGCTGAGCGACTGGGCCGATGACTCCAGATCGGTCGCTGCCGACGACACCGTCTCGATGATCTGGCCGACCGCTGTCTCGAAATCGTTCGCAAGGCGCATCGTATCGATCTTGCGCTGCTCGGCCTGGCGTGCCTCCAGCTCGTTCTGCTCGGCCTCGAGCCGCTGGCGGGCGACGGCATTGACCTTGAACACCTCGACGGCACGGGCCATCTCGCCGACCTCGTCGCGCCGTTCCGAGTTCGGGATCTGCACAGCGAGATTCCCGTTCGCAAGCTCGGTCATCGTCCGGGTGATCGCTTGCAGCGGCCGGACCAGGCCGCGCGCGATCATCAGGGTCGCAACGCACAGCAGGGCGATCAGTCCGACGGCCCAGATCAGCGTCACCTTGACGGAGGCGTAGAACGCCTCGTCGAGATCGTCGACATACACGCCTGTGCCCACAACCCAGTTCCACGGATCGGCCTTCATGGTGTAGCCGAGCTTCGCCACCGGGACGCTGCTGCCGGCGCGCGCGAACATATAGCTGACGAAGCCGCCACCAGGCTGGGTCGAAGCCGCGATCAACTCGCGTACGAAGGGCAGACCATTGGCGTCCTTTTCGTTGAGCAGACCCTTGCCCTCCCAATCCGGCTTCGGGCCAAGCACGAGGTTCACGCCGTCCGGCTGGTAGACGAAGATGTAGTCGTTCTTGCCGAACCGAATGCCGCGGAGCACGGCCTTGGCGCGGTTCTGCGCCTCGTCCGCGGTCAGGGCCCCCTTCGCCGCCGCATCGGCAAAGCCCTTCACGATCGACACGGCAGATTGCACCTGTCCGACGACTGCAGCCTTACGCTCTTCGACCAGGGCTGTTCGGGTGGCCAGCAGCTGGCTGACCACGGCGACGATACAGACGCCGATGGATAACGCGACCAGAACCGCAAAGCGGCGAGGGATGGTGAGAACCATGTTCGTTCCTGTCAGAGGGCCCAGGCAGCCGGACAGTCCAGGCAGCCAGGGATTTTCGTTGAGTTGTTTGATTTCGTTGATGAATTCGGAAAAATTGTGCGCTGCGGAGGGTTTAGAATTGATTGATTCGAAGGCCCGTAGGAACACGGAGACCCCCTGCCGCTGCTCGGTCGGAATATCCGTTATGCCGATGTTCGATATGTCGGGTTTTTTGGTCGCTGTCGGCGTCGTCGAGATCCCAACGATGAGGGTGTCGTCGAGGGCGTCGCCGGCTTGGCCTCACGCGTCCCATCCGCTGAGATGGCTGCTCTTTTTTGTAGCGGCCTGCGGTCGGATTCCAAAAATGGTGGAATTGTATTTGCAATATTTCGTGTGCATTGCAGCGCGGCACGCCAAAGCCTTCGGACGCGCCACGCGGTCCTTTTACGTCTCCTGGAGTTGAGCTAGAGAGAGCTACTTTTTCTCTCATCCGGAATTGCCATGGCCGCACCGAAGAAGACCGCCGCAAAGGAACAAGGGCAGGACAGAGACAACGGCCCGCCGCCGGAATTCACCAGAGAACAGGAATTGGCTGCGCTTCGCGACATGCTGCTGATCCGCCGCTTTGAGGAAAAGGCCGGTCAGCTTTATGGCATGGGTGCGATCGGCGGCTTCTGCCATCTTTACATCGGCCAGGAAGCCGTCGTGGTCGGCATGCAGATGGCGCTGAAGCCGGGCGATCAGGTCATCACCGGCTATCGTGATCATGGCCACATGCTGGCCACCGGCATGGACGCCAAGGGCGTGATGGCCGAGCTCACCGGGCGCCGCGGTGGATACTCCAAGGGCAAGGGCGGCTCCATGCACATGTTCAGCATGGAGAAGAACTTCTTCGGCGGCCACGGCATCGTCGGCGCCCAGGTCTCGCTCGGCACCGGCCTTGCGCTCGCCAACCGCTACCGCGGCAACGACTCGGTCAGCGTCGCCTATTTCGGCGATGGCGCGGCCAACCAGGGGCAGGTCTATGAGAGCTTCAACATGGCGGAGCTCTGGAAGCTGCCGGTGATCTACGTCATCGAGAACAACCGCTATGCGATGGGCACGGCGGTGTCGCGCGCCTCGGCGCAGACCGACTTCTCCAAGCGCGGCATCTCCTTCAACATCCCGGGCGAGCAGGTCGACGGCATGGACGTCCGCGCCGTGAAGGCTGCGGGCGAGAAGGCCGTTGCCTGGTGCCGCGAGGGCAAGGGCCCGTACATTCTGGAAATGCAGACCTACCGCTATCGCGGCCACTCGATGTCGGACCCGGCGAAGTATCGCACCCGCGAGGAGGTGGAGAAGGTCCGTCACGACCAGGATCCGATCGAGCAGGTGCGCAACCGCCTGCTGGCGGCCAAGGTCAGCGAGCAGGATCTCAAGACGATCGATGCCGACGTGCGCAAGATCGTCAACGAGGCCGCCGATTTCGCGCAGGCCGATCCCGAGCCCGATGTCGCCGAGCTCTACACCGACGTTTACCGCTGAGCGCGCGCAAGCTGTTTCTCTGGAGCTGATATGCCTATTCAAGTTTTGATGCCTGCGCTGTCGCCCACGATGGAAAAGGGCAATCTCGCCAAATGGCTGAAGAAGGAAGGTGAGGCGATCAAGTCGGGTGACGTGATCGCCGAGATCGAGACCGACAAGGCCACGATGGAGGTCGAGGCGACCGACGAGGGCACGCTCGGCAAGATCCTGATCCCCGAAGGCACCGCCGACGTCGCGGTCAATACGCCGATTGCGACCATCCTCGCGGATGGCGAGAGCGTGGCCGATCTCGGCAAGGCGGCACCCGCTGCCGAGATGAAAGCCGCGCAGTCGGCGCCGCCGGCCGAGCCGGCTGCTTCGGTGTCGGCATCGCCTGCGCCGACCGGCGTGGCTGCGCCGCAGAGCGTGGCCGAGCCCGATCCCGAGGTGCCAGCGGGCACCGAGATGGTGACGCAAACCATCCGCGAGGCGCTGCGCGACGCCATGGCCGAGGAGATGCGCCGAGACGGCGACGTCTTCATCATGGGCGAGGAGGTCGCCGAATATCAGGGCGCCTACAAGGTCACCCAGGGCCTGCTGCAGGAGTTCGGCGCCCGCCGCGTGATGGACACGCCGATCACCGAGCACGGCTTCGCCGGCATCGGCGTCGGTGCGGCGATGGCCGGCCTGAAGCCGATCGTCGAGTTCATGACCTTCAACTTCGCCATGCAGGCGATGGACCAGATCATCAACTCCGCGGCGAAGACACTCTATATGTCCGGTGGCCAGATGGGCTGCTCGATCGTGTTCCGTGGTCCGAACGGCGCCGCCGCCCGCGTTGCCGCGCAGCATAGCCAGGACTACGCGTCCTGGTACTCTCACGTTCCCGGCCTCAAGGTGATCGCGCCGTACTCCGCGGCGGACGCCAAGGGCCTGCTGAAGGCCGCGATCCGCGATCCGAACCCGGTGATCTTTCTCGAGAACGAGGTGCTCTACGGCCACTCCGGCGAAGTGCCGAAGCTCGACGACTATGTGATCCCGATCGGCAAGGCGCGCATCGCCCGCAGCGGCAAGGACGTCACCATCATCTCGTGGTCGAACGGCATGACCTACGCGCTGAAGGCCGCCGATGAGCTTGCCAAGGAGGGCATCGAGGCCGAGGTGATCGACCTGCGCACGCTGCGTCCGATGGACACCGAGACCATCGTCGCCTCGGTCAAGAAGACCGGCCGCGCGGTGACGGTGGAGGAGGGCTGGCAGCAGAGCGGCGTCGGCGCCGAGATCGCCGCGCGCATCATGGAGCACGCCTTCGACTATCTCGATGCCCCAGTCGCGCGCGTGTCCGGCAAGGACGTGCCGATGCCGTATGCGGCGAATCTCGAGAAGCTCGCGCTGCCCTCGGCCGCGGAGGTCGTTCAGGCCGCCAAATCCGTCTGCTACCGGTAAGCCGTCGAGGACGCCCAGATGGCCGGACCCAAGGAGCAGCCGCTGCCGCCCGATGTAATCGGCCGCGAGGACGCCACCGAAGTGTTGCGCGCCTTCGTGCTCGATGGCGGGCTCTCGATCGCCTTCCAGCGCGCGTTCGAGGAGCCCGACGTGTGGGGGCTGCTCCTGGTCGACGTCGCCCGTCATGCTGCGCGCGCCTATGCGCGCGAGAGCGATTATTCCGAAGACGAGGCGCTGCAGCGCATCGTCGAGATGTTCGAAGCCGAGCTGGCTCGGCCGACCGATACGGGCACCACCAGCCCCAGGTCGAAACAAGGTCACTGATCATGCCGATCAACATTCTCATGCCCGCGCTGTCGCCGACGATGGAGAAGGGCAACCTCGCCCGTTGGCTCAAGAAGGAAGGCGACCAGGTCAAGTCAGGCGAGGTCATCGCCGAGATCGAGACCGACAAGGCCACGATGGAAGTCGAGGCGGTCGACGAAGGCACCCTCGCCAAGATCCTGGTGCCGGAAGGCACGCAGGACGTGCCCGTGAACGACGTGATCGCGGTGCTCGCCGGCGAGGGCGAGGACGTCAAGGCCGCCGGCAGCGCACCGGCTGCGGCAGCTCCCAAGCCCGAGGCCAAGCCCATCGCATCGGCGGCTCCCGCTGCGACGGCTGCACCGGCCGCGGCGCCCGCGCCGAAGTCGGCTACGGCTCCTGCGCCAGCCGCGCCTGCGGCGGCCCCTCAGGTCAACGGTCATGCGCGCATCTTCTCGTCGCCATTGGCGCGACGTCTCGCCAAGGATGCCGGCATCGATCTCGGCCGCATCACCGGCACCGGCCCGCACGGCCGCGTCGTTGCGCGCGACGTCGAGGACGCCAAGTCCGGCAAGGGCCTGAAGGCCGCGCCGTCGGCGGCACCTGCCGCGACAGGCGCGCCCGCGCTGGCGCCGTCGATGTCGGACAAGCAGATCCTGGCGCTGTTCGAGCCCGGCTCCTACGAGGTCATCCCGCACGACGGCATGCGCCGCACCATCGCGCAGCGCCTCACGGCGTCGGTGCAGAACGTCCCGCACTTCTATCTCACGATCGACTGCGACATCGGCAAGCTCCTGGCTGCGCGCGAGGAGATCAATGCGGCGGCTCCCAAGGACAAGGAGAAGAAGCCGCTCTACAAGCTCAGCGTGAACGATTTCGTCATCAAGGCGATGGCGGTGGCGCTGCAGAAGATCCCGAACTGCAACGTCAGCTGGACCGAAGGCGGCATGGTCAAGCACAAGCATTCCGACGTCGGTGTCGCCGTCGCAATGCCCGGCGGACTGATCACGCCGATCATCCGCAAGGCCGAGACCAAGACGCTATCGGCGATCTCCAGCGAGATGAAGGACTTTGCCGCGCGCGCCCGCTCGCGCAAGCTGAAGCCGGAGGAATATCAGGGCGGCACCACGGCCGTCTCCAACCTCGGCATGTACGGCATCAACCACTTCACCGCCGTGATCAATCCGCCGCATGCGACGATCCTCGCGGTTGGCACCTCGGAAGAACGCCCCGTGGTGCGCAACGGCAAGATCGAGATCGCGAGCATGATGAGCGTGACCCTGTCGTGCGATCACCGCGCGATCGACGGCGCGCTCGGCGCCGAGCTGATCGGCGCCTTCAAGCAGCTGATCGAGAATCCCGTGATGATGATGGTGTGATCTTGCTTTCCGGAGCGGGATGGCAAACGGGGCCAACGCATGCGCATCAGAACGCGATGGCCCTGGATCACGGCGCTGGCGAGCGCCGCGCTGTTCGCCAATCCGCTCGGGATCGACGTCATCCATTCTGCCTTCTTCTCCGGCGAGGCGCTGTCGCGCGGCATCTGGGCGCCGATCGCGCTCGCCGGATTCGCTATCTGCACCCTGCTGATGCTCCTGGAAGCCGTCATGCGAGCCATGATCTGGCGACGCTCCGTCCGCAGCCCCACCGTCTGATTTCCGACTGCTTAAGTTGAATGGGAGCCGTCATGGCCGACACATCCTTCGACATCATCATCATCGGGTCCGGCCCGGGCGGCTACGTCGCCGCGATCCGCGCCGCCCAGCTCGGCTTCAAGACCGCGATCATCGAGAAGTCCTATCTCGGCGGCATCTGCCTGAACTGGGGCTGCATCCCGACCAAGGCGCTGCTGCGCTCGGCCGAGATCTATCACTACATGCAGCATGCCAAGGACTATGGCCTGTCGGCGGAGAAGATCTCCTACGATCCGAAGGCGGTTGTGCAGCGCTCGCGCGGCGTCTCGAAGCGCCTCAATGACGGCGTCGGCTTCCTGATGAAGAAGAACAAGGTCCAGGTGATCTGGGGCAAGGCTGCGATCGACGCGCCCGGCAAGATCACGGTGACCAAATCCGACGTCGAGGCGCCCAAGGGCGCGCTGGGCGAGGGGACCTATCAGGCGAAGCACATCATCGTTGCCACCGGCGCGCGGCCGCGCGTGCTGCCGGGGCTCGAGCCGGACAAGAAGCTGGTCTGGACCTATTTCGAGGCGATGGTTCCTGACAAGATGCCGAAGTCGCTGTTGGTGGTCGGCTCTGGCGCGATCGGCATCGAATTCGCCTCGTTCTTCCGCACGATGGGCTCTGACGTCACCGTGGTCGAGGTGCTGCCGCAGATCCTGCCCGTCGAGGACGCCGAGATCGCCGGCCTCGCGCGCAAGCAGCTGGAGAAGCAGGGCCTCAAGATCATGACCGGCGCCAAGGTCACCAAGCTCGACAAGAAGAGCGACAGCGTGGTCGCCACGATCGACGACGGCAAGGGCAAGATCGAGGCGGTCGAGTTCGATCGCGTGATCTCGGCCGTCGGCGTCGTCGGCAACATCGAGAATCTCGGGCTGGAGAAGCTCGGGGTGAAGACCGATCGTGGCTGCATCGTCATCGACGGCTACGGCAAGACCAACGTGCCCGGCATCTACGCCATCGGTGACGTCGCCGGTCCCCCGATGCTGGCGCACAAGGCCGAGCATGAGGGCGTGGTCTGCATCGAGGCGATCAAGGGCCTGCATCCGCACGCGATGGACAAGAACCTCATTCCGGGCTGCACCTACTGCCATCCGCAGGTCGCCTCCGTCGGCCTCACCGAGGCCAAGGCCAAGGAGCAGGGCCGCGACATCCGGGTCGGCCGCTTCCCCTTCGTCGGCAACGGCAAGGCGATCGCGCTCGGCGAGGACCAGGGCCTGGTCAAGGTCATCTTCGACAAGAAGACGGGCCAGCTGATCGGCGCCCACATGGTCGGCGCCGAGGTCACCGAGCTGATCCAGGGCTATGTCGTGGCGATGAATCTCGAAACGACGGAAGAAGAGCTGATGCACACGGTGTTCCCGCATCCGACCCTGTCGGAGATGATGAAGGAAGCCGTGCTCGACGCCTATGGCCGCGTGCTGAACATGTAGCTCCGTCCCCGCTCGTCATGCGCGGGCTTGACCCGCGCATCCATCGCGCTTCGGGAAACTTTGCGAAGCGGATGGATTGCCGGGTCAAGCCCGGCAATGACGACAGCAGCCAGAAAGTCACTGCCGTGAAATCCAGCGACAATCTCACCATCGAACGTCCGACCTTCGTCACCCATCTCGAATGCGCGATGGAAGGCGATCACTATCCGGCGGATCAGGTCCACAACCTCTCCAAGGCCGGCAAGCCGCTCTTGGTGCGCTACGATCTCGCAGGCGTGAAGCGGGCGCTCACGAAGGACGCGCTGGAGCAGCGTCCGGCCGACATATGGCGCTATCGCGAACTGCTGCCGGTGCGCAAATGCCAGGACATCGTCAGCCTCGGCGAAGTCATGACACCGCTGATCAGCCTGCCCAAGCTGTCGAAGAAGCTCGGCGGCGGCGAGATCATCGTCAAGGATGAGGGCCGGCTGCCGACCGGCTCGTTCAAGGCGCGCGGCCTCGTGATGGCGGTGTCGATGGGCAAGGCGCTCGGCATCAAGCACATGGCGATGCCGACCAACGGCAATGCCGGTGCTGCGCTCGCGGCCTATGCGACCTCCTGCGGCATCAAGACCACGATCTTCTGTCCGGCCGATACGCCGGAGGTGAATGTCAGCGAGATCGAGCTGCAGGGCGCGACCGTCTACCGCGTCAACGGACTGATCGACGATTGCGGCAAGATCGTCGGCGAGGGCAAGGCCAAGGTCGGCTGGTTCGATACCTCGACCCTGAAGGAGCCGTATCGCATCGAGGGCAAGAAGACGATGGGCCTGGAGCTTGCCGAGCAGCTCGGCTGGGACGTGCCCGACGTGATCTTCTATCCGACCGGCGGCGGCACTGGCCTGATCGGCATGTGGAAGGCGTTCGACGAACTGGAGAAGATCGGCTTCATCGGCGCAAAGCGTCCGCGCATGGTCGCGGTGCAGGCCTCGGGCTGCGCGCCGATGGTGCGGGCCTTCGAGCAGGGCGTCGAGCATGCGACCCGG
The DNA here is from genome assembly GCF_032484895.1 of Bradyrhizobium sp. SZCCHNRI3052. Classification (NCBI taxonomy): domain Bacteria; kingdom Pseudomonadati; phylum Pseudomonadota; class Alphaproteobacteria; order Hyphomicrobiales; family Nitrobacteraceae; genus Bradyrhizobium; species Bradyrhizobium sp. SZCCHNRI3052. Next base: position 1,097,116 of record NZ_JAUETW010000001.1, on the reverse strand, counting down.
TGGGAAGACGCCCACACCATCGCGTCCGGCATCCGCGTGCCTCAGGCGGTGGGTGATTTTCTCATCCTGCGCGCGGTGCGCGAGAGCAAAGGTTTCGCCATTGCGGTCGATGATGAGAAGATTTCATCTGCGCTCAGCGAAGTCGCGCGCGAGGAGGGGCTGCTGTTGTGCCCGGAAGGCGCGGCGACCTATGCCGCCTACAAGCAGAGCCTGGCCGACGGGCGCGTAACGAAAAACGATCGCGTCATGCTGTTCAATTGCGCGACAGGACTTAAATATCCGCTGCCGCCGGTCACCCGCACGCTCGATCGTCACCAGCCGATCGACTTCGGGCAGTTCTAACTAACAACCAGCACCGCGGCCTCGGGCACATGCTCCGGCGCAGACGCATTCGCGTCTGCCGCCGGTGCGTGCGACACAAGGGAGGACGTGATGCGACGAGCTCTTTGCGCCGTGCTGTTGGTGTGTCTTGCGCTGATGCAGCCGGCGCGCGCCGACAATTATCCCTCGCGCGCGATCACCGTGATCGTGCCATTCGCTGCCGGCGGCCCATCGGATGCGATGATGCGCATCCTCGCCGAGCACATGAGACAGACGCTCGGCCAGCCCGTTCTGATCGAGAACGTGACAGGGGCGGGCGGTTCGATCGGCGTGGGCCGTGCCGTCCGCTCGAAGCCCGACGGCTACACCGTGAGCTTCGGCCATCTCGGCACCCATGTCGCCAACGGCGCCGTCTACCGGCTCGGCTATGACCTCGAAGCCGATCTCGAGCCGGTGGTGCTGCTGCCGAGCAATCCGATGATCATCGTCAGCAGGAACAATATCCCGGCGAAGTCGCTGCCGGAGTTTCTCGCCTGGGTGAAGTCGCAGCCGAATCCCGTGTCGGCCGGCACCGCGGGCAATGGCTCCGGCAGCCATATCGCGGGGCTCTATTTCGAGCAGATCACCGGCCTCAAGCTGCAATATGTGCCGTATCGCGGCACGGGACCGGCGATGAACGATCTGGTCGCCGGCCAGATCGATCTGATCGTCGACCAGACCTCCAACGCCATCAACCAGGTTCGCGCCGGGACGATCCGCGCCTACGCCGTCACCGACGCCAAGCGGCTCGAGTCCGCGCCGGAGATTCCGACCACCGACGAGGCCGGCCTGCCGGGCTTCCACATGACCCTGTGGTCGGGCCTCTGGCTGCCGAAGGGCGCCAGCAAGGAGATCGTCGACACCCTCAATGCTGCGGCGGTGGCTGCGCTGGACGAGCCGGATGTGAAAAATCAATTGAAAAACCTGGGGTTGCAGATGCCCGCGGCCGACCAACGGGGCCCCGCCGCGCTTGGAACCCTGCAACGCGCCGAGATCCGCAAATGGTGGCCGATGATCCGCGCCGCCGGGGTGGTGCCGGAGTAGGCTCACCCTGCCACGCCCAATCGCACATGGTTGCGCATCGGCCACGAATGTTGCGACGTCGCCACAGTTTACGAAGTTTTGGTAACAATCTCCGGCGCTCCGCAAACGCGCCGCTTTTTAGCCACACCTGGTCGTGAAATACTTTGATCAGAACATAACCAGTGCGTGTGAGGCTGCCGAAAATCCACTTGCCGGATTTTGAGCGTTCTCCGCAGCACCGGGAGGCCAAAACAGCGATGGACGCGAAGACCGACATCAAGCGCAGGCTGCCCAGCCGTCATGTGACGGAAGGGCCCGAGCGTGCGCCGCATCGGTCCTACCTCTACGCCATGGGCCTCACCACGGCGCAGATCCATCAGCCCTTCGTCGGCGTCGCCTCGTGCTGGAACGAGGCTGCGCCCTGCAACATCGCGCTGATGCGGCAGGCCCAGGCGGTGAAGAAGGGCGTCGCCCACGCCGGCGGCACGCCGCGCGAATTCTGCACCATCACCGTGACCGACGGCATCGCGATGGGCCATGACGGCATGCGCTCCTCGCTGCCGTCGCGCGAGGCGATCGCCGATTCGGTGGAGCTGACGATTCGCGGCCATTCCTACGATGCGCTCGTCGGCCTCGCCGGCTGCGACAAATCGCTGCCGGGCATGATGATGGCGATGGTCCGGCTCAACGTGCCCTCGATCTTCATCTATGGCGGCTCGATCCTGCCCGGCAATTTCCGCGGCCAGCAGGTCACCGTGCAGGACATGTTCGAGGCTGTCGGCAAGCATTCGGTGGGCGCGATGTCGGACGACGACCTCGACGAGCTCGAGCGCGTCGCCTGTCCGTCGGCTGGCGCCTGCGGCGCCCAGTTCACGGCCAACACGATGGCGACGGTGTCCGAGGCGATCGGGCTGGCGCTGCCTTATTCGGCCGGGGCCCCGGCGCCTTACGAAATCCGCGATGCCTTCTGCATGACCGCCGGCGAACAGGTCATGGAGCTGATTGCCGCCAATATCCGCCCGCGCGACATCGTCACGCGAAAATCCCTGGAGAATGCCGCTGCGGTTGTGGCGGCGTCCGGCGGGTCGACCAATGCTGCGCTGCATCTACCTGCGATTGCGCACGAGGCCGGCATCAAGTTCGACTTATTCGACGTCGCCGAAATCTTCAAAAAGACACCTTATATCGCGGATTTGAAGCCGGGTGGCCGCTATGTCGCCAAAGACATGTTCGAGGCTGGTGGCATTCCGCTCTTGATGAAGACGTTGCTCGACCATGGCTATTTGAACGGCGACTGCCTCACAGTCACCGGCCGGACGATCGCCGAAAACCTCAAAGGCGTGAAGTGGAATCCGCACCAGGACGTGGTGGTGCCGGCTGACAAGCCGATCACTGCAACCGGGGGTGTCGTCGGTCTGAAAGGCAATCTCGCGCCAGAGGGCGCGATCGTGAAAGTCGCGGGCATGTCGAACTTGAAATTCTCTGGGCCGGCCCGCTGCTTCGATCGGGAAGAGGACGCCTTTGACGCCGTCCAGAAGCGCACCTATCGCGAAGGCGACGTGATCGTCATTCGCTACGAGGGGCCGCGCGGCGGTCCGGGCATGCGGGAAATGCTGCAGACCACGGCGGCGCTGACAGGGCAGGGCATGGGCGGCAAGATCGCGCTGATCACCGACGGCCGGTTCTCGGGCGCGACCCGGGGCTTCTGCATCGGCCATATCGGACCGGAGGCGGCGGTCGGCGGACCGATCGCGCTGGTCGAGGATGGCGACATCATCGAGATCGACGCCGAGGCGGGCATCCTTAACGTGAAGTTGAGCGATGCCGAGCTGGCGACACGCAAGACCAAGTGGACGCCGCGTGAGACGCATCACACGTCAGGTGCACTTTGGAAATATGCCCAGCAGGTGGGGCCGGCCGTGGCGGGCGCCGTGACCCATCCAGGTGGTGCGCAAGAGAAGTATTGCTATGCGGACATCTGATCGGATCCTTTTCGCATTGATGCTGGGGGTTGCCCCGCTCGCGTTGCCGACGCCATCGTTCGCGTTCGATGGCGCTCCGGTCAACCAGGAGCCGGCGATCCCCGTGGCTGGACAGCAGGCTGGCGCCGGCGCGCTGCGCAAGGCGCTGCCCGCGACGACGTCCTCGACCTCACCCACGCAGTCCCTGACGGCGCTCCAATACGCGGCGGAGGAAGGTCACCCGATTGCGCAGTTCAAGCTCGGCCGCATGTATGCGGCGGGCGATGGCGTTGCGCGCGACGACATGCGCGCCTTCGACTATTTCAGCCGCATCGCCAATGCGCATGCGGAGGACAGCCCGTCGGCGCCGCAGGCGCAGATCGTCGCCAATGCCTTCGTCGCGCTCGGCCGCTATTACCTGAGCGGCATCCCCAACACGAAGGTCAAGGCCGATCCGGATCGCGCGCGGGAGATGTTCTCCTATGCGGCGTCCTACTTCGGCAATGCGGACGCCCAGTACGACCTGGCGCGGATGTACCTGAAGACCGCGGATGCCTCGCGCGACGACTTCCGTTATGGTGCGCGCTGGCTTGGCCTCGCCGCGCAGAAGGGCCAGCACCAGGCCCAGGCGCTGCTTGGTCAGATGCTGTTCAACGGCGACCGGTTGCCGCGCCAGCCGGCGCGCGGACTGATGTGGCTCACGCTGGCGCGCGACAGCGCCGGTCCGGACGAAGCCTGGATCAAGGAGAGCTACAACCGCGCCTTCGCCAAGGCCTCGGACGATGACCGCGCCTCGGCGCTGCAGATGCTCGAGAGCTGGGTGCAGGGCAAGCGCGAGTAGCAGGAGCGGAATGCATCGCGTTCCCTCCGTTCGAGAGAGGGGCTGCGATGATCATCCGCGATGCGACGGCTGACGATGCCGAGGCGGCCTGCGCCGTGTTGCGGGCCTCGATTTCCGAATTGTGCAGGGACGACCACCGCGGCGACCCGCAGATCCTGGCGCGCTGGCTGGCCAACAAGACACCCCAGAACGTGGCGCAGTGGGCGGACGGGCAGGGGCGCTCACTGCTGGTCGCGGTCGAGGATGGTGCGATTCTCGCGGTCGGCGGGCTCGCCCATCCCGGCGAGATCACGGTCAACTACGTGTCGCCGCAAGCCCGGTTTCGCGGCATCAGCTCGGCGCTGGTGGCCGAGCTGGAGCGGCGGGCGGTCGCGCTTGGTGCAAGGGAGATCGCCTTGTTGAGCACCGAGACCGCGCATCGATTCTATCTCGCCCGCGGCTACGTCGATGTCGGCGTGCCCGCCGGCAAGTTCGGCACCGCGGCCTCCTATCCGATGCGCAAAACCCTCGGTCCCGCGCGGTGAGTCGCGGGTCGCGACGACACATCGAGGCCAAGGCAGCGGATGCCTAACGAATAGGCGTCGGCGCGCCGATGTTCTGACCAGCGTCAGGTTCCAGAACCAAAATCGGCGAACTTTGGTACCGAACGACCGCGATGACGCCAAAACGCGCTTGGCACGATTCGTGAGTGCAAATCCTCGGCAACAGCAGAGGCGGCACGTTTGCACAGCGTTCGGATCGGCCTGATCATTCCTCAGCGCGGCTCGGCGGGGTTGTGGGCACCCTCCGCGGAAGCCTGTGGGCGGCTGGCCGTGACCGAGCTGAACCAGGCCGCCGGCATCCGCCGCCGACAGGTCGAGCTGATCGTCATCGACGCCGGCGCAACCGCCGCCAGCGCGGGTCGGGCCGCGGTCGAAGCGGTCGACGAGTTCGCCGTCGACGGCCTCGTCGGCATGCTGCCGAGCTACGCGCGAGATCCTGTCGCGCAAGCCGCGCGCGGCCGCGTGCCGTTCGTCTACACGCCCCAGTTCGAGGGCCTGCCGGCGAACAGCGATGTGATGACCACGGGCGAGACCGCCGGCGAATTGCTGGCACCCGCGATCCAATGGCTCTCGGAGTGCAAGCGCGCCCGGCGCTTCTTCCTGTGCGGCAACGACTACATCTGGCCGCGTTCCTCGCTCGACATCGCCAAGCGCCTGATCGCGCGATACGGCGGCGTCGTCACCGGAGAGCACTACGTGCCGGTCGGCGTGCATGATTTCGACGAGATGCTCGATCGTATCAAGACCACGCGCAGCGACGTCGTTCTCCCGGTCTTTCTCGGCTTCGACTGCATCGTGTTCAGCCGCGCCTTCTGCGCCGCCGGGCTCAGCCGCCACGTTCTGCGCTTCTCCTCGGCCTTCGACGAGACCATCGTCTATGGACTCGACAGCAGCGAGACCGAGAACGTGTTCGTCGCCTCCAGCTACTTTGCATCGCTGCGCTCGCGCAACAACGGCGCCTTCCTGGAGCGTTACTACACGGCGTTCGGCGACAACCCGCCGCCCGCGAACGGCTATGGCGAGTCCTGCTACGAGGGCATTCACGCGCTCGCCGCGCTGATCGAGCGCGCCGAGAGCTTCGATGCGCGCGTTCTCAGGCGCTTCTTCGGGCGCACGCTGCAGCGGCGCACCGCGCGCGGCACGGAGGCACAGCCGGTGGTTGGCGGCCGGCACCCGATCCACCTCGCCGAGCTGGACGGCTACGACTTCGCGGTCGTCGCCTCGCGCTGACGCGCAAGGTGCGCCCCAAAAAACACTTGCCTTTTCAAATATTGTAATTTTAAACTTTGCGCGACTTGTGCAACAGCATCACCAACCGATGGGGACCCCTGATGATTTTTTCCCGCCGTCGTTTTCTGCAACGCTCGGCCATCGCGACGTCGACCTTGATCGCGGCACCTGCGGTGTTCCGCTCAGGCGCGCTCGCGGCCGAGAACCCGATCACGGTCGGCAGCCTGCACGACCAGTCGGGCCCGATCGGCACCTCCGGCACGCCGATGGTCTACGCGCTGCAGCTTGCCGTCGATGAGATCAATGCCGCCGGCGGCCTGCTCGGCCGTCCCTTGAAGGTGATCCACTACGACACCCAGTCCAACATCCAGCTGTACTCGCAATATGCCCAGCAGCTGGCGGTGAAGGACAAGGTCGACGTCGTCCATGGCGGCATCACCTCGGCCTCGCGCGAGGCGATCCGGCCGACCTTCGACCGCTTCAAGGTGCTGTACTTCTACAACACGCTGTACGAAGGCGGCGTCTGCGACCGCAACACGTTCTGCACCGGCACCACGCCGGCGCAGACGGTCGAGAAGCTTGTGCCGAGCGCGATGAAGAAGTCGGGCAAGAAGGCCTACATCATCGCGGCCGACTACAATTACGGTCAGATCACCGCGAAGTGGATGACCAAGTACTGCAAGGACAATGGCGGCGAGATTCTCTCGACCGACTTCTTCCCGCTCGACGTCACCAATTTCGGCTCGACCATCTCGAAGATCCAGGCGGCCAAGCCCGACCTCATCCTGTCGGCGCTGGTCGGCGGCAACCACACCGCATTCTACCGGCAGTGGACTGCCGCCGGCATGAAATCGAAGATCCCGATCGCCTCGACCACCTTTGGGCTCGTCAACGAGCCCTCGACGCTGGACGCGGCGGAAAGCGATGGGGTCATTGGCGCCTACGGCTATTTCGAGGAGCTGACCACGCCGGCCTCCAAGAGCTTCGTCGAGAAGATCAAGAAGGCGCATCCGGATTCGCCTTACATCAGCGAGCTCGCCTCGTGCACCTATGAAGGCGTGATGCTGTGGGCCGAGGGCGTCAAGAAGGCCGGCAGCATCGACCGCATGAAGGTGATCGAGGCGCTCGAAAGCGGCCTCGTCTTCGACGGCCCCAGCGGCAAGGTCTCGCTGGACAAGCCGACCCATCACACGGTTCGCAACGCGTTCCTTGCCGAGGTGAAGGACCGCAAATGGTCGGTGCTGGAGACCTACACCGACGCCAAGCCGGCGGACACCGCGAGTGTCTGCGACCTCGTCAAGAACCCCACCGACACCAAGCAGTACATCATCAATCTCTGACGCCTGCCGGGTCCCGCCATCCGGCGGGGCCCGGTGTCCCTGGACTGCCCTGAAAGACCTGACGCATGGCGATCTACGTCATCCTCGCGCTCGACGTCCTCAATGGAATCTCGTCGCTGTTCCTGCTCTGCCTGGGACTGGCGATCATCTTCGGCATGATGAAGATCATCAATCTCGCCCATGGCGAATTCATCATGCTCGGCGCCTATGCGACCGTCATTTCCGCCAATGCCGGTGTGAACATCTGGATCGCGATGCTGATCATCGCGCCGCTGTTCGTCGGCATCGTGGGCCTTGTCATCGAGCGCTGCCTGATCCGCTTCCTCTATGGCCGTCTCGTCGATTCGATGCTCGCGACCTGGGGCCTCAGCCTCCTGATCATCGGGATCATCACGACGATCTATGGCAACACCCAGCAGGGCGTGCCGACGCCGCTCGGCGGCTTTTCGATTGGCTCGTATCAGTCGAGCTACTACACGCTGTTCCTTGCCTTGATGGCGGCCGTCATGATGGCGATCATCTACGGCGTGATGCGCTACACCCGTTTCGGCCTGGTCGCCCGCGCCACGATGCAGAATCCGGCGATGGCGGCGACGCTCGGCGTCAACCCGGCCCGGGTCTACATGAGCACCTTCGCGCTCGGTGCGGCCGTGACCGGCCTCGCCGGCGGCCTGCTGGCGCCGGTGTCCGGCATCACCCCCGTGATGGGCGGCGCCTATGTCGCGAAGGCGTTCATGACCGTGGTCGGCGGCGGCGCCGCGATCCTCTCCGGTACGCTCTCGGCCGCGAGCCTGTTCGGCTCGGTCAACCAGATCGGCGCCTATTTCACCACGCCCGTCTATGGCGAGGTGATCGTCTTCACCACCGCGATCGTGCTGATCCGCTTGCTGCCGCAGGGCATCTCCGGGCGCTTCTTCAAGGGAAACCTGTGATGGACAAGCACCTCCGTCTTTCCGGCCAGGTGGGCGCGATCGTCCTTGCCATCGTAGCGATTGCGATCGTGCCGAGCGTGATCGAGCTGTTCGCGCTGATGCAGCTGACGCTGTTCGCTGCAATGGCGGTGCTGGCGCTCAGCCTCGCCTTCATCTGGGGCTTCGGCGGCATCCTGTCGTTCGGACAGACCGCGTTCTTCGGGCTCGGCGGCTATGCCTATGCGATCGCGGCCATCAATTTCCAGGACTCGACGCCTGCGATCCTGGTGGCCATCGCGGTCCCGGCGACGTTCGCGGCGATCCTCGGCTATTTCATCTTCTTCGGCCGCATCTCCGACGTCTATCTCGGCGTCATCACGCTCACGGTGACCCTGATCCTGTTCAACTCGGTCAACTCGACCTCGGGCGATGCGTACAAGATCGGCAAGGCGCTGCTCGGCGGCTTCAACGGCATGCCGGCGGTGCCGACCTTCAACATGCCGTTCGATCCCTCGACCGTGCTGTCGCCCGAGCAGTCGTGGTGGACCACGGCCTATGTGCTGCTCGGCGTGTTCCTGCTGCTGCGTCTGCTGCTGGCGTTGCCGGCCGGGCGCATCATCGTCGCGGTGCGCGAGAACGAGGTGCGGGCCTCGCTGCTCGGCTACGACCCGCGGCTGGTGAAGTGCCTGACCTTCATCCTCGGCGGTGCGATCGCTGGGCTTGCCGGCGCGCTCTACGTCAACTGGGGCGCCTTCGTCAGTCCGACCATCTTCAGCCTGTCGCTGTCGGCGGAGATCATCATCTGGATCACGGTCGGCGGGCTCGGCACCTTGTTGGGGCCGATCATCGGCTGCGTCGTCATCGAATACATCGTCGCCTATATCGGCTCGCAGCAGCTGTTGAACTCCAACCTCGTGCTCGGCGGCGTGCTGGTGATCTTCGTGCTGCTGCTGCCGAAGGGCATGGTGCCGACCGCCCGCGATCTCGTGATGCGGCTGATGCCGGCCTCCAAGCCGAAAGCCAATGGTCCACCGGTGCAATCCGCTGCGGCGCCGCATCCTGCAGGAGCCGAATGACATGGCGGACCTCGTTCCTCTGCTCAAGGCCGAGCACCTGACGATGCGCTTCGGCGGCGTCGTCGCCAATGACGACATCACCTTCACCCTGCAGGAGATGGAGTTGCGCTGCCTGATCGGCCCGAACGGCGCCGGCAAGAGCACGTTCTTCAAGACGCTGACGGGACAACTGGTGCCAACGTCGGGCAGCATCGCGTTCCGCGGCATGCCGATCGCCGGCAAGCTGTCGCACGAGATCGCGCGCATGGGCATCGGCATCAAGACCCAGGTCCCGAACGTATTCAACGGCCTCTCGGTGCGCGAGAACATCTGGATGGCGGTGCGCCGCAAGGCGACCCCGCGCCAGCAGGGCCCGGCGGTCAATGCCGTGCTCGAGATGATCCGGCTGACCGACTACGCCGACAGCATCGTCGCGACGCTGTCGCACGGCCAGCGCCAATGGGTCGAGATCGGCATGGTGCTCGCCGCCGAGCCCGAGCTGATCCTGCTCGACGAGCCCGCCGCGGGGATGACCGACGAGGAGACCTTCCACACCGCTGCGATCATCCGCGAGATCAACCAGACCCGTGCGATCGTGGTCGTCGAGCACGACATGGAGTTCATCAAGCAGATCGCCAAGCGCGTGACGGTGTTCCACCAGGGCCGCGTGCTGGTCGAGGACACCGTGGACAAGGTGCTCGCCGACCAGCGCGTCCGCGACGTCTATCTCGGCAAGAAGGTGGCGGCATGAGTGCGCTTCTCGAAGTCAACGGGCTCAAGTCCGGCTATGGCCGGATCCCGATCCTGTTTGGCGTCGACCTGACGGTCGCCGACGGCGAATATCTCGGCATCCTCGGCCATAACGGCATGGGCAAGACCACGGCGTTGCGCACGCTGATGGGGCATCTGCCAACCACCGACGGCTCGGTGGTGTTCGCAGGCCGAGCCATCACGCATCTGAAGCCGCACGAGCGCTCGCGGCTCGGCATCGGCCTGGTGCCGCAGGGCCGGGAGATCTTTCCGGACCTTTCGGTCATGGAAAATCTGCGCATGGGGCTCGCCGCGGCTCCCAAGGAGGACCGTAGCGTCATCGATGCCGTGCTGCAGGATTTTCCGCGGCTGGTCCGCCTGCTCGACCGCCGCGGCGGCGCGCTGTCCGGCGGCGAGCAGCAATTGCTGGCGCTGGCACGCTGCCTGTGCACCAAGCCGAAGCTGATCCTGTTGGACGAACCGACCGAAGGCATCCAGCCGTCGATCATCGAGGAGATCATCGAGACGCTGCTGGCGTTGAAGTCGCGCTGGAAGATGTCTTTGATCGTGGTCGAGCAGAACCTCGAATTCATCACGTCGATATCGGACCGCATCCTGCACATCCAGAAGGGGCGTATCACCGAGGAACTCGACCGTGAGACTCTCCTGGCCCGGGAAGGTCAGATGGTCCCGAGCTAGAGCCCGTACCGGCGCAGCTGCGCCGGCCCATTGAACTGACAATCTGCTGTCTCTGCCCAGCTTGTCCTCACAAGAAAGGATGACTCATGTCCATCAAACGCCCGAATGCCGAGGAAGTCGCCGATCTCGCCGCCAGCCTGCACATGAACATGACGGTCGAGGAGGCCGCCGAATATCTGTCGCTGATGGGCGGCATGTTCGACCAGTACGATATCATTGACGAGCTGCCGAACCCGCTGCCGCCGGTGAAATATCCGCGCACGCCGGGCGCCAAGCCGATGCCGAAGGAGAACAAGTACAACGCCTGGGCGATCAAGACCGAGGTCAAGGGCGCAGCGGGCGGCAAGCTCGCCGGCCGTAGCGTCGTGCTGAAGGACAACGTCGCGCTCGCCGGCGTTCCCATGATGAACGGCTCGACCACGCTCGAAGGTTTCATTCCCGCCGCCGACGCCACCATCGTCTCCCGCATTCTCGATGCCGGCGGCACCATCGTCGGCAAGGCGGTGTGCGAGCACTTCTGCCTGTCCGGCGGCAGCCACACCTCCGATCCGGCGCCGGTGCACAACCCCTGGAAGATGGGCTATTCGGCCGGCGGCTCGTCGTCGGGCAGCGCCGCGCTGGTGGCGGCCGGCGAGGTCGACATGGCGATCGGCGGCGACCAGGGCGGCTCGATCCGCATTCCAGCTTCCTATTGCGGCATCTACGGCATGAAGGCGACCCACGGCCTCGTGCCCTACACCGGCGTGATGCCGATCGAATCGACGATCGACCACACCGGGCCGATGACCAAGTCGGTCGCCGACAATGCGCTGCTGCTCGAAGTGCTGGCCGGCGCCGACGGTCTCGATCCCCGGCAATATGCGCCGAAGGTCTCGGCCTACACCGAGGCGCTCGGCAAGGGCGTCAAGGGTCTCAAGATCGGCGTGCTCAAGGAAGGCTTCAGCGCGCCCAACATGGAAGAGGGCGTGGTCGCCAAGGTCAAGGCTGGCGCGGAGCGCTTCGCCAAGATGGGCGCGAGCGTGTCGGAAGTCTCGATCCCCGAACACATGCATGCGCTGGCGGCATGGAATCCAATCACGCTCGAAGGCTTCCTCGTGCAGATGATGCTCGGCAACGGCATGGGGTTCAACTGGAAGGGCCTCTACGACGTCGGTCTGCTCGATGCGCATTCCGGCTGGCGCACGCGCGCCGACGATCTGTCGGTGACGTTGAAGCTGACCATGCTGGTCGGGCAGTGGGGCCTCGAGCACTATCGCGGCCGCTATTACGCCAAGTCGCGCAACATCGCGATTCAGGCCAAGGCGGCCTATGATGCCATGTTCGGCTCCTACGACCTGCTGCTGATGCCGACCCTGCCGTGCGTCGCCACGCCGATCCCGGCCAAGGATGCGCCGCTCGCCGAGGTGGTGCAGCGCGCCTTCGAGATGACCGCGACGACCAGCCCGTTCGACGTGACAGGCCATCCGGCGATGACCCTGCCGTGCGGCCTCTCGGACGGCCTGCCGGTCGGCCTGATGCTGATCGGCAAGGACTACGCCGAATCCACCATCTACCAGGCGGCGGCGGCGTTCGAGGCCGACGGCGACTGGAAGACCTTCTGATGATCACCATCACCGCGGTCATCAGGGCCAAGGCGGGACACGAGGCCACGATGCGCGACGCTCTCGTCGCCGTCGCGGCCCATGTCGCGGCCAACGAGCCGGAGACGATCGGGTTCTTCATCTCGCAGAGCGAGACCGAGCCCGGTCTGTTCACCACCTACGAGCGCTTCGCCGACAAGGCCGCGATGGACCGCCACAACGGCTCCGCCGCGGTGGCGACCTTCTTCGGCGTCGCCAAGCCGATCCTCGACGGCGAGGTCATTCTCGTGACGTCGCAGGAGGTGTCGGCGACGCTGCGGTAGTGCGCTGGGAGGTACCAACCGTCTCCACAGTCATTCCGGGGCGATGCGACAGCATCGAACTATGGTGCGCAATTGCGTACCTGAGGATCTCGAGATTCCGGGTTCAGCCCTGGCGGGCTGCCCCGGAATGACAGTGATGACGTCAACGAGAGGAAATCACGCCGATGCTCCGTTTGCACGGCATCATAGGACGCGCCGACGACAGGGCCTATGCCGGCCGGCTCCATGCGCTGGAGCATCGCGGCGGCATCGAGCTGTTGTTCGTGCCGCCGGAGGACGCCGGCCGCAGGCGCTTCCGGCTGACCACCGATCGCGGCACCGACTGCGCCGTCAGCCTCGATCGAGACGAACAGCTCGTCGACGGCGCGCTGCTGCATCTCGATTCCGATCGCGCGATCATCGCCCGCTTCGGTGAGGAGCAGGTCTGGCACCTGCGCGCGCGCGATCCGGCCTGTGCGCTGAAGCTCGGCTGGCACGCCGGCAACCTGCACTGGCGCGTCCGCTTCGAAGACGATCATCTGATCGTGCTGCTCGATGCCCCGCTCGACACCTATCGCGCCCGCATCCAGCCGCTGCTCGATGCCGGCGAGGTCGTGGAGCGCGATCATGTTTGACCGCGGCGAGGTGCTCGCGCTGCTGCAGCTCGGCGACAGTGCCTTTCCCGCCGGCGGCTTTGCGTTCTCCTGGGGCATCGAAGGCCTCGCGGCCGACGGCCTGCTGTCCGGTCGCGCCGACCTCGACGGCGTTATTGCCGATCACCTCGCGCAGCGCTGGGCCAGCATGGATCGCATCCTGCTCCGCCGCGCCTGGCACGCCGACGACATTGCCGCGATCGCCGCCGTGGATCGCCTCGCCGAGGCGACAACGCCGTCGGCCGAGATGCGCGAGGGCTCGCGGCGCGCGGGCAGGGCGCTGCTCGGCGTCTGGGTCAAGCTCGCCGGTCCGTTGTCTCAGGCGTACCGTGCCCGCGCTTCTGCCGATGCGCGGCTCGGACATCTGCCGGTGGTACAAGCCATCACCGGCCGCGATGCCGGCCTTGGCCTCGACGCGGCCGAACTGGTCTCCGGCTGGACCCTCGTCGCCGGCCTCGTCAGCGCCGCCGTGCGGCTCGGCCTGATCGGCCACATCGAGTCGCAGCGCAGCCTCGCGCTTGCCCGCGCACGGCTCGCTGATCTGCTCGACGAGACACCCGACGACGACGCGATGCCGTCGAGCTTCACGCCCTTCATCGACATCGCCGTGTCGCGCGGTCCGCTGCGGCACGTGCGCATGTTCACGACCTGACCAGAGGTGCCGCGCCATGATGAACCTGTCGCCGACCGAGATGGATCGTCTCGTGATCTTCAACGCCGCGCAGATGGCGCGGCGCAACCGCTTGCTCGGCATCAGGCTCAGCCATCCGGAGGCGGTGGCCTACATCACCGACGAGGTGATGACCGCGGCGCGCCGCAATCTGCCCTATGCCGAGATCCGCGACATGGCGGGACGGCTGCTCACGACCGACGACGTCGAGCCCGGCGTCGCCCAGATGATCCCGATGCTCTATGTCGAGCTGATGTTTGCCGAGGGCACCAAGGTGATGGCGCTGTTCGAGCCGATCCAGCCGGCCGACGGCACTGCGGGTGACGAGTTCGTGCCCGGCGAAATCATTGCGGGCGGCGACGACATCGCGATGTTCACTGAGCTGCCGGCGGTCACGCTCGACGTCGTCAACACCGGCGACCGGGACATCCAGGTGCGCAGCCACACCCATTTCTTCGAGGTCAACCGCGCACTGTTGTTCGATCGTGCCGCCGCCTGGGGCATGAAGATTGATCGTCCGGCGGGACTCGGCGTCCGCTTCGAGCCGGGCGTCACCAAATCGGTACGCCTCGTGCCGATCACCGGCGACCGCATCGTGCGCGGCCAGGCCGGACTCGTCAACGGCCCGCTCGACGCGGCCGGCGCGCGCGAGACCGGGCTGAAACTCGCGCAGTCGCGCGGCTATCTGGGAGCTTGAACTCATGGCCACGCTGACCCGCCGCGCCTATGCCGAGCTGTATGGCCCCACCAAGGGCGATCTCATCCGGCTCGCCGACACCAGCCTGCTCGCCGAGATCGAGCACGACTACACGACCTACGGCCATGAGCTCCTGGTCGGCGCCGGCAAGAACCTGCGCGACGGCGAGGCCATCGCCGGCCACCGCACGTCGTCCCACAAGATCCTCGACGTCGTCGTCAAGAACGCGACCATCGTCGACGCCGTCGCCGGCATCGTGAAGGCCGACATCGGCATCCGCGACGGGCGTATCGTCGGCATCGGCAAGGCCGGCAATCCCGACGTGATGCCGGACGTGCATCCGGATATGGTGGTCGGCCACACCACCGCGCCGATCGCCGGCGGCCCGTTCATCGTCACCGCCGGCGCGATCGAAAGCCACGCGCATCTGATCTCGCCGGAACAGTCGGACCATGCGCTGGCCGGCGGCACCACGACGATGATCGGCAACGGCTCCGGGCCGGTGTTCGATGTCGGCTCCGGCTCGGGGCCGAATTTCGGGCACTTCCTGAAATCGATCGAGTTCTCGCCGCTGAACTACGCGCTGTTCGGCCGCGGCGGCTCCGATCCCGAAGCTGTCGAGGAGGCGGTTGCGGCCGGCGGCATGTCGGTCAAGATCCACGAGGACTTTGGCGCCGCGCCCGACGTCATCGACAAGAGCCTGATCGCCGCCGACCGCAACGACTTCGCCGTGCATCTGCACACCGACTCGATCAACGAATACGGCTTCTGCGAGGACACGATGGCGGCGGTCGACGGCCGCACCATCCACATGTATCACGTCGAGGGCGCCGGAGGCGGCCATGCACCCGACCTGCTCAAAGTAGTGTCCTGGCCGAACGTGATCCCGTCCTCCACCAATCCGACCAATCCCTACACCTCCTACGGCATGGAGGAGGGCGTGCCGATGACGATGATCTGTCATCAGCTCAACTACAACGCGCCCGAAGACGTCATGTTCGGCGAGGCGCGGGTGCGGGCGCAGTCGATGGCGGCCGAGGATTTCCTGCACGACATGGGCGCGATCTCGATCTTCGGCACGGACACGCAAGGCATGGGACGTCTCGCCGAGAACGTCGCCAAATGCTGGCAGCTCGCCAGCGTGATGAAGGACCGCATCGGTCGGCTGCCCGAGGAGACCACCGCGCGCGCCGACAATGAGCGCATCAAGCGCTACGTCGCCAAGCTCACGATCAATCCCGCCATCGCCGTCGGCATCGATCATGTCGTCGGTTCCATCGAGGTCGGTAAGATGGCCGATCTCGTGCTGTGGCCGCGCGCCTCGTTCGGCCTCAAGCCCTACATGGTGATCAAGAACGGCTTCCCGGTGTGGGCCGCGATGGGCGACGGCAATGGCAGTCTGGGTCTCTCCGAGCCGATGATCCAGAAGCGGATGTGGGGTGCGCTCGGCGCAGCGCCACAGCGGCTCGGCGTCAACTTCATGTCGAAGCTCGCGGTCGACGTCGGCATCCGCGCCAAGCTTGGGCTCGGCCGTGAGACCGTGCAGATCAAGAACGTGCGCCGGCTGCGCAAGACCGACATGGTCCGCAACGCGGCGATGCCGCATGTCGAGGTCGATCCGCAGACCTTCGAGGTCCGTGCCGACGGCAAGCTGCTGATGTGCCCGCCTGCGACGACCGTGCCGCTCGCGAGGAGGTTCATGCTGCGATGAGCCGTCTCGCTCTCACCCGCACCGATGCGCCGATGACCGCCGCGCGCGTCGGCATCGGCGGTCCGGTCGGCTCCGGCAAGACCGCTCTGGTCGAGCGCCTGATCCCGGCGCTGCAGGCGCGCGGCATCGACATCGCGGTCATCACCAACGATCTCGTCACCGCCGAGGATGCCGAGCGCGTCCGCCGCTCGGGATTGATCGACCCGGCGCGCGTGTCGGCGGTCGAAGCCGGCGCCTGTCCGCACACCGTGATCCGCGAGGACCCGACGCTCAACATCGAGGCCGCCGACGAATTGGAGCGGCGCTTTCCCGGCGTCGAGCTGATCCTGCTGGAGAGCGGCGGCGACAATCTCGCCTCGACCTTCTCGCGCGACCTCACCGATTTCTGGATGTTCGTGATCGACGTCGCCGGCGGCGACGACATCCCGCGCAAGCGCGGCCCCGGCGTGATCCGCGCCGATCTCCTGGTCATCAACAAGGTCGATCTTGCCCCGCATGTCGGCGTCGATCTCGATCGCATGCAGCGCGAAGCGGCCGAGGTGCGCGGCGGCCGTCCGGTGCTCTTGACCAACTGCCGACGCGGCGAGGGTATTGATGCGATCGTCGATCTGCTCGAGCGCGAGGTGCTGTTCCGCACGTGAGCGCTTCAGCCCCAGAGCCGCCGCGGCTCGATCTCTCCTTCGTTCGCCGCGGCGGCCGCACGGTGATCGACCGCCGGCTGTTCGCGTGGCCGTTCGTGCTGACACGCAGCTTTCACACCGATGCCGAGCGGCCGGACCTGCTCAGCGTGATCCTGCAGACCGGCAGTGGCGCGGTGCATGGCGAGGACCGGTTGACGCAGCGCTTCACGCTCCATGCGGGTGCAGCCGTTTGCGTGACCACGCAGGGCGCCACCTCAGTCCATCGCGCCGAGCCGGGCGCACGTGCCATGGAGCAGGTGCTGCTCCGGGTCGAGACCGGCGCCAGGCTCGATTATCGGCCGGAGCCGCGTATTCTGTTTCCCGGGGCTGCGTTATGCCAGGTGCTCGAACTGCACTGCGCCGCCGATGCTTTGGCCCTCGTGACCGACGCCTTCACGATGCATGATCCGGACGGGCAGGGGCGCTTGTTCCGCGAGCTCGACTCCGCGCTCGTCGTGCGCCGGACGGGCGAGGCGCCGCTCCTCATCGACCGCATGCAGCTGCGCGATCCTGATGTCGCCGTCTTCAACGGTCATCGCGCATTCGGCTCGGCCGTGCTGATGCTGCCGCTGACGAACGATCTCACCGCGCTCCGCCAGCGTCTCGCCGATGCGCTGTCCTGCATCGACGGCCTCTACGCCGCGGCAAGCCTGCTGCCGGAGAGCGCCGGTCTCGGCGTGCGCCTCGCGGGCCGCCAGATGCGCCAGCTGCGCACCGGATTCGACGCGATCGCCGCGATCTATCGCGAGGCTCAGGCCCCGAGCGCGCCGGCGACGGCTCGGCCGACCGCTGCGTGAACCGCGTTGCGCTTGTCGTCGCTGGCCTTGGTTTCGGTGAGATAGCTGCTCACGACGACCGGCGCGCGCCCTGTCGGCCAGATCACAGCGACATCGTTGCTGCTGCCGCGCTCGCCCGCGCCGGTCTTGTCGCCGATGCGCCATTCGCCGGGCAGGCCGGCGCGCAGCTTGGCGCCACCGGTCTTGCAGGCGATCAGCCAGCCATTCAGGATGTCGCGCGATGCCGCCGACAGCGCCGTGCCGGTCGTCAGCTTCGCCAAGGTCTGCGCCATCGCCGCGGGCGTCGTGGTGTCCCTGGGATCGCCGGGCACGCTTTCATTGAGCGCAGGCTCGATGCGGTCGAGCCGGGTGATGGCGTCGCCGAAGCCGCGGATGGCGCGGGTCAGGCCGGCGGGGCCGCCGAGGCTCGCCAGCAGCAGATTCGCCGCCGTGTTGTCGCTGAGCGTCACGGTCGCCTCGCACAATTCGCCGACCGACAGGCCCGACGTCCCCACATAGGCCTTGGTGACCGGCGCGTAGGACAGGATGTCTCCTTGCGCGATGGGAATGCGGCGCGAGAGCTGCTCGGTGCCGGCATCGACCTTGGTGAGGATCGCGCCCGCCAGCAGCGCCTTGAAGGTGCTGCACATCGGGAAACGCTCGTCGAGCCGATGGCCGCTGAGCGCCCCGCTCGCGGTGTCCAGCAGCGCCACGCCGAGTCGCCCGCCGCTGTCGGCTTCGATGCCGGCGATGGTGGCCTGCAGGTCGGCGGCAAGCACCGGCTTCGCCGCCAGCAGCGGCACGATTGCGAGCGGAAACAATTGCCGCCGTGTGTAGATTGTCATGGACCGTCCTCGAGTTACGCCGTCTCGAGATCGAAATCGGCCCACACCGGCACGTGATCCGACGGCTTCTCCCAGGCCCTGACATAGCTGTCGATGCCGACCTCGACCAGCCGGTCGCTGGCCTGCGGCGACAACAGCAGGTGATCGATCCGGATCCCCGCGTTCTTCTGCCAGGCGCCGGCCTGATAGTCCCAGAACGTGTACTGCCCCGGCGCATCGGTGACGGCGCGCAGCGCGTCGGTGAGCCCGAGGCCGAGCAGCGACTGGAAGCTCTCGCGCGTCTCCGGGCGAAACAGCGCGTCCTCGACCCAGGCCTCGGGGTTGGAGACGTCGGCGGCAGCGGGGATCACGTTGAAGTCACCTGCGAGGATCAGCGGCTCCTCGGTCTTCAGCCGCTCACGCGCGTAGTCACGAAGCCGCGACATCCATTTGAGCTTGTAGGGATATTTTTCCGTGTTCGGCGGGTTGCCGTTGGGCAGGTAGAGGCAGGCGATGCGCACCACCCCGCTCTTGAGGCTGACCACGCCCTCCAGGAACCGCGCATGCACGTCCTCGGCATCGCCGTCGAGCCCGGACTTGGTTTCGTCGAACGGCAGCTTCGACAACAGCGCGACGCCGTTGAAGGTCTTCTGGCCGTGCGTCACCACGTTGTAGCCGAGCGCCTCGATCTCGAGCCTTGGGAATGCGTCGTCCGTGCACTTGATCTCCTGCAGGCAGACGATGTCCGGGGAGCATTCCTTGAGCCAGGTCAGGAGGTGATCGATCCGCTGCCGGACCGAATTGACGTTCCAAGTGGCGATACGCATTGGCTTGAGGTTCCCGGGGGGAAGGAGAAACGGCCCCGGTTAGATCAAGCCGCGACCACTCCGGTCAAGGCGGATGGCGTGGGAATCACAGGCGGGCGCAACATTCCGCAGGTGGCGCTGAACTGGCTGCTGCAGCGCCCGACGGTCGCGACCATCATCGTCGGCGCCCGCAACGAGAGCCAGCTGATCGAGAATATCGGCGCGGTCGGCTGGAGCCTGACGGCGGAGCAGGTGGCCACGCTCGACGCCGCGAACGACACGCCGGCGGCCTATCCGGTCTGGCATCGGCGCGGCTTCCCGATGCTGAACGAGCGTCGCTAGTCCAGGACGAGCGGAACTGCTGTGGATCATCAGCCTGAGGCCTCGTGCCTGCAGTGCCGATCCATTTGACGACGACGCCGGACGGGAAGTAAAATTAGGTTCGATCGTCACGTGGCCGCGCTCCGGTCATTCTGGAGCCGCCACAACGGGGGGCATCGACCCCGGACCGATCGGCGGTTGAGCCTCACGACTGTGCCGGACCCGCAGTCTTCAATGTGACGATGTTTGGCTCACTAAGTCGTCCCGGCGGACCGCATCAGATTTTCCACTGACTTGGAGGGTGGGCAAAGGCGCGCAGCGCCGTGCCCACCGCGCACCACGATCAGATCGTCCACCCCTCCGCCGGATACGCCAGCCCGTCGCTTGGCAATATCTCCGCGCCCAGCCCATTGCGAAACCGGCTGGCGTAGAATGCCAGCGGCAGGCCGTCCTGGTGGCGGCACCAGCGGACCTCGCCGATGAACACCGTGTGGTCGGCGATCTCGACCGTGCTCACGACCTCGCAGCCGAATTGCGCGATGGCCGCCGGCAGCAGGAAGAAGCCGTCACGCGCGTCCAAGGCAGGCGCGCCCTGTGCGAGGGCCGCGCCGGCGAAATGCCGGCCGATCGCGACATCATCGGCCGCGAGCACATTCACCGCATAGCGGCCGGACGCGCTCACCGCCTGCCAGGTGCGGCCGCGCTTGAGCGAGACCAGCACCGTCGGCGGCTGCGTCGAGACCGTGGTGAAACTGTTGGCGGTCATGCCGACCGGCGCGCCGTCGCCATCGCTGCTGGTGACGACGGTCACGCCGGTGGAGAACCGCGACGCGGCTGCGCGAAAACCCGCGGCATCGGGATGATGGCTCATCGGCCGCTCTCCGTCATCACGCCTCACGCCGCGAGCCGCGTCCGCTCGTCGATCCAGGCATGAATGCGCCGCTCGCTCGCCAGCCGGTCCCACTGCCGCTCCGGGTAGTTGAAATTGTCGGTGAACTCGTCGCAGAGCCCGCGATCCTGCGCCATGGTGAAGATCAGCCGGCCCATCGCCTCCGACGGCGGCTGCAGCATCAGGTTGGTCCAGCGCGCCGCGGCGAGCACGCGGTTCTCGCGCGCGCGATCGACCGTCTCGACGAAGCGGTCGTCGAACGCCACCGCCTCGGTGATCGCCTTGCCGAGTTCGAACGCGGCATAGGAGGCCATGTTGGCACCCTGGCCCATCATCGGATCGACCACGGAGTGCACGTCGCCGAGCGCAATCGCGATCTTGCCGTCGTCGAAGGTGACCGAGGAGCGCCGCACGGTCGGCACCACGGCGCCCTGCAAGAGGTCCAGCGGCTGCAGATCGAAGCGGTGCGTGTCGATCCGGTTGTAGGTGTGCGGATGGTGCTTCTCCAGCTTGTCGAGCAGCGTCTGCCGGAAGGCTGAGGGATCGGCGTCGTAGTTGAGCGACACCAGCTCGGCCATGTCACCGCCGGGAATGTTCTCCATCAGCAGCGCCGTCTTCATGCCGCCGAAGGTGAGCGTCGGAATCACGATCATCTCGCCATGGCCCGGAGAGACCGACAGCGTCACGCCGCGCGGATCGTCGCCCTCGGGGCTGCCGTGGTCGACGCCGTCATAGAGGCCGACGCAGAGCAGGCGCTGCGGCTGGTTGTAGGGCGACAGCTCCGGCCGGTGGCTGAACATCCGCCCCAGCGCGCCCTTGCCGGTCGATACCACCAGCAGGTCGAAGCGCGCCACCAGCGCCGGAATGTCGTCGTCCTGGATGCTGGCATATTCGATCGCGCCGCCGCGGTCCTCGAAATCCTTCATCAGCGCCGGCAGGTAGATCCGGTAGTCGACCGCGCGGCTCGGCTGCTTGAAGGCCCCGCGAAAGAGCAGGGGGCTGCCGGGGAAATTGAAGTAGTGATCGTGGTGGTGATAGACGAATTCGGGACTGTCCCAGTGGTTCACGCCGAGCTCGTTCTCGCGCGCCACGGTGATGCCGTGATGGGCCACCGTGTTCATCAACCGCGTTGCAGCATACTGTTCCGGCTCGCGGTCGGTCAGAACCGTGGCCTGGATGCCTTTCTTCTGCAGATACAGCGCCAGGTGCAGCCCGCCGATGCCGGCCCCGACGATGCCAATCGACTTCTCCATGGTCTCCCTCCGTTTGATTTTTTGAGAGGCTAGACCGGCCCGCCTCCTGACGTATACGGAATGACGAGAATAAAACTCATTCCGGGGAGGAATGGATGGACCGGATCGACGCGCTGCAGACCTTCATCCGCGTCATGGAAGCCGGCAGCTTCACCCAGGCCGCGGCCGATCTGGGCCTGGGACAGCCGGCGATCACCAAGCGCATCGCGCTCTTGGAGGAGCAGTTCGGCTGTCGCCTGTTCGTCCGCACCACGCGCAAGCTCCGGCCGACAGCCGAGGCCGATCGCGTCCTCAAGCTCGCCAAGGACATCGTCAGCTTGTTCGAGAGCGCGGGCATGCCGTCGCCGAAGCGCGTCGGCGCGCCCTCGGGCACCTTGCGGATGACGGTGCCGACCTCGTTCGGCCGCCATTTCTTCAGCGACGTCTTCGCCGAATATGGCCGCCGTTATCCCGAGGTGCGGCTCGACATCCGCTTCACCGAGCAGTTCGTCGACCTCGTGGAGACCGGGACGGAGCTCGCCATCCGCATCGGCGTGCTCAGCTCCAGCTCGCTGGTCGCGCGGCGCGTCGGCACGGTCAAGCGGCTGCTGGTTGCGGCGCCATCGCTGCTCGCAAGACACCGCCCGCCGCGGTTGCCCAATGATCTGCGCCAGCTCCCCTGCGTGACCTATTCGCGGCTGTCGCCGAAGAACGAGTGGAGCCTCGAATCCGAAACCGGCCGCCACGTCGTCGGCATCACGCCCTCGCTCACCTGCGACGACGCCGACATCATGACCCTGGCGGCGCTGGAAGGCCTCGGCGCCGCCGTGCTGCCGGACTGGTGCGCGGTTCAACACATTGCGTCAGGCAGGCTCATCCATCTGCTACCCGACTACGACGTTCCGTCGCTGCCGCTTCACGTCGTCTATCCCGACCCGCAATGGATGTCGCACCGCGCCCGCCTGTTCCGCGACCTGATCATCGAGCGCGCGGATGTGTTCGCGATCGGGGCGCTGCAGTGAGGGAATTTTCGCAACCACCAAGGGAGCAGTGCCCTCGCGACAAACGCGACTGTCTTCGCCGGGCTCGACCGGGCGATCCAGTGCGCCGAGGCGGTTGTGGCGATACCGATGGACCGCGGCGTACTGGATGCCCGCCTGCGGGGGCTGACGGCAAGGATGTGGCTGCATGGGAGCTGAAGACGCGCAGCGACGCCTCAGCGTCGTAGGCGCCGAGGCCACCGCTTCCGCTGCAGTATAGATGGAGCGAGGAGGCGCCGCGCTCTAGTTCATCCGGCGTCTCCACCGTCGTTGCGAGCGATGCGAAGCAATCCAGGGCCGCCAAGGACTCTGGGTTGCTTCGCTTCGCTCGCAATGACGAGGATGCTAGAGTTCTACCTCACGCGACTGAAGAGAGACGGGACTGCGAGGGGGCGACAATGCGGCTGGCTGTGATTTCCGACGTGCATGGCAATCTGCCGGCGCTGGAGGCGGTGCTCGCGGACATCAAGATGCGCGGCGTCGACGCCACGGTCAATCTTGGCGACTGCGTGACCAGCCCGCTGTGGCCGCGGGAGACGTTCGATCTGCTGCAATCCCTGGCGCTGCCGACGGTGCGCGGCAATCATGACCGCTGGATCGAGGAATGGCCGGAGGAGAAGTTGTCGCCGGCCGGCCGCTTCGCGCGTGCGGCGGTCACGCCTGAGCAGCGACGCCAGTTGCATGCCCTGCCGGCGCGGATCGCGCTGGAGCATGGCATCCTCGCTGTGCATGGCACGCCAGACGATGACTGTGCCCTCCTGCTCGAAGAGATGCTGGACGATGGCCGCTACGTCCCGGCGCGCCGCGACGTGCTCATCTCACGTCTCACCAACATCGGCGGTGCCACGCTGGTCCTGTGCGGCCACAGCCATCGGCAGGCGGTGGTGCAGGTGCCCCGTGGGCCGCTGGTGATCAACCCCGGCAGCGTCGGCTGCCCGGTGTTCGGCGACATCCCGATCGCAGCCCAGCTCGAACATCGCTCGCCGCACGCGCGCTACGCGGTTCTGACCGAGCGACGCGGACATTGGCAGGCCGACCTGCTGGCGCTGACCTATGACTGGGATCACGCGGCGGCGCGTGCCGCCGAAAACGGTTTTCCGCATTGGGCCAGTGCCTACGCCTCCGGCGCGGTGCTGTGAGGGATCAGCGAACAACGACGTGGTGATTGCGGTCCCGCGTGCACGTCGGGCAAATCGATCCACCGCATGACCCATGTTGGCGATGCCAATTGGGCGCAGCCGGCGTCGAATAGCGTGCGCCGAGAGATTAATTTCACGAGCGCCTTCAAGCTGATTTGCCCTGTCCAGTCCCGGTGCGAAAAATATCGTGGTTTCGCTTTTACAGAATTCATGCTCCTATGTCGCCGTCCCGCCCCGGCACGAGGGGCGTATCGCGATCGTCACGACACGCGGGGTGGGATGCGATGGGCGTCGTGGGCCGCAGCATGGCGTGATGCCGTGCGGACGAACGGCACAGGGCGCACGCCGAAATCGCATGGTCCTGGTCTCCCGACGCTGAGGCCACGCCGGTGGTGACGATGATCCGCCGGTCACGGGGGCAAGACAGCCCGGTCCCCGGGGAGAATGCGTATAAGGCGTAGAGCCGTCGTGCAGGGAATGCCGGTTGACCGGCTGGACCTGTGGTGACTGCCGCCTGCTTTCTTTCTGCAGGCGGGCCATGGGTTGCGGCCAGCGCCCGGCATTCCCTGCGCCCTCGACCTGAACGAGGGGGAAACGGACGATCATGACTCGGGCACATCGTGCCGCGGGAACGATGAGTTGCATCCGGCGCTGCCAGCGCGGGCATTCGGAGTTTCCGTAATTCTACGGGCGGAACAATTAACGCGGCTGAAGCAGCCGATCAGGCATGGCAAGGGACCACAAGGAAAGCATCGCGCCCTCATGAATTGGCCTGGGGATCCCACGAGTTCGAAGCGAACCGCAAGCGCCAGTCCGCTGGGCGCGTTCTTCCTTTGGATCGGCGGCTTCGGCGCCATCGAGGGTCTCGACGACGAAGCGCTCACCGAGCGCGATCGCCGGCGCATCCGGGCGCGGCAGGTCGATGCCGTCGCGCGCCTCGTCCCCGTGACAATCGGCATCAATTTCGCGAACGCGGCCATCATTCTCGGCGTGTTCTGGAACACCGTCTCCAATCTCTTCCTCATCGCGTGGGGCACTGCGATCGGCGTGGCCGGCGGCATGGCGCTGCGCGGCTGGTGGCGCGCGCGCAAGTCGCGGCCGCAGGAGGCGTCCGAGCGCGCCATCTCCCGGATGACGCTGCAGGCGTTCTTCTTGGCGACGATCTGGGGATCGCTGCCGCTGATCGTGATGCCGCAGGTCGATCCGCATCTGCAGATCATCGTGGGTTCGCTGATGACCGGGATGATCTCCGGTGGCGCGTTCGCGATGTCGAGCGTGCCGCGGGCTGGTCTCGCCTACACCTGGACCTTGATGCTCGCCTCGGTGGGCTCGCTGTTTCTGTGCGGCGGCGCGACCTATCTCGTGCTCGTCGTGTTCCTGCTGCTCTACACGTCGTTCATGGTGCGGCACCTGGTGTCGCACGGCAACGTGTTCCTGGAGAACCTGAAGGCGCAGATCCGGCACGAGCGCCAGAACGAGACGATCTCGCTGCTCCTGAAGGAATTCCAGGAGAACGCCGCGAGCTGGCTGTGGCAGACCGATGCCGAGGGCCGGCTGATCGACGCGCCGCAGCGTTTCGCCGACGTGGCCCAGCTTCCGCTCGATCAGCTCAAGGGCGAGCGGCTGATCGATACGCTGAAATATCTCTGCCCGACCGATACGGCGACGCTCAAGACGTTGGCCGATCGCATGGCGCAGCGGCTGTCGATCCCGGAAATTCTGATCCATGTCGTGGTGGCTGGCGGCGAGCGCCGCCGTTGGGCGCTGACGGCGCGGCCGGCGCGGGATCACGAGGGCAAGTTCGCAGGCTATCGCGGCTTCGGCCGCGACGTCACCGAGCGCTGGCGGGCCGAGCAGGCGGAAGCCGAAAGCCGTGCCAAATCCGACTTCCTGGCGATGATGAGCCACGAGATCCGCACGCCGATGAACGGCGTGCTCGGGCTCGCCTCGACCTTGCTGGAGACCAAGCTCGACGACGAGCAGCGTCACGCGGTCATGACGATCCGCGAGTCCGGCGACAACCTGCAGCGCATCCTCAACGACATCCTCGATCTGTCCAAGCTCAACGCCGGCAAGCTCGAATTCGAGACGGTGGATTTTTCGCCGGCGGCGCTGGTCGAGGCGGTCACCGCCATCATGGGCGTCAACGCGAAATCGAAGAGCCTGCTGGTCAATGCGGATATCGATCCGAAGCTGCCGCCGGCGCTCAAGGGCGACGTGGCGCGCATTCGTCAGGTGCTGATCAATCTTGCGTCCAACGCGGTGAAGTTCACCGAGCAGGGAGGCATCACCATCGCCGTGGCCTGCCGCACGCGCGACGACCACAGGGCGACGATCGAGTGGCGCGTCTCCGACACCGGCATCGGCATTCCCGCCGATCGGGTCGGCAAGCTGTTCACGGATTTCGCCCAGGCCGATGCCTCGATCAACCGCCGCTTCGGCGGCACCGGGCTCGGGCTGGCGATCTCCCGGCGGATCATCGAGCAGATGGGCGGGGTCATCGCGGTGTCGTCGGTGCAGGGCGAAGGCTCGACCTTCCGCTTCAGCCTGACCTTGCCGTGGAGCGACAAGCAGGTGTCCGATCAGCGCGGCGACCGGGTCGGCGCCGGCGACCTCAAGGCACGGATCGAGGCACTCGGCCGTCCCTTGCGCGTGCTGATCGCCGAGGACGACGCCACCAACCGCATGGTTGTGTCGAAGATGCTGCAGGAGTTCCCGGTCGATAAATGCATCGTTCCGGATGGCGTGCAGGCGGTGAAGGCGGCCGACGAACAGGAGTTCGACCTCGTGCTGATGGACGTTCGCATGCCGGAAATGGACGGCATCGCCGCGACCCGGGCCATCCGGGCCAAGGGTGGACGGCTCGCCGAGCTGCCGATCATCGCGCTGACCGCGAACGCCTTCCCGGACGACATCAAGCAATGCCGCGAGGCCGGCATGACCGACTTTCTGGCCAAGCCGTTGCGCAAGCCGGCCATGGTGGCGGCAATGCTGAAGGCGATCGGAACGCCCGCGCCAAACGTCGAGGCGCCGGCGCTTGCGCCGTCAGATGTCCCGGCTGCGACGGCGGAGGCCTGAGCCGACAACGAGGGGACGCTAGACCGAGAAGCTGGTGCCGCAGCCGCAGGAGGCGGTGGCGTTGGGATTATTGACCCGGAACGAGGCGCCCATCAGGTCGTCGACGAAATCCACCTCCGAGCCGGCGAGGAATGGCACCGAGGCCGGATCGACCAGCACGACCGCGCGATCGCGCTCGATAACGAGATCGTCGTCGGCCTTGGCGCGGTCGATGTCGAACTTGTACTGGAAGCCGGAGCAGCCGCCGCCTTCGACCGAGATGCGCAGCATCGCGCCGGCGCTCTCCTTGCCGAGGATCTCTCCGATGCGGCGGGCGGCGCGTTCGCTGATGGTGACGGGGCCGGTCGAGGCATCAGTCATGGCAGGAGGTCTCCGAGGTAGCGCGTCATGCCCTATTCATTTGGTGCCGGGCGCTCCCCATAGTTAAGTGGGCTCCGCCGAGGAATCAAACCGCAAAAGGAACAATCGCCCGTGTCGGTCGGAATGGCTGCCCCCCGCGCTCCCTATTCCTGCGATCCCGATCGCAGCCGGGGCCGCCTGTTCGCCGAGCCGCCGTCCCGGACCCGCAGCGCGTTCCGCAGGGATTGCGACCGCGTCATCCATTCGACCGCCTTCCGCCGGCTGAAGCACAAGACCCAGGTGTTCGTCTTCCACGAAGGCGACCACTACCGCACCCGCCTGACCCATTCTTTGGAAGTGGCCCAGATCGCCCGCGCGCTGGCCCGGCAGTTCGGCCTCGACGAGGACCTGACGGAGACGCTGGCCTTGGCGCATGATCTCGGCCATCCGCCGTTCGGCCATGCCGGCGAGCGCGCGCTGAACCGCTGCATGGCGGACCATGGCGGCTTCGACCACAATGCCCAGACATTGCGCATCGTCACGTCGTTCGAGCAGCGCTACCCGGATTTCGACGGACTCAACCTGACCTGGGAATCGCTCGAGGGCATCGTCAAGCACAACGGGCCGTTGCAGGAGCCGATCCCGCCGGGAATCGCCGAGTTCAATACCCGGTTCGACCTGGAGCTGTGGAGCTACGCCTCGCTCGAGGCCCAGGTCGCGGCGCTCGCGGACGACATCGCCTATGACGCCCACGACATCGACGACGGGCTGCGGGCCGGCCTGTTCACGGTCGACGACCTCAAGGAAATTCCCCTGCTGGCCGCGATGATCGCCGAGATCGATCGCCAATATCCGGCGCTCGATCCGATCCGGCGCGGCGCCGAGCTGGTGCGCGAGCTGATCTCCTACCTGATCGCCGCCGTGGCGGCCGAGGCCGAGCGCCGGATCGCGCGGGCGCAGCCGATGTCGCCTCACGACATCAGGCGGCACAGCGGGCCGCTGGTGGCATTTCCGGCCGATGTGGCCGAGCATGAGGCGACCATCAAGGGGTTTCTCTGGCAGCGGATGTACCGCCATGAGCGGGTGATGCGGGTGATGCGCGACGCCGAGCGCATCGTCGCCGACCTGTACGGCCGCTACCATGAGGACGGTTCGACGCTGCCCGCGGGCTGGCTGGACGGTTGCGACGGCGAGGGCGATCGGGCTCGCCGCATCGGCCATTTTATCGCCGGAATGACGGACCGTTTCGCCTTAACGGAGCACCACCGGCTTTTTGACTCGACTCCGGATTTGCGTTAGGCGGCGGCATGGTTGAACAAGCGTCCACCCCCTATCTTTTCGCCGACATGCTGGCCCGCGTGCACGCGATCTGCGCCGCGCTCGCCAAGGATGGCGGCTGGCCCGAGGGCATCGATTTTTCGCGCGTGGTCGTCGAGCCGCCGCGCGACCCGAGCCATGGCGACATGGCCACCAACGCGGCGATGGTGCTCGCCAAGGAGGCGAAGGCCAAGCCGCGTGATCTCGCCGAGCAGATCGCCCAGCGCCTGCGCGAAGATGCGCTGGTGGCGAAGGTCGACGTCGCCGGTCCGGGTTTCATCAATCTCACTTTGCAGCCGACGGTTTGGGCGAAGGCGCTGGCGACGATCCTGCGCGAAGGCGCCGCCTACGGCCGCGTTGCGCCGGTGCCCGGCGCGCCGAAGGTGAACGTCGAGTACGTGTCGGCCAATCCGACCGGGCCGATGCATGTCGGGCACTGCCGCGGCGCGGTGTTCGGCGATGCGCTATGCAGCCTGCTGCAGTTCGCCGGCCGCGATGTCACGCGCGAGTACTACATCAACGACGCCGGCGCGCAGGTCGACGTACTCGCGCGCTCCGCCTTCCTCAGATATCGCGAGGCGCTCGGCGAGGACATCGGCGCCATTCCGGAAGGGCTCTATCCCGGCGACTATCTCAAGCCGGTCGGGCAGGCGCTCGCGGCCGAGCACGGCGACAAGCTCAAGGCGCTCGCTGAGACCGAGTGGCTGCCGATCGTGCGCGACAAGGCGATCGCGATGATGATGGCCGAGATCAAGGATGATCTCGCCGCGCTCAACATCCGTCATGACGTGTTCTTTTCGGAACGCTCGCTGATTGCAGGCAGCACCAACAAGGTTGCCGACACGATCGAGTTCCTGCGCGAGCGGGGCGACGTGTATGAAGGCCGTCTGCCGCCGCCCAAGGGCGCGCCGGTGGAGGATTGGGAGGATCGCGAGCAGCTTCTGTTCCGCGCCACGGCCTATGGCGACGACGTTGATCGGCCGCTGATCAAGTCGGACGGCAGCTACACCTATTTCGCCTCCGACATTGCCAACCACCGGCACAAGTTCGAGCGCGGCTTCGCCGACCTGATCGACGTGTTCGGCGCCGATCACGGCGGCTACATCAAGCGCATGCAGGCGGCGGTGAAAGCGGTGACGGCCGGACAGGCCGTGCTCGACGTCAAGGTCGTGCAGCTCGTCAAGCTGTTGCGCAATGGCGAGCCGGTGAAGATGTCGAAGCGCTCCGGCGACTTCGTCACCTTGCGGGAAGTTGTTGATGAAGTGGGGCGCGATGCGGTCCGTTTCATGATGCTCTACCGCAAGAACGACGCCGTGCTCGATTTCGACCTCGCCAAGGTCATCGAGCAGTCGCGCGACAATCCCGTGTTCTATGTCCAGTATGGCCACGCGCGGGGGCATTCGATCTTTCGCAATGCGCGGGAGAGCCTCCAGGACCTGCCGGAGGACGAGGGCGCGCGGTTAGCGTTCCTCCGCGAGGCCAACCTCGAAAAACTCTCCGACTCGGCCGAACACGACCTCTTGAAACGCCTGGCACTGTACCCACGTACGGTGGAGAGCGCAGCGCTGGCGCATGAGCCGCACCGGATCGCCTTCTACCTGTATGAACTTGCAAGCGAATTTCACGCCCTCTGGACGCGGGGGCGGGATTTGCCCTATTTACGCTTCATTATCGATGATGATGCAGAATTGACCAAGGCACGTTTGGCCATGGTTCAGGGCGTCGTCTCGGTTCTGGCGTCGGGACTTGCGATCTTGGGCGTTAATGCTCCTGATGCAATGCGCTGATTGGGGGAAACACACGACTTCAGTTGGGGGCCTCAATCTGGCAGGGTCCGCCTTAGGACGCATATGCGGCTCACCCGCAGGGACGCTTCATCACGATGGCTGATCGTTACCAGGACAGACCCTTTCCCGCTGATGGTTTTGGCCGTGGTGGAAACCAGCAGGCCGATGCCGATCCGCTCGCCGAACTCGCTCGCCTGATCGGGCAGAACGATCCTTTTGCCGCCTCGGGCCGGGCAACTCCGCAATCTCAACCGCGTCCGATGGCGCGCCCCGCGGCGCCCGCGCCGGAACAGCCGGTTCCCGGCATGCCTCCGGCCGGCGCTCCGGCCTGGATGCAACGTGCCCAGCCTGCCGCCGCCAACCCCTTCGCCGACATCGGCCGCGAGCCGCCGCAGCCCGCGCCTGCACCGCCGGCCTTTCCGGCGGGCTATCAGGATCCGCGCGGCCAGCCGGGTTTCCCGGACCAGGATTTCGCGCCCGCGCCCGCTCCCCGGCAGCAGCAGGGTTATCCGAACGCGGAGTTCGCCGATCAGTTGTCCAAGCTCGACTACAGCGTCGGGGAATCGCGCCACGGGTTCGCCGAGAATGACCGCGACTACAACCGCGACAACGGCTTCGACGACAACGAGCCGGACTCCTCGCGCTATGACGATGCGCTGTTCGGGCAGATGGGCTCGGGACAGCAGGGGTTTCAGGGCGACAACGATTTCCAGGACGGCCAATACGGCTATCAGGACGGTTACGACGAGGGCGAGGAAGAGGAGCGGCCGCGGCGGCGCAGCGGCATGAGCACCGTGCTCGCGGTGCTGACCCTTGCGGTGGTCGGCACCGGCGGCGCCTACGGCTACAAGACCTACATCTCGTCCGGCCGTACCGGCGAGCCGCCGATCATTCGCGCCGACAACAGTCCGACCAAGATCATGGCCCAGCAGGATCCGACGCCGAAGGTGCCGGATCGTCTGCTCGGCAATGACGGCGGCGAGAAGCTCGTGTCCCGCGAGGAGACGCCGATGGATCTGAACGCCCGCGGCGGCAATCCGCGCGTGGTGTTCCCGCAGATGAACCAGAATGCGGGTCCGCCGCCGGTCAGCGCCGGGGCGGCCCCGATGTCGCAGATGGCCAACGCCAACGGCATTTTGCCCAACAGCGATCCGCGTCCGATCAAGACGCTGTCCGTGACGGGGGGCAATCAGGCCGCTGCGGCTGATCCGCCGATGCCGGCGACGCCTGCAACCAAGCCGGCGGCGACGCCGAAGGGCCGAAAGTCGCCGGCCAACGCCAACGCGTCGGCCGCCAACGACAGCCCGATGCCGCTGACACCGCAGCCGGCCGCACCGGCGCGCATCGCCGCGGCCGTGCCGGTCACCGAGCAGACCCAGACCGATCGTACCGGCGGCTACCTGGTCTCGATCTCGTCGCAGGCCAGCGAGGCGGAGGCGATGTCGTCCTACAAGGCGGTGCAGGACAAGTACGGCGCCGTGCTGGGCAAATATGAGCCGATCATCAAGCGGATGGATCTGGGTGAGAAGGGCGGCGTCAGGTACCGCGCAGCCGTCGGGCCCTTCGCGACGAAGGAAGAGGCCAACAAGATGTGCGGATCGTTGAAAACTGCCGGCGGACAGTGTTTCCCGTTTAGCAACAATTAAGGCCTGCTTGACCGCCCCCGAGGCGGGGTCTATGCGGCCCGCATGACCATGCGGGCTTTCATTACCGGCATCTCCGGGCCTGATCTCACCGACGCCGAGCGCGCGTTCATCGGCGAGTCCAGGCCCTGGGGCTTCATCCTGTTCAAGCGCAACGTCCAGTCGCCCGCCCAAGTGACTGCACTGGTTGAGGAATTAAGGGCCTGCGTCGGCCGCGCCGACGCTCCGGTCCTGATCGACCAAGAGGGTGGCCGGGTGCAGCGGCTGGGGCCGCCGCATTGGCCGGTCTATCCCGCCGGCGTGGTGTTCGACCGTCTCTACGACCTTGATTCGGCCGCAGGTCTCCGTGCCGCCTGGCTCAGCGCTCGCCTGATCGCCGACGACCTGCTCGCGCTCGGCATCACTGTGGATTGCCTGCCGCTCGCAGACGTCCCTGTCGCCGGCGCCGATGCCGTGATCGGGGATCGAGCCTATGGCACGACGCCAGAAAAGGTGGCGGCGATCGCCCGGGCGGTGACGGAGGGGCTGGAGCAGGGCGGCGTGCTGCCGGTGCTGAAGCACATTCCGGGGCATGGCCGGGCCACCGCCGACACCCATGTCCGGCTGCCGACCGTGGACGCGCCAGAAGCGGAGCTCGACGCAACCGATTTCGCCGCGTTCAGGCCGCTGGCCGACCTCCCGATGGCGATGACTGCACATGTTGTGTTTAGCGCGATCGACGCCGCCCATCCGGCCACGACTTCTGCGACAATGATCGAACGGGTGATTCGCAAACGGATCGGGTTCCAGGGTTTGTTGATGAGTGATGACGTTTCCATGAACGCGTTGGCCGGATCGATCGCCGAGCGCACGCGCGCGATCGTGGCGGCTGGCTGCGACATGGTTCTGCATTGCAACGGCAAGCTCGACGAGATGCAGGCCGTGGCCGCCGAGACGCCTGAGCTTGAAGGGCAGGCTCTGATCCGCGCCGATCGCGCGCTTGCGGCGCGCAAGGCACCCACAGGCTTCGATCGTGACGCCGCGCGCCGCGAGCTCGACGCCTTGATCAACCGGCTGGGATCCGCTAGCGCATGACCGCTGAAATTCTGTCGTTTGAAACCGGCCGTCCCACGACGGAGCTGGCCGAGGCCGAACCGGCGTTGGTCGTCGACGTCGAGGGCTACGAGGGCCCGCTCGACCTGCTGCTCGCGCTGGCGCGGCAGCAGAAGGTCGACCTTGCCAAGATCTCCATCCTGGCGCTCGCCGACCAATATCTCCAGTTCATCGAGGCTGCCCGCAAGATCCGGCTGGAGCTCGCCGCCGACTATCTCGTGATGGCGGCCTGGCTCGCTTTTCTGAAGTCGCGTCTCCTGTTGCCCGAGCCGCCAGCGCAGGAAGGTCCGAGCGCTGAGGAGATGGCGACGGCACTTGCCAACCGGCTGCGCCGGCTGGAGGCGATCCGCGAAGCCGCCAATCGCCTGATGAACCGGCCCCAGTTCCAGCGTGACGTGTTCCCGCGCGGCAACCCGGAGGCCATAGCGGAGGTCCGTCGTCCCAAGTTCACCGCGACCCTGTTCGACCTGCTGTCGGCCTATGCCATCCAGCGGCAGTCGCGGGTCGTCACGTCCGTTCATATGGCCAAGCGCACGGTCTGGTCGCTTGCTGAGGCCCGCGCCACGCTCGAGCGTCTGGTCGGTATGACCGAGGTCTCGGACGATTGGGGATGTCTCGACGACTACCTGCTGGACTACGTCGTCGAGCCTGCACAGAAGGCCACCGTCTTCGCATCGAGCTTTGCGGCCGTCCTCGAGCTGGTTCGCGAAGGCAAGCTCGAGCTGAACCAGAAGCAGGCGTTCGCGCCGCTGTACTTTCGTAAGCGTCCACCGATCCAGCCCGGCGCCATGGCTGCGCCGGACTTGACGGTTGAGTAACGAACAAGGAGACCCTGCCATGGCAAGCTTGGCGGAACTGCGCATGGAAGAGCCCGACGAGATCGCGATCGAGCCTGTAGCGCGCCCCGAAGAGTTGCGCATCCTCGAGGCTCTCCTGTTTGCCTCGGCCGAGCCGCTCGAGCAGGCTGCGCTCGCCAAGCGTATGCCTGAAGGTGTCGACATCAAGGCCGCACTGGCGCAGCTGCAGGCGGAGTACGCCAATCGCGGCGTCAATCTCGTGCGCGTCGCCAACAAGTGGACCTTCCGTACCGCCGGCGACCTCGCCTGGCTGATGACGCGCGAGAGCACCGAGACGCGCAAGCTGTCGCGCGCGGCGATCGAAGTTCTGGCCATCGTTGCCTATCACCAGCCGGTGACGCGTGCCGAGATCGAAGAGATCCGCGGCGTCGTCACCTCCAAGGGAACGCTGGACGTTCTGCTGGAGACCGGCTGGATCAAGCCGCGGGGGCGCCGCAAGACGCCGGGCCGTCCGTTGACCTTCGGAACCACCGATGCGTTCCTGGCTCAGTTCAGCCTGGAGACCCTGGGCGATCTGCCTGGCCTGGAAGAGCTGAAGGGGACCGGCCTGCTGGATTCCCGGCTGCCGACCGGCTTCACCGTCCCGACGCCATCGGACGATCCGACGCTGCGGGAGGACGAGGAGCCGCTGGATCCCGGCGATCTCGACCTGGCGCTTGCGCCGGCGGTGGAGGCCGAGCCTGGCGAGGCCGAAGCCGCGGAAGACGAAACGGCCGAGATGGAAACGATCGCAGCCGACACGGCTGCGGCCGAGGTCGCCGAAGGCCAGATGGCGACCGCTGAGGCCGCCGTTCGGGACGACACCTCGTCGCAGGTCGCCGTTGGCGATCTGGAACTGCCGGGCGCCGATGCGGAAACCGAGATCACCGAGGTGGACTTGGCCGTCGAGCAGATCGAGGTCGAGCCGGACGACGAGGCCGTTATCGAGCTCGTCGAGCTGTCTGCCGACGCCGACGCTCAGGCAGACGACGAGGCAGAGGCCGAGGCCGAGGTCGACATGGCGGATGAGGAGATCGACGCGGCCGATGACGCGCACGACCGCGATACCGACGACGACGGCTCGCCGCACCAAAGCTAGCGGCCGGGGCTGTTAACACTCGCGTTATTACGTAGGTCCGGCCGCGAATTGTCGGACCTTAAGTGCTTGTTTTTGGGGGCGTTGGCGCCTACCTTCCGGCCAGATTGGGCTGTCCGCGGGCCGTTTTCGGCTGATGCGCCGCGTTCGTGTTGATGTTTCGCAATCGAATGCTAGAAGCGAAGTGTCGCGGTCAAGTCCATGGATATGACGCGGTTTCGGCGGTAGCGTCGACGGGCAGTCGGGTGAAGGCTGCGCCGGTGTTTGGAGGGTTGCAGGATGGGTTCGCTTAGCATTTGGCACTGGATCGTCGTGATCGCGGTCGTCCTGCTGTTGTTCGGGCGCGGCAAGATTTCCGATCTGATGGGCGACGTCGCGCAGGGCATCAAGGCGTTCAAGAAGGGCATGCAGGACGACGACAAGGCGCCGGAGAAGACCGAGCCCGTCAAGTCGATCGATCACGGCGCCACGCCTTCGGCCACCCGCACGGATGTCGGCAGCAAAGCCGTTTGATCTGCGCGTGAAAGGCGCCGGCGGCGCGCTCCCGCAGGGACGGCACCGGGACCTGTTCAGACAGGCCCGGATAGGCGGGATCAGAGGCGTCGTCGCGTAGGCGGATTGTTTCATGTTCGATATCGGCTGGAGTGAGCTGCTCGTCATTGGGGTCGTCGCGTTGATCGCGATCGGTCCCAAGGAGCTTCCGGGCGTCCTGCGCATGGTCGGGCAATGGATCGGCAAGGCGCGCCGGATGGCCTCGGAGTTCCAGGGCCAGTTCCAGGAGGCGATGCGCGAAGCGGAGATGGCCGACCTCAAGAAGAGCTTCGATGAGGTCCGCGAGGCGGCCAGCGGTTTCACCCCGACCGGCGTGATCTCCTCGTTGCAGCGCGACGTCGACAAGGCTCTCGATATCGAGGGGATCGACAAGCCCGCCGAGCCGGCGCCCGCATCGGATGTGGCTGCTGCTTCGCCCGAGCCTCCTGTGATGACCCCGACCACCCCCGAACCTCCAGTGGCCGAGACCTTCGCAGAGGCTGAAGTCCATCAATCCGTGGGCGAGCCGCTGGCGATCGTCCGTGAAATCAAACCCGAGCCACAGCCTGAAATGTCTGCGTCAGCAGAAGCTGACCGCCCGAAGGACGCCAAAGCGTCATGACCGTCGAAGATATCGAGGCCAGCAAGGCCCCGTTGATGGACCACTTGATCGAGCTGCGGTCGCGGCTGATCAAGGCGCTGATCGGCTTCGGCGTGGCCTTCATCTTCTGCTTCTTTTTCGCCAAGCAGATCTACAACATCCTGGTGCTGCCGTTCGTCTGGGTCGCAGGTGCCGAGAACAGCAAGTTCATCTACACCCAGCTGCTCGAATATTTCATCACGCAGTTGAAGCTCGCGATGTTCGGCGCTGGTTTCATCTCGTTCCCGATCATCGCGACGCAGATCTACAAGTTCGTGGCGCCGGGGCTGTATCGCCACGAACGCAATGCTTTCCTACCCTACTTGATAGCGACCCCCGTCTTCTTCGTGCTTGGCGCCATGCTGGTCTATTTTGCGGTGTGGCCGATGATCGTGCGCTTCTCACTGGGCATGCAGCAGCTCGGCGGCCCCGAGACGGCGCAAATCGCGCTGATGCCCAAGGTCGGTGAATATCTGTCGCTGATGATGTCGCTGATCTTCGCCTTCGGCATCGCGTTCCAGCTCCCGGTCATCCTGACCCTGCTCGGCCGCATCGGCATCGTCACCTCGCAGATGCTGAAGGAGAAGCGGCGCTATTTCATTGTGATCGCCTTCATCATCGCCGCCGTGCTGACCCCGCCAGACGTGCTCAGCCAGGCCTCGCTGGCGCTGCCGCTGCTGGCGCTCTACGAGGGCGCGATCATCGCGGTCGGCATCGTCGAGAAGCAGGCGGCTGCGGCCAAGTCCGGCTCGTCGTCCGGCTCGGGGAATCTCCCGGCCGACCCTTCCGAATAGAACGGTTGCGCTCGGGGACATCCGAGGGCGTTGCCTGTTCCCATCCGGCGCCATTCGCGGTAGTGCAGGCCGGCCCGCGAGCCCAGGCGACTCGCCGATACTCTTCGTTCCCAGGACCGAACGACCATGCACGACATCAGATCGATCCGTGACAATCCGCAAGGTTTCGATGTGGCGCTGACGCGCCGGGGTCTGGCACCGCTGTCGTCGCATCTGCTCGCCATCGACGAGCGGCGGCGCGCGGCGATCCTGGCCTCCGAGCAGGCCCAGGCCCGGCGCAACGCCGCCTCCAAGGAAATCGGCGAGGCCAAGAAGGCCAAGGATGACGCGCGCGCATCGGCGCTGATGGAGGAGGTCGCCAAGCTCAAGACCACCATGCCGGAGCTGGAGGCAGCCGCGAAGCAGGCGGATGAGGAGCTGGCGCGCGAGCTCTCGGCGATTCCCAATTTGCCGCTCGACGAGGTGCCGGACGGCAAGGACGAGCACGACAATGTCGAGCGCCACATGTTCGGCGCCCGGCGCAACTACGCCTTCGCGCCGAAGCCGCATGATGATCTCGGTGCGGCTCTTGGCACCATGGACTTCGAATCGGCTGCGAAGCTGTCGGGCGCGCGCTTCGTCGTGCTGAAGAGGGGCCTGGCGCGGCTCGAGCGCGCGCTCGGGCAGTTCATGCTCGATCTTCATACCAATGAGCACGGCTACACCGAGATCAATCCGCCGCTGCTGGTACGCAACGACGTCATGTTCGGTACCGGCCAATTGCCGAAATTCGAGGACGACCAGTTCTGGGCCGTGAAGGGCGAGCTGATTGCAGAGCCGGATGATCGCCTCAAGACCGAGCGGCTGGGTCTCATTCCAACTGCCGAGGTGGCCCTGACCAACCTGGTGCGCGAGTCCATCGTCGATGAGAAGGAGTTGCCGATGCGGCTCACGGCGCTGACGCCGTGCTTTCGCGCCGAGGCGGGCGCCGCCGGCCGCGACACCCGCGGCATGATCCGTCAGCATCAGTTCACCAAGGTCGAGCTGGTCTCGATCACGACGCCGGAGACCAGCACGGACGAGCACGAGCGCATGCTGGCCTGCGCCGAGGAAGTGCTGCGCCGGCTCGATCTGCACTATCGAGTCATCACGCTGTGCACCGGCGACATGGGCTTCTCCTCGCAGAAAACCTACGACATCGAGGTCTGGATGCCCGGGCAGGGCGATGGCGGCGCCTTCCGCGAGATCTCCAGCTGTTCGGTGTGCGGCGAGTTCCAGGCGCGCCGCATGGATGCACGCTATCGCGGAAGCGATGGCAAGCCGCGCTTCGTGCACACGTTGAACGGTTCGGGCACGGCTGTCGGCCGTGCGCTGATCGCGGTCATGGAGACCTATCAGCAGGCCGACGGTTCGATCGCCGTCCCCGATGTGCTGCAGCCCTATATGGGCGGCCTCAAGGTGGTGACCGCGGAGCCATAGCGCCGCGGCAAATTGCATCCGCCCAGGTCGCCGCCATTGCGTGCGCGCCGGCGGGTCGTATCCTCGGTTCTGTTCAGCAATTGCTTTTCAGATACCGGCATCATGGCTCTGCATCGGGATATTTTCTGGATCGGACGGCAATGGGCCGTCACCGGCTCCGGCATCCAGGCGGTCGATCAGCGCCTGAAGGGAGCATTCGATATCGAATCCTCAAGGGTCTGGGACGAGGGCCTGCACGACTCGCTGTGCGATCAGGCTTGGTTCAACCCCGTCGACTTCGAGAAGGCGTTGAGTGTCGCGCGGGCCCGGTTTGCGGCGGTGCCGCGGACGGAGCCTTCAGCGGTGCCGGCGCCTCCTGTCCAGCAAGCGCCCGGCGCATCCAGCCTACCGTTGAGGCTGGGCACGCGAGGGCAGCTCGCCAGGTTCCTGCCGCAGTGGCGGATCCGGCATTGACCGGGTGGTGCCGCAGCGCGCTCAGGTTTGCCTCGATGCTGCACAGCAGATAAGACACCCCCGAACGATGCTTTCGGAGGGACGGAAGGTTGGCCATGCGGATTCTCTGCACCAATGACGACGGAATCCATGCGCCGGGTCTCAAGGTGATCGAGGAGATCGGACGCGCCCTGTCCGACGACGTCTGGATCGTGGCTCCCGAACTGGACCAGAGCGGCGTGTCCCATTCGCTCTCGCTCAATGACCCCCTGCGGCTGCGTGAGGTCGGCCCGCGGCATTTCGCAGTGCGCGGCACGCCGACCGACTGCGTCATCATGGGATCCCGTCATATCCTGGGGGCGAAGCTGCCCGACGTGGTGCTGTCCGGCGTCAACAAGGGCCGCAACGTTGCCGAGGACGTGGTCTATTCGGGCACCATCGCCGGCGCGCTCGAAGGCACCATTCTCGGTCTGCCGTCGTTTGCCCTGTCGCAGGAATTCAGCGTCGCAACGCGTGACAAGCCGTCTTGGGACACCGCGCTCAAATTCGGCCCGCAGATCGTGCGCAAGGTGCTCGAAGCCGGCGTGCCGAGGAATACAGTGATCAACGTCAACTTCCCCGCCTGTGCACCGGAAGAGGTCAGGGGCGTCGTGGTCACCCGCCAGGGCAAGCGCAATCTGGGCTTCTTGAAAGTCGATGAGCGGCGCGACGGCCGCGGCAACCCCTATTTCTGGATCGGCTTCGACCGGGCTGCCTCGCTCGATGTGCCCGACGAGGGGACGGACCTCGCAGCTCTCGCGGCGCGCTACGTATCAGTGACCCCGCTTCGCCTGGATCGCACGGACGAGGCGTTCTCCGGCAAGCTCAGCGACATTCTCGGCTGAAGCGCCTTCTACCCCTGTGGCCCAGCGCCACGCAGGGCATGGTCGATCGCCTTTCCGAGCGTCTCGAGCTGGAATGGCTTCTGCAGGGCCGGCCGGTCGCGATATTCTTCCGGCAACCCCGACGAGCCGTAGCCGGTTGCGAAGATGAAGGGACGGTTGCGCGCCTTGATGAGATCGGCCACCGGCGAGATGACCTTGCCGTTGACGTTGACGTCGAGAATGGCGACGTCGAAATAGGTGCTCTCGGCCAGCCGCATCGCTTCGCCGATTTCGCCGGCTTCGGCCGCGACGGTGTAGCCGAGCTCTTCCAGCATGTCGGCGACCATCATTCGGATCATGACTTCGTCTTCAACCAAAAACACAGAGCCGCGCGGCGGCCGCGGTGCAGTCATGATGTCAGTCCTTGCCCATACCCGATTTGACGCTCGCAAATAACGGCTTATGGCGCAACGTCAACAATGTCGTCTTTCACGGTCGTGCGGCGTGGGCACGATCGCCCATAAGGTGAACGAACCGGACCCGACTTGGTTCCTCGTGCGGAACGCGGTCGTCGCCGGGACCATGACGGTGCATCCGGTTGCGACGGGTGTGCGGAAAATCGGTGCGCAACCCTCGCCCGGCAGGTAAATTGCGCACGAGCCCACCAACCGACATCCCGATGCCCCCAGCTGCTCCTCCCGAGAAAATGATGTTTCAGCTGACCCTGCGTCGGCGGGGGATCAGCGATCAGGCGGTGTTGCGCGCGATGGAAGAGGTGCCGCGGGAGGAGTTCGTTCTGCCGGCCGACCGCCCGGAGGCCTATCGTGACAGCGCGATGGCGATCGCCTGCGGGCAGACCATCAGCCAGCCCTTCGTCGTCGCCTACATGACCGAGCAGCTCAAGCTGCAGAAGTCCCATCGTGTACTCGAAATCGGGACGGGGTCAGGATACCAGGCCGCGATTCTGTCCAGGCTGGCCACCAACGTCCTGACGGTGGAGCGCTTCCGGACATTGGCCGACAAGGCCAGGGAGCGGTTGGAGAGGCTCGACTGCTTCAATGTCGAGGTCATGCTCGGCGATGGCTACGCGCTGCCCCCGGGGGGCGGCCAATTCGACCGCATCATCGTAACGGCGGCGATGGACGAGATTCCCCAGAGCCTGCTCGACCGGCTGGAGCCGGACGGTATCCTGATCGCGCCGGTCGGGCCGCAACACGGGGTGCAGACGCTCGTCAGGATCACGCGAACGGGTGATCGTTTCGACCGAAAGGAGCTCGTCGACGTGCGATTTGTGCCGGCAATTCCGGGGATTGCGCGCGAACTTTAAACGTGCGGATCAGCAGGCCGCACAACGCTTTATTCGCGGCTTAAGCGCTTATTTACCGCGGCTGTGTTTACTCGAATTCGTTGTTTGTTGCGTACGAGTGAGTAACCATGCCCGCCACCGTCGAGTTGCTTCGCTCGCGCCGCCTGCCGCAAGTTGCGGCGTTGGCGCTGATGTCGTTCGGCGTCGCCGGCTGCAGCGCCGACATGTCGACGCGGCTGTCGCAGACGCAAAATCCGTTTTCAAACCCCTTTGCATCCGATTCCACCGGGTCGGTGCAGGCGCAGCCGCCCCGGCAGCACCAGCAATATAGCCAGTCCTACACGCCGGCTCCCGCGTCGGCGCCAGCCTATTCGTCCTCGGCGCTGCCGCCCCCGGCGGTCGGGGCTCCGCAATCCTATCCGACTGGTGGCGGCGCCGGAGGCATGTCGTCGGGCGGGCGCGGCGTCGCGTCCTATGCGCCACCCGCTGCGGTCCCCGTCGCGGCGCCCGCCGTCGCCGCACCCCCGGCCTATGCACAGCCCGCGCATTCCTATGCTCCGCCGGCCCAGCCGCGCCTCGAGACCACCGGCACCGTGCCGCCGCGTTCGGTCGCGGCCGCGCGTCCTGCCAGTGGCACCAAGATCATCGTCGGTACCAGCGATACGCTCGACATCCTCGCCAGGCGCTACCGCGTGACGCCGGCTGAGATCCTGGCTGCCAACGGCTACAAGGGCCCGCGTGCGTTGTCGCCAGGCCAGCAGCTGATCATTCCGCATCCTGGCGCGGTGGCGGCTGCGCCCGCGGCCCAGCCCGTTGCCGCGGCGCCAATGGTCGCGCCGAAGCCGGTGGCGGCCGTCGCACCGTCCACCGTCCATTTCGTCAACCGCGGCGAGACACTCGCCAGCATCGCCCGCCAGAATCATCTGACGGCGGCTGAGCTCGCCCGCGCCAACAATCTCGATCAGGCTTCGCCGCTCAAGCTCGGGACCAGGCTGACCGTCCCTGGCAGGGCCGTGGCGGCAGCTGCGCCGGTGGCTCCGGTCGCAACCGTTCCCCAGGCGGTTGCGACCGTGCCGGCGCCAGCGCCGACAACGCGGGTCGCGACGGCCACCGGTCCGGTCCAGACCGCCCGCCTGGCCCAGGCCAATCCGGCGCCCGAGAAGGAAGAGGAGCCGGCACGGCCGGCCGAGACCACCAGCTCGCTACCGACCTTCCGCTGGCCGGCGCGCGGCAAGGTGATCACCAGCTACGGCGCCAAGACCAACGGCAAGTCCAACGATGGCATCAACATCGCCGTGCCCGAGGGCACCCCGGTGAAAGCGGCCGAAGATGGCGTCGTCGCTTACGCCGGCAATGAATTGAAGGGTTATGGCAATCTGGTCCTGGTGCGGCATTCCAACGGCTATGTCACCGCATATGCCCATGCGAGTGAGCTGATGGTGAAGCGCGGTGATCCGATCAAGCGCGGCCAGGTCATTGCCAAGTCGGGTCAATCGGGAGAAGTCGGATCGCCGCAGCTCCACTTCGAGATCCGCAAGGGATCGTCTCCGGTTGACCCGCTGCAATTCCTCAACGGGGCGTGAGGTCCGGTCGTTTGACCCCACGCAATCGTGGACGACACAGGGCCGCGCAGATTACTGCGCGGCTTTTTGCGTTGTCAGCCGCACGCCGAGGCGGCCCGCCAGATCTTGCGTGAACTGCCACGCGACGCGGCCCGAGCGCGAGCCGCGCGTCGTGGCCCATTCCAGCGCCTCGCGCTCCAACTGATCCTCGGCGACTGCGATGGCGAAATGGCTGCAATAGCCTTTGACCATCGCGAGGTATTCGTCCTGGCTGCAGCGGTGGAAGCCGAGCCATAGGCCGAAACGGTCGGACAGCGAGACCTTTTCCTCGACCGCTTCGCCCGGATTGATCGCGGTGGAGCGCTCGTTCTCGATCATGTCGCGGGCCAACAGATGGCGCCGGTTGGAGGTGGCGTAGAGAATGACGTTCTCCGGGCGTCCCTCGATGCCGCCTTCGAGCACGGCTTTCAGCGATTTGTAGGACGCATCATTGCCGTCGAACGACAGGTCGTCGCAGAACACGATGAAGTGGAACGGTGCGGCACGCAGGATGTCCATCAGGGCCGGCAGGCTCTCGATGTCCTCGCGGTGGATCTCGATCAGTTTCAGCCGGTCGGCCGGCTTGCGCGTGACGTTGATGCTGGCATGGGCGGCCTTCACCAGCGATGATTTGCCCATGCCGCGCGCGCCCCACAACAAGGCGTTGTTGGCCGGCAGGCCGTTGGCAAAGCGCTCGGTGTTCTCGATCAGGATGTCGCGCATCCGGTCGATGCCCTTGAGCAGGTCGATCTCGACACGGCTGACGCGCGGCACCGTCGAGAGCCGGCCGTTCGGATGCCAGACGAAGGCGTCGGCCGCGTTGAGGTCCAGCGCGGGCGTGGCACCCGCATGGGTTGTCGCCAGATGCGCGGCAATTGCTTCCAGCGCACGGGCAATCCGGTCAGCCGTATCATCGGAGGCGGGGCCGGCGGGACGCTTTGCCGCGATCTTTGGTGGCTTTTGCGCTGCAGGCCGGGGGCCTTTGGCGAGCGGTCTGAGGGCGTTTTTGGCGGGGGCGCGGGACGAGGCTTTGGCTGGTTTTTTCGACATGCTGCAAGTTCCTGATGGGGCAGCCATATCGGGCCTCGCCGGCTGCCGCAAGCGGGGCGAAA
Source organism: Bradyrhizobium sp. SZCCHNRI3052 (assembly GCF_032484895.1). NCBI lineage: Bacteria > Pseudomonadati > Pseudomonadota > Alphaproteobacteria > Hyphomicrobiales > Nitrobacteraceae > Bradyrhizobium > Bradyrhizobium sp. SZCCHNRI3052. Next base: position 1,053,159 of record NZ_JAUETW010000001.1, on the reverse strand, counting down.
TGAAGGGGCGGGGCGCCTTGCTATTGGGACTGCTGCCGCTATATTCCGCGCGAAATTCGCAAGAGGCCGGCCCGCGCCGAGACAAGCGTGGTTCGCCGGCTATTCCCGTCTCACCGGGCGCTGCCCACGAGGATCGACCACATGCTGATCACCCCTGCCTATGCCCAGGCCGCCGGCGCTGGCGACACCAACAGCATGCTGATGTCGCTGCTGCCGTTCGCGCTGATCTTCGTGATCATGTATTTCCTGATCCTGCGGCCGCAGCAGAAGAAGGTCAAAGAGCACGCCGATCTCGTCAAGAACGTCCGCCGCGGCGACACCATCGTGACCCAGGGCGGCCTGGTCGGCAAGGTGACCAAGGTCGTCGACGACGACCAGGTCGAGTTCGAGATCGCCGACGGCGTGCGCGTGCGCCAGATGCGCCAGATGATCACGGGCGTCCGCACCAAGGGCGAGCCCGCGAAGGCAGACGCAAAGGACGACAAGAAGGACGAGAAGGCCGCGAGCTGATCGCCGGCCTGGCCGGTTGAACGCCGGCCTTCGCTCTTTGTGATGTTCTGATTTTCCGGGCCGGCTACGGCCCTTACGGACAACCTCCATGTTGTATTTCACGCGGTGGAAGGCGCTGGGCATCATTCTCACGGCGCTCGTCGTGTGCCTGTGCGCGGTGCCCAACTTCTTCTCCGAAGCGACGGTCAAGACCTGGCCGGCCTGGGCGCAGCGCCGGCTGGTGCTCGGCCTCGACCTGCAGGGCGGCTCCTATCTGCTGCTCGAGGTCGACTCCAACTACATCAAGAAGGAGCGGCTCGATGCCGTGCGCGACGACGTTCGCCGCACGCTGCGCGATGCCAAGATCGGCTACACCGGATTGGTGAGCCGGGGTGATGGGGTCGAGGTCCGGATCACCAAGGAAAGCGACACGGGAACTGCGATCTCCAAGCTGCGCGATCTCTCGCAGCCGCTCGGCGGGCTGCTCGGCTCCAGCGGCCAGCGCAGCCTCGAAGTCAGCGATGCCGGCGGCGGACTGGTCCGGCTGACGATCCCGCCGGCGGCCATCACCGAACGCATCCGCCAGACCATCGAGCAGTCGATGCAGATCGTCGAGCGCCGCGTCAACGAGCTCGGCACCGTCGAGCCCGTGATCCAGCGCCAGGGCAACGATCGCATTCTGGTGCAGGTGCCGGGCTTGCAGGATCCGACGCAGCTCAAGAACCTGCTCGGGCGCACGGCCAAGATGGAATTCCGGATGGTCGACACCTCGGTGCCGGCGGATCAGGCGGTGCAGGGGCGGGTGCCGCCGGATTCCGAGGTGCTCCAGAGCGCATCGCCACCCAACCAGCCCTATGTCGTGAAGAAGCAGGTGCTTGTCTCCGGCGGTGATCTCTCCGATGCGCAGACCGGCTTCGACCAGCGCACCAACGAGCCGATCGTCACCTTCCGCTTCAACTCGGCCGGCTCGCGCAAGTTTGCGCAAGCCACCACCGAGAATGTCGGGCAGCCGTTCGCCATCGTCCTCGACAACAAGGTGATCTCGGCGCCGGTCATCCGCGAGCCGATCACCGGCGGCTCCGGCCAGATCTCTGGCAATTTCACCGTGCAGTCCGCCAACGAGCTCGCGATCCTGCTGCGCGCCGGCGCGCTGCCGGCGCCGCTCACTGTCATCGAGGAGCGTACCGTCGGTCCGGGCCTCGGCGCCGATTCGATCGCCAAGGGCGAGCTCGCATCCTATGTCGGCTCGATCCTCGTCATCGTGTTCATGCTGGTGACCTACCGGCTGTTCGGCGTGTTCGCCAACATCGCCGTGGCGGTGAACGTCGCGATGATCTTCGGCGTGCTGTCGCTTTTGAATGCGACGCTGACGCTCCCGGGCATCGCCGGCATCGTGCTGACGGTCGGCATCGCCGTGGACTCCAACGTGCTGATCTATGAGCGCATCCGCGAGGAGCTGCGGGGCGGCCGCAATGCGATCTCGGCGATCGACGCCGGCTTCAAGCGCGCATTGGCGACCATTCTCGACTCCAACATCACCACCTTCATCGCCGCCGCCGTGCTGTTCTATATCGGCACCGGCCCCGTGCGCGGCTTCGCCGTGACCTTGGGCATCGGCATCCTCACCACGGTCTTCACCGCCTTCACGCTCACCCGTCTGATCGTCGCGGGGTGGGTGCGGTGGAAGCGGCCGCAAAGCGTGCCAATCTAGGAGCTACTGTGACACACTGGGTTCTCATCGGGCTTGGCATCCTGATCGCGGTGCTGACGGTGGTCAGCGCGCTCGGCCTGCTGCCGTCGCTGCGCATCGTTCCCGACGACACGCATTTCGATTTCACACAGTTCCGCCGCATCAGCTTTCCGATTTCTGCGGCGCTGTCGATCCTCGCGATCGTGCTGTTCTTCACCCATGGCTTGAACCTCGGCATCGATTTCCGCGGCGGCACCTTGCTCGAGGTGCGGGCCAAGTCCGGCACCGCCGACATTGCGGGGATGCGCGCGACGCTGGCGACCCTCGGTCTGGGCGAGGTGCAGCTGCAGCAGTTCGGCACTGCGGCCGATGCATCGGTTCTGATCCGAATTGCCGAACAGCCGGGCGGCGACGCCGCTCAGCAGGAGGCCGCCAACAAGGTCAAGGCGGCGATCGGCGATTCCGTAGAGTATCGCCGGGTCGAGGTGGTGGGGCCGCGCGTTTCCGGCGAGTTCCTGGCCGTCGGCATGCTCGGCCTGATGCTCGCGATCATCTCGATCCTGATCTATCTCTGGTTCCGGTTCGAATGGCAGTTTGCGCTCGGTGCCATGATCGCCAACGTCCACGACATCGTGCTGACGATCGGCTTCATGTCGATCAGCCAGGTCGATTTCGACCTCACCAGCATCGCGGCGCTGCTGACCATTCTCGGCTATTCGCTCAACGACACCGTCGTCATCTACGACCGTATCCGCGAGATGCTGCGGCGCTACAAGAAGATGCCGATGCCGCAGCTGCTCAACGAATCGATCAACTCGACCTTGTCGCGCTCGATCATCACGCACGTCACGGTGACCCTGGCGCTGCTGGCATTGCTCTTGTTCGGCGGCCCGGCGATCCACAGCTTCACCGCGGTGATGATGTTCGGCGTGGTGCTGGTCGGCACCTACACCTCGATCTTCATCGCCGCGCCGATCCTGATCTATCTCGGCGTCGGAACCGTTCGGGGTGATCAGGTCGACGAGCCGAAGAAGAAGCCCTGATCAGCCGTTGGACCCGGATCGGGGTTGAGATGTTGGTCTCGCATGGCAACTGACGCCCCGCATTTCCCGCGGTCCGCGCCGATCGACGGTTATGGCAAAGGCGGCTTCGCCTTTGCCGGCATGTCGCATCGCGGCTCGCTGCTGTGCCTGCCCGACTCGATCTGGGCCTGGGACGTCATCCAGCCCGACCAGATCGACCGCTATTCGTTGCAGCGCGTTTTTGATGCGGCGAACAGGATCGACACGCTCATCATCGGCACCGGAAACGAAGTCTGGATCGCGCCGGCACCGCTGCGCGCGGCCCTGCGTGGCGTGAACGTCGTGCTCGATGCGATGCAGACCGGCCCCGCGATTCGCACCTACAACGTCATGATCGGCGAGCGGCGCCGGGTTGCGGTAGCGCTCATCGCCGTCCCATGAGCGAGACGAACGCCAACAGCGACGCCGCGTTCTGTGCAGGCCTTGTCCGCGAGCACGATTTCGACCGCTACGCCTCGACGCTGTTCATGTCGCCCGAGCCCCGGCGTGCGCTGTTGTCGCTGTACGCATTCAACGTCGAAGTCAGCCGCATTCGAGATCTCGTGTCGCAGCCGCTGCCGGGCGAAGTCCGCCTGCAGTGGTGGCACGACACGCTGACGGGTCACGAACATGGCGGCGCGGAGGGAAATCCCGTTGCGGCCGAATTGCTGCTCACCGTGCAGCGCTTCGCGCTTCCGGTCGAGCGGCTGACGCGCCTGGTCGATGAGCATCAGTTCGATCTCTACAACGATCCGATGCCGACGATGGCGGCGCTAGACGGCTATCTCGGCGACACGCGTGGCGCGCTGTTCGCGCTGGCCGCGCAGATCATTGCGCCGCCGTTTGCGGACGCCGATCATCTCGCGCACCATGCCGGCATCGCGCAAGGGTTGCTCCAGGTGATCGCGGCGCTGCCGCGCGATGCGGCCCACCGGCAGCTCTATGTCCCGCTCGATCTTCTCGCGCGGCATGGCGTCGGCCAGGAGGAGATGTTCTCCGGCAAGGCGTCGCCGGCGATCCAAGAGGTGATCATGGACCTGCGCGGGCAGGCCCGGCAGCATCTCGATCACACCCTCGAGCTGGCGCGTCAGGCGCCACCGGCCGTGCGGCCGGTTCTGCTGCCGCTCGCGCTGGTCCGGCGCGACCTTGCGCGGGCCGGACCCCGCGACGATCCGTTTCAGCCGCGCTCCCGCTCGCGCCTCGCGACGCTGTGGACGCTGTGGCGGGCCGCGGGGACGACGAGTTTTTGCGCGCGCTGACCCCGTCGCGGGCTCAAGCCGAGGGCATCGTGCTCCAGAGCGGCGGGCTGTGCAGGAGTCTCGGCATGTCCGGCGGCTCGTGCCGGTGGATCGTGCAGCGGGTGTCCCAGACGACGAGATCACCCGGTCGGCAGGTGTGGGTCCAACTGAACTCGGGCCGTTCGGCAAGCTGCCAGAGATCGTCGAGCAGCGCGTCTGATTCGTTCTGCTCGAGGCCGACGACATAGGAATGGCGACGCTGCCCCAGCGCGAGCATCGAGCGGCCGGTATCGATATGATTGCCGACCAGCGGATGCACCGGGCCTGCGATGACGGTGCGACGGCCATCATCGGCGGTGTCGGTCGCGAGATGACGAACCTTCAGATGAGCGACGCGGCTGCGCAGCGCCGGTGAGAGCGCGTCATAAGCGGCGTAGAGGCTGCAGAATGACAGTCTGTCGCCCAGCAAGCCTCCGGGGGAGGTGTAAAATAGATCCGCGTGACCGAAGCGACGGCTGAAGGCCGCGATGTCACGTTCACCAAGCCGCTGGCCGCGCACCAGTAGGACCTGATGCTTGAGCAGCGCGCGCATGAACGAGGCGAACGCCCAATCGTCGAAGGATCCGAGATCGACATTGCAGACCTCGGCACCGAGCGTCTTTCCCGTCGGGATGACCTGGATGAGGCTGCTTTCGGCGCTTCGAGCAACGTTGCTTCTGAGACTCACTTGCGTCATCTCCCAAGTTTCACCAGCGCCTGCAAATCAACCATCGTAATTTGTCGGGGGTGTTTCGGCTCGGAGGCAATTCGCGGAAGGATCGCGGCACGATCTGCCGATTGTCGGCACACTCTGCCGCTCTGAGTCGGAAGTTGGACGCTTCAAGGCGATGCGCGAGGAAATATCCAGCAACCTGCAACTCATTCGCAGGCAATCTGGCGCTTGATCGTGCTGATCCCGCGCGCAAGCGAATCAGTGTGGGCGATCTGTTCCCTTGATCTGGGTCCGATGCATGATTCGCCGCGCATGATCATCGAACGGATCGCGCCGATGCATGGTGCAGCGATTGTCCCAGATGACGAGATCTCCGACCTTCCAGACATGCTCCCAGGAGAATTCCGGACGGGCAACATAGGCCCACAACGCGTCGAGCAATGCTTCCGACTCGGCGAGCTCGAGGCCGACCAGATAGGCATTGCGCCGGCGGCCGAGATAAAGCATCCGCAGGCCGGAATCGGGATGCGTGCAGACCAGCGGATGGATCGCGCCCGGCGATGTGCGCGGATCATCGGTCGGCGTTACGCCCTGTCGGACGAAGCCGCCGCTGTTGTAGGTGCCGTCGTGCTTGATCTTCAGATCTGCGACGCGGCGCTTCAGTTCAGGAGGAAGCGCGTCGTACACGGCATACATGCTGCAGAACGACGTGTTGCCGCCGACGGGGGGAATTTCCAGCGCGTAGAGCGCGCTCGCGATCGGCGGCGTGTCGAGATACGACATGTCCGTATGCCACACCGCTTCGCCCGCGCCGAGGCTGCCGATCGCCTCGCCATTCACCTTCACGTTCGAGACGATATAGATTTCGGGTAGACCGTCGACGAAGCGGCGCCCGTTCTCCTGCACCGGCGCCCAGTCGAGATCACCGAAGCGGCGGCTGAAGGCGATCAAGTCCTGGTCCGTCAGACCCTGGCCGCGCACCAGCAAAACGGAGTGCGTGTGAAAGGCACGGAGCAGGGAGCTGAAGCCCGCATCGTCCAGATGCTTGAGATCGACATGTCGAATCTCGGCACCGAGTTGCCGGCCGGTCGGGATAATCTCGATGTTCGACGACCGAGACGTTGTGGCCGCGCGGGTTTCGACGTTCATTGCCAATCCTCCCAAACGACATTGCAACCAAAGGATACAATGGTCGGTCCGCGAAGTCTCGTCCGCTCAGGCCGAAGGCAGGTTCAGGTCCGCCTCGAAATTGAACCGGTCGCGCAGGTTCTTGCGCGAGTCCAGGATGTCCTTGAGGAAAGCGCGATCGCTGTCGCTCGTGAGCATCGGTTCGATCAGGTCGATCTGGTTCATCGCGACCAGCTGCAACAGTTCAGTGCGTGGCCTGCCGCTGGCGTCGCGCGGCAGGGCATGCACGACCTGGATATGCTCCGGCGGCTTCGGGCCCTTGGCTGAAGCAAGCTCGTTTTGCAGCTGAGTTTCAAGCGTCGGCTGCTCTCCCTCGACGAACGCATAGAGCCCGACGCCGGTCCGGCGGTCTGCGAAGGCAACGATCGCCGCGTCGCGCACGGCCGGGTTCTTCCGGATCATGTCCATCAGCACCGGCGCATCGTTGACCAGACGTCGTCCGCCACCCTCGCGGTCGGTGAAATTGAAGATGCCGCGCGTGACGGCGCGATACACCTTCTTGCCAGTCATCAGCCAGACGCGCGCGAACAGCGATTTGCGTGCCAGGATCTTGCGCTCCTTCGGCGTCAGCGCCTCGGGCGCGTAACTCCGCTTATGCTTGAGCAGATGACGCAGGTCCTCATAGGCCGCGATCCGGAACAGCCGGCTGCGGCTCTCGAAGCAGGCGGCCAACTGAAAATCGGTGACGTAGCAATGGCCGTCGTGACCGACGAGCCAATTCTGCTCCTTGGCGAGATCGTTGTGCGTGATTCCGGCGCGATGCAGCCGGCGCATCATCCGCTTGGCCGAGCGGAAATAGGCGACGTTGCCGTGCGGCTTGGCCAGATGCAGCGCCACGCCATTGATGAAGCCGCGGACCAGCGCGCGATCCCCAGCCCATAGCAGATCAGGGCCGGCGTTGAGCCCCTTGGCGCGCATCAGCGCCTTGCACTCGCGCGCGAACAAATGCCGCGCCAGCACGAACGACCACCACGGCACCTCATCGAGCCGGCGCAGCACGGCGTCGACGTCACCGGCCTCGCTCTTGAAGCGGCCGCGCTCGACGGTCGAGAACACGTCGCGCTTGAGCAGAACGCCTTCGCTCCAGCGCGCCGCCAGCACGGCGAAATCAGTCTTCGGCAAACTCATGGGGCTCTCACGCAGCGGCCGCGACGGGCAGGTGCTCGGCGATCCAGCGGTCGAGATCGGCCAGCGCGCGGGCGCTCATCGCCTGCTTCTTCGCCACCGTCTTCTCGTTGCCCTTCAGCCGCGTGCCGTCCGGCTTGCGGGTCGGGGTTGTCGCCAGCGGCGGGAACAGACCGAAATTGATGTTCATGGGCTGGAACGAGCGCGTCGCACCGTCGATCGTCTCGATGTGGCCGCCGGTGATATGGCCGAGCAGGGCACCGAGCGCTGTGGTTGGTGGTGGCGGCAGCAGATTGGCGCCACGCACCTCGGCGGCGGCGTAGAGGCCGGCGATCAGGCCGATGCTCGCCGATTCCACATACCCCTCGCATCCCGTCATCTGGCCGGCAAAGCGCAGCCGTGGCTGGACGCGCAGGCGGAGCTGCGCATCGAGCAGCTTCGGCGAGTTGAGGAAGGTGTTGCGATGCAGACCCCCGAGCCGCGCGAATTCCGCGTTCTCGAGGCCAGGGATGGTGCGGAAGATCTGCTGCTGCGGGCCGTATTTCAGCTTCGTCTGGAATCCGACCATGTTGTAGAGCGTGCCGAGCTTGTTGTCCTGGCGCAGCTGCACGATCGCGTAGGGCTTGACCGTCGGATTGTGCGGATTGGTCAGGCCGACCGGCTTCATCGGGCCGTGACGCAGCGTCTCGTGGCCGCGCTCGGCCATTACTTCGACCGGCAGGCAGCCGTCGAAATAGGGCGTGTTGGTCTCCCACTCCTTGAAGTCGGTCTTCTCGCCGGCGAGCAGCGCCGCGACGAAGGCGTCGTACTGCTCCTTCGTCATCGGACAGTTGATGTAGTCAGCACCCGTGCCGCCCGGACCGACCTTGTCGTAACGCGACTGGAACCACGCCTTGGTCATGTCGATCGTGTCCTTGTGCACGATCGGCGCAATGGCGTCGAAGAAAGCAAGCGCCGTCTCGTCGGTCAGGTCACGGATGGCCTCGGCGAGCGGCTGCGAGGTGAGGGGACCGGTGGCGACAATGACGCGATCCCACTCCGCCGGCGGCAAGCCGGTAACTTCGCCGCGGCGCAGCGCGATGCGTGGATGCCCTTCGAGAGCCGCTGCGACGGCCGCCGAGAAGCCGTCGCGGTCGACGGCCAATGCGCCACCGGCCGGAACCTGATTGGCGTCGGCAGCGCGCATGATCAGCGAGCCCAGCCGGCGCATCTCGGCATGCAGCAGGCCGACGGCGTTGTTGGCCGCATCGTCGGAGCGGAAAGAGTTCGAGCACACCAGTTCGGCCGCGGTGGCGGTTCGGTGCGCCTCGGTCATGCGGTCCGGCCGCATCTCGTGCAGCACCACATCGACTCCAGCCTCGGCGAGCTGCCAAGCGGCTTCAGAGCCGGCGAGGCCGGCACCGACAACGTGGACGGTATTCGAAGGTGATTTGGAGCCTGTCATGCGCGGGACAGGTAGCGCTTTTCCCGAGCGCTGCAAATGCGCCAATGAGGCTCGGCGCGAGAAAGCGGGCGCATGAGTTTCGCTGCGCCAGGCCTAGATGCGGCAACGCCCGCAGCGAGGCGGGCGATGTCCGGTAGATATCGGAAGAAGGCCGATCAGCCGTTGTAGTGACCGGCGGCAACGCGCGGGATGTCCGAGCGATCGAGACCGATGTCGGCGAGTTCGCGATCGCTGAGCTGCGACAGCTCGGCAACGTTGCGCTGATACTCACGGAACGCCTGAACCATGCGGATGAGCGAGAGCAACATGAGAAATCTCCTTTAGTTCACGATTCAGTTCTTCATTGGAACCTCATCGTTGAAATGAACATAGAAGAGATTGTTGCGATGCGGAAGCGCTGATGTTGCGATGCAGCTAAACCTCCGGCGCATAGCTTGGGTAACGCTTGGGTAAGAATCGGGCAGGGGGATCAGAGGGGGCGGATCTGTCGGAAACCTCCGTAATCATGCTGTTTTTCAATCGTTCGTTTGAAAAGCCCGATCGATAGCCTGCCACCACGGCTGTGAAGCCGTTAGGCGTTGAGCATCTCGCGAGCCCCGACGAAGTGCATGGGTCGATCGGCGTGAATTTTTATTCACTCTTTGATGTCGCGACGGTGAACCGATGTCCACGATCACGCGCGGCTCGCAGTGATTTCATTTCGCGAGAATATCGCGGTGGTGCGACAAATTGTCGCGGCGTCCGGCAATGATGCCTGCGCCGTCGCACCAGCGAGGAAAAACAATGAACAGCAAACTGTTGGGGGCCGCGCTCGTCATCGCGGCGATGACCGCGTTCGGTCCGGCTCAGGCGGCGCGGATGCACGGCGCCGGCTGCAGCGGGGCCAACCTGGAGAAGACTGAGACGGCGATCGAGGCGATGGCTGATGGCGATGCCAGATACACGGCACAGCGAGAGATCGCGGCGGCCCAGGATGCGCTGCTGAGCGGCAAGATGGGCGCCTGCAGCGTTCATCTGACGAAGGCGATGCAGGCCGGGATGATCAAGTAGCGCGTCAGTCGTTCGCATCGTTGAACCAAGGGCCGATCGCGTCACCGCGATCGGCCTTTTTCCGGGCAGGCTATGGCGCCCGCGCCAGCTGCGTCGCGAAGGTCGCGATCGTCCGCGCATAGACCTCGCTCTTGTTCCACTGCTGGATGACCGCAAAATTCGGGCCGCCGGGCTCCCAGTCCTTGCCCTTCTGCCAGCCATAGCCCTTCAAATAGTTCGCCGTGGAGGCGAGAACGTCGGGCGCGCTGCGGATCAGGTCGCGCCGGCCATTGCCGTCGAAATCGACGGCATATTTGATCCAGGACGACGGCATGAACTGGGTCTGTCCGATCTCGCCGGCCCAGGCGCCGCGCATCTCGGCCGGCTGGAGATCGCCGCGGTCGACGATCCGCAGCGCATCCAGCAACTCGCCGCGAAACTGCTCGGCGCGGCGGCAGTCATAGGCCAAGGTCGCGAGCGCACGGATGGTCGGGAACTTGCCGACATTGACGCCGAAATCGGTCTCGAGGCCCCAGATCGCGACCAGCACCTCGCCGGGCACGCCGTAGCTCTGCTCGATCCGCGACAGCACCGAGCCGTATTGCTTCAGCATGTTGGAGCCGCGGGTCAGGCGCGGCGGCACCATGCGCCCGGAGAACTCCTCGAAGGTCTGGCTGAACACCTTCTGACCGCGGTCGCGGTTCAGCACGCTTTGGTCCGGCGTCACGCCCGTCAGCGCCGCATTGATCGTGTTTTGCGAGATGCCCTTGGCTGCAGCCTCGGTCTTGAACTCGGCGAGCCAGCCGTCGAAATTGCCGTTGCCGCAAGGTACCGCGGCGTGCGCTGGCGCTAACAGGGGGGTAAGGGCAGCGAGACAGGCCAGAGCGGACACGGCGAGAACGCGAGCAATCATCGAAACACCTGGACGGCAATGGATTCAAAAAGCGTTGCTGGGCGTGCTCCATGTCGGGCGTAACCGCGGCAGCAGCAAGGCCTTTCGATCACATTGGCGTCGGATTTCGTGAGCGCCGCCACACTCTGCGGCCCCTCGACGCGACCGCCGGCCCGGAGGCCGGCGGCAGTGAAAACTCATCGCTGCGTCCTCACATCTGGTCACGCGAGCGCCATGGGAACAGGTTCGCCGGGAAATCGGCCGCGGGCTTGGAGCTGCGGGGGACCGGCGGCACGATCCGGGTGGCGTCGGGGTGGATCGCGATGGCCTCACGGTAGAGATGCCAGGTGGCGTGGCCGAGCACCGGGATCACGACGGCGAGACCGAGGAAGAACGGGATCGTGCCGGCCACCAGAAGCACTGCGACGATGAGGCCCCAGGCCGCAACCGGAACTGGATTCTTGGCCGCCACGCGCAGCGAGGTGACGACCGCTTCGAGCGCTCCGGCGTGACGGTCGAGCATCAATGGGAAGGACACGATGCTGAGGCACAGCGCCAGCAACGCGAACAGGAAGCCTGCGCCACAGCCGACCGCGATCAGCCACCAGCCTTGCGGCGTAGTGAAGACCCGCTGCAGGAAATCACTGACACCGGTCGCGCCGCCATAGCCGAACACTGCGACGTAGATCGCCTGCGCGGTCGCGACCCAGGTGACGAACAGCGCGAGCAGCAGCGTGCCCAGTCCGAGCATCGAGCCGAACGACGGCGACCGCAGCACCTCCAGGGCATCCCAGGCACTGGTGTCCTCGCCGCGGTCACGGCGGCTGCTGAGCTCATAGAGACCGAGCGCGGCGAACGGGCCGAGCAGGGCGAAGCCGGCCGCCAGCGGAAACAACAGCGGCACCACCGCATAGCCGAACACTACGCGCGCCAGCACCAGGCCGAGAACCGGATAGATCGCACATAGCATCACGGCGTGACTCGGCACCGCCTTGAAGTCATCCCAGCCGAGCCGCAGCGCACGCATCAGGCTCGACATGTCGATCGTGCGAATCGTCAGCTCAGCCGCGACCTCGTCTGCCGCCCGAACGTGGGAGGCAGCATTGCTGTGGTAGGTAGCCATCGTCGTGTGCTCCCTCAAACTGCGTAGGGCGCTTCCCAACCACGCAGGCGGGCTGCGCTTCTCGTTGGAACAAATTCGCGGATGGCCAGACGCGACGAACCTCGGGGCGGCCATTCGCGAACGGAAGTCATCAGGATAGTGGCAAAACAGCCTACGCCTACTCACGCCTCGGTGAGGGCTGTGAATGTCGCAGTGCATTGGCCTGCTACGCCCACGCAGAAGCTTGAGCATGGTCCAATAAAGTCGTTCCGCCGTCATTCCGCCTTGGGTAAGCTTCACATTCGTCGCCGTGTTCGCGTTTGGCAGGCCACGGCGGTGGCGGAGCGGCTCCGACGGGCGTCTCTGCAACGGAACACCGCCGGCCGAGTTCTTCTTACGATCACCATCCATTGGGAGCCATTGATGAGCATTTTCGGAAAGATCATGGGCGCGATTTTCGGCCATCATGCCGAGGCGGCACCGGCCGGCGGCAGCACGCCCGCCGCGGGCGGTGCCGCGCCGGCAGGCGGCGCGGCTGCGTCCCCGACGGCGGCCCCGGCTGCTGCGCCGCAAAATGTCGATGTGGCTGCGATCGTCGACAAGGCGGCGGCTGCCAAGCACGAGAAGCTGGAGTGGCGAACCTCGATCGTCGACCTGATGAAGGCGCTCGATATCGATTCGAGCCTCGCTGCGCGCAAGGAGCTCGCCAAGGAGCTCGGCTATGGCGGCGACACCAACGACTCCGCCAGCATGAACGTGTGGCTGCACAAGCAGGTGATGAGCAAGCTCGCCGCCAATGGCGGCAAACTGCCGCCGGAGATCAAGCACTGAGCGTGCGCCGCTCACGGCAAGAACAAGAAGCGAAAGGCCCGCCATCGTGCGGGCCTTTGTCGTCTTGGATCGCGTCTGGCGTGAGGCTGTGCCAGCGCCTCAGACGTGCACGAAGCCGGCGCGTTCCCAGGCCTCCGCATGCAGCTGGTCGCGGTCGAAGCCGATGTCGCGCAGCGTGCGCTCGTCGAGCTGGTCGAGATAGGCGAGCTGCGTGCGGTAGTGAACGTAGCGCTTGAGAACGTCGAAAATGGCTGTGATGAACATCTGCCTCTCCCCATGGGTCTGGTTGCTTGCTCGGCGGGGGATTGCTGATTCATCTAGGTAGCCATTGCGTTAAGGCGCGCCGTCCAATCGTCTCGCCCGGTAATTCCACGGCCCATCAGGCCATGATGTCCCGGTTCTCCGGATGGTCTCGGAGGTAGTCGGCGACGAAGCTGCAGCCCGCGATGACCTTGCGGCCGTCGGCGCGGATCAGCGCGAGGGCACCTTCCACGAGCTGCGAACCGATGCCGCGGCCTCGCAGCGGTAGCGGGGTCTCGGTGTGGGTGATGATCACCCCCTGCGGCGTGGCCCGGTAATTGGCAAACGCGACGTGGCCGTTGATGTCGAGCTCGAAGCGGCTCCCGGCCTTGTTGTCACGGACATCAGTCATGCGCCTCTACTTTCGTTTAGGTTTCTCGGTGATCTTGAGGAACTCCGCCAGCAGTGCACGGATCGACCATGGCTTGCCATCGACCGCCCCCCGGATGTCGTCGATCTTCCATTGGCCCGCTTCGCGCACGAGGTCGTAACGGATGATGTCGTCGGCCTGTTCCTTGCGCTCGGTCCGGTGGCCGCGAATACTGACCGCGACGGTTGCCTTGTCGCCGTCCTGCATTTCCGACGTCACCTTGAACGAGGCGACATCGGGATCCTGCGAATTCGTGACGGGATCGAAATCGATCGCCCCGACCTCGCCCTTGGGCGTGCGGGCGTCCATCTTCGCCCATTGGGCGGCCAGCGACTTCGACAGATATTTCGCGCGCGCTGCCTTGTCCTCGATGACGAAGGTGCCGCCATCCTCCCCCTTGCCCTTGGCGACGCGGGTGTAGATCGCAGTCATGATGCCGACAGGCTCGCTGGAAGCAGGCGCCTGCGCGTGCAGCGGAGAAGCGGCGAGCACGCCAGCGAGGCCGAGAAGCAGGAAGCGACGATCGATCATGGTTGTCCTCAAATCAGATTCGGCGCGCGGTGATATGAAGAAATGCGCGGCCGGCCACGGTTTGTCGCGCGGCATCCGCATCCGTTCGAAACACGCCACCGCATGGGTGGGATGGGGAGGCCGGCCTTGCGAGGGCGAGCAGGACCGGGATAAACAGGCCCAAAGGTATCGGGCGGCTGAGATCGCCTGAAGGATCGATCGAGGGGACGCTTCCATGGGTCTGTTCGTCAGCAGCAGCGGCGCGAGAGATTGTCGATGACACCGGCACCCCTGCGCATGTCCCGCCGGGTGATGAACCTCGCGCATATCGTCACGCAAAATGGCCGCCGGCTCGGCGACCGCGTCGGCTTCGTCTGGGGCGAGAGGTCGTGGACCTGGCGCGAAATCGACGCGATGGTCTCGGCGCTCGCGGCGGCGCTGGCCGAGCAGGGGATCGCCAAGGGCGATCGCATTCTGGTGCACTCCAAGAACTGCGAGGAGATGTTCGTCTCGATGTTCGCCGCGTTCCGGCTCGGCGCGGTCTGGGTGCCCACCAATTTCCGACTGATGCCGGACGAGGTCGCCTATCTCGCGACCGCCTCGGGCGCGAAGGCGTTTCTCTGCCACGGCGACTTTCCGGATCATGCTGCCGCAGTGACGACTGCTGACTTTACCTGGCGCATCGGTGAAGGCGGCAGCTTCGGCACGGGGGCCGTGGCCGACGCAATGAAGGCGCATGTCGGCGCACACGTCGCGAACGCGGCCGTCGAGCATGACGATCCCTGCTGGTTCTTCTTCACCTCCGGCACGACCGGTCGCTCCAAGGCGGCGGTGCTGACGCATGGCCAGATGGCGTTCGTCATCACCAATCATCTCGCGGATCTGACGCCGGGCACGACCGAGTACGACGCGTCTCTCGTCGTGGCGCCGCTGTCGCACGGCGCCGGCGTGCACCAGCTGATGCAGAGCGCGCGCGGCGCCAAGACCGTGCTGCTGCCGAGCGAGAAGTTCGACATCACCGAAGCCTTCCGCCTGATCGAGATGCATCGCGTCAGCAACCTGTTCACGGTCCCGACCATCCTGAAGATGATGGTCGAGCATCCCGCGGTCGACCAGTTCGATCACTCCTCGCTGCGCCACGTGATCTATGCCGGCGCGCCGATGTATCGCGAGGACCAGAAGCGCGCGCTGGCGCGGCTCGGCAAGGTGATCGTGCAGTATTTCGGCCTCGGCGAGGTCACCGGCAACATCACTGTGTTCCCGGCCGCGGCGCACGAGGAAGAGGATGGACCGGAGGCGCGGATCGGCACCTGCGGCTATGAGCGCACGGGCATGCAGGTCTCGATCCAGGACGATCAGGGACGCGAGCTGAAGCCGGGCGAGACCGGCGAGATCTGCGTCATCGGTCCGGCCGTGTTCGCGGGCTACTACGACAATCCCGACGCCAATGCGAAGGCATTTCGCGACGGCTGGTTTCGCACCGGCGATCTCGGCCACATGGATGCGCAGGGCTTCGTCTACATCACCGGCCGCGCCTCGGACATGTACATCTCCGGTGGCTCCAACATCTATCCGCGCGAAGTCGAGGAAAAGATCCTGACGCATCCCGACATCGGCGAGGTCGCGGTGCTCGGCGTGCCCGATCCGGTGTGGGGCGAGGTCGGTGTTGCCGTCTGCGTGGCGCGCGAAGGTGCGGCCGCGCCGAGTGAGAGCGCGATCGCCGGCTATCTCGCCACCAAGCTGCCGCGCTACAAGATGCCGAAGCGCTTTTTCTTCTGGGACGCGTTGCCCAAATCGGGCTATGGCAAGATTCCGAAGCGTCTGGTGCGCGACGAGCTCGAGGCGCGCGGCCTGCTCGATCTCACCAGGCAGGGCTGACGCGTGATGCGATCCATCACCCAGCCCGGTGCGCCCGTCGCGGATCGCATCCAGTGGGTCGAGGCCCGCGGCCGTGTGTTCACCTTCACCATGGAGCAGGGGTTGCCGCTCTTGGACGCCGCGCGCCGCGGCTTTGCGGCCAATGGCTTTGCCGGCGGTGTGCTCGATATCAAAGGCGGTGCGCTCGGACCGTTCGCCTATGTGATGCCGGCGCTGTCGAAGACGGCGGATCATGCCGCGTTCTACAGCGACACCTATCGTCCCGCCGGTGTGACGCGCCTGTCGACGGGGACGATGACGCTCGGCGTGCGCGACGGCGCGCCATTCTTCCATTGCCACGCGCTGTGGATGGAGGAGGGGAGCCGCGACGGCGGCGGGCACATCCTGCCGGAGGAGACCATCGTCGCCGAGCCGTTCGAGGTCGACGCCTTCGGGCTCGACGGCGCGATCTTCACGGCAGAGCCGGACGTCGAGACCGGCTTCAAGCTGTTCGGGCCGGTAGCGGCCGCACCAAGCGGCGCCACGACGGACTGCCGCGCCTTCGCGCTCCGGCTGCGGCCGAACCAGGATTTCGCCGGTTGCCTGGAAGCATTCTGCCGGGCGCAGGGGATCAGCAAAGCGCGCATTCGCGGCGGCGTCGGCTCGACCATCGGGGCGCGCTTCGAGGACGGCGTCGTTGTCGAGCCGTTCGCGACGGAGCTGACGATCACCGCCGGCGCGATCGCGCCGGGCGACGACGGCCTTGAAGCCACTGTTGACGTCGCGCTGGTCGACTACACCGGCGCGCTCGCGCGGGGGCGCCTCGTCCGCGGCGACAATCCGGTGCTGATGACGATGGAGCTGGTGCTGGAGGTCGTGGCGTAGCCCGCGTGGGCCGGTGGCCGATGCGGGCGCGATGTGCGAGATTGCCGGTGATGTCACCGAGGTTGTGAAGGCGTCATGGCGAGGAAGCAACGCGAGATCCGGCTGCCGGCCCCTTATCTGAAGCGGCTGTGGCTCGATCCGGCGAAGATCTCCGATCGCGCGGCCTATCCGTTTTGCCTGCCGTTCCTGCAGGACGCGTTCGAGCTCAGCTTCACCAACGCCATCACCATCATTGTCGGCGAGAACGGCACCGGCAAATCGACCCTGCTCGAAGGCATTGCCGCGCTCGCGGGCTACGACGAAGCTGGCGGCGGCAAGGGTTACATGCCGGTCGACCATGGGCGTGCGATCGAGCGTATGGGCGGCGCACTCGCCGCCGCGCTGCGCGCGAGTTGGTTGCCGAAGATCACGCAAGGCTGGTTCTTCCGCGCCGAGAGCTTCTTTTCGGTGGCGCGCTATCTCGATCAGGCCGCACTGGACGATCCGTTCGGCGGGCCGCCGCCCGACTTCCTGTCCCATTCGCATGGCGAGGGGTTCCTGCGCTTCTTCGAGGAACGCTGCCAGCGCCAGGGCATCTACATTTTCGACGAGCCGGAATCGGCACTGTCGCCGGCGCGCCAGATCGAGTTCCTGAAGCTGATGCGGCGCATGGATGACTCCAGCCATTGCCAGGTGCTGATGGCGACGCATTCGCCGGTCCTGATGGCCTATCCCGGCGCGACCCTGTTGCGGCTGACCAAATACGGCCTGGAGAAGGTCGCGGTGCAGGACACGGATCATTTCAAGGCGATGCGCGAGTTCTGCGCCGACCCCGACGGCTTCGTGCGGGCGGTGCTGGCGGAGTGAGGCCGGGATGATAGGTGAGCAGAGCGAAGCCTGCTCGGCCGTCATTGCGAGCGAAGCGAAGCCATCCAGGACCCACGAGGACTCTGGATCGCTTCGTCGCTTTGCTCCTCGCGATGACGGAGAGACATGACTTCGCGTTCTCGCCGTGCCAGGTGCACCCGAGCTTTGACGTTCATTCCGCCCTCCTCAGTGAGAGGGCGCAGGGAAGGCCGGGTGCAGGCCGCACCCATGGCCCGCCTGCGAAAAAAATGCAGGCGGCAGGAACCACAGGATTGGCCGAACAACCGGCGGATTCAATTGGTCGTCGCAACACTCGATGAGGAGGTTGCGATGGGCATTCGAAAGAAACGGTCAACGCGGGGCAAGCTGGGATCATTGGGGCGCCCACCAGTTGCGGGGCGTGCGGAACAGCAGAAATTTTGGCGTGGGATTGCCGCTGGGTTGAACAGCGAGAATGCTGCGCTGGCTGCTGGATTATCGGATGCTGTCGGCCCCCGATTATTTCGAAAAGCGGGCGGCGTGGCACCGGCAATGTTCCGACCTTCAGCGAAGCCGCTCTCCGGACGGCACCTCTCTTTTTCTGAGCGCGAAGAGATTGCGCTGCTGAATGCGCAGCGCCATTCTGTACGAGAGATAGCGCGGCGTCTCAATCGATCTCCCTCGACCATCTCCCGTGAACTCGATCGCAATGCGGCCACGCACGGCGGCAAGATGGCCTATCGGGCGACGGCCGCCCAGTGGCATGCAGATCGATCGGCCCGGCGTCCTAAGCCGAGCAAGCTTGCAAGCAACGCCGCCTTGCGCGCTTATGTTGAAGAGCGGCTTGCAGGGTTTGTCGCACCTCCAGGCGGCGTTCGGCGGAAGGCCGGTCGTGCGGGCTCTAGCCAGGATCAGGGGTGGACGAAAGCGTGGAGTCCCGAGCAGATTGCCCGGCGCTTACCGATCGACTTCCCGGATGACGAGGCGATGCGCATCAGCCACGAAGCCATTTACCAGGCGCTTTTTGTTCAGGGCCGAGGAGCGCTGAAACGCGAGTTGTCGTCCTGTTTGCGAACGGGACGTGCGCTGCGCGTGCCCCGAGCGCGTACGCGGAAGCGCAGCAAAGGCTTCATATCGCCAGAGATCATGATCAGTGAGCGTCCGGCCGAAGTCGCGGATCGAGCTGTGCCGGGACATTGGGAAGGAGATCTGATCGTCGGCTCCGCCAGCTCGGCAATCGGCACGCTGGTCGAACGCAGCACGCGGTTTACAATGCTCCTGCACCTTCCACGGCTGCCGGGGTTTGACGATGGCCCACGTACGAAGGGTGGGCCTGCGCTCTCCGGACACGGAGCTGAAGCGGTACGCGATGCGATCACGCGCACCATCGTCACCTTGCCCAAAGAACTCCGCCGCTCGCTAACCTGGGATCAGGGGACCGAAATGGCTCAACACAGTGACCTCAAGATCGATACAGACCTTCAGATCTACTTCTGCGATCCAAGAAGCCCCTGGCAACGTGGCACGAACGAGAACACGAATGGCCTGCTGCGGCAGTACTTCCCGAAAGGTACCGATCTGAGCGTCTACGATGCTGACGAGATCGCCGCCGTGGCCGCAGCGCTCAATTCCCGACCGAGAAAGACGCTAGGATGGAAAACTCCAGCAGAAGCGCTTGACGAGCTGCTGTCACGAATGAAAACACTTGGTGTTGCGACCACCGCTTGAGCCCGCCACCGGCCTTCCCTGCGCGACGGTTTCTACCGGCTTATACGCGCTCTCCTCGGTGCGCCGGGCCTTCTGGCCACCGTCATCGGCGCGACGCCTTGAAGGCATCGACACCCACTTGACCTCAGCGTCGGGAGGTCAGGACCACACGATTTCGCCGTCCGCCACAAAACCCGTCGTCTGCGCAAAAGCGCCGGGCCCGTGACGTCCATCGCATCCCGCCCTCCACGCCCGTGACGACCGCGAAGCGCCCCTCTCGTGAGGACAGGACGCATGCAGGAAAACAGAAATTCCGAAATGGCGAAACAGGAATATTTTTCACGGCAGGACTGGACAAGGGTGATGCCGCTGATCCCGTGCGCAAATTTAGGTTTTGCGCGCATGGCCGTTTTGGTGTCAAAACGGCCGCGTCGTGGCTCGGCCATGTGCGCGCCGTGCCCGTCGGGCGACTCGGAACGTGACAGGAGCGAAGGAAGAGGGGCTGCATGCCGGAGCAGATCGGTCGCCACGACAAGCTCGAACAGGCGCTCCTGGCCCTGGATGATCGCGCCATGGTGCTGGAGGAGCTCGACGGCTTCATCGCCGGCCTGCTCGTGCTCCCTGAGCCGATTCCGCCGGGCGAATGGTTCGCGGCGGCCTTCGGGCTCGGCAAGGGCCGTCGCTCCGTGTTCACCAGCATCGACCATGCCAACGAGGTGCTCGGGCTGGTCATGGACTATCACCGGGAGATCGCGCTGACGCTCGCGCATCATCCGGAGCAGTACCAGCCGCGCTTTCCCATCGACGGCTTCAACGGCGAGGTCGTCTGGGAGCTGTGGATCGACGGCTTCGCGGCGGCCACGAACCTGCGTCGTGACAGGTTCGATGCGTATGAGCGGGTGGGCGGCGAAGTCGCCATGGCTGCGGTCGGTCTGATGATGATGATCGGTGCAACTCTCGACGAGAACCCGGATCCCGTCGAATATCGAAATCTCAGTCGCAACGCGCCCCAGAATATCCGCGAGGCGGTGCTGACGCTGCATCAATACCGGCAGAGCGGGGCTCCGCTGCCCGCGTCCACCAGCTTCGCCCGGCAGCCCAATCCCTTCGCGTCGTTCGGCAGGGTCGGCCGCAACGACCCCTGTCCCTGCGGTTCCGGCCAGAAATACAAGCGCTGCTGCGGCGCGAATTGATCGGCCACGACACGGTCTTTTTTGTTGCAACAATCGGGAGCGGTGCAAAGATGCGCCGCCGCGCGCCGGATGCGCCGGCCAATGAGAGTGACTGAGGAAACGACATGAGGATGGTGTTCGGCAAGGCGCTGGCCGTGACGGCGGCGCTCGCGATCGCAACGACGGCCCTGACCACAGCGGATGCGCATGGTCCGACCCGGCGCAAGGTGCAGGAGCACGTCGAGATCAACGCCGCGCCCGCCAAGGTGTGGGCCGTGATCGGCAACTTCCAGGACATGAGCTGGCTCGGCGTCGTCGACAAGACCGCGGGCGACAAGGGCAACGAGATTGGCGCCACGCGCAAGCTGACCCTGAAGGGCGGCGCTACCGTCGACGAGGAGCTCTACAAATACGACGCCGAGAAGATGAGCTATTCGTACCGTATCACCGCCGTCGACGTGAAGGTGCTGCCGGTGACGAACTACTCGTCGACCATCGCGGTGACGCCGAGCGCGGACGGCAAGGGCAGCGTGGTCGAATGGACCGGCGCGTTCTACCGCGGCTTCCCCAACAACGATCCGCCGCCGGAACTGAACGACGAGGCTGCGGTCAATGCGGTGACCGGCCTGTACAAGGCTGGACTCGAAGGGTTGAAGAAGAAGGTGGAAAGCGGGAGCTAGCGTGGATTGACGATGTTGCTTGGTCGGCGCTCTCCATCTCACCGGACTGCTGCGAGCAACCCGGCCATGGCGGTCTTGGCGCAGACGAGCGCCAAACTCCGATTGCCATATGCGATCGCATTTCCGTCCATGGGCAGATGCCAAGCCAGCGCGCATCGTCTCCCGCATCATCTCCGTGCGCTTTTGTCCGGTATCTTGCTCGCGTCCGCCACAATCATCGCCCATGCCGAGGAGGCCTTCGTCACCAACCAGCTCAGCGACGATCTGACGATCGTCGACCTCGCGACCTCGAAGCCGGTGGCGACGATCCCGATCGGCGGCAAGCCGGCCGGCGTCGCGGTGGCTGCCGACGGACGCTTCGCCTATGTGGCGAGCCCGGACGACAAGAGCGTGAGCGTCGTCGACGCTGTCGCGCGAAAGGTGGTTGGACGGGTCGAGGTCGGTGGCGGGCCGCTCGGCATTGCCGTGACGCCGGACGGTTCGACGGTCTACGTCGCAGACTGGTACAACGCCGCAATCCGCGTGATCGATGCGAAGACCCGGACCGTGACCGGCAGCATCGCGGTCGGCGCCTCGCCGTCGGGGCTTGCGGTGACACAAGACGGCAAGCTGCTGCTCTCCGCCGACCGCGATGACGACATGGTCTCGGTGATCGACACGGCGACGCGCCAGCGCCTTGCGACCATCAAGGTCGGCACGCGGCCGTTCGGTGTCACCATCGACGCCGAGGGCAAGCGCGCCTACACGGCAAATGTCGCCTCCAACGACGTCTCGGTGATCGACCTCGCCGAGCGCCGCGAGATCGGCCGGGTCAAGACCGGTTTGCGGCCCTATGCGGTGGCGCTGGCGCAGGGCAGGGGCTTCGCCACCGACCAGTATGACGGCACGGTCAGCGTGTTCGACCTGGCGAGCCTGCAGCCGCTCAAGCGCATTAGCGTCGGCGACTATCCGGAGGGCATCGAGGCGACCGCCGACGGCCAGCGCGTCATCGTCGCCAATTGGGAGAGCAACATTCTGAGCGTCATCGACGTGGCCGCGCTGAAGGTCACCGGAGAGATCAAGGTCGGCGACGGTCCGCGCGCATTCGGCGCGTTCCTGCGGCGGTGAGCAGGTCCGCCGGTGGCGGAAATGGAGTTGCATCTGCAGCCTCCGTCACTGCGAGCGCAGCGGCGCAGCGAAGCAATCGAGGCCGCGCGAAGACTCTGGACTGCTTCGCTGCGCTCGCAATGACGCGGTGAGGTTATCGAGGCTCGTCACTATCCCTGCATGTCGCCGGCGGCGCTGATGCAGGCTACGAATCTCGTCTGGCGGGCACCACCAACCGCTCCACGATCTCGTCCATCCGGGTGAACAGCATCTCCGGCTGGTGGTCGCGCAACGCCTGCTCCGCGGCATAGCCCCATGTCACCGCGCCGAAGGCGATGCCGGCGGCGCGCGCCGCCTCGATGTCGCGGGTCTCGTCGCCGATCGCGATGGCCTGGGCTGGGTCGACGCGCAGCCGCTTCAGCACCCGGCGAAACTTCCGTGCCTTGCCGAACACCGAGGCCGAGCAATCGAAATCGGCGAACAGACCGGCGCGCGATCCGAGCTTCTGCCGCGCGTTGGCCTCGCTGTCCGACGACACCAATGCGAGCATGGTGCCGTTCGCGGCAAGCGTGTCGAGCATGATGTCGACGCCTGCAAACAGCGGGATGCTCGCTGCATGCGCCGTCTTCAGTCGGCGCACGTGGCGCGCGATGAAGGGCAGCTTCCAGCGCGGCACCTGAAGGAAATCGAGGATCTCACGGGTCGAGGCATGGCGGAGCCCGTCGATGTCCTCGTCCTTCACCTGACGAAAGCCGAAGCGCTGCGCGACGACGTTCACGTGGGTGCGAAACCACGGGAAGCTGTCGGCGAGGGTGCCGTCGAGATCGAAGATGACGAGAGAATATGGCATCCGGGCGCGGGGTGAGCGTGGCGAGGAGCTGATGATCGTCGAGGCGTGTCGTCCTGCGACAGCCCTGCGCCATAGCAATGGGAGGGGCGGCGCGCAAATGAGATGCGATCATTGCGTGTCGCAGCTCCACGGTGACGTTCGATGATCAGGGGTTGAACATGTTGTGATGTGCACCTGGAGATAACGCGGTCTATCATCCCGGCGGGCCGGCGGATCATGGTCTGCCTGCCCGATTTGATCGAAATTGTTTTCATCATTCAAGCCAGAGAGATTTCACATGGCCCTCAACAAGGTTGCTGCAGCGTATCTGTCCTACTTCGCCTATATCGACGACGCGCTCGATGTGGTTCAGCCGAGCGATTTCGTGGCGATGCTGAAGTCCGTCCCATCGGGTGCGGCGAACGGTCCGTGGTCGCTATGCTGGGGCCCGGCGGTCAACAACGGCGTGCTCGCCTACGTCGCGCAAGGCAACGACGGCAGCTACGCGGTGGCGTTCCGCGGCACCGATGTCGATGGCTCGGTCGCCGGCGCGTTCGAGAACGTGCTCGCCGATGCCGATGCTGTCTTCCAGGTGCCGTGGCTGTATCCGCAGCAGGCCGGAGCGCCGCTGCAGATCAGCGCCGGAATCAACGACGCGCTGGCGCTGGTCATCGCGCTCACCGATCCCACGACGGACCTGTCGCTGCTGGACTATCTGCGCGGCCTTGCGGCCAAGCAGAACCTGCAACTGATGGTGACCGGGCACAGCCTCGGCGGCGCGCTCGCCGTGGTGGCGACGGCGTGGCTGCAGGACCAGTTGCCGAAGCTGAACTCGTCGCTGACGTTCACGCTGTGGCCGCACACCTTCGCGGCTCCGACGATGTGGAACGCGGGCTTCGCGACGACCTTCGCAAAGAGCTACACCTATTACGCGGCGGTCAACAGCAACGACATCGTGCCGATGGCCTGGGCCAACCTGAACGGAATTCTCGGTACCTATCCGCCGCCGGCGCCGGTCCTGAAGGACACCAACTACTACTCGATCTACAAACCGCTCGAGTGGCTCAGCGCAGCGATCCCGACCTATACGTCGATTGCGCCGAGCAATCCGGATCTGTTCACGATCACGCCGATCGTCGAGGCGAACGACTCCTGGACCGCGGAAGCCGGCTACATGCATTCCATGCAGCTGCAGTATTTCCCGCATGCGACCGGCACGAAGGCGCCGCCGCTGCCGGGAGTCACCAAGACCGGCGTGGCGCGGCCACGGGCGGTCGCCATCGCGGCCTGAGCGCCGCAGGGCAGCTTTTGCAGGGCTGGGTTCGCTCAGTCCTGCAAGGGGGGCTCAGTGCGTCGGCCAATCAACCTTTCATCACGTTTTTTGTGAGTGTGCGCTGCGGGAACGCCTTGCGCCGTGCGGTGGTTGACCCCGCACAGAAGCAAGGAGAGAGACATGCAACGCACGATCAAGATGGCCGCGCTGGCCGGAGCCACGCTGGTGATCGGCACCGTCGCTGCGTCCGCGCAGGGCTATGCCCGATTCGGCGACTCGATGGCCTGGGTGCCGCCGGCGCAGACCTCCGATTCCGAGCCGGTGTATGGCGCAGCGCCGGCGCCGGCCTACGCGCCGGGTCCGGTGGCTGGCCCAGTGGCCTGGGGCGGCGGTTACAACGGCACCAACCATCCGACCCCGGGCTCGACCCAGGGCGATGTCGGCCCGTCCGGCAACAACAACGGCACGCTGACCGGCGCCTACCGGCAATGGTAGTTGCCGTCTGGCGCTGAAGCGAGTCGATCAAGCCCGCCGCTCGGACAAGAGCGGCGGGTTTGTCGTCTGAGAGGGCGCCCAGGCGCTTGCGAGACGATGCGACCAGCTTCCGGATCATCTGATCGCGGCAACGTGAGCGCCACGTTGTGTCGCACACATGTTGTGGCGGGTGGCGGAACTGCCGGGGCATGACGATGGTTTGTTCCTCGATGAATTGGGAACAACGGAGCAAGTTCATGACACGCACGTTTGGATTGGCCGCGCTGGCCGCCGTCACGCTGGTCGCCGGCACGATCGGCGCCTCGGCCGGCGAATACGGGCCGGGCGGCTACGGCTATGGCGGCCAGGTCACCAGCACCTATGCCTACCGCGACTCCTTCGCCTGGGCGCCAGGGCCGGTCTATGAGGAAGGCTACGTCGCCGTCGCGCCGGGCCCGTATGACGGCCCGGGCTGGGGCGCCGGCTACAACGGCACCAACCACCCGACCCCAAGCTCGACCCAGGGCGACGTCGGACCGCGCGGCAACAACAACGGCACGCGGAGCGGGTATTATCGCCAGTGGTAATCTGAGTTCGTTGCAGAAACATCGAGCCCGCCGCTCTGCAGGGAGCGGCGGGCTTTGCTGTGATGAACCGGTATCGACCACATGCGTCATTGCGAGGAGCGCAGCGACGAAGCAATCCAGAGTCGCGTACGCGGCCCTGGATTGCTTCGCTTCGCCCGCAATGACGATCGATACAAGGGAGTTTAGGGCAACTACTCCGCTGCCTCGCTGGCGGCGCCGCGGCCGCGCTTCTTCGGCTTGGCCGACTTCTCCAGCACCGGCTTGAGGAACTGCCCGGTGTAGCTGCGCGGCGCCTTGACGATATCTTCCGGCGGGCCCCAGGCGACGATCTCGCCGCCGCCGTCGCCGCCCTCGGGGCCGAGGTCGATGACCCAGTCGGCGGTCTTGATGACCTCGAGATTGTGCTCGATCACGACCACCGTGTTGCCCTGCGCGACCAGCTCGTGCAGCACCTCCAGGAGCTTCTTGACGTCGTGGAAATGCAGGCCCGTCGTCGGCTCGTCGAGGATGTAGAGCGTGCGGCCCGTGGCCCGCTTCGACAGCTCCTTGGCGAGCTTGACGCGCTGAGCTTCGCCGCCGGACAGCGTGGTGGCCTGCTGGCCGACATGGATGTAGTCGAGGCCGACGCGGCGCAGGGTCTCGAAGGTGTCGCGCACGCGCGGCACCGCCTTGAAGAACTCCGCGGCCTCCTCGACGGTCATGTCGAGCACGTCGGCGATCGACTTGCCCTTGAACAGGACGTCGAGCGTCTCGCGGTTGTAGCGCTTGCCCTTGCAGACGTCGCAGGTGACGTAGACGTCGGGCAAAAAGTGCATCTCGATCTTGATGACGCCGTCGCCCTGGCACGCCTCGCAGCGGCCGCCCTTGACGTTGAAGGAGAACCGGCCGGGCTCGTAGCCGCGCGCCTTGGATTCGGGAAGGCCGGCGAACCATTCGCGGATCGGCGTGAACGCGCCGGTATAGGTCGCGGGGTTGGAGCGCGGCGTGCGGCCGATCGGCGACTGGTCGATGTCGATGATCTTGTCGATATGCTCCAGCCCCTCGATGCGGTCGTGCGGCGCGGCTGCCTCGTTGGCGCCGTTGAGCTTGCGTGCGATCGCCTTGTAGAGCGTGTCGATCAGGAGCGTCGACTTGCCGCCGCCGGACACGCCTGTGATCGCGGTGAACAGGCCGAGCGGGATCTCGGCCGAGACGTTCTTCAGATTGTTGCCGCGGGCGTTGACGACCTTGATGGTGCGGCGATGGTTCGGCGGCCGCCGCTCGGGCACCTCGACCTCGAGCTCGCCGGTGAGATATTTGCCGGTCAGCGACGCCGGATTGCGCATGATCTCGGCCGGAGTGCCCTCGGCGACGATGTGGCCGCCATGGGTGCCAGCGCCGGGGCCGATGTCGAGCACGTAGTCGGCCAGACGGATGGCGTCCTCGTCATGCTCGACCACGATCACGGTGTTGCCGAGGTCGCGCAGCCGTTTCAGCGTGTCGAGCAGACGGGCATTGTCGCGCTGGTGCAGGCCGATCGACGGCTCGTCGAGCACGTAGAGCACGCCGGTCAGCCCGGAGCCGATCTGAGACGCCAGGCGGATGCGCTGGCTCTCGCCGCCGGACAGGGTGCCGGAGGAGCGCGCCAGGGTCAGGTAGTTGAGGCCGACGTCGAGCAGGAAGGTGAGGCGGTCGCGGATCTCCTTCAGGATTCGCGTGGCGATCTCGGTCTGCTGCGCGTTCAGGGCCTTCGGCACCTCGGCGAACCACTCGCCGGCCGCCTTGACGGAGAGGTCGCTGATCTCGCCGATGTGCTTGCCGCCGACCTTGACGCACAGCGCCTCGGGCTTCAGGCGGTAGCCGTTACAGCCGGCGCAGGGCACGTCATTGAAGTATTTGCCGAGCTCCTCGCGCGCCCACTCGCTCTCGGTCTCGCGGAAGCGGCGCTCGATGTTGGTGATGACGCCCTCGAACGGCTTCTTGGTGTCGTAGGCGCGGACGCCGTCCTCATAGGTGAACTTGATCTCGTCGTCGCCGGAGCCGTGCAGCAGGGCGGTCTGCGTCTTCTTCGGCAGGTCCTTCCACTTGGTGTCCAGCGTGAACTTGTAGAACTTGCCGAGCGCGGTCAGCGTCTGCAGGTAGTAGGGCGACGACGACTTGGCCCAGGGGGCGATCGCACCCTTGCGCAGGGTGACGTCCTTGTCGGGAATGACGAGGTCGGCATCGACGTGCTGCTCGACCCCCAGGCCGCCGCATTCCGGGCAGGCGCCATAGGGGTTGTTGAATGAAAACAGCCGCGGCTCGATCTCGGGGATGGTGAAGCCGGAGACCGGGCAGGCGAACTTCTCCGAGAACAGGATGCGCTCGGGCCCGCTCTTGTCGTGGATCTTTGCGACCTTCTTCTTGTCGTCTTGCTTCTTCTCGTCATGGCCGGGCTTGACCCGGCCATCCATCTCCTTGGAGGAGGATGGATCACCGGGTCTCGCGCCTTCGGCGCGGCCCGGTGATGACGATGCAGGCGCGTCGGCGAACTCGATCACGGCGAGTCCCTCCGCGAGCTTCAGCGCGGTCTCGAAGCTTTCTGCGAGACGCTGGCCGATGTCGGGGCGCACGACGATGCGGTCGACAACGACGTCGATATCGTGCGGGAACTTCTTGTCGAGCGTGGGCGCCTCGGCGAGCTCATGGAAGGTGCCGTCGATCTTGACGCGCTGAAAGCCCTTCTTGAGATATTCGGCGAGCTCCTTCTTGTACTCGCCCTTGCGTCCCCGCACGACCGGCGCCAGCAGATAGAGGCGGGTGCCCTCGGGCATCGCCAGCACGCGGTCGACCATCTGCGAGACGGTCTGGCTTTCGATCGGCAGGCCGGTCGCCGGGGAGTAGGGAACGCCAACGCGCGCCCACAAGAGGCGCATGTAGTCGTAGATCTCGGTGACGGTGCCCACCGTCGAGCGCGGGTTCTTCGAGGTCGTCTTCTGCTCGATCGAGATCGCCGGCGACAGGCCGTCGATCTGGTCGACGTCCGGCTTCTGCATCATCTCGAGGAACTGACGGGCATAGGCCGACAGCGATTCGACGTAGCGGCGCTGACCCTCGGCATAGATCGTATCGAAGGCGAGCGAGGATTTGCCGGAACCGGACAGGCCGGTGAAGACGACGAGCCTGTCGCGCGGGATCTCGACGTCGATGTTTTTCAGATTGTGCTCGCGGGCGCCGCGGATGGTGATGGCCCGCAGGCTCGACTGGTTGGCTTGCGCGCGCTGCTTGGCCTTGAGCACTTCATCCATGACGATCGTCCCACGGCGCAGAGTTGCGCCATCGTTGCAGGCGCGTTCGCCGGAAGCCGGCCATCGGACGCCAGGGGGAAAAGGTATGGTCGGAACGTAGGAAGAACGGAGCTGGATTTCCAGTGCCGTCAGCGAATCATCAACAATGCGCTCAGGGAATGGCAGCGACTGGCAGGAGACTGCCGGTTCCGTACTGTTTTGTGCACGATCCCACAAAGAAAAAGCCTCCGCTCTGACAGAGCGAAGGCTGTGTGCGTTGGCCCGTAGGCAAAGACTTAGAAGTGGTAGTTGATGCCGACCTGACCGGAATGCACGTTGAGGGTGCCGGTTGCGAGCGTGCCGAGGCCGGTGAAGGTGTAGCTCTCGCCACCGAAGCTCTTGTAGAGGTACTCGCCCTTCAGCGACCAGTTCGGGGCGAACATGTACTCGACGCCAGCGCCGACGGTCCAGCCGGAGTGGATCTTGCTGTCGGCAGCGGCGAAGCCGGGGGCCGTCAGCGAGATGCGGTTGTCGGCCCAGGCGTAACCACCGGTCGCGTACAGCAGGGTCGGGCCGAAGGCGTAGCCGATGCGGCCGCGGACAGTGCCCCAGTCGCGGATCTTGGACTCGGCGTTGACACCGAGCGCGCCAACGTTTGCGTTGATGTCGGCCCAAGCGGCGTCGGCCTCGAGGCCGAACACGACAGCACCCTGCTGCCAGTTGTAGCCGACGGTGCCGCCGGCGAAGCCGCCCTTCATGGCCGCGAAGTCAGCATCCTCGTTGGCATAGCCGCCCATGGCACCGATGTAGAAACCGGTCCAGGTCAGCACCGGCGCGAGAACCGGGGCCTTGGTGTAGGTCGGGCGCGCGGCAAGATCAGCGGCGGCAGCGGGAGCGGCCAGGGCGGCCAAGGCCACGGTCGCGAGCAGGATCTTCTTCATTCCAGTCTCCAGTTTTTTATTCCTCGAAGTCCGCATCGCACCGATAAGCTTACGCACGAAACAGACTCACCCGTTCAAGTTGACGAGGTTCCTATAGCCCGGTTCCGTACGGATTACCGTCACCCTGAAGACACACTCGCGGCCAAACCGCGTTTCTACGGGGGAGTTCCAGATTGTTCATGTAACTCAAATGCTTGGTTCCAAGTGTTGCAGGGCGGCAAAGGCGGCTTCTGAGCAACAAAAAGGCCGGCTTGCGCCGGCCTTTGGAACTTTCGGTTGTCGAACGATCAATCAGTATTTGGCGACGACCGGACCGCCGAAGCGGTAGTTCAGGCGCGCCGTGAACAGGTCGACGTCCTGCTTGATGGTGTCGGTCTGGGTGAACACCGCACCGCGGAACGGGACGTTCGTGTTGCCCATGAACAGGTGGTCGTACTCGAAGCCCACCGACCAGCCCGGCGAGAAGGCGTATTCGACGCCAGCGCCGACGGACGCGCCCCACTTGTGCACGGTCGTGGTAGCCAGCACGGTGTTGATCACGCCGGAAAAGATCTCGTACTTGGTGTCGGTGACGGCCGCGCCGCCCTTGGCGTAGAGCAGGACATTGTCGAAGGAATAGCCGATCTGGCCGGTGAACAGGCCGAAGGCGCTGAGCTTGGTGCGGTTGCGATCGGGCGCGAACACCGGGCTGACGTTGTTGCCGGTGAGGTCGGCCCAGTTGCCCTGCGCCTCGAGGCCGAACACGACCGAGCCCATCTGCCAGCGATAGCCGAACTGACCGCCGATCGTGCCGCCGGTGGCGTTATGGCAGCCCTCGGCTGGGCCATTCACGAGCGTCCAGCAATTGCGGCTCGTTCCGTAGCCGCCGTTGATGCCAAGGTAGAAGCCGCTCCAGTCGTTGATGGCAACCATCATCGGCGGCGCCTTGGTGTACGGGCGGGCCGCCATGTCGGCCGCCGACGCGGATGTGGCGGATGCGATGCCGACGAGCGCCGTCGTGATCACAAGCAACTTCTTCATCAAATTCTCCCCCGGGAGGTTGGAATGACAAGCGATGGGCAAGTCATACACAGGGCATCCCGGAGAGGCTGTAACGCGCCCGCCACAGAAATGAAAAAGCGTTATAAATCATATATTTAGCACGAAAAAGCCGCGACGCTGCCGGGCTGTTGACACGAAAAAGGCCGGCGCGACGGCCGGCCTTTCCGAATGCGTGCGAGCGGTGACTTTCTTCAGTAGCGGGTGCCCATCGGCGCTCCGAAACGATAGTTCACCCGGACGGTCGCCATGTCGATGTCCTGCTTGATGGTGTCGACGCGCGACAGCACGGTTGCGGTGGCCGGGAAGGTGATGTCGCGCGAGCCCATGAACAGGTGATCGTACTCGACGGCGACCGACCAGTTCGGTGCGAAGCCGAACTCGACGCCGGTGCCGACGGTGCCGCCCCAGCGGGTCTCACTGGCGGAATCCAGCAGCGTGCCGACCGGGAAGGGCGCGGCCGCATTCGCCGTGCCGGTGTATTTGTTGTGGGTGACGGCGGCACCGCCCTTCACGTACCAGAGCACGTTGCCCCAGGCGTAGCCGACCTGGCCGGTGAACAGGCCGATCGCATCGGTCTTGGTGGTGTTGGTGATGCCCGCGGCCAGCGCAGCCGTGCTCGCATTGGACGACTTCAGGCCGGTCCAGTCGCCCTGGGCCTCGACGCCGAACACCCAGCTCGCCGCTTGCCAGCGATAGCCGACCTGGCCGCCGACCAGGCCGCTCGAGGCGTTGTGGCAGCCTTCGGACTGGGTCGGCACCACCGGCACGCCGCCGACGCGATTGAGCGTCCAGCAATTGTGGCTCCAGTCGGCGCCGCCATTGACGCCGAGGTAGAATCCGGCCCAGTTCGGCAGCGGCGTGACATAGGCCGGCGGCGGCGCCTTGCTGTAAGGGCGCGTCGCGAAGTCGGCCGCTGAGGCCGGCGCCAGCCCCAGCGCCGCGGCGCTGGCGGTCAAGATCAAGGTCGTCTTCTGCATTCGTCTCTCCCCAGTCCCAATACACCACGCTCCGGATCCCTCCGATCCGGGCCCACGCGAAGGTGGCCTGTGGCTGGTTGTAAGGGAGACTGCTTTCCAAACTCGTGACCGGGACGAGCCGCGTGGCGGGATGTGCCGATCGTGCTTAAGCGCGGGTAAAGACGGCGACTGCCAGTGCCGACGGGGGAGCTGTGTCACAGCGTGAGTGACGACAGGCCGGGCAAGCGCCGCCGCGTGAGATCCCGAGTGTCAGCCCTCGAGGGTCAGTGCTTGGAAACGACGGGACCGCCCCAGCGATAGTTCACGCGGACCGTCGCCATGTCGACGTCCTGGCCGACCGCATCGGTCCGGCCCGCAGCTCCAAGGGGAACACCCGAGAAGCCGAGGGTGCGGTTGCCCATGAACAGGTGCTCGTATTCGGCTGCGACCGACCAGTTCTTGGCGAAGCCGACCTCGACACCAGTCCCGACCGCAGCCCCCCAGCGCGTGGCGCTGGACTGGTCGAGCACCACACCCGTGGCCGTGGAGAGGCCGTTGTACTTCTCACCCGCGACCGCGGCGCCACCCTTCACGTACCAGAGCACGTTGTTCCAGGAATAGCCGATCTGGCCGCTGAACACGCCGATGCCGTTGATCTTGGTCTGGTTGGTCACGGCCGGGGCGAACTGGCTGGTGTTGCTGCCCTTGAGGTTGGCCCAGTTGCCTTGACCTTCGATGCCGAACACCCAGCCGCCAGCCTGCCAGCGATAGCCGATCTGGCCGCCCGCCAGCGCGCCGGTCGCATCATGGCAGCCTTCCGCGTTGGTTGCGGCCACGCCGGCAAAGCTGACCTTGTTGGTCCAGCAGGTGCGGGCCGCTGCGCCGCCGGCATTCAGGCCGATATAGAAGCCACTCCAATCATAGATCGTCGTGATCATCGCAGGCGCTTTGGTGAAGGTGCGCGCGGGCAGATCGGCAGCGATGGCCGGCGCAATCCCCAGCGCCAGCGAAGTTGTCGCCCCCAGCAACAGCCTTCTCATCGCATTCCCCAAACCACGTCCGACGCCCGCACGCACGCTCTCACCAACGCCCACCCGCCGGACGTTGATAGCTCCTTCCGCCGTAAAAAGCCGTCACCCAAAGGACACAACGGCTCGGCAAGTGCCGGTTCTGGCACACAAAAAAGGCCGGCGCGAGGCCGGCCTTTCGACATATTCGCTTTTTGCGTGCAATCAGTAGCGCGACACGATCGGGCCGCCGAAGTGATAGGAGACGCCCGCCTTGACGGTGTGCACGGTGTCGCTCCACTCGGAGCGGTTGGTCGGAACCGCGCTGTACTGAATCGAGCTCTTGCCGAAGTCGAGATAGTTGTATTCGACCTTGGCCGACCAGTTCGGCGCGAACATGTACTCGGCGCCGGCACCGATCGTCCAGCCCCAGCGCCAGTTGTTCTGAGCGAAGCTATTGGCCGCGCCACCATTGAGCGCCGCGTCGTAGCGGTGCTGGAGATCGCCGACGGCAGCGCCGCCGCTGACAAAGAACAGCGCCGGACCCGCAGCCCAGCCGAGGCGGCCCTTGATGTCGCCGAAGCCGCGCAGCCTGGTGAAGTAGGTATCGCCGAGACCGGCGTTGACGACGCCCGACCGGCCGTTGATGTCGGCCCAGTGATAGTCGCCCTCGAGACCGAACACGATGTTGTCGACCTGCCAGTTGTAGCCGACCACACCGCCGACGAAGCCGCCGCTGGTGTCATAGTTCTGGGTGCCGGCAAAGATCGCCGTATTCGGCGCCCCGAAGAAGGTCTCGTTGCTGCGGCCCCAGCCGCCGCCGCCCTGCAGGCCGAGGTAGAAGCCGGCCCAGGTCGGAAGCGGCGCCGGCGCCATCACCGGGGCCTTCGTGTACGGGCGGGCGGCGAGATCGGCGGCTCCCGCCGGCGTCAGCGCCCCCAAAACCATCAAGCTGACAGCTCCGAGAAAAATTCGTTTCATCCCAAGTCTCCCGCGTTGGGCGTCTCCAAAATGGTCCCCGGAGACGCTCGTCTGTGAAGTTGGTGCGACCACGCTTGCGGCCCCAATCCATCCTCAAATATACGCGATTCAACCCTGGATACCGTCTCCCAAAAGCCACAGCCGAGGAGGAAGTGAGGCCGGCTAACTTAATGAAAATTAATCCCTTTTTCGTGAATAAGGGAACTTTTTCCGGGTTCCATTGCGAGAACTTGCGGTTCCATCGAGTTCCGTGGAACTCGACGCACGGTTGTAGACATATGCGCGCGAACAAAACTGGAACAATGGCCTTCCGCCTGCTATATGTGGATAAGCAATGGACAGGGCGGGTGGACCGCGCGGCAACCGTATAGGGTCCGCCGCGAGAGGAAGGGTTAGCCACCGGACGCCGTGAGGCCGGTGTGGACGGCCGGTCCGATGATCGAGAACCGCGGGAGAGTGGTGATGGCGGGTAGTGTGAACAAGGTGATTCTGGTCGGCAATCTCGGCAAGGACCCCGAGATCCGGCGCACGCAGGATGGGCGGCCGATCGCCAATCTGAGCATTGCGACGTCGGAAACGTGGCGCGACAAGGCGACAGGCGAGCGCAAGGAAAAGACCGAGTGGCACCGCGTGGTGATCTTCAACGAAGGTCTTTGCAAGGTCGCCGAGCAGTATTTGAAGAAGGGCGCCAAGGTTTACATCGAGGGCGCGCTGCAGACCCGCAAATGGACCGATCAGAGCGGTGTCGAGAAGTACTCGACCGAGGTCGTGCTGCAGGGCTTCAACTCCACCCTGACGATGCTCGATGGCCGGGGCGGCGGTGGCGGCAGCTTCTCCGATGACATGGGTGGCGGTGATTTCGGCAGCAGCGGTCCGTCGATGGCGCCGCCGCGCCGCGCGGTTGCTTCGGCGGGCGGTGGCGGACGCAACAGCGACATGGACGACGACATTCCGTTCTGAAATTCAGGGCGCGCCTTGGTGTGAAGGAGAAGGCGCGATCTCGGTGAAGCTGTGGGGTGTACGCGCCGCCGGCGGCGCGTCGCCTCCAGGTGGTTTCGGGCGCTCACGATGGGAGTGCCCGGTGATGTGGGAGAGGGGTTCTACCGCCCTGTTGTCGCCATCAGGTGCGGGGGATAGCGTTCTCCCTCAACCTTGATCGCAACTGCGGCCTGCTCCATCTGGGCGAGATCGTCCGCAGTGAGCTCGACGTCGGCGGCCTTGAGATTCTCGTCGAGGCGATGGAGCTTGGTCGTGCCCGGAATGGGAACGATCCACGGCTTTTGCGCGAGCAGCCAGGCGAGCGCGATCTGGGCCGGCGTGGATGCCTTGCGTTCGGCGATCTGCTTGAGGAGATCGACCAGCGCCTGGTTGGCCTTCATCGCCGCGGGCGTGAAGCGCGGCAGGGTGCTGCGGAAGTCGTTGTCGGCCAGCGTGGTCGTCTCGTTCATCGCGCCGGTCAGAAAGCCTTTTCCCAGGGGACTATAGGGCACCAGGCCGATGCCGAGCTCCTCGCATGCCTGAATGATGCCGTTGCTCTCGGGACCTCGGGTCCACAGCGAATACTCGTTCTGGAGCACGGCAACGGACTGGACGGCATGCGCGCGCCGTACGGTCTGGGCGCTGGGCTCGGACAGGCCGAAGTGCCTGACCTTGCCTTGCCCGATGAGATCCTTGACCGCGCCGGCGACGTCCTCGATCGGCACGTCCGGATCGACGCGGTGCTGATAGAACAGATCGATGCGATCGGTCTTGAGCCGCTTCAGGGATGCCTCCGCGA
Organism: Bradyrhizobium sp. SZCCHNRI3052; assembly: GCF_032484895.1. Taxonomy (NCBI): domain Bacteria; kingdom Pseudomonadati; phylum Pseudomonadota; class Alphaproteobacteria; order Hyphomicrobiales; family Nitrobacteraceae; genus Bradyrhizobium; species Bradyrhizobium sp. SZCCHNRI3052. The sequence continues at coordinate 1,017,855 of NZ_JAUETW010000001.1, read as the reverse complement.
CCGCGCGAATGCGCTCGGGGCGGCTGTTCATCCCTGATGACCGGCCGGTCGCCGGGTCGATCGCAAAGCCGAACTTGGTGGCGATGACCACCTTGTCCCGAACGGGAGCCAGGGCGTCGCCGACCAGCTCCTCATTCGTGAACGGTCCATAGATTTCGGCGGTGTCGAAAAATGTCACGCCGCGATCGAAGGCGGCGCGGATAAGGTTGACCGCGTCGTCCTTCTCGAGCGCGTGACCGTAGCCGAAGTTCAGGCCCATGCAGCCGAAGCCGATGGCCGACACTTCGAGGCCGCTCTTGCCCAGGGTTCTCTTCTTCATCCGGTTCTCCTGTCCGTCCCGGTCAACGCCGGCATCACGCGTCGTCAACCTTGCCGTCCGGGCTGAACCTAAGGCTGTGACCGCGATAACATTAGAGGCTAGAATGCGCATACTTTTATGAAATGGAATCATGAATGCTGCGCGAGAACCTGAACGACGTCCTTGGTTTCCTCGCTGTCGCCCGGGAGGGAAGCTTCACGCGGGCGGCTGCCAGGCTCGGCGTCAGCCAGTCGGCGCTCAGCCATGCCCTTCGCAATCTGGAGGCCCGGCTCGGCGTGCGGCTGCTGGCGCGCACGACGCGCAGCGTCGCCCCGACGGCCGCCGGTGAACGTCTGCTGCGGAGCATCGGACCCCGGTTCGATGAGATCGAAACGGAACTGGCGGGGTTGAGGGAATTGCGCGACAGGCCCGCCGGCACGATCCGGATCACGGCGGGAGAGCATGCCGCGGACTCCGTGCTCTGGCCGGCGCTGAAAAAGCTGCTTCCGCTGTATCCCGACATCAAGGTCGAGGTCGTGACCGACTATGGACTGACCGATATCGTCGCCGAGAGATTCGATGCGGGTGTCCGCCTCGGCGAGCAGGTCGCCAAGGACATGATCGCCGTCAGGATCGGGCCGGACCTGCGCATGGCCGTGGTCGGCTCACCGGCCTATTTCGCCGTGCGGTCGCGGCCAAGGAAGCCGCAGGATCTCACGGACCACAATTGCATCAACATCCGACTTCCGACCCTGGGCGGGATCTATGCGTGGGAGTTCGAAAAGCGTGGACGCGCGCTGAAGGTGCGCGTGGACGGGCAACTGGTGTTCAACAACATCGCGATGCGCATGAACGCGGTGCGCGCCGGGCTCGGGCTCGCTTATCTGCCCGAGGATCAGGTCCGGGACGACCTTGCGCGAGGCAAGCTCGTTCGCGTCCTGGAAGACTGGTGCGCGCCGTTTGCCGGCTATCATCTGTATTTTCCCAGCCGCCGGCAGCCCACATCCGCGTTCACGGTGCTGGTCGACGCGCTGCGCTATCGCACATGACGAGCCCGGTTCGCGAGATCGTTTCGCCGGACAAACGGATTTTGCTGAAGAATCAACGGCTCTCGCGCGCCGCTGGCAGTCTCTCTGCAACTGCGGCGCTGAGGCGGGAAAACAAGTGCGGCGGCACGGCTGAAGTCCAGTCCGCGGGGGGGCGTCCGGGGCACCGTCGGTCGCAGCGTAAGACCTCGTTAAGTCGCTGGAAATGCGGCCAAAAAATCCGTCTTGCCGGTGCGTCAAGGGGTGGCCTGCCGTGACGCGATGCGCTATATGATTCCAAGCGATTTTCGCGTGTCAAAACCGACCGGTATCCCCTTTGTCCGATAAAGAAGATGAGAAGCCCGGCGAGCCGGGCGGACCTTCCGACATTCGTCCCGTCTCCATCCTCGATGAGATGAAGCGCTCCTACCTCGATTACGCGATGAGCGTGATCGTGTCGCGAGCGCTGCCCGATGCGCGCGACGGCCTGAAGCCGGTGCATCGGCGCATCCTCTATTCGATGTACGAGCAGGGGCACACGCCCGACAAGAAATACGTCAAGTCCGCGCGCGTGGTCGGTGACGTCATCGGTAAATACCATCCGCATGGCGACCAGTCGATCTACGACGCCATGGTGCGCATGGCGCAGGACTTCTCGATGCGCGTGCCGCTGATCGACGGCCAGGGCAATTTCGGCTCCGTCGACGGCGATCCGCCGGCCGCCTACCGATACACCGAAGCGAAGCTCGCCAAGTCGGCGATCCCGCTGCTCGACGACATCGACAAGGACACCGTCGACTTCCAGCCGAACTACGACAATTCGGACAAGGAACCGTCGGTTCTTCCGGCCAAATATCCGAACCTGCTGGTCAATGGCGCCGGCGGCATCGCGGTCGGCATGGCCACCAACATCCCGCCGCACAATCTCGGCGAGGTGATCGATGCCTGCATCGCGCTGATCGACAATCCGGCGCTCACGATCGACGAGCTCATCAACATCATTCCGGGGCCGGATTTCCCGACCGGCGGCATCATTCTTGGACGCGCCGGCGTCCGCTCGGCCTATCATCTGGGCCGCGGCTCGATCATGATGCGCGGCAAGGTGACGATCGACACGATCCGCAAGGATCGCGAGGCGATCATCATCTCCGAGATTCCCTACCAGGTGAACAAGGCCACGATGGTCGAGCGCATCGCCGAATTGGTGCGCGAGAAGAAGGTCGAAGGCGTTGCCGACCTGCGCGACGAGAGCGACCGCGACGGCTACCGCGTCGTCGTCGAGCTGAAGCGCGACGCCGTGCCGGACGTCGTGCTCAACCAGCTCTACAAGTTCACGCCGCTGCAGACGAGCTTCGCCGCCAACATGCTGGCGCTCGACGGCGGCCGCCCGCAGACGATGACGTTGAAAGACCTGCTGACGATCTTCGTCGCGTTCCGCGAGCGTGTCGTCACGCGCAGGACCAAGTTCCTGCTCAACAAGGCGCGCGACCGCGCCCACATCCTGGTCGGCCTCGCCGTGGCCGTGGCCAATATCGACGAGGTCATCCGGGTCATCAGGACCTCGCCCGATCCTGCGACCGCGCGCGAGGCGTTGATGTCGCGCGACTGGCCGGCGCGCGACGTCGAGGCCATCATCACGCTGATCGACGATCCGCGCCATCGCCTCGCCGAGGACGGCACCATCCGGCTGTCGTTCGAGCAGGCCAAGGCGATTCTCGACCTGCGTCTGCAGCGCCTGACCGCGCTCGGCCGTGAAGAGATTTCCGACGAGCTCGACAAGCTCAAGGTCGAGATCAACGACTATCTCGACATCCTGCGCTCGCGGGCGCGGGTGCAGGGGATCATCAAGGACGAGCTCGCCGCGATCAAGGCGGAGTTCGGCACGCCGCGCCGCACCGTGATCGCCGAGCAGGAAGGCGAGGTCGAGGACGAGGACCTGATCCAGCGCGAGGACATGGTCGTGACCGTGTCGCATGCCGGCTACACCAAGCGCGTGCCGCTGTCGGCCTATCGGGCGCAGCGCCGCGGCGGCAAGGGCCGCTCGGGCATGCAGACCCGCGAGGAGGATTTCGTCAGCCGGCTGTTCGTGGCCTCCACGCACACGCCGGTGCTGTTCTTCTCGTCGCGCGGCCAGGTCTACAAGGAGAAGGTCTGGCGGCTGCCGATCGCGGCGCCCAACGGGCGCGGCAAGGCGCTGATCAACATCCTGCCGCTGGAGCAGGGCGAGCGCATCACCACGATCATGCCGCTGCCGGAGGATGAATCCTCCTGGGCCAATCTCGACGTGATGTTCGCCACCACCGGCGGCAACGTCCGCCGCAACAAGCTGTCGGATTTCGTCGACGTGCGCCGCTCCGGCATCATCGCGATGAAGCTCGACGAGGGCGAGGAGATCGTCAACGTGCAGATCTGCACCGAGCGTGACGACGTGCTGCTCACGGCGTCGGGCGGGCAGTGCATCCGATTCCCCGTCACCGACGTGCGCGTCTTCACCGGGCGGACCTCGATGGGCGTGCGCGGCATCGCGCTCGCCGGCGGCGACAAGGTGATTTCGCTGTCGATCCTGCGCCATGTCGAAACGACCTCGGACGAGCGTACGGCGTACTTGAAGATGCGCCGGGCGATGTCGGGCGATGCTGCCACCGAGGAGCCGGTCGAGACCGAGGGCGAGGAGGCGGCCGCTGGCGCGATCCAGCTGTCGCAGGAACGCTATGTCGAGATGTCGGCGCAGGAGCAGGTGGTGCTGACCGTCTCGGTCAACGGCTACGGCAAGCGCACCTCGTCCTACGAGTACCGCACCACCGGCCGCGGCGGCAAAGGCATCGTCGCGATGTCCGTCAACAACCGCAACGGCAAGCTCGTCGCCTCATTCCCGGTCGAGGATGGCGATCAGATCATGCTGGTGACGGACAAGGGGCAGTTGATCCGTTGCCCCGTCGACGGCATCCGCATCGCGGGACGCTCGACCCAGGGCGTCATCGTGTTCGACACCGCCGATGATGAGCATGTCGTGTCGGTGGAGCATATCGGCGAGGAGGCCGAGAACGGCAACGGGGCCAGCGAGCCGGCGAATGGCGAATAGGGAGCAGCGAATAGGGACGAATCAGGTTTCGGGCTATTCGCTCTCTCCTCACTGCGTCCGGTCGACTTCAATGATCCGCGCCTCACGAATGGTCCCCCGGGTTCCGGCGCTGCGCAGGCAGCCCGCTTCGAAGTTCGGCCAGGCCTGCTGCGAGCAGTCGCGGCCGATCGGTCGAATGTCCAGGCGGTCCGCCTTGGCGAGCGGACGCGGCACGCTGGCTTCGACCTGAGGAGCGAAGCCGGGCAGGAGGGTGATGCCGGCAGCCACCAAGCCGGCCGCTGCGACTGCAGATAGCGCTTTGATCATGACGGTCCCCTGTCCGGGCCGTTCGGCCCGTTGTTCGTTAAGGATTTGATAATCAGTTCGGGTTTCGAGACGTCTTCGCGGAACGGGCGAATTGGTTTCGTCTCGGCGCGAGCGTGTTTCGTGTCCCGAGTTCCGATGAAACAATCGCGGTAGCCGACCACAGTTCCGGCTCCCCGGTGTCGCAACCCATTTCATTGCGGTGCGGTCTCTCGGCCGCTCTTTGCCCATCACAGCCACGCCAGCGGGCCTGACGGCGGCTTGCCGGCCTGTTCCGGGCGGTATAGGACGGGCGCATGCAACGCATTGCGCTCTATCCGGGCTCGTTCGATCCCGTCACCAACGGCCATCTCGATGTGGTCCGGCAGGCCGTTCATTTCTGCGATCGCCTGATCGTCGCGGTCGGCGTGCATCACGGCAAGAAGCCGCTGTTCTCGACCGAGGAGCGGCTGGCGATGGCGCAAGAGATCTTCGGTCCCGTCGCAGCCGCGGCGGGCTGCGGCTTCGAGGCTTCGACCTACGACAATCTGACCGTCACCGCCGCGCAAGAGGCCGGTGCGATCATGATGATCCGGGGCCTGCGCGACGGCACCGATTTCGACTACGAGATGCAGTTGGCCGGCATGAACCAGACCATGGCACCGCAGGTCCAGACGGTGTTCGTTCCAGCCTCGGTGGGTGTCCGTCCGATCGCGGCCACGCTGGTTCGCCAGATCGCCGCCATGGGCGGCGAGATCTCGCATTTCGTGCCGCCGTCGGTGGCCGAAAGTCTCAAGGCCAAGTTCAAGTGATCCTTCGGGCACCGGCCGCTTCCGGCGGTGCCTTCCTCTCCTCATCGTCTCATGTCATCGGAGTTGCCATGATCCGCGCTCTCGCTTTCGTCTTTGCTCTCGTGTTCGCGTTGCCGGCGCTGGCCCAGTCGCTGCCTGCCGGCCTCGACAAGCAGAATGCCCTGGTCATCGACACCACCAAGGGCCGCATCATCATCAAGCTGCGCACCGATCTGGCGCCACAGCATGCCGAGCGACTGAAGACGCTGGCGCGCGAGGGCTTCTACAACAACGTGCCGTTCCACCGCGTCATGGACGGCTTCATGGCGCAGACCGGCGACGGCCAGAACTTCAATGGCACCGGCGGCTCGAAGTACCCGAACCTGAAGCAGGAGTTTTCGAGCACGCCGTTCAAGCGCGGCACCGTGGGCATGGCGCGCCGGGGCGACAGCGTCGATTCTGCCAACTCGCAGTTCTTCATCTGCTTCGGCGATGCGTCCTTCCTCAACGGCCAATACACCGTGATCGGCGAGGTCGTGCAGGGCATGGACGTCGTCGACAAGCTCAAGAAGGCGCCTCCGGGCTCGTCGGGCGGTGCCGTCACCGATCCGGACAAGATGGTGAAGGTTCAGGTCGCCTCGGACATCAAGTAGGCAGGCAGAGCGGGGGCATGCCCGGGTCTCGCGCCCGGGTTCCCCCGGGCCTTAAGGAACCTTTTGCCACGTCGCGGAGGCATGGCGATTCTGCCGCCCCGTCACATCGACAGGGCCGGTGGCTTCAGCTTTAAGCGCATTGGGTCTATTCTGGGCCAGCATCGCGGGCCTCGTCGTGCTCGGATTGCCGTCAGTAGGGGTGACGGCCGCACATGGGAAGGCGCCGCGACATTTCAGACCCAGGATTTGCTTTGTCCTGACCCCCGTCAATTCTACAAAACCGAGAGACCAGAATGGCTGTGACCGAAAATACCTTGATCCTCGAGACCACTCAGGGGCCCGTCGCGATCGAGATGCGTCCCGATCTCGCGCCCGGCCATGTCGCGCGCATCAAGGAGCTCGTCCGCGAGGGCTTCTACGACGGCATCGTCTTCCACCGCGTCATCGACGGCTTCATGGCGCAGACCGGCTGCCCGCAGGGCACTGGCACCGGCGGCTCCGGCAAGAAGCTGAAGGCCGAGTTCAACGCCGAGCCGCATGTTCGTGGCACCGCCTCGATGGCGCGTGCGGCCAATCCTGATTCTGGCGACAGCCAGTTCTTCATCTGCTTCGACGACGCCCGCTTCCTGGACAAGCAGTACACGGTCTGGGGCAAGGTCACCGAGGGCATGGAGAACGTCGACAAGATCAAGCGCGGCGAGCCGGTGCAGAACCCGGACAAGATCGTGAAGGCCTACATGGCCGCCGACGCGGCTTAGACTTTGCGATCCTCACGGTGAGGCGCGTGCGCAGCAGGCGTCTCGCACCATGAGGCAGACAGTCGGGCCTTCATCCTTCGCGACGCGTGCTGTCGCACGCTCCCCGGAATGAAGGGCCGATGGTCGTCCCAGAACGACGATGCGCACTGACCTGTTCGATTTCCATCTTCCCCCCGAAAACATCGCGCTCCGCCCGGCGAGCCCGCGCGAGTCCGCGCGCATGCTGGTGGTGCAGGGCGACGGTGTCCTGCGCGACCGCACGGTCGCCGACCTGCCGGACTGGCTGGAGCCCGGTGATCAGCTCGTCGTCAACGACACCAAGGTGATCGCGGCGCAGCTGTCCGGTCGGCGCATCAGCCGCGAGACCGAGGCGAAGATCGAGGCGACCCTGATCAAGCGGCTCGACGGCTCGCGCTGGCAGGCGCTGGTGCGGCCCGCCAAGAAGCTCGCGCCAGGCGATACGATCCGGTTCGGCAACGAGGGCAAGGTCTGCCTGCTCGGCCATCTCGACGCCACCGTCGAGGCCAAGGGCGAGGAGGGCGAGCTGACGCTGTCCTTTGTGTTCCATGGGCCCGCGCTCGACCAAGCGATCGCCGATCTCGGCCGGCCGCCGCTGCCGCCCTACATCGCCGGCAAGCGGCCCGCAGACGAGCAGGACGCGACAGATTATCAGACCATGTTCGCGGCCAAAGAGGGCGCGGTGGCTGCGCCGACGGCTGGGCTGCATTTCACGCCGACGCTGGAGCAGCGGCTGCGCGAGCGCGGCGTCGGGCTGCAGCGTGTCACCCTGCATGTCGGCGCCGGCACGTTCCTGCCCGTGAAGGTCGATGACACCGAAGGCCACCGCATGCATGCGGAGTGGGGTAGTCTCACGCCGGACACGGCGGCCGCATTGAACGAGGCGCGCGCCAAGGGCGGCCGCATCGTCGCGGTCGGCACGACGTCGCTGCGGCTCGTGGAGAGCGCGGCGCAGCCCGACGGCACGATCGCGCCGTTCGAGGCGGAGACGTCGATCTTCATTACGCCCGGCTATCGCTTCCGCGCGGTCGATATCCTGATGACCAACTTCCATCTGCCGCGCTCGACGCTGTTCATGCTGGTCTCAGCCTTCGCCGGCTTGGAGACGATGCACGCGGCCTATGCGCATGCGATCCGCAGCGGCTATCGCTTCTATTCGTATGGCGATGCGTGCCTGTTGTTTCGTCAGCCAGACGAGCGCATCGTCGAGCCGTAGGGTGGGCAAAAGGCCCACCCTGCAAGTTCGCCCTGAGAGCTACGCCATCGCCCGCTCGGGCAGGAGCTCGGCGATCTGCACCGCATTGAGCGCAGCGCCCTTGAGCAGCTGATCGGCGGCAACGAACATCGCGATCGAGTGGCCTGACGGATCGGACAGATCCTTGCGGATGCGACCGACCAGCACGTCGTCCTGGCCGGAGGCGTCGACGGGCATCGGGAAGTAGTTCTTGGCGCGGTCGTCGACCACGCGCACGCCGGGCGCGGTCGCCAGGATGCGGCGGACGTCGTCCTCCGAGATCGGCTTCTCGCATTCGAAGTTGATGGATTCACAATGGGCGCGCAGCACCGGCACGCGGACGCAGGTGACGCCGATGGCGATGCCTTCGTCCTCAAAGATCTTGCGGGTCTCGTTGATGACCTTGGTTTCCTCGTCGTTGTAGCCGGTCTCGGGATCGATGGCGGTGTTGTGGCTGAACAGGTTGAAGGCGAACGGATGCGGCATCACCTTGGGCGCATAGATCTGGCCGTTGAGGCTCGCGCGGGTCGACTGCACCAGCTCGTCCATCGCCGCCGCACCGGCGCCGCTGGCGGCCTGATAGGTCGAGATGATCACGCGCTTGATGCGATTCTTCTGATGGATCGGCCACAGCGGCACCAGCGCCGTGATGGCCGCGCAGTTTGGATTGGCGATGATGCCCTTGTGGTCGCGGATTCGGCGGGCGTTGATCTCCGGGATCACCAGCGGCACGTTCGGATCCATGCGGAAGGCCGAGGAATTGTCCACCACGACGGCGCCGGAGCGCACGGCGATCGGCGCGAACTTCTTGGAAATGCCGCCGCCGGCCGAGAACAGCGCGATGTCGACGCCCTCGAAGGAGCGTTCGGTCAGCTCCTCGATCACGATGGTCTGGCCGCGGAAGGTCAGGGTCTGGCCGGCCGAGCGGGCGCTCGCCAGCGCCTTGAGCTGGCCGACGCGGACGTTGCGGCGGTCCAGGGTGGCGATGAATTCGGCGCCGACGGCGCCGGTCACGCCGACGATGGCAATGGTGGGATCGTGGGGCACGTCTCAAGTCTCCGGTTGAAATTCGGGCAATAAAAAAGCCCCGGACCTTCATCAGGCGGGGCTTCGGTTCGAAGATGGTCGCAATCGAGTTCGACTACGCGCGCACGCCTCCCGAGGCCCTCGTGGGCTTGGTGGTTTTCGTCGTGCGTTTGGTCGAGATCGACATGGCGCGGGACCATAGGGGCGGTCGGAACCGCCGTCAACGGCCGAAATGGACGAAAACGGCGCCATCGCGGTTGAATCGGGGGCCATCCTGACGCAATAAGCCGGCCATGAGCTCCTCGGCCAGCGACCTTCCCAACCATTTCGAACTGCTCGGCAATGACGGCGCGGCCCGCACCGGCCGGCTGACGACGCCGCATGGCGTGGTCCGCACCCCGGCCTTCATGCCGGTCGGCACCGCCGGCGCCATGAAGGGCATCCACTGGCGCGACGTCCGCGAGGCCGGCGCCGACATCGTGCTCGGCAACACCTATCACCTGATGCTGCGGCCCACGGCGGAGCGCATCGCCGCGCTCGGCGGCCTGCAGCGCTTCACCGGCTGGGGCGGGCCGATGCTGACCGATTCCGGCGGCTTCCAGGTGATGTCGCTGTCGGGTTTACGCAAGGTGACCGAGCAGGCGGTGACGTTCCGCTCGCACATCGACGGGGCGAAAATCGAGCTGTCACCGGAGCGCGCCATCGAGGTGCAGCGCCTGCTCAACTCCGACATCGCGATGCAGCTCGACGAATGCGTGCGGCTGCCGGCCGAGCGCGACGATATCGAGCGCGCGATGCGGCTGTCGCTGCGCTGGGCCGAACGCTGCCGCCGCGCGTTCGAGAGTGCGCCGGCAGGCTACATGCTGTTCGGCATCGTGCAGGGCGGCGATGTGCCCGCACTGCGCGTCGCCAGCGCGCAGGCGCTGGTCGACATCGGCTTCCACGGCTATGCGATCGGCGGCCTGGCCGTCGGCGAGCCGCAGGCGGTCATGCTCGAGATGATCGAGGCGACCGCGCCGGTGCTGCCGGCCGACCGTCCGCGCTACCTGATGGGCGTCGGCACGCCTGACGATCTCCTGGAGTCGGTCCGGCGCGGCATCGACATGTTCGACTGCGTGCTGCCGACCCGCAACGGCCGCCACGGCGTCGCCTACACACGCTTCGGGCCGGTGAACCTGCGCAATGCGCGTCATGCCGACGATGACAGGCCGCTGGATGAGGAGAGCCCGTGGCCGGCGGCGCGCAGCTATGCCCGCGCCTATCTGCATCATCTGATCAAGGCCGGCGAGGCGCTCGGCGCCACGCTGCTGTCGGAAATCAACATTGCCTACTTCCAGCAATTGATGGCCGGGATGCGCGCGGCGATCGCACAAGGGCGCTTCACGGAATTCTACGAGCGCACCAAGGCCGATTGGGCGCGCGGCGACATCGCCCCGCGCGCCGGCTGACAGCCGCTTCAGGTGAAGGCCGCCAGCTCGTTGTGAGCCCGGCCCTATGCGCCGGCCCTCTTGAAATTGTGCTGATCATGCATTGCCGACCTGCCCGACGGTCGCGTTATCCTCAGCGACGGAACGGCCGCGACATCACGTCGCGGAACTCTCTCGCCCTGGCGCCGTTCAGTTGCAGACCGTTCAGTTGCACACGAAGCGGCTTTTCACGGAGTGCTTGGTGACGAAGCCATAGCCGCAGGTGTCGCAGGTCCAGAGATAGCTGATCGCATTGTCAGCCAAATATGCCGACGCCTCCGCGGCAATCATGGAGTCGGCGCAGACCGGGCATGTCGGCAGATCGCAGCCGCGAGGATTCGGGCGTGCGGTTGCGGTCGACACGAGATCAGCGAGTGCTGACATATTGACCTCCTGGACGATCTCTTTGTTGGCGATCTCTGCTTGAACGACGTCAATTTCGAAAAGGGTCGATTTCGAACGAGTCGCGTTCGAACGGGTCTATTCCGACGAGTCCAACTTTCGCGGATATCAAGTCCGTCACACAAAGAGTTTGTTTGGGTGGTCTGTTCTTATGTCTATTCTACAACGGTGCTGTCGTTTGGCACGAACGCCCCGATTGTATCACTCCGAAGATGACATCTTGCTGATGTCCGCCCGGGTTGCAGTCGACCTGCACCGTGAATCTTCGTCCGGCTGCAATCAAGCATACACCGAGTTTATTGACCTTGTCGCAACACAAATGCGTTGGTTTTTCGCAATTTAGCCACGACTTGTTGTGCGCCGCGATCGTCCTAAGATCGCGCAAACGTGCTTGCGCAGCGCAACAGGCTCGCTGAAGATGGTCGGAATCGTTGTCGACGTCGCGCGGGGCGCGCAGAGGAGTGATTTCATGGAGTCGTCAGCACAGCGTCCCGGACGCGGGCGCGTATTTGATTCAATTGTCGACGCGTTCGGCAATACGCCGATTGTGCGGTTGCGAAAGCTGCCGGAGCAACATGGCGTCAAGGCGACCATCCTCGCCAAGCTGGAATACTTCAATCCCGCCGCGAGCGTGAAGGATCGGATCGGCGTCGGCATGATCCTGGCGATGGAGCAGGCCGGCGTGATCAAGCCCGACACCGTGCTGATCGAGCCGACCTCGGGCAATACCGGCATCGCGCTGGCCTTCGTTGCTGCGGCGCGCGGCTACAAGCTGAAGCTGGTGATGCCGGAGTCGATGTCGGTGGAGCGGCGCAAGATGCTCGCGTTCCTCGGCGCTGAGATCGTGCTGACGCCGGCTTCGCAGGGCATGAAAGGCGCCATCGCCACCGCCGAGGAGCTGTTGCGGACGACGCCGAACTCGGTGATGCCGCAGCAGTTCAAGAACCTCGCAAACCCGGACATCCATCGCCGCACCACCGCCGAGGAGATCTGGAACGACACGGCGGGCAATATCGACGTGTTCGTCGCCGGCGTCGGCACCGGCGGCACCATCACCGGCGTGGGCCAGGTGCTGAAGGCGCGCAAGCCCGGTCTCAAGGTCGTCGCGGTCGAGCCGGAGGAGAGCCCGGTGCTGTCGGGCGGCCAGCACTCGCCGCACAAGATCCAGGGCATCGGCGCCGGCTTCGTGCCCGACATTCTCGACCGGTCCGTGATCGACGAGATCGTCAAGATCAACAGCACCACCGCCATCGAGACCTCGCGCGCGCTGGCCCGCAACGAGGGCATTCCCGGCGGTATCTCCTCGGGCGCGGCGATTGCGGCCGCGATCGAGATCGGCAAGCGACCGGAAAGCGCGGGCAAGACGATCCTGGCGATCGTGCCCTCGTTCTCCGAACGTTATCTGTCCACCGCGCTGTTCGAGGGGATCTGACCATGGCCGACCAGCCGCGGCGGCCCCGCACGCTCGCTGACGCCCGTACCGAGGCTGAGGCCGCGTTCAAGAAGGTGACCACCAAGCCGGTGGAGGCGCCGCCGAAGAAGGCGGCGGTTCCTGGCGTGCGCGAGCAGGTGACGTTGCGGATCGACCAGGACGTTCTCGAGCACTTTCAGTCCGAAGGGCCGGGCTGGCAGGACCGCATCAATGCGGCGCTGCGCAAGGCGGCAGGGCTCTGAGGGCCGGCTGCATTCTAACGAACAAGCCCGGAGCTCGTGCTCCGGGCTTTTTTTACGCGGGAAAGACGAAGACGTTTACCGGCGGAGCGCGCTGCCGAGCACACCGCCCATCATGCCACCGATGAAGGCGGCGCCGGCGGCGTTGCCCGCGTTGTCCTGCGGCGGCGGATTGCGATAGACCGGCGCACCCTGCGGCGGCGGGCCGCCGGCCGCGACGTTGCCCGCCGGCTTGGCGCGGCGCGGCCTGGCCTCATCGCCGACTGCGGCGGTCGCCGGCGCCGGCTGCGGCTCTGCCAGCAGCGCCTTGTGCTGCAGCTTGGTCAGGAATCCGGTCGACGGATAGCCTCGGGCCGCCTGCCAGCGCTTCATGACGCCGCGGGTCTGGTCGTCGAACACGCCCGTCATCTTGGTGTCGAAGCCAAGACCGGTCAGCCGCCGCTGCACGTCGCGGCGCTTGGTCTTGTCGAGGCCGATCTGATCCTCGCTGACCTGAGTGCCTTCCTCGGTGTAGGTGGCGGGATCGACGCCCTTGGCGACGTTGCGGGTGGCGGTGTTGATGGCCCCGCTCTCGATCGCGGCGATGCGCGCCATCGCCAGCGACTTGAACTGCCCGTTCGGGTAGGTCGAGAGATAGGCGTTGAGCTCTTCCGGCTTGTTGGAGTCCTTCACCGAGCGCCAGAATTCGAGCTCGGCTTCGCCTGCGGTCACGGTGGCCGTCGCGACGGCCGGCGTCGTGCCGGCCGTGGCGGCCGTTGCAGCGGGGGCAGCCGCCGGGTTGAGGTAGACCGCGCCGATCAGGTTGGTATGCCCCCAGGGCAATTGGCCCTTGCTGGTCTCCTCATTGACCTGGGCGCGCACGGCGGTCATGGCCTGCTGAATCTCGACGCCGGGCTGGGCGATGTGCGAGATCAGCGCGCGGGTGAACGGGCTGTTGGCGCCGGCCTCGCCGTCGAGGGCGGTCTGGCCCGGGCCGGTGGCGAACGCGATCAGCGTGCCCTCGCCGGACTTCATCTCGGCCAGACCGGTCTGCACCGACACGCTGCGGGTTGGCGAGTTCGACTTGATCTTGGCGGCGAACGGATTGTCGCGGCAGGCATCGAGGAAGACCAGCTTGACCTTGGCGTCCCCCATCGTCTGGTCGAGCGTCACGTCGATATTGATGGCTGAGCCCAGCTTGACGTCCATTTCCGACTTCAGGTCGGCGTCGACCGGCAGCAGGTAGTTGGTGCCCGCAATGGCGATGCCGTGCCCGGCGTAATAGAACACCGCGATGTCGGCGCCCTGCGCCTTGCGACCGAAATCGAGCAGCTTCTCGGTCATCTTGTCGCGCGTGAGATTGGTGCCCTCGACGACGTCGAAGCCGACGTTGCGCAGGGTGGCCGCCATGGCCTTTGCGTCGACCGGCGGGTTCGGCAGTTGAGCCACGCTCTTATAGGCGCCGTTTCCGACGACGAAGGCGACGCGGCGGTCGGCTTTGGCGGCTTCAGCGGTCAGCACCATGCAGAGCAGGGACAGGGCGACGGTGAGATAGCGCATCAGGAGATCCCCCAACGATCAAGCGAAGCGTTCACTGCAGCATTTGTCGCGGATCGGCGCGAAAAGTCTTGTTCCCAGGCAAAAAATCACGCTTCCGCCACAAACCAGTTCGCGGGTGTTGCGCCCGATCCACGACGATCGCGTGTAGCGCGCCGGTTCCGTGATCCGGATCACGCCGCTTGAGGGCTCCCCGGCGCCTCAGGTCCCAGCCGAACTGCCCATCGGCACGGCCCGAGGCTGCGGCGGACGCAGGTTCAGCAGGTTCCCGGCGAGAATCAACGCAGCGCCGACCACGGTCAATCCGTCGAGACGCTCCGCATAGACCAGCCAGCCGACGGTGGCGGTCAGCGGAACGCGGAGAAAATCCATGGGCACCACGATGGTGGCGTCGGCGTAGAGCAGCGCCCGCGTCATGCAGAAATGCGAGAAGGTCCCACAGAAGGCGACGAGGAGGATCCAGCCCCAGGTCGCGGCCGAGGGCGGCGTCCAGAATACGAGCGAAGGGATGAGGCCGGCGATGGACTGCACCACCAGCATCCAGAAGATGATTGACACGGTGGGCTCGGTGCGCGTCAGCAGCTTGACCAGCGCGATCGAGATACCGAAGCCGACTGCGGCGGCCAGCGCGATGAGCTGTCCCGGATTGATCGCCCCGGTATCCGGGCGGACGATCACGACGACGCCGACGAGGCCGAGCCCGATCGCCGCCAGCTTGAACAGGGTGATGCGCTCGCCGAGGAAGGCCGCCGCCAGCAGCGCCGTCCAGATCGGCATCGTGAACTCGATCGCCACCACCTGGCCGATCGGGATCAAGGTGAGCGCGAAGAACCAGCCAAGCTGCGCGCCGTAATGGACGAGGTTGCGCGCCGCGTGCTGTTTGAGGCGCGAGGTGCGCAGCCTGGCAAAGCCGCCGCTCAATGCGATGACCGGCGACAGCATCACCAGGCCGATCAGGCAGCGCAGCTCCATCAGCTCGAACACGTTGAGCTCGCGCATGGCTTCGCGTCCGGCCACCGCCATCACCAGCATCAGGCCGAGCCAGCCCGTCATCCACAGTGCGGCGATCAGTTTCGAAGCGGGACGATTCATGAGGTGGCGGGGAGAGGGAGGAGGGCGGCGAAGGCGGGCTGTATCACCTCGCGTGCAGAGCAATGCAAATGAAATCAACGGTGCAGTGCACCAACGCCGCGCCAGGTTCGCTCGCGACGGACGCGTGTCATCGAGAAAAACGTGGAGTGTGGCTGTGTTTCGTCCTAAAGCGACCGCCGCGATACAGCCCAAGGCAGCCAGAGACACGACATGACCGAACGCGCCGCTTCAGCCGACTTCGTGACCGCCTTTGCCACCGGCTGGCCGGAGCGGGAGCCTCATCTCATGGTGCTGTCGCTGACCACCCATAAAGGTGTGCAGGACTTCGCCATGACGCGGGAGCAGGCGCTGCTGGTCGCCAAGACCATCAAGCGCACCGCCGCGCAGCTTGCTCCGGCGCCCTCCGCAGGTGCAATCCCCGGCGCCAAGCGTGGCGGTTGATCGAGATCACCGCGACAGTGAAATGTTGGCTGCGCGGAACTGGCTGTCGGCCCGGATCGACACGGACTGCCTCTTGCCGCGGGTGGCGAGCGCGATGTTGGCGTTGAAGCCGGCGGTGGTCGCGAGCAGCTGGAAGTTGCCGCCGCCGCCACGGCCCTGCAGCACGCCATTGATGCCGCGGCTGGTCTCACTCCAGGTCCCCGAGATGGCCGAGCCCTCGGCGATCACCTCGGCCTGCAGCCCGAACTTGTAGGCATCGCTGGCGCAGGTCAGGACGAGCGTCATCCGCGGTCCCGAGACGCCGTAATTGGCCCGGCACCGGATACGCTCGGTTGAGCCGTCCTCAAGGGCAACCGTGCCGCTGCCGCCCCACGTTCCGGCCATGCCGGTGAACGGGCCCGGATCGGCGTGTCCCGGCGAGGCGGTCATACCCGCTGTCAAAACGACGGCGGCGGCCGCGGCCCGCCGCACCATCTTCAGGAGCGTGTGCGCGCCGTTACAGGCGCGAAGCCTGCCAGCGGCCGCTACAGGGGATGCCGGCCGAGGCGCCGTTCCACTTGCCCGAGCCAGAATTGCCGTTGAGCTGCCCATTCGCATATGCGCCATTGATGGAGACCTTGACGAGGCCTTCGCGTCCAATCGAACCCGACACATTGGCGCCAGCCGCAGAAATCTTACCGTCTGCGACGATCAAGGTCGAGCTGGCCGTGGGCTCGCAGCTGCCACTGTTGGTGACGATCGTCACCTGCCACTGACCGTCATAGGGCGACTGGGCGAATGCGGGGGCGGCCAAGCTACCCACCAGGATCGACGCGGCGAAAGCCATTCCAATGCGGTCGAGACGCATGAATCGTTGTCCCTCAATGTCGTTTGATCGGTACCTTATTTGGAGGAATTGTGACGAAAATTTGCCGCAGCGCCGCAACGAATTTTTATCGAGCAATTTCAGTCCATTAACGATTAATGCGGAACCCGGCTTTGAGCCATTCGGGCGGCATTGTGCGCAAACTGCGCCTTCGCCCACCCCATGAGCGGACGACCGCCCTCATCCTTCCGCTGACCGCCCATGCTGCCGTTCGCAGGGCACCGCGAAGGCGCCAGCGGGGAGGATGTCCACAACTTATCGGGGCGATGCGATCAGATGTTCAGTGCGGGGTGAGGCTGGGCGCGTTGGTCGCGAACTGCTCGTCCTGCGGCTTGGCCGGAATCGTGCCGGTCGCCTTGGCCGATTCGACGACATCGCCGAGCAACTTGAGCCCGAGCGGTGCGAGAGCGCGCTCCCACAGCTCGCGCGCGGTCTCGCCCTTCTTGACGAAGCACCATTCCTGGGCGGCGATGGCGCCGGCATCCATGCGGTCGGCGAGGTGGTAGATGGTGCCGCCCGCGATCGGATCGCCCTCCTTGATGGTCCACTCCACTGCGGCGATGCCCCGGTGGCGCGGCAGCAGCGAGGGATGGTAGCCGATGCCGCCGAGCCGGGCGGCTGCGACGGCCTCGTGGGTGACGCGGGCGTGGCTATGTGCCGTGACGATCAGGTCCGTGTCGGGGGCGATCTCACCGGCGGGCACGACCTTCGGATTGGCCTGGACCACGACCTCGATCCCGGCTGCTCGCGCCGCGGCTGCGAGCCGGTCCTCGCCATCATGAACGACGACCCGCGCGATCTCGATTCCTCTCTCGCGCAGCATGTTCAGTGTGGCGACACCGAAATGGCGGGAGCCGACGAGAGTGATGCGCATGGTCAGGGATCTTCCACGGTTGGGGGCTGGATCCGGTCGGGCTCTGACCGGATGAAACGGGTCAAACCAAGCCTTGGCCTCCAGGTCAAGCGCCTGCTGGGCCGTCGTCACAGTCTGGCTTCGTCCGGCCGGTGGAGGCGCTGGGGGATTCAAACGGGAAAGGAGAAAGCTGCTGCGAGCCAGAGTTGGGCGGGCGCTTCAACCTCGCCGAATGCCGTGGGGCGCCATCAAGGTGCAGGCCGAGATGACCGTGGCGGATGACACACCCTCGTTGGGACCGGCGTCAGCATCAGATGGACCGCGAGGCAGGACCGATACCCGAAACTCGCCGAAAGGTTGTGTCCGGACCGGTGCCGCATCGCGGCATGCCCGTCGACAGGCCTCAAACCCCACAGGAGCGAACTATCAATTGAACTGATAAGGACGACCGAAGGTGCTATCCTGGTGGCTTTTGGGTTCGATTTGGCCGGTCTGCGAACGCAATTCGCCTCAGCCAATGGCTGAGTGGATAGATAAACCCTTGATTGTGTAATTAGTTGTCGGTCTGCGTATTAAAACTGACGCTTCTGCATATGACGAAGATAATTTCTTAAAGGCCACGGAGCACAATGCTCCGGCCGCTCCGCCGCGCGGCCGGATAGCCGGGTGCCGCGCCTGTCACCAATCCCTGGGCAACAGCACCCGGTTATTTGCCGGCGGTCATGTGGATTCCGGCGGCGGAAGGTCGATGCCGAGGGCTTCGCAAAGCGGTCCAAGATGTTTCTCGTAGCGGCGCCAGCTTCCGATCGACCGGCGGTAGATCGGCTCGCGCACCTGCATCAGGCTCGCCGTGCGCACCATGCGCTCGGTGCGATGGAAGTCGAGGCAGGCATCCTCCCAGTCGAGGCCGCAATGATCGAGCACGCGGCGCGACACGCCCTCGAGGTCGTCGACCAGATCCTCGTATCGAACGTCCATCAGGACGCCGGGCGGCAGCACCTGGTGCCAGTGTTCCATCACGCCCTCATAGCCCCGGTAGTAGTGGCCGAGCTCGGTCAGGTCGTAAGCAAAGGGCTGTGAGCCGGTGAACAGCAGCGAGTAGCAGGAAACGCAATTGTCGAGCGGGTCGCGCCGCGTGTTGATGATCCTGGCGCGCGGGAACGCCGCATGGATCATCCCGACGAACAGGAAGTTCAGCGGCATCTTGTCGACGATGCGCTCGGCCTCGGGCGCCAGCGTCCGAACGCGGGCGGTGTACTCCTGACCGATCTTCGTCATCTCCTCGGGTGGCAGCAGCGTGATCAGATCGGGATACGCCGGAACGACCTTCTGGCGGTTGGCGCATTCGCCGACGAGATCCTTGAAGGTCTCGAGCTCGCCCGCGCCGAAGACCTTGGAATGGCTGGCCAGCACCTGCTCCATCAGGGTGGTTCCGGAGCGCGGCATGCCGACGATGAAGATCGGGGCCCAGGAGTCGTCGCCGTGCCCTGCAACCATGCGAAAGAACTCGGGCGTGAAGCGCGCCGCGACATTTTTCATCATGCCGAGCCGCTGCTCGGAGTCGTAGTCGAAGGTCTTGCGCTTGAGGGTGTTCGCCTTGTGCAGATGCGAGAAGGCCTGGTCGTAGTCCTTCAGGTCGGACAACGCCTTGCCCATCGCGAAATGGGCTGCGATTTGCTTCTCCTGATCGAGACGGTCGACGCGTTCGAGGAGCTGCCGCAGACCAGGAAGCCGGCTGTCGTCCGGCTTGAACTTCGACATGTTCGCGAGATTGAGATGGATCGGCGCGTCGTCCGGCGCCAGCTCCAAGGCCTTCTGGAACGCCGCCGTCGCCTCGTCGAAGCGGCCGAGCGCCTGGTAGGCGACGCCGAGATTGTTGTAGGAGCCGAAGCGTTCCGGCTTGATCTTGATGGCCAGCAGGTTCTGCTCGATCGATTCCTCGAGCCGGTTGAGCTCAAGGAAGGCATTGCCGAGATTGCCATAGGCGTCGGCATAGTCGGGCCGGCTCGCGATCGCCCGCTTGTAGTGCTCGATGGCGCGCTCGCGATGGCCCTGGCGCAGCAGCACGTTGGCGATGTTGTTGTGGGTCTCGGCGTGTTCAGGACTGAAGTCGAGAACCTTGAGATAGTGCTTCGCCGCCTCGATATCCTTGCCCGCCGTATAGAGCAGGTTGCCGAGCGCAAAATGCGCATCGAGGTGCTGCGGCTTGTTGTCGATCGCCCGCCGGAGCAGGGCGATCGCCTCGTCGATCAGCCCCTGGTTCTGGCGCACCATGGCGAAGGCATAGAGGATGCCGGCGTGGCTCGGCGCCAGCGCAAGTGCCGTCTCGTAGTGCTGGACGGCCGTCTCATAATGGCCGGCGGAGGCCTCGACGGCTCCGATGCTGCCATGGGCCTCGGCGGACTTGTCGTTCACCGCGACCGCGCGCCGGAAGAACTCCTTGGCCTCGTCGAGCCGGTTGGCGGTGGTGCAGACCATGCCGAGCCCGACCAGCGCGTCGAACTGGTTCGGCTGCCCCGCGAGGATCAGCTTGAAGATCGTCTCGGCATCCTTGAAGTCACCGCGGCCTTGCAGCTTCTTTGCCACGGCGGCGGCGCCTTCGGCCAGAGTCTGCAGCGATCCGGCCTGCTGCGAAGCGAAGGAAAGCGATGCTGTCGTCGGCGTCACCACGGGCGGAGCGACGTTCACCGGCTGGGGCGGCTTGGCGCCCGCGATCGCCTCGGCAATCGTCGGCCGCACGGCCTCGCTGCCGAGCGCATCGAGCAGCGGCTTGAGCCGGTCGCCATACATGCGCCAGCGGCCGACCGATCCGGAGAACAGCGGCTTACGGACCTGGACCAGGCTGGCGGTGTTCACCGGACGCTCGTTCTCGTGGAACGACAGGCAGGCATCATCCCAATCGAGCCCGCAATGCGCAACGATCTTGCGGGCATGCGCATCGAAGTCGCGCACCATGTCCTCATACGTCACCTCCAGCATGACGCCCTCTGGCAGCACCGAGCGCCAATGGCTCATCAAGGCGTCGTAGGCCCGGTAGTAGCGGCCGAGCTCGGCCAGATCGTAGGCGAAGGGCTGCGGCTCGGCGAACAGTTGGGTGTAGCAGGACAGGCAGGTGTCGATCGGATTGCGCCGGACGTGAATGATCCGGGCATTCGGCAGCGCGAGATGGATCAGCCCGGCGAACAGGAAGTTCGACGGCATCTTGTCGACGATGCGCTTGGTGTCCGCCGGCAGGTCCGTGAACCGGTCGAGATAGGCGCGCGCGAGGGTCGTGATGTCGGCGTCGGACAGCTTGGCGAGCATCTCCGGATAGTCACCGCGGTCACGATCGGTGAACAGCCCCGCGGCGGCCGCGAAATAGTTGACCTCGCCGGCGCCATGCACGGCGGAATGGCTGGCGAGGAGCTGCTCGACCAGGCTGGTGCCGGACCGGGGCATGCCGATGACGAACACCGGCGCGTGCGATGGATCGCCATGGCCTGCGCGCGCCTGTAGCATGTCCCTGGAGAACACCGCGCGGATGCGCTCGATCTGGCGCAGCGTCTGGTTCTCGTCATAGTTGATGCGGCGGCGCTCGAGAGCATTGCCGGCGTTGAGGTGCACCAGCGACCGTTCGCCGTCCTTGATGTCGGCATAAGCCCGCCCGAGGGTGAAGTGCAGGGCGATGCGCGCATCCTCGGTGAGTGTCTCCGATCTCGCGGCCAGATCCTGCAGAGGTGCCCAGCGCGCGTCGTCGACCGCGAACGGCTTGACCACGCCGTAATTGAGGTGCGTGCCGATACTGCGCGGGTTGACAGCCAGGGCCGATTCATACGCGAGCGCCGCCTCGTCGAGCCGCCCCAGGATCATCAGCACGCCAGCGAGATGGTTCATCGTCGTGGCATCGCGGGGATCGTGGGCGAGGGCGGTTCGATAGCTCGCGACGGCGTCCTCGTAGCGCTGGATGTCGCGCAGCGCATCGCCGCGGTTGCGGTGGGCGACGGCATAGTCGGGGCGCCGGCGTACCGCCTCGTCGTAATGCGCGAGCGCCAGGTCGTGCTTGCCGCGCGATCGCAGCGCATTGGCGAGGTTGTTATGGGCCTCCGGGAAGTCCGGCCGCGCGGCGATGGCACGCTCGTAATGGAAGATGGCGGCAGGGCCGCTCTTCATCTCCAGGTGCAGATTGCCGAGATTGTAGTGCGCCTCTGCGAGCCGGGGGTTCAGGGCAAGGGCCTGCTGATAGGTGTGGATCGCGGCGTCGAGCTGACCGGTGGCCTGCTGACAGCCGCCGATGTTGAGCAGCACGACCGGCGCGTTGGGCTGGATCGCGAGCGCGCGCGAGTAGTGGACAATGGCTTCCGAGTGCCGCCCAAGCATGCGGCAGGCGTCGCCAAGGCTGGCGGCGGCTGCGGCGAAATCCGGCCGCGCGTCGAGTGCGGCCTCGTGATGCGCGAGCGCGCGCTCGTACTGGTCGAGGCGCTGCAAGGCAAAGCCGAGCGCCTGGTGCGCATCGGCGCTGCCCGCGTCCGCAGCCAGCAACAGCTCCAGATGCCGAACCGCGCCGGCAGGATCGCCGAGGCTGGTGAGCGCGCTGCCGAGCAGAAGCCTGGCCTCGGTCGAGGTCTCGTCGAGCGCGACGGCGCGCTGCAGATGCGCGCTCGCTTTGGCGAGGTCGCCGAGGCCTGCGAAGGACTTGCCGAGCGACAGGTGCCGATCCGCGGCGTCACCGGCTTCCTCTGCGGCCTGGTCGAGCAGGTCGCGTGCCTCATGTGTGTCGCCGAGCTGCAGGCGGACCATGGCGAGGCTGCACAGGGTGCGGAAATGACGGGGCTGAAGCGAAAGAACCTTCCGGTAGGCCTGCTCGGCGATGCGCAAGGCTTGATCATTGAGCGCGGCCGCCGACGGCTGTCTGCCGTCGGACGCTGCGGGGACGAGGCGGGGACGGAAGGCGACGGCGAGCTCGTTCATGATGGCAACTTGCTGAATGTTCGACGAATGCCGTTGTCGAGGCGGATTGAAGCGAAACGGAGGCTTAGGTGAGGCCGATCGCAAACGGTCGGCTAGAACCCTTCGAGCAGCGGATGGAGCTTGTCCGGCCACGTGCAGCGTCGATGGCCGGTGCTGCCACAACGCAACGAGCCGGCGTAGACCCAAGGGATCTGCGCCGGCCAATGTTGGTCAGGTTGCTGAAGGCGTCAGCCCCACATGTGGTGCATCGCGTGGTGGTGGGACATGTCCGGACCGCTCGAGGCTGCTGCCGCCGTTGCGGCCGTGGCCGCGGCTGCCGCCGTGTGGTGGCTGCTATGATGGCTGTGGTGGCCGCCGCAGTGATGCGTCGTGGTGGTGTTGTTGCCGCCGGTGGTTCCTCCGCCGGCCGTTCCACCGCCCGTCGTGCCGCCACCGGTCGTCCCACCACCCGTGGTGCCGCCGCCCGCAGTGCCGCCTCCGGTGGTGCCACCACCGGTCGTGCCACCTCCGCCCATGCCGCCGCCGGGCGTGGTCGTGCTCGTAGGCGTTCCGCCCGTGCCGTTGGCGATGTTCGGATTGGCGCCCGCCGGCATGCCGGTGCCCTGGGCAATGCCATTGACCGCAGTCGCTGTCACGAAGCTCGTCGCTGAGGTCACGTAGGCCGATCCGCCGATCGCGATGTTGTTGCCCGCAATGTCTCCGGCATTGCCGATGTAGTTCGCGGCGGCAGCCTTCAACATCGCCTGATCGGTCGCCAGGGCTGTACCCGTGTCGCCGTTCATGATGCCCATCAATGCCTTGGTGGCCATGATGGTGTCAGACTGCAGAGCTCCGGCGGCGAGCTCGTCGTCGAACCGTCCCTTGAACACCGCCCCCTGCGCCGCATCGAACGCGGCGCCAAAGTTCTGGTAGTTCGTGATCTGGTCGATCAGGGCCTGTGACGCCGTACCTGTTCCATTTGCGACCGCAACCAACTTCGCACCCAGCGTATTGCCCTCGGCGAGGAACGACGCCCAGAAATTGGTCTGCGCCTGATTATCCTGGAACTTCGTGACGGTCCCGGTCAGGCCGCCGGGCATTTCGGAGAACCCGCCGATGTGACCAGGCGCGCCGGTGCCGCCCGCCGCTGCGTTGAGCGCCGCGTCGTTCTGAAACACGTCGATCATGTCGACGATGTTGTCGGCGGAGCCGCGCAGCGCCGTCGGATTGGCCATCGTCTCGGCGACATCGTATTTGTTCAGCTGAAGGTTTGCTTGGCTGAGCAGCGTCATCAGGTGAAGTGTCGTCGTTTGGGCCGCAACGGCGGTTTCACCGGCTTCAATCGCAGCGAGCTTCGCGGGGTCATTCAGGATCGCCTGAAGGCCCTGCGTCACGGCCGTAAAATCAGCCTGGATCTGGTTGATGTTGTTGGCGCTCATGCCGCCCAGCGAAAGGTCAGCGGCGGCATTGAACACCGTTCCGATGGCGGTCAGGTCGCCCGCGGCCGCTGCAGCGAGATTGGTGGCGCTGTCGTTGCCGGCGGG
This sequence comes from Bradyrhizobium sp. SZCCHNRI3052, assembly GCF_032484895.1. Lineage (NCBI taxonomy): Bacteria > Pseudomonadati > Pseudomonadota > Alphaproteobacteria > Hyphomicrobiales > Nitrobacteraceae > Bradyrhizobium > Bradyrhizobium sp. SZCCHNRI3052. The sequence continues at coordinate 993,892 of NZ_JAUETW010000001.1, read as the reverse complement.
AAGGCTCTGGAACGCCACGTCCATGGCACCCGTGTTGGCCAGGAAGGGAACGTTGTTGAGCGCGGCGGAAAGATGCGCGTCACCCTGGATCTGCGCCAGGATCTGCATCTGCACGTTGTGGATGGTCTGGTCGGCCTCGGCGAGGGTCGCCGGATTGGTCGTGTTGGGTGCGGCGTTGATCAGCGTCGTGATCTCGTTCGAGACCTGGGTGAGCACCGCGGTGTCGGTCGCGTTGAGCGTGAATGCCTTGCCGCCGATCGTGACATCTCCGGGATTGGCCAGCATCGCGTTGATGTCGTTCTGCACGGCATGCAGGTCTGTGGTGTAGCTGCCGAGGAACGGGTTGGAGTTGCCGCTGTTCTGGGGCGTCGAGAACAGACCGGTCGAGATGCGAACCGCGTCGTTGAACACGACGCCGGCCTGGACGAGGTCGGTCGACGGGTTGAGCGCAGAGGCGCGAACCAGCAGATTGGACGTGCCATTCGCCAGCGCCGTCGGGTTGAAGGTATTGGCTGCCATTGATCATCTCCCCAAGTTTCAACCCGGCGTCTGCTGCTTGGCGTATGGGCAGCACGCGGGCGTTGATCGGGCAGCGACGTCTCGTTCGCTCCTTCGCGGAACGGGCGAAATGTCGCAGCCTCAGAGCACCTGGGAATTATTTGCTCCAATGGGGCCAAAAGAAGCGCCGCGGAGTCCTCAAATATGATGTTGTTCGGGCAAATGGCTCCTGTCGCAGCCGGGTCACGGCGGCGGTCGGAAGCTTACTAACTCGTTGATTTCCGTCGTGGCATCCCCGCAACATCGTCGCTCAGCGGCGCTTCGACGCACGGTCCAGACAAGAAGTTGCCCCGATCTTGCGACCGGTCACCGATCTCTCCTTAGAAAAGTTCCAGCGTGACGAGCCTCCGCGGTGCGGAACGGAACGTGCATCTTTGTTGATCTTCCGAGGCCTCCTTCTTCAACGCGTGTCGTCTCGCCCGGCTCATTGTCCTTCTCATTTCCCCCGGGAGCACTGCGCGAGTGGACCTCATCTGCTTGCTCCCGGGTATCCGTATCCCAGCCGCAGCAGCTGCTGCGGCTGCCTCGTCAACCCCACATGTGATGCATCGCGTGGAGATGCGACATGTCGGGCCCGGCAGCCGCGGCCTGGCTCATATGCGCGCCCTGGCTTTGATCGTGATGATGGTGATGATCGCTGTGATGCGTGGCGTTGCTGCCGTTGTTGGCCGTGGTACCCGTCGACGTGCCGCCAGCCGCCGTTCCGCCAGCCGCCGTGCCGCCAGCCGCGGTTCCGCCGGTCGACGTGCCTCCGTTCGCCGCGGTGCCACCGGCTGCAGCGCCACCGGCGGCGGTGGTTCCTGCCGCAGCAGTGCCGCCGGTGCCGTTGGCCAGGTTCGGTGTCGCGGTGACCGGAATGGTGCCGTGCGCGGTCCCCTTGATTGAGGTCGCCGCCGAGACCGTCGTGGCCGTCCCAACATAGGTGCCGCCATTGACCGGAATGTTGTTGCCGGAGACGTCCATGGCGTCGGCGGCAAAGCCCTGGCCGGCCGCGGCGACCATCGCCTTGTCTGCCGCAAGTGCTGCGCCGGTGTCGCCGTTGAGGATGCCTTGCAGGCCCTTGACCGCGTTGGCGGTGTCGGCTTCGAGCGTGCCGCTGAGCAGTTCGTTGTCGAACCGACCCTGGAACACGGCCCCCTGGGCGGCGTCGAAATTGGCGCCGAACTGCTGGTAGTTCTGGATCTGCGTGATCAGGGCCGCGCTCGCCTGCGCACCGCCGGTCGAGATTTTCTGCAGCGTGGCGTTGATGGTGTTGGCCTCGGCCAGGAATGCGGCCCAGAAATTCGTCTGCGCCTGGTTGTCCTGGAATTTGGTGACCGTCCCCTTGAGCCCGCCCGGATCCTCGGCAAAGCCGCCCGCATGGCCGGCGTTGCCGTTGCCACCTGCCGCCATGTTGAGGTTGGTGTCGCCCTGGATGATGTCGATGATGTCGAGCAGGTTGTCGGCCGTGCCGCGGAGAGCGGCCTGATTGCCGGTGGTCGCAGCCTGATCATACTTGCCCAGCTGCAGGTTGATCTGGCCGAGCGCTGTCTGCAGATGGATCGTCGTCAGCGCCGCGGCGTTGGCAGTCTCGCCAGCCTCGATCTGCGCGAGCTGGGTCTTGTTGTTGAGGATGGCCGTCAGTCCGTGCTGGACGGCGGTGAAGTCCGCGGTCACCTCGGCAAGGTTACCGGTGTTGATGCCGCCCGAGGCGACCTCGACGGCCTTGTTGAAGACCAGACCAACGTCCTTCAGGCTGTTGCCGGCGGTAGCGGCGGCAAGACTCGCCGGATCGTCCGCGCCCGCGGGCGACGTCTGGAAGGCGACGTCCTGGCCGCCGGTATTGGCGAGGAAGGGGACGTTGTTCAACGCGTTCGCCAGATGCGCGTCGTTGTGGATTTCGCCGAGGATTTCCTGCTGCAGCGCATGGATCGTCTGGCTTGCCGCTGCCGATGTGCTGGCGTTGGCGAACTGTCCCGCCGCCTGCAGCAGTGTGCCCAGTTGCCCCTCGACATTGGTCAGCACCGCCGTGTCGGTCGCGTTCAGGGCGAAGGTCTTGCCGCCGAGCGTGACCTGACCAGGGTTGGCCAGCATCGCCGCAATATCGGTCTGCACCGCCGTGATGTCGGCCTGGTAGCTGGTGAGGAAGGCCGGCGAGTTGCCGCTGTTGGCGAGGCTGAAGAGGCCGAGCGAGGCGCGCACCGCGTCGTTGAAGACGACGCCAGCCTGCACCAGGTCGGTCGAATGCTGGATCGCCGTGGCACGGGTCAAAAGGTTCGAGGTGCCGTTGGCAAGCGCGGTCGGGCTGAAATTCACCGGCGTGGCGCCACCAGCCGGCGGCGTCGACGATGAGCCGCCGGTGCCGTTGGCAATGTTCGGGGTTGCCGTGACCGGGATCGTGCCCTGGGCGAGTCCGTGCACCGACGTGGCCGTCGAGACCGTGGTCGCCGAGCCGACATAGGTCGCGCCGCCGATCGCGATGTTGTTGCCGGAAACGTCCATGGCGTCGGCCGCGAAGCCCTGGCCGGCCGCGGCGAGCATCGCCTTGTCCGCGGCAAGCGCAGCGCCCGTATCGCCGTTCAGGATGCCTTGCAGGCCCTTCACCGCGGCCGCCGTGTCGGCTTCGAGCGTGCCGCTCAGAAGCTCGTTGTCGAAGCGGCCACGGAAGACGTTGCCTTGCGCGGCATCGAAATTGGCGCCAAATGCCTGATAGTTCTGGATCTGAGTGACCAGTGCGGCGCTGGCCTGCGCTCCGCCGGTTGCGATCTTCTGCAGGGTCGCGTTGATGGTGTTGCCTTCCGCCAAGAAGGCGGCCCAGAAATTCGTCTGCGCCTGGTTGTCCTGGAACTTGGTGACCGTGCCGGTCAACCCGCCCGGATCCTCCGCGAAGCCGCCGGCATGGCCGGGCATGCCGTTGCCGCCCGCGGCCTTGTTCAGATTGGCGTCGTTCTGAATGATGTCGATGCTGTCGAGCAGATTGTCCGCCGTGCCGCGCAGCGCAGCCTGATTGCCGGTTGTTTCCGCCTTGGCATACTGGTTGAGCTCGAGATTGATCTGCCCGAGCACCGTTTGCAGATGGATGGTCGTGAGCGCGGCCGCGTTCGCCGTTTCGCCATTCTCGATCTGGGCAAGCTGGGTCTTGTTGTTGAGGATCTTGGTGAGACCTTGCGAGATCGCGGTGAGGTCGTTCGTTACCTCCTGCAGGTTCGCGGTGCTGATGCCGCCGGAGGCGAGGTCGACGACCTTGTTGAAGACGAGGCCGACATCCTTCAGCGTGTTGCCTGCGGTCGCTGCGGCCAAGGTCGCCGCATCATCGGCACCGGCCGGCGTGTTCTGGAAGCCGACGTCCTGGCCGCCGGTGTTGGCGAGGAAGTTGACCTTGTTGAGCGCGCCGGACAGATGCGCGTCGCCGTTGATCTCCTGCAGGATCTCCTGCTGGACCGCGTGCAGGGTCTGATCCGCGGCTGTGATCGTCGCAGCATTCGTGGTCTGCGGTGCGGCCGTGAGCAGCGTCGAGATCTGCGCCTGCACGTTGGTGAGAACGGCGGTGTCGGTCGCATTCAGCGTGAAGGCCTGGCCGCCCAGGGTCACCTGGCCGGGATTTGCGAGCATCGCGGCGATGTCGTTCTGTACGGCGTGGAGATCGGTCGTGTAGCTGCCGAGGAACGGGTTCGAGTTGCCGCTGCCTGCCTGCGTGAACAGGCCGAGCGAGGCGCGCACCGCATCGTTGAACACCACGCCGGCTTGGACGAGGTCGGTCGACATCTTGAGCGCTGAGGCGCGCACCAGCAGGTTCGACGTTCCGTTGGCCAGCGCCGTCGGGTTGAAGGTGTTATTCGCCATAGATCATCTCTCCCCAAGTTCATCCGACGCCCGGCAGGGCCCCGTACCGAAACTGGCCGGACGATGCGGAAGCGCATCGGCCCTGCGTCGGACGTGCTGCGCCGCGCCTCACGCCCGTGCGCCGCTGTGTCGCGCGCTTTTCTGACGCGCGCTACTTTGTCGCACCTCGCTATATGCTCGGAGCAATCGGGCCAAAAAAGGCGTGGGGGAGTCCGCAAATATGTTGTTCTCGGGACATCGCGGATCTGTGACAGATGCGCCGCGATCGCGTGCCAAGTGATTGATTTCTGGCGGCAAGCAGCAAATGCGGGGTGCGGCGATCGGGCGCGAATTGCATGTTGTCGTCAAGATGCTGCCTGCATCTCGCCGGTGAGTGGCCGGTCTCCGGAGATCAGACGCAGGGTTGGTCTGATGCGCTCGAGGTTGCCCGGCGACACGGGCGCGCGGCATTGTCGCAGCGCGATCGCTGGAAAAACGCCACGATGGATCGTCTGTCCGGGGGAGTGAGAGGCGAAGGCGCCTGGGCGTATCGGCCGACCTCGCCGTGCGCCGTTCAGGACGGCGGCGCGGCCTGACGCTGTGCCAGGAGCGCAGTCCTGATCTTCTGCAGCAGTGTAGTGTAGAGCTGATTCCAGGCCGGGTCATTCTGCCCGTTCGCGTCCAGCCCTTGCTTGGTCAGGCCCAGGCTGATCCGGTAGACGGCGAGCGCGCCGTCGATGTTGCCGAGTGGAATGAAGGCATCGCCCAGACTCTGGTAGGAATTTGCAAGCGCCTGCTGCAGCGACGGATCGTTGGCGACCGTGTTGGCGAGGTGGGTGATCAGCGCGGTATTGGCGCGACGCTGCTCGAAGGCTTCGGCATGGCGGCCCTGGGCGGCGAGCACGTCCGCCAGCAGAGCGTGGCACCAGGCGAGGTCGCGCTCAAAGCTGAGATTGCCGCGGTGAGCTGCGGTCAGCTTCCGGATGATGGCGAGGCTGGCGGAATAGGCGGCATGCGCAGCCTCGAGGTTTCGCTGAACGAACAACACGGCGCCAATGCGGTTCAAGGCGACCGAGAGGTTGCGTTGAAACCCGGCGTCGTCCGGATTGGCTACGGTCAGGTACCTGACGATGGCGATGCTCTGCTTGTAGTTCTGCAGCGCGCCCATGAGATCGCTCGCGGTGGCTGCGCGATCGCCTTCCGCGATGCCGGCGGCAGCCTGATCCAGCAGCCTGCCGGCGGCGACCGTGACGCCGACTGCAAGGCCCCCGCGGGCAACGTCGCCGCACGGTTGCGCCAGCAGTGCTGCGAGCGCGACCGGTTCGTCGCTCTCCACGGATTCCGGCGCCGACTCTGCCCTCGAGGTTCGATGCCGATCAAAGGGCGCAGGCGCCGCCTGCTGCTGAGAGGTGCGCGGTTGCGGATGCAATCCCTGTCCGAAGCCGGGAATTCGGCGCAACATGCCCTCGACCTGCGCGGCCGTGATCAGGCGCGTGCACTCGAACTGTCGGGACGTGCCCTGCCATCGCGGGCACCACAGAAAGTCCTCATGGTCGAAGCGATGACTGGCATCATTCCAGCAACTGTTGCAGGCGTGATGGTTGATGACCCGATAGGGGGTCGCAAACTCGTTGGTGGGGTGGGTGAAGCCGCTGATCAGCACGACCGGAGTGCCGACCGCCCAGGCCAGCCATGACAACCCCGAGGAAAGGCCGATGAAGAACGCGGCGTGCTTGAGCCAGCGGGCGCGCTCGGGCAGCGGCCGGTCGCCGGTCTGATCCTCGGCTGCGGCGGGAATTTGCGTCCGGTAGGCGCCGTGGCTGCGCTCCGCGGTCTGATCGATGCAGATCACGCGATAGCCGGTCTCGCGGAGGAAGGCCACGATGCTCTGCCAGCCCTCAGGATTGTTCCAGTGCTTGCACGCGGTCGTTGCTTGCATGGCGATGCAGACATAGGGGTCCTCGATGGGACGGCTGTCTTCGCTCAACGCGACGCGAGGTGGACGCTCGGCCGGATCCACGCCGAGAATGTGAGCTGCGGTCCGATGCAGGCCGACCTGCCTGAAATCATAGGGCTGATGGACCAGCTCGGCATCGTCGAAGAACAGCCCGACCGAGTAGGTTGCGTAGTATCGCTCCGGCTGGACCGTCTCGTGGCTGAGGAATGCGATGTCAGGGTAGGCGTCGCGGAACAGCGGGATCAGCGGCTCGCCCATCGCACAGCTCAGGCGGCACCGATGCAGGTCCTTGAACTTCACTGCATAGCTCATCCAGCCGATGATGTCGCCGATCGTGCCGACCGGGAATTGGATCAGGACGTCGCGGTCGGTGGCGTCATAGTCGTGGCACAGCAGCAGCTCGGGCCCTGACCACACTTCGAGCCTGAACGGGACAAAGTAGCGTTTGCTGCTGTTGACGTGCCCAGAACGCAGGTCGATGTCGAACAGGACGTTGGCGGTCTCGAGATCGCTCAATCGGACGTGCCAGGCGTGTCCGGTGTCGGGCAGCATGACACGACAGCCGTCGTTGAAGTCGAAGCGCAGCCCCTGGGGACCCTCCTGGGTCGGCACGGCCGCTGGCGGCGGCAGTCGCGGCTTTCGTGCGTGATCAGACGCCTCGGTGCGGGCGCCGGGCTGGGCGGACGGTAACGCACTTGCCGGCACCATCGCCGGGTCTGAGGTGCGGGGAAAATTTGCAACGTTCATGTCGAGGTGCCGACGCGGTCTGCGTTCATTCGTGAGCGATGACGCCGACCGCGGCCGTTCGGTCTTGTTACTCCACGAAGGCGCGGCGCCACTGATCGAGAACCGGCTTCATCAGATAGCTGAGCATCGTCCGGCTGCCGGTTTGAACGTAGACTTCGGCCTGCATGCCGGGCATCAGGTTGACGTTGCCGAGCCGCTTGCGCTCCTCGTCGGACAGCGTGATCCTGACCGTGTAGAAGGTGGAGCCGGTTCGCGGGTCATTGGTGATATCAGGCGACACGAACGAGACCTGGCCGCTCAATTTCGGCGTGGTGCGCTGGTTGAAGGCGTTGAAGTGGACCATCGCATCCTGCCCGGTGTGAACGTGATCGATATCCTTGGGCTGGACGTGCCCTTCGACCTGCAGTTCGTCCGAATCGGGGACCAGCTCCATGACGGTCTCACCCGGCTTGATGACGCCGCCGATGGTGTGGATCGCGAGCTGGTGGATGGTGCCGGAGTTCGGCGCGCGCATCTCGATGCGATCGAGCTGGTCGCGCGCGGCGACGCCCTTCTCGACCAGATCGCCTTCCTTGGCCTGGGACTCGCTGAGGTCCTTGACCACCTCACTGCGGAAATCCTGATCGATCTTGACGGTCTGGAGCTCGGCTTCGCTGATCTTGGACCTCGTCTCCGCCACGCTGGACACCAGCTGGCCGCGTTCACCGTCGATCCGAGCGGCTTCCCGCTGCAGCGTGGTCAGTCGCGTCAGCGGAACGAGCCGCTTGTCATAGAGCTCCTGCACGCCGGCCAACTCGCCCTTGATCAGCTCGATCTGCTTGTTCTTGGATTCGAGCTGAGACTCCATGCCGCTGATTTCGTTGTTCAGCTGGACGATGCGGCCCTGCAGCAGCTCTTTCTGGCTCTTGCGGGTCGTGGCACGGGCCTTGAACAGCGCGTTCTCCGACGCGATCACGGTGCGGACGTTCGGATCGTCCTGACGTGAGGTCAGAGTGGACGGATAGTCCGGCTGATCGAGACCGTCACGCTCGGCCGAGAGCCGCGCAATCTTGGCGCGCTGCTCGTTCAATTGCTTGGTGATCGCCTGGAGCTGGGCCTGGCTCTGCGTAGCGTCGAGCCGCACGAGCAGATCGCCCGCCGCGACGCGCTTGCCGTTGTCGACCTTGATTTCCGCGACAATGCCGCCGGTCGGATGCTGAATGGCCTTCACGTTGGATTGCACCACGAGATTGCCGGGAACCACGATCGCGCCGGCGAGCGGCACGAGGGTCAGCCAGCCGCCGCCGAGAACGCCGGCGACAAGCAGCACCCGCAAGCCGAGACGCAACTCGTTCTCGAACATGCGGCTGACGCGCGGCACCAGCGATTCGTCCGAACCGTCGTCGAGATCGGCCGCCGTTCCTTGCGTCGCAATGAAGGTCATGCCGGTGGTCAAGGCCGTACCGGCGGTACCGACCAGGCGGCCGACACGGGTTTGCGGAACGGCAGGCGCATGCGCCAGACGGGCGGGAAGGTTCTGCTGCCCGACCGCGCGCGGCGCGCCGACGCCGAAATTGCCGTCGCGTCGTGCATCCTGCAGGTCGAGCAGGGGCGCCGAATTGCTGCCCGCCATGCGCGCGGGCGGATGGCGCGGCGGCGGCGACAGCTCCGGCTCGTTGCCGCGCATCGGTGCGGGCTGCTGCCAGTCCATCTCGCGGATGCCTTCACCCCGGCGTGTCCGGGGCGCCTGGGCGCCGAGACCGAACAGCGACAGCGACGCACCGAGGGCGCGGCCCATGGTGCTGCCCTTCTTCTTCGAACGCGGCTTTGGCCTGCCTGGCGACGGTGGCGGACGCCGTCGCTTCTTGCCGCCGTCCCGTGTGCCGTGGCGCTGCCGCGGGTCCTCGTCGGAGCCGTCGTCGAATGCGCCCTGCAGCCGCTGCAGCTCGAGAATCAATGCATCGCCCTGCGGACCGACCGCGCGAGTCTTCGGTCGCACATAATCGTCGTCGTCGAACGGCCTGAAGTCGTTGATGTGTTTCATTGATCAAGCGCTTTCTGCTGGGGCGGCGCGACGAAGCGAGCGGGCGTTCGGATTTGGCGCCGCTGCGGGAGCAGCAACCCTGGGCGGAGCGGGGGCATGCGCGACGGCGGGTCCCGCGGCCTTGTTGGCTCCGGCGACGCGGGCAAAGATCTCCTGGCAGGGACCGAATGCGATCGCCTTGCCCTCGTACAGCACCAGCGCCATGTTGAGCGCATTCAGCGCGCTGGGACGGTGCGAAATCACGATCACGATGCTCTGGTTCTGCTGCCGCATGATCTGAATGGCGCGGCTGAGCGCGTTCTCGCCGTCGGTGTCCAGATTGGCATTCGGCTCGTCGAGGACGATGAGAAAGGGATCGCCATACACCGCGCGGGCCAGACCCACGCGCTGCCGCTGACCGGCCGACAGCGACATGCCGCCTTGGCCGATTCGCGTCGAATAGCCTTCCGGCAGCCGCAGGATGATGTCGTGCACGCCGGCGATCTGCGCCGCCTTCAGAATCGCATCCGAGCTCGCATTCTCGTCGAAGCGGCAGATGTTGTCGGCGATGCTGCCGTCGAACAGGGCAACGTCCTGCGGCAGGTAGCCGATGTGGCGGCCGAGATCCTCGTTGCTCCATTGGTCGAGCGCTGCGCCGTCGAGGCGGACGGATCCATGCTGTGCAGGCCAGATGCCGACCAGCGCCTTCGAGAGCGAGGTCTTGCCGGAGGCACTCGCGCCGAGCAGTGCCAGACCCGTGCCTGCCTTGATCGAGAACGACACGTTTTGAACAATCGGCCGATCGGTGCCCGGCGCGGTGACCGTCAGCTCCTGTACGGTCAGCTCGCGGAACGGGCGGGGCAACGCGACCGGCGGCGCTTCCGGCCTGGCGGTGGCCTTGCAGATATCGCGCAGACGCGCGATGCCCTGGCGCGCGGCGACCAGCTGTTTCCAGCTGCCAAGTGCGATCTCGATCGGGGCGAGCGCGCGGCCCATCAGGATCGACGAGGCCATCATCACGCCGCCGGAGGCCTGCTCGGAGACGACGAGCGCCGCGCCGATGCCGAGCATGCCCGACTGCAGGATGAAGCGCAGCACTTTCGCGGCGGCTCCGAGATTGGCGTAGACATCGCTCGCGCGAATGTTGTCCTTCAGATAGCGCTCGTTGACGGCGTTCCAGCGTGCCGAGAAGCGATCCAGCATTCCGAGCGCGCGAATCACCTCGGCATTGCGCTGGGTGGCGTCGGCGAGAACCTGCCGCGCGGCGCTCGTATCGCTGGCGGATTTGCTCGCCTGACGCGACAACCGGTCGGTCACCAGCGTCATCGAGATGATTCCGGCCGTGCCGATGACGGCCGTGATGCCGATCAGCGGATGAAACAGAAACATGCCGATCAGGAAGATCGGTATCCATGGCATGTCGAGAAAGGCGGTTGGTCCCATGCTCGACATAAAGGCGCGCAGCTGGTCGAGATCGCGCAGCGGCTGCTGCATCAGCATCGGCTTGGTGCCGCGCAGGGGCAGGGTGGCCAGAGCGTGATGAATCGCGTCCTGCAAGCTCGCGTCGAACACGGTCGCCACCCGGCACAGCATGCGGGTGCGCAACGCGTCGAAATAACCCTGAATCAGATAGACGGCTAGAATCATCACCGACAGGCCGACGAGCGTGGCGAGATTCTTGCTCGGAACGACGCGATCATTGACCTGCATCATATAAACCGAGCCCGAGAGCATCAGGATGTTGATGACGCCGCTGAACACGCCGATGCCGGCCATGCGTTTGACAGCCTGGCGCAACCCGCGCGTCACCGGATCGTCGCTTCCCGAGAGAAGGTCGTTGAGGGCAGCCGCGGCTTTCGTTCTCGGGCGGTCTTGAGCCAGACTCATCCAGGCGCGTCTCCCAAACACAGTGCTTCACTCCGCGCTATTGACAGTCGATACCGACGATTTTCCGGCAACAATTGGACAAGTGGGCAATTCCGTCGCAGCGTCGCGGGCAAACGACCGGCACGAGGCGCGATGCGCCGGGGCGGCTCTGAAAAAGTGTGGCATCGTTCAGCGCGATCGGGTCCGTGCGAAATCCGTCCGCGATCGTCGATAGTTGCAGCGTGATAGCAGCCATCGGCACGCGACGCGTGTCACACATTCGTCCGTCTATCACCTTGGTTCCGTACTCATTGGTCGCGGTCCGGGCCGAATGACGCCACGAAGCCGAATAAATCTTCCTGCGGTGCAACGCACAGGCGTTGTCATCTCGATCATGCGGTATTCGATGATGGTGCGGAGAACGATCATGATGGCGGCGGCAACACAAGGACATGCGGCTCCGCGCACCAATCCAAGACGTGCAATCAGCTCAGCCGGGCATGGCGACCGACGATGTGTTCTATCATCGAACGTGCGGCCGCTGTGGAACCGGTGACCCGCCAAGCATCGGGCGCACGAGATCAACATCAACTCCAGGGAGGACGAAGCAGATCAGTCCGCGTGCGATCCGAGCAACTCGTCACCGGCTCGGGCCACGGCAGCTGATCAACCATAGGCGTGATCCAACCGATCACGCTCAAGCGTAGCGGGGCAACGATTGGGTGCAGAACGGCGCCGTAACGCCGAAGTCGGACGAAGTTGCTCACTTAGTAAAGCGTATCCGGGGGACGACAAAGTTGCTGGACGACATCACCATCGAGACGCGTGATGCGGGAATGGATTCGGGTCGAGGGGCGGCCCGCAGGGTTGAATACTTGATCATCCTGCGCCGGATCGGTCCGCTGAGACGAAATACGGTCGCCAGGTCGGCGGTGAATCGCGCCGATCGCGTGCGCGCAGCTCTGGAGGCGCACGCATGAAGATCCGCAAGACCGACTATGGAACGATCATCCTGCACTGGACCCTGGTTGGGGCCACGGTGATCGCGTTCCTGACGGGGCTTCGCATGGCGACCGAAGCGCCTGGACACGCATGGATCGCCAACAATCTCGATTGGCTGCTGCCCCGGCACCGGACCTGGACCTGGCACATGCCGGCTGGGGTCGTGCTCGCGAGCGTCGCCGTCGCCTACATGATCTATATCTCGAAGTCAGGGCTCGGCCGTCGCGTCACCATCGACAAGATGCGCTTCAAGGGCTTGCTCGGCCGCCGGCCGGCGCGGCTGGGCTCGATCAGCGTGATGCTGCATTGGGTGCTTTTCATCTCCATGGCGATCCTGATCGTCACCGGAGGCATGCTCTTCTTCGGCGTAGCCTCCGGCTACGTCACCATGATGATCCACTGGTACGCGACCTGGGTGATCCCGGCCTTCGTGGTGCTGCACGTCCTGGTTCACTTCAGCATCGGCGGAAAGATGCAGCTCTATCGCGTGTTCCGGCCGGCGCCCTTGCCGCCGCCGCCGCCAAAGCTCGATCCCGTCGAACTCCTCACGATGCTGGTCGAGCAGTCGGAAAAGCTGGAGGAAGCGGAGGCGCCTCCGAGGAGGCCGGCGCCAGCTGCGCGGCCTGCAGCGCGTGAGCCGATGCCGGCGCCGCGGCGCATGGAGGAGCCGATGCGGGCCCGGTCCGAGCCGCGTGTGCCGCCGGGCCGCATGCGTCCGCCGCCGACACCTGCCAAGGGCAATTCCCGCCGCCGCAATCCGAGCTTCCAATCCAACCCGTTCATGGTCGCGATCGCCGCAGCCATCGTGATCGGTTCGGCGATGTTCGCCGCCGACTACTACGCCGAGGACACCGTCACGGTGTATCGAATCGCGACATCGGATGCGCCGACGCTTGACGGCGATTCGTCGGATCGTGTCTGGCGCAACATCCAGCCGCACATGGTGACGACCAACCAGGGCGACAATTTCGACGGTACCGGCGAATCGCGCGTCTGGATCAAGGCGGCGCATGACGGCACGTGGGTCTACTTCCTCGTCATCTGGGAGGATCCGACGCGATCGTTGAAGCAGCTGCCGCTGATCAAGAAGGCGGATGGCTGGCATCTCCTGCAGAATGGATTCGACAAGGGCGACGAGAACGATTTCAACGAGGACAAGTTCTCGCTGTTGTTCACGACGCTGCCGATCACCTTGGCCGCGGACCGAACGTTTCACATGAGCTCGCAGCCGATGCCGGACAAGCCGCCGACGCTGTCGGGTCGCGGCATCCACTACACGCCGGCGCCGAATCTCTATGCCGACGCCTGGCTGTGGAAGGCGACGAGCGGCGGCCCGACCGGATGGATGGACGATGATCATTTCGGTCCGCCTGCGGAGCCGACACCGGATCAGGTCAAGGGACTCACGCCCTACAAGGGCGGGTTCGCACCGGATCCGGGGACTGCGAACTATTCGGACAATTTCGTGATCGACAGGGAGGCCGCAAGACTGGGGAATCGGGGCGTGAGACCGAAGCGCCTTCCGAAGGACGTCGCCGCGATGACCGCGGCGATGGGCGAGATCAATCTCGATCCCAACATCGGCGAGAGTGAAGGCGCGCGCTGGTTCATGACAGAGGCCGAATCGGTGCCCTATTCGGCCGAGGCGGATGCCCAGACGCCGATCGGGACCGTGGTGCCCGGTGTTCTCGTCAGCGGCGAGTTCACCGGTGATCGCGCGGACATCCGTTGCGCTGCGCGTTGGGCCGCGGGCCACTGGACGCTCGAAATTGCCCGCAAAATGGACACGAAAAGCAAGTACGACGTTCCGATCAAGAATGGCGTGTTCATGCGTGTCGCAGCGTTCGACCATACCCAGATCAGACATACCAGGCAGATCCGGCCGATGCGACTTGAGGTGCAGTAATGGGTAAGATTTGCAAGATCCAGTACAACAGGGAAACGTTCTACGCGAATGTGGGCGATATCCTGCTCGACGGCGCCATCAACAGTGGCGTGGATCTGCCCCATGACTGCCGCAGCGGAATCTGCGGCTCCTGTAAAGTGACGGTCATCGACGGCAAGCTGTTCGGCGGCATGGAAGGCGACATGGCGCATGCGTGCCAGGCGCGTGTCGTGTCCGACCTCAAGATCATCACGGAGCCCGTGCCGGATACGGTGACGATGAACTGCGAGGTGGGCGATCTCGTGCGGCTCGCGCCCGACGTCGTCGGTGTCACACTCGAGATGCCGAAGCCGCTGCGATTCTTCCCCGGACAATACGCCAAGGTCCAGTACCGCGGTTTTCCGACACGCTGCTACAGCCCGACCTATCCGATGGTCGGCGCACCCGATAGCCATCTGCTGTATCTGCACATCCGCATCCTGAAGGATGGCCTGGTGTCCTCGGCGCTCGGCCGTGACATCCAGGTCGGCCATCGCGTCAAGCTGACGGCTCCGCTCGGCACCGCGTTCTTCCGTCAGAAGCATCGCGGCCGGATCATCCTGGTGGCGAGCGGCACCGGCTTCGCGCCGATGTGGGCGATCGCGGTCGCCGCCATCACGGAGAATCCGAAGCGCGAGATCGTCTTCATCGTCGTGTCGCGCACCTTGCAGTCGTTCTACATGCATCAGGCGCTGTGCCGCTTGGCGCGCTTCCCGAACGTGAAGATCATCCCGATCGTATCGGAGCCGCAGAACGTCTCGCCGGCGATTCGCAGCGGCCGACCGACCGAACACATGCCGGAGCTCACGCCGAACGACGTCGTCTACACCTGCGGCGCGCCGGCTATGACGGAGGCGGTCGCGAAGATGTCGCGCGCGGCCGGAGCGAAGTGTCATTGCGATCCGTTCGTCTCGTCGGCGCAGCCCTCCGAGTCGAGCGGCGGACTCATGGATCGGCTGGTCGGGTGGCTCGACAGCCAGCGAGGCCGGCCGGCCATGTTCCAGCCGGCGGAATGAGATCGTTGCGGCCGCGACGCGCGCGGCCGCAGTCCGGCGCTCAGCCGGCCATGAAAGCGAGCAGAGTGCCGGTGGCCGACGCGGGCGGAACGATCAGGCTCGCGCCACTGCGCACCGCTGCCGCGCCCAGAGCCTTTTCGGTGGCGGTCAGATCGTGTGAGGCCAGCACCAGGCCTGCGCCGCCTCGCTCCGGCAGGCCGGCAAGCGACACACCCGGATAGCGCGCTGCGAGCTGGTCCCTGGTCAGGAATACGAAATCGGCGCGGTCACCGCCCGAGGTGACGGTCACGGCGCCGTCGGCTTCGTCCCGGCCGTCGCGATCGATCAGGCGCGACAGGTGAGCCGCGTCCTTGGCCGGATCCGGCGTCACGATCAGCGCCTGCTTCAGTTGCTTGGCGGCGTTGGCATGGCGCATCAGTTCCGGGATCCACACCGTTTCGCGCGTCTTGTGCTGGCAGGCGAAGATGCGCAGGCCGCCCGGAGCCTCCGCGACCGGCCATTGAAACACGCGGAATTTCGCTGCCGAGATGCTGCCGTCGGGCAGCGGCACCGGACGCTCGAAGTCGATGGGACCAATCGGCTCAAAACCTTTCGCGCGGATTTCCTCGGCGCCGGCCGCGGAATCGGTCGCCGTGAAGGCGATGCGCTCGATGCCTTCGCCGCGCTGGGCAAGGAAATTGCGGGTTGGAACGTTGTGATCGGTCTCGGCGAGGATGCCGAGCAACTCGATGTAGTCAGGATCGAGCATGATGGTGTAGTTGCCGGATCCCATCTTGGCACTGTGCGTGCCGCGCGGAGACAGCGTAAAACCAAGCCGCTTCCAGGTCTCCGCCGCGGCGTCGAGATCCTTCACCACGACGACCGCGTGATCGATACCGATGACATTCTTGAGGGCCACGCGTTTGTCTCCTTGCAGCGAACTTGGCATATTGGCGGCCGAACTATGCCCAATCGACCCATGCGCCGCAACCGGCGCTGCGGGGCGCTGGGCGCAAGGCAAGATCGATCTCCGGCAGGGTGGTCGACCAGCAAGGATGAGCTGTCCGCGATGAGCACCACCACAGATTCCGTTCAATGGCCGCCATCCCTTTGGGCGGCGCAGACCCCGCCTGGACCCGACCTGTCCGAGCTTCAGGGCAGTGTGCAGGCCGACGTGGTCATCATCGGCGGCGGCTTCACGGGGCTGTCGACGGCGCTGCATCTGCGCGAAGCTGGGACGGACGTCGCCATCGTCGAGGCGATGGAGCCCGGCTGGGGCGCATCCGGCCGGAACAACGGTCAGGTCATTCCGACGCTGTCACGTCCCGATCCGGACGACCTCGTCGCGCGTCATGGCGCCGCCGGCGAGCGCTTCGTGGCGATGTTGCGCGACAGCGCGTCCAATCTGTTCGATACCGTGAGACGGTACAACATCGACGCCGAGCATGAACAGGCCGGCTGGGTCCAGCCGGTGCATACGCCCGGCCGCATCAAGATCGCCGAGCGCAGGTTCAAGCAGTGGTCGAAGTTCGGTGCGCCGGTCGAGCTGCTGTCGCGCGATCAGGCGCGAGACATGCTCGGCTCGGACGCCTGGCATGGCGGTTTCTGGAACAAGACCGGCGGCCACATCAATCCGCTCGCGCTGGCGCGTGGCTTGGCGCGGACGGTGCTGAGCCTGGGCGGCCGGATCTATGCGCGCTCACCGGTCATCGACTTCGCCCGGCGGGGGGATCGCTGGATCGTGCGCACCGCACGGGGGGAGCTGTCGGCGCGCGCGCTGGTGCTGGCGAGCAATGCCTATAGCGGCGAGTTCTCCAAGGCGCTCGCACCGGATATCGCGCACGAGGTGATGCCCGTGCTGTCGTGGCAGATGGCGACGCAGCCGCTGTCGGACAATGTCCGCAAGACCGTCATCCCGGCGCGGCAGGCGATGTCCGATACCCATGGCGAACTCTATTTTGCGCGCTACGACGCCCGCAACCGACTGGTCACCGGCGGCGCCGTGATCGGCCCCGGCAATAAGGCCGAGCGGCTGAAGGCGCGGGTCGCCGAACGCCTGCAGCGCCTGTGGCCGCAGATCGGCGAGGTCAGGTTCGACTATGTCTGGAACGGCTATGTAGGCATGACCACGGACTACATGCCGCGGATTCATCGCCTCGGTCCTGATGCCTATGGCTGGACCGGCTGCAACGGCCGCGCGGTCGCGCTCACGATCCCCCTCGGTGCGGAGCTTGCGAAAGCGGTGCGGGGCGTGCCGGCCAACGAGCTGGCGCTGCCGTTCACGGAGCCGGTCACCATTCCGGCGCACGCCCTGCTGCGTCCGTTCGCGCCGCTGATGCTGCTGTTGTACCGATATCGCGACGCGCGTGAGATCGGCTAAGACGTGGGATGTTCGGTCCGGGCGAAGTCGCCGCCCGGAATGGCCTCGAGCAGAGCCTGCGTATACGGATGCTGCGGGTTGCCGAACACGTCGTGCGTGGGTCCATGCTCGACGACGACGCCGTCCTTCATGACCGCGACCAGATCGCAGATCTGGGCTGCGACGCGCAGGTCGTGCGTGATGAAGATGATCGACAGGTCGAGGCGCTCGCGCAGGCTGGTCAGCAGCTTCAACACCTGCGCCTGAACGGAGACGTCGAGCGCGGACACCGGTTCGTCCGCGACCAGCACCTTGGGCTTCAGTGCCAGCGCGCGCGCCAGCCCGATGCGCTGACGCTGACCTCCGGAGAACTCATGCGGGAAGCGATCGGCGGCCGACGGGTCGAGCCCCACCAGGCTGAACAGCTCGCGCGCCTCCGTCAGCGCCTGCTCTCGCGAGGTGCCGTGCACGATAGGTCCCTGCGCCACCAGATCGACCGCCTTGCGCCGCGGGTTCAGCGAGGCGAACGGGTCCTGAAACACCATCTGCATCTGCTGGGTCCGGTTTCTGACCTCGCTGCGGGAGAGGGGCGCCCAGTCCTCACCGTCGAGCAGGATCGTTCCTGCGTCGGGATCGATCAGGCGAATGATGCAGCGGGCGAGGGTGGATTTGCCGGAGCCCGACTCGCCGACGATGCCGAGCGTCGCGCCCTTTGGCAGCGCGAGCGAGACGTCCCTGACCGCATGGGTGACGCGCTCGCCGCGGCCGAGGAAGCCGCCGGTGCGATATGTCTTCGAGACAGCGGAGATGGTGAGGATCATCCGGTCCGACAGCTTGCGTGCCGGGGGCGCCGCTACCGGCGGCACCGCGGCGATCAGTTGCCTGGTGTAGTCATGCTGCGGCCGTTGCAGGACATCCGCCGCCGCGCCCTGTTCGACGACGCTGCCATGTTGCATCACGACGACGCGGTCGGCGATCTCGGCGACGACCCCGAAATCATGCGTGATGAACAGCACCGCAGTCTTGCGCCTCTGCTGCAGCTCGCGGATGAGCTTGAGGATCTGGGCCTGCGTCGTGACGTCGAGCGCCGTCGTCGGCTCGTCGGCGATCAGCAGCTTCGGATCGAGCGCCAAGGCCATGGCGATCATTGCGCGCTGGCGTTGTCCGCCGGACAACTCGTGCGGATAGGCCTTCGCCGCGCGCGGCGGATCGGGAATGTTGACGTCCGACAGCAGCGACAGCACGCGTGATTTGATCTCGACTTTCGACAGATCGGTATGGATGTCCAGAACCTCGCCGATCTGGTCGCCGATCGTGCGCAATGGATTGAGCGCGGTCATCGGCTCCTGGAACACCATCGCGATTTCGGCGCCGCGGATGCGGCGCATCTCGGCCGCCGTGGCGGTGCAGAGGTCGTGGCCGGCAAACAGGATGCGGCCGCCGTCGGTGGTCACGCCGTCCGGCAGCAGCCGCATGATCGTGTTGGCCATCATCGACTTGCCGGAGCCGGACTCGCCGACGATGCAGACGATCTCGTTTTCGGCGATCGAAAGCGAGACCTCCGAGATCGCATGCATGCGGTCGGCGCCTTTCGGCAGACGTACGCTGAGGCGGTCGACGGTCAGAACGGGCTTGGCTGGACTCATCGCTGCTTCAGCCGGGGGTTCAGTGCATCGTTGAGGCCCTGGCCGACCAGCGACACCGCAAGCACGGTGATGAGGATGGCAACACCGGGGATCGCCGATACGTACCACTGCACGCGCAGCACATCGCGTCCCAGGCCGATCAGATTGCCCCAGGAGGCGACGTTGGCGTCGGACAGCCGCAGGAAGGCGAGTGCACTCTCCAGAAGGATCGCAACCGCCATCACGACGCCGGCATAGACGATCACCGGCGGCAGCGCGTTGGGCAGGATCTCGCCCAGCATCAGCTGGGTGTCGCGCATGCCGAGGGTGCGGCCTGCCTGGACGAATTCGCGGCTGCGCAGCGAGAGGAACTCAGCCCGCGTCAACCGCGCCGGCGCCGGCCATGAGACGATGCCGACGGCGATCGTGACCGTCGTCAAGGTCGAGCCGAACACCGCGACCAGCACCAGCAGCAGCACGAAATTCGGCAGTGTCTGGAAGGCCTCGGTGATGCGCATCAGGATGTTGTCGACCCACCCGCCGTAGTAGCCGGCGAGCGCGCCGACCATGATTCCGATCGCCACGGCAATGAACGTGGCGACGCCGCCGATCAGGAGCGAGATGCGGGCGCCGTGAAAGATCTGGGCGGCGATATCGCGGCCGGAATTGTCGGTGCCGAGCAGGAACCGTGGATTGGCGAACGGCCAGATCAGCGGCCGGCCGGCGAGGGCGAGCGGATCGCGCGGATACAGATAGCCGGCGCTGATCGCCATGCCTACGACGATCAGCAGCAGGATCAGGCCCAGCACCGCAGCCGGACTGCGAAAGTAGCGCTTCGCGGCGTCCAGTTTCAGCCCTCCGCCGTGATGCGCGGATCGAGCCGCGCGTAGAGCAGGTCGGTGACGAAGTTGACCAGGATCACCAGCAGCGCGGAGACGAAGACGATTCCGAGCAGCGTGTTGAGATCGCGCTGGACCACCGATTCATAGGCGAGGCGCCCAAGGCCGGGCAGCGAGAATACGGTCTCCACCACGACCGAGCCGCCGAGCATCGTTCCGGCCTGGAGTCCGATCAGCGTCACCATTGGCAGCAGCGCGTTGCGCAACACGTGGCGGGTGATGATGCGGGTTTCGTCGAGGCCCTTGGCACGCGCGGTGCGGACGAAATCGAGGTTCAGGACCTCGAGCATGGATGCGCGCATGATGCGCAGATAGATGGCCAGGAAGATCAGGCCGAGCGTCAGCGACGGCAGCACCAGATGGCTCGCAATGTCGAGCACGCGCCAGATCCCGGTGCTGACGGCGCCGATGTCCTCGAAGCCGCCCGCGGGCAGCCATTGCAGATAGATCGAGAACACCACGATGGCCATCAGGCCGAACCAGAACGAGGGCGTGGCGTAGAAGATCAGGCCGACCGTCGAGATCAGCGTATCCGGCCAGCGATTGACGCCGCGCGCCGCGATCACGCCGAACACGAGGCCGAAGAAGAACGCAAAGGAGAGAGCGGAGGTCATCAGCAGCAGGGTCGGCGGCAGCCGCTCCAGGATCACGGCGGCGACCGGCTTGCCGTAGATCGCGGAGAAGCCGAGATCGAGACGCACCAGCCGCCACAGGTAGTTGGCGAGCTGCATCGGGACCGACAGATCCAGCCCGTAGAAGCGGCGCAGCTCACGGGCGGTCGCCGCATCGCCGCCGCCCATCTGAGCCATCATCGCGTCGACCGTATCGCCCGGCGCGAGCTGCAGCAGGAGGAAGACGCCGATCAGGATCAGGAACAGGGTGGGGATCGAGGCGGCGAGCCGCCGCCCCGCAAGGCTCAAGATGCGCATGGCCTTATCCTGACGGATTCCGGCTCAGGCGGAAAGCCACAGATCGTGCCAGCTCGACGATCCCCAGCGCGGCGTGTTCGAGTGGTTGCGCGCCTTGGCCGTGATCACGGTGACGAAGATCTGCTCGATCGGCATCCACACCGGCAGCTCGGTATTGGCCTCGCGCACGAAATCTGCGTAGAGCGCCTTGCGCTTGGCCGGATCGACCTCGGTCGCCGCGTCATCGATGATCTTGTCGATCTTGGCATCGTCCCAACCCCACTGATTGGTCCACGGCGCGCCCTTGGGCTGACCGGAGCGATACCAGACCGTGGTCGAAACCGCGGGGTCGTTGCGGTACTGGTGCCAGCCGGTCGCGAGATCGAAGGCGTGCTCGTCATAGACCTGCTTGAGGAAGCCGCCGCCATCGTTGCGCACGATCTCAATCGCGATGCCGACCTCGCCCAGCGACTGCTGGAGGAAGGTCGCCCACAGCGAGATGTCCTCCCCCCATGGCGCGGGCAGCAGCCGCAGCGAGAAGCGGGTGCCGCCAGCGCCGGGCTTGTAGCCGGCCTCGTCCAGGAGCGCCGCCGACTTGGCCTTGTCGTAGGGATATTGCGGCGTATTGGCGCCGGGGTAGAAGTCGGTCGAGGTCGACGGGATCGGACCGGTGCCCAGCTTGGCGAAATCGCCGAGGAAGTTCTCGATGAAGAAGGGAACGTTGATCGCGTGCGCGATGGCGCGGCGGACCTTCACGTCCGCCAGCTCCTTGCGGCGGACGTTGAACTCGAGCGTATTGGTGCGCGCGTTGCCCTCATTGCCTTTGGTCGAGACAATGAAACGCTTATCCTTGCCGAGCCGCGCCATGTCGGAGATGGTCAGGCCCGAGAACGGGCTGTAGTGCAGCTCGCCTGCCTCCATTTGCGCCGCCGCCGCTGCACGGTCAGTGATCACCTTCCACACGATGCGGTCGAGATAGGGCGCGTTCGGCCGCCAGTAGTCGGCATTGCGCTCGGCGATGATATACTGGCCGCGTTCGTACTTCACGAATTTGAACGGACCAGTGCCAATGGGGGCGAGGTTCGCGGGGTTCTGCCTGATGTCGCCGCTCTCGTAGATGTGCTTGGCCGAGACGTAGCCGAGATCGGGCAGGGCGCGCAGCAACAGGTTGAGCGGCATCGGCCGCTCGTAGCGGAAGATCGCGGTTTGCGGATCTGGCGTGTCGACCGCAGTCAGGAACAACTGCAGGGTCGATCCGTAGTTCAGGATCTTCTTCCACATGTTCATCGCGGTGAAGGCAACGTCCTCCGACGTGAACGGCTTGCCGTCATGCCAGGTGATGCCCTTGCGCAGCTTGAAAGTGACGGTCTTGCCGTCCGGCGTCGCCTCCCAGCTCTCGGCAAGTACGCCGACCGGCTGGCCGTTGGCATCGAGGTCGACGAGGTTCTCCTGGATCTTGCCGCCGATGATGTAGACGCCGGTCGAAGCCTGGAGGCTCGGGTTGAGCTGGCGCTGCTCGGCGCCGTAGTGAACGTTGAACACGCCACCCTTGCGCGGCGTCTCCTCGGCGAAGGCGCGGAATGGATTGACCACGTTCGCCGCGATGGCAGCGGAGGTCAGGAGGGCGGTCCGGCGGCTGATCTCGAAACGGCTCGAATTCATCAAGGTCTCCCGAAGGCCAAGCGGGACGCTGGCCGATGGCGCAATCGGCGCGAAGATTACGCGGATCGCGGGTCCAAGTCATTTGCGAATTGCCATGCAGTTCTGCGGCATTCTCGGCCGGCCCATGCAGCCGGCGGCACCGTGGCATACATTGCTCGTATACGAACGATTGGGAGAAGATATTCGCCGACAGGGACTTGACTGAGGTGGGGATTGCCGGCTGCCACGAACAACCGGAGGCAACTCTGACGCGGCGCCAATAGACTGCGCTATCTCAGATCGACGTCATGGGGCGCCTTCGATCGGCAGCCGCAGCTCGAACGCGACACCTTTGTCGCCCGGCCCCAGCGAGATCTCGCCGCCATGGCTTGCCATGATGGCGCGCACGATCGCCAGCCCCATGCCGGTACCGCCGCTGTCGCGCCGGGTCGTGAAGAAGGCATCGAAGATGCGGTCGCGGTTCTCCGGCGAGATCGGATCGCCGTCATTGCTGGCGATGACGATCAGCATCCCTTTGCTCTCCTCGGCCTCGAGGCGGATGCGCCGGGCGCCATGCCGGACGGCGTTGTCGACGAGATGCGTGAGCACGATCAGCACGGTCTCGTTCGGGAGCCTAGTGCTGCGCTCGACCGGGCCGGACGTCTCGATGACAGTCGAGGGGAAACGCACTCGCAGCGTGCCGACGGCCTCGGCTATGCTACCGGCCTCGACCGTCGACACCGTCTCCGCCCGTGCCAGCTCGCGCAAGCGTTGGGCCAGCGCCGCGAGCCGGTCGGCGTCGCCAAGGATGTTGGTGAGGAATTTCTCCTGCTCGGCGCGGGTCAGGGTCTCGGAAGGGCTGGCCAGAGAGTCGAGCAGCAGCTCGGCTGCGCCCTTGATCGAGGTCAGCGGCGATTTGAGCTCGTGCGTCAGATGCGCGGAAAAGCTCCTGATGTAGTTGGAGCGTTGCGCCAGTTGCTCGGCCATGGCGAAGAAGTGCTCGGCGAGCTCCGCGAAGTCGCGGGTGCCGTAATGGGCAAGCGGACGGAAACCCGCGGGATCGTTGCGTCCGATCCTGCCGGCGCGATCGACCAGCTCGCGCATCGGCCGTGTGATCGTGCGTGCCACGACGAGGCCGACCAGCAGCGTCGTGAGGACAATGGTGGAGCCGGCAGCGATGAACTTGCCGCGCTCCTGATAGAGATGCTCGAAGATGTTGCGGGGCGTGCGCGAGGTATAGATGACCCCGGCAACGTGATCGTCGACGATCACGGGCATGGCCGAGAACACATGGACGCCGACGCCGCGGCTGATCGAATAGATCGGTGGCGGGGCCTTGTCCGGAATGCGAATGCGGAGCGCGGCGCTGTAGCGTCCCTTCAGGGCGGCAGCCACCTCGTCGATATGAGCGAGTGATTTGCCCATCTCATCGCGGCCGGCGATCACGACCCCCTGGGGATCGAGCACGCGATACCCGGCCAAGGTGACCTTCTGCGTCTCCCTGACGATCGGCAGCAGCCGCGTGCCGATCGCGACGTAGGCAGGATCCGCAGGATGGACCGCGTCGCGGGCGTCCGGGCGGCGGACGAAAAGATCGTTGGCCAGAAGATCGAGCAGGGGGCGAATGGGCGTCACCTCGTCGGACGCATCCGGACGTGACTCGGGCGGGACCTCGGCGCCGAGCGGAACGCCGGTGGCAAGGCGCGCGGAAACCTCCTCGGCGAAGACCGCCGCGAGGACACGGCTCTGCGCGATCAGTTCCGCCTGTGTCTGGCGGATCAGCTGGTTGTCATAGATGCGAAAGAAGAACAGCCCGACGAGCGGCAAGGTGCCGACCAGCGCCAGCACGCCAAAGACGATCTGTCCTAACGACGGCCGCCATTTTGCCTTGGGCTTGGGCGCGATCATGGGGTGCCGCAGCGGCCGAGCCGGAAGCCCACGCCATGGACCGTCTCGATCGCGTCCTCGCAATGCGCGGCTGCGAGCTTCGCTCTGATGTTGCGGATGTGGCTGTCGATCGTTCGGTCGGAGACCTGAATGTTGAGCTGATAGGCGGCGGCCATGATCTGCTCGCGGCTGAACACGACCGCAGGACGCGTCATCAGCGTGCGCAGGATGCTGAACTCCAGCGCGGTGAGCGTCAGCGGCATGTCATCGAAACGGGCCAGGTGCTGCTGCGGGTCGAGCCGGAGCCGGCCATGGACGAGCTTCTCCGGCTCGGCCGAGCGATCACCTCCGCCGTTCGCGACCCGGCGGAGAATGACGTTGACGCGGGCAACCAGCTCGCGCGGACTGAACGGCTTTGTCACGTAGTCGTCGCCGCCGATCTCGAGCCCGAGAATGCGGTCGATCTCCTCGTCGCGGGCCGACAGGAACAGGATCGGCACTTGCGAGGTCCGGCGAATGCGCCGGCAGACCTCGAGGCCGTCGAACTCCGGCATGCCGACGTCGAGCACGATCAGGTCCGGACGGTCTTCGGTGACCCTGGCCAGCGCGGCGCGGCCGTCGGCGGCTTCCCTCACCGCCATGCCGGCCTTGCTCAAGGCCACGCGCAGGACTTCGCGGATATGCGGGTCATCGTCGACGATGAGGATTCGGGGAGACACGAGCTTTACTCCGCGGCGAGGCATCAGCTTGGTTTCTGCGACACAGGATGTGTATCGAGATAGCGCTGCAGGCGCCAGCCGCGAAAACTCCAGGATCGCCAGGACGCCATGCTGCTTTCCTGTTGCTCAAGGAGCCGATCACGGTCGCTGGCCAGCCCTCGGTCCGTCGGTCGCAACAGCATCGCCCGCTCGATGGCCGGCAGTGCCTCGGGCCCGAGCCAGACGAGATAGGAGCCGTCGATGAGAGGGCCGCTCTGTCCTGCCTCACGACTATGGGAGACATTGAAGTCTGCGATCGGTCGGTCGAAATTGATCAGCGCACAGCCGTAGATGGTCGCCGAGAGCACGAGCAGGTTCATACGGATGAGCCATGCGTTGGACTTGTCGAGAGCGATCCTGAGCACGATGAGGATCAGGCCGATCGCGACCAAGATCATCCATATCAGGGCCGCGATTCGCCAATAGGTCAGAGCATAAGTCTCGATATACATGTGAAGCCGTTGAATCGAGGACACGACCAGCATCACGTTCTGAGCCACCCAGAGACAGACCAGCGGCCGGACCAGTCGCGACTCGTTTGCCGTGGTCTCGGAGCGGACGGCGACGATGACGAAGGCAGCCGCGAGCAGCGCCGTGACGATCAAGGGGTAGGCGCCTCGGTGCGCATAGGTCGCATAGGTCATGCCGTCCGGAAGCGCAGCATGTCCCCACAGATATGCGCCGTCGAGCGCCGTCTGGAGGGCAAACAGGATGTTGAACAGGATCAGTGCCCGGATCACGGTTTCAGGGCCGAGCACGGTCGTCAGCATTGACGGCTGATCGGGCTCGCTTTCGATCGGCGGGCTCGAGGTCTTGGTCCGCTCGCGCCAGCGAAGGTTGACGAATGGCCAGACCATGGACAACATCACGAGCCAGAAGATCGTGTGCCCCATCGTGAGTTGGGAGGCGACGCGCTCGGGACTGAGGACGGCGAACCACCGCTCAATGACCGGATTGGCTGCTGCGAACAGAGCCAAGAACACGCAGCCGAGTGCCAGCGGGATGCTCCAGACAACGAGAGTTCGCGTGATCATGTTCGTGCGCAGCGTCACGATCGCATCAGGTATCAGTCGAAACGGCCCGATCAGGAGCAACTGCCGCGCGGCGGTCAGCGGAAGCCGGAAGCCGCGCGCGGATCGGTTGGTCGCCAGCGTGATAGCCGACAGCGTCGTGAGCAGCAGGACAGGAAAAGAAAGCAGGTTCAGCTCCTCGATGGCGGGAGCCAGGCCGGCAACGAAGAGAACTGCAGCTCCGACCAGACGGTTTCGATCGGTCTTGGCAAGATTGGCGAGAATGCTCGCTGCGGCGAGCGCGGCGAAAAACAGCGGGAATGCCAGGCCGATCGGCCGGCCGTTGTAGAGCAGCGTGTCGGCGAGGCCGACGAGGCCGGCAGTGATGGCGAATTTGAGCCACATGGAATCGGGCGCGACGGGCGCAGCCGTCGGCTCGGCGAGAGTCGTCATGGAGGAATCCTTGGTTTGGGTCATCGTTCGGGCCGGGAGGCACAAGCCGATGAGCCAAGCATGACGCCTGCCCATGCAGCAGCTCACGAGGGGATCTGCAGCATTTCAGGATTTGTTTGCAGATTTCGTGCAGACGCGATTCCACATCTGGCGCAGGGAAAACGTGGTTGTTACGGCAATGGCCGTCTTTCCCCTCGGATGATCGGCTGCACACATGCTCGGACTTATCAGGACCGCGGTTCTCTGGATCCTCGCTCTGCTCTTCATTTTCGTCACGCTGAACAGCAACGAGCCCTATCTGGTTCGGCTGCGGGGCAGCGGCCACGCAGCCCTGCTCCTCATCGGGCTTGCCGTTCCGCTGCTGCTGATGCTCGGCGGTCGGTGGCGGCGGGGGCCCGCCGGACGCGCTCTGGTCGTAGCATGGTGCGTTCCGCTGATCATGCTGACGTCGACGCAGTTCATGTTTGCCTGGCGCAAGTACGAGACGTTCCGGACGCCCCCCGACGTGGCGCATCTGCTCGGCCGGCATTTCATCGTCGGTTACACGGCCGTCGATGACGCAGCCGCGTTGGCCCGGCAGGGGTTGATCGCGGGCGTCTATGTGACACACCACAACATCCGCGGCCGGACCGAGCCTCAGCTGCGCGCCGAGATGGCGCGATTGCAGGACGCGCGCCGGAGTGCCGGGCTGCCGCCTCTGCTGGTTGCGGCGGATCAGGAGGGAGGCGCCGTCGCACACCTGTCTCCGACCCTGCCGAACATGCCCGGCCTCGCAACGCTGGCCGATCTGCCGGCCTCGCGGCGCGCGCAGGATGCGTTCGCGATGGGGCGCGCCCAGGGTGAGGCTCTCGCGGCTGCCGGCATCACCTTCAATTTGGCTCCGGTCGTCGACCTTCGCCCGAGCTGGACACGCAACCGACTGGACTTTCACACCTTGATCGGCCGCCGCGCGATCTCCAACGATCCCGCGGTGGTTGGCGACATTGCGCTCGGTTACGTCCGTGGCCTGGAAGCAAGCGGTGTCCGCGCGGCCGTCAAGCATTTCCCTGGTCTGGGGCGCGTCGCAGCCGATACGCATCATTTCTCGGCACAGCTCGGCACGCCGGCAGATGTCTTGGAACGGTCGGATTGGCGGCCGTTCCGACAGGTGCTGCAGGGCTCGCACGCGGCGATGATGGTCGGTCACGTGACGGTCGATGCGATCGATCCAGAGCGGCCTGCCTCACATTCCAAAGCCGTGCTCGAGGGACTCATTCGCGGCCGCTGGAACTATCAGGGCGTGATCGTGACGGATGATCTCGTGATGGGGGCGATCTACGGCCGCGATCTCTGCAAAGCTGTCGTGGAGGCTCTCAACGGCGGCGCCGATCTGTTGCTGGTGGCCTATGACGGCACCCAGTTCCACCGCGCGCTCGCCTGCGCCAAGGAGGCTCTGGCGGAAGGACGCATCGACCTCGATGCAATCAGCAGGAGCGATGAACGGCTGAAGCGCTGGGCGCCGACGGTTGACAAATCACAGCCGTCGAATGTGTCTACGGTTATGCAACAGCCTGGAGGCGTGCATCAGAAGATCGTGGACTGAATGGCAGCGAGCCCTCAGCGCGGGCCATTGCCGGTCCAGTTGCGCCAAGCGACATTCGAGAGGCTTCGCAGGTCGGTCGCCAGCGGGCGTCGCGTCTGCTTGTCGTGCTGAGCGATGAGGTGCTCGGATTCGCGGATCTTGACCTGGAGTTCCGCAACCTGCCGCTTGGTCTGTTCAAGCGCCTTCGCATCGGCGCTCTCGCCCACCGTGAACCGCGCCGTCTCGATCTGTTTCAAGGTCGCGCGATTCTTTTTGAGCTGGGCGCGATGCCAGGCAACCTTGCTGTCACTGTCCGCAACCATGGTGGACTCCCGCGAAATGCCGCGGAGACTAAACGACCGATTTCTGATTCGCGACAGCTTCGGACCGGCATCGCCAACATTGGAATACCGATCTGCCGACCCATCGTCCTGGTGAGTCGAATATGCCGGTTCAATCCAACCCTGCGGCGCGTCTCATCTCATCAATCAGTTCGAACGCTTCAGCCTTCGTCATCTCCGCTCGCGTGGGATCGGATCGGCCAGCCTGCTCGCTGAGCGTTCTCAAGTAGGAAGCTTGGGTATCCGTCATCGGATCGGCTCCGGACACCCAGTCCTCGGGATCTTTCTGCAGCTGTTCGGCCATGGGGATCTCCCGTTGTTGCCCGGCTTCAACGGGAAAGCTTGCAAAGTGTTCCTATTTTGTTCTATTGTGCGATCCTACTCTTGCTCGGGTGCTTCATGCGCGATCTATGTGTGGTTCGAGCCGAAATCGACCGTATGCGTCTCCGGGTCGGGCGGCAGCGCCGTGAAATCGTGCAGCTACGGCGAGCTCGGCCCTCGACGGCGGCCGCCGAAGTGCTTTTGCACCACATGCTGGAGACGCTTCACCGGCTGCGGCAACAGCGAGAGCGGCTCAAGCTGGAGGAAGCGAGCCGACTGCCTCGCAAGCAGCGCGGCGCCCGGCGCGCATGAGACGCTGGCGGTAAGGCCGAGTGATCCGCCGCTCGTCCGTAGTCCGATGATCAGGCCTGGAACCGACATGGCCGACGATCACCTGAGCCGCAAAGGCCAACCTGCGCCGGGTCATGAGGACGTCCGCATCTTCAATTTGGCCGGTGAGGAGAAAGATTGGTCGGTCGTCCGGCTCCCTCGATCAGCATCGGGCGTGTGAGCTTCGGGCAATACGATGTCCGGCGGCGCGGCGGTAAGCTCTTCCGGTGTGGCCTCGCATGATCTGATCTCGAAATTGTTGTCGAGGATTTTCTCGCCATGCGTGCCGAGCGTGATGAGATCGGCCTGTTCCGCGGCCTCCCAGACCTCGCGCTCGGTGCGAAACGGGCGGGTCATCTGTTCGTCATTCTCAAACAATGCGTAGGGCACGAGCGCCTCCAGATTGCGATCCGCCGATGCAGCGATGCCGTGCCGCTCGACGCCGCCCATCCATTCAAGGCAGGGACGTCCAAACAAACGGCGCCATAGGCAGGCTGGTTCCACCCAGGCGAGCGCTGACTCGATCGACCAGTTGTGACGATCCGCCCGGCCTGCCAGGCGGAACATGGAGACCAGCGCGAGGTTGCCGGCGGTGTCGAATGGCCAGGAGAGTCCAATGGATATCAAGGGAAAGAAGATCGCGATCCTCGCAACCAACGGGTTCGAGCAATCCGAGCTCGAAGTGCCGCGCGATCGGCTCAAGCAGGCGGGCGCGACCGTCGAGATCATCTCGCTCGCGCCGGGCGAGATCAAGGGCTGGGATGAGAAGGACTGGGGACGGACCGTCAAGGTCGACAAGACGTTGGACCAGGCGTCTGCTTCGGACTACGACGCCGTCGTGCTGCCGGGCGGTCAGATCAATCCGGATCTGCTGCGGCTCGAGCCGAAGGCGCTGCGGTTCATCAAGGAGATCTTTGAAGCCAAGAAGATCGTTGCGGCGGTCTGTCATGCGCCGTGGCTCCTGATCGAGACCGGAATTGCCAAGGGGCGAAAGATGACGTCCTACAAATCGATCAAGACGGACGTTGCCAATGCCGGCGCGCATTGGCAGGACGCGGAGGTCGTGGTCGATCAGGGCGTGATCACTTCGCGCAATCCCGGAGATCTGGAAGCCTTCAGCGCCAAGATCATCGAAGAGGTCAAGGAAGGCCGCCATCTCAAGCGCAGCGCGGCTTGATGCTGAGATCGGAAGCCGGGAGAAAACCCGGCTACCTCAGTGGGACGGGCCCAGCGCCCGAGGGGTCGAACGCTGGGCCGCAGTCCACACGGAGTGCCTCCAGCGAGATGGGGGACGCCGCCAGAGGCATGGAAATGACTCGCGGCGGGCCGGGTCGTTCCCAATTCCTAGCGCGGACCTTCGCCCGCGGGACTTCGACGATAGCCTCGCAACGTTCAGTGAGGAATCGGAACTTCGCTGCTCATCCCGGGTTTGCCGCTTTTGAACAGGCCGCGGAGAGCGTCGTGAGCGAGAAAGCAAAAATCCAGGACTACAGGGCTCCGGCCGGCGGATGGGGTTCGGTGCACGCGGTCGCCAGCATCCTGACGCAGGAGGAGGTGACCCTGCTTGGCAGCGAGATCCTGTTGAAACAGAACAAGCCAGGCGGCTTCATGTGCGTCAGCTGCTCCTGGGCCAAGCCGGCAAAGCCGCACCCGTTCGAATTCTGCGAGAATGGCGCCAAGGCGACCGCGTGGGAAATCACCGGCAAGACAGTCGGACCGGAGTTCTTTGCTCGGCACAGTCTGACAGAATTGCGATCCTGGTCGGATCATCAGCTCGAAGAGCAGGGGCGTCTTGCTCATCCGATGCGCTATGACGCTGCGGCGGATCGCTATGTTGCCGTGAGCTGGGACGAGGCCCTTCGCGACATCGGGGCGGAGTTGAACAGGCTCGATCCACGCTCGGTCGTCATGTACACGTCGGGCCGGGCCTCGCTCGAGACGAGCTACATGTATCAGCTTTTCGGCCGCATGTACGGCACCAACAATTTTCCCGACAGCTCCAACATGTGCCACGAATCCACATCAGTTGCTCTGCCGGAGGTGATTGGCGTCCCCGTCGGTACGGTGCTCCTTGAGGATTTCGACAAGGCGGATTGCTTCTTCTTCTTCGGCCAGAACACGACCACCAACTCGCCGCGCATGCTGCATCCGTTGCAGAAGGCGGCACAACGCGGCGTGCCCATCATCACGTTCAATCCGCTGCGGGAGCGTGGGCTGGAGCGCTTCACCAATCCGCAAAATCCCATTCAAATGGTGCTGACGGGGGGAACGCGGATCAGCACGCAGTATCATCAGCTGCGCATTGGCGGCGATGGTGCGGCACTACTCGGATTGTGCAAGGCCGTGATCGAGGCGGATGATGCCGCGGTCGCGACCAAGAGCCCGCCCGTGCTCGATGTCGCCTTCATCGAGCGGCACACGTCCGGCTTCGAAGCTTTCGCAACCTGCTGCCGGCAGGCGTCGTGGAGCGATATCGAACGCTCCTCCGGCCTCACGCGCGGCGCCATTCTGGAGGCTGCCAAGGTCTACGCAGGCTCGCACGCCGTGATCGCCAATTATGGGATGGGAATAACCCAGCATCGGCATGGCGTCGAAACCGCGAAGATGATTGTCAACCTGCTGCTGTTACGCGGCAACATCGGAAAGCCGGGGGCCGGCATCTCGCCGGTTCGTGGCCATTCCAACGTTCAGGGGCAACGCACCGTCGGCATCTCCGAGAAGACCAAGTTGGTGCCGCTCGACAAGCTTGCCGAGCTCTATTCGTTCGAGCCGCCGCGTTGGGACGGTCTCAGCACGGTCGATGCCTGCCAAGGCATCATCAAGGGGGACGTCAAGGGCTTCGTCAGTCTCGGCGGTAACTTCCTGCGCGCCGTCCCTGAACGCTCGCTGATGGAGCCGGCGTGGTCGAAGCTGCGGCTGTCGGTGCAGATCGCAACCAAGCTCAATCGCAGCCACATCGTCCCAGGCGAGGTGACCTATCTGCTGCCGTGCCTCGGCCGCATCGAAATCGACCGGCAGGCAGGCGGAGATCAGGCGGTCTCGATGGAGGACTCCACCACCTGCATTCACGGCTCGCGCGGGCAGCGCCAACCCGTCGCAGAGACCCTGTTGTCGGAACCAGCCATTGTCGCCGGTCTCGCCAAGGCCACCCTGAAGCCAAATCCGCGCGTCGATTGGGATGCCTGGGTGGGCGACTACGCGCGCGTCAGAGACGCGATCGAGCGGACCTATCCCGAGCAGTTCAAAGACTTCAACAAGCGCCTGTTTGAGCCCGGCGGCTTTCCGCGGCCGCTTGGTGCCCGCGAACGCAAATGGAAGACGCCGACCGGCAAGGCGAACTTCACCGTGCCCAAGGCGGCGCTCAATCCGCCGGAGGAAGGCAATGGCGTTTACCAGCTGATGACCTTGCGCGCCGACGGCCAGTTCAACACCACCATCTACAACGAGGACGACCGGTTTCGCGGCGTCACCGGTGGCCGTCAGATCGTCTTCATGAACGCGAGCGACATGGCTGATCTGGGCATCAAGCAGGGCGAGCCGGTTCGGCTCTCGACCGAGGCCGATGACGGCGTGGAGCGCTCGCTGGGCGGGCTCCAGGCAGTGGCGTTCGACATTCCGCGCTACAGCGTTGCGGCCTACTACCCCGAATGCAACGGATTGATTCCGCTATGGCACTACGCGGAAGGGAGCAAGGTGCCCGCCGCCAAGTCGATCCCGGTCCGGATCTCGCGCGACATGGCCTGAGCTATCCGGAGCGGTCAGCCAGCAGCCCGTTGTCGTGCGTCGCCCGGCGCCGCCGTTGCGCAAGGGCTCGTGATCTCCGGCGGGGTCGCGCCGGGGCGGAGCGGGACGACCAGCCGGCACACCAATCCCTCGGGACGCCAGTCGAACGAGGCGCGCCCACCGAGCTGGCTTTCCACACTGGCCATCAGGCTGCGCGTGCCGAAGCCGCGCGAGGTCGGCGCGCGCACCAAGGGACCGCCGGTTTCAATCCAGATCAGATCCAGGCGCTCATCCTCGATGCTCCATTTGACCGAGAGATGCCCGGAGCGGACCGACAGCGCGCCGTATTTGGCCGAGTTTGTCACCAGCTCGTGCAGCGCCAGCGCCAGCGTCTGCGCGGTCGCAGGCTCAAGCTGCAGATCGACGCCGTCAAAGGCGACTTGGCCGCCGGTTGCATAGGGCGCGAGCTCTTCGGCCACCAACCTACCTATTTTCGCACCTTCCCAGCTTGATAGCGAGAGGATGGTGTGAACGCGGGCCAGTGCGCTGATGCGCCCCTCTACCGCGTTGACATAGGTCTTCACGCTGTCGGCTTTGGTCAGGCGAACGATCGACTGAGCCAAGGTCAGCGCATTCTTGGCACGATGATCGACCTCGCGGGTCAGCAGGTTCTGGCGTTCCTCGGCGCGCTTGCGCTCGGTGATGTCGATCGTGACCCCGCTGACGCGGACCACGCGGCCGGTCCTGTCGGTGGTCGCCGCGGCCGTTCCCACGCACCACCGCTCTTCGCCATCGGGCCGGTGGATCCGGAACTCAGCCTCATACGACGTCGCGCCACGGCTGAATTCCGCGACCACCTGGCGGGCGCGCTCGGCATCCTCCCGGTGCAGCAGCGCCATGATGTTCACGGTGTTCAGCTCGAAGTTCTGCGGCGTGACGCCGAAGATGCGGTACTGCCCCTCGTCCCACATCCAGTCGCCATTGACACCGTCCCAGTCCCACGAGCCCATCCTGCCGGCCGCGATCGCCATGCTCCGACGCTGCTCGCTCTCGACGAGCTTTGCTGTCGATCGCTCAAGCTCGGCGGTGCGGGCCCGTACCCGGTCCTCCAGCTCAAGGTTCAGATGTTCCAGCTCGCGTGTCTTGCGATAGAGCTCGGCAAAAACCTTGATTTTGGCGCGCAGCACCTCCGGCACGACAGGAACCGGCACGTAGTCGACGGCGCCCATCTCATAGCCACGAAGGCGATCGAAGTCGCTCACCTGGATGGCGGAGATAAAGATGATCGCAATCTTCTGGAACCTCGGATGCTCACGGATCATTTGCGCCAGCTCGAAGCCGTCGAGCTCAGGCATGCAGACGTCGACGAGAATCACCGCGATCTCGTTCTTCAGCAGAATTTCGAGCGCCTCGCGACCAGACGTGGCGACTACGAGGTTTTCGCCGAGTTCCTTCAGGATGACCTCGTAGGCCAGCAGCTTCGCCGGCTGATCGTCGACCAAGAGGATGTTGACCTTCGCATGTTCCATCATGATGAGCCGTTCAGCGGTGCAGCCACATGCGGATCGCAAGAAGCAGCTGCTCGGTGTTGACGGGTTTTGCCAGATAATCGGAGGCGCCAGCTTCGAGACACTTTTCGCGGTCTCCCTTCATGGCTTTCGCGGTCAACGCGATGATGGGGAGCCGGACGAAGGCGGGGTTTTGCCTAATGACGCCGATCGTCTGATAACCATCCATCTGCGGCATCATGATGTCCATGAGGACGATCGCGATCGCGGGATTGCTCTGCACCAGGTCGATCGCTTCGCTGCCGGTGGTGGCCGTCAGCACTTTCATGCCGCGGCGTTCCAGCACGCTGGAAAGAGCAAAGATGTTGCGGGCGTCGTCGTCGACCAACAGCACCGTCTTGCCGATCAGATCCTCGTCGGAACTGTTCAGCTTCTCGAGCATGCGCTGCTTCTCGAGCGGCAGTTCCGTAATCACGCGGTGAAGGAACAACGACGTCTCGTCGAGCAGCCGCTCCGGCGATTCCACGCCCTTGACGACGATGCTCCGCGCCATCGTATGCAGTTCCGCATCCTCTTCGGCCGACAATTCCCGCCCGGTGAAGACGACCACCGGAACGCTCGACAAGAACTCGTCGGAGCGCAATTGATCGAGCACGTCGAACCCGCTCATGTCGGGCAGCCGCAGATCGAGAACCACGCAGTCGCACGGTGCGCTGCGCAGCGTCTCGAGCGCCGCAGCTCCCGTATCCGCCGCGATGATCTCGATGTCGTCGTGATCCAACAGCTGGCGGATGCTGAGCTGCTCGGCCGCGTTGTCCTCCACGATCAGCAGCCGCTTGCGTCGCGGCTTCGCGTATTCCTTGATCTGCGACAGGGCCGCGCTGACGCCTTCCGTTGTCGTGGGCTTGCTGACGAAGGAGAAGGCCCCACGCGCCAAAGCGTGCTGGCGGTCTTCGTCGAGCGTGATGATCTGCACCGGGATGTGCCGCGTCAGCGGATTATGCTTGAGCTGGCTCAGAACGGTCCAGCCGAGCATGTCCGGCAGGAAGACGTCGAGAGAGATCGCGGCCGGTTGATACTGTTTGGCGAGATCCAGCGCCTCGGCGCCGCGGCTGGCGGTCAGGACCTTGAAGCCCCTGTCGCGCGCGAGGTCGATCAGGACGCGCGCGTAGTGTGGATCGTCCTCGACCACGAGCAGGATCGTATCGCCGGGTTCGAGATCGAGACGATCGTCCGGCGGGGACTCGATCCCGCGCTCTGGCGCGGCCGCTTGCTGTAGGGCTGGAGGTTGAACGTAGGGAACGGGCGATGCCGGACTGACGCGCGGCGCCGTTGCGGGACCTGAATATTTGAGCGGCAGATACAGCGTGAAGGTGCTGCCCTTGCCGGGGGCGCTCTTGAGGTGGATCTCGCCGCCCAGGAGGTTGGCGAGCTCGCGGCTGATCGCGAGCCCGAGACCAGTGCCACCATATTTGCGGCTCGTGCCGGCATCCGCCTGCTGGAACGCCTCGAAGATCAGCTTCTGCTTGTCTTGCGGAATGCCGATGCCGGTGTCCGAGACTTCGAACGCGATCACGGCCGGTGCCGTGTTGAGCACCGGATGTTCTGCGCTCCATCCGCCGAGCGCCGCAGACACCTTCAAGCGTACCCCTCCTTCGGCGGTGAACTTGAAGGCGTTCGAGAGCAGATTCTTCAGCACCTGCTGCAAGCGCTTGGAATCCGTGACGATGCTACGCGCAAGGTTCGGGTCGACGTCGATGTTGAAGGCGAGCAGGCGATTTTCCGCCTCGTGGCGGAACGGACGCCCCACGGTCTCCAGGAGGTTGGTGGTGAGGATCTCCTCGGCATCGACCGTCACGGTGCCGGACTCGATCTTCGAGAGATCGAGGATGTCGCTGATCAAATTGAGCAGATCGGTGCCGGCGCCATGGATGGTGCGGGCGAACTCGACCTGCTTGAGGGTGAGATTGCCGTCCGGATTCTCGGTCAGCTGCTGGCCGAGGATCAGGATGCTGTTGAGCGGCGTGCGCAGCTCGTGCGACATGTTGGCGAGAAACTCGGACTTGTACTTGGACGTCAGCGCGAGCTCGGTCGCCTTTTCCTCGAGCGCGCGGCGGGCCTGCTCGATCTCCTGGTTCTTGCGCTCGACCTCGACGTTGCGCTCGGCGAGCTGTTGCGCCTTCTGCTCGAGCTGCTCGTTGGTCTGTTGCAGCTCGCGCTGCTGGGTCTGAAGCTCCGCGGCGAGCTGCTGCGACTGCTTCAGCAGTCCCTCGGTCTGCATCGTGGCTTCGATCGAATTGAGCACGATGCCGATGGAGTCGGTGAGCTGCTCGAGGAACGTCATCTGCGACGTCGTGAACGGACTGAGCGACGCCAGCTCGATCACCGCCTTGACCTGGTTCTCGAACAACACCGGCAGCACCACGAGGTTCTTAGGGACGGCGCGGAGCAGGGCGGAGCCCACGGGGATGACGTCGGATGGTATCTCCGAGACCAGCCGCTGGCGTTTGTCGATCGCGCATTGCCCGATCAGCCCCTCACCGAACTGGACGTGCGTCCGGTGAGGATAGATGCCGTCATCGGCGTATGAGGCGAGCAGGCGCAGCTGTGGCGCGGACTCGGTCTCGACCTGGTAGATCACGCCGCGGTGGGCGTTCACCAGCGGCGTCAGCTCGGTCAGCAGCAGGCGGCCGACGGTGGTCAGGTCGCGCTGGCCCTGAAGCATGTTGGTGAACTTGGCGAGGTTCGTCTTGAGCCAGTCCTGCTCGGTGTTGAGGTCGGTGGTGAGCCTCAGATTGGTGATCATCGTATTGATGTTGTCTTTGAGCTCGGCCACCTCGCCGCGGGCATCGACCTGGATGGAGCGGGTGAGATCGCCCTTGGTCACGGCCGTAGCGACCTCGGCGATGGCGCGCACCTGGGACGTCAGGTTGGCCGCGAGCAGGTTGACGTTGCCGGTCAGGTCCTTCCACGTGCCGGCCGCGCCGGGCACGTTGGCCTGGCCGCCGAGCCGGCCCTCGACGCCGACCTCGCGGGCCACGCTCGTCACCTGGTCGGCGAAGGTCGCCAGCGTCTCCGTCATGTTGTTGATGGTGTCGGCGAGCGCTGCGACCTCGCCCTTCGATTTGACCGTGAGATTCTGCTTGAGATCGCCGTTGGCGACGGCGGTCACGACCTTGACGATGCCGCGGACCTGCTCGGTCAGGTTCGCGGCCATGAAGTTGACGGTATCGGTGAGGTCTTTCCAGGTGCCGGCAACGCCCGGCACCTGCGCCTGTCCGCCGAGCTTGCCTTCGGTGCCGACCTCGCGTGCCACGCGCGTCACCTCGCCGGCGAAGGCGTTGAGCTGATCGACCATGGTGTTGATGGTGTTCTTCAGCTCCAGGATCTCGCCCTTCACGTCGACGGTGATCTTGCGCGACAGGTCGCCGCGCGCCACTGCCGTGGTCACCTCGGCGATGTTGCGGACCTGCGTGGTCAGATTGGCCGCGAGCAGGTTGACGTTGTCGGTCAAATCCTTCCAGGTGCCGCCGACGCCGGGCACAACGGCCTGGCCGCCCAACCGGCCCTCGGTGCCGACCTCGCGCGCGACCCGCGTCACTTCGGCCGCGAACGAGCGCAACTGCTCCACCATCGTGTTCAGGGTGTCCTTGAGCAGCAGGATCTCGCCGCGCACGTCGACCGTGATCTTCTTCGACAGGTCGCCCCCGGCGATCGCGGTCGCGACCTCGGCGATGTTGCGGACCTGCGCGGTCAGGTTCGAGGCCATGAAGTTGACGCTGTCGGTGAGGTCCTTCCAGGTACCTGCGACTTCGGGCACCTCGGCCTGGCCGCCCAGCTTGCCTTCGGTGCCGACCTCGCGCGCCACGCGCGTCACCTCCGATGCGAAGGCGTTGAGCTGATCGACCATGGTGTTGATGGTGTTCTTCAGCTCCAGGATCTCGCCCTTCACATCGACGGTGATCTTGCGCGACAGGTCGCCGCGCGCCACCGCCGTGGTCACCTCGGCGATGTTGCGGACCTGCGCCGTCAGATTGCCGGCCATCGAGTTGACGCTGTCGGTGAGATCCTTCCAGGTGCCGGCGACGCCGGGCACGTTGGCCTGGCCGCCGAGCCGGCCCTCGGTGCCGACCTCGCGGGCGACGCGCGTCACCTCGCCCGCGAAGCGGTTGAGCTGATCGACCATCGTGTTCAGCGTCTCTTTGAGACTCAGGATCTCGCCGCGCACGTCGACCGTGATCTTGCGCGACAGGTCGCCGCCGGCGATGGCCGTCGCCACCTCGGCGATGTTGCGCACCTGCGCCGTCAGATTGCCGGCCATCGAGTTGACGCTGTCGGTGAGGTCCTTCCATGTGCCGGCCACACCGGGCACCTCGGCCTGGCCGCCGAGCTTGCCGTCGGTGCCGACCTCGCGCGCCACGCGCGTCACCTCACCGGCGAAGGCGTTGAGCTGGTCGACCATCGTGTTCAGCGTCTCCTTCAGCTGAAGGATCTCGCCGGAGACGTTGACCGTGATCTTCTTCGACAGGTCGCCCTTGGCGACGGCGGTGGCGACCTCCGCGATGTTGCGGACCTGTCCGGTCAGGTTCGAGGCCATCGAGTTGACGCTGTCGGTCAGGTCCTTCCAGGTGCCCGCGACTCCGCGCACCATGGCCTGCCCGCCGAGCTTGCCCTCGGTGCCGACCTCGCGGGCGACGCGGGTCACCTCGCCGGCGAACGCGTTGAGCTGGTCGACCATCGTGTTGATGGTGTCCTTCAGCTCCAGGATCTCGCCGCGCACGTCGACGGTGATCTTCTTCGACAGGTCGCCGTTGGCGACGGCGGTCGTCACCTCGGCGATGTTGCGGACCTGCGCCGTCAGGTTCGACGCCATCGAGTTGACGCTCTCGGTGAGATCCTTCCAGGTGCCGGCAACGCCGAGCACGTTGGCTTGGCCGCCGAGCCGACCGTCGGTGCCCACCTCGCGCGCCACGCGCGTGACCTCGCCGGCGAACGCATTGAGCTGGTCGACCATCGTGTTCAGCGTCTCCTTCAATTGAAGGATCTCGCCGGAGACGTTGACCGTGATCTTCTTTGATAGATCGCCGCTGGCGATGGCGGTCGCGACGTCGGCGATGTTGCGGACCTGTGCCGTCAGGTTCGACGCCATGAAGTTCACGTTGTCGGTGAGATCCTTCCAGGTGCCGGCAACGCCCGGCACCTGCGCCTGGCCGCCGAGCTTGCCCTCGGTGCCGACCTCGCGCGCCACGCGCGTCACCTCGGATGCGAAGGCGTTGAGCTGGTCGACCATCGTGTTGATGGTGTCCTTCAGCTCCAGGATCTCACCGCGCACATCGACCGTGATCTTGCGTGACAGGTCACCGCGGGCGACCGCAGTGGTGACGTTGGCGATGTTGCGGACCTGAGCGGTGAGGTTGCCGCACATCGCGTTGACGGAGTCGGTGAGGTCCTTCCAGGTGCCGGCAACGCCGGGAACGATGGCCTGACCGCCGAGCTTGCCGTCGGTGCCGACCTCGCGGGCCACGCGCGTCACCTCCGACGCGAACGAGCGCAGCTGGTCGACCATCGTGTTGATCGCCTCCTTCAACTGCAGAATTTCACCACGCACGTCGACCGTGATCTTCTTCGACAGGTCGCCATTGGCAACCGCGATCGTCACCTCCGCGATATTGCGGACCTGGCCGGTGAGGTTGTTGGCCATCGAGTTGACGCTCTCGGTCAGGTCCTTCCAGACGCCCGTGACTTCGGGAACCTGGGCCTGTCCGCCGAGCTTGCCCTCGGTGCCGACCTCGCGCGCCACGCGGGTCACTTCGGACGTGAAGACGCTGAGCTGCTTGATCATCGTATTGACGATGGTCGCCGACTGCAGGAACTCGCCGCCCAGAGGCCGGCCATCGACATCCAGCTTCACGGTCTGCAGGAGGTCGCCTTGGGCCACGGCGGCGACCGCGCGAGTCACCTCGCGCGTGGGCCATAGAAGATCGTCGATCAACGTGTTGATCGAGCTCTCCATATCCGCCCAGGAGCCGCTGGCGATGCCGAACCGCACGCGCTGGCGCGTCTTCCCCTCGCGTCCCACGACCTGGCCGACGCGCTCGAGCTGCTGCGCCATCCGCTCGTTGGCTGCAATGATCTCGTTGAACGTGTCAGCGATTTTGCCGTCGATGCCGAGATAGTCGCCGCTCATGCGCACGGAGAAATCTCCGGAACGCATGGCCTGGAGGACGCGGAGCAGATCCTGGCTGGCATCGGCCGCCTCGACTCCGTTGCCGTGGCGACCGAACCCCTGGCGCATGGGCATCGCACCGGCAGCAGCATCATCGCTCATCAAGTTCCCCCAAGTCAGAATCGTCTACCATCAAGAATCTGAGACACTTATGACGGGCGGCATAGAAGCCGCGGCAACTAATCAAATCAAGCCGGGAGGCCGATTTCTCCGGCTGATGGAACCGGCATTTGCCGGCACAAATGGCTCAACTCCACTCCAGGCGGAACGTTCCAGAATTCTTTTTCTCTCTTGCGAGGATGAGCCATCCCTTTCCGGAACCAAGCCAGAGATTAGCCTTCGCTGGTCGTGCCGAGGGGTTACGAGAAGCACGATTCTCAACTCAGTGTCGTGGCCGCCTTCATGGTCGTCCACCGCCAAGTCCCGCGGCCCGGGAGCGACGGGCGATGCGCCCGCCAGTTCCGCAACGCTCCGACCGCAGCGCAGCAAGTAGCGGGTGCAGCGGGGACCTCGTTGTTCGGAGCGCGGGATGACAATGCAGTCCAGGGCTGCGCCGCGATCCCGAAGGGGAAGAGGTCAGAGAGTCAGCAAACCACGGCAGAGCGTTGTGATGCTCGGTCTCACGACCATCTTGCAACTTGGAACAGAACGTACTGCTCCCCGCTTTCGATAGAGAACTGCCGACAGTTCCATGATCATTAATATCGTGTAACACGATTGCATCGGCGCGCGGCGCCCACCAGCTAAATTTGTATGAAACAATCAGATCTTTTCAGAGAGAACGCGGACAACTGCCTCCAGCTTGCGGAGCGCACGCAGGAAGAGCCGGCCTTCCGGCGCTATCGGCGCATGGCCCAGGGCTGGAATGCGCTCGCCCTCCAGCAGGACTGGCTCGACGGCGAGATTGCGCCGCTCGGCGAGCCGAAGGCTGCGCGGCACGAGTAACCAATTGGAATGCAGGAGCGTCCGATGACCCCACGAACGATTCTCATTGCGCTACTGACTGCGTTCAGCTTGGCGTCGGCTGTCGCTGCGTTCACAACGATCCGTCAGGTGCATACGGAAGCGTATTCGCTTCCGCAGCCTGTCACCCGCATTTGAGCGAGGCGGGCGGCTTCAGGGCTGCCCGGACCCTCCCGAAGATCCATAGACCTGCCCGTTGGCGTAGCTCGCGTCCGCAGCGGCCAACTGGACGTAGATCGATCCAAGCTCCACCGGCTGGCCAGGACGACCGAGTGGAGTCTGACCACCAAATTTTTCGAGCTTCTCCATAGTGGCCCCGCCTGAGACCTGAAGGGGCGTCCAGATCGGCCCGGGAGCGACGGCGTTCACGCGAATGCCCTTCGGCCCGAGCTGTTTGGCCAGGGACTTCACGTAGTTCATGGTCGCCGCCTTGGTCTGCGCGTAGTCATAGAGGTCGGGAGAGGGATCGTAGGCCTGCTCGGACGAAGTGCCGATGATGACCGATCCCGGCTTCAGATGGGGCAGGGCGGCCTTGATGATCCAGAACGGGGCATAGATATTGGTTTTCATCGTCGCGTCGAAATCTTCGGACGAGACATCCAGGATCGACTGGCGTGCCTGCTGCCGCGCGGCGTTGTTGACGACGATGTCGAGTCCGCCCAGCGCTTCGACGGCCTGTTGCACCAGCCGCCGGCAGAACTCCT
This sequence comes from Bradyrhizobium sp. SZCCHNRI3052, assembly GCF_032484895.1. Classification (NCBI taxonomy): domain Bacteria; kingdom Pseudomonadati; phylum Pseudomonadota; class Alphaproteobacteria; order Hyphomicrobiales; family Nitrobacteraceae; genus Bradyrhizobium; species Bradyrhizobium sp. SZCCHNRI3052. The sequence continues at coordinate 951,823 of NZ_JAUETW010000001.1, read as the reverse complement.
CGTCGCGCAGATCGCCGGGGATGGCGACGGCCTTTCGCCCCTCGGCCTCGATCAACGCGATGACCTCCTGCGCATCCGGCTCCTCGGTCGGGTAGTAGTTGATCGCGACGTCGGCCCCTTCCCGCGCATAGGCGATGGCGGCCGCGCGTCCCATGCCGGAATCGCCTCCAGTGATCAGCGCCTTGCGCCCGGCGAGACGCCCGGAACCCTTGTAGCTGGTTTCACCGTGATCCGGCCGCGGCGACATCTTGCTCGCAAGACCCGGCCAGGGCTGCGACTGGTGTTCGAACGGCGGCTTCGGATATTTGTCCTTGGGGTCGACGAGCGGTTCGGGCGGGGTTGAATTTGCGGCCATCGTCTCGCGTCCTTTCGCTGTTGCCGAGGTCAGCGATGCGGCCGCAAGCGTTGCGGTGCCTCCGACCATCTGGCGGCTGGACATCGACGTTGTGCGATCACCTGCCATGCGGTGTCTCCTCTCGAGGGACGTGGTCAACGGCCTGAGACCACCAACGTTTCATTTGGATCGCTGAAAGCACCGTGTCGCGCGCCAGATGCACTGGTCGGCTCTGCGGCCTGTTGGCTCAGGGAGGAACGAACGGGCGCGGCCCGCGTCGTTTTCGATCGAATCGGAGTGGCGTCGGCACTATCCAATCCGACGCCCTTCGTGGATCACCAACCAAGGAGAGCCATCCGATGGCGAAGCAAGGCCAAGGCATCGTCAGGACAGGACGCGGGGAGGATCAGCCCGCCGACAAGGAGCGTGCGCAGCAGGTTCATAGGACCACATCTCCCGATGCTCCGTCCCGCGAGGCGACACGTCATCCCGAGCAGGACGGTAACCCGTCGGCGGGTGACTGAGAGCCCTTTAGGCCCTTGGGAACGGCCGGTGACGGCCGAACGTTATCGATCCACTAGCACCGGGAGGATCACATGACATCGATGCTCGATGAACGCGAATATGGCAACCTGATTGGAAGCGACAAGGTCGAAGGCACGGCCGTCTATGGCGCCGACGACACCAAGATCGGCACCATCGAACGCGTGATGATCGACAAGCCGAGCGGGCGGGTCTCGTATGCCGTCCTGGGCTTCGGCGGTTTCCTCGGGCTTGGCAATGATCACTACCCGTTGCCCTGGCAATCCCTGAAGTACGACACGCGACTCGGCGGCTACGTTACCGGCGTGACCGAGAACCAGCTGCGGGGCGCGCCGAAATATTCCGACGAGCGTGAGTGGGACTGGGGGGATGCCGGGGCGGGGCGCAAGGTCGACGACTATTACGGCGTCCAACTCGCTTAGGACCGCCGACCTCGTTCATTGCGCTTGCGAGGCTGCCGACGAACCTCGCGTATCGCGGCCTTGTCCGCGACTCCCGATGAAATCTCAGGCGGCCGGCGGCTGAGCGCCGTTTTCGGCCGCCGATCCAGCCATCATGCTGCGGCGGCTCGATAGCCAGATCGGAATCTCGCGGTAGCAGGTGCCTTTTTCATTCATCTCTGCGACCGTCCACCGGCTCGGATGCCGTTCCTTGCCGACGAAGACCCAGTCATCGGCGATGGGGGGAGGCTCATTCGGCCTCGTCCTCAGCCATGCCGAACGGGCTCCTTTCGGCAAGCGATCCTGCTTCATCTGATAGAGATCATATACTGGTGAACGCATGACGCTACTCGTCCTCAAGCAACCGCAATTCTCAACAGCCCCAGCGTGTCGCGTCGTCGCGGCGGAATTGTGGGAGCGGCGCGGCCAGGCTGTGCAAAAGCACGATCAAGCGTGTGATTGACGGCATCTGCCATATTCTTCGCGTGGCGCGTATCGCTTCGAAAAGGCGACGCGCGGGGCCGTTCAATAACCCCGCGAGTCGGGACCGACGCCGATCGCGTCCGGCAATGAAGAGTCGCCAGCCCGCGACCGGTTGACTGATCAAATCAGAAGAAGGCGTAGCTGAGATCGAGACCGTAGGTGGCGTGGAGGATGAAGCCAAACGCCGTGGCGCCGCAGAGCATCAGGATCGTGCGCAGCTTCTCGGTGTCGATACGGGTCTCTTCGAGATGGGTCGGGAGAGCCTTGATGAGTGTTGTCATTGTGGGACCTCTGTACGCGAAACGAAGACGGAGAGTGAGTTATGAAAAGTATATCCGAGGTTGTTAGATCCCGTTTCTGGGGAGGTGGTTTTTGTAGAGTCCCAGAAGAGTTCTAATTGTGAAAGAGGAACCCAGCATCGTGCAGTTTTTGGGGCAAAGTTGCGGAAAGTAAATGATCAGTAAATTAAATCTGAGGTTGATATTAGTTGCGTGCAGTATTGTTGCACGTCTTGGCTGTTGAAAGAAGTTGCCAGGTTGCGGAGACGCGGCGCCGCACGTTTTTAAGCTTAATTCCTTCAGGGAGGCGGTTTGAGCGTGCTCAGCCTGCGCGGCTCGGTGGCGACGAGCACCATCCGGGCTACGGCGCCAATGCGGTTGCAAAAGCAACTCCAAGTATAGAGGCAGCTCACCTCGACCTCGGCCAATTTGTGGCGAGGTATTAACGGCTATGGCGATGTCGCCACTCGCTCGCCGGTTTCTTTGGCATGACTGGTATCATGTGGGTGGTGACGACGGAAGCCGGTCGCCGAAATCTCGCTGGCGGGTGTGCTCATCATACAACAGCCCCACATTCATCGAGCAGGGATCGCACGGGCGTCTCGTGTCGAGCCCAGTTGAGGCGCCAGCATGATGGGCAGTTCATGGATGATGATGGAGGAAGCGCGCGGTGATGAAGGCGCGTTGCTAGGCTTGAGCAAGAAGAGAAGGCCCAAGGTTGAGCAGTTACCGACACCCGAGCGGCCGTCGGGTCGAAGGCTGCGTTGGGCAGCGCGCGCGAGCGCGGCGCATGGATCTGGCTTGCTCGCAAGGTGGGCCTGGACGGATGCTGCGCGTTCTCGCTGCTCTGTCGAGCTTTCGATCACCGTCCCCATGTCAGTACCGGGATGTCGCGACCGATCGCCAATCCTCCTGATGCGAAGCGGATGACGCCGCAGGCGGAATGGGCGCCGGCCGTGCCCGCTATCCTCCAGCATCCCCGCGTGATGGGCTCCTGAGGCGGTGCGGCAATTCGGATACACCAACCAACAACGGTATTTCCGTGTGTTTCTGAACGTTGCAATTCATTTTGGAACATGTCAGCAGGTAATCTGTTAGGGCGAACGGCCCGCCCAGGCTACCAGCATGACGCGCACAAAGGTTTTGGAGTACCGGCCGGACATAGATTGGCTGCGCGCCGTCGCCGTGGTTTCGGTCATTGGATTTCATTACGAGCTGCCGGGCTTTGGCGGTGGGTTTGTCGGCGTCGACATCTTCTTCGTCATCTCCGGTTATGTGATCTCCCGGCTCATTTGGACGGGCATTCAATCCGATTCGTTTTCCTTCATTGAGTTCTACGAACGGAGGGCGAGGCGGCTGCTTCCGGCGCTCTATTTGATGATCGTCGTCACCGCGATGGTCGCGTGGTTCTTGGCGCCTCCAGGCGACTACCGAATGTTCTTCGGAAGCGCGATCTCCACGGTGCTGTTTTCGTCGAACGTCTTCTTCTGGTCGCAGACCGGCTATTTCGATCTACCAACGATCGGGAAGGTTCTCATCCACACCTGGTCATTGTCGGTGGAGGAGCAGTTCTACTTCCTGTTTCCGGTCGTGACTTGGCTCTGGAGCCGGCTGTTTCCCGATCCAACGTCGAAGCCGTCGCTCGGGCTGGTCATCCTCGGAACGATCGCGCTGTGTGTGCTCGACGAGCTTTGGATCAAGCAATCGCCCTCGACCGCCTTCTACATCGCCCCGCTGCGGGCCTGGGAGTTCCTGATCGGAAGCATTGCGTTTTTCCTGCATCGATGGTCGCCGGTTGGAAGCGTGACGCGCCTGGCCTTCGCGGCCGCGGGCATGGTCTCCATGCTGCTTGCCGTGGTCATCTTCCGCGCAGAGACCCGCTTCCCGGGATTGCACGCGCTGGTCCCCTGTGTCGGTGCTGCGGTCTACATCGTCGCGTTCAATCAGGAGAAGGGCAGACCCGGGCTGCCATTCAGTGAGCTCGGAGCATTCCTCGGCCGTTTGTCCTACTCGCTCTATCTTTGGCACTGGCCGGTTTTCGTCCTCGGCAGGGCCGCGCTGCCGCTGGATGTGGCGACCTCGGCGGCAGCTACGGTTGGACTCCTGCTGTGCTCGCTGCTGCTGGCCTATCTGTCCTACGTCATCGTCGAGCGGCCTGCGCGCGCACGAACGGTATGGGGTGGCGTGCGTGGCTCCCCGGTGATCGCGGGCATTGCCACCGTCATGGTCGCGGTCGGAGTTCACGGCGTCGCGCATGACGGCTACGCCGATCGCTTCCCGCAATCACAGGCACGAATGCTCCGGTACGATTCCCGGACGATGGAGCCGTTCTATCGTGCGCACAGCTGCTTCTTGCAGCCCGATGAGCCGGCATCGGCCTACGATTTCGAGGCGTGCCTGAAACCGGCTGCGAACAAGCGCAACATTCTGCTCGCCGGCGACAGCCTTGCCGCGCATTATGCCTGGGCGTTGCGCAGCTACCTGTCGTCCGATGCCTACCATCTTCTGCAGCTCACGTCAGGGGGCTGCCCGCCGTTCGTCGAGCTCAAGCTGAGCAGCTCGCGAAACTGTAACGACGTCAATCAGCTGCTGCGCGATCAGATCAAGGCGCACCGCTTTGACGCCATCATTCTTTCCGGCAATTGGCGCGCCTATCTCGAAACCTATGGCCGGCCTCCCGCACGGCGCGTCGACGGTTATTTGAACGCGCTGCTGGCGGTCGCTCAGGAAACGGGCGTTCCCGTCCTGCTGCTCGGTCCCTCGATCGAGTTTCCAGTTCCCTTGGCTTCGACGTTGTTCAACCATGAGCAGACGCACGTCCCGATCGGCAATTCGCTGGTGCCGAAAGATGCGTCGTTCGAGGCGGACGATCGTCTGAGAGAGATCGCCCGCGCGTATCCGCTCGTTCAATACGTTTCCATTCTCGACACGATTTGCAGCAAGAGGCGTTGTCCGCTGACGATTGACGCGGAAACCCCGATCGTCTGGGATACCATCCATTTCACCCCGGAAGGCTCGAGGTTCGTCGTCTCGCAACTCGCGCCGCAACTGGATGCCTTCTTGCGAAGGCTGGAGCAGCCCTCCGAGACCGGAACGAACGAGCTCATGGCTGGTGACGGTCCGGCGGCAACCCGGAACCTTGCCCCCTCCCGCGTTCAATGATGGAAGCGACCGAGCACGGGACCTCGGGAGCCATGAACTTCGGCGGGTGTCGTGCGTTCGCCTGCCGTTGATGTCGGACATTGCCTTCGGGCGGCCGCGAAAGTGATCCAACGTCATCGTGTTCTCAAGCCGTTCGGGACGACACACATGAATCCGATCATCAAGGCGATGGCAGTGCTTGCGTGCGCCGCCTGCGGGAGCACCGCCGCGACGGCCCAATCGGTTCGCTGGAACACCTATAGGATCCCGGAGACCGGCACATCGGTCGACATTCCGGTCTCGATCTTCAGCGACACGGCGGGCCAACCCGAGGGCTACGGCCAACGCTTCCAGACTGCCGACGGCCGCGCCAATCTGACCGTGCAGTCGGTATCGAATAACGCGCGGGAGTCACCTGCGCGGTTCCTTGCCAGGAAGAACCCTCCGCCGAATATTCAATACAAGCGCGTCACCTCGCGATTCTTCGCGGTGTCGAGCTACAAGGGCGACTATGTCTGGTACAATCGCTGCAACTTCGTTGGCGGCTACGTGCATTGCGTGCTGATCAACTACCCCCGGGTCTGGGAGCGCGCTTGGGACGGCATCGTCACCCGCATCAGCCTGTCGCTGAACCGAAGCTGAGGGGGGCGCTTAGTGAAGTCTTCGGCTGGCGGCTTTGATCCACCTCAATGATACCGTCGGGCTCCTCTGAATAAGCTTCGGCTTCATTTCAGCCGCCGCTTACAGATGAGCCAGTCCTTCATGGCCGCAGCGTCCTTCACCGTACGGGCCGAAAGCGCCAGCGCGATCGCCACCATCAGGTGCCGCAGCGCGCAGGACGCGCTGCTGACGGCCAATGCCTATCTGCGTCTCGGCGCCGCCTGCGTCAGCATCGAGATGCCCGGCGGACAAAGCATGAGCCCGGACCGGCTCGATGCGCTGCTTAACGATTCTGGCGGGCGCATCGGCTTCTGAAATCGGGCGTCGGGCGCACCGCCACTCTTCCCTGGCGTGATCGCGACGGCTTGTGCGGGAGCATTTCGGGAGTGCGTCCAGGCTCAGGATGACGACGCTTCGACGCGGTCGTCGGGGAGCGCCGTCCGCCACGAGACATCGGTAATGTAGGGGCCGTACAGGACATCCTGGCGCCGCTGGTAAATGATCGTGAGGGCGACGGCGGCGATGAAACAGATTGCAGTCAAAATGGCTAGTTCGAACATGGTTCAACTCCATCGCACAGCACGTGGCGGATGAAGGGCGTCGGCGTCAAATGGAAGCCGGCGTTAAGCTGAAGAGGAAAGCTTAATGCACGCGAGGCATCCTGCGTCGCAGGCGAACAGCCAAAGCAGAACCTCTGGGTCCGCGCGGCTGAACCTCGGGTCGAGAGTCCGGCCGCTCGGCGCGCGCTACTCAGCGACGGTCGACTGACCGGTATCAAGCTCCGGAAACATCGCCCGGCAGCTCAGGCAATAGGATTCGAAAATAAAGCTCAGCAACGTGGACATCGGTAACCCCCATCAGTCGATGTGATGCTGGGCAACTTGCCGGGGGACTGTTTCAGGACGACTTCGTGCGCCCGGCGAAGTGGTTTCGATCGGTGCCAGGAAAGCTTCGTGGTCACAGGACGTCGGCGCGCGCACGCTCCTGAAGATGAAGTTGTTGCAATAGTCCTTCCGCTTCCAGAACCATTCGCCATCGGCGCGCTGATGGATTTCCGGGTCGAAGGCAGACAACGGAAGCAATCTCCCGCGGCTCAGGAATTGGCCCCGATAGCCGAGACCCCGCAGGAGCAAGAATGTCTCCTTCACCCTGTCGAGCGTCGCCAGGCGGCGGTCGCACTCGACCACGATCAACGGCCGGCATCGGCGCAAGGTGCGCTCGGCGCCGCGCAGTACGTCGAGTTCGGCACCCTCGACGTCGATCTTGATCGCAGAGACGTTTGCGGTGTCAGGGAGATAGTCGTCCAGCGACGTCGTCTGCACCTGGATCGCCTTCGAGGTCTCGGCGGGCCGGAGCAGCGAAGCTCCGGGCTGATGCCCTTCGGGAACGAACAGGGTTTTCCTGCTGGAGCGCGAATAGACGGCGCGCGGTTCGACGACGACATTGTCGAGCGAGAACCGGGAGCAGAGCCGCGCCAATCGTTCGGCAAGATCCGGCTGGGGCTCGAAGGCGATGACCCGCCCCGGCGCCGACCACCGTGCCAGCCAGTAGAGAAAACTGCCCTTGTTGGCGCCGATGTCGCAGACGATGTCGCCGCGCCGGATGTGACGCTGCAACTCGGACAGCTCCGTCTTGTGGTCGCGGAATCGGGACCGCAGGATTCTGACCAGAAACCGGGATGCCTCATGTTTCGCCAACCGAGCCCCCCAACGCCATGGCTACGCGCCCGCCAAACGAGGGCGGGCTCGGGTGCGCACGCCCTGTCGTTCACGGCAATGCTTCAAAATGGACGAGTGGCGGGGCGCCAGGATGGCGCTGGCGTGGCGATTGGCGATCCCAGCAGGACTCGAACCTGCAACCCGCGGAGTAGAAATCCGCTACTCTATCCAGTTGAGCTATGGGACCGGCGTCGCGAGACGACTATCGCCCGGTGACCATCCCAAGATGAACGTCCGGAGGATGAGCGTCATGGGATGGGTGCCGAGGGCAAAGCCCGGCCGGCGCGCTTTCCATAGCACGGGTCATATGAAAAATCTTCCGTTTCGCCAAGAGCGGCCGAACCCGACGGAGGCCCGGCGAGACCAAGCGGAGGCGGAGGTGGGTCTATCGCCCCATTTGCGCGTCAGCGGCGCCGGATCGACGGCCGCCGCGGCTTGTCTGTATGCCATGTCCTGTGAATTGCCCGTTGATGAACAGATTTTCCTGTCGCATGTGCGTGCCGATGGTCGCGCCTGGGACGGGCCGCTCGCCGGTCCGCTGCAACCTTTGCCATCAGTCCGTCACCATTTCGCGTCCATTCTCGCCACGAATCGGCCAAACACGGACATCTCTCCGCGTGTCCGGAACAGCCGCCCCAATCGCCGTCCAAGGAGCTGCCCCATGATCGGTCTGGTTCGCGCCGCCGTCCTCTGCGCCATCATGGCGCTCGGTCTTGCTTCTGCCCTTGCCGCCGACAAGGCGTTCAAGCGCGACGACCTCGCCGATGCCGCGATCAAGCTGGAGGCGCAGATCAAGAGCGAGGCGGGGGCGGTGAACAAGCCGCTGGCGACGCTTCGCACCGATGCCGACGCGGCGCTGCGGCGGAACGACCTACGGACCGGCCTGCAGATCCTCGGGCAGATCGCGACCGCTGCGCCGGATGATTCCGGTAACTGGCTGCGGCTGGCGCGCACCGTGCTCAACCAGATCAAGCCGATCAATCCGTCGGAGCAGACCTTCCTCCTGGAGCGGGCCTCGACGGCGGCCTACATCGCCTATCAGCGCGCCGGAAATGCCGGCGAGGAGGCGGATGCGCTGGCCGTGCTCGGCAAGACCATGGCCGAGCGCAAGCTGTGGCGGCCAGCGCTGGATTCGCTCAGGATGTCGCTCGAGCTGCGTGAGGTGGCCGATGTCCGTGGGCAGTATGAGCGGATGCGCGACGAGCACGGCTTCAAGCTGCTCGACTACACCGTGGATTCGGACTCGGCGAGCCCGCGCGCCTGCTTCCAGTTCTCCGAGGATCTCGCCAAGCGCACCGACTTCTCGCCGTTCGTGGCCCAGGCCGGCAATGACAAGCCGGCGCTGACCTCGGAGGACAAGCAGCTCTGCGTCGAGGGTCTCAAGCACGGCGAGCGCTACAACATCAATCTGCGCGCCGGGCTGCCGTCGGGCGTCAAGGAGAGCCTGCCGAAATCGGCCGAGTTCAACATCTATGTTCGCGACCGCAAGCCGTTCGTGCGCTTCACCGGCAAGGCCTATGTGCTGCCGCGCACCGGGCAGAAGGGCATTCCGCTGGTCAGCGTCAACACGCCGGCGGTCACCGTCAACGTGTTCCGGATCGGCGACCGCAATTTGATCAACACCGTCATCGACAGCGACTTCCAGCGGCCGCTGTCGAGCTATCAGCTCACCGATCTCGGCAATGAGCGCGGCATGAAGGTGTGGAGCGGCGAGCTGTCGACCGCGATGACCCTGAACCAGGACGTCACCACCGCCTTCCCGGTCGATCAGGCGCTGAGCGACATGCAGCCCGGCGTGTATGTGATGACGGCGGCGCCGAAGGGGCCGACGAGCGGCAATGACGAGGACGGCGGCCAACTCGCGACACAATGGTTCATCGTCTCCGATCTCGGAGTCGCCGCGTTCTCCGGCAATGACGGCATTCACGTGTTCGTCAATTCGCTGGCCTCGACTGATCCGGTCGCGCGCGCCGAGGTGCGGCTGGTGGCGCGCAACAACGAGATCCTCGCGACGCGCAAGACCGACGACGCCGGCCACGTGCTGTTCGAGACGGGCCTGGCGCGTGGCGAGGGCGGGCTGTCGCCAGCGATGCTGACCGTGTCGGGCGAGAAGACCGACTATGCCTTCCTCAGCCTGAAGACGTCAGCCTTCGACCTGTCCGATCGCGGCGTCGCCGGGCGCGAAGCGCCCACGGGGCCGGACGCTTTCGTCTATTCCGAGCGCGGCGTCTACCGCTCCAACGAGACGGTCTACCTCACCGCGCTGCTGCGCGACGGCAAGGGCAATGCCATGACCGGCACGCCGCTGACGCTGGTCGTCGAGCGTCCCGACGGCGTCGAGTTTCGCCGCGCGGTGCTGCCGGACCAGGGCGCCGGCGGCCGTTCGTTCAGCGTGGCGCTGAACTCGGCGGTGCCGACCGGCACCTACCGCGTGCGCGCCTTCACCGACCCAAAGGGGACGGCGGTCGGCGAGACCACCTTCATGGTCGAGGATTACGTCCCCGAGCGGCTGGAATTCGATTTGAGCTCCAAGGACAAGCAGATCAAGGCTGAGACTCCGGTGGAGGTGAAGGTCGACGGCCATTTCCTCTACGGTGCGCCGGCCTCCGGCCTGCAGCTCGAGGGCGACCTGCTGGTGACGACCGCGCCCGAGCGGCCGGGGTTCCCGGGCTACCAGTTCGGCGTCGCCGACGAGGAGAGCGCCTCCAACGAGCGCACCCCGATCGAAGGCATGCCGGAAACGGACGAGAAGGGCGCGGCGACGTTCCCGGTCAGCCTGCCCAAGCCGCCGTCCTCCAGCCGGCCGCAGGAGGCGCAGATCTATGTGCGCCTGGCTGAGACCGGCGGCCGCGCCGTCGAGCGCAAGCTGGTGCTCCCCGTGGCGCCCAAGGCCGCGCAGATCGGCATCAAGCCGTCGTTCTCGGGAAAAAGCGTCGGCGAGGGCGAGAAGGCCGAGTTCGACGTCGTGTTTGTCTCGCCCGAGGGGAGGACGCTGGCTCGCAACGGGCTGCGTTATGAGCTGCTCAAGATCGAGTCGCGCTATCAATGGTATCGGCAGAACTCCTATTGGGAGTATGAGCCGGTGAAATCGACGCGGCGCGTGGGCGACGGCGACGTCACGATATCAGCCAACAAGCCGGCGCGGCTGAGCTTCCAGCCGGAGGCCGGGCGCTATCGCCTCGACGTCAAGTCGGCGGATGCCGACGGCCCGGTGACGTCGCTGCAGTTCGATGTCGGCTGGTACACCGACGGCAGCGCAGACACGCCGGATCTCTTGGAGACCTCGCTCGACAAGCCGCAATACCAGTCCGGCGAGAACATGGTCGTGACGGTCAATGCGCGCACTGCCGGCAAGCTGACGGTCAACGTGCTCGGCGACCGGCTACTGACGACGCAGACCACCGAGGTCAAGGAAGGTACCAACCAAGTCAAGCTTGCGGTCGGCAAGGATTGGGGCACCGGCGCCTATGTCGTCACGACGCTGCGTCGTCCGCTCGATGCGGCCGCGCAGCGCATGCCGGGCCGCGCGCTCGGCGTCGCCTGGTTCGGCATCGACAAATCAGCGCGCACGCTCAACGTGGCTCTGACGCCGCCTGCGCTGGTACGTCCGGGCTCGGCGTTGAAGATTCCGGTCAAGGTCGGCGGGCTCAATCCCGGCGAGGACGCCAAGATCGTGATCGCGGCGGTCGATGTCGGCATTCTCAACCTCACCAACTACAAGCCGCCGGCGCCCGACGATTACTATCTCGGCCAGCGCCAGCTCTCCGCCGAGATCCGCGACCTCTATGGCCAGCTGATCGACGGCATGCAGGGCACGCGCGGCCAGATCCGCTCGGGCGGTGACAGTGGCGGAGCCGAGCTGCAGGGCTCGCCGCCGACGCAGAAGCCGCTGGCGCTGTATTCGGGCATCGTGACCGTCGGGTCCGATGGCACCGCCGAGGTCAGCTTCGATATTCCGGAGTTCGCAGGAACTGCGCGGGTGATGGCGGTCGCGTGGAGCGCCACGAAAGTCGGCCGGGCCAATGTCGACGTCACCGTGCGCGATCCGGTGGTGTTGACCGCGACCTTGCCGCGCTTTTTGCTGAGCGGCGACCGCGGCACGCTGTCGTTCGACCTCGATAACGTCGAGGGTGCGCCCGGCGACTATGTCGTCGACGTCAAGGCCAGCGGCCCGGTCGGGGTCTCCGGCAATGCCAACGTCACGCTGAAGCTCGCCGCCAAGCAGCGGGCGTCGTCGACGCTGCCGCTGGATGCCAGCGGCACCGGTACGGCGCAGCTCGACGTCGATATCAAGGGCCCCAACGGGCTGGCGCTGGCGCGGCACTATCAGCTCGACGTCAAGCCGGCGACCCAGGTGCTGGCGCGGCGCTCGATCCGCACGCTCGCGAAGGGCGAGAGCCTGACGCTGACATCGGACATGTTCAATGATCTCGTGGCGGGCACCGGTACGGTGTCGCTGTCGGCGGGACTGTCGACAGCGCTCGATGCGGCGACCATCCTCAAGGCGCTCGACCGCTATCCGCATGGCTGCTCGGAGCAGATCACCAGCCGCGCGATGCCGCTGCTCTATGTCAACGAGCTCGCAGCCGGCGCGCATCTCGCGATGGACACCGAGGTCGACCAGCGCATCCGCGACTCGATCGACCGCTTGCTGGCGCGTCAGGGCTCCAACGGCTCGTTCGGCCTGTGGTCGGCCGGCGGCGACGATCCCTGGCTCGATGCCTACGTGACGGATTTCCTGACCCGCGCCCGCGAGAAGGGCTTTGCCGTGCCGGACGTGCTGTTCAAGAGCGCGCTCGACCGCGTCAGGAACTCGGTGGTCAATGCCGAGGAGCCAGAGAAGAGCGGCGGCCGCGATCTCGCCTACGGCCTCTACGTGCTCGCGCGCAACGGCGCGGCGCCGATCGGCGACCTGCGCTATCTCGCCGACACCAAGCTCGGCAATCTCGCAACTCCAATTGCCAAGGCGCAGCTCGCCGCGGCGCTCGCGCTGGTCGGCGACCGCGCCCGCGCCGAGCGGGTCTATGCGGCAGCCGCCGACAGCCTCGCGCCGAAGCCCGTGCTGGTGTTCGGCCGCACCGATTACGGCTCCGACCTGCGTGATGCGGCGGCATTGGTGTCACTGGCCGGCGAAGGCAATGCGCCGCGCGCGACGCTGACGCAGGCGGTGACCCGCGTCGAGGCAGCGCGTGGCCTGACGCCGTACACCTCGACGCAGGAGAATGCGTGGATGGTGCTGGCGGCGCGTGCGCTCGCCAAGGAGACGCTGACGCTCGATGTCAACGGGCAGGCGGTGAAGCAGGCGCTGTACCGCAGCTACAAGGCGGCTGAGCTCTCGGGCCAGCCGCTGAAGATCACCAACACCGGTGATGCGCCGGTGCAGGCGGTGGTCTCCGTCTCCGGCTCGCCGCTGACGCCGGAGCCGGCGGCATCGAACGGCTTCAAGATCGAGCGTGGCTACTACACGCTCGACGGCAAGCCGGCCGATATCAGAACCGCGAAGCAGAACGACCGTTTCGCTGTCGTGCTGAAGGTCACCGAGGCCAAGCCGGAATACGGGCACATCATGGTGTCCGACTATCTACCGGCGGGGCTGGAGATCGACAATCCGCATCTGGTGTCGTCGGGCGACAGCGGCACGCTGGACTGGATCGAGGACGGCCAGGAACCGGTCAATACCGAGTTCCGCGACGACCGCTTCACCGCCGCGCTCGACCGCGCCGCGGATTCCAAGTCCGTGTTCACGGTCGCCTATGTGGTGCGGGCGGTGTCGCCGGGCAAATACGTGCTGCCACAGGCCTATGTCGAAGACATGTACAATCCCTCACGCTATGGTCGGACCGGTACGGGCTCCGTGGAGGTCCGCGCGGCGAAATGAGCGAGGGTGGAACGAGTGATCGTGAGTTGGGTGGCCGGACGGTGCCGCACACTCCGTCATGCCCAGGCTTGACCCGGGCATCCATCGCTCGCGGCGACGAAGGCGCGGCTGGCCGGGACAAGCCCGGCCATGACCCGAGGAGAGGGCGGAGCGTCAAACGGCTGCTCGCGGGCGCGCTGTTCTTGTTCGTCGCAGTCGTCCTTGCCTTCACCGCCTACACCATCTCTCTCGGCCCGCTGCCGCTGCGCGAGGCCAGAGCCGTGTCCACCACCGTCGTCGACCGCCACGGCAAGCTGCTGCGCGCCTATGCGATGGCGGATGGGCGCTGGCGGCTGCCGGTCAGCGCGAAGAAGGACGTCGATCCGACCTATTTGAGACTGCTGTTCGCCTATGAGGACCAGCGCTTCTACGACCATCACGGCGTCGACCCCCGCGCGCTGGCGCGCGCCACGATCCAGCTCGGCGCGCACGGCCACATCGTGTCGGGCGGCTCGACCATCACGATGCAGCTGGCGCGGCTGCTCGAGCCCAGGCGGCAGCGCTCGCTGCACGCCAAGCTCAGGCAGATCGTGCGCGCGCTCGAGCTCGAGCATGAGCTGAGCAAGGACGAGATCCTCGATCTCTACCTGACGCTCGCGCCCTATGGCGGCAATCTCGAAGGCATCCGCGCCGCCTCGATCGCGTATTTCGGCAAGGAGCCGAAGCGGCTGTCACTGGCGGAAGCGGCACTCTTGGTGGCGCTGCCGCAGTCACCGGAGACGCGGCGACTCGACCGGCATCCCGAGGCCGCTCGACGCGGCCGCGACCGCGTTCTCGACCGCATGGTGTCGGAGAACGTGATCTCCGCCGAGGACGCGGCGCAGGCGAAGGCGCAAGCCGTGCCGGCCTTCCGCCAGCCGATGCCGATCCTGGCGCCGCATGCTGCCGACCAGGCCTCGGCGACCGTCAAGGATCAGCCGATCATCCGCCTTACGCTGGACGCCTCGCTGCAGAAGGTGCTGGAGCCGCTGGCGCGCGATCGCGCCATCGCATTGGGACCGAACGTCTCGGTCGGCATCATCGTGGTCGACAATGACAGCGGTGACGTGCTCGCCCATGTCGGATCGGCCGACTATTTCGACGAGAGGCGGGCAGGGCAGGTCGACATGACCCGCGCGGTGCGTTCGCCAGGCTCGACCCTGAAGCCGTTCATCTATGGGCTCGCCTTCGAGGACGGCTTCGTGCATCCGGAGAGCCTCATCGAGGACCGCCCGGTGCGCTTCGGCTCCTACGCGCCGGAAAATTTCGACATGACGTTCCAGGGCACGGTGCCGGTGCGCAAGGCGCTGCAACTGTCCCTGAACGTTCCCGCCATCGTGCTGCTCGATCGTGTCGGCGCCAGCCGGCTGTCGTCGCGACTGAAACAGGCCGGCGGCAATTTGGTGCTGCCGAAGGACGAAGCCCCAGGCCTCGCCATGGGCCTCGGCGGCGTCGGCGTGACCCTGCAGGACCTCGCCCAGCTCTATGCCGGATTCCCGCGCCTGGGCACCACCAGGCCGCTGCGCGAGATCATGACCGGCGAGGGCACCGACGATGCCCGCGAGCCGTTGCGGCTGATGGATTCGGCGGCCGCCTGGCAGGTCGGCAACGTGCTGCTGGGGACCCCGCCTCCGGAAAACGCAGCCCGCAACCGGATCGCCTTCAAGACCGGTACCAGCTACGGCTATCGCGACGCCTGGTCGGTCGGTTTCGACGGCCGCGTGACGATCGGCGTCTGGGTCGGCAGGCCCGACGGCGCGCCGGTGCCCGGCCTGATCGGCCGCGTCGCCGCGGCGCCGATCCTGTTCGACGCTTTTGCCCGCAGCGGCAAGCTGCCGGCGACACTGCCAAAGCCGCCCAAGGGTGCGCTTGTCGCCAGCAATTCAAAGTTGCCGCTGCCCCTGCGCCGGTTCCGGCCGGTCGGAGAACTGGTGCGGACCGGCGCAGAGCAGGCGCCGCACATTCAGTTCCCGCTGAACGGCTCCCGCATCGATGTCGACCGGTCCGCCGGTCCCGAGGCGTCGGTGATGCCGGTGAAAGTGTCCGGGGGCGTGCTGCCGCTGACCATGCTGGTCAATGGACTAGCCGTCGGCGAGATCGACAGCCGGCGCCAGCGCCTGATCGATCCGCCCGGGCCGGGCTTTGCCCGCCTCACCGTGATCGATGCCACGGGCGCTGCGGACACAGTTGTGGTCAGAATCCAGTGAGGGTTCGCTAAGCGGTTGTCGACATAGCGGTTTCAGCGTATTCGGAACCCCATGGTCGAGACCTTTGCCCGCCCCCGTTTTGGAGAGCCGCGCGAGCCGAAGAACCTGGTCAATCCAGGCAATCGGCTGGTGCGGATGATCGATGTCGTCACCGTGAGCCACACCAGGGCGGTGACGTTCCTGCTCGTCTGCGGGCTGCTGTTGTTCCTGCCGGGCTTCTTCACCATCCCGCCGATCGATCGCGACGAGGCGCGCTTCGCCCAGGCGACCAAACAGATGGTCGAGAGCGGCGATTACGTCGATATCCGCTTCCAGGACGACGTGCGCTACAAGAAGCCAGTCGGCATCTACTGGTTGCAATCGGCTGCGGTCGAGACGGCGTCGGCGATCGGTCTGCCGCGTGCGCAGCTGCGCATCTGGGTCTACCGCATTCCCTCGCTGATCGGTGCCATCGGCGCGGTGCTGCTGACCTATTGGACCGCGCTCTCCTTCGTGACACGGCGCGGCGCCGTGTTCGCCGCCCTGCTGATGTGCTGCTCGGTGCTGCTCGGGGCGGAAGCCCGGCTCGCCAAGACCGACGCGATGCTGCTGTTCACCGTGGTGGCTGCGATGGGTGCGCTGGCCCGCGTGTATCTGTCGTGGCAGCGCGGCGAGGATCCGGTGCATCCACCGTGGGGACCGCCTGCGATCTTCTGGACGGCGCTCGCCGGCGGCATCCTGATCAAGGGCCCGCTGATTCTGATGTTCGCAGGACTGACGATCGTGGCGCTGGCGATCATGGATCGTGGTGCCGGCTGGCTATCGCGTCTGCGCCCTCTATGGGGACTGATGTGGATGCTGGTGCTGGTGCTGCCCTGGTTCGTGCTGATCTTCCTGCGCGCCGGCGACACCTTCTTCGCCGATTCCGTCGGCGGCGACATGCTGAGCAAGATCGGCGCCCAGGAGTCGCACGGCGCACCGCCGGGACTTTATCTGCTGCTGTTGTTCATCACCTTCTGGCCCGGCGCGCCGCTGGCCGCTATGGCGGCGCCTGCGGTATGGCGCGCGCGGCGCGAGCCGGGGGCGCAGTTCCTGCTGGCCTGGCTGCTGCCGTCCTGGGTCGTGTTCGAGGCCGTCCTGACCAAGCTGCCGCATTATGTGCTGCCGCTCTATCCGGCAATCGCCATCCTCACCGTGGGCGCGCTGGAGCGGCGGGTGCTGGCGCGCAACTGGCTGCGGCGCGGCGCCGCCTGGTGGTTCGCGATTCCCGCCATCACATCGGTGGTGGCCGTGATCGGCGCCATCATCGTCACGCACCAGCCGGTGTTCCTGGCCTGGCCGTTCGTGGCGGCGTCGCTGATTTTCGGCCTGTTCGCCTGGTGGCTCTATGACGACGGCCGTGCCGAGCGCTCGCTCTTGAATGCCGGCGTGGCGGCGATGTTCCTGGCGTTCGTGGTGTATGGCGCCGTGCTGCCGGCGCTGACACCGCTGTTTCCCAGCGCGGAGATTGCGCGCGCGCTGCGCAACGTGGTCTGCGTCGGGCCGAAGGCGGCAGCGGCAGGTTTCCACGAACCTAGCCTCGTGTTCATGACAGGAACCTCGACGCAGCTCACCGACGGCTCGGGGGCGGCCGACTTCCTCAACCATGGCGCGTGCCGCTTCGCGCTTGTCGAGCAGCGCACCGAACGGGCGTTCGTGCAGCGCGCCGAGGCCATCGGGCTGCGCTACAACGTCGCCAAGCGCATCGACGGCTACAACATCTCGCAAGGCCGCCCGGTCTCGATTGCGATCTATCGTTCGGAAGGCACCGAGTAGATGTCGGCGCCAGACACGCCCTCGCTGTCGTCAGGCTATCTCGCCCAGCTCGCGCTGGTCGGCAAATTCTCGTTCGGCCGGCTGGTTCGGCGGCCGCAGACCGCGCCGGACGCTGCGGGCCGGCAACGCCTGCGACGCGAGCTTCTCCTGCTCGGTGCCATCGGCCTGAGTGTGGTCTTGATGCTGATGTTCACCTTCGATGCCTACGAAATCGGGCTGATGCCGGCGCGTGGAACACCGAGCCTGTGGCCGGTGCGCATCATCACCGAATTCGGCCAGGACGAATACGTGCTGGGACTGCTGGCAGTGGGGGTCGTCGCGACGATCCTGATCGCGCCGTTGTGGCCTGAGGCTTCGCGCAGCCGCCTTCTGAACTTTGCGACGCATGTCCAGTTTTTCTTCTTCGCGGTTCTGCTCTCCGTGCTGTCGGCCCAGGTGTTGAAATACATCATCGGGCGCGGCCGTCCCTTCGTCGGCGGCAAGGCCAATGCGTTCAATTTCGAACCCTTCAACGGCACGCCGGCCTATTTCAGCATGCCGTCGGCGCATGCGGTGACCGCCTTCGCGCTCGCATTCGCCATTGCGGCCGTCTGGTCGCGGCTGCGGATACCAATGTTCATCTATGCCGTCGTGATTGCCCTGAGTCGGCTGGTGCTGCTGGCGCATCATCCAAGCGATGTGGTCGCCGGCGCCGTGGTCGGATTGGCCTGCGCCATGCTGGTCCGCTACTGGTTCGCAGCACGACGGCTGGGCTTCCGCCTGGGCAAGGACGGCCAAATCGTACCGCGCTAAAGGGGTTGATAGGCGGCCCCAAGCCCCATAATAAGCCTCCGCCGCATCGCCCGGGGCAGGAACCGGTCCAGTCACGCCATCGCGAGTCTCATCTTGTCGACCGAAACCCCCGTTGCCGTCTCCATCGTCGTTCCCGTGCGCAACGAGGCCGGCAACATCACGCCCCTGATCACCGAGATCGCGGCCGCGCTCGACGGTCTCTGGGCCTATGAGATCATCTACGTCAACGACGGCTCGACCGATGACACCGCGCAACGGCTCGCCGAGGAGATGGCGCGGCGGCCGAACCTGCGCGTGCTGCGCCATGAGAAGTCGTCCGGGCAATCGGCGGCCGTGAGAAGCGGCATCCGCGCGGCCCACGGCGCGATGGTTGCGACGCTGGACGGCGACGGGCAGAACAATCCCGCTTTCCTGCCCGACCTCATCGCTGCGCTCGAAAAGGGCGGGGCGGGTGTCGGCCTCGTCGCAGGCCAACGCGTCGGTCGCAAGGACACCGGCTTCAAGAAACTGCAATCGCGGCTTGCCAACAAGATCCGCAATGCGGTGCTGCATGACGGCACCCGCGATACCGGCTGCGGCCTCAAGGCGGTCCGCCGCGACGTCTTCCTGATGATGCCGTATTTCGATGGTCTGCACCGCTTCCTTCCCGCCCTGGTGCGGCGTGAGGGCTACGACATCGCCTACATCGACGTGACAGATCGACCCCGGCACTCCGGTGTCTCGAACTACGGGTTCTTCGACCGGCTCTGGATCGGGATCATGGATCTCGCCGGCGTGTGGTGGCTGATCCGCCGCAAGAAGCCGACGCCGGTTGTGATCGAGGTAAAGTAATGCTGATTCAATTCGGGCAGGCGTTCAGCAACTATCTCTACGACATCTTCATCGCCAAATTTGATTTCTGGCTGGTGTTCGGCCTCGCCGCCCAACTGGCCTTCGCCGCGCGCTTCCTTGTGCAGTGGATCGCCAGCGAGCGCGCGGGCAAGAGCGTGGTGCCCCTTGCCTTCTGGTTCTTCTCGATCGGCGGCGGCCTCATGACGCTGATCTATGGTCTCGTCAAACGCGAGCCGGTCATCATCTTCGGCCAGTTGCTGTCGAACATCATCTACGTCCGCAACGTGATGCTGATCTTCAAGAACCGTCAGCGCGAGTCGCAGACGCTGAGCAATTGACCGGAGCGGGCTTCAGGTTCACAGGGCGGATGTGCCGTCGCCCGTTCGTGGGGCCGTCCTGCGCTCAGCGCGGCAGCGGCTGGGCCGAGGATGGGGGCAGGGTCACGGTCGTCGCCACGCTGTCAGCCGCCTCGCCGCGGCGCGTCGCAATCTCGCCGGCGGCATCGAGCACGGGATAGGCGACCGAGCAGATGTGCGAGTGGATCCGCCTGAGGTCACGCAGCACGTCGAGATGCAGTGAGGTGGTTTCGAGCGTCTCCGAGCGGCCGTCGCGCAGACGTTCGAGGTGCCGCTCGGTCGCGCCGAGCTCGGCGTTGCGGAGCTCGGCTTTCTGATCGAGCAATTGGTGCGCCTGCTGCGCATCGCCGGACATGAAGATGCCGAACGCGACGCGGAGCGCCTCCATGATCTGGCGGTGAAAGGCCTGCAACTCGTCGGCGCCCTCCGCGGAGAACTGGAACCTGCGCTTGATCTTCTTGGTTGCGAGCTCGCTCAGGTTCTTGTCGATGATGTCGCCGATGTGTTCGAGGTTGATCGCGAAGGAGATGATCTCCATCGCCCGCTTGCCCTCGCGATCGTCCAGGCTGCCCCGCGTCAGCTTGGTGATGTAAAGCTTGATGGCTTCGTCGAGCCGGTCGACGACATTGTCCGCGCGTGACACCTGATCCACGAGGCCACGGTCGTTGGTCATCATCGCGGTCATGACATTGCGCAACATGGTCTCGACCAGATCGCCCATGCGCAGCGCCTCGCGCGCCGCGTCCGCAAGCGCCAGCGACGGTGTCTCCAGCGCGGTCTCGTCGAGGTAGCGCGGCTTGGCGGGATCGACTTCGGCCGGGCGGTCGGGGAACAGTCTGACGAGCAGCTTCTCGATGCTGCCGAGCAGACCGATGAAGACCAGCGCCGTGCCGAGGTTGAATGCCATGTGAAACTGCGCGGTCAGCTTCGACAGATCCGGCTGCCATTGCTGCAGCTGAGCCGCGAGCGGATGCAGGAAGGGTGCGATCAGCGCGACGCCGATGATGCGGTTGAGGAGATTGCCGACGGGCAGGCGATAGCTCGCGGGATTGTCGCGCCGGGCGCCCTCGAACACCGGGTTGACGGCGCTGCCGAGATTGGCCCCGAGCACCAGTGCCATGGCCGCATCGGCCGTGATGAAATGCGCATAGGCCAGCGACATCACCAGCAGCACGCTCGCGACGCTGGAATGCACGATCCAGGTGACGGCGGCGCCGAAGATGATGCACAGCGTGACGTCGGCGGTGATCGCCTGCATGAACACGCGCATCGCCGGCGCCTCCTCGGCCGGCGCGAGCGTGTCGATCAGGATATGGAGCGACAGCAGCATCAGGCCGAGGCCGATCGACACCCGGCCGAGATCCTTGATGCGCGATCGCGGCCCGCTGCGGAACGCCACCAGGCCGAGCACGAACAGGATCGGCGCGACGGCCGCGACGTTGAACGACAGCACCTGGACGATCAGCGTGGTGCCGATATTGGCGCCCAGCATGATCGCCATCGCGGGGATCAGGCCGACGAGGCCTTCCGCAGCAAAGGAGGTGGTGATGAGCGCCGTTGCCGTGCTGCTCTGGAGAAGCGCGGTGAGGCCGAGTCCGGCCGCGAGGGCGCTGAAACGGTTCCGCAGCGCTCGCGACAGCAGCAGCCTGAGATCCGGGCCGAAGGCGCGCAGGATGCCGCTGTGGACCATGTGAAGGCCCCACAGCAGCAGCGCCACGCCACCCATCAGATCGAGCAGAACCATGATTCCCGTTCGTTCCCGCTTGTCTTCAGACCAAGGCTACGCCCAATCGGCCGGGGATCAACGCCAATTTGGCGGCCCCGGTTGCCCGATCGCGCGGCGCTCCGCCCCTGCAGGCGTGGTCAAGCGGCGTTGAACGCGGCAAAGCCGCGATCGAGATCGGCCTTGAGATCCTCGGTATTCTCGAGACCGATGTGCAGCCGCAATGTCGGACCGCCGGGTGCCCATGTGGTCGCCGTACGGTAGCTTGCGCAGTCGAACGGGATCGCCAGGCTCTCGAAGCCGCCCCAGGAATAGCCCATGCCGAACAGCGTGAGCGTGTCGAGCATGGCGTCGACGGCGGCCTGCGCCTTTGGTTGCAGCACGATGCTGAACAGGCCGGAGGCGCCGGTGAAATCGCGCTTCCAGATCGCGTGCCCCGGATGGCTTTCCAGCGCGGGATGCAGCACCTCGATCACCTCAGGACGCGCGGCGAGCCAGCGCGCCATCTCCAGGCCTGACCGGTGATGCTGCGCCAGGCGCACGCCAAGCGTCCGTACGCCGCGCAAGGCCAGGAACACGTCGTCCGGTCCGGCGCAGACGCCGAGCAGGCGGATGCCCTCGGAGATCAGCGGCCACGCCTTCGCATTGGCCGAAATCGTCCCGAACATGATGTCGGAGTGGCCGCCGATATATTTGGTGGCCGCCTGCATGCTGATGTCGACGCCCTGATCGAGGGAGCGATGGTAGAGCGGCGTCGCCCAGGTGTTGTCGTCGATGACCAGCGCGCCGTGCGCATGCGCAACCGCGGCAATGACGGGGATGTCCGGCATTTCGAAGGACTGCGAGCCCGGCGCCTCGACAACCACCGCGCGTGTATTCGGTTTGAGCAGTTGCTCAATTCCTGCGCCGATCAAGGGGTCGAAATAGGTCGTCTCGACGCCATAGCGTGCCAGCATGCCGTTGCAGAAATTGCGGGTTGGACGATAGATGCTATCGCACACCAGAACGTGGTCGCCGGCCTTGAGCACCGACAGCAGGGTGGTCGAGATGGCGCCGAGGCCTGACGGCGCGATGCCGACGCCGGCGCATTGCGGCCCCTCGAGCGCCATCAGCACTTGCTGCAGCGCCTTCGTGGTCGGGGTGCCGTGGCGGCCGTACTGGAATTCGCCGCGGTGTGCATGCAGATCTTCAGCCGTTGGATACAGGACCGTTGAACCATGAACGACAGGAGGATTCACGAATCCGTGCTGCGCTTTCGTGTCCCGCCCCGCCGTGACCAGCCGTGTCTCGACGTTTTGTCGCACCGCCGCAGCGGGGTCGTTCGATGATGCCATTCGCGTGTCTTTTCTCTTTGAACCTGCCGGGATAGCTGGAAATCAGGCCGCACTGCGGTCGTTAATAACAGAATGCAGAACAGGCCCGTCAACCCCTTGACCCGGACCGCCAGTCGTTCTGTGATGCCGGCGCAATTCGATCGCTGCACGTTGAGGGGCTTGCCGCGATTTCCGCTTCATCTCGCATGCACGGCTCCGTCGTGCATGGCGCGCGCCATATTCTTGGTATGGCGTTTGCAGAGGCGGATTCAGGTCGGCCCCTCCTACGCGCTGAGATTCATCGCTCCCCAAGGACGACCCGCGAAAGGCTGTATTTATGAAACGCGTCACTCTGGCTCTTACTCTTGCTCTCGCCCCGGTGCTGGCGAGCGTCGGCGCCCAGGCCGAAACGCTCAAGACCGTCAAGGATCGCGGCATGCTCGCCTGCGGCGTCAGCCAGGGCCTTCCTGGCTTCTCGGCGCCCGACGACAAGGGCAACTGGACCGGGCTCGACGTCGACGTTTGCCGCGCCATTGCCGCCGCGATCTTCAACGATCCGACCAAGGTCAAGTTCGTTCCACTGTCCGCCAAGGATCGCTTTACTGCACTGCAGTCGGGCGAGATCGACGTGCTGTCGCGCAACACCACCTGGACCCTGTCGCGTGACACCTCGCTGGGCGCCAATTTCGCCGGCGTGACCTATTACGACGGCCAGGGCTTCATGGTGAAGAAGGCCCTGAAGGTCAATTCGGCGCTCGAGCTCAACAGCGCCTCGATCTGCGTGCAGACCGGCACGACGACTGAGCAGAACCTCGCCGACTACTTCAAGGCCAACAAGATGAAGTACGAGGTGATCGCATTCGCCGGCCAAGACGAGACCATCAAGGCGTACGAATCTGGCCGTTGCGACGTCTTCACGACCGACGTTTCCGGCCTCTACGCCGAGCGGCTGAAGCTCGCCAATCCGGCCGATCACGTGGTGCTGCCGGAAGTGATCTCGAAGGAGCCGTTGGGCCCGATGGTCCGCCATGGCGACGACCAGTGGTTCGACATCGTCAAGTGGACCTTGTTCGGGCTGGTGACGGCCGAGGAGCTCGGCGTGACGCAGGCGAACGTCGATGAAATGGCCAAGTCGGACAAGCCGGAGTTCAAGCGCGCCTTCGGCACCGACGGCAATCTCGGCGAGCAGCTCGGCCTCACCAAGGACTGGTTCTACCGGATCGTGAAAGCGGTCGGAAACTACGGCGAGATGTATGATCGCAACGTCGGCGCCGGCTCCAAGCTGCAGATCGCGCGCGGTCTGAACCAGCTCTGGAACAAGGGCGGCCTGCAATACGCGCCGCCGATCCGCTGATCACTGCGCGATAGCGGGGCTGCGGCGAATGAGCATCGAAGCAAGGTTACCGCCTACGCAATATGGGCTTCGGCTGAAGCGTATGCTGGGTGGCAAGGCAGGATGGAACGGCATCATCCTCCAGATCCTGTTCGTCGCAGTGCTGGTGTGGGTTGGCTACGAGATCGTGGCCAACGCACGCAGCAACCTCGCCACCCAGCGGATCACGTCGGGCTTCGGCTTTCTCAACAATACGGCCGGCTTCGACGTCAACCAGACCCTGATCAGCTACTCCGGCTCCGACAGCTACAGCCGCGTGCTGATCGTCGGCGTGCTGAACACGCTGCTGGTCTCCGTCATCGGTATCGTGCTGGCGACCATCCTTGGCTTTCTGGTTGCGCTTGGCCGCTTGTCACCGAACGTATTGCTCTCGCGGGTCTCCGGCGCCTATGTCGAGCTGATCCGGAACCTGCCTCTCCTGTTCCAGATCCTGTTCTGGTATCTCGCGGTGTTGGCGGCTCTGCCCGGACCGCGGCAGAGCATCTCTCTTTTCTCGACCTTCTTTCTCAACAACCGCGGCTTCATCGTTCCGCGCCCGATCGAGGAGCCCGGCTTCACGCCGTTCGCGATCGTGCTCGGTGTGGCGATCGTGGTCTCGATCGGTCTGCACTATTACGCGCGGCGTGAGCTGTTCTTGCGCGGCCATGTGATCCGGATTTGGCCCTACGTGCTGGGGCTGCTGATCGGCCTGCCGCTAATTGCAATGCTCGTGTTCGGCGTGCCGATTTCGTTCGAGGTGCCGGCGCTCAAGGGATTCAACTTCGCCGGCGGCTCCCGCATCATTCCAGAGCTCGTTGCGCTGACCCTGGCGCTCACCATGTACACGGCGTCTTTCATCGCCGAGGTGGTACGGGCGGGAATCCTCTCGGTCCACAAGGGACAGATGGAAGCGGGGCTCTCGCTTGGACTGAGCCGCGGCACCGTGCTGCGCCTGATCGTCGTGCCACAGGCGCTCCGCGTCATCCTGCCGCCGCTGACGAACCAGTATTTGAACCTGACCAAGAATTCCTCGCTCGCGGTCGCTATCGGTTATCCCGATCTCGTGTCGGTGTTCGCGGGCACGACGATGAGCCAGACGGGGCAGGCCATCGAGATCATCGGAATCACGATGGGCGTCTATCTGGCGCTGTCGCTGATTACGAGCGCGATGATGAGCTTCTATAGCTGGCGGCTTGGGAAGAGACTTGGCGCATGACCGACATCACGGCCTCAACCTTCATCCGTCAGGACATGGCCGGAGAACGCCCGGCGCCCATCAAGACGACCGGTTTCGTCGGCTTCGTCCGCACGAGGCTGTTGAACTCGCCGACCAATATCCTGCTCACCCTGGT
This sequence comes from Bradyrhizobium sp. SZCCHNRI3052, assembly GCF_032484895.1. Classification (NCBI taxonomy): domain Bacteria; kingdom Pseudomonadati; phylum Pseudomonadota; class Alphaproteobacteria; order Hyphomicrobiales; family Nitrobacteraceae; genus Bradyrhizobium; species Bradyrhizobium sp. SZCCHNRI3052. The sequence goes on along the minus strand of NZ_JAUETW010000001.1, from coordinate 926,590 downwards.
GAGCGCGCTGTTGATCTGGTTCACCGTGATCCCGGCCGTCAAGTTCCTGCTGGTCGACGCGGTGTGGGTCGGCAAGGACCGCGATGCATGCCTGGCGCAGAACGCCGGCCATCCGGTCGGCGCCTGTTGGCCCTACATTTCGGCGAAGTTCAGCCAGTTCATGTACGGCTTCTACCCGGAGGCCGACCGCTGGCGCGTCAATCTGACCTATGTGCTGGCGGTGGTGCTGCTCGTGCCGCTGCTGATTCCGCGCCTGCCGGCCAAAGGCCTTAATGCGGGTCTGTTCTTCTTCGCGCTGCCGGTGGTCGCGTTCTTCCTGCTCTATGGCGGTGGGCTGGAGGGCTTCGGCGTGAGCTGGACCACAGGCACCCTCCAGCTGTTCGTCGAGAGCATCGATACGGCCGGTAACGCGCTGGTGCGCGCCGGCGATAACGTGCCGGTGGTCGGCATGCTGCTGTGGCTGCTCGGCAAGCTGGTCGTGCTGATCGGAACGCTCGCATCGCTCGTGATCTGGCCGCTGGTCTGGATCCGCAATGAACTGCAGCAATCTCACCAGCCCGTGTGGAATGATCTCGCGCTCTCCGCGATCATTGTCACCGCGCTGGTGTTCATCATCGGCGGCGGGAGCAGGGCGCTGCGCAGCGTCATCGCCACGGCCGCGACCTTCGCCGGCATCGCCATCGTCATTGCGATCATGGGCCTCGATCGCGGCGGCCTTCCCATCGTCGACACAAGGCTGTGGGGCGGCATGCTGGTGACGCTGGTCGTCTCGGTGATCGGCATCGTCGCGTCGATGCCGATCGGCATTGCGCTTGCGCTCGGCCGCCGCTCGACCATTCCGCTGATCCGCGTCTTTTCGATCGCCTTCATCGAGCTGGTGCGCGGCGTGCCGCTGATCACGGTGCTGTTCTTCGCCACCTACATGCTGCCGCTGTTCCTGCCCGGCAATGTCAGGGTCGACGGCCTGGTACGGGCGCTGATCGGCGTTGCGCTGTTCTCCGGCGCCTACATGGCCGAGGTGATCCGCGGCGGCCTGCAGGCCATTCCGCGCGGCCAGGCGGAGGCGTCGAGCGCGCTCGGCCTGTCCTGGTGGAAGACGACGAGCTTCATCGTGCTGCCGCAGGCGCTGCGCCACGTCATCCCCGGTATCGTCAACAGCTTCATCTCGCTGTTCAAGGATACCTCGCTGGTCTCGATCGTGGCGCTGTTCGACTTGCTCGGCAGCCTCAAGGCTTCGTTGGCCGATCCGGTCTGGGCGACACCGACCACGGCTTTCACCGGCTTTGCCTTCACAGGAATGATCTACTTCGCCTTCTGTTTCGGCATGTCACGCTACTCCATGCTGGTCGAGCGCCGCCTCAACGCGCACCGGCGCCATTGACCCAGATATCGTCGAGAGATCCATGACTGCAAATTCGATCGTCAGCATTTCCGCCCTCAACAAATGGTACGGCGAATTCCACGTCCTGCGCGACATCAACCTCTCCGTCGGAAAGGGTGAGCGCATCGTGATCTGCGGGCCCTCGGGCTCGGGCAAGTCGACCTTGATCCGCTGCATCAACGCGCTGGAGGAATTCCAGGAGGGCGAGATCAATGTCGACGGCATCGATCTGGGTCCGAATCTCAAGCGGGTGGACGAAGTCCGCCGTGAGGTCGGCATGGTGTTCCAGAGCTTCAACCTGTTTCCGCATCTGACGGTGCTGGAGAACTGCACCTTGGCTCCGATCTGGGTGCGCAACATCCCGCAGAAGGAAGCCGAGGCGACTGCGATGAAGTTCCTGGAGCGGGTCAAGATCCCGCATCAGGCGCAGAAATATCCGGGCCAGATGTCGGGCGGTCAGCAGCAGCGCGTTGCCATCGCGCGCGCGCTGGCGATGAACCCGAAGGTCATGCTGTTCGACGAGCCGACCTCAGCGCTCGATCCCGAGATGGTGAAGGAGGTGCTCGACACCATGGTCGATCTCGCCAAGGAGGGCATGACCATGCTGGTCGTGACCCACGAGATGGGCTTTGCACGCGAGGTCGCCAACCGCGTCGTGTTCATGGACGCCGGCCAGATCATCGAATCGAACACGCCGCAGGAATTCTTCGCCAACCCGCAGCATGCGCGCAGCAAGCTGTTCCTGAGCCAGATCCTGCGGCATTGATGAGGAAGCGAATCGGGACTTGCGAATAGCGAATAGGGCGAGAAATTCTACTCGCTACTCGCCCTCAAACGAAAGGCGGCTTGATCCCGCTGCGCCGCTCCAGCCAGGCCGGCACCGGCAGGTTCTTCGAACGCATGAACTCCGGATTGTACAGCTTCGACTGATAGCGCGCACCGGAGTCGCACAGGATGGTCACGATGGTGTGGCCGGGGCCGAGCTTCCTGGCGAGTTGCACCGCGCCAGCGACGTTGACGCCGGTCGAGCCGCCCAGGCACAGGCCTTCATGCTGCACGAGGTCGTAGATGGTGTTGACGGCGTCCTCGTCGGACACCAGGAACGCGTCGTCGACCTTGGCGGTCTCGATCACGGGCGTCACACGACCGATGCCGATGCCTTCGGTGATGGAATCGCCGGGCGTCGATTTGACGACCCCGTTCTTGAACCATTCGTACATCGCGAAGCCGTGCGGGTCGGCACAGGCGGTGACAATGTCCTTGTTCCTGTCCTTCAAATAGCGGCTCGTGCCGGCGATCGTGCCGCCGGTGCCGACCGCGCAGATGAAGCCGTCGACCTTGCCGTCGGTCTGCTCCCAGATCTCGGGTCCCGTGGACTCATAATGCGCCTTGGCGTTGTCGAGGTTGTTCCACTGGTCGGCGAACAGCACGCCGTTGGGCTCGGTCTTGCGCAGTTCGTCGGCGAGCCTGCGGCCGACATGCTGATAGTTGTTGGGATTGCTGAACGGCAACGCCGGCACCTCGACCAGCTCCGCGCCGCACAGCCGCAGCATGTCCTTCTTTTCCTGGCTCTGCGTCTCCGGAATCACGATCAGTGTGCGATAGCCACGCGCGCTGGCGACCACGGCCAGACCGATGCCGGTGTTGCCGGCAGTGGCCTCCACCACGAGGCCGCCGGGCTTGAGATCGCCACGCCTCTCGGCCTCCAGGATCATCCACTTGCCGGCGCGGTCCTTGACCGACTGGCCCGGGTTCATGAACTCGGCCTTGCCGAGAATGGTGCAGCCCGTCGCCTCCGAGGCGCGCTTGAGCTTGATCAGCGGTGTGTTGCCGATCGCCGCGACGACGTCGTTATGAATGGTCATTTTGCAGATACCGTAGGAGTTTCCTCGAGCACACTTAAGAGGACCCTAGCCTGATATCCAGGGGAGCGTAAGCCGGCTGGATCAGCCCCCCGATTTCGCAAAGACGACCTGGCGAACATCGATATTCCCGGAGAGGAAACCTGCTTCGCAGTAGGACAGATAATATTCCCAGAGCCGCCTGAAGCGCTCGTCGAATCCGGCGGGCGTGAGGTCCGGCCAAGCCTCTCGGAAGTTATTTCGCCAGATCGCAAGCGTCCTGGCATAATCTTCCCCGAAGATCCGCTCGCGGATGACGGGTATGCCAAAGCGGTCGCCGAGCGACTTCAGAATCTGCGGTGTCGGCAACATGCCGCCGGGAAAGACATAGCGCTGGATGAAGTCGACCTCGCGGCGGTAGTGCTGGAACAGGCTGTCCTGGATGGTGATTGCCTGGACACCGGCCAGTCCGCCCGGCAGCAGGCGGTCTCGCAGTTGCGAGAAATATTTCGGCCAGAACTGTTCGCCGACCGCCTCGATCATCTCGATCGAGGCGATGCGATCGTAGTGGTCACGCTCGTCCCGGTAATCCTGCAGGCGGATTTCGACTTTCTCGGCGAGCCCGGCATCCTGGATGCGGCGCTGCGCGAAGTCGCGCTGCTGTTGACTGATCGTCAACCCAACGACCTTGGCGCCGAACGTCTTGGCGGCATATTCGGCAAAGCCGCCCCAGCCGCAGCCGATCTCGAGCAGCTTCTGCCCGGGCTTGAGATCGATCGCCTCGGCCAGCCGCTTGTACTTGTTGGTCTGCGCGGCAGTGAGGTCGGTGGTGTGCTCCTCGAACAAGGCCGAGGAATAGGTCATGCTCGGATCCAGCCATGCCGAGTAGAACGAATTCCCGATGTCGTAATGGGCATAGATGTTGCGCTTCGCCTGACGCTTGGTGTTGCGGTTGAACCAGTGCCGGACCAGCTGGGCAAACCGGATCAGCGGCTTGTCTTCCAGCATCGACTGCAGCAGGTGCTGGTTGACGCAGAACAGATAGAGAAACTGCGTCAGGTCCGGCGTATCCCAGTCGCCGTTCAGATAGGCCTCGGCGATGCCGATGTCGCCGCCATTGAGAAGACGCGATGCGAAGCCGTAATTGGCCAGGATCATTGCGGCGGCCGGCCCGGGCTCAACGCCGCCGAGCCGGATCACCCGCCCGTCCGGCAGGGTCACGTCGAGCGTGCCTTTTCGCAACCGCGAGCCGAAGCCGAGGGCAAGGCGGGGCAGGCGGGGAAGATCGGCAAGCACCTTGTCGATGGTATCAGGGGTGACTGGGATGACGTCCGGCATGGCAGGTCCACTCACGCAAACAGCTCCAGCCCACGTCCCCGTCGGCTGGCCGGTGCGGCACCTGTGCGGGCAGGGATCACGGACGCAGAGCGAGCCGGCCGTTTCCGGTCAGCGTCGTGACATATAAGCGTGGCTGCCGTTCCCCGCCAAGCCGGTATTGGTTCCAGGGCTTGCACTGATTTCGCCACGCGGGACGAGGCGGACGCCTTTGGCCCACAGCCGCAGTGCCTCCCAATGGATCGCGGCGAAGATTTTGACAGTCACCAGCGGGAGCGAGACGAAGGCTGCGAGCAGGGAGCCAGACGTCAGCCCGCGACGGCGGCCAGAGAAGGTTGCAGCGAGCAGGGGCCCGTCGGAGCCAGTTTCCAGAATCCGCAACTTGACCTTGTCGCCCGGCGGCATGACCCGGAAATGGTAGCGCATCGCCATGTCGATGAACGGCGAGACGTAGAAGGTCTTGTCCTGCGTCTGGCGCAGCCCTGCCGCGGACAGCTCATTGGATCTGACCGGCAGCACATAGGGCTTGATCTCGCCGAAGGTGTTGCGGACCTCGTAGATCATCAGCGCCAGGGTGCCGTCGCTGCGATAGCAGAAATAGACCGACAGCGGATTGAACACGTAGCCGAGCAGCCGCGGATAGCACAGCAACAGCACGCGTCCGCCGCCGAGATCGATCCCCTGATTCGCCGCGCAGGTCTGCGCATAGGCCAGCAGCGACGAGCCGTCGCGCGGACCGTGGTCGGCCTCGTGGAAGCTGTAGAGCGCTCGCCGATTGACCCCGAACAGCGAGGCCTGCCGGTCCGCCTGGTCGAGCCGGCCGAGATCGATCAGCAGGCTCATCACGCGATACCGGAAGCGGTGCGTGGTCGGCCGCATGCGGGCATGCATGACCTCTCCGACATAGAGCGCGGCCGCTTCCGTTCGGTCATCCTGTCCCGAGTGATCCATGTCCATATCGCGCCTATTCCGCAGCCTCGGCGAGCTCGGTGGGAAACCCGCGCCATGGCACGCTCGCGCCGAGCGCCTCCGCCACGGCGAGACCCGAGCGCAGCCCGTCCTCATGGAAGCCGTAGCCGGTCCAGGCCCCGCAGAACCAAGTATGGCGCTGCCCCTGAATCGCTGCCAGACGCTTCTGCGCCGCAAAGGCGGCAGCCGTATATTGTGGGTGCTCACAGATATATTTGCCAAAGGTCAGCTCCGGGGCCGGAGCGAAGGGTGGGTTGAGGCTGACGAACAGCGGCTTGGCGTCGTCGATGTCCTGCAGGTTGTTCATCCAATAGGTGACGGCGACGTCGTTCATGGGAACGCCCTCACGCTGCCAGCGCAGGAAATTCCACGAGGCCCAGGCGCGGCGGCGCCTCGGCATCAGCCTGCTGTCACGGTGCAGATAGATCGTGTTGGGCGAATATTTGATCGCACCGAGGATGCCGCGCTCCCGCTCGTCCGCGTCGGTGAGCATCGACAAGGCCTGGTCGCTGTGTGCGGCAATCACCACGTGATCATAGGTGTCCCGACGCCCGCTGCTGTCTTGAACGACGACGCCGTGGGCGGTGCGTTCGATGCTGGTCACGGCGCTGCCGAGCCTGATCTGGTTGCGGAAGCTCGACGTCAGCTTCTCCACATAGCGGCGGCTGCCGCCCTTGACGGTGCGCCAGACCGGACGGTCATATTGCAGCAACCTGTGATTGCTGAAGAACGCGACGAAGTTCTCGGCCGGGAAGTCCAGCATCTCGGACGCCGGGGCTGACCAGATCGCGGCCCCCATTGGCGCCAGATAGTCGGTGAGCAGTCGCGGGGCGAAATGGTTGCGCCGGAAATAATCACCGAGCGTAAGGCCATGCAGGCGGCCGGCCTTGAAGTCGGCTGTACTCTGCTCGTTGAAGGTCAGGATGTCCCTGAGCATCCAGAGATAGGATGTCGACAGCAGGTTGCTCGGCTGCGCGAACAGCCCCTTGGCGGTGTCGAGCCAGGTGTTTCCGCCACCTTTCCATTCGAAGCGGCCGGCATCCGCGGTGACGGCAAAGCTCATGCTGCTGTCGACCGTCTCGACCCCCAGATGGTCGAACAAGGCGGTGAGCTCAGGATAGTTCAGCTCGTTGTAGACGATGAAGCCGATGTCGACCGAGACCGGAGCGCCGTCATAGTCGATCGTCACGGTATGGCTGTGGCCGCCCGGACGGAGATCACGCTCGTAGACGGTGATCGGATAACGTTTCGCCAGGGACCAGGCCGCGGCGTTACCCGCAATACCCGTTCCGACCACCGCAACTCGCATGAATGCCCCCTGAAGTTCACGTGCAAGTTACGGAGTCCCAGCCAAAGGGTTTCACGGGCGCGCTCGCCGCGTCACACCCCGGCCAAAACGGCATTCGACAGATGAAATCTTGGTAAGGCGGCAGCCGGGGGCCCGTGGCTCTGCCTTCACGAAACTCCGCTGATTTACGGGAGATTCGTCGATTCGGTGGACTTTATCGGCACCATCGCTGCTGGGGCGACGGGGGGGCTGCAGGGCTGTCCGCCGCCGTGGGCTGCGGCTAGAATGATTCCCAAGACTACAGGGAAGCATCACGCCAGTGTCCATCGTGCCGATCGCCGTCGACGAGCCTTGCCGCGCGTCCGCTGACCCGCGGATCGTCGCCGGGATGCGGGAGCGCCGTGTGCCGGCTACCCTGCGGCGATTTGTCCACTGGCTGGCGGCGATCGGATTGGCGGCGAACTCGGCCGGCTGCCTGCTGACCCAGGATATTCCCGATCCGGCCCTCGACTTGCCCCAGCGCTACAAGGCGGCGTCCGGTTCCGATATGGCGGCGCCGCCGCCGCTGGATTGGTGGCGCGGCTTCGGATCACGCGAGCTAACCCAGCTGATGGAGGAGGCGCAGAGCGTCAACCTCGACATTGCCGCTGCTGTGGCAAGGTTCCGGCAGGCCGATGCGCTGGCGCGGCAGGCCGGCGCGGCGCTGCTGCCAAGCCTGTCGAGCACGGGGCAGGAGACCTATTCGCGCACGTCCGGGTCGAGCTCCAGCGGGCTCACCAATGGCGGCCGCGAGGTCGTCAATTACCAAGCCTCGCTCTCTGCGAGCTACCAGCTCGACTTCTTCGGCCAGAATCGCGACGCGCTGCAGGCGGCCGAGGAAACCGCGGTAGCCAACCGCTTCGACCGCGACGTCACGCAGTTGACGACGCTCGCCACCGTCGCCAATGCCTATTTCCAGGTGCTGGCCGCGCAGGATCGGATTCGGACGGCTGAGCGCAACATCGCCAGCGCCACGCGTGTGCTCGATGCCATCCGCGAGCGGCAGAAGGCTGGCACCGGCAATGATCTCGACGTCGCGCAGCAGGAGAGCGTGCTCGCCAATCAGAAGGCGGCGGTGCCGCCGCTGCGCCAGACGCTCGATCAGAACGTCAATGCCCTGGCCGTGCTGGTCGCGCGATCGCCCGAAGGCATTCGGGTCATTGGCGGCTCGCTCGATCAGATCAGGACTCCGCGGGTCACGCCTGGTCTGCCGTCGGAGATCCTGACGCAGCGTCCGGACATCCGCCGGCAGGAGGCCCAATTGGCATCGGCAACGGCCAATGTCGGCAGCGCGCGGGCGCAGTTCTTTCCGAGCATCCAGCTCACGGGCAACGGCGGCTACCAGAGCGCGGCACTGGTGTCGCTGTTTCAGCCGCATGCGGCGTTCTTCAGCCTCGCCGGCAGCCTGACCCAGCCGATCTTCGACGGCGGCCGGATTCTGGGCAACTTCGAGAACGCCAAGGCGCGGCAGGATGAACTGCTGCAGACCTACCGCAAGACCGTGATCCAGGCCTTCACCGACGTCGACAATGCGCTGTTCTCGATCAAGCAGACCACGATCCGACTGCAATTGCAGCGCCAGGTCGTCGCCGCCTCGCGGCGTGCGTTCGAATTGTCAGAGCAGCAGTTGCGCGCGGGAACTGCCGACATCGTGACCGTCTTGAATACGCAATTGACGCTGTTCCAGGCCGAGGACGCGCTATCGCAGGCGCAACTGGCGCGCCTGCAGGCGTTTGTGAGCCTCTACCAGGCGCTCGGCGGCGGCTGGGAGCCGCGCATGGAGAAGTCGGCCGATGCTCTTTAAACCGGACGAGAAGGGAGCAGCGGCAGTGAAGCGCGCGCGGTCCAGCGTGGCACGGCGACTGGTGTCGATCGCGATCACGCTGCTGATCCTCGGCGGCCTCGGCTATATCGGCTGGTCGGCGATGCAGCAGAAGCAGCAGGCCAATAACCGCTTCGCGCGGCCCGACCTTCCCGTTCCGGTCCTGGCTGCCTCGCCTGCCATCAAGGACGTGCCGGTCTATCTCGACGGCGTCGGCGCGGTGCGCGCGCTGAACACGGTCACGGTGCGCTCGCAGGTCGACGGCAAGCTGATCGCGGTCAATTTCGTCGAAGGGCAGGACGTCAAGAAGGGCGACGTGCTCGCGGAGATCGATCCGGCGATCTATCAGGCGCAGTACGATCAGGCCGTTGCCAAGAAGGCGCAGGACGAGGCGCAACTCGCCAACCAGAAGCTCGACCTCGCCCGCTACGAGCAGCTCGCCGCCAGCAATGCCGGCTCCAAGCAGCAGGCCGACACGCAGCGCGCGGTGGTGGCGCAGCAGCAGGCGCTGATCAAGGCGGATCAGGCCGCGATCGACAATGCGGCGACGACCTTGAGCTACACCAAGATCGTGGCGCCGCTCTCCGGCCGCGCCGGCCTGCGCCAGGTCGACCAGGGCAACATCGTTCATGCCTCTGACGCGACCGGCCTCGTCGTCATCACGCAGCTGCAGCCGATTGCGGTTCAGTTCAGCCTGCCCCAGCAGCAGATCATGCGCGTCAATGCGGCCGCCGCCAAGGGACCGCTCGCCGTCGACGTGTTCGGCAATGACGGCGTCACCGTCATTGACACCGGCACGTTGCGGGGCATCGACAACCAGGTCGATCAGACGACGGGCACGCTGAAGCTGAAAGCAGAATTCCCCAACGGCAGATTTCAGCTCTGGCCGGGACAGTTCGTCAATGTCCGCCTCAAGGTCGAGACCCTGTCGCAGGCGATCACGGTGCCGACGTCGGCCGTGCAGCGCGGGCCGGCAGGTACGTTCAGCTACGTGATCGGCGAGGGCGACATCGTCTCTGCGCATCCGGTGGCGGTCGTGCAGCAGAATGAGAGCGAGGCCGTGATCGCGAGCGGCTTGAGCCCCTCGGACCGTGTGGTGACGACAGGCTTTGCCAACCTCGCCGAGGGCGTCAAAGTGGTGGTCGGGCGCGCCGAGCAGACGCCGCAGGCCGATCTGGCGCCACGCAAACGCGGCCGCAATCCGCAAGCAAAGGATCAAGGCAAGGACCAGGCCAAGGAGGGCGGAGCTCCGCCTGACGGCGCGCCGAAGGACGGCGAGCTGCGTCGCAGGCCTCAGGCCGCGGGCCAGACCGATGCCGGTGCAGCGCCCCAGGGAGGGAGTGAAGCAGGTCGCGGCGCGAAGGCGCAGCCATGACGCGACCGCAAGAGTGACGAGCAGTCGCGATGAGCGTCTCCGAACCCTTCATCCGCCGTCCTATCGCGACCTCGCTGCTCGGCGTCGCGCTGCTGATCGGCGGGCTGCTCGGCTATCTCGCGCTGCCGGTCTCGGCGCTGCCGCAGGTCGACTTCCCGACCGTCCAGGTGACGACGCAACTGCCGGGCGCCAGCCCCGATGTGATCGCCTCGCTGATCACGGCGCCGCTGGAGCGCCAGCTTGGCCAGATCCCGTCGCTCTCGGCGATGAACTCGACGAGCTCGTTCGGCGTCAGCCAGATCTCGCTGCAGTTCGATCTCGGACGCGACATCGATGGCGCCACGCAGGACGTCCAGGCGGCGATCAATGCCGCCGCCGGCGTCTTGCCGAAGTCGCTGCCCTATCCGCCGACCTACGCCAAGGTCAATCCGGCCGACGCACCGGTCATGACGCTCGCGCTGACCTCGGACACGATCTCTTTGCGCGCGATGAGCGACATGGCCGACACGATCCTGGCGCAGCGGCTGAGCCAGGTCTCCGGCGTCGGCCGCGTCTCGGTGCTCGGCGGACTCAAGCCCGCGGTGCGCGTGCAGGCCGACCTGGCGCGGCTCGCCGCCTATGGCATCTCGATGGAGGACCTGCGCGCCGCCATCGCAGGCGCCAACGTCTCCGGTCCCAAGGGATCGCTCGACGGTGCCCAGCAGGCCTATCTGATCACGGCCAACGACCAGATCGGAGCCGCCGACGCCTACAAGCCGATCATCATCGCCTACCGCAACGGCTCGCCGGTCACGATCGGCGATGTCGCAACGATTATCGATGGTCTGGAGAACGATCGGACCGGCGGCTGGTACCAGGGTGTCCCTGCGGTCATCCTCGACATCCAGCGCCAGCCGGGTGCCAACGTCATCGAGGTCGTCAAGCAGATTCGTGCCGAGATCCCGAAGCTGCAGCGCACGCTTCCCGCCGGCGTGAAGCTCGCCATCGTCAGCGATCGCACCGTGACCATCCGCGCCTCGGTGCACGACGTGCAGTTCACGCTGGTGCTCAGCGTGGTGCTGGTGACGCTGGTTGTGCTGCTGTTTCTGCGCTCGCTGCGCGCCACGATCATCGCCGGCGTCGCGCTGCCGCTGTCGCTGATCACGAGCTTCGGCGTGATGTACTTCGCCGGTTTCAGTCTCGACAATCTCTCGCTGATGGCACTCACCATCGGCACCGGCTTCGTCGTCGACGACGCCATTGTGATGATCGAGAACATCGTGCGCCACATGGAAAATGGCGAGAGCGCGATGAACGCTTCGCTGCGCGGCGCGCGCGAGATCGGCTTCACCGTGATCTCGCTGACCGTGTCGCTGATCGCGGTGTTCATTCCGCTGCTGTTCATGTCCGGGCTTGTCGGTCGCATGTTCCGCGAGTTCGCGTTGACCTTGACGATCGCAGTCGTGACGTCGGCGGTGGTCTCGCTGACCCTGACGCCGATGATGTGCTCGCGGCTGTTGAAGCATGCCAGCGAGGAATGGGTGCTGCCGGGGCTGAACGCCATCAGCCGCTTCATCGACCGCACGGTGGCGGTCTATCACCGCAGCCTGCTCTGGGTGCTCGACCGCCAGACCGAGACGCTCGTCGTGACCTTCGCGACCTTGGCGGCGACCTTGGCGCTCTACGTCGTCGCGCCCAAGGGCTTCCTGCCGCTGCAGGATACCGGCTCGATCACGGCGGTGACCGAAGCCGGCCCTGACGTGTCGTTCGCCGAAATGAAGAAGCGCCAGGCGGACGTCGCCGCCGCGATCCAGGCTGACCCCGACGTCGTCGGCGTCGTCTCGGTGATCGGCGCCGGATCGGTCAACCCGACCACCAATGTCGGCCGTCTCGTCATGACCTTGAAGCCACTCGGCGAGCGGCAGGACGGCGTCGCCGAGGTGATCGACCGGCTGAAGCAGAAAACCTCGGGCGTGCCCGGCATGACCGTGTACTTCCAGCCGGTCCAGGACGTGCAGATCTCGACCCAGGCGAGCCGCTCGCAGTACCAGTACACGCTGACCGGTGCCGATGCCGCCGAGGTGTCGAAATGGGCGAGGCAGCTTGTCGGAGAAATGCGCCGCGACCCTCTATTCCGCGACGTCTCCTCCGAAGCCCAGGAGGGCGGCCTGCGCGCGGAGCTGACCATCGACCGCCAGCGCGCCGGCCAGCTCGGCGTCAGCCTGCAGGGCGTCACCGACACGCTCAATGACGCCTTCGCGCAGCGGCAGATCTCGACGATCTACGGCCAGGCCAACCAGTACCGCGTGGTGCTGGAAGCGCTGCCGATGTATCAGCGCGACCCGTCGGTCCTGTCGAAGCTCTATCTGCCCGGCGCCGGCGGCCAGGTGCCGCTCTCGGCGGTGGCAAGCCTCAAGCGCACCACGGCGCCGCTGGCGATCTCGCATCAGGCGCAGTTTCCGGCGGTGTCGCTGAGCTTCAACCTCGCGCCCGGCGCGGCGCTCAGCGAGGCGGTCGACGCGCTTCATGCGACCGAGAACCGCATCGGCATGCCCGGCAGCATCATCGGCGTCTATTCGGGCGATGCCGCCGAGTTCGCCAAGTCGCTGGCCGGCCAACCCTGGCTGCTGCTCGCGGCCGTGATTACGATCTACATCGTGCTCGGCGTGCTCTATGAGAGCTACATCCATCCGATCACGATCCTGTCGACGTTGCCGTCGGCCGGCGTCGGCGCCATCCTGGCCCTGATGCTGTTCGGCCAGGATCTCTCGGTCATCGGCCTGATCGGCATCATCCTCTTGATGGGCATCGTCAAGAAGAACGCGATCATGATGATCGACTTCGCGCTCGAGGCGGAGCGTCACGAGAACCGCACCCCCTACGACGCCATCGTGCAGGCGTGTCTCCTGCGCTTCCGCCCGATCATGATGACGACCCTGGCCGCTCTGTTCGGCGCGCTCCCGCTGGCGATCGAGAGCGGCACCGGCTCGGAGCTGCGCTTTCCGCTCGGCATCTCCATCATCGGCGGCCTGCTGCTCAGCCAATTGCTGACGTTGTACACGACGCCGGTCATCTATCTCGCGCTCGACCGCATCAATCGTCGCTTCAAGCGCGCGCTGCCGCCGGCGCCGGACCTGCCGTCGCCGCCGATCGCAGGTGCGACCGAAGGCATCCAGTGATGGCCTCGATCTCCGAGCCGTTCATTCGCCGGCCGGTCGGCACCACGCTGCTCTCGATCGGCCTGTTCCTGGTCGGGATCGTCGCCTATATCTTCCTTCCCGTCGCACCGGTGCCGAACGTCGACTTCCCCGCGATCTTCGTCAGCGCGTCGCGCCCGGGTGCGGACCCGTCCGTCATGGCGGGGACGGTCGCGGCGCCGCTGGAGCGGCGACTCGGCGAGATTGCGGGCGTCAACCAGATCACCTCGACGAGCTCGCTCGGCACCACCAACATCCAGATCCAATTCTCGATCGGCCGCGACATCGACAAGGCCGCGCGCGACGTGCAGGCAGCCATCAATGCCTCGCTGTCGGACCTTCCGAGCGACCTTCCGGCGCTGCCGCGGTTCCGCAAGGCGAACACGGCCGCGGCTCCCGTATTCGTTCTGGCGCTGACCTCGAAGACGATGACGACGAGCGCTATGTACGACGTCGCCGACACCGTGCTGGCGCAGCGGCTGTTCCAGGTGCCCGGCGTCGGTAACGTCACTGTCAGCGGCGCCGATCAACCCGCCGTGCGCATCGCGCTCAATCCGGTCTCGCTCGCCAATGCCGGCATTTCGACCGACGATGTCCGGACGGCGATCATCAATGCCAATCCGATCGGGCCTGTCGGCATCTTCGAGGGCGGCCGCCAGAGCGAGACCATCGCCATCAACCGGCAGATGCGCAGCGCGGCCGAATTCCGCGACATCCTGATCAAGAGCAGCAATGGCAGCTTCGTGCGGCTGTCGGATGTCGCCGACGTCGAGGATTCCGTACGCAACGTGCGTTCGATCGCCTGGTTCAACAAGCAGCCAGCGGTGCTGATCCAGATCGCCAAGCAGGGCGATGCCAACGTGATCGAGACGGTCGACCGTGTGAAGGCGCTGATCCCGGAGCTCAAGCAATGGCTGCCGGCGGGCATCGAGATCTCCACTCTGGTCGACCGCACCGGGACCATTCGCGCCTCGGTCGACGACATGCAGTGGACCTTGCTCGCGACCGCCGTGCTGGTGATGGTCGTCGTATTCCTGTTCCTTCGCCGCTTGGTGCCGACGGTCGCGGCCGGCGTCTCGGTGCCGCTGGCGCTCGCCGGTACCTGCGCGGCGATGTGGCTCGCAGGCTTCTCGATCGACAATCTGTCACTGATGGCGCTCGCGATCTCCGTCGGCTTCGTCGTCGACGACGCCATCGTCATGATCGAGAACATGTACCGCAATCTCGAGCATGGCCTGTCGCCGATGCGCGCCGCGCTCGATGGCGCCCGCCAGATCGGCTTTACCGTGTTGTCGATCAGCCTTTCCTTGATTGCAGCTTTCGTGCCGTTGATCTTCATGGACGGCGTCGTCGGCCGTCTCCTGCGAGAGTTCTCGCTGACGCTGACCTTCGCAATCGTCGTGTCGACGTTGGTGTCGCTGACGGTGACGCCGATGATCTGCGCGCATTACATCAAGGAGACGCTGTCCGATCGTGCCACCTGGTTCGACCGTATCGTCGAAGGCGCGCTGTCCGGCATGGTCCGCTTCTATGCCTGGACGCTGCGCGGCGTGCTGGTTTATCCGTTTCTCACCCTGATCGTGTTTTTCGCCACCATCGCGCTCACGGTGACGCTCTACATCAAGGTGCCCAAGGGCTATTTCCCGACCGACGATTCCGGCTTCGTCATCGGTGCGACGCGCGCCTCGGCCGACATTTCGTTCCAGTCCATGCTGGGCCTGCAGCAGCGGCTCGCCGACATCGTGATGGCCGATCCCGCCGTGGCCGGGATCGGCTCGACGATCGGGGGCGGCGGCGGGCCCGGTGGCGCGACGTCCAACCGCGGCACCATGTTCATCAATCTCAAGCCCCCGGCGGAGCGCGAGGGCGTCTCCACTGAGCTCGTGATCAACCGCCTCAGGCGGAGCCTCGCGACGGTCCCCGGCATTCGGCTCTTCATGTTCGCCGCGCAGGACGTGCGCACCGGCGGCCGTCAGAGCGATTCCGACTACCAGTACACGTTGAGCAGCCCCGATCTCGACCTTCTGCAGAAATGGGCGCCGATCGTCGCCAAGCGCCTGGAGACGGTCGACGGCATCACCGACATTTCCAGCGACCGCGATCCCGGTGGCCTGCAGCTCGCGCTGCGGATCGACCGACAAAAGGCGGCGAGCCTCGGCGTCCGCGTCCAGGATATCGACAACGCGCTCAACAACGCCTTCGCGCAACGCCAGATCTCGATCGTCTACAGCCAGCGCAACCAGTACATGGTCGTGCTGGAGATCGACCCGAAATTCCAGACCGATCCCTCCCATCTCGACCGCATCTATGTGGCCGGGGCAGGGGACGCGCAGGTGCCGTTGTCGGCGCTGGTCAAGGCCGAGCGCGGCCTGTCACCGCTGGCGGTGTATCACTCGCAATCGTTCCCTTCGACCACCGTGTCGTTCAACCTGCTGCCGGACGTGCCCTTGCAGACCGCGACCGCCAACATCCAGCGCGCCGTCGACGAGCTGCACATGCCGGAGGGCATCCGCGGCAGCTTCGACGGCAATGCCGGGGACTTCAACAAGAGCAGCGGCCGCCAGCCGCTCTTGATCCTGTTCGCCCTGGCCGCGATGTATATCGTGCTCGGCGTGCTCTATGAGAGCCTGGCGCATCCGCTGACCATCATTTCGACCCTGCCGTCGGCCGGGCTCGGCGCGCTGCTCGCTTTGCAGGTCACCAACACACCGCTGACAGTGATCGCCTTCGTCGGCATCATCCTGTTGATCGGCATCGTCAAGAAGAACGGCATCATGCTGGTCGATTTCGCGCTCGAGGCCGAGCGCCAGCGCGGCATGTCCTCGGCCGATGCGATCTTCGAGGCCTGCCGGGTGCGCTTTCGCCCGATCCTGATGACGACCCTCGCCGCGCTGTTCGCCGGCCTGCCGCTGGTGATCGCGACCGGTCCGGGTACCGAGCTGCGCCGCCCGCTCGGCATCACCATCATCGGTGGGCTGCTGGTATCGCAGATCCTAACCCTCTACACCACGCCGGTGATCTACCTGCTGATCGACCGGCTGCGCCGCCGCTCTACGCCGGAGCCGCTGGCGGCCCCGGCCGAATGAGGCGTTGGGGCGGTGTCCTGCGGCGCGTCGTGTTAGTCTCATTAGGTTTCGGATCATTGAGCGAGACAGTCATGCACGATGCAACCCATGCAATGAAGATCCTACATGAAGTCGTGACTGTGATAGACTGTTGCTTCGGCTCAGATCCGGCGTTGTTAGTTGAAGCCTCGAACAAAGCGTAAGTAGCTATGGCCAACTGCCGCTCTACCTGACGAACGGCATTCAAGAGGGGCTCTCATGATTCGCTTCTTATCCGAGCATGAACGAGAAGAACGAAATCGAAACTGGCAATGTTTCGACACCTTATTGATGTGGACCAAGGCAATTCCGGCGCAATATTGCATGAATCTGCGCAGGACGAGTGGATGACCTGGAATACGAAATATAGCGAAAGGGGTTTGTCAGCAACAGAGAGGACGTCGCGTCAAGACAAGGTGAGATCTGCGTTTCACGTGATGACTATAGCTCGACACGACATGCTATCGGCTGGAGCGCAGTTCTTCGTTACGAGAAATTGGGCCGTCCTGAGAAAACTTGTCGATGAGAGGATATTTTCGACGATCGATGCATTTCAAAGCGACGTGGCGATTCTCAGAAACATGCATCAGCATCAGATCGAGTACTTCAAGGGCAAGGGACAGAAGCCGGACCAGTGGCGATTTATGGGCGAAGCGTGGATTGCGGATGCCGTTTCTACGGTTGACGGACTATGGGGAGGGCGCCTGGACGCTCAGAAATTTTCCGAGGAAGCGGACAAACTACTACCAGCGCTTGTTCCGTTAGATCCGTTGATGATCGACCGCCAGAAAATGTTCGCCCGAATTGAGATACGTGGGCTCAAGTATAGCGAATTCGGTCGGAAGATAACTGAAGAAGACATTGACACTGTCGCCCAAAAGGTTGGGCTTTCGAGCGAAATAGTCAAGGAGGAAGCTGCCGAGGTTGAAGCAGAGAATAAACCTCTACCAGTTGCTTCGGGCTGATGTATCGGCAGGCCGCCCCCGGCCGAATGAGGCGTTGTCGCAGGTCGCGGCTGCGCGTATAGCCGCCGCATGCCAGAACCACACGACCATCCGCCGCTCGCCACCGAGGCGCCGCCCGATTGCCCGCGTTGCCAGAAACCGCCGCCGCTGTGCATCTGCGACAGCGTCACACCGCTGGAGAGCCGGCTGGGGCTCCTGATCCTGCAGCATCCGCAGGAGCAGGATCGCGCGCTCGGCACCGCGCGGCTCGCCGCCCTGCATTTCAAGAACGCGGTGGTCAAGGTCGGGCTATCCTGGCCGAGCCTCGCCAAGGCACTGGGACGGCCGGTCGCCGATCCCGCGCGCTGGGCCATTCTCTATCTCGGCTCGGCGAAGGCGGCCGAGCTCGATCCCGAGAGCGAGGTGGTCGCGGTGACCCGCAAGGGTGAGGTCGCCGACAACCAGCGCGCCATCCTCAAGTCGATCGAGGGCGTGATCCTGCTCGACGGCACCTGGAGCCAGGCCAAAGCGCTGTGGTGGCGCAATCCGTGGATGCTGAAATGCCAGCGCGTGATCCTCGGGCCGCGGCAGCCGTCGCGCTACGGCCGGCTGCGCCGCGAACCGCGCCGCGACGGGCTGTCGACCATCGAGGCTACCGGGATGCTGATGGCCGCGCTGGAACGGCGGCCGGAGATTGCCACGGCCCTCGACGCGAGCTTCGAGCGCATGCTGGCGCGGTATCGGGAGGTGGAAAAAGCGCAGCCGGAGCTCACGCCCCGCCCAAAGGCCCGCAAGCCGGATTGGCGCAACCGTAAACGGCGGGTTTAGGAACCGGAGGTACGCTTCTTGCATTGCAGCATGGAACGAGGATGAGAGCCATGCAGGAAGCAGAAAAGTCCAATGTGGTGCAGTTCCGGGACTACGCGCCCCGGCTGGCCGGCAGGTCCGGCTCGGATCGGACGGGCGTCTCGGCCGGTGAACGAGGGGCAATTCTGACTTGGCCGCGCGCGCAGGTCAGCTATCCCGGCGGCATCGACGATCTGCCCATCTAGCGCCGGTTCGCGGCCCCAGTGGGTAGTCCAACCGCTTGATTTTGATTGAGTGGAGGCCACGACCAGAATTGAACTGGTGTAAACGGTTTTGCAGACCGCTGCGTAACCACTCCGCCACGTGGCCCCAACGCGGTGGATCGATACAGGAGATCAACGGGTTGGGCAACCGCCCTGTTTCGTTCTGTGCACCTGTTCTGAAACTCTTGGCCCGCGTCAGTTCTGAAACTACTGATGCCGTTCTGTTCCTCCCGACCCTTTCTCAAAGTTCCGGATAAGTCTGCTCCCGTAGCCTCTCCAGGTTGCTTTTCGTGCGGACCGCACCTAGCTTCGCGGGGTTGGTAGCCGTTTCTTGTTCGACGACCTCCTAAGACGCTGATTTGTTGCCGAGCGCGACGCGCGGGAGCGCGCCAGACGCAAAGCTCCAGATGCCAGAAGATCGGTCTGTGACCATCGGAAGGCGCCGCAAATCAACGGAGGGGCCAATGCCTGCGGTGCATAAGAGACAGAGCCAGGCTAAGGACCTTAATGAGGGAGGCCGGCGAGGCCGGGGACGGGGCGCCAACGCTCTGTGTTCGTGGTTTGTTCTCGCTTCGGGGCTTGCCGCGAACGTCGCCTTCGGACTAGGAGTTGATGTCCGGGTGGCGATTCATACGTTGCCGAGCGCGACGCGCGGGAGCGCGCCAGACGCAAAGCTCCAGATGCCAGAAGATCGGTCTGTGACCATCGGAAGGCGCCAGTTCGAACAGGCTTAGGTGCACCCCGTTGCTCGACCCTACGCCTGGGAGAACTGTTCAGACGATCTTCCCGAAGCCGGCGAAGATCCTTTCGAGATCGAACCTGTTGTTCGCCTGGAAGGCTTCGCGTGATGCTACTTCCAACCCCGGTCGGCCCGGCGTGGATGGTGTTACCGCCGAGCGGTTTGGAGCTCGAATACAGGAACAGCTCTCAGAGTTGTCGTCTGAGCTTCGGAGCGGATCTTACCGCCCTCGTCGCCTGCGTCCCGTATTTATTCCAAAACCGAACTCCACGACGGAACGACTGATATGCATTCCGGCCGTGCGCGATCGGGTCGTCCAAAAAGCCATCGTTTCTTACTTGGTCAACACCGAGAAGTTCCCTATCGAGAACGAATTCTCGTTTGGGTTTATCAGAGGACGGGGCACGGTACACGCTGTACAAAGAGCTCTAGAACTGAGGCACAGATATTCCTGGTGTTTAAAGACCGATATAGAAGCGTTTTTTGATCGCATTCCGCGATCAGACGCGAAACTGCGAGTGAGTAAATCACTTAGAAGCAGCAGCCTAGTTCCGTTGATTCATCAATTCATAGATTGCGAAATCGCGTCCAACAGAAATACAGACTCAAAGCTCCTCAGGCAGGGCATAATTAGGGGCCGAGGATTACGTCAGGGCATGCCTCTGTCGCCGATCCTTGCGAACTTAGTTCTTTCAGAGTTCGATGCGGCATTCCGGAGGGAGCGTATCGAGATGGTTCGATATGCTGATGATTTGTTAGTCTTCTTCAATTCGAAAAGGGATGCTCGGTCCGGTTTCGAATTTGTTAGGACGCAGCTCGGTCGTCAGGGACTAACAATTCCCGAGTTAGGCGACGATAACTCAAAGACCCAAATCGTCGCTGCTGAACAGCCTGTGTACTTTTTGGGACTTGAGCTGGCTTACTCTGGCTCGAATGGCGGTTATGTACGGAAGGTAGGGCGGAAGGTTATCGCAAAGCTGCAGCAACGATTAGAGAGTGACTTCAATTTCGATGCTCTTCGCAAGAAGAAGGTCAATTTTCAAAAAGCAACGGTCGAACTATCCCAAAGGATCACATCATATCTAGTTGCGTACCGTGGTACGGCCGATTTTCCAGTTCTTGACACCGAGCTTCGCTGCACTGCCAGGAAAGTTTTAGAGGGCATCTACGAAGACGTTTTTGGAGTTGGCGCTCTAGACAACGTGAGCCCCGAGGGCAGAGAGTTCTTGGGGTTGGGCAGTCTACTCTTGCCGACAACCCCTATTGATTCTTCAGCAAGCTGACTAGAAATCCTCCTCGAGACCAAGCTGTCCCTCAGGCTCTGGCGTTATCCGAAGAGCGGTGCGCATGCCGCTTTCGCGTCGCCGCCAGCGCGCGCTTTTCTGTCCGCTTCGCATACCCCTCGTACGCCTTCGACTTGTGAGCCGAGAGCGCGCGGCCTTGGCCGTCCGTGAGCTCGGCCTCCTCGAGCTCGGTCATGCCGCCGTGCCGGCAGGCATCGAGCGTAAAGGTCGGGGGCAGGCCCAGCCGCTCGCGCAGCGCCCGCACCAGGCGGGCCATGCTCATGTTGTCCCATTTGCGCGGGCCGCTCGGCGCCGGGCGGTCGCGCATGACGATGCCGAGGCCGAGGCGCGGCACCTTTGCGAGCACTGCCTCGGCCTCCTCGTAGAACAGCGTGCGGCCGTCGGCCGTGGTCTCCTCGAGCGGATGCAGGACCATCTCGCCGGTCTTGTGGTGCTCGATGCGGATCTGCGTCGGCGCGCGCGGGCCTCGGTAGTCGTTCCAGGTCACGTAGCCCGCCAGAACGTTCTCCGGCCGCTGCAGCCACTCGAAGCAGATCACCGCGGCGGCCGCCGCATCGGGATGTCCGGCGTCCAGCGCACCCCAGGCGAAGGTGTAGACCTCCTCGCGGGTCGCGGCCGGCTTCGTCGCCTTGCGGCGACGGGTCATCGCGACGCCTTCCCAGGGATTCCAGACGCCGTCGCGGAATAGGCCGGGGTGCAGCCGGTGCACGACCTTCCAGGCGTGGCGCGCGACCGCGACCGCCTTCTCGGCCGTGCGCGGGCGTGCGGCCTTGCCGGCGCGGACCGGCGTGTCGCGGATCCGGGCATAGAGCTTGTCGGCGCCATCGGGCGTGATCGTCGTGATCAGGCGGTCGCCGATGCGGGTGCCGCTCCTGCCGCGGATATCGCACAGCAGATGGATGGTGCGCTCATGGTCCGGCGCGGTGCGCGGGGATACGCGCTCACGCCAGTCGTTCGACGCCTTGTAGGTCTCGAACAGCCAATCGACGGTGCCGGTCGCGGCTTTCGGTCCGCTGACGACGGGGGATCCGGCGACAGGCAAGAAGGTGTGGTCGCACAATTTCCCGAAATCCCAGCTGTTCGGGTCGGTGACCGCGACGGCGGGCGATCTCGTTCTGGTCGGCGGCACCAACGACCGGATGTTCCGGGCGTTCCATGCCAAGACCGGCGAGCTGCTGTGGGAGCAGAAGACGAACTCGGGCATCATGGGCATGCCCGTCGCCTATGAGGTGGATGGCACGCAGTACATCGCCGTGCAGTCCGGCTGGGGCGTCGATGCGCAGCGCATCCAGGATGCGCTCTCGAAAGGCAACATCGGTCTGGAGGACAACGTCCCGCAAGGCGGCGTCGTCTGGGTATTCGCAGTCAAGAAGTAGCGCCGGTGATCTGAAGGGCGGCGGCCTCGGCCGTCGCCATCGCAGAAAATGAAGACCGCGGCGGCGTTCCGGCAACGGCGTGCCGATCCCTTGGCTTGCATGACGACAGAAGATCGCGCGTCAGCAGGCCGCGAACCAGCCGTCCGGAAACGGGATCAGCGGCCAGGCGCCCTGGTTGTCGTTGGCCGCCGTGGGGAAATGCAGAATTGAGAACAAGCGGGCCATGGAATCGGTCTCGGTCTCGGGCGCAATAGCGGTTCTCACAACGTCCATCAACAACTCGTATTCGGCTTCGCTCATCTCGCCCTCGCACAAACTGCGAGCCACGATGGCAAAATTCCACTTTGTTCAAATTGAGCGGATCGTTCAAATTCTAACGATCGGGCACGACGGCCCAATCGGTTAGCGGTGCCTTCGTTCCAAAAGATACCGCGGTCCGCGTTGTTCCAATGTGAACGGGCTCACATCCCAAGGCTTCGCGTCGTCCGTGACCCGTCTGCCCGCGCGGCAGGTGATGCCGTGCAGCGATCACGATCCGGCCCGTAGCCGACCGGGAGCAAGAGATCCACAACGCCTGCCCCGAGTCGCAGGCTGCCTCGCTGGCAAAGGCCGAAGAGACGACCCGCTCCAAACGTCCGGCTCGACGCAAGCGGCAGAATCGCTGGCGGTCAAACCGCGACGGCGAGAGGTTCGGTGTCCTGCGCCAGAATGTCGCGCATCAGCTGCGACAGGTCTTTCGGCTTGAACGGCTTCGCCAAACGATGAAGGCCGACCACTCTGGGCGAGGGGCCGAGCAAATCAGGCGTCCCGCGTCCTGATTCCAGCACCATGCCCGACATCATCACGATGGGCATCATGGGCCGGGCCGCCCGTGCAGCCCGGATGACGTCGTTGCCGTCCATGTCGGCCAAGTTGAGATCGATCAGAGCCGCGGCGAAATCATCGCGGGACAGGGCATCCATGGCCAGCCGACCGTCGGTGACGGCAGTGACCGTGTAGCCCTCGCGAACCAGAAGGTGCTGGATGACACAGCAAACGCCGACTTCGTCATCAACGACCAGGATGTTCATTATGAGCCCTTCCTGACAGACGTGGATGAGGAGCGACGTGCCGCGCCTCGCTCAGAAGTCGTTGGCGCACCTCGATCGCACGATCGACCGCTTCGAGCAGATCGAGGATGTCGAACGGCTTCTGCAATGCTGCCGTCGCTCCGAGCTTGATTGCCATACCGAGGAAGTCTGGAGCACCCAGTTTCTTGTCGGTGAACGCGTAACCGGAGATCGCGATGAACGGGACCGTGGGATCGAGCTTGATGAGCTCGCGAATGGTTGCGATGCCGTCCATGCCCGGCATGAACATGTCGATCACGACGGCATCGAAGGACACGCTGCCGATCAATCGAATGCCGGTCGGACCGTCCGGCGCGAGAAACACGCAGAACCGCTTCTTCTTCAATAATGTTTCCAGCGCAGCGCGCGTGGCACAATCATCGTCAATAATGAGGACAGTAGGCATGGGCCACCTCAGTATCAGCAGGACTGAAGGACGCTCACGCTACAAGGACAATAGGCTGAGGCTCGAAAATGGCAAAGTAGTTAACACTGAATTCGTTATCGCGATTCTGCAACCAGCGGTTTTACGGAACTTCCCTGTCCGGGCCGCAGGCCGGCCTTCTGTTGTGCATCATGCGATGAAGATGGAACTATGATTTCCGGGGGTGATGGCTCCGGTTGTTTGAAGAATCTCAGTCCGGCTTGAGCAGGGCGACCGTGACCAGCCCCACTGCGATCAGCGCTGCGCAGCAGAGCCGTCGCGGCGTTGCACGCTCCTTCAGGAACAGCACGCCGATCAGCGTCGCAAACAGGACGCTGCATTCGCGAAACGCGACCACATTCGCGATCGGATTGCGGCTCAAGGCCCAAAGAAATACCACGAATGACGTCAGCCCCAGGGTGCCTGCGATCAGCACCGGAAGCCAGGCGTCTCGGATCTCCACCACCAGAGCAGGTCCTCGCAGCATCATCGCGACGAGAAAGAACACGACACTGTCGAGCACGATCATCCAGACCGTGAACGAAGCCCAGCCGTCGGTCTGCCGGGTGCCTGCCGCATCGACGACCGAATAGCCGGCGACCAGTGCGGCGGCGCAGACGGCGGCCCAGAACGCGCGGCGGTCGATCGGACCGTGGATTCGGTCGCGCGCCAGGCCGGTGATGCCGAGGACGATGACGGCAATTCCGATCAACTGCCCGCTCCGTGGCAGTTGCTGCAGACCCAGCGAGGCAAATAGCGTTGCGAACAGCGGAACGATGCCACGCGCGATCGGGTAGGCGCGTCCAAGCTCGGCCGAACGGTAGGCCATTGCGAGGCTCGCCTTGTAGCCCGCGTGCAAGACCAGCGAGGCCACGATGAGCGGCCAGGTCGCGAGTGCCGGAACGGGAACGAGAAACAGGAAGGG
The DNA here is from genome assembly GCF_032484895.1 of Bradyrhizobium sp. SZCCHNRI3052. NCBI lineage: Bacteria > Pseudomonadati > Pseudomonadota > Alphaproteobacteria > Hyphomicrobiales > Nitrobacteraceae > Bradyrhizobium > Bradyrhizobium sp. SZCCHNRI3052. The sequence goes on along the minus strand of NZ_JAUETW010000001.1, from coordinate 902,369 downwards.
CAGGATCAAGGCGCTGCTTACCAGACCCATGCCAGCCAGGAGGGAGAGGCCGCTGCCGGTCTTGACGATGGCATGCCAGCTCGCGTGAAGCAGACCGGCCATCAGCATGAGAATTGCGGCGACAGGATCCAACGACTCGAGTCCGGTTCAGCTTTCGGGCCGCCAGCTCGCGGCAGCGAAGTAGGGGGTGGGGTCGTGCTGGAGCGCCTGCCGCGAGATGATCCGGCTCGATGGCGACACCGGGAGCTGGTCCCATTCCCCACGATCGACGAATCGAAGGCTCGCGATCTCCTCGCCATCGGGCGCAAGCGCGCCGCCTTCGATGACGGCCTCGAAGGCGATCACCGTGTAGTAGGTCAGATCACCGTTGGGATAGCGGATGAGGAACTCCGGGCCCCCGAACACCCCGAGCAGGCGAATCGGCCGGACCACGAGCCCGGTCTCCTCGAAGCATTCGCGGGTGGCCGCGTCGGCCGGGTGCTCATTCGGATCGATGGCGCCGCCGGGCAACGTCCAGAGGCCCGTCTCCGCGTCGCGCCCGAGCAGAATGCGGCCCTGGTTGTCGAACACGGAGATGGAAACCGCTGTGGTCGCCAAAAGATCATGGCCGATCTTGCTGCGGACGGCTCTCAGATGATCGGAAATCGGCATCGCTGGTCGTCACTTGCAAGAGATGCGCCCCGCTTGCCCGACGCTCCATGCGCGGTCAAGGCAAGACAGCGAAGATCGGCGCACGTTCGCGGCCAATCGGCGGATGTCCCGCGTCACAAGAAAGAGGGATTGGGAGGATATATAGAACCATTCGGCATGGCCAGAATGGCTCCCCGGGCTGGATTCGAACCAGCGACCATTCGATTAACAGTCGAATGCTCTACCGCTGAGCTACCGAGGAACAGGCGAAGCAATGTTCGCGAATGCGGCTGCGTATAACAAAGCCGTTTCGCCTTGCATAGAACGAAATCGCATCTTTGCGACGATTGCGGGCTCAGGAATAAAATACCGAAATTTCAGATGGTTAGATTGATTTTGAACACTTGCTGGGCAGCGGTCGCCCACAGTTCGATGACAGGAAATTCACTTGGAGGGGAGCAAACCGGCCCCGATAGTTTGCTGGAACCGGCCAGTGCCCGCGGTCATGGAGTGTCGTAGATGCCAAACACCGTCGTCCCATTCGCTGAAGCAGTCTCCGCGCCCTCGTTGATTCCCGACCAGGTCGAGCGTCTCAGCGATGACGAATGTCTCACGCGGTTGGCCGACATGATGACGCGCGGTGATTCCGAACATATTGACGAGATCGTGCAGTTGCTCGGGCGACTGGCCGTGGTGATCGAGTAGCCGGCGGTCGGCGCACTCACAGGCGGCGTCCCAGCGGCTCCGTTGAAACCCGCATGTTGCCTTTTCCAGGGCCTTGTACCAAAAGATTGCGCAGATCGTCCGCGGTCCATCCGCTTTGCTTGCAGGTCTGCTCATGTCTTCATTCGCGACGGCGCGCCAGAAAATGGTCGATGGTCAGGTCCGGACCAACGACGTCACCGATCACCGCGTGCTGGATGCGTTGTTGACCGTGCCGCGGGAAGCCTACGTTCCCGCAGATCGGCAGGCGTTGGCCTATCTCGACTTGGATCTCGACGTCTCCGAAACCGCTTCGACCAAGCGGTATCTGATCAAGCCGATGCTGACGGGAAAACTGCTGCAGGCTGCCGAGATCAAGCCGACCGACAGCGTGCTGGTGGTTGGATGTGCGACGGGCTATCTCGCCGCGCTGGCGGCCCGACTGGCGGGCAGCGTGACGGCGACCGAAGTCGATTCTGCCATCGAAGGTCGCGCCAAGCAGCTGCTTGCCGCCGTCGATGGCTGCCCGGTTACGATTCGAGTCGCGCCGGCCGCGGAGGGGGATCCGGCGGACGGCCGCTTCGACGTGATTCTCCTCAATGGAGCGACCGAGGTCGCTGTGGACGGTCTGTGCCGTCAATTGAAGGAGGGCGGCCGCCTGGTCGGCGTCTTCGCCACCGCGCGTCCCGCCCGCGCCATGATCTTTACGCGATCGCATGGTGATATCGGCAGCAGGGTTCTGTTCGATGCTGCGGCGCCGGTCATTTCCGGTCTCGAACGGGTCCCCGAGTTCGTTTTTTAAGTCGTCCGACGAGGTCCTTAGCGACTCCCCTGAACTCCCGGGCCGCCCGTCGCGCAGCACGGTTTGGTGCGTCGTCTTCGCGGCCGCGGGCGGGCAAAATTCTGTTTTAAATCAGAAGTGTGGCCTGGATGCTGCACGTTGACAGTTTTCGATACGGGTTCCAGGCTTGGGTGGTTCCGTTGCGCTTGCATGGGGAATAAGGTGCGAGGTGCGCGGGAGTCTCTTCAACAGGTTACGGCCCGGCTCTGGCGTTCGAGCCGGTAACAAATGAATGGAACAGGGATGTTTGGGGTGAAGCTCGTCACCGCAGCGGCGGCTGCGGTCCTCGTGATGGCTTGTGCAGGCCCGACGCCTGCGCTGGCCGACACGATCGAGGCTGCGCTGGTGCGTGCCTATCAGAACAACCCGCAACTGAACGCGTCGCGGGCCCAGGCTCGTGCGGTCGACGAAGGCGTTCCGCAGGCACTCTCGGGGTATCGGCCGAAGGTCAGTCTGAATGCGACGGCGGGCATTCAGTATACGGATTTGCAAGCGGCACCCGCGACGCCGGCCGTGAACGGCGTGCAGAGGCCGCGAAGCGTCGGCCTGACGGTCAACCAGAATCTGTATAACGGTCAGCAGACGGCAAACGGCGTGCGCAAGGCCGAGGCGAACGTCTCGGCGCAACGCGAGGCTCTCCGCATTCTTGAGCAGCAGGTGCTGCTAGCGGCGGCCACGATCTATATGGACTATCTGCGCGATGCGGCGATCGTCGAGGTCCAGCGCAGCAACACGCGGGTGCTGGAGCAGACGCTCAAGCAGACCCGCGATCGGTTCAACGTCGGCGAGGTCACCCGCACCGACGTCGCGCAATCCGAGGCTCAGCTCGCCGCCGGCCGCACGCAGCAGCTCACAGCAGAGGCCCAACTAACGGCGACCCGCTCGAACTTCCGCCGAATCATCGGCAACGATCCCCAGAACTTGGCGCCGGGCTCTCCTGTCGACCGTTATTTGCCGGCGACCCTCCAGCAGTCGGTCGAAACGGCTCTGACGGAAAACCCGAACGTAACCTCGGCGATGTACGGCATCGACGTCCAGTATCTGCAGGTCAGGATCAACGAGGGTGCTCTGCTGCCGACCGTAAACGTCCAGGCTCAGGCGCAGCAGGGCTATGAGTCGAGCCTGCAATCCTATCGTGGGTTCAGCGCGTCGGCTGTCGCCTCGGTGAACGTCCCGATCTACAATGGAGGGGCGGAATACGCGCTGATCCGGCAGTCCAAGGAGTCGCTGGCGCAGCAGCGTCTAGTCCTGGAGCAGACGCGTGATCAGGCTCGCTCCGACGTGGTATCTGCCTGGGGCAAGCTGCTCGCGGGCAAGGCTCAGGTGCAGTCGGCGCAGGCCCAGGTGGCAGCCTCCGAGATCGCCTTGAACGGCGTGCGCGAGGAAGCCAAGGCGGGCCAGCGGACCACGCTGGATGTCCTCAACGCTCAGCAGGCGCTGGTCAACGCGCGGAATTCGCTGGTGAACGCCCAGCATGACCGCGTGGTGGCATCCTATACGGTGCTTCAGACCGTGGGGCGGCTGTCACCGCAGGTGCTGAACCTGCCGACCACCACCTACGATCCCAGCGTGCACTACCAGCAGGTCCGGGATAACTGGGCGGGAGTACGGACGCCGGATGGTCATTAGTACATTCTTAATATCGACCCTGATCCCTCGGTCCTTGGCCGGGGGATTTTTTTGTGGCACATGCTGTGGTTGTGACGAATGGGCGACGCTTGACAGGCGACCTCCGTGCTCCACCGGGTTCGCGGCCGGCGTTGCTTGCATTCATTTGTTGCCATGACATAGCCTCAAAATGGCCGCCGAACGATTCGGACTGCGTCGGAAGTTCTTCCAAGAATAGACTCCGACATGGGCAGTATCGTTCTGTTGTTTTGCATCGATCAGGCCTTGTCCGGAGACAAGTTGGCATGTCCGTTGAGAAGTCCAAGCCACTTGGGGCCGGCGCCCGGGACTTTTGCGCTGAGCCGGTTCGTACGGCAGCGTTGCTGATTTGGAGTCGGAAATGACGCAGCCTGCGAAGGTCCAAGAACCCTCCATGGAGGAGATTCTGGCGTCGATCCGGCGTATCATTGCCGACGACGAGGGTAAGCCGCCGGCGGCAGACAAGGCCGCCGCGCCGGAGCCGGTCAAGGCCGAGAAGCCGGCGGCCCCGGCTGCGAAGCCGGTAATGAACGACATCCCACCTTCGAAGATCGCTGCTGCGGCTCCCGCCAAGCCCGCACCTCCGCCTCCCGCGCCGCCGGCGGCGTCCGCAAGCAACAACCAGGATGACATTGACGCATTGCTGGCGGGTTTGGATGAAACGACTCCGGTCGCAGAGGTTCGGCCGGCAGAACCCGAGCCCGAACCTGAAGTACTCGAGTTGACCGACGACATGGCAGTGGCCCCACCGACTCCCGCTCCAGCGCCAGCCCCCGCCGCGGCATCCTTCCGAAAGGTGGATCCGCGGGACGATATCGAGTTCATCGAGGCCGGGCGGCTCAATCAGAAGGCTGCCAGCTTCGAGTCCGCGTTTGAGCAAGTCACACCGAAGCAGCCGATCCTGGCCCCATCGACGGTGAACGCCGTCGAATCGGCGTTCAACGCGCTGGCCAATACGGTGCTGAGCAACAACGCCCGGACGCTCGAGGACCTCGTCAAGGAGATGCTGCGTCCGATGCTGAAATCGTGGCTGGATGACAATCTTCCGGCCCTGGTGGAGCGCATCGTCAAGGCCGAGATCGAGCGCGTCTCGCGCGGCCGCTGACGCCAGGACGGCACGATCTCGTGTTCCGTTCTGGAGTGAGCCGCGGCGGGCGGTAGACGCTATCCGTCAATGTTCGCCGCTGCTGTTGACTTGGCGCGCCGCGGCGGCTTTCTAGCCCTGTCAAGCTGATCCCTGCCGGACGGATCGAGAGGGCTCTTCCGGGAGCGCGGTCCGCGGTCGGACATCAGTCCGAAAACAGCCCAAGCACCAACAGCTTGCGCGAGCTTTTTCAGGTCATGTCACAAAAGGCCCGGACGAGTTCCGCGACATCCCGAATTGGACAGCCGGCCCCGCGCCGCTGGAAATGCCATGATCGATAAGAATTATCAGCCCACCGATCTCGAAGGTCGCATGTCCCTGGTCTGGGAGGATGCCCGCGCGTTCTCCGCCGGTCGCCCCGATCGGCGCAATGCGGATCCCTTCACCATCGTGATCCCGCCGCCGAACGTCACCGGCTCGCTGCACATGGGGCACGCGCTCAACAACACGCTGCAGGACATCCTGTGCCGGTTCGAGCGCATGCGGGGCCGCGACGTGCTGTGGCAGCCGGGCACCGACCATGCCGGCATCGCGACCCAGATGGTGGTCGAGCGTCAGCTGATGGAGCGCCAGCAGCCCGGCCGCCGCGAGATGGGCCGCGAAAAGTTCCTCGCGCGCGTCTGGCAGTGGAAGGACGAGAGCGGCGGCACCATCATCAACCAGCTCAAACGCCTCGGCGCCTCCTGCGACTGGGGTCGCGAGCGCTTCACCATGGACGAGGGTCTGTCCAAGGCCGTCGTGAAGGTGTTCGTCGAGTTGCACCGTGCGGGCCTGATCTACAAGGACAAGCGGCTGGTCAACTGGGACCCGAAGCTGCTGACCGCGATCTCCGATCTCGAAGTCCAGCAGATCGAGGTCAAGGGCAATCTCTGGTACCTGCGCTATCCGATCGAGGGGACGACGTTCAGCCCCGAGGATCCCACGAGTTTCATCGTGGTCGCGACCACGCGTCCCGAGACCATGCTCGGCGACAGCGCGGTCGCGGTGCATCCGGACGACGAGCGCTATCAGCACCTCGTCGGCAAGCGCGTGATCCTGCCGCTGGTCGGGCGTGAGATCCCGATCGTTGCCGACACCTATTCCGATCCGGAGAAGGGCACCGGCGCGGTCAAGATCACGCCGGCGCACGACTTCAACGACTTCGAGGTCGGCCGCCGCCATGGCCTGCCGCAGATCAGCATCCTCGATCGCGAAGGCTGCATCGCCCTGGTCGACAACGAGGACTATCTGCGCGGCCTTCCCGAGGGCTCCGAGGAGTTTGCCAGGGAGTTCCACGGCATCGAGCGCTTTGCTGCGCGCAAGAAGATCCTGGAGCGGCTGGAGTCCTTCGGCTTCCTCGAGCGCGTCGAGCCGAATACGCACATGGTGCCGCATGGCGACCGCTCCGGTGTCGTGATCGAGCCATATCTGACCGACCAGTGGTATGTCGACGCCAAGACCCTGGCGCAGCCGGCGATCGCAGCCGTCAGGTCGGGCGCGACGACGTTCGTGCCGCGCAACTGGGAGAAGACCTATTTCGACTGGATGGAGAACATCCAGCCCTGGTGCATCTCCCGCCAGCTGTGGTGGGGTCACCAGATTCCCGCGTGGTACGGCCCTGACGGTAAGGTGTTCGTCGCCGAGACCGAGGAGGAGGCCGTCGGCCACGCGATCGGCTACTACGTCGAGCAGGAGGTCATCACGGCCGAGCAGGGCCGCGAGATGGCGCTCGACCGCAACAAGCGCGAAGGCTTCATCACGCGTGACGAGGACGTGCTCGACACCTGGTTCTCCTCGGCGCTGTGGCCGTTCTCGACGCTCGGCTGGCCGGACGCCACGCCCGAGGTGAAGCGCTACTATCCGACCAACGTGCTGGTCACCGGCTTCGACATCATCTTCTTCTGGGTCGCCCGAATGATGATGATGGGCCTTCACTTCATGAAGGAAGTGCCGTTCTCGACGGTCTACATCCATGCGCTCGTCCGCGACGAGAAGGGCGCCAAGATGTCGAAGTCGAAAGGCAACGTCATCGATCCGCTCGCGCTGATCGACGAGCACGGCGCCGACGCGCTGCGCTTCACGCTCGCCGCGATGGCGGCGCAGGGCCGCGACATCAAGCTGTCGACCCAGCGCGTCGACGGCTACCGCAAGTTCGCCAACAAGCTCTGGAACGCCAGCCGCTTCGCCGAGATGAACGGTTGCGCCGTGCCGGACGGCTTCGATCCGGGCTCCGCCAAGGAGACGCTGAACCGCTGGATCGCCCATGAGGCTGCCGCCGCCACGCGCGAGGTCACCGAGGCGCTGGAGGCGTATCGCTTCAACGACGCGGCTAATGCGATCTACCGCTTCGTCTGGGACGTCTATTGCGACTGGTATGTCGAGCTCTCCAAGCCGACCCTGCTCGGCGAGGACGGCCCCGCCAAGGCCGAGACCCGCGCGATGGTGGCCTGGGCGCGCGACGAGATCCTCAAGCTCCTGCATCCCTTCATGCCTTTCATCACCGAGGCCCTGTGGGAGTCGACCGCCAAGCGCGACAGTCTGCTGACCCTGTCACCCTGGCCGCACCGCACCGACAGGCCGACGGTCGCCGAGATCGCCGCGCTGTCGGCCGCCAGCTTCGGCGACCCCCTGGTGCCGCCGCTGCTGGTCTCGTTCGACGCCGCCAGCTTCAAGGACGAGGCGGCCGAGGCCGAGATCGGCTGGGTGGTCGATCTCGTCACGTCCATCCGCTCGGTCCGCGCCGAGATGAACATCCCGCCGGCGACTCTGATGCCGCTCGCGCTCGTCGGTGCCTCCGCCGAGACGAGGGATCGCGCACCGCGCTGGAGCGAGGTCATCAAGCGCCTTGCGCGTCTCTCCGACATCTCCTTCGCCGATACGGCGCCCGAAGGCTCCGCCCAGCTCGTCGTGCGCGGCGAGGTCGCCGCGCTGCCGCTCAAGGGCGTCGTCGATCTCGCCGCCGAGCGCACCCGCCTTGGAAAGGAAATCGCCAAGGCCGAGGCCGATATCGAGCGCGTCGACAAGAAGCTCGGCAACGAGAAGTTCGTCGCCAACGCGCCCGAGGAACTGGTCGAGGAGGAGAAGGAAAAGCGCGAGGCGGCATTGGCGCGCAAGGCCAAGTTCCAAGAGGCGTTGTCGCGGCTGCAGGGCGCGTGACGTCGTTCTCCCTCCTCCGTCATTCCGGGGCGATGCGAAGCATCGAACCTGGAATCTCGAGATTCCGGGTCTGGTCCTTCGGACCTTCCCGGAATGACGGCCGGCGGCTTAGCGCGGAAACCGCTTGCTCACGAACCTAGAGCCCTTGAGCCCGAAGCGCCACGGCAGCTCGACCGCCTTGGTGATGCCGATGCGGACGCCGGTGACGATCTCTACATCCTCAGGTCGGGCGAACAGCTCGATCGGTAGAGCATCCAGCGCCAGGCCATTATGGGCGATCGTGATCCCCATCGCCTCGGTCAGCTTGCCCGGCCCCGAGCATAGTGCCTTGACATCCTCCAGCCCGCGCCGCCGCCGCATCTCGTCGATCCCGAAGGTCGGCTCGATCGCCCGGATCAGGACCGCGCTCGCCGAGCCCTCCACCTCGCAGACGAAGTTCATGCACCAGTGAATGCCGTAGGAGCGGTAGACGTAGGCGAAACCGGGCGGGCCGAACATCACCTGGTTGCGCGGCGTCGGGCCCCGGAACGAATGCGCCGCCGGGTCGGTGTGGTGATAGGCCTCGACCTCGACGATGGTCCCGCCGACGCCGTCGACCAGAAAGGTCGCCCCGATCAGCTCCGGCGCCACCGCGAGCACCTCGCGGGCGAAGAACGCCCGCGTCAGCCGCTTGGCCGCAGCATTGCGCCGGGGCCGTGAAACCCCGGGGGCTTTTGCCGGTTTTTGCGCCATTCTCAAGGAAATCCGCCGTGCTGAGCGCTGTTCCGCGCTGCCCATATCTGCCATGCCCTGGTATCCTCGGCCAGCCGGTTGCGGCGCGCCGCGGCACGGAATAGCTAGGGCGCAACAGAGGTTTGTGCGAATCCCATGGTCACCATCGTCGACATCAACGCGAACACGCCGCTGCGCCCCCGCCACCCCGAGAAGGCGAACCGGCCGGACTCGATCTCGCCGGCGAAGCCTGCCTGGATCCGCGTCAAGGCGCCGACCACCCGCGGCTACGCCGATACCCGCAACATCGTGCGCGAGAACGGCCTCGTCACCGTATGCGAGGAGGCCGGCTGCCCGAATATCGGCGAGTGCTGGGACAAGAAGCACGCCACCTTCATGATCATGGGCGACACCTGCACGCGGGCCTGCGCCTTCTGCAACGTCAAGACCGGCCTGCCCGAGGCGCTCGACGCCGGCGAGCCGGAGCACGTCGCGGAGGCGACCTTCAAGCTCGGCCTCGCCCATGTCGTCGTCACCTCGGTCGACCGCGACGATCTCGCCGACGGCGGAGCCGGCCATATCGCCGCGACCATCCGCGCCATCCGCGCGAAATGTCCGACCACCACGATCGAGGTGCTGACGCCCGACTTCCTGCGCAAGGACGGCGCGCTGGAGCAGGTCGTCGCCGCCAAGCCCGACGTCTTCAACCACAATCTCGAGACCGTGCCATCGCGCTACCTCTCGGTTCGGCCCGGCGCGCGCTACTTCCACTCGATCCGGCTGCTGCAGCGGGTCAAGGAGATCGACCCCACCATCTTCACCAAGTCCGGCATCATGGTTGGCCTCGGCGAGGAGCGCCACGAGGTGCTGCAGGTGATGGACGACCTCCGCTCGGCCGAGGTCGATTTCCTCACCATCGGGCAGTATCTGCAGCCGACGAGGAAGCACCACGCCGTGATGCGCTTCGTCACGCCGGAGGAGTTCTCCGGCTATGAGACCGTCGCCTACACCAAGGGTTTCCTGATGGTGTCGGCGAGCCCGCTCACGCGCTCCTCGCACCACGCCGGCGAGGATTTCGCCAAGCTGAAGGCCGCGCGCGAAGCCATGGCGCGCTGATCGAGACGAGATGCCGAGATTTTCCAACAAGCGGCGCGTGCCGCACACGGCCGAGCAGATGTTCGACCTCGTCGCCGATGTCGAGCGCTATCCGGAGTTCGTGCCGCTGTGCGAGAAGCTGGTGGTGCGCCAGCACAGCCAGAAGCCTGACGGTATCGAGGTCGTCGTCGCCGACATGACGGTGTCGTTCAAGCTCGTGAAGGAGACCTTCACCAGCCGGGTTACGCTGGATCGGGCCAAGCGCAACATCCTGGTCGAGTATGTCAGCGGGCCGTTCTCCAGCCTGGAAAACCGCTGGAGCTTCGAGCCGCGCGAGCAGGGCGCCTGCGAGGTGACGTTCTTCATCGCCTATGAGTTCAAGAGCCGTATGCTGGCGATGCTGATGGGCTCGATGTTCGACACCATCTTCGCGCGCATGTCGGCGGCGTTCGAAAAGCGCGCCGATGCGATCTACGGCCGCAAGCCAGCGGTGTCGTCGACGTAAGTCTTTCTCCATGTCTTCCAGTGGTAGACGATAGAGGGCGCCTCACCCTCCGTCGTCATCCCCGCGAAAGCGGGGATCCATAACCACAGGACTGCTTGTGGCGGCAGGCAGGTAACTCCGAGCTCGTCTCACCACATCTGCTGCGGCGTATGGATCCCGGGTCGGCGCCTCCGCGGCGCGTTGCGCCGCTGCGGCTTGCCCGGGATGACAGCGGAGGGTGAGGCTGGCGGCCTGCCAACTCACAGCAAGTTGCACCCACGAAGCCGTGGCCAGCGCAACTTGGCTTCAAAATCCTATCCACGCTTCAAACAGCTGCTCCGCGACATCGCCGCGGAGCCGTTCTGATCGCGGACACGTCGAGCCGCGACCGAAACCTACGCCGCCTGCACGGCGGTCAAAAAGTCCTTCACCTTGCCGCGCAGCTCGTCGGCGTGCTTGGCGAGCTGGCCAGCTGCACCCAGCATCTGCCGCGCTGCGCCGCCGGCCGATTCCACCGTCTGGCTGACCGAGCCGATGTTGGTGGCGACCTCGCGGGTGCCGCTGGCGGCCTGGCTGACCGAGCGGGCGATCTCCTGCGTCGCGTGGCCCTGCTGGTCGACCGCGGTCGCAATGGTCTTGGCGATCTCGCTGATCTGGCCGATGGTGCCGCCGATGCCCTGGATCGCAGCCACGGTGTCGCTGGTGGCGCGCTGCATCGCGCTGATGTGCGCGCTGATCTCGTCGGTCGCCTTGGCGGTCTGGCTCGACAGGCTCTTCACCTCCGAGGCCACGACGGCGAAGCCGCGGCCGGCATCGCCGGCGCGTGCCGCCTCGATCGTCGCGTTCAGCGCCAGCAGGTTAGTCTGGCTCGCGATCGCGTTGATCATGTCGGTGACCGCGCCGATCTTGGCCGCGGCGTCCGCCAGGCTGTTGACGAGATCGTTGGTGCGCGAGGACGCCTCGACCGCCTCGGCGGCGATGGTCGAGGAGGTCGCAACCTGACGGTTGATCTCGCTGACCGAGGTCGACAGCTCCTCGGTGGCGCCGGCCACCGACTGCACGTTGGACGAGGCGGAGTTCGACGCCGACGCCACCAGCGCCACGCGTTGCGCGGCCTGATCCGCGGTCGTCGTCAGCGAGGCCGCCGTGGTCTCGACCTCGCGCGAGGCGCCGGAGATCGCATTGGCGATGGCGCCGACCGAGGTCTCGAAATCCTTGGCGATCCGGTCGAGCGCGCGCTTCTTCTCCTCGCGAGCGGCGACGAGGTCGGAGAGATCGCGGCGGAAGCTCATGACGTAGGTCTGGCCCTCGACCTGGGTCGGCACCAGCGTGATCTGGACCAGCGCCGGGCTGCCGTCGGCGCGCTTGGTGGTCCACTCGAACGTCGCGTGGCCCTCGCGCCTCGCCTTGGCATCCATCTCGCGCACCACGTCGGCGGAGCGCTTGCCATCGGGCTGGAACTCCGGCGCCATGGTCGCCGGCGAACGCGACAGCAGGTCCTGCTTGCTGCGGAAGCCGCCGAATCGGACCGCGGTCTCGTTGCAGGCGATGATCTTGCCGTCCGACATCACCAGGATGGCGTCGCGATGACGTTCGAACAGCTCCGTCATCAGGAGGTTATGCGTGCGATCAGCCGACTTGCCGGAGAAGAAAGCCATGGGGTCCCGAATCCACTGTCAGAGAAGAATGCGCGAGACGTAGCAGGACAAAATTAACCAAAACCTTTAGCCGTGGCGGCGCGAGCGATAATCGTCGGCGATCGCGATCCGGCTGGTGAGGGATGGCATCCAGCGGACGAGCAGCCGCAACCTCCGCGGCGCCACCGCGCCCGGGCTCTGGCTGTCAACGAACCCTCTCAGATCACGAGGGCGCAGGGAATGCCGGGAGCTCGCCGCCCCCATGGCCCGCCTGCGGAAAAAAATGCAGGCGGCAGGTACCACAGGTGCAGCCGAGACATCCCGGCATTCCCCGCGCGACGGTCTTCACGCTTATACGCAGTCTCCCCGGGGACCGGCTGTCTTGCCCCCGTGACCGGCGGATCATCATCTCCACCGGCGTGACACCAGCTTCGGGGTGTCAGGACGCTGCGACTTCACGTCCGCCAAGAGCCGTTCGTCCGCACGTCCAAGACGCGCTGCGGCCCCCGGCGGCCATCGCCTTCCCACCTCGCGTGTCGTGACGATCGCGATACGCCCCTCGTGTCGAGGCGGGATGAGGGGAGGGAAACACGAGTTCTGTAAAATAGAAACGGCAATATTTTCGTCGGTAGGACTGGACAGTGAGTCGGACATTGAACGGATTGAGGAAATCAGTGTCTTGGCGCACGCCCTCGCGATGCGCTTCGATCGCAGCAAGGCACCGGAAACGGGCTCTCCGCTGTTGCGCACGCCAGCTGATTTGCCCGACGGGGCGGCTAGGATGATGCTCGACGTGGTGCCCAATGATTGGAACAATGCCGATAATGACCAACGACGAACCATCGGTCTGACCCTGCGTCAGCCAGAGAAGAAAGCAAGCAATGTCACTCTCTCATCTCTACGACGAAGCGCTCGTCTATGCGACAAGGCTGCACCGGACCCAATTGAGAAAGGGCAGCAACGTACCCTACGTCGCGCATCTGCTGAGCGTCTCCAGCCGCGTGCTGTCGGCGGGCGGCAGCGAGGTGCAGGCTATCGCGGGGCTGTTGCATGACGCCGCCGAGGACCAGGGCGGGCAGGCCACGCTGGATGAGATCCGCCGGCGTTTTGGCGATGGCGTCGCCGGGATCATCGCGGACTGCACGGATTCCTGGGTCGATCCGAAGCCCGAATGGCGCCCGCGGAAGGAAGCCTATCTCGCCCGGCTGCCGCTCAAGCCGGCGTCATCGCTGCTGGTCTCGCTCGCTGACAAGGTTGACAACGCGGAAGCGATCGCGAGCGACCTTGATGAGGTGGGCGACGTCGTGTGGCAACGCTTCACCGGTGGAAGGGATGGGACGATCTGGTATTACCGCACGCTGAGCCGGATTTTCGATGAGGCTCTGCCTGGACCGTTGGCGCGGCAACTTGCGCGGACCGTCGCTGCTTTTCCGTCCTGAGCAAATTTGGGGGAGGCCGCTCGGCCTCGCATCCATTCGATGGATGACAACCTCAGATGGATCGGCTATAGAGCCTGCCATGATCACCGTCGCCACCCATCGTTTTGGTCGCATCACGCACCGTAGCTCGCGGGCGGCGGGAGGATCACGCACAATCTGACGATTTGCAGCATTTGATCCGAACAGCCGCCAGGGACCTGGCGGCTTTTTTGTTGCCGGCAGGTTCTTCATTTGAAGGGGAGCCCGCCATGCTGAGCACGACCGACGATCCGAGGGTCATCGCCATCGAGGAGCGTATGCTCCGCGGCGCCTCGCGATCGCCGGGGCTCTGCGCGCTCGGTCGTGATCCCTTGTCGCGCCATCCCATCTCGCCCAGGCCGGGCGCCAAGATCTACTACTTGGCGCCACCGGCTCCCCATCAAAGCTGCGCCGACCTCAAGCCCGCGTCATGGTTGCGGCTCCGGTGGGAGCGCTGGCGCGAGCGCCGCCGCTTTGCCCGGGAGTTGCCGCGGATCGCCGACGAGGTGCTGCAGGACTACGGCCTGACACGCGACGAGGCGCGGCGGCTGTGCCGGCGCCCGTTCTGGCGCGCTTGAGAGCGACGCGGCGGAACGCAGGTTCTGCCACGGATCCTACTTGCCCAGCTTCTCGGAGAAGAACCTGACGACCTGGGCGTCAAACTCTCGGTGAAACGCCGCGCGGTCGAAATCCGCAGGCGTATCAGCACAGATGCGCGGGACGGCGGCCGCGAGCTCTGCGGAGCACGGCGCGAGGAAAGCAAAATGCGCGGCGGGCACGGTGTGGACCTCGGGCGTGCCGGGAAGGCTCGCGGTTACGCGGGCGGTCCCTTCCGGATCGACCCCGTTGCCGCCGAGTTCCGAGCGCCAGACCTGGAGGGGAATCTTGATGCTCGCGAGATTTGCTCGCGTGAATCCGACCGTGTGGGCGGCGTCGGCCAGCACGGCCGCCTTGATCCTCTCGTCGTGCGGCCAGCTTCTGGGAAACTCGCCATTGCGGACCTGCTCGCAGAACGGGTTCTGTTGCGTGCAGTAGTGCGCCACCCTTTGAAAGTCCGGGTCGACGCCGGCGAGAACGGTTCCGGTGTAGCCACCGCGCGAAAAGCCGAAGAAGCCGATCCGGCCCGGATCAATCGCGGCTCTGCTTGTCCAATCGTTCAACATGAAATCGATCAGATGCATCATGTCCTGCGGCCGTGAGAGCCAGACCGACAGGCTGTCGCGCTGCGCCAGGTCACCGACACTGTCGCCGGGATGGTTGATCGCCGCGACGATGAATCCCGCGTCCGCCAGCGCTTCCGCAACATCGTGGTTTCCACCGATCCAGCCGCCGCGACCGTGGGACATGACGACCAATGGCAGCTTCGTGCCATTGATTGGACAATTCTTTACCCCGGGCAGTGTCTCCAGCCCTGGGATCGCGAGGCTTCCAACCGGCACGCTACCGGCGTCTGCGGCGCAAGGCGTCCAGATGATGCCGTGGAATCCGTGATCGACCTCCAAGAGCTGCAAGCCAGCGGCTTGGGCGGAGGAGGTCAGGAGTAGGAGGACGAACGAGAGGGCAGCGAATGTGCGGTCTAGCAATATGATCTCCTCCTGACATGTAGCTCGGCGCGCTCTCGCGGGGGGGGGTCGATCAAGTTCGCGGTGCGCGATGGTCTAGCGAGCTTGTCATGCTGTCAGGAGCGCTTCGCGTCCGTCGTCGCGATGTCCTTGACGGTTCAACGCCAGCGCAAGCTTGATTCATGACAACATTGTTAAATCACGCTTTCGAGATCGTGCGGCAACTCTCCGTTTATCAACATTGCGAGGCGCACTTTCGATGCTCAATTGATCGTGCCTTCAGCGTAACCGATCAGGAGGAATTCAAAATCGACACATTGCAGAGATAGCAACTGCGATTCGTCATCGACCACCTCGAAGCGTATTCTCTCCCGCTGCCAATGACCGATGTCCCTGACGTCCAGACGGAAGCCGTCCATGCGGTCCAGGTGTCCGATCCTGACCTCGACCGCGCCGATGAAGCGCAATTCCAGCCGCGGTTCGGTTCGCGATCGATCCGTCAGGAGCACCAGCTCGACGATGCAGGTCGGTAAAACTGGATCGCGTCGCTGCGCCCGCGATGACGATGCGGCGAGAGCCGCGCGCGTCACTTCCAACTACGTCCGGGGCCGCCTCGGCCGCTTGACCGGATGCAGCCGCGGCGTGCGGGCCACGCGCGGACGTAGTCGCGTCGCTGCCGCGCGTTTCGGCTTGGCAGCGACCTGTGGCCGCGCCAGCTCCATCAGCAGGCGCAGGGCTTCCAGCACCGAGCGCGTGCGCACGGTGCTGCGGCCGATGGCGCCGAAGCGGTGTTCGCGGTGGGTGATGCGGCCGTCGCGGGCGGCGACGGCGAAATGGACCAGGCCGACCGGCTTGCCGGGGGTGGCGCCGCCGGGGCCGGCGATGCCGGTGATGGCCACCGCGAGATCGACGTCGGCGCGTTCCAGGGCGCCGACCGCCATCTGGATCGCGGTCTCCTTGGAGACGGCGCCGAAGGTCTGCAGCGTCGAAGCCTCGACGCCGAGCATCGCGCGCTTGGCCTCGTTCGAGTAGGTGACGAAGCCGCGGTCGATGACGTCGGAGGAGCCGGGGATGTCGGTCAGGGCCGCGGCGACCAGGCCGCCGGTGCAGGACTCGGCGGTCGCGATCATCAGCTTGCGCGACCGGCAGAGGTCGAGCAGCGAGCGGGCCAGCGCGCTGGTAGAGCCGATTTGACGTTCGCTGGCCATGGCTGCGTTGTCCTCATCCGACCGTCAGATCGAAAGCTCCATGAGCGGTGACAGGGTGGTGCGCCTCTAGGCGCTCCACGGCAGACGGATCGTCGCGCTCGCCGTCGCTGCGATGCCTTCCTCGCGGCCGGTGAAGCCGAGCCGCTCGCTGGTGGTGGCCTTGACCGCGATGCGCGAGATGTCGACGCCGGTGATCTCGGCGATGCGGGCGCGCATCTGGTCGCGCAGCGGGCCGATCTTCGGGCGCTCGCAGATCATCGTGACCTCGAGATTGGCAACGCGGCCGCCGCGCGCGGTCACGCGCTCGATGGCGTATTTCAAGAACTGGTCGGATGCGGCGCCTTTCCACTTCATGTCGGAGGGTGGGAAGTGCGAGCCGATGTCGCCATCGGCCAGGGCGCCCAAAATTGCATCAACCAGAGCGTGCAGACCGACGTCGCCGTCGGAGTGGGCAAGGAACCCCTTGCTATGCGGCACGCGCAGGCCGCACAGCCAGACATGGTCGCCTTCGCCGAAGGCGTGGACGTCGTAGCCGGTGCCGGTCCGGATGTCGCCGAGCTGCGCGGCAAGGCGCGCTTCCTCGCGCACGAAATCTTCCGGTGTGGTGAGCTTCATGTTGGCAACATCGCCCTCAAAGGTCGCGACGGTCAATCCCGCCCATTCGGCGATCGCCGCATCATCTGTGAACTCGGTGAGGCCGTCGCGCGCGGCGCGGCGGTGTGCCTCCAGGATCGTGTCGAACTTGAAGGTCTGCGGCGTCTGGGCGATGCGCAGCTTCGCGCGCTCCGGTGTCGCGGTGATGTCGCCGCCCGTGCCGACTTCCTTGATGGTGTCGGTGACCGGCACCACGGGAATCGCCGCGCCGGTCTTGCCGGCCGCTCGAATCGCGCGCGAGATCACGGCGGGCGTGACGAACGGACGCGCGGCATCGTGGATCAGCACGATGTCGGGCTTGTGCGGCGCCAGCGCTTCCAGGCCCGCGAGCACCGAGGCCTGTCGCGTCGCACCGCCATGCGCTGGGGCCTCGTGGCGCAGGCCGAAGACGGCTGCGTTGAAGATGTCGATGTCGTCGGGGTTCACCACCGGCTGGACCACCGCCACCTCGGGGTGATCGGCGAAGGCGGCGAGCGCGCGATGGATGACCGTGCGGCCGCCGATCATGCGATATTGCTTCGGACCGCCGGCGCCGGCGCGCAGGCCACGTCCGGCCGCGACGAGAATGGCTGCAGTCCGCTGAGAAGTCGTCATGGGAACAGGGTATCGATGCTGATGAGGATGATGGGGTTCGCGGCTTCTTACATCTGCAGAAGATGTTAAGCGAGCAGGATCACACGTCGCATGAACGGCACCTGCGATCGCGACACAAGCGCCGGGATCCGCTGGCGCGTTGAGGGGGGCGGTCGCACCTGCCGCCTGCGAGCACCTTGCCGAGCCATGCAAAAATCCGGCGGCTCACGGGTTTACCATGACTGCCGAACAAGCATATTTTGCTGCACTGCACTTGAAATGCCGATCGTCTTGGCTAAAGTGTAGGCATGACGCTTGACTGCACAAGATTTGTGCTTGAGAGTGCAGCGCAGACGCGATGATGCGTCCAAAGAGCTTTAAGAGTCGTTCGTGACCGGTCCGGCCAATACACAAGCCAAAGCCTTGAAGATAGGCGACGTTTCGCTCGCCAACCGGGCCATTCTCGCGCCGATGTCGGGGATCACCGACGCGCCGTTCCGCCGACTCGCGGCCGAGCTCGGCGCCGGGCTGGTGGTGTCCGAGATGACTGCGAGCGACGATCTCGTGCGCGGGCGGTGGATATCCCGGTTGCGCTGCGAGGCGAGCGGCGTCGGGCCGCATGTGGTGCAGCTCGCCGGCTGCGAGGCGCATTGGATGGCCGAGGGCGCGAAGGTCGCCGAGGATGGCGGCGCCGAGATCATCGACATCAACATGGGCTGCCCGGCACGGCACGTGACCGGCGGCCAGTCCGGCTCGGCCCTGATGCGCGATCTCGATCATGCGCTGACCTTGATCGAGGCGACGGTCGAGGCCGTCGATGTGCCCGTGACCCTGAAGATGCGGCTCGGCTGGGACGAGCGCAGCCTGAATGCGCCGGAGCTGGCGCGCCGCGCGCAGGCCGCGGGCGTGCAGTTGATCACCGTGCACGGCCGTACGCGGCAGCAGTTCTACAAGGGCGAAGCCGACTGGAGCGCGGTGCGCGCCGTGAAGGACGCCGTCGATCTGCCGGTCGTCGTCAACGGCGACATCACCAGCTATGAGGACGCGCGCGAGGCGCTCGACGCCTCCGGCGCCGATGCCGTGATGATCGGGCGCGGCGCGCAAGGCCAGCCCTGGCTGCCCGGCCAGATCGGCCGCCGACTCGAGGGCGGTGCGGAAGAGGGCGCGCCGGAGCTGGCGCAGCAGCTCAGTCTTCTCACCGCGCTCTATGACGAGATCTGCCGTCACTATGGCGCGCGTGTCGGCCTGCGCCACGCCCGCAAGCATCTCAGTTGGGGGCTCGACGTCGCCGCCCAGCACGCGCAAGCGCCGGCCGAAAAACTGAAGGCCTGGCGCGACCGTATCCTGACGTCCGAGCAGCCGTCCTTGGTGCATCGGGCGCTGCGTGAGGCCTTCGACGATTTTGCCTGGAGTGCAGCCGCATGAGCTCAGCCGCAGAACAGCGCAAGCGACTTCCCTCGGATGGCGACGCCATCCTCAACGCCCTGCCGAATCCGGTCCTCGTCATCGGCCCGGACGGCATGATCATGGACGCCAACATGGCGGCGGAATCGTTCTTCGATTCCTCCACCCAGTTTCTGCAGCGGCAGTCGCTGAAGAAGCTGGTGCCGTTCGGCTCTCCGCTGCTGGCGCTGATCGATCAGGTCCGCACCACCAGCGCGCCGGTCAACGAGTACAAGGTCGATCTGGGGACGCCGCGCACCGGCGCCGATCGGCTCGTCGACCTGCACGTCGCGCCGCTGCCGGAGCGGCCCGGCCATATCGTGGTGATGCTGCAGGAGCGCACCATCGCCGACAAGATGGACCGCCAGCTCACCCATCGCAGCGCCGCGCGCTCGGTGATCGCACTGGCCGCGATGCTCGCGCACGAGATCAAGAACCCGCTGTCGGGCATCCGCGGCGCCGCGCAGCTCCTGGAGCAGCAGGCCTCCTCCGAGGACCGCATGCTGACCCGGCTGATCTGCGACGAGGCCGACCGCATCGTCACGTTGGTCGACCGCATGGAGGTGTTCGGCGACGACCGCCCGGTGGCGCGCGGGCCCGTGAACATCCATTCCGTGCTCGATCACGTGAAGCGGCTGGCGCAGTCCGGCTTTGCCCGCAACATCCGCTTCGTCGAGGACTACGATCCGTCGTTGCCGCCGGTGCTCGCCAACCAGGATCAACTGATCCAGGTGTTCCTGAACCTGGTCAAGAATGCCGCGGAAGCGGTCGTCGATCTCGGCTCGGATGCGGAAATCCAGCTCACCACGGCGTTCCGCCCGGGCGTGCGCCTGTCGGTGCCCGGCAAGAAATCGCGGGTGTCGCTGCCGCTGGAGTTCTGCGTCAGGGACAACGGCCCCGGCGTGCCGGAAGACCTGATGCCCAATCTGTTCGATCCGTTCGTGACCACCAAGCCGACCGGAAGCGGCCTCGGACTTGCATTGGTCGCGAAGATCGTCGGCGACCATGGCGGGATCATCGAGTGCGAGTCGCAGCCGCGCAAGACGACCTTCCGGGTGCTGATGCCGATGTACAGCGCAACCAAACAACCAGACCAAAGCCCAAATCACAGCCATGGCGATGACGTTTCGGGGACGCCGTTGCATGCCTCACAGGGATCAAATTGAGGACCACCTATGCCTGCAGGTAGCATTCTCGTTGCCGACGACGATACGGCCATCCGCACGGTCCTGAACCAGGCGCTGTCACGCGCCGGCTATGAGGTGCGGCTGACCGGCAATGCCGCGACGCTGTGGCGCTGGGTGAGCCAGGGCGAGGGCGATCTCGTCATCACCGACGTGGTGATGCCGGACGAGAACGCGTTCGACCTGCTGCCGCGGATCAAGAAGATGCGGCCGAACCTGCCGGTCATCGTCATGAGCGCGCAGAACACCTTCATGACCGCCATCAAGGCGTCGGAGCGCGGCGCCTATGAGTATCTGCCGAAGCCGTTCGACCTGAAGGAGCTGATCGCGATCGTCGGCCGTGCCTTGGCCGAGCCGAAGGAGCGCGCGGCGAGCCAGCCCGACGACGGCGAGTTCGAATCGATTCCGCTGGTCGGCCGCTCGCCGGCGATGCAGGACATCTACCGCGTGCTGGCGCGGCTGATGCAGACCGATCTCACGGTGATGATCTCGGGCGAGAGCGGCACCGGCAAGGAGCTGGTGGCGCGCGCGCTGCACGATTACGGCAAGCGCCGCAACGGGCCGTTCGTCGCGGTCAACATGGCGGCGATCCCGCGCGACCTGATTGAATCGGAACTGTTCGGGCACGAGCGCGGCGCCTTCACCGGTGCCAACACCCGCGCCTCCGGCCGCTTCGAGCAGGCCGAGGGCGGCACCTTATTCCTGGACGAGATCGGCGACATGCCGATGGAGGCGCAGACGCGGCTTTTGCGCGTGCTGCAGCAGGGCGAGTACACCACCGTCGGCGGCCGCACCCCGATCAAGACCGACGTGCGCATCGTCGCCGCCTCCAACAAGGACCTGCGCATCCTGATCCAGCAGGGGCTTTTCCGGGAAGATCTGTTCTTCCGCCTCAACGTCGTGCCCCTGCGGCTGCCGCCGCTGCGCGAACGCATCGAGGACCTGCCGGATCTCGTCCGCCACTTCTTCGCGCTGGCCGAGAAGGACGGGCTGCCGCCGAAGAAGCTCGATGCCGCGGCGCTGGAGCGGCTCAAGCAGCACCGCTGGCCGGGCAATGTCCGCGAGCTGGAGAATCTCGCCCGGCGTTTGGCCGCGCTGTATCCGCAGGACGTCATCACGGCGTCAGTCATCGATGGCGAGCTGGCGCCGCCGGCGGTGACCACCGGCTCGAACACGCCGACCTCGATCGACAATCTGGGCGGAGCAGTGGAGGCCTATCTGTCCTCGCACTTCCAGGGATTTCCCAACGGCGTGCCGCCGCCGGGGCTGTACCACCGCATCCTCAAGGAGATCGAGATTCCGCTGCTGACGGCAGCGCTGGCGGCGACGCGCGGCAACCAGATCCGCGCCGCCGATCTGCTCGGCCTCAATCGCAACACGCTGCGCAAGAAGATCCGCGACCTCGACATTCAAGTGTACCGCAGCGGCGCTTGACGGTTATTTGATACCTCTACGGCGGGCTCGGACCCGCCTCAGGTGAGAATTAATGTAGACAAATCCGCGACGCGCTCCGGCGCCGCGGATTTGTCGCAATTTGGCAACAGCGTGGTAGGAATGCATCAGTCCGATTCCCGGACGTGCCGCGTTCAGCATCACCCACCTTGCCGGAATGACCAGCGCAGAGACATCGGCCACCCCCTTCGATTCGTCGTCCACCGAGGGCCGGCGCTGGACTTGGCGCACCTGGCTGGCGCCGGTGGCGGTGGCGCTCGCGCTGCTGTCGGCCTTCCTCACCTTCATCGTGCTGGTCGGGCTGACCCCGGTCGAGCCCACGACCGACGTGGTCAAGACCTTCTACCTGATCGACGCCGGAACGATCCTGGTCCTGGTCGGGATCATCATCCGCGAGGTCTGGCAGGTGGTGCAGGCCCGCCGGCGCGGCCGGGCGGCGGCACGGCTGCACGTCCAGATCGTCAGCCTGTTCTCGGTGATCGCGGTCCTGCCGGCGGTGCTGGTCGCCGTGGCGGCCAACGTCACCATCGATCGCGGCCTCGACCGGCTGTTCTCCGGACCAGCGAAAGTCGCGATCCAGAACTCGCTGACCATCGCGCGCGCCTACATGCAGGAGCACGCGCAGTTCATCCGCGGCGACATCATCGGCATGGCGACCGACATCGCACGCGCGCGGCCGCTGTTCGACCAGGACCGCGCCAGCTTCCGCGAGCTGCTCACCACCAGCGCCGCCTCGCGCAACCTGCCGGGCGCGATGATCATCGACAAGAACACCAATCCGATCGTCTGGGCCGAGACCGGCGGGGTGCAACTGGCCTATTCGCCGCCGGCACCCGAGTTCCTCAACAATGTCCGCGAGGAGGAGCCCGAGATCGCGGTCCTGCCGGAGTCGAACTACGTCGCCGCGGTGATCCGGCTGCGCGCGTTCAACGACACCTTCCTCTACGTCGCGCGTCCGCTCGATCCGCAGGTCGTCGAGCAGCTCAAGCAGACCGAGCTGTCGGTCGCCGAATACGCCCAGGTCGAGGCGCGCCGCTTCGGCATCCAGATCGCCTTCGCGCTGATGTTCGCGGTGATCGCGCTGACCATCCTGATGGCCTCGGTGCTGATCGGGCTGAACTTCGCCAACTGGCTGGTGGCGCCGATCCGGCAATTGATGAATGCCGCCAACACCGTGTCGACCGGCGATCTCAACGTCCAGGTCCCGGTGCATCGCTCGGAGGGCGATCTCGCCCAGCTCGGCCAGACCTTCAACAAGATGACGCAGGAGCTGCGCACGCAGCGCGACGAGCTGGTCAGCGCCAGCGAATTGATCGACAGCCGGCGCCGCTTCATCGAGGCGGTACTGTCGTCGGCCTCCGCCGGCATCATCGGCGTCGATGCCTCTGGCAGCGTCGGCATCCTCAACCGCTCGGCCGAGAAGCTGATCGGACATGCCGAGCAGGAGGTGCTCGATCATCCGCTCTCCGACGTGCTGCCCGAGCTCGACGACATGATGAAGACCGCGCGCGAGGGCAAGCAGCGGCTGGTGCAGGGTCAGATCACGATCCAGCGCGACGGCCACGAGCGCAATCTGTCGGTGCGCGTCACCGCCGAGCAGACCAACCAGGCGCGCGACAGCTACATCATCACGCTCGACGACATCACCGAGCTGGTGTCGGCGCAGCGCACCTCGGCCTGGGGCGACGTCGCGCGGCGCATCGCGCATGAGATCAAGAATCCGCTGACGCCAATTCAACTGTCCGCAGAGCGAATTCGCCGCAAATTCGGCAAGGTCATCACCGAGGACAAGGCGATATTTGAGCAATGTACCGAGACGATCGTGCGGCAGGTCGACGACATCAGGCGAATGGTCGACGAGTTCTCGCGGTTCGCGCGGATGCCGAAGCCGGTGATGGAAGGCGAGGACGTCGCCGACACCGTGCGGCAGGCCGTGTTCCTGATGAAGGTCGCGCATCCCGAGATCGACATCGAGACCGAGATCAAGCAGGACCCCTTGCGCGCGCAGTTCGATCGCCGCCTGATCTCGCAGGCGCTGACCAACATCATCAAGAACGCCACCGAGGCGATCGAGGTGGTGCCAGAGGCGGAGCTCGGCAAGGGCCGTATCGACGTGGTCGCCTCGCGCGAGGGTGAGGACGTGCTGATCGACGTCATCGACAACGGCATCGGCCTGCCGAAGGTGGCACGGCAGCGGCTGCTCGAGCCCTATGTCACGACCCGCGCCAAGGGCACCGGCCTCGGGCTCGCGATCGTCGGCCGCGTGCTGGAAGACCATGGCGGCAAGCTCGAGCTGAAGGACGCGTCCGATTTTCGTCCCGGCCAGCGCGGCGCCTGGATGCGGCTGCGCTTTGCCGTCTCCGGCCAGGCCGCGAAGACGGGCGCGAAGGAGCAGGCGGCGGCGTCTGACAATGCGCAGAAGACCGAGGTTGGCGGCGAAACCGCTGACACGGTTCAAACGACCAATGATGAACCAAAAATCCAAGCCGCAACCGGCAGCTGACGAGACAGGCGTGACCCATGGCGAGTGATATTCTGATTGTCGACGATGAAGCCGATATCCGGGAGCTGGTCGCCGGCATCCTGGATGACGAAGGCTTCACGACGCGAACCGCGCGCGACAGCGATTCGGCGCTCGCGGAGATCACGAGCCGCCGTCCCAACCTGGTGTTCCTGGACATCTGGCTGCAGGGCTCCAAGCTCGACGGTCTGCAGCTCCTCGAGCAGATCAAGAAGGACCATCCCGACCTTCCGGTCGTGATGATCTCCGGCCACGGCAACATCGAAACGGCGGTCGCCGCGATCAAGCGCGGCGCCTATGACTTCATCGAGAAGCCGTTCAAGTCCGACCGGCTGATTCTGGTAGCGACGCGTGCGCTGGAGAATTCCCGGCTCAAGCGCGAGGTGCGCGAGCTCAAGCAGCTGGCGCCGACCGCGAGCAGCATGACCGGCCGCTCGCCGTCGATGAACCAGTTGCGCCAGACCATCGAGCGCGCCGCCAAGGCCAACAGCCGCATCCTGATCGTCGGCCCTCCCGGCTCGGGCAAGGAGCTCGCCGCGCGTTCGCTGCACGCTCAGTCGCCGCGCTCCGAGGGCCCGTTCGTCGTCATCAACGCCGCCGCGATCACGCCGGAGCGGATGGAGGAGGAGCTGTTCGGCATCGAGCAGTCCAATGGCGAGCAGGCGCGCAAGACCGGCGCGCTCGAAGAGGCCCACGGCGGCACGCTGTTCGTCGACGAGATCGCCGACATGCCGCGCGAGACGCAGAACAAGATCCTGCGCGTGCTGGTCGACCAGACGTTCCAGCGCGCCGGCGGCACCACCAAGGTGCACGTCGACGTGCGCATCATCTCCTCGACCGCACGGAATCTCGAGGAGGAGATTGCCGCCGGGCGTTTCCGCGAGGACCTCTATCACCGTCTGTCGGTGGTTCCGATCCGGGTTCCGCCGCTGTCGGAGCGCCGCGAGGACATTCCGGAGCTGATCGACTATTTCATGGAGCAGATTTCGGCCACGACCGGCCTGCCGAAGCGGCAGATCGGCCAGGACGCCATGGCCGTGCTGCAGTCGCATGTGTGGCCCGGCAACGTCCGTCAGCTTCGCAACAACGTCGAGCGCGTCATGATTCTGGCCGCCGGCGGACCGGAGGTGATCATCACCGCCGACATGCTGCCGCCGGATGTGGGATCGATGGTGCCGGCGATGCCGACCAGCAACAATGGCGAGCACATCATGGGACTGCCGTTGCGCGAGGCACGCGAGGTGTTCGAGCGCGACTATCTCATCGCCCAGATCAGCCGCTTCTCCGGCAACATCTCGCGCACGGCCGAGTTCGTGGGCATGGAGCGGTCCGCCCTGCATCGCAAGCTGAAGGCGCTCGGCGTCGGCTGAGGCTCCCGCTCGGCCAAACTTGCCGACTGGACGAATTTACATTGGAAAATTCGTCCATTTCCGGAATTTTACGGATGAATCCGGTTCTTTTGGAACCGGCCTCCTTGCAAGCGGCTTGCCTAATATGCTCGCCTGTCTTCTAATCCGGCATCCCGTGGTCCCTCGAGGGGGATCTCAATGGACCATGGGCCACCTCGATGAATCCGGGGCCTGCGATCGGGTCATCGAAGGTTCAATAAGAAAAAGCACAAGACTGCGAGATAACAACAATGGCGGCCGACCGCGCACAAAACCTACAAGACACCTTTCTCAACCATGTCCGCAAGACCAAGACGCCGCTCACGATCTTCCTGGTCAATGGCGTGAAACTGCAGGGGATTGTCACATGGTTCGACAATTTCTGCCTGCTGCTCCGGCGCGACGGTCACTCGCAGCTCGTCTACAAGCATGCGATCTCCACCATCATGCCGGGCGCGCCGATCCAGTTGTTCGAAGGCGGCGAGGACGCGTCTGCGTGAGTGTGACCTGACGTGAGAGTGACCTGATTGGAACCCCGCGATCGCGAAGGGACCATCGGCCTGTCGAGGCCGGATGACAATAAGGGGACCGGGCTCGTCATCGTGGTCGGCCCCTACTTGCGAGCGCGCCGCGGCGACGATGGCGCGCAAGCAGGCCAATCCGACATGCGTGATTTCGAGGCACGGATCGACGAGGCGGCGGGCCTCGCGCGGGCCATCGACCTGACGGTGGCCGAGGCCATTCTCGCGCCGATCGGGCAAATCCGCCCTGCGACCTATCTCGGCAAGGGCAAGGTCGAAGAGATTGCCGGCGTGATCGCCGGCCATGGCGTCGAGCTGGTGGTGATGGATTGCGCGCTCTCGCCGATCCAGCAGCGAAACCTCGAGAAGGCCTGGAACACCAAGGTGCTCGACCGCACCGGCTTGATCCTGGAGATCTTCGGCCGCCGCGCCAAGACGAAGGAGGGCGCGCTGCAGGTCGAGCTCGCGCATCTCAACTATCAGCGCAGCCGTCTGGTGCGGTCCTGGACCCATCTCGAACGCCAGCGCGGCGGCTTCGGCTTCATGGGCGGTCCCGGCGAGACCCAGATCGAGGCCGACCGCCGCCTGATCGGTGACCGCATCACGCGGCTCGAGAACGAGCTGAAGAAGGTCCAGGCGACGCGGCGGCTGCATCGCGCCGGACGCCAGCGCGTGCCGTATCGCGTCGTGGCGCTGGTCGGCTACACCAATGCCGGCAAGTCGACGCTGTTCAATCGCCTGACGCGCGCCGACGTCCAGGCCGCCGACATGCTGTTCGCGACGCTTGATCCGACCTTGCGCGCGATCACGCTGCCGCATGGCGGCAAGGCGATGCTGTCGGACACCGTGGGCTTCATCTCCAACCTGCCGACGCAGCTCGTCGCCGCCTTCCGCGCCACGCTCGAGGAGGTGCTGGAGGCCGACGTGATCCTGCACGTCCGCGACATGTCGCACGAGGATGCCGAGGCGCAGCAGCACGATGTCGAGCTGGTGCTCAGCCAGCTCGGCATCGATCCCGAGGCCACCGACACCATCATCGAGGTTTGGAACAAGATCGACCGTCTCGACCAGGCAGCGCGCGAGAACCTCGCCAACATCGCCGGGCGTCGGCCGCCGGAGCGGCCATGCCTGCTGGTCTCGGCCCAGACCGGGGACGGCGTCGACGCGCTCCTGCAGACGATCGAGGACCGTCTCGCGGCGGCGCGGACCACGCTCGATCTCACCATCGACGCGGCCGACGGCGCCGGCATCTCCTGGCTGCATCGCAACGCCGAGGTGCTGGCCAAGGAGCTGAACGAAGGCCGCTACGACATGACCGTGCGCGTCGACGCCACCAAGCGCGACATCGTGGTCGAGCGCTATCACGGCGTGCCGCGGGTGGCGTAAAACAGTAAAGGTACCCGACCACTATCGATTGCCCCGCGATCGAGCGGCAATCATCCAAATCAGCTGATTTGAGCGCTTATTCTCTATATTCTTTGAGCGTCTCCGGCGGTCGCCTAGTAAGCCACATCAGCATCATCGCGCAGCAGAATCAAATGGATGGCAGCCGATTGAACGGCTCTCACAGCCATCTCGGCTCATAGACGCAGATGACTTTACACATGGAAAACTTACAACTAAAACGTGTTAATTCTCAATATTGCCTTGTATCAAGAGCTGCCAACAGCCACGCCGTTCAGAAGCGCCTTTCGTCTAAATCAGATTATTTTGTCGAGCGACATGCGGGTTACGCGTATGGCCTCAAGAGAAAAAATCCGACAGAGTGTCCGAACCTCGATCTTTATGAGATCGATTGGCCGCTGTGAGTACGGGGCTTGTGGGGAAATCGCAGCAAGATGGTCCAATGGGCACATCGAGATGATCGGCGAACTCTGTCACATCCTGCCGGTGAATGAGGGTAGTCGATCCGAATTCAAGGCGTCGTTTCCGCACGTCGATCTCGATTCTGAAAACAACTTGATGTTGCTTTGCCGAAAGCACCATCACCTGATCGATCAAGAGAAGCCGAGCGAATACCCGCCGGCGATTCTTTTCCAGATGGTCATTAACAAGGCTCGTCACGTCGCCAGATTCGTGGACGACTTGTTTCAGAGTAGTCCATTTAGGTTCGACCACCACGAGTTGGCGCAAGATGTCAGGGTCGGTCGAATATATGACCTGATGAATGAGGCGACCCTGAGTGGACCAAAAGAGGGGCGCAGTCTTCTCCGGCAGGCAGAGCGTGTCCTGGGCGACATTGCGCTCAATCCCTTGGTTGAAACTGCCGTGCAATGGGTGGAGCTGGCGCGACTTGAGCTCAAAACTACGTCGTTGGAGAACGACTATTCCTCGTCTCGATGGGAGAAGGGGCTGCAGGCGAGCATCGCTATACTGAAAACGATAGTAGACCCGCGAAAAGTGCCCGTCGCGGTTTCGCTTATGCTGCTTTTCTTAAGGGATGAATACGGTGTATTCGATGCACAGAAAAAGCTAACGCTGGCGAAGTCGCTGAACGACAAGCTCGATTCCGTCAGTAGTTCAGCTGACGATCGTGACGCATTGGCGTATAGTTTAATTGTAAAGTCATCCGTGGTCAGGTGGCGAGGTCGCTTGCAGCGACTTCAATCACATCAAGAACGCTCGTTCAGCGAAGCTGAACGCTGCGCGAAACGCAGCCTTTCTCTCGTTAGATCCTCGTCGGCGTTGCTGCAGTCTTTGCTCGTGGAATACTCGAAAGCAAGATTGCTCCCCCTGAGGTCGGTCGCGGAGTACGATGAACGAATAGCCGCTATAGGCCAAACCTTAGAAAGCCCCGAGCTTTTAGAGTACGGCGCGGCTGCGAAATATCGTCCAATCTTCTATCGACAAACATTTCAATATACCAAGTCGATAGACGCATTTTGGACGGGCATCGATTTCGGATTTCGTCCTGCGTTGAGCCGTGTGGCACACGTCATAGGCGAGGCTTCGACTGCTGCATATTCGCAAGATCGAAGCAGAGGATTGACCATTGTGAATGATGCACTCTCGTTTCTTTCGGAGGCATTGCGTCAGGGATTCGATCATGCCCACAATTTCAAGGCTTGGATTGCTTGCAGGTCCATTGTGGATGAAAAGTGGTTCGATATTAATCTGTTATCCAAGTTTGAGACTGATCTCGAAGCTCCGAACCAACTCGCGAACATCTTGACGGATGCGCGGCGGCGCTTTTTTGGACAAGACGCGTTCGGCCACGACGTGCTCTTCGGTGTCGATGAAGCAGAGTTCTGGACGATGCTAGGCACTTTGACTGCTCGTTGTAGATCTGATCTGGATCTCGCAATGCGGTTTTTCGAACGCGCCAGTCGCTATGGAGGGCATAGGTTTCCGATACATGCTGCCCGTGTGCGGGCCTGCTTGCATGTGAAGCGTCTGGAGGAAGCGCGGGCGCACCTGCTTAGGGCCCGGAGCGTGGCAAGCGCGCGATATGGGAGCGCAATCGCTGATCTAGAAGCGTCCCTAGCCAGATTGGAAAATCTACCTGGTCTGTCTCGAAGCTCGGCATGATGCATTCCACAGCTGTCGACACCTTCAGGCAAGACAACGTCCAGAGTGACCTCGTTTGCAGGGACGAGTTCGATGTAGGCAAGGAGGTGTTGTAGATCGTCGTTGGTACCGCTCGACTGTCAAGAAGCGTGGCCTCGATCCCTCTGGGCTTCTTGCCAATCGTCACAGGTACTGCGCAGAAGGAGCAGTACGCGCTGATAGCGTCAAACGTGATGTCGTGGCGGAGCGGATTGTTGTTTGCTGCTGTGGGTAGGCCGCACTGGTCGTCTACATCTCTGCACAACTGACCATCGCGCCGGATCAGACCGCGCCATTTGGTCGCGATCGATCGAACTAAAGCGGCGTGATGTCGACGTGCAGCACCGCGGCGCGCCCGCCGTCGAGGGCTGCGATGCAGCGTTCGATGGCTTTATCGAGCGCCTCGGGATCGTCGACCCGCTCGCCATGGGCGCCGAATGCGCAGGCGATGTCGGCGAGACGACGCTGCTCGTCCTGACGGCCGGTGCAGAGCCGGGAAAGAAATGAGTCGGTCTGCTGTGCCGCGCCGTCCGGATAGACGCGCTGAACCGAAGCCTTCACCGCCTGCCAGCCGTTGTTGTCGAGGATCACGGTCAGGATCGGAAGCTGATATTGCTGCGCTACGGCGTAGACGGAATCCGGCGCGGCGAAATGATAGGCGCCGTCGCCGACGATCTGTACCACGCGCGCTGAGGGATTGGCGAGCTTGAGTCCGAGCGCCATGCCGCCGCTGAAGCCGAGGCCGCCGCCCGCCAGGCCCACATAGGTCATCGGCCTGGTGCGGCGAAGCTGCTGCTGCAGGACCGGCGCGTTGCGGACCGCCTCGTTGACAACGATGTCGTGCTCCGACAGATGCGCCTGCAGCCGCGCGAACAAATGGGCCGGGTTGATCGCGCCGATTGAGCCTTTCTGCGCGGCCGCCGACGTATGTCTCGCATGCGCGGCCTTGCGGGTTGGCTGCCAGCTCGCGATCCGGTCGCGCACCTTCCTCAAATATGTATCGTCGGCACGTGCGACGACGAGCTCCAGGACCTGCCGAAGAATGACGGCCGAATCGCCCTGAATGCGGAGGTCGGTGGCAAATCCCCACATCGGGATGTCCGCCTTCAGGGCGTCGATGTCGATCTGGATCCAGCGCAGCCGATCGGCCGCCTTCAGCATCTGCGGAATGAAGGGGACGTCGATGTCGATGAGCAGTCCGAGATCGGCGCCAGCAATAAGCGCGGCAGGATCGGCGCCCGCAAAGCAAGGGGAGTCCTGGCAGATGTTCATCGTGATGGGATTGAACTCGGCGACCCGGATTCCGCAGACCAGCGCCAGTCGCTCCAGCACAGAAACCGCCTCGGCGCTGCGTCCGAGATATGCGGTCACCGCGATCGGATTGTCCGCCTTCATCAGCGCGTCCGCGATCGCCTGCGCGCGTTCCGGCTCGATGCCTCCCGCTTTGACGCTGCCATAGCGCGCGGCCGGGTAGGCCGGCATCGCCTGTTCGTCCCAGGTCTCGGCAAGGGTTTCTCGCGGCAGCATCATGTAGACCGGGCCGGGCGGATCGCTGTGCATGAACGCGGCAGCGCGGGCCACCGCCTCCTTGACGACGACGCCCGACGGCAGGGTGTATTCCCATTTGACATAGGGCCGCACGATGCTGCCCTGATCGAAGCTCTCCTGCACGAAGTGGACGTAGGTGTCACGTCCTCCCGGCAGCTCGCCATGCAGCGCGAACGGAGCCCGCCCAGCGAACAGCAGCACCGGCAGCCGGTAGCGAAAGGCGTTCTGAATGGCCATGCACGCGTTCGCCGTGCCGGCATCGACGTGGACGAACACGGCCTGACCGCGGCCGGTCGCGCTCGCATAGCCCATCGCCATGTGCACCGCGACCACCTCGTGGGGGCACAGGATCACCTCGGGGTGCCGTCGACCTTCGCTGTCCCAGCGTGCAAGTTCCTCGATCAGCGAGACATGATCGGTGCCGAGATTGGCAAAGATGTAGTCGATGCCGCTCTCGACGAGCGCCTCGAGGAAGTAGTGCGCGGTGGTGTGGCGTGTCATGGCGCGCTGGCGAGGATCAGGCGACGACGGCATTGTCACGGCGCACGGCCTCAGCCTGGGTTGTGAGGCCGCGCAGGCGGTCCAACAGGTCGTCGGGCTCCTGAGGTGCGGCCGCGCCGCGCCAGGCGATGTGCGAATCCGGTCGCACCACGAGCAGGCTGTCAGCGAAGTCGTAGCCGCCCTTGGCCCGGTCGACGTCGACGAGCGTCAAGGGAACGCCCTGGCGGGCTGCGGCCTCGACCAGCGCCTCGGTATTGATGGTTGGATCGAACCGGACCAGCGTATAGGCCGGGCCGAGCGCGTCGAGCAGCGAGCGGCCATCGGCGAGCCACACATGCGGGGAGCGTGCGCCCGGCACGGTCGACGCGGTGAAATGGCCCATGCCGTAGGGCGGCGGCGTCTCGCCATCGTACGAAATGGCCGGTGACCGGTCGTAGTAGTAGCCGAAGTTCAGGCCGGAGCAGCAATATTGCTGCACGTTGAGGTCGTAGGCGGCCTGTCCCACCTTGCGGCGCGCCTCATCGCCCACGGGGCCGTCCATTTCGACTTCGGCAGGCACGCTGCGTCGCTGGCTCATCACGGCGAGCGCATGGTTCATCGCGAAGTGCGACACCTGCTCGGTGATCGGCTGCCGCTCCGCCTCATAGGCGTCCAGCAGGGCAGGGGCAGCCCAGCCGTGCAGCACGCCGGCGAGCATCCAGCACAGGTCGACCGCATCGGCGATCCCGGCATTCATGCCGTAGCCCGCATAGGGAATCCACAGATGCGCCGCATCGCCACAGATGAAGGCACGGCGATCGCGAAAGCGATCCGCCACCAGGCGGCGTCCGATCCAGTCCTCCTTGCTGATGACCTCGTACTCGAAACGGTCGTCGACACCGAGAATGGTGCGCAACGCCCAATCGCGATCGACACTGTCGAATTCGACTTCCTCGGCCGCGAGGTGGTTGTGGATCAGCCAGTTGTCGCGGCCGTCGATGGAGAC
This sequence comes from Bradyrhizobium sp. SZCCHNRI3052, assembly GCF_032484895.1. Taxonomy (NCBI): domain Bacteria; kingdom Pseudomonadati; phylum Pseudomonadota; class Alphaproteobacteria; order Hyphomicrobiales; family Nitrobacteraceae; genus Bradyrhizobium; species Bradyrhizobium sp. SZCCHNRI3052. Next base: position 869,800 of record NZ_JAUETW010000001.1, on the reverse strand, counting down.
GGTGGTGCCGCAGCGCCGCGGGTTGAGCGACATCGTCATCCAGGCCGGCTTCTGGGTGATCAGGTCCTTCAGCGCAGGGGCATGGATGTAGGTCGACTGCACCCGCTGCACGACATCGGTGCCGCTGAGCCGCGCGCCGATCAGCTTGCGCACCGCGGAGCGGCCACCGTCGCAGCCAATCAGATAATCGGCCGAAATGGTGATGTCTCGGCCGGCGTCGAGATCGCGTGCCCGCGCGATCACGCCGTTTTCATCCTGGTCGAACCGATCGACCTCGACGCGGTTCAGGATCGTGATGCCGCGTTGCGCCTCGGCGCAAGCGAACAGGATGGGCTCGAGATAGATCTGGTTGATGCGATGGGGCGGCTCGGGCGTCGGCCAATCGGTGTCGGGTCCACCGGTCGCCGTATAGCGGTCCTTGCGGGACGGAATCGGGATGCGCGTCAGCTCGCGGCCGACGACCGTGGTGCGATAGGCGCAGTCGTTGGGAAAGTCGGCCGGCAGGCCGCCTTCGCGCACTTGTTGGACGATGCCAAGGCGGCGGAACACCTCCATCGAGCGCGCGGAGACGTGGTTGCACTTCACGTTGGGCGGCTCTCCGGCGCGCCTGATCTCCGCGACCACGACGTCGATGCCGCGCGAGGCAAGATCCATGGCGGCGGTCAGTCCGACCGGGCCGGCGCCCACGATGAGCACCTGGGTTTGAATCGTCTTCATGTCAGTTCTCTTCTGCTTTGAACCTAGGCACGCTCGGCTGTCGAAAGCGCATCCCGCTGTGTGTCGTCGGCGGTCGGAAGACTGCCGCGCATGCCGAGGACGGCAAGGCCCAGGATCACCAGTGCCGAGAACAGTTGCGGCACCGCGCTGGCCTGAAACAGCGAGGACACGTCCCATTTCGCTGCGAGCATCAACCCGCCGATCGTGACGCCGAGGATCGAGCCGAAGCGGCCGATGCCCAGTGCCCAGCCGATGCCGGTGCCGCGGATGTAGGTCGGATAGATGCGCGCCGCGTAGGCGTTGCAGCCGATCTGTCCGCCGATCACCGCGACGCCGGCAATGAAGACGGCCGGCACGAGAATCGGCAACGAGGCTCCCGCGATACCGATGGTGATGATCGAGAGGAAGCCGGCAACGTAGGTCGCGAACAGGACGCGATCGAAGCCGAACTTTTCGATCAGCAGGCCGAGCCCGACGGTGCCAAGCATGCCGCCGAGCTGGAAGGCGATGCCGACGGCGATCGCCGCCTGGACGTCAAGCCCGACACCATGTGTGAGCGTCGGCAGCCAGCTGTTGAGGAAATAGATGTCCATCATGTTCATGAAGAACATCACCCACAGCAGCAGGGTCGGGAGCAGGCGCCGCTTGGTGAACAACTGCGGCAGCAGGAAGCCCTTGCCGCTCTCCTCGATGATCGTAAAGCGCGCGTCGGCGGGGAGGCGGTCCGACGGATCGATCCGGCTCAGCAGCGCGCGCACGCGATCATTCTTGTTGTCGTCGAGAGCCAGCAGCGAGAGCGATTCCGGCAGCCAGATAATGAGGACCGGACAGAGGATGAGCGGCAGAATGCCGCCGATGAGAAAGATGATCTGCCAGCCATAGGCGGTGATGAGCTTCGCCGCGACCGCTCCGCCGATCGCCGATCCGAGCGACACCGTCATGAACATCAGCATGATCAACAGGGTCCTGCGACGCTGCGGCGAATATTCGCCGGTCAGCGCGATCGTGTTGGGCAGGACGCCGCCGAGCCCGAGGCCGGTGAGGAACCGAATGATGACGAGGTCGGATACGCTGGTGGCCTGGGTGGTCGCCAGCGATCCCAGCGCGAACACGAGAACCCCGGCGACGACGAGCCATTTGCGCCCGAGATAGTCGGCCAGCGCGCCGAACACCAGCGAGCCGATCATCACGCCGAACAGGGACGCACCGAACACGGGCCCCAACGCGCCCGGCGCCAGATGCAGATCCTTGCTGAGGGCAGGGGCGACGAAGCCGAGCGCCTGGGCATCGAAGCCGTCGAGCCCGACGACCAGCGCGCACAGGCAGATCACCCTGATCTGGAAGCCCGACAGCGGCCGATCGTCGACGTAGCGCGTGAGATTGATCGCTTGCGTCAAATGTCCCTCCCCATGTGCTTGTTGTTGCCTGGCGCGCTTCGCAGCAGCCGCCGGCTGTTTGCAAATATGTTGCATGATCAAACTCTTTCGATTAGCCACAAAATTCTCATTCATTCATGAGGAAAGCTAATGCCCCCGACCTTGCGGCAATTGGAGGCCCTGGTCCTGGTGTATCGGCTCGGCAGCATCACCAGGGCCGCCGCCGAGCTGCGCGTCACGCAGTCGGCGATCAGCCTGCTGATCCGGCAGATCGAGGAGAACTTTCAGCTCAAGCTGTTCGATCGCACGACGCGGGCGCTGCACCCGACGGCGGCCTGCCGTGAGGCGATCACCGCCGCGGAACGCATCCTGGCGGGGACGCAGGGGCTGTCGCAGCGGATGCGCGACCTTGCCGAGATCAAGGCCGGCCGAATTTCCATCGCGGTCTCAGCGGGCGTCGCGTCGGCGCTGCTTCCACGCGTGTTTGCGACGTTTCGATCGCGCCATCCCGAGGTGAGGATCGATCTGCGTGATGTCGCGCCTGACGAGCTGCTCGCGATCGTGATGGCCGGGCATGCGGAGTTCGGCCTCGGCAGCGTCGAGGACGACGGCGTGCCGGAGGTCCGGATTGACACCCTGATGCAAAGTCCGCTCTCGGCCATCGGCATCAAGGACGGCCGGTTCGAGAAGCACCGCCGTCTGACATGGGACGGCATCATGAGCTCCGATCTGATCACGATGCGTCACGGCACGCGCATCCGCCGTCAGATCGACGAAGCGCTGGCGCAGACGGGGCGGGCGCTGAAGCCGGCGTGGGAGGTGTCGCTGATCACGACCGCGCTGGCGCTCACGGCGGAGGGCGCCGGCATCAGCATCCTGCCCGCGCACATGCTGCCGAAGGCACAATTTCCGACGCTTGCCGCGATCCCGCTGTCGCAGCCGACGATCCATCGGCATGTCTCGCTGCTGAGCCGCGCCGACTTTGGATTGTCGCCGGCCGCGCAGCGCTTCGTCGAGATCGCAAAGGCCGTGCTGTCGCGGAAGGGCGGCTGATCACGGCTTCGGAGACGGGGACGCTACTTCTCCAGTCGCTTCGCCTCGTTCCACAATTCGTCCATCTCGTCGAGCGACGCTTGTTCGAGTGTACGGCCCTTGGCCGTCAGCGCCTGTTCGATGTGCGCGAAACGGCGCTCGAACTTGGCGTTGGTGCCCCGCAATGCGGTCTCCGGATCCACCTCGGCATGGCGGGCAAGATTGACCAGCGCGAACAGGAGGTCGCCGGTCTCCTCGGTCAGCTCGGTCGCATCCTTGTTGTCGAGCGCGGCCTCGATCTCGTCGGCTTCCTCGCGGATCTTCTGCAACACCGCGCGCGGATCGTTCCAGTCGAAGCCGACGGTCGCGGCCTTGCGCTGCAGCTCCATCGCGCGGACCAGGGCAGGCTGTCCGGCCTTGACGCCCGACAGCAGCGAGGACTTGCCCGTCTGCGCCTCGGGCGGCCGCCGCGCGGCGCGCTCGGCCTTCTCCTCGGCCTTGATGCGGTCCCATGTGCCTTTGGTCGGCTGGGTGACGTTGCCGTCCTTGTCCGGGAACACATGCGGATGGCGGCGGATCATCTTCGTCGTGATGCTCTCGACGACGTCGCCGAATGCAAATGCGCCTTGTTCTTCGGCGATGCGGGCGTGATAGACCACCTGCAGCAGGAGATCGCCGAGCTCCTCGCGCAGATCGTCGAGATCGTCGCGCGTAATCGCGTCGGCCACCTCATAGGCTTCCTCGATGGTGTAGGGCGCGATGGTCCGGAACGTCTGCTCGATATCCCACGGGCAGCCGGTGACCGGCGTGCGCAGCGCCGCCATGATCTCGATCAGGCGTGAGATGTCGCGGGAGGGGATCATGGGCAGGTCCTGACAGCATCGTTCGATCGTGTCCTGTATGCCCCAAGCCGCGCGCGGCTCCCAGCAAAAAGGTCGATTACGCGGGATCGCTCCGCGGGTTGGCCCGACCCGTCGATGATGCTAAGCGGGGGGCCATGAGTGAGCAGGACACGACAGCCCTGGTGCTGTTCTCGGGCGGGCAGGATTCCACGACGTGCCTGGCCTGGGCGCTCGACCGCTTCGCGCGCGTCGAGACGATCGGATTCGCCTACGGCCAGCGCCATGCGATCGAGCTCGCCTGCCGCGACCGGCTGGTCGAGGGCATCGCGCGCCTGCGTCCCGACTGGGCGGCCAAGCTCGGTGACAGCCACACGCTGGACATTCCAACGCTGGCTGCGATCTCCGAGACGGCGCTGACGCGCGACGTCGCGATCGAGATGGGCGCTGACGGCCTGCCCAACACCTTCGTGCCGGGCCGCAATCTGGTGTTCCTGACCTTTGCGGCGGCGCTCGCCTATCGCCGCGGCATCCGCCACATCGTCGGCGGCATGTGCGAGACGGACTATTCGGGCTATCCTGACTGCCGCGACGAAACCATCAAGGCGCTGCAGAGCGCGCTGAGCCTGGGCATGGCGCGCGCGTTCGAGCTGCACACGCCGCTGATGTGGCTGTCGAAGGCCGCGACCTGGCAGTTGGCGCATGATCTCGGCGGCACCGGGCTCGTGGACCTGATCCGCGACCGGTCGCACACCTGTTATCTCGGCGAGCGCGGCGCACGGCACGATTGGGGGCATGGCTGCGGACAGTGTCCCGCCTGCGAGCTGCGCGCCAAAGGATGGCGCGAATACATCGCGGCGGGCGGGCCATCCTGAATCGGAAGCGGGGCCTTCGGGCCCCGCGGAGAGTTGCGCGACAGGCGAGCGCTCAGGCGGCTTCGTTGTCCGACGGCTCACGCTGGCTGACGATGACGAGATCCGCATCGGCGAGGTCGTGGCCGTCATCGGCCTCACTGGCTGCGGCGGAGGCCGCCTGCGCGACGAGGCGCGCGGTGATGTCGTGATTGGCGTCCTTGCCGCTCTTCTCCCAGGCAGGCGCGTTCAGCACCACGATGTCGTCGTCGTGGGCGGCACCGTCGTGATCGGCGGGCACGATCGACGGCGACTTCACCGGCTTGTCGACGATACGCAGGGTCGGGGCCTCGGCTTCGACCGGCTCCGCTGCGGCCGGTTCGTCCTCGGCCATTTCTGCCTGCTCCGGCGCCGGGTCGACGGCCTCTTCGGCGGGAGCATCCGTGTCGGCGCTCGCAGCGCTGGCCACCGCCTCGGCGGCTTCGGCAGGCTGTTCGGCGGCCGCGGCAAGGCTCTCCGTGGCCGCCGCATCATCATGCGGCGCGAGGCCGAGATGCTGCGAGATCTCCTTGATCACGCGGTCGATCGCCACCAGCACGCGATATTCCGGGATCGAGGCCATGTGCTGCTCGAACCGGTTGCGCGCATATTGCAGCGAGTCGATCACGTCGGTGGCGATGGAGGAGCCCGACGCTTCGGTGCCGTGCAGGGCTCCGGCGGCCTTCTCGGTCGAGCTCTCGATCAGCAGGAAGGCCTCGTATTGCGGAATCGATTTGAGCTTCTCGTGATAGTCCTGACGCACGCCGGCGAGCGTGTCGACGATGGTGGCGAACTCTGGCGCGGGCATTTGCAACGTCCCCTCAACTTCGGCAAAGAAGATGCGGGACGCTACGGACGCACTGATGAATGTTCAATTTCGAACGAATACGGCTGTTCGCGGCATGAATAGCCGGCCGTTAAGACCGCACCATCAAAAGCAGGATCGCCCGCTCACCGGGCATTAAGCATCCTCGGGAAGCCTGCGAAACGCTCAGCCGGCAAAATCCTCGGGCCGGAGCTCGATGGGCTTGCCATGTGGGGTGCGATCGGCCGCGTGATCCCAGGCGTCGCGGTAGCGCGCGAGCGCATCGGCGGAGGTGACGCCCTTCTCGGCGACCAGACGTTCGAGCGTCGCCAGCCAGTGTCGATAATACGTATCGCCGCAATCGGCGTCGCCGGCCGCTTGCGCGCGTGAAATCTCCTGGGCGAGCGCGGCGGCCCATTCGGGCCAGGTGAACAGCCCGTGGGCGTGCAGCGTGACGGCCATCGCGAAGGCGTGCGCTTCCCACGGCTCGCGAAACACGGGCCCGCTGTCATCGACGGGAATGCCGGGCAGGGCGCGCGTCGCCGCGACCGCCGCCTCACGGTCCGGTTTCATCGGGCTGGCTCCAGATAGGGCTCGAAAGCGTCGACCGTAACCTCCAGCAGCGGATCGGGCGCATCGGCCCACAGCTCGGCACCGCTGAACGCCACCGTGTAGAGCCATTGCGGATCTTCGCCGCCGCCATGGGCGTTGCTGTCCGGAAACACGTGCATGCCTCTGACCGCCGCGACGCGGCCGAGATGGCCCCGCACGTAGCGCGGCAGCCGCGTGTGCGTCGACGGATGGATGTCCTTGGCCCGTACACTGTCGCCGACGGCGAACAGCGCCGGCTGCGTCGCCACGCGTGCGGTCGGGCCACCGCGACGCAGTGTCGGCGCGACGGCATCTGCAGTGAGGATCTTGGCGACGGGCTTGGCCGGATGCAGCACCTTGCCGGCGGCGATCTCATCGGCGTCGACCAGATGCCGCTCCTGCATCAGCCGTTCCAGGCCCGCGAGCCAGATCTGGTAGTAGCTCATGCCGAGGTAGTCGTCCGGCGGACGGTTCTCGCGCGCGAACCGCGACATGTCGATGTTCCAGCCGCCGGGGGTCGCCATCGCCAGCGTCATGGCGAACGCACGGCGCTCCCATTCGGCGTGAAACACCGGCTCGTTCGGCTCGGGGCGGACCGGACCGAAGCCGGCGACGCCGCCCATGTCATGCGCACCATCCATCAGCGGCCGACCTCGTGCGGTTGCTTCGGCAGGCCGGTGCCGATCATGCTGTCGCGCGTGACGAGCTCGGCGAGCCGCTCCGCGCTCCAGCCGTCGGTCCCCGCGGGACGCATCGGCAGCACGAAATAGCGGACCTCGGCCGTCGAATCCCACACCCGGATCTTCGTTGTCGGCGGCAAGTCGAAGCCGAAATCCTTCAAGACGCCGCGCGGATCCTTCACCGCCTTGGCGCGATAGGGCGCCGACTTGTACCAGACCGGCGGCAGGCCGAGCACGGGCCACGGATAGCAGGAGCACAGCGTGCACACGACCATGTTGTGCAGATCCGGCGTGTTCTTGACCGCCACGATGTGCTCGCCCTGGCGGCCGGCATAGCCGAGCTCGCCGATCGCCGGCGTGGCGTCGGCAAGAAGGCGTGCCCGATAAGCCGGATCGGTCCAGGCCCGCGCCACGACCTGGGCGCCGTTGCGGGGACCGACCTTGCTCTCATAGGTCTCGATGAGCACGTCGAGCGCAGCGGGATCGATATATCCCTTCTCGGTCAGGATGCTTTCGAGCGCGCGGACCCGCAGATCGGTCTCGGACAGGTCCGAGTGATCGTGCGGATGGTCGTGATGGTGGTCGTGATGGTGGTCGTGATCCGTCATGGCACAACCATAGGCGTAATCCGGCACCGCTGTCGAGCCGAGGACGTTACAAACCGACGGTGCGAGCAGTCGCGTTTCAACGCCGCCGCAGCCGTGCGGCGGTCACAATGCCGAGCGCGGCGCCGTCGGTCATTGACGCGCCGATTCCGGACGCAGATGTGATCGAGGCCGCTCCCTTGCCGCCACCTCGGGCTGTTCAAATCGGAGCGCAGATATGGTTCGTAATGCTTTCGCCGTCCCGATCGGGCACGATAGCAACAGAGGTTTGAGGTTCATCAATGCCGAACGACGTCTCCCGCCGTGATCTTGCAAAGCTGGCCGGGCTGGCCGCCCTCGGGGCGGCCAATGGCCCGGCGCAAGCGGAGGAGGGCGCGGTGAAGGAGGATGCCGGGCGGCGGTTTCCCGCCGATTTCGTGTGGGGGACGGCGACGTCGTCGTACCAGATCGAGGGCGGGGCCACGGCCGATGGCCGTGGGCCGTCGATCTGGGACGTGTTCACGCATTTGCAGGGCAACATCGAGGACGGCAGCACCGGCGACGTCGCCTGCGATCACTACAACCGCTACAAGGACGACGTGCGGCTGATCAAGGAGCTCGGCTGCCGGGCCTATCGGTTCTCGATCGCCTGGCCCCGGCTGTTTCCCGACGGGGGGCTGACTCCCAATCCGAAGGGCCTCGACTTCTACAACCGCCTCGTCGACGAGCTCCTGGCCAACGGCATCACGCCGTACGCAACGCTGTATCATTGGGATCTGCCGCAGGCGCTGCAGGACCGGGTCGGCGGCTGGCTCTCGGTCGACACGGCCAGGGCCTTTGCGCACTATGCGGGCTACGTCGCCGAGCATCTCGGCGACCGTGTGAAGACCATCTTCACCATCAACGAATGCGGCCGCTTCGTTCCGTTCGGCTATGGCCTCGGCGTCGACGCGCCCGGGCTGAAGCTGCCGCAGCAGCAGGTCAACCAGGCGCGCCATCACGTGGCGCTGGCGCACGGTCTCGCCGTCCAGGCCATCCGCTCCGGCGGACGCGCCGGCATGCGCGTCGGCATGGCCGAGAACATCACGGCCTGCCTGCCGGCGATCGACACGCCGGAGAACATCCGCGCCGCCGAGATCGCGACGCGCGAATTGAATGCCGGCTTCCTCAACGTCATCCTCGAGGGGCGCTACACGGAGGGTTTCCTGGCGTGGTCCGGCAAGGATGCGCCGAAATTCACCGCCGACGAACTGAAGATCATTTCGGCGCCGGTCGATTTCGTCGGCCTCAACATCTACGCGCCGCAAGCCTATGTCGTCGCGTCGGACCGCGCGGCCGGATTCGACGTGCTGCCGATGCCGTCCTCGTTCCCGCACATGAGCTCACCCTGGCTGCTGGTCGGTCCGGAGACGGCCTATTGGGTGCCGAAGCTCGCCGCCAAGATCTGGAATCTCCAGACCATCTACATCACCGAGAACGGCACCTCCTCGGACGACAAGCTGACCGCCGATGGCAAGGTCCACGACCTCGACCGCGTGATGTATCTGCGCAACTATCTCGCCCAGCTGCAGCGCGCAACGTCCGAGGGCGTGCCCGTGAAGGGCTACTTCCTGTGGAGCCTGCTGGACAATTTCGAGTGGGTGTTCGGCTACAAGCAGCGCTTCGGCATCTATCACGTCGACTTCGACACCCAGGTGCGCACGCCCAAGCTCAGCGCGTCGTACTACCATCACGTGATCAGCCGCAACGCCGTGAGCGCGTGAAGCGCCGCGACGCCACCCGGGGTCCCGCCGGGCGCGGTCCGCGCCATTCAGGCGGCCGATGTGCCGTCGGCATCCGACGCATTGAGTGTCGGCGCGCCGGCCTTCACGTCGCGATTGCAAATCCATGATGCGGAAAGCACACCTCGTGCGACTCTTTTGCGCGCATGCCGTTTTCGTGGCGAAAGCTGGCTGCAGATGACGTAAACCGGCAATCTGCCGGCCCCTCAAGCGAGTTTTCCAGCATGCAAGTTTCCGTTGTTTGTCCGCCAGCCGTCCGCGCGGGCGTTCTGTTCTGCGTCCTCGGAGTGATCGCTGGCTCCAGCGCCTGGGCCCAGGGAGCCGCGAACGATGCGGCCAAGCCCGCCACGGAGCAGTCTGCCGCGCCGACGGCCGAAAAGCCCGCAGAGTCCGAGCCGAAACCCGCGGTTGCTGAAACCAGGCCCGCCGAGCAGCCCTCGGATGCCGCCGGCAAGCCTGCGGCCGAGCCCGAGAAGACGGCCGAGAAGCCCGGCGAGCCAGCCGCTGCGGACACCAAGCCCGTTCAGGCCACAGACAGCGCGAGCCAGCAGCGGGTGGACAAAGTATCAACCGAAAAAGCCGCGACGGATGCTGCGGCCGAGAGCAAGCCAGCCGAGGCCAAATCCGAGACCAAGGTCGAACCGAACTCCGGCGCCGACGTCGGCCAGAAGCCGGCCGTGACCGAGTCGAAACCGGCAGAGCCCGCTCCGGCCGTTCAGCCCGCCGCCGTCGCCAAGGACGCGCCCGCGCCGGAGAAAGCCGAAGAGAAGGCTGCGGAGAGCAAGCCCGCAGCCGCTGCGCCCGCCGAAAAGCCGGCTGCCGCCGCCGAGGTGAAGCCCGCGGTTGCGCCGGCCGAGCCCAAGACATCCGCGCCGCCGGCCGCAGCTTCTTCCGCGGCCACGCCGGGGAAGGCGGCTGCGAAGCAGGACACCGCGTCCCCGTCGGCCAAGCCCGGACGGCACGGCCACGCGCATGCCCAACATGCCGAGGACGACGCCAAGCCCGCCAAGCGCGAGCAACGCGTCCGCAAGCCCAAGAGCGAACAGAAGAGCGAAATGAAGCGGGAGGCGAAGAGGCGGGGTGTGAACTGCAAGAGCTTCCGCACCTATGACGCGGAGAAGGGCATCTACCGCGGCTACGACGGGCGCGTTCACACCTGCTCGTAACGGACCGATAAGGGGCCGATCGGCAAGCGCGCGGATCGGCGGCGGCCAAGACCGCCACCGGTGAGCACGGCCGATCACACCATCAACGCGGCATCGGCGGCTGAATGCCCGAGGTGTTGCGGGTAAAGAGTGTCCCGAACGTCGAGCCCTGCGGCTGCGCCGGCTGCGGCCGGGCCATTCCCGTGGTGGTCCGCTGCTGCGGCGTCACGATGATCTGCTGGGGCGGGCCTGGGGGGACCGTGCCGCGTGCCTGCACCGACTGGTTGGACATTCGTGACACCAGACGCATCAGCTGATCCTGGCCGGCTTGTAGCTGCTCGATGGCGCGGGTGTGATCGCGGCTGGCCTGATCCTGCGTCGACTTGATCTGTTCGATGCCCTGCTGCAGATCGGCGATGTCACGCGCCATCCTCTGCATCAACGTCGCGGGCTCGCGGGGGCCGGTGGTGTCTTCCGCTCCCCTCAGCGAGGCATTCGACATCATGGCATCCTCGCTACCCTGCTGGGCTGACGCCTCGTCCTGCGGAGCTTCGCTGGCGCCCGGCATCCAACGGTCCATCAGCGAGGTGCCGGCGTCGCGCTGCGACCAGGCGACCGAGCCACCGACCAGCACGACCAGCAGAGCGAGACCCACGGCGTTGCGCCCGCGCAGCCTGCCGAGCGGTGCCTTCATCCGCGCCCAGCGGCTGGCCCCGGCGTCTGCCGCCCCGCTCGTGCTCGCTGCCGCCGCGGCATCCGCCGCCACGCCGGGCCTCTCGATCGCCGCGAGCCGCGTATCGATCCGGGTCAGCACCTCACGCAGGACCCGCCGGTACAGTTGATCATAGCTTGTCTTCTCGGGCTTCCCAGGGGCGAGGCCGATCTCGCTCTGATCAATCTGTTGCACGTTCTGTGTGGACTGCATTGCTGATCCCCAAACCCTTGGCCCGCCGCCGACGCCGATGTTCTCTTTGAATTTTCAAACGTGACTCGACCCGCCGCTTTGGCCGAAAGCAAGACAGCGTCGTGACGAGGAGGGGGCCTTTTCGGACCATCTCTCCCTCGCTGCAGCGCCAGTCGATCGCTTCGAGAGGCCTGAATCGCCCTCTTGTTGCGCGCTGCCGAGCCTCCGAGGTACTATCCGACCGATGTTCTTGGGGGGGGGTGGGGCCGGTGCAAAGCTTGATTGTCATTGCGCGCGCAATGTTGTGCGCAGCGTTCGTCGTCCTGTCCGCTCACGCGCAGGCCGTGCCTCTGGATGAGGCCACGCGCAAGGCTGAACTGATGGCGGCCTGGCAGGCGGCGAGCCAAGCGGGCACCGACGGACCAAGCGACATCGTGCTGATCGACCAGGGCACGCTGAAGCTGCCGGCCGACTACTTCTACGTCCCGAAGAACGAAGGCCTGCGGGTCCTTCGCGCGCTCGGCAACGTCGTCAACGACGCGACCTTCGTCGGGCTGGTCGTCGGCAGACGCCAGAACGACGACTGGATGGTGGTGATCAAGCACATCAAGGAAGGCTACATCAAAGACGACGACGCCAAGAGCTGGAACGCGGACGATCTGCTGAGCAACCTCCGCGCCGGCGCCGACGAGGCGAACAAGGACCGTGCGGCGCGCGGATTTCCGGAAATGGCCGTGGTCGGCTGGGTCGAGCCGCCGGCCTACGACGCCACGACGCATCGTCTCGTCTGGTCGCTGCTCGCCAAGGAGAAGGGCCAGCCCGACGATGCGCCGAAGAACGTCAACTACAACACCTACGCACTCGGGCGTGACGGCTATTTCAGCCTGAACCTCCTGTCCGGCTCGGAGCGGATCGCGGGCGACAAGGCGGTGGCGCACGAGCTGCTGTCCGATCTCTCCTACAATGCCGGCAAGCGTTATGAGGATTTCAGCGCCAGCACGGATCGGATCGCCGAATATGGATTGCTGGCGCTGGTCGGCGGCGTTGCCGCGAAGAAGCTCGGGCTGCTGGCGCTGGCCGGTGCGTTCGTCCTGAAGTTCGCCAAGATCATCATCTTCGCCGTCGTCGGCGCCGGGGCCGCTGTCATGAACTTCCTGCGCCGCAAGCCGCGCGGCGACAACGCGGGCGGGCCGACGTGAAGGCTCTCCTGCTGATCCTGTTCTCCGGCCTGAAATGGGGGAAGCTCGCCATGAGCGGCGGCACGATGCTGCTGTCGCTGGTCGTCTATGCCGGCATCTGGGGCTGGCGCTATGCGGCCGGCTTCATTGCGCTCCTGTTTGCCCATGAGATGGGACACTACGTCGCCGCACGTCAGCGCGGCCTCGACGTCGGCGCTCCCGCCTTCATCCCGTTCGTCGGCGCCTGGATCGCGCTCAAGGAGCAGCCGGTCGACGTCGAGACGGAGGCCTATGTGGCACTCGCCGGTCCGCTAGTCGGGACCGCGGCCGCGCTTGCGGTCTATCTGTGGGCGCGATCGGACGACAGCAATCTGCTGCTTGCGATCGCCTATTCCGGCCTGTTCCTCAACCTGTTCAACCTGCTGCCGATCTCGCCGCTGGACGGCGGCCGCGTCACCAGCGTGCTGAGTCCGCGCATCTGGCTGCTTGGCGTTCCCATGCTGCTGGCCTTGATGCTCTATCGGCCGAGCCCGATGCTGATCATCATCGCCATCCTCGCAGCCCCGCAACTGATGAAGGCCTGGCGCTACGATCCCGGCGCGCCCGAGAACGTCGCCTATTATGGCACGACGCTGCAGACGAAGCTCGAATATGCCGGGACTTATCTCGCGCTCGCGGCGCTTCTCGCCGTCATGACCTACGACGTGCACGAGATGCTTGGGCACGTGCGTCAGTTTGGCTGAGTTGAGGTTGCCGCTTCAGTCGAGAAGCTTCATGTAGGTCAAAGGGCACCGCCTCGTCGTAAGGGATCGCCTCGTCGTAAGGACGTGGCCCTCTTCAACTCGGAATATCCGCTGCTGCAATGCAGCGGATATATTTGGGCGGCGCGCAGGAACCATGCAGTCCTGTAAGACATTCCGTGAGCCATGAGCGCGGCGCGCTATCACAATGCGCTGAGCGCAGAGCACGTCTCGGGATGTTCCCTTGCTCACTGGCATGTGGGAGACCAAAGTCGAGCCTGCCCGTCAGAGGCATAAGGATTCGGGAGGTTTCATGATTTCGCTCAAGTCCATCTTGCTTGCGAGCTGCGCAACTGCGCTCGTCTCCTCGGCCGCCTGGGCCGCAGACCCGATCAGGATCGGTGTCATCTCCGAGGCACAGGCCGTCGCCGGCTCGTCGATCGCACCCGCAGCGCAATTGGCCGCCGAGGAGATCAACGCCAAGGGCGGCATCGACGGGCGCAAGATCGAGATCGTCGTCTACGACAATCACTCCTCCTCGGCGGAATCGGTGCGGGCCTTCCAGCGCGCCGTCAGCGAGGACAAGGTCAACGCGGTCATCGCGAGCTACATCTCCGAGGTCGTGCTGGCGCTGGAGCCGTGGGCAGGGCGCCTCAAGACGCTGATGATCACGCCCGGTGCCGCGTCCGACGTCATCACCCAGAACATCGCCAAGAACTACGACCAGCTCAAATACACCTTCCACGGCTATCTGACCTCGACCTCGTTGGCCGGCCTCGTCTGCGACGCGGCCAAGGACCTGCTGGTCGAGCCCTACAAGATGAAGACCGCGGTGATCATGAGCGAGGACGCGGCGTGGACGACGCCGCTCGACGCCGGCTACGAGAAATGCCTGCCGGAGATCGGGCTCAAGGTCGTCGACCACATCCGCATGTCGCCTGACACCACCGACTTCACGCCGATCTTCAACAAGATCGAGGGCCTGAAGCCGGACGTCATGATCACCGGCATCTCGCATGTCGGCACCCAGCCGACCGTGCAGTGGAAGAGCCAGCAGGTGCCGATCCCGATGTTCGGCATTTCTTCGCAGGCGACCAACTCGACCTTCTGGAAAGACACCAACGGCGCCGTCGAGGGCGTCATGTACAATGCCGTGTCGGGACCGGGCGTCGCGGTGACGCCAAAGACGCTGCCGTTCGTGGAGGCCTATCAGAAGAAGTTCGGAAACTTCCCGTCCTATGCCGGCTACACCTCCTATGACGACGTCTACATGATCGCGGATGCGATCCATCGGGCCGGCGGCACCGATCCCGACAAGATGGTCGAGGCGATGGAAGCGACCGACTATGTCGGGACGATCGGCCGCATCGCCTTCAAGCCGAAGGGCGACCCGAACCCGCACGCGCTGCGGACCGGGAAAGGCTACATCACCGGGCTGATGCTGCAATGGCAGAACGGCAAGCAGGTCAACGTCTGGCCCAAGGAGCTCGCCGCCGGCACCGCCACCTGGCCGTCCTTCATCAAGCTCAAGGCGGCCAGCAACTGACGCATCGCGGGCCGCTCCTTCAAGGAGCGGCCCATTTTCTTGGTGCCTCAGTCTGACGTTGCAGGTCGATTTTCGATGCTTTTCTGGCAGATCTTGATCGATGGCTTTGCCATCAGCGCGCTGTATGCCCTCGGCGCGACCGGCTTCACACTGATCTTCGGTGTCTCGGGCGTGCTCAACCTTTCCCACGGCGCCATCATGGTCGGCGCCGCGGTTGCAGCCTGGGCTGCCGCCAGCGAATTCGGTGTCGGGCCCTACACCGGCGCGCTGATCGGAATCCTCGCCGGCTTCATTTTGGCCTTCGCCACCTACTTCATCGCCGTCAGGCCGATCCAGCGCTCCAAGGTGATTGCTGAATCGGAGAAGGAGATCTTCATCCTGACCGCGACGCTGCTGTGGGGCATCATCATCCAGGAGGCGATCGCATATTTCTTCACCAACAATGCCAAGACCGTGCTGCCGATCGTCGAGGGCGTCACTACGGTGTTCGGCGTGCGCACGCCACGCAACGAATACTTCACCGCCGTGATCTGCTGGGTCGCCATCGGGCTGTTGTGGTTCCTGGTCAACCGCACCAGGCGCGGCAAGGCTGTCATGGCGGCGTCGATGAATCCGCGCGGCGTCACCTTGCTGGGCATCGAACTATCGTCGATCTACCTCACCGTCTGGGCCATCTACGGCCTGCTGGCGGGGGTGGCCGGCATCCTGCTCGGCATGTTCTTGGGGGTCAGCTCCTACAGCGTCGGGCCGCTGACGGCGAGCGCGTTCTCGATCGTCGTGCTCGGCGGCCTCGGCAGCGTGTCGGGCTCGCTGATCGCGGCCTATGTGGTCGGCTATCTCGAGACCGGAACGGCCTATCTGATCTCGCCGGCCTACCGGACGATTCCGGCGCTGCTGCTGCTCGTCGTCGTCATGTATCTGCGCCCGCAAGGGCTGTTCGGACGGAGGTGAGCATGCCTGCATTCGGTACGTCGCGGCTGTTCTGGATCGCGCTCCTGACCGTGATCGTGGCTCTGGTCCTGCCGACCTACGTCTCAGGCTACGTCCTCGGGCTGCTGACGGTCGCGTACTACACGGCCGTGTTCGCGATGTCCTGGGACCTGCTGTTCGGCTTCGCCGGCGAGGTCAATTTCGGACCGACCTTCCTGATCGGCGTCGGTGCCTATACGGCCGGCATTCTCGATGCGCACTTCTCGCCGGGCCTGTCGATCTGGCTGTGCATCGCCGCCGGCGCCCTGGCGGCGGTCGTCGGCGGCGTCGTGCTGGCGCTGCCGGCGCTGCGCGTCAGCGGGCCGTATTTCGGCCTGACGACGCTGGTCGCCGTGCTGATGCTGCAGAACTTCATCGTCGTCGCCGCGGGGCTGACCGGCGGCGAGATCGGCCTCGCCGTGCCGGACGTGATCTCGATCGATGCCAAGACCAACTACTGGATCGCGCTCGGCTTCATGCTGGTGAGCGGTGCGATCCTGTTCGGCTTGTCGCGCAGCGCCATCGGGCTGATCCTGCAGGCGAGCGGGCAGGACAAGATCCAGGCCGGCGCGCTCGGCTTCAATGTCACCAAGCACAAGCTCGCCGCCTTCGTCGTCAGCGCGTTCTTCTCCGGGCTCGCCGGCGCACTGATGGTGTTCTACATGGGCACCGCCTCGGTCTCGACCTTTGTCGATGTCGGCGTCGGCGTGCAGATCATCATCGCCGCGGTGCTCGGCGGCCGCCGCACCGTCATCGGCGCCGCGATCGGCGCGATCTTCCTGATCGGCATGGGCGAGCTGCTGCGGCCGCTCGGCGAGCTCGCAACCCTGATCGTCTCGGTGATCGCGCTCGTGGTCATCCTGTTCTTCCCCGACGGCTTCCTCGGCATGATCAGGGGAGGGGCCAAGGCATGACGCAAGGCATGAGCAGCGCTCCGATGCTGGAAGTCAGCGGCCTCACCAAGCGCTTCGGCGGCCTCGTCGCCGTCAAGAATCTCAGCTTCTCGATCCATCCCGGCGAGATCCTCGGCCTGATTGGGCCGAACGGCTCGGGGAAGTCGACCGCAATGAAGAGCGTCATGGGCGTCGAGCGGCCGACCGCGGGCTCGGTCAGGCTCGACGGCATCGAGCTCGCCGGCCTGCCGTCGCACCGCATCGCGCGCATGGGCGTGGGGCTGGTGTTCCAGCATTCGCGGCCGCTGGCGCGCCAGACCGTGCTGGAGAACATCAAGGTCGCGCTGCTGCCGGACAAGCTGACGCGGCTGTTCGCCGACAAGGACGTCGATGCGCGCGCACGCGCGATCGCCGAGCGCGTCGGCCTCGGCAGCGTCATCGACCGGCGGCCGCCGACGCTGGCATTTGCCGACCTGCGCCGGCTCGAGCTCGCCAAGGCTGTCGCGCGCAGCCCGAAGCTGGTGCTGGTCGACGAGCCTTTCGCCGGCCTCACGGCGTCCGAGGTCGCCGACTTCTCCGAGCTCATCCGCGAATTCCGCGACGACGGCCACGCGGTGCTGCTGGTCGACCACAACGTCAAGAGCGTGTCGGCGCTGGTCGACCGCGTGCTGGCGATGTATCTCGGCGAGAAGATCGCCGAGGGCAGGGCGACCGAGGTGATGCAGGACGAGACCGTCCGCCGGGTCTATCTCGGCGGCGCGCTGGTCTCGACCGCGCGGCCGGAGGCGAGCTTCAAGGACGTCACGCCGGCGCTGCAGGTCGACAAGGTCGGCGTGCTCTACGGCAAGGCGCAGGCGCTGCAGGACGTTTCGCTGCACGTCCATGAGGGCGAGTTCGTCTCGGTCGTCGGCCTCAACGGCGCCGGCAAGACGACGCTGTTCAACGCGATCTCGGGCCTAGTGCCGTATTCGGGCGACGTGAAGTGGGCAGGGCGCAGCCTTGCCGGCGGCACGGCGGCGCAGATCGCCCGCTCAGGCATCGTGCAGTGTCCGGAAACGCGCGAATTGTTCGGCGACATGAGCGTGCGCGAAAATCTCGAGCTCGGCGGCAATGCGCTGTCCGACGCCGAGCGTGCCGAGCGGCTCGAATGGCTGTTCGGGCTGTTTCCGATCCTCAAGTCGCGGCAGCCGCAGCTGGCGCGCACGCTGTCCGGCGGCGAGCAGCAGATGCTGGCGATCGCGCGCGCACTGATGATGAAGCCGAAGCTCCTGATCCTCGACGAGCCGACGCTCGGACTTGCACCGGTGATCCTGGAGACCTTGTCGAAGGCGCTCGATCGACTGCGCGAGACCACCAAGATCACGGTGCTGCTCGGCGAACAGAACGTCACCTTCGCGCTCCCGCACGCCGACCGCGTCTACGTGCTGGATCATGCCAAGATCGTCTGGGAAGGCCCGCCGGATCGGTTCGAGGCCGAAGCCGCGGCGAACTATCTGTGAGGGGCAGGGAGCAGGGGCATCCCTGCTCCCTGCCCGGATCTCTCATGAGTTCGGAGCTACGGGAAACGAGGCGGGCGCGCCTGTGGCGGCCGGGGCGCTAGGCGCGCCGCGGCGCCGACGGTCGTCGGCTCGGTCTTCGCTGCGCGGAACGCGCGAGCGAGCTGGTCCTGGCTGGCCTGCAGCTGTTCGATCGCCCTGGCGTGATCGCGGTTGGCCTGTTCCTGGCCGGACTTGAACTCCTGAAACCCGCTCTGCAGTTCGGCCAAGTCATGCGCGATCTTGTCGATCAGCGGCGCGACGTCCCGGTCGGGAGCAGACGGCACGTCATGCTCCGGCGTAGCCTCCGCCATTGCGGAGGATGGATCGCTGGCGCGCGTTGAAGTCGATGATGACGTCTCCGGTGTTGGTGAAACGGCTGGTGATGGTGAGGCAGGGGCCGTCTCGGCCGCACTCGATCCGTTCGCCGCCGTCTCCAGTGCCACCGGCGGATTCGCCGCCTGAGCGTTCTCACGCCGGATGGATTGAACCGCCGCTTCGATCCGGTCGGTGACGGAGGTGATGGTCTCGGTATGGTCCCGCGCCAGGGTGATGGCAGCGCCGATGAGCCCGGCCGAGGCCATCAGCGTGATCATGGCCCGCAATACGGGCCGGCGCCGGGCCGGAGGAGGCGTTTCCACGTGCTCGCTGCCTGCAGCGGGTTCGACAGCCTCGACCGCATCAGCAGCGGCCTGGGCCTCGATGTCGGCGATCCGCTGATCGATACGTGCGCGCACCTCGGCCAGCACCCGCTGATAGATCTCCTCGCAGACAGCGTCGTCAGGCGGCAGCGCGACATCACCCGGATCAACTTCCTTCGACGTCGACTGAACTGGCATGTCTTCGGATCCCATTCACGATACGCCCGTGCCCAATCCTGAAGGATGCGGTTTTGACCTCTGGGCTTTGACCAAACGAAGACTGCGGGGTGACGAGGCGGGGGCGATTTCGCACAGGCGCCGACGTGCGCTGGGCGGGCCGATGTGCGGCTTCCACCGTCCATGGCCAATTCGCATAAGGTATATTATGGAATATTTATATGCATAGGGAGTTCAATGACTTGGCGCCAAATCCTCGAATTTGCGGCAGCCGCGGGCCCTTCAGAACCCCCGGCCAGCCCGAGCTGACGGGCCGTTCGCCGTGGCCGAGACTCGCGCTGCGCATGACCTGCTGCGAACGCCGATATTGCTGCTGCGGCCCATCGCTGCAATAAGCGCAGATGACGTCGCTGATGTCGCTGGATTCGTCTGGCGATGCTTGCGGCGGCGCGATGCAACAAGAAGAAGCTTCTCCAGGGAGAAACGAGCATGAGCCTGTCACGACGCGCGCTGTTGAAGGCCTCCGCGGCGACAGCCGTACTGGGTGGAATTGGCACCGTCGCAGCGCCGCATGTGGCGCGTGCGCAGAGCGCCGAGTTCACCTACAAATACGCCAACAACCTGCCCGACTCCCATCCGCTCAACGTCCGCGCCAAGGAGATGGCGGCGGCGATCAAGGCCGAGACCGCCGGCAAGTTCGACCTGCAGATCTTCCCGAACAACCAGCTCGGTTCCGACACGGACATGCTGAGTCAGATTCGCTCCGGCGGCGTCGAGTTCTTCACGCTGTCCGGCCTGATCCTGGCGACCCTGGTGCCGGCCGCGTCGATCAACGGCATCGGCTTCGCGTTCCCGGACTACGACACGGTCTGGAAGGCCATGGACGGCGATCTCGGCGCTTACGTGCGCGGCCAGATCAACAAGGCCGGCCTGGTGGTCATGGACAAGATCTGGGACAACGGCTTCCGTCAGACGACGTCGTCGACCAAGCCGATCAATGGGCCCGACGACCTCAAGGGCTTCAAGATCCGCGTGCCGGTGTCGCCGCTGTGGACCTCGATGTTCAAGGCGTTCGAGGCCGCGCCCGCCTCGATCAATTTCAGCGAGGTCTATTCGGCGCTGCAGACCAAGGTGGTCGAGGGCCAGGAAAACCCGCTGGCGATCATCTCGACCGCCAAGCTCTACGAGGTGCAGAAATACTGCTCGCTGACCAACCACATGTGGGACGGCTTCTGGTTCCTGGCGAACCGCCGCGCCTGGGAGGCCGTGCCGGTCGACATGCGCACGATCGTCGCCAAGCACATCAACGCGGCCGCCGTGAAGGAGCGTGAGGACGTCGCCAAGCTCAATGCCGGCCTGCAAGCAGAGCTCGCGTCGAAGGGCCTGACCTTCAATCAGCCCAACGTCGCGCCGTTCCGCGACAAGCTGCGTACCGCCGGCTTCTATGCCGAGTGGAAGGGCAAGTATGGCGACGAGGCCTGGGCGCTCCTGGAAAAGGCCGTCGGCAAGCTGTCGTAACCTCGAGCGTGGTCCGGAAGCGTGGGACCGGTCATGCTCAAAACAAGAATGACGTAGACGCGTTCGGGTGACGTCATGGCGCATGCCGAGTTCACGGAAATTGCGATCAGCGAGGTGGTCATCGAGATCCCTCGCCGCCGGTCCTGGCTCGATGGCTTGGACGCCCTGCTGGGTCTCCTGGTCGAGATCCCAGCCGCGCTGCTGGTCGTGGCCGAGATCGTCATCCTGTTCGCGGGCGTCGTGGCGCGCTACGTGCTGCACCGGCCGCTGATCTGGTCGGACGAGCTGGCCTCGATCCTGTTCCTGTGGCTCGCGATGCTCGGCGCTGCGGTTGCGTTCCGCCGCGGCGAGCACATGCGGATGACGGCAATGGTGGCGCGCGCCAGCCCCGGCTTGCGCGCCTATCTCGATCTGGTCGCGACGAGCGCGGCGCTGGCGTTCCTGGTCATGATCGCCTGGCCGTCCTGGGAGTACGCCTACGAGGAAAGCTTCATCACGACGCCGGCGCTGCAGATCGAAAACATCTGGCGCGCCGCCGCGCTGCCGGTCGGTATCGGACTGATGGCGCTGTTCGCCCTCATCCGTCTCGCCCGCACGGCCAGCGTCAGGACGATGCTGCTGGCCGTCGTCTCCGTCGCAGCCATCATCGCGCTGTTCTGGGTGGCACAGCCGCTGCTGAAGCCGCTCGGCAACATCAACCTCGTGATCTTCTTCGTCGGCGTGGTCGGCTTGTGCGTCTTCGCCGGCGTGCCAATCGCGTTCGCCTTCGGGCTCGCGATCTTCGGTTATCTGGCGCTGACGACGCGCACGCCGCTGATGGTGCTGGTCGGGCGCATGGACGAGGGCATGAGCCATCTCATCCTGCTGTCGGTGCCGCTGTTCGTCTTTCTCGGATTGCTGATCGAAATGACCGGCATGGCCCGCGCCATGGTCGCGTTCCTGGCGAGCCTCTTGGGTCACGTCCGCGGCGGGCTGCATTACGTGCTGGTCGGCGCGATGTATCTCGTCTCGGGCATTTCCGGCGCCAAGGCGGCCGACATGGCGGCGGTCGCGCCGGTGCTGTTTCCGGAGATGAAGGCGCGCGGCGCCAAGCCCGGCGATCTCGTCGCCCTGCTCGCCGCCACCGGCGCACAGACCGAGACCATTCCGCCGAGCCTGGTTCTGATCACGATCGGCTCCGTCACGGGCGTGTCGATTGCGGCGCTGTTCACCGGCGGCCTGCTGCCGGGCGTGGTGCTGGCGATCACGCTGTGCGCGCTGGTGTGGTGGCGTTACCGCAACGAGGACATGAGCGGTGTCCGCCGCGCGACCGGAGCCGAGATCGGCAAGGCCTTCATCGTCTCGCTCCCTGCCCTGGCCCTGCCCTTCGTGATCCGCGCCGCCGTCGTCGAGGGCGTCGCGACGGCGACGGAGGTTTCGACCATCGGCATCGTCTATGGCGTGCTGGCGGGCCTGCTGGTCTATCGCCGCTTCGACTGGCGCCGGCTGATGCCGATGCTGATCGAAACGGCGGCGCTGTCCGGCGCCATCCTGCTGATCATCGGGACGGCGACCGGCATGGCCTGGGGCCTGACGCAGTCCGGCTTCTCACACGCGCTGGCGGCGGCGATGACCGGGCTGCCGGGCGGCCCGGCGACGTTCATCGCGGTCTCGATCGTCGCCTTCACGATCCTGGGCAGCGTGCTCGAGGGCATCCCGGCGATCGTGCTGTTCGGCCCGCTGCTGTTTCCGATCGCGCGTGCCGTCGGCGTGCACGAGGTGCATTATGCCATGGTGATCATCCTGGCGATGGGCATCGGCCTGTTCGCACCGCCGTTCGGGGTCGGATATTACGCCGCCTGCGCGATCGGCCGGGTCGATCCCGCGGAGGGCATCCGCCCGATCTGGGGCTACCTGCTGGCGCTTCTCATCGGCCTCGTCATCGTTGCGATTTTTCCGTGGATTTCGATCGGGTTCCTGTAAACTCCTCACATCGCAAGGGAGGGTGGTGATGAGCACGAACCAGTATCAGCTCGGTCTGGGCAAGACGCCGGCCAACTACGTGCCGCTGACCCCGCTCAGCTTCCTGGCGCGCAGCGCGGCCGTCTATCCCGACCACGTCAGCACGGTCTATGAAGGCCGCAGCTTCACCTGGCGCCAAACCTATGACCGCTGCCGGCGCTTCGCGTCGTACCTCGCGGGCCGCGGCATCGGCGTTGGCGACACGGTGGCGGCGATGCTGCCGAACATCCCGGCGATGAACGAGGCGCATTTTGCCGTGCCGATGGCCGGCGCCGTGCTCAACACGCTCAACATCCGCCTCGACGCGCCGTCGATCGCGTTCCAGCTCGATCACGGCCAGGCCAGGATCATCCTGGTCGATCCGGAGTTCTCCGGCGTGATCAGCGAGGCGCTCAAGCTGATGAGCGGCCCCAAGCCGTTCGTGATCGACGTCGACGACGCTTCCTATGACGGCGGCAGCCGCATCGGCGAGATCGAGTACGAAGCCGCCGTCGCCTCGGGCGATCCGCTGTTCGCGCCGCGCCGTCCGGCGGACGAATGGGACGCGATCGCGATGAGCTACACCTCGGGCACCACAGGCAATCCCAAGGGCGTCGTCACCCATCACCGCGGTGCCTATCTGAACGCCGTCAGCAACATTCTCGCCGGTGGGCTCGGCCAGCATCCGGTCTATCTGTGGACGCTGCCGATGTTCCACTGCAACGGCTGGTGCTTCCCCTGGACCATGGCGGCTGCGGCCGGCGTCAACGTCTGCCTGCGCAAGGTCGAGCCGACCAGGATCTTCGAGCTGATCAAGACCCACGGCGTCACCCACATGTGCGGCGCGCCGATCGTCTACAACGTGCTGATCAATGCGCCCGACGCGCCCAAGGGCAAGCGCGACAAGCCGGTGGTGGGGCTGATCGCGGGCGCCGCGCCGCCGGTCGCCGTGCTCGAAGGTGCCGAGAGCATCGGCATCAAGCTGACGCATGTCTACGGCCTGACCGAGGTCTACGGCCCCGCCTCCGTCTGCGCCGAGCAGCCGGGCTGGGACGACCTGCCGGCCCCCGAGCGCGCCCGGCTGAAGCGGCGCCAGGGCGTGCCCTATCCGTTACAGGAAGCCGTCACCGTGCTCGATCCGGAGACGATGCAGGAGGTGCCGCGCGACGGCGAGACCATCGGCGAGGTGATGTTCCGCGGCAACATCGTCATGAAGGGCTATCTCAAGAACGAGAAGGCGACGCAGGAGGCCTTTGCCGGCGGCTGGTTCCACACCGGCGACCTCGGCGTGCTCGACGAGCACGGCTACGTCATCATCAAGGACCGCTCCAAGGACATCATCATCTCCGGCGGCGAGAACATCTCCTCGGTCGAGGTCGAGGACATCCTCTACAAGCACCCGGCCGTGCTGTTCGCCGCCGTCGTCGCCAAGCCCGATCCGAAATGGGGCGAGGTGCCCTGCGCCTTCATCGAGCTGAAGGACGGCGCGCAGGCGACGGAAGCGGAGATCATCGCCTATTGCCGCAGCCACATGTCCGGATTCAAGACGCCGAAGGTGGTCGTGTTCGGCCCGATCCCGAAGACGTCGACGGGCAAGATCCAGAAATTCCTGCTGCGCAACGAGGTGAACTCGGCGAACGCGATCTCGGCGTAGGTGCCCATGAGTAGCCCATGAGTAGGGCGGGTTAGCGCCTTGGCGCGTAACCCGCCGTCCATGACGCCAGAATGGCGGATTACGTTCCGCTAATCCGCCCTACGCACTGCGCTCGCAATGACGAAAATGATCACGAGCCCCTGCTCTTCTCCGGATAATATTGCGGCGCTTCGCGGCGGTCGTACATGCCGTAGTCGCGGGTGACTTCGACGACGCGGATGTTGTCGGCGCCGGGTTCGGTGAGCAGGCGCGTGCTCATGGCAATGCCCCTAGCTTCGTCCGGCAGTTCGATGAGATGCGCGAAGCGTCCTTCCCGGTAGACGCTGGAGAAGCTCGCGACCGGTAGGTCCTTCACGCCGCTCAATTGCGGGGCCGCCGTCTCGACGGCTAGCACATACGTCGGCGCCCGCCGCTTCGGATCATTGTAGGTGCCTCGCCGCTCCGGCTGCCAGGCGGCCTGCCCTGGCCTGATTTCGTGGACCAACTCGGCGATACGCAGGCGATAGTCCGAGAACACCTTGTCGCGGCCGAGGGTCTGGATGTCGTGATGATGGGCATGGACGCGCCAGGCGGTCATGGCGCCCTCGTCCTGCCAGATCTGGTAGGACAGGATCAGATTGTCGCGCGACAGGCTCCGGAAGCGGTCGAGGAACAGGCAGCCGCCGAGCGCATCGAGCTCGGGCCGCAGCGCCGCGGCGAGTTGCAGATACTGGTCGAGGCGGCCCGGCTTGACCTCGACCTCGAAGAACAGCGACAGCATGGCAGCGTCTCCGTGTTTTTGGACGTCGGCTGAACTTCAAACGCGGTGGCCATCGCAGCCGGCCGCGCACGGTGGTCATTGCGAGCGGAGCGAAGCAATCCAGAGTCATTCCGACGACTCTGGATTGCTTCGTCGCCTTCGGCTCCTCGCAATGACGGCCTTGGCCGACGGACGAATGCCCTACCCGAGCTCCAGCCGCATCCCGTCATAGGCCGGCACCACGCCCGCCGGCAGGCTCTGGCGCAGCACCTCGTAGTCGAGATCGGCGGTCATGTTGGTGATGACGGCGCGCTTCGGCTTGAAGCGCTCGATCCAGGCGAGAGCGTCGTTGACCGAGAAATGGCTCGGATGCGAGGCAGGGCGCAGGCCGTCGACGATCCAGAGGTCGAGATCCTCCAGCGCGCCCCAGCTCTCCTCGGGGATGTCGTTGAGGTCCGGCGTGTAGGCGGCATCGCCGATGCGATAGCCGAGCGCGGGGATGTTGCCGTGCTGGACCAGGAACGCCGTCAGCTTCAGCTCGCCGCCCTTGCCTTCCACCGCCTGGGTCTCGCCCGCCTCGATCGCGTGCTGGGTCAGGATCGGCGGATAGTCGCTTCCCGGTGGCGAGATGAAGCAATAGGAGAACCGGTGCATGATGTCTTTCGCGGTCGACTGGTTCAGGTAGACCGGAATGCGCCGGCGCTGATGCATCACCACCGAGCGCAGATCGTCGATGCCATGGGTCTGGTCGGCATGCTCGTGCGTCAGGAATACCGCGTCGATGTGATCGACGTTGGTGTCGATCAACTGCTCGCGCAGATCCGGCGACGTGTCGATCACGACCCGCGTGACGCCATGGGCTCCGCGGCGCTCAGCCAGAAGCGAGCAGCGCCTGCGGCGGTTCTTCGGGTTGTTGGGATCGCAGGCGCCCCACCCCAGCGCCGGGCGCGGCACGCCGGCCGAGGAGCCGCAGCCGAGGATGGTGAGCGTCAGCGTCATGCAGCCTCCTTTGGCCGCGGCACCTTGGAGAACAGCTTGAAGAAGGTCTCGGTGGTCTGGCGCGAGAATTCCTCGAACGAGACGCCGCGGGTCTCCGCCAGCACCTTCGCCGTCTCGACGACGTAGGCCGGCTCGTTGCGCTTGCCGCGGAACTTGCCGGGCGCGAGATACGGCGCGTCGGTCTCGACCATGATGCGGTCGGCCGGCACCTCGGCGGCCAGCGCGCGAAGTGCGTCCGACTTCTTGAACGTCACGATGCCCGTGAACGAGATGTGCAGTCCGAGGTCGATCGCCTTCATCGCCAGCTCACGCCCGCCGGTGTAGCAATGCAGCACGGCTTGGAAAGGTCCGCGCGCCATCTCCTCCTCGAGGATGCGGCTGCACTGCTCGTCCGCTTCGCGGGTGTGGATCACCAGCGGCAGGCCGGTTTCGCGGGCGGCTGCGATATGCGCGCGGAACCCGCGCTCCTGGGCGTCCTTCGAGCCGTGATCATAGAAGTTGTCGAGTCCGGCCTCGCCGAGCGCAACCACCTTGGGGTGATCGGTCAGCGCGATCAGCTCCTCGGCCGGAATGCCGTCCTCCTCGTCCGCATTGTGCGGATGGGTGCCGACCGAGCAGAACACGTTCTCGAACCGCTCGGCGATGGCGAGCAGCTCAGGAAGCCGGCGCACCCGCGTCGAGATCGTCACCATGCGGCCGACGCCGGCGGCGGCGGCACGCGTGACGATGCCATCCAGATCCTCGGCGAAATCCGGAAAATCCAGATGGCAATGGCTGTCGACCAGCATCACGCCGCCGTCGGCTCGATATAGCGCGGGAACACCGCCTGCGGCGCCGGCAGCTGCGTGCCAGCCGCAATCCGGACGTCGCCGCCGAGTCGCGCAAAATTCCGTTCGTCCTCGGGAATGCCGAGGCTGTCGAGCAGCTTTGCCGACGCGGCCGGCATCACCGGCTGGGTCAGGATCGCGACCTGACGGATCACCTCGGCGGTGACATAGAGCACCGTATGCTGGCGCTGCGGATCGGTCTTCGCCAGCGCCCACGGCGCCTCGCCCGCGAAATAGCGGTTGGCCTCGGCCACGACCGACCAGACCGCATTGAGCCATTGGTGGATCTGCTGCGTCGCCATGGCCTTGCGCGCCGCGCCGATCATCGCATCGGCCTCCGCCAGGATCGCCTTGTCATTGGCCGAGAACTCGCCGGGCTCCGGCAGCACGCCGCCGAGCTGCTTTGCGATCATCGACAGCGAGCGCTGTGCGAGGTTGCCGAGGTCGTTGGCGAGATCGGCGTTGATGCGCGCGACGATCGCCTCGTGATTGTAGTTGCCGTCCTGGCCGAACGGCACTTCGCGCAGGAAGAAATAGCGCAGCTGGTCGACGCCATACTGGTCGGCGAGATTGAACGGATCGACGACGTTGCCGACCGATTTCGACATCTTCTCGCCCCTGTTGAACAGGAAGCCGTGAGCATAGACCCGCTTCGGCACGGGCACGCCGGCCGACATCAGGAACGCCGGCCAGTACACCGCATGGAAGCGGATGATGTCCTTGCCGATGACGTGCACGTCGGCCGGCCAGTACTTCCAATTGGCATCGTCCTCGTCGGGGAAGCCGACGCCGGTGATGTAGTTGGTCAGCGCGTCGACCCAGACATACATCACGTGCTCCTCGTCGTGAGGCACACGGACGCCCCAGTCGAAGGTGGTGCGCGAGATCGAAAGGTCCTTCAACCCGCCCCTGACGAAGCTGATGATCTCGTTACGGCGCGCATCCGGCCCGATGAAGTCGGGCTGGCTCTCATAGAGCGCGAGCAGCTTCTCCTGATAGGCCGACAGCCGG
The DNA here is from genome assembly GCF_032484895.1 of Bradyrhizobium sp. SZCCHNRI3052. Lineage (NCBI taxonomy): Bacteria > Pseudomonadati > Pseudomonadota > Alphaproteobacteria > Hyphomicrobiales > Nitrobacteraceae > Bradyrhizobium > Bradyrhizobium sp. SZCCHNRI3052. The sequence continues at coordinate 842,049 of NZ_JAUETW010000001.1, read as the reverse complement.
AAGAAATAGCTCTTCTCCTCGACCCACTCCACCGGCGTGCCCTGCGGTCCGCGGCGGACGTTGTCCTCGCCGACGACGGTCTCATCCTCGGCGTAATACGCCTCGTCGCGTACCGAGTACCAACCCGCATAGCTGTCGGCATAGATGTCGCCATTCTCGCGCATGCGGTTCCAGATCGCCTGGACGGAGCGATGATGCGCGGGCTCGGTGGTGCGGATGAAGCGGTCGAACGAGACGTTCAGCCGCTCGTCCATCTCGCGGAACCGGCCGGCATTGCGGGTCGCGAGTTCGGACGGCGTCATGCCCTCGTTCTGCGCGGTCTGCACCATCTTCAGACCGTGCTCGTCGGTGCCGGTCAGGAAGTACACGTCCTTGCCGTCGAGCCGCGCAAAGCGCGCGATGGCGTCGGTCGCGATCGCCTCATAGGCGTGGCCGATATGCGGGTTGCCGTTGGGATAGGCGATCGCTGTCGTGACGTAGAAGGTGTTCTTGTCGACGGGAGCTGCGGCGACCTGCGCTACGATCTCGTCGATCTCGACGACCACGGCCTCGACCTTCGGCTTGCGGGGTGCCTTCGGCTTCGCGGCGCGTGGCGGCTTCGGCGCTTCAACGATGGCCGGCGCGACCTTCTTCGGTGCAGCCGGCTGTTTCGGAGCGGCGGGCTTTCTCGCGGCCGAAGGCTTGTTCGTTGCTGCCGCGGGCTTGGCGGCCGTCTTCTTGACCGGCGCTGTGGCGGGCTTTGCCACGGCCTTCTTGGCCGGAGCCTTCACAGCTTTCTTGACCGCTTTCTTGGCGGCGCTCTTCGACGCTTTCTTGGCCGCGCTCGCCGCCGGGGCTTTGCCCTTGGCTTTCGCGGGCGCCGTCTTGGATTTGGCGGTCTTTTTCTTGGCGTCCTTGTCCTTCGCCGCCTTCGCCTTGGCCGCGCTGGCCTTGCCCTTCGCGGGCGCCTTGGCGGCAGCCTTCTTCGCGCCGCTCTTGCTCGCGGGCTTGCCCTTCTTCACGGTTGTCTTGCTGGCCTTGGCCACGGCAGATTCCTCTTTGACGACGTCGGTCGACGGATTGATCCTGATGATCCCGGGATGATGGTCGGCGCGGTTACCGCGTGGCTTCGGCGAGCATCCCGAACACCGAGAAAACCAGCGGTTTTCGCTCCAGATTATAGGATTCGGTGTCGCGCGCGGCGCGGACGATCTTTTCCCATACCTCCGCCAGCCGTGCAAGGCGCGGCAGTTCCGCGTTGGGATCTGCGGCGCGCAGCCGCTCCGCCACCCAGCGCTCGATGCTGTCGAGGAAGCTCGCCAGCGCGACGCGGTCGCTGGTGCCGAGCGCATCGCCCAGGGCATGCAGCTCGCCCGGGTCGATCCGAGGCAGGCTCGCGAGCAGCGCGGCGGTCCGGGTCTGCAGCTGCAGCCCGTCGCCGCCCAACAGCATGAGGGTCCGGGCGACGCTGCCCTCGGAGGCCCTGGCGGCCTCGCGCAGCGCCGGATCGGCTCCGTCCATTCCGGTGGCCTCGGCCGCGGCGCTGACGACGTCGTCGGTGGACAACGCCCGCAGCGCCAGCCGGCGGCAGCGCGACTTGATGGTGGCGAGCACCCGCGCCGGGGCGTTGCTGACCAGCAGGAACAGCGACTGCTGCGGCGGCTCCTCGAGGATCTTGAGCAGCGCGTTGGCGGCGTTCGGATTGAGCTCGTCGACGGTGTCGACGATGCACACCCGCCAGCCCTCGACCGCCGCCGTCGATCCGAAGAACGAGATCGTCTCACGGGTCTCGTCCACGGTGATGACGGTGCGCAGCACGCCCTTGTCGTTGGCCGAGCGCTCCAAGGTGAGCAGCCCGCCATGAGCCTCCGAGGCGATCAGGCGCGCGACGTGGTCCTCCGCGTCGACGTACAACGAATCGGCACCGCGCACCGCGTCCGAGGCAGGATCGCGGTGGGCCAGCACGAAGCGCGCCATGCGGTAGGCCAAGGTGGCCTTGCCGATGCCTTGTGGGCCGCCGATCAGCCAGGCATGCGCCATCCGTCCGCTGCGGTAGGCGGACAGCAGCGCCGCCTCGGCGTCGCGATGCCCGAACAAGGCGGTGGTTTCGCGTGGATGGCGGACCGCGATCTCCGGCTCGACCTTGCGTGCGCTCATGACGCCGCCGCCACTTCCGTGAACAGGCGCTCGCGCACGGCGTCCCAAACGAGCTGCGAGACCGTTTCCGCGCTCGCCGTAGCGTCGATCAGCACGCAGCGCCGGGGATCCTCGGCCGCGATCTTGTGAAAGGCGTCGCGCAGCCCCTTGTGGAACTTGATGTCTTCGCCTTCGAACCGGTCCGGGGTTCCGGCGCCGCGCCGCGCCCCGGCACGCTGCAGACCGATCTCGACGGGAACATCGAGGATGAGGGTCAGATCCGGCTTGAGGTCGCCGATCGTGACCCGCTGCATCGCATTGAGCACGTCCGGCGCGACCTTCCCCTGGCTGCCCTGGTAGGCCCGGGTCGAATCGAAGAAGCGATCGCACAGCACCCAGCTGCCCTGGTTCAGCGCCGGCAGAATCACGTTGCGGACATGGTCGTCCCGCGCGGCCGCGAACAGCAGCGTCTCGGCCTCCGGGCCCAGCAGCTTGCCCATGCCCGACAGCACGAGGTGGCGCATGATCTCCGCGCCCGGCGATCCCCCGGGCTCGCGGGTCAGCACCAGGCGCACACCCTCTTTCTGCAGATGGTCCGCCAGCATCTTGATCTGCGTCGATTTTCCGGCGCCCTCGCCACCCTCGAAGGTGACGAATCGGCCGCGGCCAGGACCACGTTTCAAAGCTGCTTCCGCCATGTCTCTAGAGCTTCTCGGCCCCGGCGCGGAACATCCCGATCACGAGCTCGCTGACCCCATCGATCGCACGCCGCATCGTGGATCCCCTGCTCACCGCCTCCGCAGCATAGACAGGGGCCTCCATGGCGATATTGGGGCCGCGCCAGACCCTGACAACCCCGACCTTCTGCCCGGGCTCGATGGGAGCCCTGACCGGGCCGCTGTAGACGATGCGGGCGATCAGCTTGTCGCCGCCGTTCTTCTGAACCATGACCTTGACCGGCACCGGGCTCGACAGCTTGACCGAGCGGCTCTCGCCGCCGAACACCTTGGCATAGCCGATCGGCTGCTCCGCGGCGAACAGGGTGCGGGTCTCGAAATTGCGGAAGCCCCATTCCAGCATCTTCTTGGCCTCGGTGGCGCGGTCCTCGGAATCCTCCAGGCCATTGACGACCACGATCAGCCGCGTGCCGTTCTGCACGGCCGAGCCGACCATGCCGTAGCCGCCTTCCTTGGTGAAACCGGTCTTGAGGCCGTCGGCGCCTTCCATCGCGTTCAAGAGCGGGTTGCGGTTCTGCTGGCGGATCTTGTTCCAGGTGAACTCCTTATCGCCGAAGATCTTATAGAACTCCGGGAAATCCAGGATGATGTGCCGGGCGAGCATGGCGAGCTCGCGCACCGTCATCTTGTTGCCGGGATCGGGCAGCCCGTTGGAATTGGCGAAGGTCGATTTGGTGAGGCCGAGCTCGCGCGCCCGCTTGGTCATGTAGTCGGCGGCGAAGATCTTCTCGTTGCCGGCCATGCCCTCGGCAAGCGCGATGCAGGCGTCGTTGCCGCTCTGGATGATCGCGCCATGCAGGAGGTCGCTCACCGACACCTTGCTGTTGAGCGCGGCGAACATCGTCGAGGTGCCGGAGGGCGCCCCGCCCCGGCGCCAGGCATTCTCGCTGATGCGGTATTCGTCGTTGAGCTTGATCGTGCCCTCCTTGACGGCGTTGAACACCACCTCGGCGGTCATCAGCTTCATCATGCTGGAGGGCGCCCGCAGCTCGTCCGCGTTCTTCTCGAACAGCACACTGCCGCTGTTGGCCTCGATCAGGATCGCGGTCGGCGCATCGCCGTCGAAGCCGCCATCCTCCTTGCGCGCGCCCTGGACGCTCTGGTTGGCGGCGTACAGCGCGCCGCACCAGCCGACGGCAACCGCCACCGTCAAGGCGATGAGCGCACGCGTCGCCCGTCCGGACGTGAAACCGGAGCGGCGCAGCGGTAAGGTCATGAAATTCATCGGCTAAGCTCTGGAGCGCACTGGGATTCTAGCAGTTGCGGGGGACGCAAACAACTCGGCAATCCCGCGGATGCGTCCGCTGTCCCGTGGATTTGCACGGCCCGTCGCGCGGTGCGATAGGTCGAGCGCCGGCAATCAACACGGCCAACTCGAAATTCGAGCGATCGAGGGTGGAAACAGTGTCATCGACGCGGATCATCAAGGCCAACGGAATCGAGCTGTTCGTGCGCGAACAGGGCGAAGGCCCCCTCGTGGTGCTGTGCCACGGCTGGCCCGAACTGTCCTATTCGTGGCGGCACCAGATCCCGGCCCTCGCCGCCGCCGGCTATCGCGTCGTGGCGCCCGACATGCGCGGCTTCGGCCGCTCGCAGGCGCCTGAGGATATCGGCGCCTATACCATCTTCGACACGGTCGGCGACGTGGTCGGACTGGTCGGGGCGCTCGGCGAGCGTCAGGCCGTCATCATCGGCCACGACTGGGGCGCGCCGGTGGCCTGGCATGCGGCGCTGTTCCGTCCGGACGTGTTCACGGCCGTCGCGGGCTTGAGCGTCCCTCCCCCGTTTCGCGGTCGCGCCCGGCCGCTCGACACGCTCAGTGCCGGCGGCATCGAGAACTTCTACTGGCAGTATTTTCAAACGCCCGGCGTGGCGGAGGCCGAGCTCGAGCGTGACGTGGCGCTGACGATGCGCACGATGCTGGCGCGCGGATTCTCCGATCCGCAGTCGCTGTTCGTCGCACCGGACAAAGGCTTTCTCGGCGACGTCGCCCCCGATCTGCCTTTGCCTGCGTGGCTGAGCGAGGACGATCTCGCCGAGTTCGTCGCGGCTTGCGGCGCCTCCGGCTTCCGCGGTGGCCTGAACTGGTACCGCAACATCGATCGCAACTGGGAGCTCACCGCGCCGTGGCAGGACGCGCAGATCCGCCAGCCGTCGCTGTTCATCGCCGGCAGCGCGGACGCCGTCGTGACCGGGCTGATCGGCGCCAAGCGCGTCCAGGACATGGCGCGAGTTCTGCCGGATCTGCGGCGCAAGCTGATCATCGAGGGGGCCGGGCACTGGATCCAGCAGGAACGCTCTGCCGAGGTGAATGCGGCGCTGATCGCGTTCCTGCGCGAGGTGGCTCCTGCTCGCTAGCGCGCGAGCGGCAGCTCCATCATGCGATGCGACGCCATCGCCTCGTCCGCCACATCGCGGAACCCCAGCCGCACGTAGAACCGGATCGCGTCCTCATTCGTCGTCGCGACCGCGAGCGAGAGCACGTCGGCGCCCTGCTCCCGTGCCGCCGTTGCGACCGCCTGCATGATCTCGCGTCCGACACCGGCGTTGCGCGCGCCCGGCAGCAGCGCGAGATCGACCACGTGCCATCGCGACGCCGCGCGGTCGAGCAGCAGCCGCCCGACCGGCGCGGCATCGCGGAGAATGATCAGCGACTGCGCTGCCGGACATTGCGCCGCGTGGCCCGCGACCTGGGCGCGATATTGCTGCGCCAGCACGAGATCGAGCATCGCCGGCGGCAGACCGGCCGCGGCGAGCTGCGCACCTCTGACGGAGCCAAATAGGTCGCGCAGGAACGGCTCGTCGGCGGTCTCGGCGGGCCGCAGCCGCAAGCGAACATCCCGCGAGACGAGCTCGCTCCCGGTCGTCACTCCGAGCCTGCTCGGCTCAGGAGTTGTTGAACGACGGGAAGATACCCGCATAGCAGATGCACCAGATCAGTGCCTGGGTCGGCTGCATGTTGTCGTGCGGGATGCTCTGCCCGGACGTCGTGACCGCGTTGGGAGCGAGGTTGACGTTCGCCGGCGGCGCCACGAAGCCGTTGAACGAGGGATCGATCGCCACCATCGTCCCGGGCGTCCCCGGCCCGGGGGCCGCGTTCGGCGCGGACCTGCTGCCGAGCTGCAGGTTATGCGTGTGCGCGGGCATTTCGGCCGAAACCAGCCCGACAGTGCTGCTGCCCATCATCTCGCCGATCACGCGGGGCTGCAGGCCGGGTCCGTCGCCTTGGCCGTTGGTGATCGCGCCGCTCAGATTGGGGAGCTGGAAGTTGGTCGTGCCGTTGCCGCCGAAATAGGTGCCGATCAAGGCGAACAACGGCGTGTATTGCTGAATTGGAAGCAGCTGGCCGAAGCACGGCAACCACGCACTATTGAAGCCGCCGGTTGCAAAAGTGAAGGGAAAGGCCTGGATTTCGCCAACAAAGGGATCAGACACGTCGTCTCTCCTCGAGAATGTGCGATGAAGCCGGTCGAACCGCGACGCCTCAGCCTGGCGAGGGATAGACGCCGTTGATGCAGATGCAGTAGTTGCCCACGACGGTCGGCATGATGTTGTTGTGCGGGACGCTCTGTCCCGCGGCGGCCACGCAGGGCGCCATGACCGAGTAGGTGCCGGCATCGGCGATGGGGGCATCGAGATTCCCGGTGGACGCGGTCGCCAGATGGACCGTGGGTCCGGGGATCGCCGTGTCGGCCGTGACCGTCGACGACAGCAGGGCATGGCTATGCGCGGGCAACTCGGTCGTGATCAGCAGGTGCTCGTCCTCGCCCGCGACCTCGCCAAGCACATACGTCGCGCCACCGGGCGGCGTGCCCTGCCCGAGCGGCACGCGGCCGCGCAGATCGGGCAGGTTGAAGGTCTGGATGCCGTCGCCGCCATAGGTCGTTCCGAGGATCGTATAGAGCGCATCGTAGTTTGAAATGGACAGCGAGCTGCCGTCGCAGGCCAGCCAGCCGTCCGGTATGCGCGGAAAGGCGAACAGCCTGATCTCACCGAGAAACGGGTCTGACATCCCGACATCCTTTCATTGAGCCGTGGGCGCCGCGAGAGCAGGCGCGGCGCGGAACTGGGGGGATTCGATCGATCCGAAGACGCTCAGTTGCGCGAGGGGAAGACGCCCTGCATCGCGATCAGGTAGTTGATCACGAGGTAAGGCTGCATGTTGTTATGCGCCTGCCCGCCGCCGATCTCGGGAATGTTCGTGCCCACGGCCAGCGGGACCTCGCCCGATCCTGCGGTCGCGAAGATCTTCTTGGGATCGTCCGCCGGCAGCGTATTGGTCCCGAACAGATTGTTCGTGGGACCCGCGCTCCGGCCCGCGCCGTTGGTCGTCGAGGCCTGCACCAGGTGATTGTGAGCCGGCATCTGAGCGAGGGTCAGCGTCACGGTCGTTTCGCCGCTGACCATCCCTGCGGGAAACTGACCGGAGCTGCCCGTCGATCCGAGGATGGCCCGGCCACGCAGATCCGGCAGCGCGAATGTCGTCACGCCGTTGCCGCCGTAATAGGTGCCGAGCAGTGAGAACAGCGCCTGGTTGGTCTGGATGGCGAGCAGCGCGCCGTTGCAGAACGCCCACCCTCTCGGCGGCTGAGATCCCGCAAAAGGCATGATCTGCCCCAACACAGGCGTCAACGGCATGCGCGTCTCTCCCCAATGTCATTTTGAAACGAATGGCGGCGGCTTGATCAAACAGCCTCCGCATTGAAATTTTTGAGAGCGTGAGAAACAACCTGTAAGAGAAGTCTAGGTTGCGTCGCTCGGATCCGTCAAGACAATAAAGTTCCGCAGATTGCGCTGTTGCCGCTATGCAACGCCAAGCAGAAGTCGTGCCCGGTCTGGTTGAATCGACTTGCCCGGAAGGCGCTGCTTCTCCAAGGTTACGATTGCGTTACCAAAATTTCTTCGAACCAATTTTTTTCAGCGGCACTCTCAGCCAATGAGGGGCCGTAAGGGGCACGACCAAATTGTCAACCGGGACTTGGCGCCGGAATTTTCACGCGGCATGCACGCCTCTGCGGCGTGCGCTGGGTTTTGTTTCGGTGGTTCTTGCCTTGATGCTCGCCTCGATGGTGGGCGCGCAGGCGGCCTGTAACTTCACGACCGGCTCGACCACCAGCACCAGCATCACCATCAACGGAACGGGCGCCGGCAATGCCGTCGGTCTGTGCGTCACCAACGACGTGGTGCTCTGGGGTCTCTACGGACACTCGAATGGCACCAACAGCCCGCCGATTGATGCGTTCAACAATCTCCCGATGACGGCGGGCGGCCTGAGCTACACCAATCTCAGCTACACCGGCGCCAAGGCGACCTACACCCTGATTCCCGTGCCGATCGGCGGCGACTTCACGCAGGTGCCGGAATACACCATCCGGATCGATTCGCTGTCCGGATCGGGAACCGAGAACATCACGCTCTTTTATGCGAGCGACTGCTCGCACACCGCCGGCAATTGTAGCGGCGCCGGCACCACCAATACCTCGTTCACGATCACCGTCACGTTGCCCGGCCCGACCGCGACCCAGGCCATCGCGTCGAAGTCGCTGACCGTCAATACCGCCGCGACATCCTTCACGCCGGTCACCGGCTCCGGCGGCACCGCACCGCTCAGCTATGGCATCGCCCCGACGCTGCCGACCGGTCTGTCCTTCAACACGTCCACGGGCGCCATCACCGGTACGCCCACGGTCACCAGTGCCGCGACCACCTACACGGTCACGATCACCGATGCCAACTCCGCGACCGCCAGCAATACCTTCAGCCTCACGGTCAACGGCGCGGTGACGGCCACGCAGTCCGTTGCCTCCAAGACGCTGACGCAGAATCAACCATCGACCAACTTCACGCCGGTCACCGGCGGCGGCGGCACCCCGGCCTACACCTACAGCGTGTCACCGTCCCTGCCCACCGGTCTCACGCTCAACACATCGACCGGCGCGATCACCGGCACGCCGACGGCCGCGAGCGGCGCCACGACCTACACCGTGACCGTGACCGACGCGAACAGCGCGACCGCCTCGAACACGTTCAGTCTGACAGTCAACTCGGCCGTGACCGCGACCCAATCGGTCGCTTCGAAGACGCTGACGCAGAATGTGGCCGCGACATCGTTCACGCCGGTCACCGGCGGCGGCGGCACCCCGTCGCTCAGTTACAGCATCGCGCCCGCGCTGCCCGCCGGCCTCTCGCTCAACACCTCCAGCGGCGCGATCACGGGCACGCCGACCGCAAGCAGCGGCGCGACCACGTACACGGTGACCGTCACCGATTCCAACAGTGCCACAGCCAGCAATACGTTCAGCCTGACGGTGAACACCGCCGTCACCGCGACGCAGTCGGTGAGCTCGGCCACGGTGACCGTGAACACGGCCATCACGACGTTCACCCCTGTCACCGGCGGTGGCGGCACAACGCCGCGGTCCTATGCCATCGCGCCGACCTTGCCGACCGGACTCAGCTTCAACACCAGCACCGGCCAGGTCAGCGGCACGCCGACGGTGACCAGCAGCACGACCACCTACACGGTGACGGTGACGGATTCCAACGGCGGCACCGCCAGCAACACCTTCCAGCTCACCGTCAATGGGCCGGTGAGCGCGACGCAGGCGATCGCCTCGAAGACGCTGACGCAGAATGCCGCAGCGACGTCGTTCACGCCGGTGACCGGATCGGGCGGCACGCCGCCGCTCTCCTACGGCGTTGCCCCCGCGCTGCCGACGGGCCTGACGCTCAACACCTCGACCGGCGCGATCACCGGCACACCGACCGTGACCAGCGGCGCTACGACCTACACGGTCACGGTCACCGACGCCAACACTGCCACGGCCAGCAATACGTTCAGCCTGACGGTGAACAGCGCGGTCACCGCGACGCAGGCGATCGCCTCGCGGACCTTCACCGCCAACCAGGCCATCACCGCCTTCACCCCGGTCACCGGTGGCGGCGGCACGGGGACACTGACATATTCGATCTCTCCGTCCCTTCCGGCCGGCCTCAGCATCAGCGCCTCCACGGGCGCGATCTCCGGCACGCCTTCGACGAGCGCGGCGACCGCGACGTACACCGTGACCGTCACCGACACCAACAACGGGACCGCCACGAACACCTTCAGCCTGACAGTCAACGGCGCTGTCAGCGCCACCCAGTCGATCCCGGCCAAGTCCCTGACCGTCAATGTCGCCGCGACATCCTTCACCCCGGTGACCGGAGGCGGCGGCACGTCGCCGCTCACCTATGGCATCGCACCGACACTGCCCGCCGGGCTCAGCTTCAACACCTCGACGGGTGCCATCACGGGCACGCCGACCGCGATCAGCACGGCCGCGACCTATACGGTCACCGTGAGCGACGCCAACAGTGCCAGCGCCAGCAACACGTTCAGCCTGGCCGTCAACGGTGCCGTGACGGCGACCCAGGCGATCGCGTCCAAAGGATTGACCGTCAACACGGCGGTGACCTCCTTTACACCGATCACCGGCGCCGGCGGCACCTCGCCGCTGAGCTACGGCATCGCGCCGGCGCTGCCCGCAGGGCTCGCCTTCAATACGACCTCGGGTGCGATCACAGGCACGCCGACGGCCACCAGCGGCGCCACGACCTACACGGTCACGGTGACCGACGCCAACACTGCAACGGCGACCAATACGTTCAGCCTGGCGGTGAACGGCGCGGTCAGCGCGACCCAGGCGATCGCGTCGACCACCCTGACTGCGAACCACGCCGTGACGCCGTTCACGCCGGTCACGGGCGGCGGCGGCACCGCGCCGCTCGCCTATTCCGTCTCGCCGACGCTCCCCGCGGGACTGTCCCTCAATGCGGCCAACGGCAGCATCTCCGGAACGCCCACGGTGACCAGCGCGGCGACGACGTTCACCGTGACCGTGACCGACGCCGCCAACGCGACCGCGAGCAACACATTCAGCCTGACCATCAATGGTGCGGTGACGGCCACGACGGCCGTGCCGTCCAGCTCGCTGCCGATCAACCAGGCGGTGACGCCATTCACGCCGGTCACGGGCTCGGGCGGTACCGGCACGCTGGTGTTTGCCGTTTCACCGGCTCTGCCGGCCGGCTTGAGCTTCAACACGAGCAATGGCCAGATCACCGGCACGCCGACGGTTCCGGCGGCAATGACCACGTATACGGTGACCGTGACCGACACCAACAGTGCCTCGGCCAGTGCCACCTTCAATCTGTCGGTGGGCCAATTGGTCACGACGGTCGCGCTGACCTCGTCGCAGAACCCGAGCCAGTTCGGGCAGCCCGTGACCTTCACGGCCACGGTTTCAGCGTCGGGCGGCACGCCGACCGGAACGGTCACCTTCAACGACAATGGCACGCCGATCGGCACGGCGACGCTGGCGGGCGGCGTTGCGACGTTCGCCACCTCGACGCTCGCGGTCGGCAGCCACACGATCACGGCGAGCTATGCCGGCACCACGCTGTTCACGGCGAGCACCTCGCCCGGCCTTGCCCAGACCGTCAACGTGCCGGTCGACAGCGTTCGGCTGCGCTCGCTGCAGCAGACCGTCAGCAAGCTGGTGGCGCAGAATTCCGGGCAGGCGATCTCCGGCGCGATCGATGACGCCATCGCCGACGGCTTCAACGATGGCGGTTCGTTCCTGACGCCCGGCAATGCCCGCATGCGCTTCAACTTCTCGGCCGATCCGCGCGATCAGGACGAGCGGTCCCCGGCCAGCGACCGCGCCGGCAGCGGCGACAGCAACGCCTATTCCTCGCTACTGCCGGGCGCGTCCCAGCCACGTGGACGTGGTCGCGGCCGGATCGACGATGCGTTCGCGGCCATCGATCGTGGCGACAGGAAGCAGGCCGCGCCGAAATGGCACGAGCAGAAGGAGTGGCTGCTGTGGGCCGATGTGCGCGGTTCTGGCGTCGACCGCTGGGGCAGCACCAGCATCGGCGGCGTCACCCAGGCCAGCCAAGCCTCGATCTATGGCCAGCAGCTCAACGCCACGATGGGATTGACCTACCGCGCCGCGCCGAACTTCCTCGTCGGCGTGCTCGGCGGCTACGAGACCTTCAGCTACACCCAGCAGGACATCAACGGGAAGCTGAAGGGCGACGGCTGGACCACCGGCGCCTATCTCGGCTGGAAGATCATTCCCACGCTGCGCTTCGATGCAGCCGTGGCCTATTCCGGCATCGGCTATGACGGCAGCGCCGGAACCGCCCAGGGCAATTTCAGCGGCCAGCGCTGGATGGTTTCCACCGGTCTGACCGGCACGTATAAATGGGCCGGCCTGGTGCTGGAGCCGTCCACCAAGGTCTACGCATTGTGGGAACACCAGAACGCCTATACGGACTCGCTGGGCACGCGGCAGGGCACCAATGATTTCGCCAGCGGCCGCGCGTCGGGGGGCCTGCGCGCCGCCTACCCCGTCGCCTGGCTCGATAGCGGGCTTCTTCTGACGCCGTTCGTCGGCCTGTACGGCGACTACTACTTCACCAGGGAGGATGCCAACACGCTCGCCGCCGGCGCGCTGGCCTCGACTCCGCTGCTGCAAGGCTGGTCGGCCCGCGCCACCGGCGGTCTCGGCATCCAGACAGCCGGCGGCATCGGTGTCGGCCTCGGTGCCGAGCTCGGCGGCATCGGCAGCAACACCCGCGTCTGGACGTTTTCGGCCAAGGCGCGGGTGCCGTTCAGCGCCCAATAGGCATTCCCAATAGCCCTTGGCGGCGCACTCGAATCGAAACCGCCCCGGCTGGGGCGGCTGGTTCGACGTGCGAGATCGTATGGAAGATCAGTACAGTCCGCGGCCGCCAAGGATCTCGCGGGCCTCGTCAGCGCCGTCCGCCGCGCCGCTCGATGACGGCACGTATCGGCCGCCCTGATCGTAGGACACCGCGCGCGGGTTATCGAGGCTCCGTCCGCGGGTCCGGCTGGAGGCCGACATCTCCGACGTCGCGGCAACCGATGCCAGGTCGGCGGAGGTGTTGCCGAGCGTGTAGGGACGCCCCTCGGGCAGCGGGACCTCGCCGCGAATCGGGCGGCCTGAGCCGATCTCGGGAACGAACGGCCGGGCGGAGGCGACGCGGACGAGAGAAGGCGCCGGCGCCGGGATGCCGGTGCGCAGGGTTGCCATCAGTTGGGTATCGTCGGACCCTTCGAGAGGGGCGCGGCCGACATATTCGACGCGGACGCGGGCGACGCCGTTGCCCTTGAACTCGAGCAGATCGGCCGCCTTGTTGGAGACGTCGATCAGCCGGTTGCCGTGGTACGGGCCGCGATCATTGATGCGGACGATGAGCGATTTGCCGTTGGCGAGATTGGTGACGCGGGCGTAGCTCGGCAGCGGCAGGGTCGGATGGGCGGCCGTCAGCGACGTCATGTCGAAGACCTCGCCATTGGCGGTCAGCCGGCCGTGAAAATCATCGCCATACCAAGAGGCCATGCCCTCGGCGCGATAGTTGGTGTCCTCCTCGGGAACATAGGTCTTGCCGGCGACGGTATAGGGCTTGCCGATGCGGTAGACGCCACCGCCCTTCGGCACCGGCTCGCCGAATCCGACGACGCGCGGGCTCGACGACACGCCGTATTTCGGATCGACCTTGCTGGCGAACTTGTTGGAAGAGGCGCAGTTCGCGACCATCAGGCAGGCGAGGACGGCGACGGCACTGCGCACCGCTCTCTCGACCGGATCTGTTTGACCAATCCCCATCGACCCCAATTACCAATGTGCCGGTCGCAGCCGAGCCATCCCATCAGGCCCGCGCGTCCCGGCTTGTCCCCGAGTCGCATCCCCGCAACTCAATGCACAAGGATAACGCAACCCGAAGACGGCGGAAATGGGGTGGGCCCCGCCGTGGTTAACCGGAGCTTTCCTGCGGTTGTGACGTGGACGGTGGCCGCCCAGGCGTGCACTCCGCTGTGCCTCCGTGTTGCGAGTGCACCTTTTTGGACACATATGTTGCGTGAAATCCTCACCTACGAGTGTTCTCATTTCCCGGGACCTGAATCATTTTGACTGTGCAGGGCTGCACGTCGTTTGCTTCACGTGGGGCGCAACAGGGTGTGTTCGCTATGATCGAAGCAATGACGGCAGTGATGGGCTTGGTTGGCGCCGGGATCTTCCTTGCTCATGCGTTTGAAGGCGTCCGCTCGCGGGCCTGAGTCCGGACAGATCGGACAGCCGACGCCATGGTCGGCTCTCGTCCGCGTCGATGTTTGCGTCCGCTTCAATAACGACACTTCAGGAGCATTCCCTGAAGCTGGCAGTTTCGACCAGCAGATCATCCAGACCGCTCATCGCCCGGCCCTCGGTTTTCTCCGGCCGGTGCGAGATCGGACCGGTAGCGCAGCCGCAGCAGGTGGCCCATGCGACACCAAGATTTACGACATCAAGCGTTGCGACACCAAGACCTGCTCTCGGGGAGCTTTCTCGCCCTGGCAGCGCTGAGCACGGCAATCTTGTGCTCCGGCCTGATGGCTTTTGCGCTCAGGTGAGCGCGGGCTTTGAGCTGAGGCCGTCCGGGCAGGCGTGAATGCGCCGTTGACGAGCCGCAAGCCCGCACCCTAAACAAGGATCGCGTCGATACCGCGCCGCCGTGGCGTGGACGTCGCCGACGTCCCGGACACGACGCCGGATGGAAGGGTGGCCGAGTGGTTTAAGGCACCGGTCTTGAAAACCGGCGTGCCCGCAAGGGTACCGTGGGTTCGAATCCCACCCCTTCCGCCAAGACATCAATAAAATCAATAATTTGCAGAGCGCTTAGGCTTCCAGCGCGCAATCCAAGGCACAATGCGCTCAGGATTGCTTTCGGCCTTGTCCTGCTGACTGCCCTGCTCTGGCTGTCCTTGTGCTTGGCGGTCCTGTCGAGGGCAAAGGCTCGCGCTCGGCCATTCCTTGAAGCTGTCCGGATGCCAAGCGCGATGCTTTGACCGGGTGCGTTGTTGCCGATTGCATAAGGGGATGCACTCGCCCCCGCGGCCCAACCATGGGCTTCGAGAGGAGGTGAGTTGGCATGACACAATGCGAAGCTTGCGCGGGCAAAGGCTATCACGTGGAAATGCGGCCGGTTCGATGGGGCAAGAAAAACGAGCCCTATCGTGAGTGTCCAAAGTGCGAAGGGACTGGAAAAACCAAACCAGAGGCGTTCGACTAGGGCGTAGTCCGGGCCAAACACTAAACCCGCCGGTGCGGAGCCGGCGGGTCGTTCTCAGATCAGCTTTGCAACGATCTCGTCCTCTTCCACGTCCCCGAACTTGTTGCTGATCGCAGTGCGTGCGATGGACCGGCTGGCTGCGCAACGCTGGCGAGGCGCCCGCCGCCTCCCCGTGCTCAGAGCCGGGCGCCTGGCCAACGACCAGGGTGCGCTCCAGGGCTTGCCTGCGGCGCGCGGTGGCCGTTCACAGCGCCGGCGGTCTCGGGCGGCACGCCGACCCGCTCCATCAGTTCGCGAACGTCGCGGATGCGGCTGTCGAGAAGGCCGTGCATCTCAGTCAGCGTCCAGCGCAGCTCATCCACCGCGCCCGGCGCCGCGTCGGGAAAATGCGAGAGATGATAGATCATCTCGTTGAGCACCTGCCGCAGCCCGTACAGGTCGTCATGGGCGAGCTTCTGGACGTCGAGCTGGCCGAGCAGCCGCTGCACGAAGCTGCGCCGATCGGGCGGCACATGGCGCAGATCGACGAACCGGTTGACGTGGAAGGCGCGCGGCGCCTCGGCACTGCCGGCCGCTTGGGCCAGCGCGAGGCGCACGCTGTCCGCGTTGAGGTCCTCGGTATCGACGGAGAGCGTGTTCGGGAACATGCTCTTGTAGCGTTCGATCAAGGCGTGGGTCTTGTCGTAGTACCAGCCGAACTTCTCGGCCAGCGACAGATCCATCCATTGCTGCTTCGACATCTCTCCGAAGTGGAAAGCGGTCGGACGCTTGCGCTGCGCGGCCGGCGAGTCGGCGTAGTAGAGGTGGTTCTGCGGCGACAGCTCGGCATTCTCCACCAGGCTTGCGATGCATGCCGCGCGGTCACGCCGGCGCAGATGCACCAGCGTGACCTGATCGCCGAGGAGCTCGGCGATGATCGGCAGCACGGCCGCATAACCATTGCCGACGACGCACGCATGGGGGCAATCGAGGATCGTCTGACGAATCTGATCCGTGAAGCCGGGATCGTTGGTTTCCCTGAGCTGGCAGAACAGCTCATTGAGCTCGCTCGACGCCCATTCGTGCACGGCCCTGTCGCCGTTGCCCTGGTTGTCGAACACCTCCTGCATCATCCGCGTCAGCGACGTCGTGCCGTCCCGGCCGGTGCCGACGCACAGCACCCGCAGCGTGGAAGACGGAGAATTCCTCAGGGCCGCGTCGCGGCCATTGCCGGAGGGGCGCGTCGCTCCATTGTCCGAGACCACGGCCAGGCGCTTACGCGCCAGCCGGCGAAGCTCCGCGGACGCCGCCTCCCACTCCAGCCTATAGCCGTCGCGCTCGTCGCGCAGGCGGCCCATGATCACGCCCCTTTCTTCCGTGATGCGCCTGTACCGCTCGGACTCGTCCTTCGCGGCGATCAACTCCGCTTGCAGCGCATCGACGAAGCGTTTCACATCCGCATCGAGGCGGCTTTCGGTGCTGGCGGTGTCAATCCCCAACCGGTTCTCGATCCACCGGCGCAGTCGCACTCTCGACAACAATAATCCTCCAAGAAATCGAGCCGAACGGCCTGCTGATCGTTAGCCGCCCGATCGCTGCTGCGATTCAGCACGCCTGCGAAGACCGCCCTGCCGGCTCCGGCTCTCCATGTAATACAATTGCAATGTACATCAAACTGCATCGCAATTCGGTTGCAGAGGCAGCGATGTTGGCCGGCACGTTGCGCGAGCCGCGCCCGCTCGTGCCCGAAAAATGTGCATGCCGCGCGACTAGTGGCCATTTGAGGGTATTAATACACCGCGATGCGGCGCGAGTGCGGTGGTCATGCGTCACGGCACGCCGCTGCTGCCAACGGGCACGGCCGCGACGACGCCAACTCCGTTGAGCTAGTCCAGCCCGCGCTCGCGACTCAGGCGCACCATCTCGTCGATGAAGATCTGCTTCTGCTTGTCGTCGAGGCTGGTGAACAGCGGTTCCGATGTGTCGGCCACCGCGCGCTGGTCGGCGGCGCGATCGACCAGGAACTGAGCCTCGTTGCGCATCTGCTCGACGATGTCGTCCGGCGGATCGCGCTTCGACCGCGCGATGCGCAGCTCGAGTCGATCCGCGCCGTTGCGGCCGAGCGCGTGCATCGCGTTGGCGAACGGACCCCAGTTCTTCGCCTGCTCTTCCGTCAGGTTCAGCCCGGTCTTCAGGCGCTCGATATTGCTATCGCTGTTGGCGACGATCTGGTCGGCCGTGAGTTGCGGGGCGCCCGGCTGCGTCAGCATCGGCGTCGCCTTGGCGACCTTGCTCGTCTTCGTCGCCTTGGAAGGCTTCGCCTTCCTGCCCTCGGCCGGCGGCGCCTCGGGCTGCGCACTCTGCTGGCCGCTGTTGCCGGTGAACGCCCCGGTCACGCCGGTGACCACGCCGACGACACCGCCGATCGCGCCGCCGAGCACACCGCCGACCGGGCCCGCCGCCCTGTTGCCTTCGCGCGCACCCTGCTCGACGCCCTTGAACAGGCCCTGCGCGGCAGGCTGACGCGGCAGGCCCACAAGGCCAATGAGGCCTATTGACACTCCTATTGCGATGCACCGGAAAGACCGGCGCCAGATGCCGGGGCTCATCATCATCAGTTCAGGCTCCGTGCGCAGTCGCTGGTCGTGACGACCATGATTCCAACGAATTCTACCGTTGCCGCAACGCGCAAGTCCATCTGCCGCACGCGGCGCGATGCATCGGACGTGCCCAGCTGCACTGGTTCCTCTCGGCTTCCTGCTCGGCCGAGACGCGCTTTGCACTGCAACGCTCAGCACTGCGATGCAATCAGTTGCGGAACCTGCGACGAAATGTGCACGCCATTAGTTCTAGGATTCGCCTCACCGGCTTTCTCGACAGCCGCTCGCAATTCTGCTCTGATTGCATCCAAGCGAAATCCATGCGCGCATGACGCGACGCAACAACTAACAAATCGGATTCGCATCGACAGAATGCTTGGCTCACCAGGGAGGGAACGCCATGTCACGGAGGAAGCTGAACCGCCGACAATTCGTTGCTGCGACCGCTGCCACCTCGGCGGTCATGATTGCCGCGCCCTATGTGCGTGGCGCCCACGCCGCCGGCAAGCTCTCGATCGGCTTCTGGGACCATTGGGTTCCGGGCGCCAACCAGGCTTCGACCGATCTCGTCAACGAGTGGGCCGCCAAGGAGAAGGTCGAGGTTCAGATCGACTACATCACCAGCCAGGGCAAGAAGATCGAGCTGACGATCGCCGCCGAGGGCGCCGCGAAGTCCGGCCACGATCTGATCGCCATGCCGACCTGGTGGCCGCATGCGCATGCGGAACTGCTGGAGCCGGTCAACGACATCATGGAGCCGATCATCCAGGAGAACGGCGAGGTCAACGGCACCGTCAAATATCTCGGACAGTCCGGCGGCAAATGGCTCGCCGTGCCGGCCTGCGTCGGCAGTCAGATCAAGGGTCCCTGCTCCCGCATCGATCTGATGAAGAAGCATGCGGGCATCGACGTGCAGGAGATGTATCCGGCCGGATCTCCACCGAAGGCCGACAATTGGACCACGGAGACCTTCCTGAAAGCGGCGGAGGCCTGCCATAAGGCTGGCGTGCCGTTCGGCATCGGGCTTGGCGAAACCACCGACAGCGTGGACTCCGCCGGCGCGTTCTTCCAGGCGTTCGGCGCGGATCTCGTCAACGCCAAGGGCGATGTCACGGTGAAGACGGATGCCGTGCGCCAGGCGCTCGAGTTCTACAAGCGGCTGATCGCGGCGCTGCCGCCGGATGTCGCCTCGTGGGACGACGCATCGAACAACAAATGGCTGGTCTCGGGCAGGGGCGCGATGATCATGAATCCGCCGAGCGCCTGGGCGGTGGCCAAGCGCGACGCGCCGCAGATCGCCGAGCAGTGCTGGACTCACGGCTTCCCGGCCGGCCCCAAGGGCCGCTTCGCGCCGTTCCTGCCCTACTTCTGGAGCATCTGGTCGTTCTCCAAGAACAAGGAGGCGGCCAAGAGCCTGATCGTGCACCTGTCGAAGCCGTCATCGATCGAGAAGATGGTGGTGGCGAGCGGCGGCTACGATCTGCCGGCCTATCAGAAGCTGACGACGCTCAAGGTGTGGCAGGAGGAGGGACCGCCGAAGGGGACCCTCTATCACTATCCCAACCCCTATAATCACCAGACGCTGTCGATCGCAGCCTCCCCTGCTCCGCCCAAGATCGCGCAGCAGATCTATGCGCAGGCGACGATGACCAAGATGTGCCTGCGCTACGCCCAGGGCGAGAAGATGGAATCGACCCTCGCCTGGGCCGAAGGCGAGTGCGAGGGCTTCATGCGCAGCTGAGGCATGCTCGAAGCAACGCCGGCGGTCCGCTTCAGCAGGCGGGCCGCCCCCTTTCACCTTGTCAGTGTTTCCCATCCAGTGAGGACCCCGCTGTCGCAGGGGACATCACGAGGAGCCTTTTCTCATGGTTGATGCCGCCATCGGTGAAAACGCCGTCGCCCGCCCTCGCGCGGCCCGCCGCAATGGTCTGCACAGGGCGTTGAAGCGGAAATCGACCGCCGCTTTCCTGATGACGCTGCCGCTGATCCTGCTGATCGTGCTCCTGGTCGTCTATCCCGCCCTGTATTCGGTGCATCTGGCGACCCTGAACAAGTCGATGCAGCGCTTCGTCGGCTTCGGCAATTTCGAGTTCCTGTTCAAGCGCGACACGTTCTGGCTGGTCGTCAAGCAATCCTGCATCTTCGCCATCACGGCCGTCGTGTTCAAGGCGCTGATCGGCTTCATCGTCGCTCATTTCGTCCACAACATCCCCGCCAAGGGGCAGCGCAAATGGCGCGGCATGCTGCTGGTACCCTGGGTGATCCCGCCGGCGATGAGCACGCTGGCCTGGCTGTGGCTGTTCGACCCGTCCTACAGCGCTTTCAACTACACGCTCGCCTTCTTCGGCATCGGCCCGATCCCGTGGACCGGGGATGCCGCCTGGGCGCGGTTCTCGGTGATCCTGGTCAACATCTGGTACGGCGCGCCGTTCTTCATGATCATGTACCTGGCCTCGCTGAAATCTGTCCCGGATCAGCTCTATGAGGCCGCGGCGATCGACGGCGCCAATTGGTGGCAGCGGATCTGGTACGTGACCCTGCCGATGATGCGCAACATCATCGCGATCACGACGCTGTTCTCTCTGATCGTGACGTTCGCCAATTTCGACATCGTGCGCATCCTCACCGCCGGCGGCCCGCTCGACAAGACGCACATCTTCGCGACCTGGGCGTTCCGCGTCGGCATCGAGGGCAGCGACATTCCGCTCGGCGCCAGCGTCTCGCTGTTCATGGTGCCGATCCTGGCGGTCGCCGCCATCTTCATCCTGCGCGACGTCAACAAGCGGGGGAACGAGTCCTGATGAGCACCGTCACGATCGACAAGGCCGGCCCGACCCGTACCGTCAAATATGGCTCGATGAGCCGCGACCGCGCCTGGGCGCTGCGCTGGTCGTATTTCTTCCTGACGCTGTTCGCGATCTTCTCGCTGGTGCCGCCGCTCTACATGCTGATCACCTCGCTGAAGGGCAGCGCGGAGATCTCCGCGGCGACCAATCCGTGGTGGGTGTTCCATCCGACGCTGGAGAACTATGTCGAGCTGCTCACCTCGAACCAGTTTCAGCGTTTCTTCTTCAACTCGGCCATGGTCTCGATCGTCGTGGTGATCATCACCATGCTGATCAGCATCCCCGCCGCATTCGCGCTGTCGCGGATGAAGTTCTGGGGCTCGGCGACGCTGGCGACCGGCGTATTCCTGACCTATCTGATCCCGGACAGCCTGCTGTTCATTCCGCTGTTCAAGATGTTCGCGCTGATCGGCGACGTCACCGGCATCCAGTTGATCAATCGCTGGTACGTGCTGCTGTTCATCTATCCGACCCTGACGGTGCCGTTCTGCACCTGGATCATGATCGGCTATTTCGCCTCGATCCCGAAGGAGCTCGACGAGGCCGCGATCATCGACGGCGCCTCCTGGCTGCAGACGCTGACGCGGATCTTCATTCCCGTCGCCCTGCCCGGTCTGATCGCCGCGACGATCTTCGCCTTCACCGTCTCCTGGGCGCAGTTCCTGTATCCGCTGGTGTTCACGACCTCGACCGACCAACTGGTGCTGCCGGTCGGCATCGTCACGAGCCTGATCAAGGGCGACGTCTTCAACTGGGGACAGATCATGACCGGCGCGCTGCTGGGCGCGGCGCCGCCGCTGATCATCTACGCGTTCCTGATGGACTATTACATTGCCGGGCTCACCGCCGGCGCGACCAAAGGCTGATGACGGGGGTTGATCACAGATGGCTGAAGTGAGCTTGCGCAAGGTCGTGAAGCGTTACGACGACGTCGAGGCGGTCAGGGGCATCGATCTCGATATCGCCGACCACGAGTTCGTCGTGCTGGTCGGCCCGTCCGGCTGCGGCAAGTCGACGACATTGCGGATGATCGCAGGGCTCGAGGACATCTCCGACGGCGACATCACCATCGGCGGCGACGTCGTCAACGACGTGCCGCCGAAGGATCGCGACATCGCCATGGTGTTCCAGAACTACGCCCTCTACCCGCACATGACGGTGGCCGAGAACATGTCGTTCGGGCTGCGGCTGAAGCACTACCCGAAGGCCGAGATCAAGAGCCGCGTGGCGGAGGCCGCGCGCATGCTGGACATCGCCGACCTCGTCGACCGCAAGCCCAAGCAGCTCTCCGGCGGCCAGCGCCAGCGCGTCGCGATGGGCCGTGCGATCGTGCGCAATCCCAAGGTGTTCCTGTTCGACGAGCCGCTGTCCAACCTCGACGCCAAGTTGCGCGTGCAGATGCGCATCGAGATCAAGAAGGTGCACCAGAAGGTCCGCACCACGACGGTCTACGTCACCCACGACCAGGTCGAGGCGATGACCCTGGCCGATCGTGTCGTGGTCATGAACAAGGGCCGCATCGAGCAGATCGGCACGCCGAACGAGCTGTACCACAATCCGGCGACACGCTTCGTCGCCGGCTTCATCGGCTCGCCCGCAATGAACTTCGTGCCGTGCCGGCTCGAGGAGGCCAATGGCCGGCTCCACATCCGCCTCACCGACCGGATCGCCTTTCCGCTGCCGCCGGCGCGCGCCGCGCGCTATCAATCCGTGTCGCGGAACGAGCCGCTGCTGCTCGGCATCCGGCCCGAGCACATCGCCGAGACCAAGCCGCATGCGGAGCCTGGGATTGAGCCGTTCGAGGCGCTGCTCGACGTCACCGAGCCGATGGGCATGGAGACGCTTGTCTACTTCACCCTCAACGAGACGCCGGTCTGCGGGCGGGTCAACCCCAACGCCGGCGCGCGGGATGGCAGCCCTCTGCGCATGGCAATGGACCTCAACAACATGCACCTGCTAAATGAGGCTTCAGGCCTCGTCATCTGACGAGCATAAGAAGCTTCAAGGGCAGGACATGACCACCAGGACGGCAACCAACAAGAACAAGATCCTCGTCACGGAATCCTTCTCGGCCAAGGGCCGCGCGCTGCTGGCGGCGCGCGATGATGTCGAGATGATCGAGTTCCCCAACATGATCTCGGCGGTGGATTTTTCCGACCTGCTGAAGTCCCACGCGCCGGTGCACGGCGTCGCGCTCGGCGCCACGCGCTTCGGAGAGCCGGAGCTGATCGCGGCCGGCGACATGAAAGTCGTCACCCGAATCGGCGTCGGCTTCGACGCGGTCGATGTGCCCGCGCTCTCCAGGCACAAGGTGCCGCTGATGGTCGCGGGCACGGCGAACTCGCCCTCGGTTGCCGAGCAGGCGCTGTTCATGATGCTGACGCTGGCCAAGCGCGCCAACGAGATGCATGCGATGGTCAAGGACGGCACCTGGGGCGCGCGCCTCGGCGTGCTGCCGTTCGATCTCTACGGCAAGACCGTGCTGATCATCGGCTTCGGCCGCATCGGCACCCGCACCGCCAAGCGCTGCCTCGCGATGGAGATGCAGGTCCTGGTCTACGATCCCTACAAGCCCGCAGCCGACATCACCGCCGCGGGCTGCGAGCCCGTTGCCGATCTCGACACTGCGCTCCCGCGCGCCGACTTCGTCAGCATCCACTGCCCGAAGACCCCGGAGACCATCGGCCTGTTCAACGCCGCGCGCCTGCGGCTGATGAAGCCTTCCGCCTACCTGATCAACACCGCGCGCGGCGGCCTGATCGACGAGGCCGCGCTGTACGACGCACTGGTGTCCGGCCGCCTCGCCGGCGCTGGCCTCGACGTGTTCGAGCAGGAGCCGCCGCCGGTCGGCCACGCACTGCATGCGCTGCCCAACGTGATCATGGCTCCGCACGTCGCCGGCGTGACGCGAGAGGCGGTCGATCGCATGAGCGAGCAGACGGCGCGCAACATTCTCAGCGTGCTCGATGGCGATCCGATTCGGCAGAACGTGATCAATCAGGACGTCTTGTAGTCGTCCGGCCGATGTAATGGTCCTGTCCCGTCGGCGACGAGGCAGGACCCGCTCTCATCACGCGGATGTCAGGACCTTTCTCCACCGCTTTGGCGCCCAACTTTCAACGCATTCTTGCAACTTGGCCAAATCCAGCTACAACTGTGACTATCGGCGCCGGATTTTGCGCGCGCCGGTGGGAACAGAGGCGGCCATGAGTGTTGCGACCGAGCACGCGCTCGCAACGATAGCGAGCATTCTCGATCAGCCTGAAGCGACGAGGTCGGCAGACAAGGCGGCGCCGTCGTCGAAGAAGGCTGCCGCGACTGTCGTCTCTCTCGATCAGGCCGACGGCTACACCAAGCTCGGACCTGGGCCGATTTCCGCGATCCGCTTCCGCTGGACGGCACGGCGGGGCGAGGACGGCTACTATGTCGACGAGACCGTCGGGCCGACCTCGATCGCCGTGAGCAGCGGACCGATGACCGCCGAAGCTGCCGTCAAGACGGTCGACACCCGCGCGCGAGAGGCGATCGAGCGCTTCGAGGCGCTGAAGAACGAGATGACCGGCAAGGGCCCGGTTGCGCCCAGCGAGAGGTAGCGCTCCGGCCGCCCGGACCACTCCGTCTTCGTTGCGATGTCTCCAAATCCCATGGCCGGGTTCCATCCTGGCCATTCGTATTTTGTGGACCTCGAGGCCGCCTGCCGTTCCGCCCCGGAAGCGCCTACCTCCGCGCGCCCAGATAGTCCGGCTTCGCCAGCGGCACGCCGGCGTGACGCAGGATGTCGTAGGCCGTGGTGACGTGAAAGAAGAACTGCGGCAGGCTGAACGTGAGCAGCAATGAGCGGCCATCGTCGAAGCCGCGCGTCGCACCGTTGCGGAAGGTGAAGCTGACCTCCCGCTTCGCGCCCTCCTCGATCGCCGCAGGTGGCACGCTGCGCACATCGTCGATCGCGGTTGCAATCCGCGCCTTCAACCCGGCCATATCCGTGTCGCTGTCGGCAACGGTCGGCTGCGCGCGGCCGGCGAGCAGCGCGCAAGCAATGGTGGCGTGGCGGTTGGCTTCGCAGACCTGCCGGATCAGGTTGTACATGTCAGGCGCCAGCCGGGCCTGCAGCAGGTCGGCCGGATCGATGCGGCGCGCCTCGGCAAAGGCAGCGGCCTTGTCGAGCACCCCCGAGAGGTTGTGAAGATAAGGCACGAACACCTCGACCGACGCCTGCACCAAGGAAATGCTCATCAACCAACCTTCCTGCTTGCCCCTCGTCGCGCGTGGCGACCTCCGCTATGAATAGCGCGGCCACATCATGCGAGGTGATTCAATATGGGATTTTTCAACCGGACCGTCGCCGCCGTGACCGCAGCCGTGCTGGCCTGCGGTCTCGCCACTGCCGCACTCGCCGACCAGCCCTCGCGCCTCGACGAGATCGTGCAGCGCGGCAGCTTACGGGTCGGAATGACCGGCGACTACAAGCCCTTCACCTATCTCGACAAGGCGACCGGAAAATTCTCCGGCTTCGACGTCGACATGGCCGAGGCGCTCGGCAAGGCGCTCGGCGTCAAGGTCGAGTTCGTGCCGACGAGCTGGCCGCAGCTCATGAAGGATTTCGAGGCCGACAAGTTCGACGTCGCGATGGGCGGCGTATCGATCACGCTCGACCGCCAGAAGAAGGGCTTGTTCTCGACGCCGATCATGCGCGAGGGCAAGACCCCGATCGCGCGCTGCACCGACACCTCGAAGTACCAGACGCTGTCCGACATCGACAAGCCCGGCACCCGGGTCGTGGTCAATCCGGGCGGCACCAACGAGCGCTTCGCCCGCGCCAACATCAAGTCAGCCGACATCCGCGTCCACCCCGACAACGTCACCATCTTCGACGAGATCGCCAAGGGCGACGCCGACCTGATGATGACCGACGCCTCCGAGACGCGCTATCAGCAGAAGCTGCATCCCGGCGTGCTCTGCGCCGTGCACCCGGAGAAGCCGTTCGATTTCTCCGAGAAAGCCTACTGGCTGCAGCGCGACGTGGCGCTCAAAGCGTTCGTGGACCAGTGGCTGCATATCTCGACCGAGAACGGCAGCTACCAGGCGATCTACAAGAATTGGTTCGAGTAACATGTCCGCGGTCTTCCGTCGGGCAATGATGACCGGATGATCTTCTGGCCCGCCAGCAAAGGACGACATGCGATGAAGTGTCTTCGGATCTACGCAACGCCCGACGGCGAGTCCCGCTTCGGTGAAGTGGATATCCCGACGGCGGCGGCTGTGACCGTCGCCCCCGGCGCCAAGCCGTTTCAAGTTTCCAAGCGCTATATCGCCTCAAGCGTCGAGTTTACGCAGATCCCCGCCGGTATGCGCCAGGTTGACTGGCACACCGTTCCGGGGCGGGTGTTGACCGTCAGACTGAGCGGGGCGGTCGAATACGAGACGAGCGACGGCGAGGTGCGGCGCGTCTCCGCAGGCGAGTTTGTGCTGGTGGAGGACACGCACGGAAAGGGTCATCTGTCGCGTCACTCCGCGGACGCGCAAACCGTCCTGTGGATCAGGCTGCCTGACGGCCTCGATTTGCCGAGTGCATAGTCCCTGGAAGTCGCTGCCGTCTGCCGGCACCTGAGGAGAACCCGCAAGGAAGAGCTGCGCCGAAACAAAATGTTCTTTCGCAATTTCAGTAGGAAGACCCCTGTCCAGTCCCCGGGCGAAAAATATTCGACTTTCGTTTTTCAGAAAAATATGGTTCACTGCCGCCATCCCGCCTCATCGAAGAGGGGCGTCGCGCGCAATCGTCACGACACGCGAGGTGGGGAGGCGATGGCCGCGAGATGCCGAAAGCGTGCTTGCACGCGGACGAACGGCAGCTTGCGGACGTGAAGTCGCAGGGTCCTGACACCCCGACGCTGGTGTCACGTTCGCGGCGGCGCTAACGCGCCGCGCGGACCATGGTGGCCAACAAGCCCGGCGCACCAGGGAGACTGCGTATAAGCGTTAAGACCGTCGCGCAGGGAATGCCGGTTGATCGGCAGCACCTGTGGTACCTGCCGCCTGCATTTTTTTCGCAGGCGGGCCATGGGTGAGGCCCTCACCCGGCATTCCCTGCGCCCTCTTCTGATTGAGAGGGTTCGACTGATGGATCACTCGGACGCCATGCGTCGCGAGAACGCCAGCTCATGTGTAGCGATGTCATGCAAGCGAAAGTCTGTCAGCACACTCGCTGTCATTCCGGGCGCGCGCAGCGGAGCCCGGAATCCATACTCCGAAGCGGACTTTGTTGGAACGAGATGGAGCAGCCGGCGTGCCCAACACGTCCACGTGTGGTTATGGATTCCGGGCTCGCGCTGCGCGCGCCCCGGAATGACGGCGTCATGTGTGGATGGCTCGCGACGACACCACGGCCGGTGCTTATGAGTCCCGGCTCGGAGGCCGGGACGACAGCGGAGTGTGGCGTGGGAGCCCGGCTCACCGCGACGCTGCGAGGGACGATGAAGCCGCCCTCACCCGTTGCGATACGTGTAGCTGTAGCCGTTGATCGCCGGGGCGCCGCCGAGATGCGCATAGAGCACCTTCGACCCTTCCGGGAAGTAGCCCTTCTTGACCAGGTCGATCATGCCCTGCATCGACTTGCCCTCATAGACCGGGTCGGTGATCATCGCCTCGGTGCGGGCGGCCAGGCGAATGGCCTCGTTGGTCTCGGCGCTCGGCACGCCATAGGCCGGATAGGCGTAGTCGTTGAGGATCACGATCTCGTCGTCGCGGACCTTGCGGCCGAGCTCGACGAGCTCAGCGGTGTTGTCGACGATCTGCCGCACCTGGCTGCGGGTCTGCTGCGGCGTGCCGGAGGCGTCAATGCCGATGACGCGGTCGGCGCGGCCGTCGGCAGCGAAGCCGACGATCATGCCGGCCTGGGTCGAGCCGGTGACGACGCAGACGATGATGTAGTCGAACTTGATGCCCATCTCGGCTTCCTGCGCCCTCACCTCCTCGGCGAAGCCGACATAGCCGAGACCGCCGAACTTGTGCACGGAGGCGCCGGCCGGAATGCCGTAGGGCTTGCCGCCGGCATCCTTGACCGACTGGATCGCATCTTCCCAGCTCTTGCGGATGCCGATGTCGAAACCGTCCTCGACGATGCGGCTGTCGGCGCCCATCAGGCGCGTCATCAGGATGTTGCCGACCCGGTCATAGACGGCGTCCTCGTGCGGCACCCAGCTCTCCTGCACGACGACGCACTTCATGCCGATCTTGGCCGCGGTCGCCGCCACCATGCGGGTATGGTTCGACTGCACGCCGCCGATCGAGACCAGGGTGTCGGCATTCGATTCGATCGCATCGGGCACGATGTATTCGAGCTTGCGCAGCTTGTTGCCGCCCATCGCGAGACCGGAATTGCAGTCGTCGCGCTTGGCATAGATCTGCACCTTGCCGCCGAGCGCCGCGGTCAGCCGCGGCAGATGCTCGATCGGGGTGGCACCGAAGGTGAGCGGATACTTCTTGAACTTGTCGAGCCGAAGCACGGGTCTCTCCGTGGGTGGATGAAAGGGCCGGCCGAAACATACGAAAAAGGCGGAGAAAGGTGCTCTCTTTATTGGCCTGCGTTTTTGTGCTCACGTCCGCAAGAATTGATACCGGCAAGAGATATGTCCGCACATGACGGAAAAAATGAGAGAATCTTCCACCGCTGATCTCGACCGGGTCGATCGGCGCATCCTGCAACTGCTGCAGAAGGACGGCCGGATGAGCAATGCCGAGCTTGCCGCCACCGTTCATGTCAGTCCGGCCACCTGCCATCGCCGCACCCAGCGCCTGTTCGAGGAGGGCTACATCAAGGGCGTGCGCGCCCAGATCGCGCCGGAGAAGGTCGAGCGCAGCGCGCTGGTGCTGGTCGGCGTCGTGCTCGATCGCTCGACGCCGGAGAGCTTTCGCACCTTCGAGGCGGCGATCCGCAAACTGAAATTCGTGCTCGATTGCCATCTCGTCGCCGGCGATTTCGACTTCTTCCTGAAGATCCGCGTTCGCGACATGCACGACTTCAACCGGATGCATGGCGACCAGCTGATCTCGCTGCCGGGCGTGCGGCAGACGCGCACGTTTTTCGTGATGAAGGAGGTGGTCGACAATGCGCCGCTCGATTTCTGAGCAGGCCGGGCATTGAACCGGTGGCGCCGCATCGGCGACTTACCAGCGCGTGAGCTCGCTCACATCAGCAACCGACATCGCGGAGACACGGATGAAGAGGCTGTTGGCCGTCGCGGCTTTGGTTCTGGCCAGCAGTGCCGCCGAGGCGCAATACGTCATCGAGTATGGCGGCAAGACGATCCGCATCGATCCCGACCGCGGCACCGTGCAGATCCCCGGCGTCTACGACAATACCGAGCAGAAGAAGACCAAGCGCACCAAGCGCGACCAGGACAATGCGACCAAGCCGCCTCCGGCGCCCACCGAGGCGGCGGTCACGCCGGCCCCGCCCGCGCAGGCTCCGGCTACGACCGCGCCCCCTGCTCCCGTCCCTGCGGCGCCCGCTCCGACGGCAGCCGCACCAGCGAGCCCGCCGGCGGCGCCTCCTCCCGTCCAGGCGGCCGCGCCACCGGCGCCGCTGCCGCCACCTCCGGTGGCCCCAGCCGCCAACGCCACGGCACCGGTTGCGCCGCCAGCCGCTGCAACGGCCGCTGCGGCTCCTGCTGCCGCGCCGGCTCCCGCCGCCGCGCCGCCGCCACCGCGGCCAGCCCAGACGCCTGCCGTGACCACGGCAGCTGCGCCGCCCGCCGCGGCGCAGACCGCCGGTCGCGATCCCAGCTCGCCGGTCGGCATCTGGGTGACCGAGGAGAAGGAGGGCCAGATTCGCATCGAGCCCTGCGGCACCAATCTCTGCGGCTACGCCGTGGATGCGAAGACCAAGCAGAACGGCGAGCAGATCCTGATCAACATGCGGCCGAGCGACAAGGCCCAGGAGAAGAAGTGGACCGGCCGCATCTTCGATCCGAACAGCGGCAGCACCTACGATTCGACGATCGCGCTGAAGGGGTCGGACAGTCTGCGCGTGCAGGGCTGCGCCTTCGGCGGCATGTTCTGCGGCGGCCAGACCTGGACGCGGGTGAACTGAGCCCGGCGCGCGACGCGCCTCCAAACGCAAAGCGCGCGGCCCTGCGACCGCGCGCTCGCACCGTTCTCAGTGATGTATCAGCCGACCGGGGTGGCGTATTCCTCGTCGGTGACGTGCTCCATCCAGGTCACGTGCTCGCCATTGAGCGATTCATGCATCGCGACGTGGACCATGCCGGTGGTCGGCGCGGCGCCATGCCAATGCTTCTCGCCCGGCGGGATCCAGACGACGTCGCCGGCCTTGATTTCGCGCACCGGCCCGCCCTTGGCCTGCACCCGGCCGACGCCCTGGATGACATAGAGCGTCTGTCCGAGCGGATGAGTATGCCAGGCCGTGCGCGCGCCCGGCTCGAACGCGACGCGCGCCGAGGCGACGCGGGCTGGAGCCTGCGGCGTGATGATCGGGTCCTGCCAGACCGTGCCCGTAAAGCTTTCCGCGGCTGCGCGGCGCGTGGGGCGCGAGCCCGCGAGATAAACGTCGACCATTGTTCTGCCTTTCCTGAAGCTGTGTCGTTGATCAATCGGCGCCGTGAACTACTTCTTCGACGCGGCGTAGCGCGCCTTGGTCTCGGCGTTCATCGGATAGAGACCCGGCAGCACCGCGCCCTTGTTCACCTCGTCAACGATCCAGGCTTCCATGCGCTCCTGCTCGGGACCTTCCGCGAGCACGTGATCGAGCATCGCCTGCGGGATCAGCACGGCGCCATCCTGGTCGGCGACGATGACGTCGTTCGGAAACACGGCAACACCGCCGCAGCCGATCGCCTCGCCCCAGCCGACGAAGGTGAGCCCTGCGACCGACGGCGGCGCGGCGTAGCCATCACACCATACGGGAAGGCCGGTGCCGAGCACGCCTTCGAGGTCGCGCACGACTCCGTCGGTGATCAGCGCGGTGACGCCGCGCTTGACCATGCGGGCGCACAGAATGTCGCCGAAGATGCCGGCGTCCTTGACGCCCATCGCATCGACCACGGCGATGCAGCCTTCGGGCATGGCCTCGATCGCGGTGCGGGTCGAGATCGGCGACGACCAGGATTCCGGGGTCGCCAGATCCTCGCGCGCCGGCACGAAGCGCAGCGTGAAAGCGGGACCGACCAGCCGCTTCTGTCCCGGGCGCAGCGGCTTGGCGCCGCGCAGCCAGACATTGCGCAACCCCTTCTTCAGCAGGACCGTCGTGATGGTCGCAGTGGTGACTTGAGACAGGGTGGCGATGGCTTCGGGAGTGAGGGACATCTTGAGACTGGTGCTCCAAACGGGCTGGCAGAAAAAGCAGGCGCATCTTGCGAGCGACGAAGGCGGCGTCAAGGGCGTGCGCGGTGCGTCCGGCGCATGCGGGGCTTGCGTGCACCCGATAAGGCCTCCTTATCGCAAGACATCCGATTAATTTATTGAATTTTCGAGACTTTTTGCCTTGGACCCAATTCCACTGGCGCATGAAAACAGCTAGATGAGGAACACCAACGCGGATCACTTCGGACTCATGGCCGATCCTTTTCCACCTCCTCGCCTGCTGCCCAGCGGCGACAGCGCCGTCACCGTCGAGTTCAGCCGGACGATCGACGAGACCGCAAACCGCCGCGTCCTGGCGCTCGACCATGCGGTGGCAGCGGCCGGGATCGAGGGCATCACGGAGACGGTGCCGACCTATCGCTCGCTGCTCGTGCACTATGATGCAGGTGTGATCGACCACGACACCCTTGGAGCAAAGCTGTTGGCGCTGTCGGCCGGGTCGCTCGCGCCGGAAAGTGAGGTCAGGCGCTGGCGGGTTCCAGTCTGCTATGGCGGAGAGAATGGCATCGACCTCGAGGATGTCGCCAAGGCGTTGAGCCTCACGCCGGACGAAGTCGTCGCACGCCATATCGCCAGCACTTATCGCGTCGCAATGATCGGCTTCACGCCGGGCTGGTCCTATTTGTCCGGTCTCGATCCCACGCTGCAGATGTCGCGCCGCCAGAATCCGCGGCTCTGGACACCGGCCGGCATCATCGCCATCGGCGGCATCCAGACCGGCATCCAATGCCTTGCCGGCCCGTGCGGCTGGCACCTGCTTGGCCGCACCGCGATGCGGACATTTCAACTGCATCGCGAGCCGACCTTTCTGCTCGAGCCCGGCGACGAGGTCAGCTTCTATGCCGTTGACGTCAAGACCTTCGCCGAGCAGGAGCGCGCCGCCGAGAGCGGCGAGCTCATCGCCGAGCGGATCGCCGCATGAGCACGCTCGTCGTCTCACAGATCGGCCCGGCAAGCTCGGTCCAGGATGGCGGGCGTTTCGGCGCGCAGCGCTACGGGCTGACGCCGTCCGGCGCGATGGACAAGCTGGCGCTGGCGGCAGCCAACAGCCTCGTCGGCAATGAGCTGATGGCGGCTGCGATCGAGATCGGCCCATTCGGCGCGACGTTCGCGGCGAAGGGCGGCGCGGTGCGCGTGGCGCTCGCCGGCGCGCAACGGCTGGCGGATGTCGCCAAGCGGCAGGTCGAGATCAACACGTCGGTGACGCTGAACGACGGAGAGCAGCTCACGCTCGGCTTTGCGCGCGGCGGCTCGTTCACCTATCTCGCCATCGCCGGTGGCATCGCCGGCGAACCGATGTTCAACAGTCTCTCGGTGAATGCGCGCGCCGGGCTCGGCAGCCCCTACCCCCGCCCGCTTCAGGCCGGCGACGTGTTCGAAGTCGCCCCCGCCGGCGATGCGCCGGAACTGCGGATCGATCTGCCGAAAGCCGGCGGCGCGATTCGCGTCGTCATGGGACCGCAGGACGACGAGTTCAGCGACGAGATGAAAGCGCTATTCCTCGGCAGCGACTGGATGGTCTCGGCGACCAGCGACCGCATGGGCTATCGCCTCGAGGGGCCGCAGATGCGCCACCTGCACGGTCACAACATCGTCTCGGACGGCACCGTGGACGGCAGCATCCAGGTGCCCGGCAACGGTTCGCCGATCGTGCTGATGTCGGACCGCGGCACCAGCGGCGGCTATCCGAAGATCGCGACCGTCATCACGGCCGATTTCGGCCGCCTGGCGCAGACGCCGGCCGGCACGCCATTCCGCTTCAAGGCCGTGAGCATGGCCGAGGCGCAGGCCGAACTGCGTCGTTACAAGGATCTGCTGCGCAGCTTGCCCGGCCGCGTCACCGAGCTTGCGAGCAGCGACTTCAACGTCGATGCGCTGTTCACGGCCAATGTGGCCGGTCATGCCGTCAGCGCAACCGACGCCACCACCTGGCCCGGAGTCACTCCCGATTAGTTTGATCACATCTCACGTTGCTTCGGACCCATCAACGAGCGGACCCTGACATGACCAGCACCGTCGATCTGAACTGCGACCTCGGAGAGAGTTTTGGCCCGTGGGAAATGGGCAATGACGCCGCCATGATCGAGCTGGCGACATCGGTCAACGTCGCCTGCGGCTTTCATGCCGGTGACGCTGACATCATGCGGCGAACGGTCGAGATGGCGAAGGCCAAAGGCGTCAGCGTCGGCGCGCATCCCGGCTATCGCGATCTGCATGGTTTCGGTCGGCGTCCGATGCCGGGGCTGAAATCATCGGAGATCGAGAACCTCGTTGCCTATCAGATCGGCGCCCTGCAGGCGATCGCCACCGCGGCCGGTCACAAGGTTACGCATGTGAAGGCACACGGCGCGCTGTCCAATGTCGCCTGCGAGGACGACATGACGGCGAACGCCATCGCCAAGGCGATCAAGGCCGTCGATCCGAGCCTGATCTTCGTCGTGCTCGCCAACTCCAAGCTGGTGACCGCTGGCGAGAAGGCCAATCTGAGGATGGCTCACGAGGTGTTTGCCGATCGCGCCTATGGCGACGATGGACTCCTGGTGTCGCGCAGCAAGCCCGGCGCCGTGCTGCACGATCCCAAGGTCATCGCCGATCGTGTGGTGCGCATGGTTCAGGACGGCGCGGTGATTTCGGTGACTGGCAAGGTGATGAAGATGCGGACCGACACCGTCTGCATCCATGGCGACACCGCCGGCGCGGTCGAGATTGCGCGGGAGGTCCGCAAGGCGCTCGACGCGGCCGCCATCACGGTCGCGCCGTTCAAGAGGTGATGAGAATCAGAACGGATGCGTGAAAGACGTGCCCAGGGTGATCGCGGCAATCAGCGCCATCGCGCTGTAGAAGGCAACCAGCGCGACGGTTGCGCCGCGTTCGCGAATGGCGCGGGCCTGGGGCATCTGTCGCAGGGGCGTCGATATCGTGCGCATGGCCGGTCTCCTGAAGTTCCGGCCATGAGAAAAGCGTTCCCGCGGCCGGGTGCAAGGCAACCGGCGAAATAACGACAAGCCCCCTGTTTCGGGTCCGCTTGGAACCAAAAAATTCTCGGCCGATGTTGCGACCGAGAATATTCTCCGCCGGTTCCAGCTCAGTAGACGTCGAGCTGGAACCGGCCCTTCTTCTTGAGGTCCGCGACGAAACTCACCGCCTCGTCCGTCGAACGCGCGCCGAACTGGGCGACGATGTCGACCAGGGCGCGCTCGACGTCCTTGGCCATGCGCTTGGCGTCGCCGCAGATGTAGAGATGGGCGCCGTCGGCGAGCCAGGTCCACACCTCGCGGCCGACCTCGCGCATGCGGTCCTGGACGTAGAATTTCTTGTCGCCGTCGCGCGACCACGCCAGCGACAGCCGCGTCAAGAGGCCGGCGGTCTTCATGGCGTTGAGCTCGTCGGCGTAGAAGAAGTCGCAGTCGCTACGCTGATGGCCGAAGAACAACCAGTTCTTGCCCGGTGCGCCGGTCGCCCTGCGGTCGTGCAGGAACGCGCGGAACGGCGCAACGCCGGTGCCGGGGCCGACCATGATGATCGGCGTCTTCGGATCGGCCGGCAGCGCGAAGCCATGCGCCTTCTGCACATAGACGCGCAGCTTGTCGCCGGGATTGATCCGCTCGGCCAGGAAGGTCGAGGCAAGTCCCAGCCGCTTGCGCTTGCCAACGACGTAGCGGACGCAGTCGACCGTCAGCGACAGCTTGCCGGGCGTGGCATTGTGCGACGACGAGATCGAGTAGAGCCGCGGCTGCAGCGGCTCCAGCGCCTCGACGAAGGCCTCGGGATGCGGCCGGACGCCGGAGAACTTCTGCAGCACCGCCATCACATCGAGCGTCGCCGCGTCGCCATCGGGATCCTCGCCCTGCGCCAGCTGCCGCGCCTTCTCGCGGGTCGCGCCGCCGGTGATGAAGGAGATCAGCTCGAACAGCGAATCCGGCGCCGGCGCCAGCGAGACGTCCTCGAGCAGGCACTGCCGCAGCGGCTTGCCGTTCACCTCGGTCATGTGCGAGGCGCCGAGCAATGCGATGATCTGATCGACGAGGCCGAGATCGTTCTTGGCGAAGATGCCGAAGGAATCACCGACGACGTAGTCGAGCCCGCTCTCTCCGAGATCGAACTCAATGTGCCAGGTCTCCTTCTCCGAGCCCGGCTTGTTGAGCAGGCGCCGCGACAGGAACGTCGCCTCGACCGGATTGTCGCGCGAGCGACCGGGCTCGCTGACGACGACGGAGACCGTGGCCGGCGCAGCCGCAGCGGGCTTGGCCGCGGCCGGAGCCTTGTCGATCTCCTCGTAGAGCGCCTTGAGCATCCGCGCGGTTTCCTTGCCGCCGGGGACGCACAGGTTGAGCCGCGCCTCGCTGCGATCGGCAATCGCATCCGAATAGTCGCTGCAATTGTAGCCGCATTGGCCGCAGTCCTGTTGTGCCATGGCCGCCATCATGCGCCGGCGCAGCGGACGGCCCTCGGCGAGCTTCATGCGCTCGCCGATCGGCATGGTCTGATCGTGCCATGGCGCCTCGTCGTCATCACCGTCGCCCGCGGGCGCGAGCACGGCGCCGTTCTGCGCCGGCGACAATGCCGTCGCGCCGCCGAGACCGAACGCTCCGGCCAGGAAACCGTTGAGCCACGAGCGCTGCGCCTCGGAAAATGGCGCCGTCGGAGGAATGATCTCGATCTTGGACATGGGCGTGATCTGGTTCATGCTGAGACCTCCGACGAAATCTGGGCTTCGGCGAGATTGCGCAGCGTTTCGCCGTCGTGACGACGTGCGAACGACAGGAAGGTCTCCTCGGGCGAGGCGCGATGGGCGAGATAGGCCTTGAGCAGCTTCTCGACGGTTACAGGCGCATCCGCCGCCTTGAGGTCACGATAGACCTCGCGGCCGATGTCGGCCTGCGGGCCGAAGCCGCCGCCGGCGAACAGATGATAGCCTTCGACCGTTTCATCGCCGTCACCAACCGGCACCTTTGCCGCGATCATGCCGATGTCGCTGATGTAGTGCTGGGCGCAGGAGTGATGACAGCCGGTGAGATGGATGTTCAGCGGCGTGTCGACGTCCACCCTGCTCTCGCACCAGTCGCCGATCTCGGCCGCATGTTTCTTGGTGTTGGATGCTGCGAACTTGCAGCCGGCGTTGCCGGTGCAGGCGATCAGTCCGGCGCGGATGTGCGAGGCCTTGACCGACAGTCCGATCTGCTCGACTGCGGCGCAGGCCAGCGCGACCTTGTCGTCGGGAACGCCCGAGAGCAGCAGGTTCTGCCAGACCGTGAGCCGGATCTCGCCGTCGCCGAGATCCGCAGCGACCTTGGCGAGCGCACGCATCTGATCCGTGGTCAGCTTGCCCAGCGGCAGCACGACGCCGATCCAGTTCAGCCCCTGCTGCTTCTGCTGGTGCACGCCGATATGGGCCATCCGGTCCGAATCGGGACGCGGCTCGAGCGCCTCGTCGGGGACGCGCGCCAGCTTGCGGCCGAGCCTTGTTTCAACGGCTTCCATGAATTTGTCGTGGCCCATGCTGTCGAGCACGTATTTGAGCCGCGCCTTGAGGCGATTGGTGCGGTCGCCGGTCTCGATGAACAGCCGCACGATGGCGTCGGCCACCTCGGTCGCCCGCTCCGGCTCGACGATGATTCCTGTCGGCTTGGCGAAATCCTTGTGTCCGGTGATGCCGCCGAGGCCGAGCTTGAACCACACGCCCGGCGCAACGCCGAATCCGTCCTTCACCTCGACCGCCGAGAACGCGATGTCGTTGGTGTCCTCCAACGCCGCGATCCGACCGGCGCCGTCGAAGGCGACATTGAACTTGCGCGGCAGGCCGTAGAGCGAGCGGTCGTTGAGGATGTGGAAGTGCCATTCGCGCGCGAAAGGACGCGTGTCCAGCAGCTCCTGCGGATCGATGCCGGCGGTCGGCGTTCCCGTCACGTTACGGATGTTGTCGGCGCCGGAGCCGCGCGCCGTCAGGCCGAGATCCGACAGACCTTCCAGCAGCATCACGGCATGCTTGGGCGGGATCTCGCGTAGCTGCAGATTGGCGCGCGTCGTGACGTGGCCATAGGGACCGCAGAGCCGGTCGGCGAGGTCGGCAAGCCCCGCGAGCTGCCAATGCTTCATCACGCCGTTGGGAATGCGCAGGCGGCACATGTAGGAGTCCTGCGCCGGCGCGACATGAAACAGGCCGTAATAGCGCCAGCGGAAATTGTCCGCCGCGGACGGCGCAGCATTGCTGCGGGCCTGCTCCTTCAGCCGCTCATAGGCATCGAACGGGTGCAGCTCGCGCTTGACCTTCTCCTGGTCGGCGAGCTTGCGCCCGGATGCGATGACCTTGTCCTGCGCCTTGATGTGAATGGCGTCAGGCCCGGTCGGCTCGGCAATCGTCGTCGCGGCAGCAGCCTGCCCGCGGCCGGCCAGCGTGACCTTGAGGCCGGCGGCCAACCCCTCAAGGTAGCGCTTCTGCTCGTCGTTGAAGTCGACTGACAAGGGTTCGATTTTCATGATGGCGGACGAAGCTCCAGCGGCCAGGACGAATGGCGTTTGCGGATGGGACGAGGATCGCGTCGTCGAACGGCCGATGGGGGGGCGGTTCAAATGAGCGATCCGACCAGCTTCGTTGCTGCGGAAATCCGGTAATGGACTGCAGTCAGCGGCATCTGTGGCGGCTGACTGCACTGCAATATTCAAATTGCGTGCCAGCCGGGACAAGCAGGAAATGTAAGAGAATTCAGAGGGCTGCTCGAATCGGCGAACCCGCGCTGGCAAGGCTCAAGCCCTCAAATGCGGGCACTCCGCCCAAAATTTGATCGGCGGAGCGAGTTGCCCAAATTGAGTACTGAGTGGAAGACCTCAGGCCGTCCAGCGGCCGATCTTGAAGGCCTTGAGGTGGCCGATCACGTCGTCCGCCGCGAAAGGCGGACCGGCGAAGGCGCCGATGGCGCCATCCGTGCCGACCGCGGCCGTGCCCATCGCCGCGTCGTAGATGTCCGGCCGGAACACGCCCATGGCGGTGCCCAGGGCTTCAGTGCTGAGGGGAGTCTGGCCCCACCGCACCATCTGGGCATAGAGCCAGGCCGCCTGGATCTTCTCGGGCCGTCCCGCCTCTTCCCGGCCCACCAGCAGATAGCGCGAGCTTTCGCGGAAGGTGCCGTCCGGCGAGATTTTGAGGCGGCCGTCCAGCGTGCGCTGGAGCACCTCCGCATCGACGCCGATCCGCTCCGGCTGGGCTAGGATACGCGCGGCTTCTGCGTGGTTCTGCTCGATGAATTCGGCGGCCTTGGCGCAGGCGCGGACCAGGCCGGCGAGGGCGTCCGGATTCTTGTCAGCCCAGCTCTGCCTGACCGCCAGCACCTTTTCGGCCGCGCGCACCAGCACGTCAGACACGAAGTGGAGAATATGGCCGATGCCGAGATCGACCGCGATCGAGTTCCACGGTGCTCCGACGCAGAACGCGTCGACGTGACCGTTGGCGATGCTCTCCACCATGTAGGGCGGCGGCAGCACCACGAGACGGACGTCCTCATCGGGGTCGACACCGCCTGCGGCCATCCAGAACCGCAACTGATAGTTGTGGGTCGAGAACGGAAACGTCATGCCGAACGTCAGCGGCTCGGCGCCGGCCTTGCGCCGTTCAGCGACGACGCGCGCCAGCGCCAGCGCCGTCGCCATCGGGTCGAAACGATCCCCCTCGAGGTGGGCCATGATCGCCGCATGCAGCGCTGGCGTCACGGTGATCGCGTTGCCATTCACTCCGAGATTGAAGGGAGCCACGATCGGCACCTTGACATGGCCGATGCCCAGGCTCGACGCAATGGCGACGGGAGCCAGCAGATGCGCCGCGTGGAACAGGCCGATGTTGAGCTTGTCGCGCACGTTCGACCATGACACTTCGCGGACCAGCGTGACATCGAGACCTTCAGCCGCGGTGAATCCGTTGTCGGCGGCGACGATCAGCGCGGCGGCATCGACCAGCGGGATGAAGCCAATGCGAAGCGGGCCGGTCATTTCAACATCTCCGAGGCGGTCAGGATCGATTGCGCGATCTCGCCGATCTTCTTCTTTTCGCGCATCGCCGTGGAGCGCAACAGCACATAGGCTTCCTCTTCGGTGAAGCCCTTCATCTTCATCAGAATGCCCTTGGCGCGGTCGATCACCTTGCGGTCTTCGAGCGCGGACTTGGTGCGCTCGAGCTCGTCCTGAAGCTTGGAGAACGCATTGAAGCGGGAGATGCAGAGATCGAGGATCGGCTTGATCCGCTCCTTCTTCAGGCCGTCGACGATGTAGGCGGAGACGCCCGCCTCCACCGAGGCCTGGATCGAAGCCGCGTCGCTCTGGTCCACGAACATCGCGATCGGCCGGCGGACGGCGCGACTGACCTGGAACATCTGCTCCAGCACGTCGCGGCTCGGGTTCTCCAGGTCGATGACGATGACGTCCGGATCCAGGGCATAGATGCGCGCCAGGAGACCCTGCATCTCGCTGACATGCACGACGCCGGTAAAGCCCGCTTCCCGCAAGCCTTCCTCGAGGATGGCTGCGCGGATCGGGCTTTCGTCGACGATCACGATTTTAGGCGATTGCTCGGCGCTCATCGATCACCAGGTTGTCCGGGCCCTCACCCATAGCATGGACGTGGCCGCGTCAAAGCCTTGTCTTTCTGGGCAATTCGGACTAGCTGACGCCTATCTCATCAGGCAGTTCCAAGATGCAGCAGGGTTCGGCGCCCAAGATCAGCTTTGTTTCGCTCGGATGTCCCAAGGCTTTGGTCGATTCCGAGCGCATCATCACGCGCCTTCGCGCCGAGGGCTACGAGCTTGCCCGGAAGCATGACGGCGCCGACGTCGTCATCGTCAACACCTGCGGGTTCCTGGACAGCGCCAAGCAGGAATCCCTGTCGGCGATCGGCTCGGCCATGGCCGAGAACGGCAAGGTCATCGTGACCGGCTGCATGGGCGCCGAGCCGGAGCAGATCGAGCAGGCCTATCCCGGCGTGCTGTCGATCACCGGCCCGCAGCAGTACGAGAGTGTGCTGGACGCCGTCCACCGCGCATCGCCGCCTGCGCACAACCCTCACCTCGACCTGGTTCCTCCGCAGGGCATCAAGCTCACGCCCCGGCACTACGCCTATCTGAAGATCTCCGAAGGTTGCAACAACCGCTGCACCTTCTGCATCATCCCGAAGCTGCGTGGCGATCTGGTGTCGCGCCCCGCAGCCGACGTGCTGCGCGAGGCCGAGCGGCTGGTCGCAGCCGGGGTCAAGGAGCTCCTGGTCATTTCGCAGGACACCTCGGCCTATGGGCTGGACCTGAAATATGCCGAAAGCGCCTGGAAGGACCGCAGCGTCCGGGCTCGCTTCCTCGATCTGGCGCGCGAGCTCGGCGAGCTCGGCGCCTGGGTCCGGCTGCATTACGTCTACCCCTACCCGCATGTCGACGAGGTGATCGGCCTCATGGCTAACGGTAAAATATTGCCTTATCTCGACATCCCGTTCCAGCATGCCAGCCCGAACGTCCTGAAGGCGATGCGCCGCCCGGCGGCGCAGGACAAGACGCTGGACCGGATCAAGGCGTGGCGGACCACCTGCCCCGAACTTGCGCTGCGCTCGACCTTCATCGTCGGCTTCCCCGGAGAGACGGACGCCGATTTCGCCTATCTGCTGGACTGGCTGGATGAGGCCGAGATCGATCGGCTCGGATGCTTCAAATACGAGCCTGTGGCCGGCGCGACCTCCAACGCCCTACCCGACCAGGTCCCGGACGCGGTCAAGCAGGAGCGCTGGGACGCCCTGATGGCTCGCCAGCAGAAGATCTCGGCACGCCGGCTCAAGCGCAAGGTTGGAACGCGTCAGCAGGTGATCATCGACGAGGTCGGGCCAAGCGTCGCCAAGGGCCGCACCAAGGCTGATGCCCCCGACATCGATGGCGCCGTTTATCTGTCCAGCCGGCGGCCGCTGCGTGTCGGCGAGATCGTCACGGTCAAGATCGAGCGTGCCGACGAATACGACCTGCACGGCACAGTTGCTGGGTTCTAGCGCGGCTCTCTCGCGTCTCGGGCCACCCGCCGGGAACTCGGGGGAATCGCAGACGGGCGTGTAAATGAGTCCTGGACCTGCGGACCGCCCCTCAGTGCGAGGAGCCCGTGGTGCGAACCGACCAGAGATTCAGCAGGCGAAGCGCCTCGTCCTGCTTCAGTTCGAGATATTTGTTCTTGAGCTTGGTCAGCTCGTCGGGAGGCGTTGCACCTGAAACGAACCGGCTATCGAGGATCGCGGCAACCGTGACCCAGCTCAGTCCAGCGGCCTTGCACGGCACGAGAATGCCGTCGCTGCGCAGGCTCTGCATCAGCGGCCGTACCAGCTCGATACTGCACTTCGCGAGCTCCGCGATGGCCGCGATCGTCTCGCCGTAGCGCCGCTGGCGGGCAAATTCGAGCAACTCGGCCTCGGTGAGCTTTCCGCCCTGTTTGAGTTGGCCGATCGCCGCCTTGGCGCTGCCGCCGTCGCGGTTTCGTGACAACTCGCGCTCAGCGTCGAGCGTGGCCGCTGAAATGGCGCTGCGGATTTCCTCGTAGAGATGCGGCGGCGCCGAGGCGAGCAGGCGCACCCTCACCGCCTCCGTCGCGCGCTGCAACAGGGTCCTGCGCAAGGCTGCCGGCAGATCGGCGCGGATGCCGGCCGCGACCGTGAGCTCCGCATCTCCAGCCGCTTGCGCCACGATGGCGGCAAATCCGGCGGGAGACACCCGCGCCCCGGGATTCTTCATCAGTTGCCGGCTCACGCTCGGATAGCGTCGCGCGAGCAGCGCATCGGTGACGATCTCCTGCAGCCACCAGCGCCCGGCGATCGCCACCAGGTGCTTCTCGCTGCGCGTCTGCGCGATCTCGATCAGATCCTCGCTGCTCAGCCGCGGCGATTCCGAAAGCACCGGCCCCGCGACGGCGATGTCGTCATGATGAGCCAGCCGCCGGATCACGCCAGCCGGCGCCTGCGGGATCGGGGCAAGCTGGGCGCTGAGTTCGGCGAGTGCGATCCGGGCACCGACGTCGGCCAGCGCGCGCAGCTCGATGGTGTTGACGAGACGCTCGAAGACGTCGGCAAACAGCGCGTGCTGCTCGATATCCAGGCTGCCGGCGGAGGCGACGAACAGGGAGGCGACCCGCTCGGCCACGCCGGAACAGCGGTCGGCTGAGCCGGTGGCTATGGCCGCCTGCACTTCTTCGGCGATCGTGAGATGGGGGTTCGACATCGCTCATCCTGAGCCGCTTGCATTTTCAAGCTGGCCGGCAAAGTAAACGCAGCCGCTAAATGTTTGGTAAAGTTGTCACTAAAGCGCGAGAGCCGAGATTGGATCGTGCGGCCTTCGCACCGGCCGGCGCTTCCCTCGCCGCTTCCCGGAGTGGCGGCCCGTATTGCAGCCTGCAGGCCGGCATCTTGACACCGGTTGCGATTTGCCTGTATGGCCGCCGCATGATCTTCAACCGGACCAACCGCCGCGCCGCAGTTTGCCGTCGTCACCGCCGTGACGATGCCGGGGCGCGCCATGTCCGAAGACGTTGCTGATCAGCTAGCTCATCAGCTCCAGGTTTTCGAGAAGGCCGCTCCCGCAAAGGAGCGGCCTTCTCGCTTTTGGCCCACCGTTTCACCCCTGAGCACAGGAGATTGCACATGCTGACCGCCTCCCATCCCTACGACGCTCTGATGGAGATCACGGTGCGTCCGCGCACCGTCTTCGTTCAGGGCAAGGGCTCGTGGCTATGGGACGACAACGGCAAGCGCTATCTGGACTTCATCCAGGGCTGGGCCGTGAACTCGCTCGGCCATGCGCCGCCGGAGCTGGCCAGCGCGCTCGCCAGCCAGGCGGCGCGCCTGATCACGCCGAGCCCAGCCTATTTCAACGACACC
Source organism: Bradyrhizobium sp. SZCCHNRI3052 (assembly GCF_032484895.1). Classification (NCBI taxonomy): domain Bacteria; kingdom Pseudomonadati; phylum Pseudomonadota; class Alphaproteobacteria; order Hyphomicrobiales; family Nitrobacteraceae; genus Bradyrhizobium; species Bradyrhizobium sp. SZCCHNRI3052. The sequence continues at coordinate 799,397 of NZ_JAUETW010000001.1, read as the reverse complement.
AGCCTGCAGTTCGCCAAGGCGCTCGTCGACCGCTCGCGCTTCGACCAGGTGTTCTTCACCAATTCGGGCGCCGAAGCCAATGAAGGCGCCATCAAGCTCGCGCGCAAATACGGCGCTCTGCGCAAGAATGGCGCGTATGAGATCATCACCTTCGAGGGCGGCTTCCACGGCCGCACGCTGGCGACGATGTCGGCTTCTGGCAAGAAGGCGTTCGAGCCGCTGTTCGAGCCCAAGGTCCCGGGCTTTCCAAAGGCACGCCTGAACGACATCGCCTCGGTCGAGGCCCTGATCTCCGACAAGACGGTGGCGATCATGCTCGAGCCGATCCAGGGCGAGGCCGGCGTGTGGCCCGCGACCGACAGGTTCCTGCAGCAGTTGCGGGCGCTGACCACCAGGCACGGGCTGCTGCTGATCGTCGACGAGATCCAGACCGGCATGGGCCGCACCGGAAAGCTGTTCGGCTATGAGCACGCCGACGTCCTCCCGGACATCATGACCTTGGGCAAGGGCATCGGCGGCGGCGTTCCGCTCGCTGCCCTGCTGGCGACCGAAGCGGCGTCTTGCTTCGAGCATGGCGATCAGGGCGGTACCTTCAACGGCAATCCGCTGATGTGTGCGGCGGGACTCGCCGTGCTCGACGTCATCGAGAAGCCGGAGTTTCTGAAGGCTGTCACGGACAACGGGATCTATCTGGAGAGCGAGTTGCAGCGAATCTCGGCAAGGCACGGCCTGGGCGAAGTGCGCGGCCGTGGTCTGTTGCTTGCGCTCGACGTGATCAGGCCGATCGCGCCGGCGATCGTCGCGCATGCCTTCGAGCTCGGCCTGCTGCTGAACGCGCCGCGTCCGGATGCGCTGCGCTTCATGCCGGCCCTCAATGTGACGCGCGATGACATCGCGGCGATGATCGACACGCTGGACGGAATCCTGACCAAAGTCGGCGCCGCGCGCTGCGTCGCCTGATCGAATGCCGTTCGGGACGCAGACTCCGTGCCATACGCGAAGCCTGCGTCCCGCTGCCTACAGATGGGGCACAAACATCGAGGTCGGGCTCGCCGCCATTTGACCTGGATCAAGGACAGCCGTCCCTCTGAACAACGATCCTGATCGCGCCAAACACCTGCGATCCGATGACTTACGTTATATCTATTCTGATATAGCGTGTACGGGATGTGATCAGCTCGGAGGAAGAGGCTTGCCGGGACCAAGCTGATGATCATCCGCCGACAACGAGGTCGGCACGATAGAGGAGATGCAAGAATGGCGAGAGACAATCTGGCTCGGGCGTTGCCGGTCGAAGACAGCGGCAGCCACATCGCCCTGGCCGCGACCGAAGAGGTGCTGATCCACGTTCGCTTCTTCCCGAACTCGGACATCAACTCGATCGGCGAGAAGCCCGCCAGCCTGACCGCCAATGAATGGTATGAGCGCCTGCTCGACATGGCGCGTCCGCATTATCAGACCTTCGCCGGCGGCCGCGGCTTCTTCCGCATCCCCCGCCCCTGTTTCGAGGCGATCCTGAAGGGCGTTGCTGCCTGACGTCGGCTCCCCCTCCGGATGAGGCCGCGGGCGTCCTCTCTGCCTCATCCCTGTCGACCGCGGTGCGCCGGGTGCGCCGCGGTCGCTGGCGTTTTGGTCCGTGCGCGCGTCGGAGGACAACATTGAGCGAAGCGGCTTTCAACGAACTGCGACGGGTCTTCAACGCGCTGCTGGCGTCCGGGCTGGCCTCGCAGAATCTGGCAGACATGCTCGCCGACCGCGCCTTCGATCTGTTCGAAGCCAACATCGATGCCCAGACGGCGCATCTGCCCACCCTCGCCTGCGCCAAGGGCTGCCCCTCCTGTTGCGCGCTGCGCGTGACCGCGACGGCACCGGAGATCTTCCTGCTCGCGCGCTACGCCCGGCAGATCGATCAGCGCATGCCGGCAACCGCGCTCGGCTCGCTGTCACGCCGGATCAAGCTCGCCAACCGCGCGACGCGTGGCTTGAGCGAGACCGAGCGAATGAAGCTGCGCCAGCCTTGCCCATTCGTCGTGCGCGGCGGCTGCATCATCCATCCCGCGCGTCCGCTCGCCTGCCGCGGCCATGCCTCGTTCGACCGGCGCGCCTGCGCGCAGGCCATGGCCGGCCGCGAGGTCGACGTGCCGGTCTCGGCGCCACACGTCGCGCTGCGCGCCCTGGTGCAGGATTCGCTCAGGGACGCGCTCGGTGCTGCGGGGCTCGCCTCTGGCCTCTATGAGCTCAACCAGGGTCTCGTTCTGGCGCTCGACGCCCCCGAGCGCGAGCGCGCCTGGCGCGACGGACAAGACAGCCTCGCGCCGGCGCGGATCGTGGCGTCGACGACGGCAGCGCAGACGGACGCGGTGCTCTGGAGCCGGGCGGCGGGTGACGCTTCGATCCGGGACGAGGTTCCAGAGGCAGAGCCAGGTCGCCAATCTCCTATGGCTTGAGGATCGAGGCCCCGGTCGTGACGCGGCTTTCGAGATCGGCGTGCGCCCGGCCCGCATCCTTGAGCGCATAGGCGTGATTGATCTGCACGTGCAGCTTGCCGCTGATCACCGCCGAGAACAGCGTGTCGGCGCCCTCCAGCAGCTCGGACCGTTTGCCGATGTAGTCGTTGAGCTTCGGCCGGGTCGCGAATAGAGAGCCGTGACTGTTGAGCTCGGCGATCGAGAATGGCGGCACCGGACCCGAGGCATTGCCGAAGCTAACGAACAGACCGCGCGGCTTCAGGCAGGACAAGGAGCCGGGGAAGGTCGACTTGCCGACGCCGTCATAGACCACGTCGCACAATTCGCCGCGGCTGATCTGCTTGACCCGCGCGACGAAGTCCTCCTCGTTGTAGAGGATGACGTGGTCGCAGCCATTGGCCAGCGCCAGATCCGCCTTCGCCGTGGAGCCGACGGTGCCGATGACGTGCGCGCCGAGCGCGCGCGCCCACTGGCAGGCCAGCAGGCCGATGCCGCCCGCGGCGGCGTGGATCAGGACGCGATGGTGCGGCTCGACCTTGAAGGTCTTGTGCAGCAGGTACCAGACCGTCAGCCCCTTGAGCATCAGCACCGCGCCCTGCTCATAGGTGATGTGGTCGGGCAGCTTGACCAGCCGCTGCCAGCCGATGTTGCGCTCGGTGGCATAGCCGCCGAGGTTCTCATAATACGCGACGCGGTCGCCGGGATGGAAATGCGTGACGCCCGGCCCCACGGCGATCACCTCGCCGGCCGCCTCGTTGCCGGCGATGAACGGCAGGCCGGGCGCCTTGTACAGTCCGGTGCGATAGTACACGTCGATGAAGTTGAGGCCGATCGCGTGCTGGCGGATGCGGACCTCGCCGGGGCCGGGCGCGACGAGATCAACCGGCTCATAGACGAGCGCTTCGGGGCCTCCCACCTTGTGCACGCGCACCGCCTTGACCATCCCGCCATCTCCCCTTCGGACTCTCCATCGCCGCCTCCGGGAATCCGGCGAAAGAACCTTCGACACTTACCTGATTCTCATCGACATCCGGCTCCGTTGAAGGAGCCGACCTCCGGCCGCGCATCGGGCGCTGCCGGCGGCAAAAGCGAAGGCGATCACGACGGCCTTGTCAACTCGGCGCCTGTCAGGCGTTGCGCTTCCTGCGGTTGCGCGAGGCCATCACGTTGAAGGCTTCGACTGCCAGCGCAAAGACGATCGCGAAGTAGATGTAGCCGCGCGGGATGTGGAACTCGAAGCCGTCGGCGACCAGCGCGACGCCGATCAGCACCAGGAAGGCGAGCGCCAGCATCTTGGTGGTCGGATGGTTTGCCACGAAACGCGCGACGGGTCCCGAGGACACGTACATGATGACGACCGCGATGATGACGGCGGCGATCATGATCTCGAGATCCTGGGCCATGCCGATCGCGGTGATGATCGAGTCCAGCGAGAACACGAGATCGATGACGATGATCTGCAGAATCACCCAGAAGAACTTGTTGGCGCCGCCGCCCTGCGACCCCTCCTCCCCCTCACGCGCCTCGACCTCGGCATGGATCTCGTGCGTGGCCTTGGCGATCAGGAACAGGCCGCCGGCGATCAGGATGATGTCGCGCCAGGAGAAGCCGAGGCCACCGATCGTAAACACCGGCTGCGTCAGCCCGATCAGCCAGACCAGCACGCTGAGCAGCAGGATGCGGAAGATCAAGGCCAACGCCAGCCCGATCTGGCGGGCGCGTGTCGCCTGCGGCTGCGGGATGCGCGAGGTGATCACCGACAGGAAGATGACGTTGTCGATGCCGAGAACGATCTCGAGGGCGGTCAGGGTGAGCAGCGCGGCCCACGCTTCGGGACTGGTCAGAAGGTCGATCATGCTTTCAAGGATCTCAACAGGCGGATCGCGGAGTCGCTCGCGACGATGTAGAGGGCGATCGCGCACAACAGCGTCGTTACGATCGGGCCCACGGCGAAGTTGTTTCCCAGCACGTCGATGACCAGGACGCCCCAGAGCGCGACCAGCGGCAGCGTCAGCCAGCGCAGCCGCTCGACGCGCACCGGGTGGATGACATGGAACGGGACGAAGGTCAGCGCGATCAGGACCGCGAGACCCAAGGTCGCCAACGATGGCGAGGGATGCAGCAGGAACAGGTAGAATGCCGCGATGTTCCAGAGTCCCGGAAACCCGCGAAAATGATTGTCGTCGCTCTTCATGCGGCGATCGGCGAAATACAGTGCGCCGGTGACGGCGATGCCGACGCCGATGACCGGCGCGGCGAGCGGCAGCAGCATCCCGCTGGCGGTGATGGCGTAGGCCGGCACGAACACATAGGTCGTGAAATCCACCACGAGATCGAGCACGTCGCCCGACCAGTCCGGCTGTACATGGACGACGTCGAGCCGGCGCGCCAGCGGCCCGTCGACGCCGTCGATGATGAGCGCGACGCCGAGCCACCAGAACATCGCAGTCCAATGCTCGCGCACGGCCTCGAGCATCGCGAGCAGCGCGACACCGGCACCGAGCGCGGTGAAGACGTGCACCGAGAACGCCGCGGCACGATGCGCGGGCGTTGCGGCCACCCTGCTCTCTGGTCTCAACTGATCCATGCGGCGCCAGTGCTATCAGGAATCTGAGCCAATTGCATATCCGCCGTTGCGGCCATGCGCCGCGCAGGCTCACGCAATACTCTTGAAAAAGCCCTGCAGGAACGTCAAATGTTCCCGGATGAGCAACACAGACGCCAGCTTTGATGTCATCGTCGTCGGCGGCGGACCCGCCGGGCTCGCCGCCGCGATTGCATTGTCGCAGACCGGGGCGCGGACGGCGCTCGTGGCCCGCAAGGCTCCATATGCCGACAACCGCACCACCGCCCTGCTCGGCGGCTCGGTCGATTTCCTCGACGAGATCGGCGTCTGGTCATCGTGTCGTGACCGCGCCGCCGGCCTGAAGGCGATGCGGCTGGTCGACGATACCGGCCGGCTGATCCGAGCCCCGGAGGTGCGCTTCGTCGCCGACGAGATCGGTCTCGACGTGTTCGGCTACAACATCGCCAATGCCGTCCTGGTCGAGGCGCTGGAACAACGCGCCGGCGAGATCGACGGCCTGGTGCGGATCGCCGAGGATGCGGACAGCGTGCGCAGCGATGCCGATGCGGTGACCGTCACCAGCGCATCGGGCCGCGTGCTGACGGCGCGGCTCGTGGTCGGCGCCGATGGCCGGCATTCGCTGTGCCGCGAGGCCGCCGGCATCGGCGTGAGCCGGCGCACGCTGCAGCAGTCGGCGCTGACCTTCAACATCACCCATGCGCGGCCGCATCACAACGTGTCGACGGAATTCCACACGCCGCAGGGACCCTGCGTGTTCGTGCCGCTGCCGGGCGACCGCTCCAGCGTCGTCTGGGTCGCAGCCCCGAAGGAGGCCGACCGGCTGTTCGCGCTCGACGACGATGCCCTGTCCGCCGCCGCCGAGCGGCAGTCGCATTCGATCTTCGGACGCGTTCGCGTCGAGCCGGGCCGCCATGTGTTTCCGCTCGCGATCGAGCGGCCCCTGCGCTACGCGCAAAACCGCATCGCCCTGGTCGGCGAGGCCGCGCATGTGGTGCCGCCGATCGGTGCGCAGGGACTGAACCTCGGCCTGCGCGACGGCATCGACATCGCCGATGTCGTGCGCAAGGCCAATGCGGCCGGCGAGGATATCGGTGCGCCGCAGGTGCTCGCGCGCTACGGTGCGGCGCGCCGCGCCGACATCCTGAGCCGCACCTTCGCCATCGACGTCGCCAACCGCTCGCTGCTCAGCGATCTCCTGCCGATGCAGTCGCTGCGCGCCGTCGGCATGCACCTGATGAGTGGCATCGGTCCGCTGCGGCGGCTCGCGATGCGCGAGGGTCTGGCGCCGTCATGGAGAGCCACGCGCAGGGCCGGTTGACCACCGTCAGGGAAACACCAGCCGGCCAGTCTGGATCAGCCACATCACGCTGGTCAGGGTGATCACCGAGGCGAAGGTGCCGATCAGCACCGCCGATGAGGCCGGCTCGATCCAGCTGTCATTCTGGCGCGCGATCACGAACACATTGAGCGCCGGCGGCAGCGCCGCCATCAGCACCGCAGTCGCCGCCCAAGGCTGTGCGAACGGCCCGAACAGCAGCATCAGCCCGAACGACAGCAGCGGGTGAACGACGAGCTTCACCACGGTCAGGATCGGCACCTCCCAGGGCAGCCGCTCGAACGGGCGCAGCGCCACGGTCACGCCGAGCGCGAACAGCGCCGTCGGCGCAGCGGCGTTCTGCAGGAACTGCAGGGTGCGGTCGAGCACGGTCGGCGGATGCAGCTGAAACGCCGCCGCCAGGATGCCGGCTGCCGTCGCCATGATCAGCGGGTTCTGCAGGATCTGGCGCAGCACCGTGCGCAGCGCGTGCGCCACCGAGGCGTGATCGCGCTCGGTCAGCTCGACGAGCAGCGGCACGATCGAGAACAGGAAGATGCTGTCGCAGCAGAAGATCAGCGCGGTCGGCGCCGCCGCCTTGGTCCCGAGCACGGCCAGCGCCAGCCCAGGCCCCATATAGCCGATGTTGCCGTAGCCGCCCGCGAGCCCGGCCATGGTCGCCTCGCGTAGCGACAGCCGCCCGATGGCCTTGCCGAGCACGAGCGCCAGGGCGAAGGTGAGCATGGTGGCGAGCGTCGTTGCAACCAGGAAGGGAGGGTTGCTCAGCTCCGTGAACGGCGTGCGCGCGATGAGGTTGAACATCAAAGCGGGCAGCGAGACGTAGAGCAGGAAGAAGTTCATCCAGGCGAGCCCGGCTTCGGGCAGCCTCCTCCACTTACCGCAGGCGAAGCCTATGAAAACGACGCCGAAATAAGGCAGGGCCAGATTGAGAATGTCGAACATGGGCTCGGAAGATGACCCCCTGAGGGGGCCTGGGAAGGGCCTGGAATGCGGGGGCGTCGCGGCTTGACGCGAATCGGATTGGTCTAGATCAAATCCGCCCGCGGGGCACTAGCATCGCTCCCCATCCTGGTCTATTCGACTGGGATGATCAAAGCGCGAACTGCCAAGTTTCAGATCGGCCAGATCGTCCGGCATCGGGTGTTCTCGTTCCGGGGCGTGATTTTTGACATCGATCCGGAGTTCAACAACACCGAGGAATGGTGGTTGTCGATTCCCGAGGAGGTCCGTCCGCACAAGGACCAGCCATTCTATCACCTGCTGGCCGAGAACGCGGAATCCGAATACGTCGCCTATGTCTCCGAGCAGAACCTGGTTCCCGACGAGTCCGGCGAGCCGATCCGCCATTCCCAGGTTGCGGAGATCTTCATCAAGGACAAGTCGGGCGGCTATCGTCCGCGCAATTCGCTGATGAACTGACCTATCGACCGGAGGGTTTCAACCCAGCGCTGGTTCCGGCGCGCAAGTTCCCCTCACATCATCAGTTCGCAGAACGAAAAAGGCGCTCCGAATGGAGCGCCCTTGATTTTGCGGTATGGACCCGACCGGCGTTACTGCTTCGCCTGCGGCTGGCCTGGCTGGGTCTGCTCGAGCTTCTTGCGCTGCTCCTCGGCGCGCTTCTGCAGCTCTTCCTGCAGCTTCTTCTGGGTCTCCTCGAACTGCTTCGGGTCGGTCGGCGGGCCATCATAGGCTTTGGCGAAGCTGCTGTTGCCTTCCTGCAGCGGCAGCGGCAGCGTCAGCGCGGTGCCGTTCGAGTTGATCGCCTGGACAAACAGGGTCTGGCCCTTCTTCAGGTTGTTCACGAACTCAGGCGTGGCTTCGTAGTCCGACATGCAGCCGTTCTGGAAGCAGATGACGTATTTGCCTTCCATGAACTGGTTGTTGTCGATGACGATGCGGGTTCCGGGCTGGAGCTGCATGCCGAGCGGCAGGGTCACACGCAGGATCTTCTTCGGCTCGCCTTCGGGCTCGATGATGACGGCTGCAACCACAGGCTGACCGGATTCGATGCGGCCGTCCTTGCCGATGAAGCAGACCTGCTTGGCGTTGGCATCCTGCCCCTTCAGGCAGAACTTGGTCCACGGCGCATAGATCAGCTGCGGCATCTCCTGCTGAGCCTGGGCCTGAGGCTGGCCGCCGGCGGGAGGAGTGGCAGGGGCCTGGGCGGCCGGAGCGGGAGCCTTGGGAGCGGCAGCCGGAGCCTTCGCCTTCGGCGCTTGAGCCTGCGCAACCGAAGGAGCGAAGGAAACGGCCAGCGCGGTGACCGCGAGCAGCGCGACAAGCCGCCCACGCGGCCCAACCGACGAGGCCAAGTCACGGAAATTCATTGCGGAAAACCCTTTCTGAACGGCAGCGCCCGAGACCGCCAAAGGCGCCACACCAAGCCGTTGAAGCGGCTGTCTCCTCAGGAAATGAGGCGGTTAAGTGACAGGCGTTGCCGCCTTCACTCAATCGCCCGCCTTCTTAACGCGGTGCGCGGAAGAATCAATGCCGCGAGACCATGTCGAAGCCGCGGTCTAGCGCTGGCGAGCGTGTGGTAAAAGCCCCTTGTGACCTGTTCCGAATCAAATGCTTGCGCCCCGATCCTGATGCTGCAGCGCATGTTCAGCGCGGCCGTGCGATGTGTCGCCGTCATCCTGGCATTGTTGCCCGAGGTCTACACTCCCATGGCGAAAGCGGCAGAAACTGCGGCGATCGCCATGCATGGTCACCCGGCCTTGCCCGCCGACTTCGACCACATGGCGTACGCGAATCCCGACGCGCCCAAGGGCGGTCGTCTGGTCTGGGGACTGCTCGGCACCTTCGATAGCCTGAACCCGTTCATCGTCCGCGGCATCGCAGTGCAGCAAATCCGCAGCTATGTGGTCGAGAGCCTGCTCACCCGCGGCAATGACGAGCCGTTCACGCTGTATGGCCTGCTGGCGAAAACCGTCGAGACCGACGAGAACAGGACCTATGTCACCTTCCGGATCGACCCGCGCGCCCGTTTCTCCGACGGCAGCCGGGTGCGCGCCGAGGACGTGGCGTTCTCCTTTGCGCTGCTGCGTGATCACGGCCGCCCCAACCACCGGCAATACTACGGCAAGGTCGCCAGGGTCGACGTGCTTGATCCGCTGACCATCCGGTTCGATTTCGGCGGCGCCGAGGACCGCGAGTTGCCGCTGATCCTCGGCCTGATGCCGATTTTGGCGAAGCACGCGACCGACCTGGCGAGCTTCGAGGACACGACGATGACCGCGCCGCTCGGGTCGGGCCCGTATCGTGTCACCGCGGTGCAGCCGGGATCCAGTGTCACCCTCACCCGCAATCCGGACTATTGGGGACGCGACCTGCCGGTCAACCGCGGATTGTGGAACTTCGACGAGGTCCGGCTCGATTACTACCGCGAGTCCAATGGACAGTTCGAAGCCTTCAAGCGCGGGCTGTACGACTTCCGCGTCGAGACCGAACCGCTGCGCTGGCACGACGGCTACGACTTCCCGGCCGCGCGCAATGGCGAGGTCATCCGCGACAGCTTCACCTCGGGGATGCCGCAGCCCTCGCAGTTCCTGGTGTTCAACACGCGGCGGCCGGTGTTCGCCGACGTGAAGGTGCGCCGTGCGCTGACGCTGCTGTTCGATTTCGAATGGATCAACCGCAACTACTTCTTCGGGCTGTACCGCCGCAGCGGTGGCTATTTCGCCGGATCCGAGCTTTCGGCCTATGGACGTCCAGCCGATGCGGCCGAGCTCGATCTGTTGAAGCCGTACGCCGCGCAGATCCCCCCCGATATCATGGACGGCAGCTACCGCCTGCCGATCACCGACGGGTCCGGCCGCGACCGCGCAACGCTGAAGGCGGCGCTCGATCTGCTTGGCGAGGCCGGCTATGGCTTCGACGGGACGGTCTTGCGGTATCGGACGACGCGGGCCCCCCTCGCCTTCGAGATCCTGGTCACGACGCGCGACCAGGAGCGTATTGCGCTGGCTTACGCCGGCAGTCTCAAGCGGGCCGGCATCAATGCGTCCGTCAGGGTCGTCGATCCCGTGCAGTTCGACCAGCGCCGCCTGAGCTTCGAGTTCGACATGATCCAGAACCGCTGGGACCAGTCGCTGTCTCCCGGCAACGAGCAGGCGTTCTATTGGGGCAGCGAGGCCGCCGACCGCACCGGAACCCGCAACTACATGGGCGCCAAGGACCCGGCGATCGACGCCATGATCGCGGCGCTGTTGCGCGCCCGCGACAGGCCGGAATTTATCTCGACGGTTCGCGCATTGGACCGTACCCTGATGGCGGGGTTCTACGCTATTCCAGTGCTCAATGCCGCCGAGGAATGGATCGCGCGGTGGAATCGTATAGAACGGCCAGAGAGGACGGCTTTGACGGGAGCGCTCCCGGAGAGCTGGTGGCAGCGGCCGGAGCCGGCACGGAAGTGACCAATCGGGGCAATTGGTCGTGGCCGGGTCCGTGAAAGTACGGGGCAACAGGTGAATCAGGCCAATACGTCGCCGACGCTCGACGCGTTGTTTCAACGCATCCTGGCGCGCAAGCCGGATACGGTTGCGCTGGTCGATCCGATCAACAAGCAGCGCGTCACCGGGCGACCGCCGATGCGCCTGACCTATGCCGAAGCCGATCGCGTGATCTCGGCGTTGGCCGCGCACTTCGTCGACGCCGGCCTGCCGGCTCATTCGGTGATCGCGGTCCAACTGCCCAACACGATCGAGTTCGTGCTGACGGTACTGGCCGCGCATCGTGCCGGCCTCGTGGTCGCCGTGTTCCCGCTGCTGTGGCGTCAGTCGGAGCTCGTGGCGGCGCTGAACCGCACCAGCGCGCGCGCCATCGTCACGATGTCGAAGATCGACGGCGTGATTCACTCCGATCTCGCGATGAATGCGGCGGCGGAGGCGTTCTCGATCCGCCACGTCTGCGGCTTCGGCTCCGACCTGCCCGAGGGGATGTATTCGCTGGACCAGTCGATCGCAAAACCCTCGCGCTCGACGCGCGGGCTCATGCCGGACGGCCGCAAGGCCGCGATCGTCTCCTTCGACGTGACCGCCGACGGCTTCCGCGCCGTGCCGCGCACCCATTTGAGCCTGATCGCCGGTGGGCTCGCCGTCTCGCTCGAGAGCGATCTGCCGCAGGGCGTGAACATGATGTCGGCCTTCCTGCCGTCGTCATTCGCCGGCCTCGCCGCCTCGGTCGTGACATGGCTGTTGTCCGGCGGCACCCTTGCGCTGCACCACCCGTTCGACGCCGACGCGCTGGAACAGCAGCTCGCGGAGCTGGCCTGCGATACGCTGGTCGCCCCGGCTCAACTCGCCTTGCGTCTCGACGAGGGCAATCTGGCCGCGCGGCTGCCGAACCTGCGCTATGTGCTCGGCCTGTGGCGCGCGCCCGAGCAGGTGGCGTCGAGCGCATCGTGGAAGACGCGCGACATCGAGATGACCGACGTCTATCTGTTCGGCGAAGCCGGACTGTTCGCCGTGCGCCGCACCGCGGCCGATGGCAGTCCCGGGCCGGTCAAGCCGGGCCGCCAGGGCGCGCCGCGCGAACAGCCGGGCTCGTCGATCGCCGGCGAGATCCTGGTGACGCCGAAGGGCACGCTCGGGCTGCGTGGGCCCATGGTCGTGTTGGCCGCCTACGCGCCGCCGCAACCGCCGAGCGACTCGCTGATGCCGGCAGCGCCGCGCGACTACGTCGACACCGAATACGCCGTGCGCCTCGACCGCGCCCAGGACACGATCTCGATCACGGCGCCGCCGGCCGGCGTGATGGCCGTTGGCGGCTACCGCTTCCTCGCCCAGGATCTGCACGAATGGTCGAGGCGGCTGGGCCAGGGCGCGCTGCTGACCGCTCTGCCCGACCGTCTCAGCGGTCACCGCCTCGCGGGCCGCGCGATGGACAATGCGCGCGCGCGGGAAGCGCTTGCCGAGCTGGGACTCAATCCGCTGATGGTCGAGGCCTTCCGCGACCGCGCCGGCTCGGGCGGCTGATCCTGCCGTCCGGACAGCTACGGAACCGTCATGTTTGGAACAGTGTTGACGCTGCGTTAACGGGAGGGACCCTAGGATCGCGATGTAACGTCAGCGTATCCTGAGTTCCCTGGATGTCCCCACAAGGCCCGCTTCTCATCGTCTCCTCGTCCACGCGGCCTTCGCTGAGTGCGGCCCTCGCGGTGGCGCAAATTCTCCCCTCCGTCGAGACGCGCTGGGCTGATGCGATCAGCATGATGTCCAAGGTTCAGCCGGCCGCGGTCGTTGCCGTCGTCGAGGATGCTGATGCAACCGAGCTTGCGGCGTTCTCGCGTCATGTCGGCGCGCGCAAGCCGTACGTGCCGCTGATCGCCATCGCACCCGGTGGCGCTGTCCTGCCCGACCACGCCATTCCCTTGCATGGCAGCGACAATCACGAGCGGCTGCTGGCGCGGCTGCGCGCGGCGTTGCGCGTCCGCACGCTGCACACCACCGTGCTGCGCCGTCTCAATGAGAAGAAAGCACCCGACGCCACATTGCCGGAAACAGATCCGCTCGATGACGCGACCGTGCTGCTGCTCGGCCGCGGCAGCTCCCTGCCCGGCCTGTCGGTCGCGCTCGGCGAACGCATGGCGGTCGTCGGCGCGCTGAGCATCGAAGCCGCCGCCAAACATCTGTCGAGCCGCGACATCGACGGCATCGTGCTCGGCGAAGGGTTTTCGCCGCGCGTGGTCGATGCGTTCCTCGCGGTGCTCGCCGAGGACACCCGCTTCCGCAACCTTGCCGTCGTCGTCACTGCCAACCAGCCGGCGCCGCTGCAGGAACTCGCCAATCTCGAGATCATCGCCGGCGCTCCCGCGCACATCGCGGCCAGCGCGCTGCCCTTGATCCGCCAGCACGCCTTCGAAGCGCGCCTCAACCGCACGCTGCGCGCCATCGAAGCCGGCGGCATGCTCGACCCGCAGACCGGCCTGCTCACCCGTAACGCTTTTGCGCGCGACTTTGCCACCGCCGTCAGTCAGACCCAGAAGAGCGGCGGCAGCCTGGCGGTGGCCCGCTTCGCCTTCGATCCGGTCAATCCGCGCGCCCAGTATGACGGCGCCCGCATCATCAGCCGCCTGATGCGGCGGATGGATTTCGGCACCCACGAGGACAACGGCTCCGTCGTCGTCGTGTTCGCCGAGACGGATCTGCGCTCGGCCCACGCCATCGCCCGCCGCCTCTCCAGTGTGATGCGCCACACCTCGCACGGCAAACGCGACACGCGCACGGAGCCTTCGGTCACCGTCGCCGCGCTGCAGCCGGGCGACACCGCGCGCACCTTGCTGGCCCGCGTCTACGGCGAGGCGCAACGCGCGGCTTCATAGAACGATGTTGCCTGCGTCACGGGCGTCATTGCGAGTGACCTGCCACCGAAGTTTCATCCAGGAGCATTTAGAGTCCTGTTGGGTTTTACGCCGAGTGGCGCGGGTGCAGCAACGGGCGATTGGCGGAGCTGGTGGGGGTTGCGCATCCGATCGCCCGTTGCGGTGAGGTTGGCCGCATAGGCCGCAAACTCCTAGGGGCAGGTCACTACAACAAAGCATATAACGTCAGATCTGAGCCCTTCGTCTGGACCAAGAAAAAGGCCCGGCAACGCCGCTTCAAAGACCGCCGTATCACCGAGCTATGATTCCGGGTACCAGGTCCGCTTGCGCACGCCAGTTGAAACGGTCTCGTGTGCACGCACATGGGTGCAGATCGTGATAACGAGCGCAAGCCGGCTGCACTGCCAGTCAGCGCCGAGCGCGGAGCTAGTGGGTGACGTCACGTTGACCGACAATAATGCCGCTACGCTGGCAAACATCACGCACGCCGCGATCAGCACCGCTCCCTTGTGGGTCCTTGGGTGGGAAATCATGGCCTTGGCTCCTGTACGATGGCCGGAAGAAGAAAGGGCAGGCTCCACAGTCCTTGTGAACTAATTCACGACCTGACCCACAGTTTTCGCTGGTGGCCCGAAGGCGTGCGCGATTGCTGGCGCTGGATCAGCGCCGCAGCCGGACTCGCGCACCGGAGCAAACAGCATCTTTGTTCGGCCACCTCGTCGGCCCGAGGCGGGCGGCGTGGACGGAATGTCAACGCCGAGCGCCTTGGCTGTCTTGAGATTGACGACCAGCTCAAACCTGGTTGTCTGCTCGACGGGCTTCGCGTCCGGCTGCTGCCTCGGCTTGATCTTGATCAAGTTCAGCAGCGTCGCCGCCACGATCATCACCAGGACGCCGCCAACACTGAGCGCGATCTGCATCGTCAGCCCCTCCGAGATGCCGAGCAGCGCCAGGCGGCTGGCGAACGTCAGCAGAACGCCGAGGCAGTAGATTGGCAGCGAGTTCTGGCCACAGAGAACGGCGCCGCGCATCACCGCCGTCGTCAGCCCTCGCCAATTGCGAGGCACTAACCATACCACCAAAACCGCAAGGGCCAAGAAATGCAGCAGTCGCAATGGATCGAGATTAGATTTGTCCATCGGGTAAAGCAGCGTCAGCAGCGCCTGCGGGACCAGCGCTTCCAGCGGTTTGATGCTCCAGCTCAATGCGATGATGAGGCTGAACACCAGATAGAGAGCGGCAGCCACAAGCGCGGTGCGTGAGGTCACCCATGGCCGGGCTCTCTTGTCTTCGATCATCCACCACACGCCAAGCACGACCAGCAGCTGCCAAGCCAGCGGATTGAAGGCCCAGTGGCCGTTCGGCCATGCCGGGATGGTCCATCCGAAGACGTGCACCAGTGCGTAAAGCAACAGCGACGCGCCGAGCGTTGCGTTCGGCGCTCGCAGCAGCAGCCACAGCAGCGGCGCGAACAAAAGGTGATAAAGCACGAAGAGCGGCAAGACGTCGGTGTTGACGGGGCAGTATTGCAGGATCGCCGCGTGCGCGAGCGTCACGCCCGGCTGTTCCAACAGAATGCGCGTATTGCTCTCGTCGGCAAGATGGCCGCCGCCTGCGAGGTGAACCATGATGGCGCAGGCGAGCGTGAGCAGCAGAAATGCGACATAAATATCCCAGCTTCGCCACAGCGTCCGGCCGATCACGCCGGTCCACCCCCCGCAGCGCCATGCCTTGCCGTAGGCCAACGCGCAGGTTACGCCCGACACGAACATGAACACTTCCGCGGCATCGCTGAAGCCGTAGTTCCGCAGTGTCAGCCAGCTCCCGATGTTGTTGGGGACATGATCAAGAAAGATGCACCAGAGCGCGATGCCGCGGCAGGCATCAATGCGCAAATCGCGGCCGTAGCCTTTCAGCTCCGGCAACGCGCCTACCGATGGCTTCAGGTCGGCAGTTCGATCATGCATCTGATTGCCCCGTCCGGCGTACGAGCACGCTTCAAGAGGGACCGAATTTGACAGAAAGTCACCGCCGCGCTGCCGGATCGTGACAACGCCGCAATCTAGATTTGCTTCACGCCGACCCCGGCCACCAAAGCTATTACGATAATGATCATATGGCGGCTGGCGGCGCTTGGTAGAACCTGCTGGCGCGTGAGGCTGTCCGTTTGACGATCATCGTTCAAACGGCAGAGCGCGTAAATCAGCCGGAGGTCCACAGAGAGAGGTTCCTAGGTCCTATGATCAAGGTACCGTACAGATCTCGGCATCAATCACCTTTGCCTACAGGCGAAGGAGACCCTGAGTCCCACGACTTTCGTGGTCCGTACTCGCGCTCCTACCGTGCGGTGACTACAATTACACCACACAACGGCATTCGGCTCCTACCTTGAGTGCCCGGCGGCGAACCGCTGGTTGGGCCAAGGATGATGGTGGATAGACGGTATCGAGAGCCAGTCTTCCGCCAGCTTCTTCCTCGCCAAAGACCCGAAGGTGGGTGTATGTTTTTTGAGTTGGATCTCCGTGCAATGGGATGACGGAGAGCTTTTATGAAAGTTCTTATTGTCGACGACCATGCATTAATCCGCGAGGCGTTGCACGCTGTCGTGAAACAACTGAAGCGAGACTCCGTCATTTTTGAAGCTTCGAACGGCCGTGAGGCAGTGCACATAGTCGAGGAACATCCTGACATCAGCCTCATTTTGCTTGATATCAATTTGCCTGATCGAGATGGCTTCTCTGTCCTCCGCGAACTGCGTGACCGCTATGCGACCATTGCTATCGTCATTCTCTCGTCCTCGGATGATCAAGATACAGTCAAGCGTGCCTTCAAACTTGGCGCTCTGGGTTTCATCCCGAAAACTACCGAACGTGAGGTCATGCTCAACGCCATCAAGTTAGTGTTCTCTGGCGGCATTTACATTCCCTCGGAGATACTTGAGGAACCAACGTCTCCGCGGCCTGCAAATAAGCTAGCGACGCGGGACTCTCCCAAGGGTCTCGGGTTGACCGATCGGCAGATTGAAGTGCTTGCGCTCCTGATGAAGGGAAAAAGCAACAAGATCATTGCCAAGACCCTCGATATGGCCGTGCCGACCGTGAAGAACCACATCACGGTCGTTCTCAAGGCACTCAATGTAACGAGTCGCACCGAGGCAGTAATAGAAGTAGGAAAAATGGGCTGGGACTTGTCGCCGAAATCTGATTCATAACGCCGCCCCGGTGTCTCTCCTATCGCCTTGATCCCTCAAGAACTCGTGCATGACAGCGCGGAGCCGCATTGGGTCGACAGGTTTGTGCAGCAAAATGTACCCTCTGTCCTTAGCGTCACGTAATGGTTCGGGTGCCGTATCGCCGCTGGTGAGGATAGCTGGAATTGACGAGCCAAACGCCGCACTAATTTGTTCAATTGCTCGGATACCGGTCTTTCCGCTGGCAAGATGATAGTCCGAGATTATAAGATCGAGGCGTTGTTGGCGCTCAGCCAGTCGGATGAGCGCAGCTTCGTCGGATCCGGCGGTAAGGACGGAGTATCCCCATTTGCCAAGCAATCCGCCCGTCTCCTCTCGCACAATTGGAGCATCGGCAATAACAAGAATTACCTTACCTTCGACCGCTGCGGGGCGAGGTGAGTCGACGGGCTCAGTGGACCTGACGCATTTATCGGCCATCGGAATCAGGATTGAGAATCGCGAACCTCGGCCCACAGTCGAAGCTAAGTCGACTTGATGGTTGAGAAGTACGCGAAGCCTGTCGACAATAGCCAGGCCGAGCCCCAGGCCGCCGTACCGGTTCCGTTCTGGGCCGGGTAGTTGAAAAAACTCGCCAAAGATATTCTGCTTCTGATCCTCAGGAATGCCGGGACCGCTATCCCATACTTCGATACGCAACATTTCACCGCGCCGACGACATCCGACGATGATCCCGCCCCGTGACGTATAGCGCACAGCATTGGATACCAGATTGAGCAGTATGCGTTCGAGCAGCATGGCGTCGCTCCGCACCCAGGCGTCACTTCGCCGAACGCGTAGACGCAAGCCTTTTTCTCGCGTTGCCTGATCAAACGTAGTCTCAATTGTTTGCAACAGGCGCGCGATCGGGAATTCGGTAATTTTGGGTGTAAGGATTCCAGCATCGAGCCTGGAAATATCCAGGAGCGAGTTGAACATTTCATCCATTTCTTTGCGCGTTGCATCGATCCGCTCGATCGTCTTTGTCCTTTCCCCCGATTTGAGCGGCGTGCGCAGCTGTGCAACGAACAGGCCTAGTGCATGTAATGGCTGCCGCAAATCATGGCTTGCCATGGCAAGAAAGCGCGATTTGGCTGCATTGGCGAGCTCCAGCTCTTGCGTACGCTCAGCGACCTTCCGTTCGAGTTCCATCTGCGCGTGGCGCAGACTTTCCTCCGCTTTCTTGCGCACCTCGACGTCGGCGCTCAGTAGCAAGCTTGGAACGGCAATACTGATCAAAAACATCAATACCAGCAGGAATGAAACGTTGAGATCCACGGTCGTGAAGGGGCCGCCGCCCGTGAGCGTCCCCCAAATCGTGATCCCCGCAAGCACCAGCGCAACCGTTGCGGTGTCACGTGGACCGCAGCGCAGCGCCGCCCACAACATTGGCAGGATCGCGAGAAAACCCAGTGGATTTCGGCTCGGCGTTTGCTCGATCAGGGGGCTGAAAGCAATGAGTCCAACAGCCGCCGCTGTTGCGAGGACGCCGACCGTCTCCAAGAATTCCTTGCGGTTGAAAGCATGGTAGGGGCTTGATGCCCAAAGCACGATAACGGGGGCAATGACCAGCGCGCCGGTCACATCTCCCAGCCACCATGTGACCCAGGCGTTTGCGAAATTCGTCCGTTCGATGTACCCGGCGGTTGCCAGGCTGGACAGTCCAATGCTGGCGCTGATCGGTGTCGCGATCACGAGGCAAATCAGGGTAAACTTCGCGACAGAATATGGCGTCGAAAACGTATTACATCCGCTCGACCATCGATTGATTAGGTAAGCGCCAACAACCGCTTCAAGAGAGTTACCGGTCGCAATCGCAATCGCGGTGGCAACCGAGCCGGCGGTCGTCGCATTGGCGATCACCGCCGCCGTGAAAATTGCGGGCCAAGTCCGATATCCCCACAACAGCACCGCCGCCAGCGCGACACCTGTCGGTGGCCAAATTGGCGTTGCACTGGGATGAATAGAGGCGAGAGCAAGGCCACCTTTTGCCAGGGCGAAATAGATCAGTCCAATTGCGACCAGACCGCCGGCATAGCTAATGCCTCGGCGGAAATTTATCTCCGGCGATAGTGATCGTGGATCGGACATCGTCGATGCCTGAACTAGGCAGTTGGATCGCCCCCCACAACTGACCTTTGATCTTCTTGAAGATCTGCGAAACTGATCTCGTTGATAAAAATCTGTGAAACATTAATCCTCTTTAGGGACTCGTGCGACCATCTCAAGGTTGCACACGCGTTCGAGCCGGACTTAGCTAGCGCTCGCATGATGCCGATACCGGCGAGCATCGCAGGCCCGCCCTGTTCTGCAACTGACCTGCCACCGAAGTTTCATCCGGTAGGATTTAGAGTCCTGTTTGACGCCGAGTGGCGCGGGTGCAGCAACGGGCGATTGGCGGAGCTGGTCGGGGTTGCGCCGCCGATCGCCCGTTGCGGGGAGGTTGGCGGCTGAAGAATGGCGGCGGCCTTGCCGTCGCGCGCTTCGCCTTCGATCACTTCGACCCCCGCGCCCAATATGACGGCGGGCGCATCATCAGCCGGCTGATGCGCCGGATGGATTTCGGGACCCACGAGGACAACGGCTCGGTCGTGGTCGTGTTCGCCGAGACCGATCTGCGTTCGGCCATGCGATCGTGCGGCGGCTGTCGAGCCGTGATGCGCCATACCTCGCATGGCAAGCGCAACGCGCGCATGGAGACGGCGGTGACCGTCGCCGCGCTGTAGCAGGGCGACACCGCACGCACGCTGCTGGCCCGGGTCTATGGCGAGCCGCAGCGCGCGGCGTCGTGAAGCCCACTAGTAAGCCTGCCTCAGGCAAGCACTTCAATTCCGATGAGCCGCCCATCCGCATCGAGATCCAGGATTATGTCGGCGCCAACGTATGAAAGAAGGTCAGACAATGGTACTTGCCTGGCAGAGCACCCCTTCGTTCCTGACCCGGGATGCTCAGGCAACATCAGATACGCCACGTTCGGATCGTCTGCACTAACGCGAAGTGCGATGTTACGTTGCGTCATCGACATCTCCCAAGCAGGCGCATCAATGTCCGTAAGGTGGGTACACGCGCATGCACGATCTCGCCATATGTGAGCGCAAGACGGCGCCGTGCCCGCGATCCCAAGAAATTAGCCGAGCGTACCATAAATTGTAAGGGATCGCTTCCAGCAAGTCCAAGACACGGCGTGTGCGCGTGGCTCGCATATCCTGACTTCGGTCGTCAGATCTCATCGGCTTGGCCACGATCTCAACCGAACACTGGCATCTTCAGATCGCGCATTTGCCCCACTCGTCTGATGCTATCACCCTTCGTTCGGGGGCGTCTGACGAAGCGAAGGATGGCGCGATGCAGAACAGACAATCTCGCGATCAGACCGACTGGATCAGCGTGATCGCGATCGTCTCAGTCTTCACGATCGCCAGCCTTGCGTTGCATTTCGGCTGGATGCTTCGCTAACGCTCCATTCCGCTACGCCGCCTTCTTCTTCTCCGCGAGCTCCGCCAGCTCCTTCAGAATATCCGTGGTCCCGGCCAGCCGCTCTTCCGGAGTCTCCCAGACCTGCAGGAACACGACCTTCATGTCCGGGCGCACCTTGGCGGCCTGGCCGTGGCGCTTGATGAAGGCGACGAGGCGCTCCGGATAGGCAAAACTGTTGTCGCGGAAGGCGATGACGGCGCCCTTCGGGCCGGCATCGACCTTCTCGACATTGGCGCGGCGGCAGTAGTTCTTGATCGCGGCGACCTTGAACAGATAGCGCGTCTCGTCCGGCAGCTTGCCGAAGCGGTCGCGCAGCTCGGCGGCGAAATTCTCGATCTCCTCGTCGGTCTCGAGATCGGCGAGCCGGCGGTACAGCGACAGCCGCACGGAGAGGTCGGAGACGTAGTCCTCGGGGATCAGCACGGGCATGCCGATCGTGATCTGCGGCGACCAGCGGTCGACCGTCGGCTCGGTGATGCCGGCCTTGAGGTTCTCGATCGCCTCCTCCAGCATCGACTGATAGAGCTCGAAGCCGACCTCCCTGATGTGGCCGGACTGTTCGTCGCCCAGCAGATTGCCGGCGCCGCGGATGTCGAGGTCGTGGCTGGCGAGCTGGAAGCCGGCCCCCAGCGTCTCCAGCGACTGCAGCACGCCCAGGCGCTTTTCGGCCAGTGGGCTGATCTTGTGCGTCGACGGCAGGGTGAACAGCGCATAAGCGCGCAGCTTGGAGCGGCCGACGCGGCCGCGCAGCTGATAGAGCTGGGCAAGGCCGAACATGTCGGCACGGTGTACGATCAGCGTGTTGGCGCGGGGAATGTCGAGGCCGGATTCGACGATCGTGGTCGACAGCAGGATGTCGAACTTGCCGTCGTAGAACGCCCCGATGATGTCCTCGATCACGGTCGGCGCCATCTGGCCGTGCGCGACGGCGACCTTCATCTCCGGCACGGTCTTGTCGAGGAACTCCTTGACCTCGGCGAGATCGTCGATGCGCGGCACCACGTAGAACGCCTGGCCACCGCGATAGCGCTCGCGTAAGAGCGCCTCGCGGATCATCACGGGATCATGCGGCGCGACGAAGGTGCGAACGGCGAGACGATCGACTGGCGGCGAGGCGATGATCGACAACTCGCGCACACCGGTGAGTGCGAGCTGCAAGGTGCGCGGGATCGGCGTTGCCGACAGGGTCAGCACATGCACCTCGGCGCGCAGCTGCTTGAGCCGCTCCTTGTGGCTGACGCCGAAATGCTGCTCCTCGTCGACGATGACGAGGCCGAGATCGCGGAACTTGATCGCCTTGCCGAGCAGCGCGTGGGTGCCGACGACGATGTCGACCGAGCCGTCGGCGAGGCCCTTCTTGACCTGATTGAGCTCCTTGGTGCTGACCAGCCGCGACGCCTGTGCGACGTTGACCGGAAAGCCCTTGAAGCGCTCAGCGAAAGTCTTTGCATGCTGGCGCGCGAGCAGCGTGGTCGGCACGACGACTGCGACCTGCTTGCCGTCGAGCGCGACCGCGAACGCGGCCCGCAACGCCACCTCGGTCTTGCCGAAACCGACGTCGCCGCAGACCAGCCGGTCCATCGGCCGTCCCGCTTCGAGATCGGCGAGCGTCGCCTGGATCGCGGCGAGCTGGTCCTCGGTCTCGTCATAGGGGAAGCGCGCGCAGAACTCGTCATAGAGGCCGGCCTGCACCGGCAGCTTCGGCGCCTCGTGCAGCATGCGTTCGGCGGCGATCTTGATCAGCTCGCCGGCCATCTCGCGGATTCGGTTCTTGAGCTTGGCCTTGCGTGTTTGCCAGCCGGAGCCGCCGAGCTTGTCGAGCTCGACATTGGTCTGGTCGGAACCGTAGCGCGACAACAGCTCGATGTTCTCGACCGGCAGATACAGCTTCGTTTCGCCGGCGTAGCGCAGCTCGAGACAGTCATGCGGCGCGCCGGCGACCTCGAGCGTCTGCAGCCCGACGAAGCGGCCGATGCCGTGATCGACATGAACGACGATGTCGCCGATCGCGAGGCTCGTCACCTCCGAGATGAAATTGTCGAGCTTGCGGCTCGCCCGGCGCGGCCGCACCAGGCGGTCGCCGAGAATGTCCTGCTCGGAGATGACCGCGATCTGATCGGTCTCGAAGCCGGTCTCGAGACCGAGCACCGCGAGCGTGGTCTCGTTGCGCGGCGTCGCCTGCACCACGCGCCAGGTGTTGACGCTGGTGACATGGATCAGCTTGTGATCCTTCAGCATGCTCGCCATGCGGTCGCGCGAGCCTTCGCTCCACAGCGCGATCACGACCTTCTTGCGCACCGATTGCAGCGCTTGCACGTGCGCCACCACGGCCTCGAATACGTTGACGGCGGAATCGTTGCGCTCGGGCGCGAAGTTGCGGCCCTGTCGCGCGCCGATGTCGACGACGTTGGCGCTCTCCGGCACCGCGAACGGAGTGACACGCGCCAGCGGGACGGCGGCGAGCCGCTCGGCCCATTCGGAGGACGTCAGATAGAGGCGGTCGACCGTCAGCGGCTTGTAGATCGCCCCGCCGCCGGGATGCTCCATCGCCTCGCGGCGCGCGTCGTAATAATCGATGATCTGCTTGAAGCGCTCGCGCGCGGCATCCTCGCCCTGCGGCTCGATCACGATGGGTGTGTTCGGCAGATAGTCGAACAAGGTCTCCATCTTGTCGTGGAACAGCGGCAGCCAGTGCTCCATGCCCGGATAGCGGCGGCCTTCGCTGACGGCCTCGTACAGCGCATCGTCGCGCTCCGGCGCGCCGAACTCGGCGACATAGCCCATGCGGAAGCGGCGGATGGTGTCGGTGACGAGCTGGAATTCGGAAACGGGCACGAGGTCGAGCGAGCGCATGTCGAGCAGGGTGCGCTGGGTCTCGGCGTCGAAGGTGCGGATCGATTCCAGGCTATCGCCGAAAAAGTCGAAGCGCACGGGCTGGTCGAGGCCGGCCGGGAACAGGTCGAGGATGCCGCCACGCACGGCATATTCGCCGCTTTCGCGGACGGTCGACGAGCGGTGGTAGCCATTGTGCTCGAGCCAGGCGATCACCGAATCCATCGGCACGACATGGCCCGGAGCGACCGACAGCGCCTGCCCCGCCATGGTGTCGCGCGAGGGGACGCGCTGCACGATGGCGTTGACGGTGGTCAGCACGATCAGCGGCTTGTCGCTGCCGGCGAGGCGCGACAGCCGTGCCAGCGTGGTCACGCGCTGGGCGAGGATGCCGCCATGTGGCGAGACGCGGTCATAGGGCTGGCAGTCCCAGGCCGGGAACTGCATCACCGGCAGATCCGGCGCGAAGAAGTCGAGCGCTCGCGCCAGCTGCTGCATCCGGTTGCCGTCGCGGCAGACCACGGCGAGGCTCACCGCCGGCGGCTTCGGCTTGGCCGCGGTGGCGCGCGCGAGGTCGGAGACGACGAGGCCTTCGGCGCCCTCCGCGACGTTGGCGAGCGTGAGCGCGCGCCCCGGCGCGAGGTGCTCGGCGGGCGACTTGACCGGGCTCTTCATCAATCGGCGCCCACCGCGCGGAACGCCTTGATGCGCTCGAACAGCGCCGGAGTCTGCTCCGGCGGCAGCGGCCGGGCGCCGGTGACCGCGGCATAGAAGTCCGGGTCGGGGACTTCGAGCAGTTGCTCGAGCTCGGCCAGCTCGCCTTCGCTGAGGGCGCCGATCTCGGCGTCGGCAAAGCGGCCGAGGATCAGATCCATCTCGCGGGTGCCGCGATGCCAGCAGCGGAACAGGAGCCGCTTGCGGCGGTCGTCAAGGCCTTGGCTCGATCGGGTCGTTCCGGTCATCGCGACATCCTGCTGTTCAACGCCAAAAGCCCGGACGGTGCCGGGCGCGGTTGATATAGCGGTGCACAGCGCCCCTGTCAGCCCCTCCCGGGCTGCAGAACCGGCATGCCCGGCACCTCGAACCTGAGAAAAAGACGTGGATGTCTCGGCATTCGCGGCTATTCCGGCTCCCAAACCGCTTTAAGTGTTCGCTCCATGCGCCCCAGCATCCTCAATCCTCTGTTTGCGCCGGTCACGACCCTGTCGGGGGTCGGACCGAAGCAGGACAAGCTGCTGCGCTACCTGCTCGGCTGCACCGAGACGCCGCGGCTGGTCGACCTGCTGCTGCATCTGCCGGCCAGCGTGATCGACCGCCGCAACCGGCCGAAGGTCCGCGACGTCGAGGTCGGAACCGTGGTGACGCTCGAAGTCACGGTCGACCGCCACCGTCCCTCGCGCAACGCGCGCGCGCCATACCTCGTTTACGCCAGCGACGAGACCGGTGACGTCGTGCTGACGTTCTTCCGGCCCAAGGGCGACTACATCGAGAAGATGCTTCCGGTCGGCGCCAAGCGCTACGTCTCCGGCACCGTGCAGATGTATGACGGCGTGCCGCAGATCGTGCATCCCGACCGCATCCTGGACGAGGCCGGCTTCGCCAAGCTCTCGGGCATCGATCCGGTCTATCCGCTGACCGAAGGCTTGGCGCTCGGCTCGCTGCGGCGGGCGATCGCTGTGGCGCTGACCAAGCTGCCTGAGCTGCCGGAATGGATCAGTCCGGAGGTGCTCCGACGCTGCAACTTCCCCTCGCTGAAGGAGGCGCTGACGCGGGTGCACGTCCCGCAGGAGCTGACCGACATCCTGCCTGAGAACCCGTTCTGGTCCCGCCTGGCCTTCGACGAGCTGCTCGCCGGCCAATTGGCACTGGCCCTGGTGCGGGCGCAGCTGCGCCGGCCCGCGGGCAACCGCCATGCCGGCGACGGCCGGCTGCGCCGCAAGATCATCGACGCCCTGCCCTATGCGCTGACGAACTCGCAAGCCGAGGCGATGGCCGCGATTGCCGCCGATCTCGAAAAGCCGGTGCGGATGCTGCGGCTGCTGCAGGGCGACGTCGGCTCCGGCAAGACGGTGGTAGCGCTGCTGGCGGCGGCCGCCGTCGCCGAGGCCGGCAAGCAGGCGGCCCTGATGGCGCCGACCGAGATTCTGGCGCGCCAGCATGCCAAGACCATCGCGCCGCTCGCCGTTCGCGCCGGCATGAACGTGGTCATCCTGACCGGACGCGAGAAGGGCAAGGAACGCCGCGACATCCTCGCCCGGCTCGAAGCCGGTGAGATCGACATCCTTATCGGCACGCACGCGCTGATCCAGGACGACGTGGTCTTCAAGTCGCTGGCGCTCGCCATCGTCGACGAGCAGCATCGCTTCGGTGTGCGCGAGCGGCTGGCGCTGACCTCGAAGGGCGAGGCCGTCGACGTGCTGGTTCTGTCGGCGACGCCGATCCCGCGCACCCTCGTGCTGACCTATTTCGGCGACATGGACATTTCCGAGCTGCGCGAGAAGCCGGCCGGTCGGCAGCCGATCGACACCCGCGCGGTGGCCGACACCAGGCTCGGCGAGGTCGTCGACGCCGTCGGCCGCGCGCTCGATGCCGGCAAGCTGGTGTACTGGATCTGCCCGCTGGTCGAGGAATCCGAGGCCGAGGGCATCGATCATCTCACCAACGCGACGGATCGCTTCGAGAGCCTGCGCGAGCGCTTCGGCGACAAGGTCGGCCTCGTCCACGGCAAGATGAAGGGCAGCGAGAAGGACGACGTCATGGGGCGGTTCGCGGCCCATGAGCTGCGCCTGCTGGTTGCGACCACCGTGGTCGAGGTCGGCGTCGACGTGCCGGCGGCCAGCATCATGGTGATCGAGAACGCCGAGCGCTTCGGCCTGGCGCAGTTGCACCAGCTGCGCGGCAGGATCGGCCGCGGCTCGGAAGCCTCGACCTGCATCCTGCTCTATCACGAACCGCTCGGGCCGATGTCGAAGGCCCGCCTCGCCGTGATCCGAGAGACCACAGACGGGTTCCGCATCGCCGAGGAGGATCTCAAGCTGCGTGGCGAAGGCGACGTGCTCGGTATCCGCCAGAGCGGCCTGCCCGGCTACCGCATCGCGCGGCCCGAGGTGCATGCCCAACTGATCACCCAGGCGCGCGACGAGGCGCTGCGGATACTCAAGGAAGACCCGAAGCTGAAGGGCCCGCGCAGCGATGCGCTGCGCTGCCTGCTGTATCTCTACGAACGCGACGAGGCGATCCCGCTGCTGACGGCGGGTTGATCAGCAGAAGGTGCATCAACAAACTCCCCTGTCGTCCCGGCCTTGAGCCTGGACCCATACCCCCAGCGAGCAGTTTGAGGCAGGATGGCGATTGGCTTTTTCGCACCTCACAACCGCCGCGGAGTATGGGTCCGGGTCTGCGCCACGATGGGCTATCGCGCGTCGTGGCTCGCACGGGACGACGAGCTGAAATCGTCTACTTCGTTTTGCAACTCTCGGCGAACGCCACCAGCTGCGCGGCCTCGATGCCCTCGCCCTGCACGTCCGCCGCAATGTGCTCGAACAGCCGCGCAAACCCTTCGTAGATCAGCGCGGCCGGATGGCCATCACCCAGGAAGCCCGCGATCTCGCGCATTTCGGCGACCCAGCGATAGGCCTTCGGCAACATGTCCGGCAGTGCGTTGGCGAGACGGGCCTGGACGTGCGGCAGGCTCAGCGCCAGCTCGTCGCGCAGCGCGTCGGCTGCGCCGGCGCGGGTGGCGGCCAGCACCATCGCGGCGCCGAGCCCCGTCAGTCCCTTGTTGATGCCGGCATAGGACATCTTCAGCGCCGAAGCCGCGCCGATCGGCCCTTCGATCCGGCGCAGATCGAGCCCGAGTTCGCCCAGCGCGGCGACATCGGCCGCCGCCTCGCCGCTCACATAGAAGGCCGGTCCCTTCGTGCCGGGCTTCGGCGGCAGACCGATGATGGCGGCGTCGACCAGGCGCGCGCCCGACGACAGCACGATGTCCTCGATGGTCCGGATGGTCTCGACGTTGACGGCGTTGCAGTCGACGATGATGGGCTTCTTCGAATTCCGGTTGATGACCGTCGCGAGCTGCTCCGCCAGCGCCACAGCCTCGCCCGGCGGCACGATCGACAGGATGATGTCGGCATTGGCGATCTCGGCGTCGCTGGCGCCGACCATGCCGGATGCGGCCGCCCTCGCCCGCGTCGCCGCGCTGCGCTCCTCGAGCGACGTCAGGACCTTGCAGCCGTGCTCCACGAGACGGGCGGCGATGGCGCTGCCCATGGCGCCGGGCGCGATGACGGCAATGCTGGGAGGCATGATGACGCTCCGATTCCAACGATGGTCTCGAAGACTATGCGCACCCCATGACAAAATTGAAGGCACGAAAACGAAGGGCAGCCCTTCCGGGCTGCCCTCGCCTTGGCCGCAACGTCAACGCTCCCCTCAGAGCCCCCGAGAACGCTGACCGCCGCGGCAGACCTCAGAACGCGATCTTCAAGCCTCCGCTGCCGAAGAAATCGTCGCCACCCGTGCGTCCGATCGTGCGCGACACGTTCACCGTCAGCGCCACATGGCTCCAGAACGGCGCCACGACGCCGGCGCTCACCCGGCCGTAGACGTTATGCGACGTGCCGTTCGGAACCGTCCAGTTGTTGACGATGACGGGCGCCGAGGTCGCGTTGTACTGAATCAGGCGGCCGTTGCCGATGATGTCGTCATCGAGCGTCAGGTTCAGGTACGGATTGATGACGTTGCCCTGCACCTGGAACGGGGTGCGCAGCTGCACGCCGACGCTGCCGATCAGGGTCTCGGCGGTCTGCGAGCCGACCGCGAGCGTGAGCGCAGGATCGCCGGTCTCAGTGAAGCCGTCGACGCGGGCGCGGGCATAGGTCAGCCCGCCGATCGGGCCGAGCTTCGCCGTGCCTGCATCGAACAGGTAACCGGCTTTGCCGGCCGCGACGAAGGTGGTGCCGCCGGGATTGGAGGTGATGGTGTCGACCACGCCCGGCCGCGTGTTGCGATAGTCCTGATGGCCGATCGTCGCCAGGCCCTCGGCAAACAGGCTGCTGCTGGCCCAGGCGCCGTAGAGGCCGAACTGATAGGAGTTGGCATCCGTGGTGCCGGCGTTGTTGAACAGCCTCGCCTTTGGATTGGAATAGTCGAAGGCGGTACCGATCATGCTGTTCGCCGACAGCCGGTACTCGACGCCAACGGTGCCGCCGATGCTGTCGAGATTGAAGCCGTTCGAGGCGGCGCTGCCCTGGCGGTCGCTGACGCCACCATTGCCCTGCATGTAGAATGACCATGGACTGACCGGCGCGAGCGGCGGCGCCTTGGTGTAGGGCGGGCGGCCCATTGCCCCATAGGCGTTCATCGTCGACGGAGCAAAGCCCGCGGTCTCGCGGAACATGTCGAGCTTGCCGAACAGGGTCGAGGCGAAGCCCATCGCGGTGATCGACCCCACCTCGCCTTGCGGCGCGAAGGTCAGCGGCGCGTTGAGGCGGTTGACGATGTACTGCCCCAGCACCTCGAAGCCGTGTGACGTCAGGTGCACGCCATCGACGTAGAACAGATACTGGTTCTGCAGCGCAGGATTGCCGATGCAGGCGATCGGACAGGCGCCGACATTGGTGAAGCCATAGCGCGACGGATTGGCCTGGATCAGCGTGCCGATCAGTCCGGTGTCGACGTACTCGACACGCACGCCCGAGCGCGCGACGCCAGCGAGCGACTGCTGCATGAGGCTGTTGTAGGTCGTGCTGTAGGCCTTGCCGGCCGGGGCATTGGCGTTGCCAACGGCCTCCGGCAAGGTGCTGACATCGCCGGCCGTGAAAACGATACTGCGCGCGCCGTCCCCGACCAGCGCGTTGATGCCGGCCATGGCCTGCTGGGCCGTGACGGCCGCGGCCGTCGGCGCGCCAGCGAGCGAGCCGCCGGCGCGGTAATAGGCCCGCGCATCGTTGCCGCCGACCGAGATCTCGACCAGGTCTGTCGACGAGATCCTGCCGGAGAAGCCCGTCAGTCCGCTCCATTCCTGGAAGAAGCCGGGAATGCCCGGCGCCACCACGTTGGTATCGCCCGCCATGGCGCCGCCGATCGCGTAGTTGAGCTGGGGAATGCCGAGCAGCGCCGAGGTCGTGTCGACGAAATTCGTGCCGCCGCTGAAGCGACCGGTGGGATAGAGCGGCAGCTTGCCGGCGCCGCCGGTGAAGGTCCAGAGATTGCCCGTGTCGGCGTAGCTGTCGCCAAAAGCCTGAATGCGCGTATAGGTGGTCTGGGCTGCTGCCGGCGCGGTCAGTTGCAGGGACGCCGCGGACAGCGCGACCGCGCACAACAATGTCGTCCTACTCACAGGCATCCTACGCGCCTCCCCAACGCCCTACTTTTGTTTGCCCGATGTTTCCATGGTGACCATTCGAAACACCACCGCCCATTGGTTGTAGGAACGACGACATCCGTGGCTGTGCTTTCCCCGCATCATCATGCAGTGCAAAGCGCCGCGATGCGCACGTTTGCCCGCTGGGCGGACCGGACCGCCACCGATCATGTTCACGAAGGCTGCTGACAGAATCTGGCAGAGGGCTCGGCTAGTCGTGTGGCTGAAGCGCCGCAGCCGGCGCCGCCACCGGAGAGACGACGATGCCCGACTTCAATTTCCTGATCCTCTATGTCGACAACCCGCCGAGGAGCGCGGCCTTCTATGCGGATCTGCTCGGCCGGCCCGCGATCGAACAATCGCCGACGTTTGCCATGCTGCCGCTGCGCGAGGGCGTCATGCTGGGCTTGTGGTCGCGGCACACGGTCGAGCCGCCAGCGACGGGCGCCGCAGGCTTCGGCGAGGTCGCGTTCGCGGTCGGCGATGCCGGCGAGGTCCAGCGGCTGCACGACGACTGGAAGGCGCGCGGACTTTCGATCGCGCAGGCGCCGACACGGATGGATTTCGGAACCACGTTCGTCACGCTCGATCCGGACGGGCATCGCCTGCGCGTGTTCGTTCCGCAGGATGCGGCCTAGCTCTTCCGCAGTGGCTGGCCTTTCGCGCCAGTCGGCCTTTCAGCCTAGTCCGCCTTGGCCGGCTCGGGCTCGCGGTGCGGCGCTGGCTGCGCGGGTGTGTTGGCGAGGCGCGCGGCGTTGGCCATGTTGGCCAGCGCCGCGACTTTTTTCTGCTGGTCCGATCCCGGCTGCACCACGCCGCAGGACATGATCAGCGTCGCCGCGTCCTCGGCGCTCATGTCGACCTCGATGATCTTGCTCCGCGGCAGATAGAAGAAGAAGCCGGTGGTGGGGTTCGGTGCGCACGGCAAGAACACCGAGATCTGCTCGTCGTCACCGGGCAGCCGGCTCGAAATCTCCGCGCTCGGCGGCTGCGAGATCAGGACGATCGACCACATGCCGGGCGAGGGAAACTCGACCAGGCCGACACGGCGCAGGCTCGAGCCCTTGCCCGAGAACAGCGTCTCGAACACCTGCTTGAGGCCGCGATAGATCGCCCGCACCGCCGGGATGCGGCCGAGCAGCCGCTCGCCGAGGTCGACCAGGGTGCGGCCGATCAGGTTGGCCGTCAGGAAGCCGAGCAGCGTCAGCCCGATCACGGCTACGATCAGGCCGGAGCCGGGCACGCCGAACGGCAGATAGGTCTCCGGACGATACACCAGCGGCACGAACGGCCGGACCAGCCCGTCCACCCAGGTCACGAACCACCAGGTGATGTAGAGCGTGATGGCGACGGGACCGGCGACGACGAGGCCGGTCAGGAAATAGTTGCGAAACCGGAACATCAGCCCATGATGGGGCGTCTCGGCCGGAGCATCGGCCAAGGGATCGGTCTCAGGCGGCAGGTCGTCGCGGGAACTCATGCGAACTTCCGGGTCGGATCAAATCTCACCTAGGGGTCTTAGCAGATTTTTGAAGGGCGAAGGCCCTCTTTCCGACACATGCGCGCTTTGCCGCTGACCTGTGGCCCGGCAGCCGGGCACCAAGTCAACGCGCAAGGCGTCGATTTCAATCCCTACTGCGGCGAGGAGCCACTCAAAAGGGCAAACGCGCTGCCCTAGGCGCTACGCAGCGGCAGGGCCAGGCCGACCGCCACGAAGATGCCGCCGCAGACCTGGTTGAAGCGCCGCCCGACCCGGGCGAGCCATGGACGAACCTGGGCCGCCGCGCTGGCGATGGCGACCTCGGTCAGGAACTCGGTCGCCGTATAGGTGACGGCCACGATGCCGAACTGTACCACAAGGCTGCGCTCGGGGTCGATGAACTGCGGCAACAGGGCGCTGAAGAACAGCAGGCATTTGGGATTGGTGGCCGCGGTCAGGAAACCCTGGCGAAACAGCACCTGCCCGCTCGCAACGGCGGGCTCACTGCCGGCATCGACCGCCACCGGCGGCGATCGCCACAGCTTGATGCCGAGCCAGGCGAGATACAGCCCGCCCACCCACTTCAGGACGACCAGCCAGGCGATGGAGGATTGCACCAGCGCGCCGATGCCGAACATGCAGAGCGCGATGATGAGGACGAAGCCGATCAGGCCGCCGGCGATCGTGAACAGCGTCCTGCGCCCGCCATGCAGCGCCCCATGGGTGAGAGCCAGCAGGCCGCTCGGGCCGGGCGTGAGCGAGATACCGATGCTCATGAGCAGGAACAGCAGCCAAGTGTCGAAAGCCATCGTGATCCCCGTGATGGAGCGGACCGCCGAGCTCCGTCGGGGACATCGCCTGAAACTGATGTCGGATTGCGGATCAGATGGCAAGCACGGCCGAGTTTGCACGCTCGTGCCCCCCGTAAGGTGTGGGCGCGAAAAAAAACGGTGTCGTCCCGGACAAGCCCGGCAACGCGATAGCGTTGGCGGGCGCAGATCCGGCAACTGTTATGTTGATGGAGTGATCGCATAAGGTTTTCGGTCGCGCATCATGGCATTCAGGATGGTTAGAAGCTTCCTGGCGACGGCGATGAGGGCGAGCTTGGCGGGTTTACCGGCTTGGCGCAGACGGTTGTAAAAGATCTTGAAGCGATCGGCGCGGCGGACGGCGTTGAGGGCGGCCATGTAGAGGGCGTCGCGGACACGCTTCCGGCCGCCGCCGATCTTGCGCTTGCCACGATACGCCCCGCTATCGCGATTGAAGGGAGCCAGGCCCGCAAGAGCGGCTACCTCCTTTGGCCCGAGATGGCCGAGTTCCGGCATCTGGGTGATGAGTTGCATGCAGGCGACGGGTCCCACACCGGGCACGGAGCGCATCAGCTGTGCCTGCTCCGCAAGCACCGGCTCGGCTTTGATGAGCGCGTTGATCTCGGCCTCGATCTCGACGATCTCGTCATTGAGGACCTCGATCAGGCGGCTGATGCGTTCGGCCATGGCGCGGTCCTCGGCCTCGCTGCGGCGGTTCTTTTCCTGGGCGCGCATGGCAACCAGTTGATCCCGCCGTTTTGCAAGCCTGGCGAGGGCGCTTTGGGCAGGCGTCATGGCCTGCTCGGTGGCTGGCTGCATGGCGCGCCCAAAGGCTGCCAGCGTTCGCGCGTCGATCGGATCGGTCTTGGCGAGTTGGCCGCTGGCGCGGGCGAAATCGCGAGCTCGAGCCGGGTTGATCCGCGCAAAGCGGATGCCCGCCCGACGCAGGGCCTCGCGCAGTTCGAGGTCGTAGACACCCGTGGCCTCAAAGACCACCAGAACATCGCATCCCCAACGCGCCACCAGCTGTGTGATGGCCTGTGGCCCGTTGGCGATGCGCTCCGGCGCCCCCACGGCTTCATCAAAAATATCGAGATAGGGTTTGCAAACGTCGATTCCGACGCAACGAAAAGGTACGATCACGGTGCCTGTCCCTGTGATGCGAGGTCTGTTGGCGCAGCCTCGTGCAACTGTTCAGGTTGATAAATGGAACGGGCGGGAGACCGAGCCGGCTCACGGCGTCTAGCGCCAAGGACCCAACGGCTTCCCGCCCACCATCATCATGGCAGACTTTCCAGACACAGGGACCCATAATCCCGAGAGGTCGTTTGAGACAGGCTGGAGCCGCCGGCGCTGCGAACCATTAAGCACTGTGGCTATGGATCCCGGCGTTCGCCGGGATGACAGCGAATGTGAAGATGCCGCGTCGCAACTTACGCCGAACTGGTTCTCAAGGCGATGCGAGAGCATCAGCCAAGAGAAACCCGCTGCTACTCCACCGTGACCGACTTGGCGAGATTGCGCGGCTGGTCGACGTCCGTCCCCATCACCACGGCGGTGTGATAGGCCAGGAGCTGGACCGGGATGGCGTAGACGATCGGCGTGAACGTCGCGGCCATGTCCGGCATGATGATCGTGACCAGCGAGTCCACGGTCGCCTCCTCGGCGCCCTTGGCATCGGTCATCAGGATGATCTTGCCGCCGCGCGCGGCGACCTCCTGCATGTTCGACACCGTCTTCTCGAACACGCGATCATAGGGCGCAATGACGACGACCGGCATGGTCTCGTCGATCAGCGCGATCGGGCCATGCTTGAGCTCACCGGCGGCATAGCCCTCGGCATGGATGTAGGAGATCTCCTTCAGCTTCAGCGCGCCTTCCAGCGCCAGCGGATAGGAGGTGCCGCGGCCGAGATACAGCACGTCCTTCGACTTGGCGATCTCGCGCGCGAGCTTCTCGATCTGCGGCTCGACCGTCAGCGCCGCCGCAATCAGCCGCGGCACCTCGACGAGGCCGTGCACCAGCTTGGCCTCGTCGGCCTCAGAGAGCTCGCCGCGGCCGCGGCCGGCGGCAATCGCCAGCGCCGCCAGCACCATCAGCTGGCAGGTGAAGGCCTTGGTCGAGGCGACGCCGATCTCGGGGCCCGCAAGCGTCGGCATCACGATCTCGCTCTCGCGCGCGATCGTCGAGGTCGGGACGTTGACGACGGAGAGCGTATGGACGCCCTGCGACTTGGCGTAGCGCAGCGCCGCCAGGGTGTCGGCGGTCTCGCCGGATTGCGAGATGAAGATGGCAAGATCGCCCTTGCGCAGCGGCGCCTCGCGGTAGCGGAACTCGGAGGCGACGTCGAGCTCGACCGGCACCCGCGCGAAGCGCTCGAACCAGTATTTGGCGACGAAGCCGGCGTAGCTTGCGGTGCCGCAGGCGGTGATCGAGATGCGCTGGATATCTTTGAAGTCGAACGGCAGCCGCGCCGGCAGCATCACGCGCTCGGTGCCCATGTCGACGTAGCGTGCCAAGGTGTGGCCGACGACCTCCGGCTGCTCGTGGATTTCCTTGGCCATGAAATGGCGATAGTTGGCCTTGTCGACCAGGAACGACGACGCGCCGGATTTCAGCACCTCGCGCTTCACCACCGCGCCCGTTGCATCGTGGATGATGCCGGCGTCGCGGGTGATCTCGACCCAGTCGCCGTCATCGAGATAGCTGATCGTATCGGTGAACGGCGCCAGCGCGATCGCGTCCGAGCCCAGGAACATCTCGCCGTCGCCATAGCCCATCGCCAGCGGCGAGCCCTTGCGGGCGCCGATCAGGAGATTGCCGTGGCCCTTGAACAGGAAGGCCAGCGCGAATGCGCCCTTCAACTGCGGCAGCGACGCAGCCACGGCCTGTTGCGGCGTGTGGCCCTTCAGCAGATAGGAATTGACCAGATGGACGACGGTCTCGGTGTCGGTCTCGGATGCGAACTTGGCGCCCTGCTTTTCGAGCTCGGCCCGTAGTTCGCGAAAATTCTCGATGATGCCGTTATGCACCACGGCAACGTTGTCAGTCGCATGCGGATGCGCGTTGCTCTCGGTCGGTTTGCCGTGGGTGGCCCAGCGGGTGTGACCGATGCCGGCGTGTCCCTTCAGCGGCTGCTGCTCGAGCCGCTTCTCGAGGTTCTTCAGCTTGCCCTCGGCGCGCCGCCGGTCCAGATGATCGCCCTCGAGCGTGGCGACGCCCGCGGAATCGTAGCCGCGATATTCGAGACGTTTCAGGGAATCGACGAGATGCGCAGCAACCGGCCCGCGTCCCAGGATCCCGATGATTCCGCACATCAGCGCCAGTCCCCAAATCGTCGAGAGAGATTCAAAAGCGTGGCATTGTCTTAACGAAAACGGCGCGCTTTCAGGATTCAATAATTATTGCGGATTGCGACAGGGTTAAGTGAGAGCCCTAACCGAGGGCCTGCAGGCAACTCCGGTTCGATGCGGAGGTCCAGTTCGGAGCGCACTTAACGCCAGGTCAACGCTTTTGCGCAGAGACTGTCGCGTCGGAGAGGACGCCATGACCTATAGCCGCCGCCCAACTGATCCCAAGGGCACCAGCCCGCTGAGCCTGTCGCATCCGACGTCCGGGAGCCATCTGGCGCACTGGCCGCCGCCGACCTTGAGCAACGAGCTCAAGCCGATGCCTATCAAGCACCGTACGAACGAGCCGGTCAAGCACGCCACCCGCCGCGGCTGGCGTTTGACACGTGCGATGTTCGCCGAGTTCCAGGACGACGAAAGCTGATGTTTCAGCTCACTTCTTGTGGCGTTGCTTGGCATTCCGAAAGCGCGCCGCGGCGCCTTCGCGCGTCGTCTGAGGACTGCGCTCCAGCGCCAGCGCATCGTCGGGCACGTCGCGCGTGATCACCGAGCCTGAGCCGATATAGGCGCGGGCGCCGATGTTGATCGGCGCCACCAGCGAGGTGTTGGTGCCGATGAAGGCGCCCTCGCCGATGTTCGTCTTGTGCTTGTTGAAGCCGTCATAGTTGCAGGTGATGGTGCCGGCACCGATGTTGGAATTGGCGCCGACATGGGCGTCGCCGATATAGGACAGGTGATTGACCTTCACGCCCGCCTCCAGCACTGCGGCCTTGGCCTCGACGAAATTGCCGATCTTGGCGCCTTCGCCGAGCGACGTACCGGGCCGCAGCCGCGCGAACGGCCCGAGCAGGCTGTTGCGGCCGAGCTTGGATTGCACGATGTGCGAGAACGAATGCACCACCGCGCCGTCGCCGATCGACACGCCGGGGCCGATCACGACGAACGGCTCGATGGTCACGTCCTTGCCGAACGTCGTATCCGCGGCGAGATAGACGGTCTCCGGCGCGATCAGCGTCACGCCCGCATCCATCGCCGCGCGGCGCAACCGGGTCTGCATCACGGCCTCGGCCTCGGCGAGCTGCGCCTTGGTGTTGATGCCGCGCACTTCGTCTTCAGACGTCTCGATCACGACCGCGTCGAGCCCCTGCTCGCGCGCGATCGCCACCGCGTCAACGAGATAATACTCGCCCTTGCTGTTGGCGTTGCCGATCCGGTCGAGGATCGCGAGCGCGCAACGGCCGTCCATCGCCATCACCCCGGCATTGCACAGCGTGATCGCCCGCTCCGCTTCGCTCGCATCGGCCTGTTCGCGGATCGCGACCAGCTTCGATCCGTCGAGCAGCAGGCGACCGTAGCCGGTCGGATCGGCGGCGCGAAAGCCGAGCACGGCGAGCGCTGCGCCCTGCGCCAGCGCCGCCCGCAGCCGCGCGAACGTCTCGGCCGTGATCAGCGGCGTGTCGCCGAATGCGACCAGCAGATCGTCTGCGCCGCGCGCGATCGCCTGCCGCGCCGCCAGCACCGCATGCGCCGTCCCCAGCCGGTCGTGCTGGACGAAGATATCCGCATCCGCGCGCAGGCGCCTGGCTTCCTTCTCGACCGCGTCGTGCCCCGGCCCCACCACCACCGCGATGCTGGCGCCATCCCCGTGCGGCGCCGCCGCCAGGACGTGCGCGAGCAGTGATTCGCCGGCGATGGGATGCAACACCTTGGGCACGCTCGTGCGCATCCGGGTGCCCTCGCCTGCCGCAAGCACGATGGTCAGACTGGATCGAGCGGTCATGAAACACCTGGGATGAAGGG
Source organism: Bradyrhizobium sp. SZCCHNRI3052 (assembly GCF_032484895.1). Taxonomy (NCBI): domain Bacteria; kingdom Pseudomonadati; phylum Pseudomonadota; class Alphaproteobacteria; order Hyphomicrobiales; family Nitrobacteraceae; genus Bradyrhizobium; species Bradyrhizobium sp. SZCCHNRI3052. The sequence continues at coordinate 762,341 of NZ_JAUETW010000001.1, read as the reverse complement.
AGCGCATAGGTCGCGCTGTCATAATGCGTTTTCTGCGCGGGGCAAGCCGCACCGGCTCAAGCCCCTGGTGGTTTTCCTGTTAATGTTCGCTTCGTGATTCGATTAAGGCAGGTTCATGGCTAGGGACTCCCGCAAATCCGCCGGCACGAATGGAGCTGAGAAGACGGGCGCAACTCTGTCCGGACTGTTTGCTGACGAGAACGAGTTCGATCGCCGCGCGCTGTGGCGGCTCGGCTGGTGGGGGGCTGGCGCCGTCGGCGCCGTCGGCCTGGCCGTTTTCACCAATCAGGCTGCACAGGGATGGCGGCAGGACCGTGTTTCCGCGGCCGATCTGTCGCGCCAGGCGCAACTGCTGCAGTCGCTGGCCCGTGAGACCCAGGGCGAGGCGCGCCAGCTCGGCGCGGCCATCGAGACGCTCAACACCGATCGCGACCGGCTGTACGCGCGCGTGACGGTGCTCGAGCAGGGATTGGACTCGGTGACCGGCGCGCTGGCCAAGCAGAGCGCCCAGGCGACCGCGAATCCCGCCCCCGGCAGCAAGGCGCCCCCCGCGCCACAGATCGCTGCCGTCGAGTCCCAGGCCCCGGTGGCGGCCCCGTCGGGTTCCCCGCCACCCGGCCCCTTGCCCGCATATGCGAACGCGTCGCCGTTCATGCCGGTTCCCAACGGGGCGGCCGGAACCAGTCCGGCTCAGCCGAGTACCCCGCCGGCTGCCGCGAGCGCCGACAAGACGAAACAGGAGCAGGCCAAGCCGATGTCGGCCGGGCTATCGGGGGCTTCGTCACCGCCCGTCTCTTCCGCCCCTTCGCCGACACCGTCAGCCTCGTCCGCATCGCCGGCTGCGACCGGTTCCAAGCCGACTGGTGGTGCCTCGGACCCGGCCGGCAAGCCGGCCGAGACCGACAAGCTCGCAAGAGCCGAACCCGCAGAGGCCGCCGGCGCCAAGGGCAGTGACAGCACCGACGCCGCGGTCACGGCGGTCCAGAAGACCGAATTCGCCGTCGATCTCGGCGGAGCCAACTCGCTCGGCGGCCTGCGGGCGCTGTGGCGGGATCTCGTGAAGACCCATGCCGACCTCGCCCTGCTCAGGCCGATCATCATCCTGAAGGAAGGCCGGGGCGGTCCAGGTATGCAACTGCGGCTCGGCGCCGGCCCATTGGGCGACGCGGCGACGGCGGCGAAGATCTGCGCGGTCCTCGCCGAGAGCCAGCGCGCTTGCGAGACCACCGTCTATGACGGCCAACGCCTCGCGGTCCGCGAGGAGCCGGAGGCGGCCAAGCCGGCCGCGCCCGCGGCTGCCGCCCAGAAGCCGGTGCAGCGCCGGCGCACGTATCAGCCACAGGCCCAGCAGCAGCGTCACGGCAAGCGCGAGGAGCCGCCGGCCGCGGCCGCGCCGGCACCGCCGCCGGCAGAGGCGCCCAAGCCCGAACAGCCGTCGGCGCTGTCGTCGTTCTTCCGCCGCTCCTGAGGCTCGAATCGACGTGCGGCCAAAGCCGGTTGGGACGGATTGTGAAAGCAGTCCGCGAACCGGCTTTGCGGCTTGTCCGCACGTCCTTTCCGCAGCATAGTCCCGCGCATGAAAAAGACCCCGTTCCGCCTCTCGCCCTATCAGGTGCAATGGCTCCTGATCATAGGCTTCGTCACCGTCGGCTATGCCCTCTATCTGCGCTATCTGGCGATCGAGCTGTCGAGCGTCGCGCTCGCCTGCGACGCCGGCCTGCAGACGCTGGCCTGCAAGAGCCGGGCGGTTGCGACCACGCTGTTCAAGAATTCGGTGTTCGGCGCCACGGCGCTGGTGATCGCAGTGCTGCACGTGATGCGGCCGTCGATCGTGCTGCTGACCGGCGGGCTGATCGCCGCCGGCCTCGGCATCGTGCTCTACAACATCGTGCTGTCGGGGCTGGCGATCGGCCTGCTCATCCTCGGCTTTGCGCGGCCCGCGCCCGCCACAGCGTGAACGCCAGCAGCAGATACATCGCGCAGGTCCACATCGCCTGCCAGTTGTCGCGGCCCTCGTTGTAGATCACGTAGACCGAGGAGATCGCGAGCAGGCCGGCGAAGCTGGCCTCGGCGATCGGCCGGGGACCCTGCGCCGGACGATTGCCGAGCAGCATCGCGAACGGCACCACCGCCATGGTCAGGCTGGCGAACGGGAAATCGCGGTAGCGCGGGTCGAACACGAAGCCGAGCGCCGTCTCGGCCGCAATCAGCACCGTCACGACGAGGACCAGGCCCAGCAGGTAGGTGATCTTCAACTGCTTGCGGCCGTCATTCGGTCCGAGCAGGTCGAGGAAGGTCGGCAACGGCCGCCCGGCCATCGTCGCATTGGCGCTGAGGATCGGCGCCAGGACGCCGGCCGCGAGCAGCGCCCCCCAATGCAGCCAGCCGCCAACACCGAGGCTCTCATAGAACATCTTGTCCGCGGCCATGCCGAACAGCACGCCCGCTGTCGTCGCGGAGAACCCGACCCCGATCCAGGCCGAGACGTGCGGCGGCCAGGGCCGGCGCCGCACCGTCAGCCACCCGGCCAGGAACACCACGAACGACAGGATCATGCCGCCGCCCATCTGCAGCTTCCACAGCGGATAGTTGCTGACGGGCTCGCCCGGCGGATATTTCAGCGCCCGCGTATCGTCGCTGATCAGGCCCCAATAGCCGCCGACCGTGCCTTCGAGCTTGCGCTTCCACGGCTGGTCATAGGCCTCGATCAGGTTGACGCGGAAGTTCTCGCGCTTGGCGAGGCTGAGGATCTCCGACACCACGCGGGCCTGGTTGGCCCGCGACGGCAGCGCGCCCTCGCGCATGCGCCCCTCGCTCGGCCAGCCGGTCTCGCCGATCAGGATCTCCTTCCCCGGAAAGGCGACGCCGACCTGCTGGCGGATGGCGTCGACATGGGAGGCGGCGAATTTCGCGCGCACCGGGATGTCCTCCCAGTACGGCAGGATATGAACTGTGACGAAGTCGACGATGTCGTAGAGCTCGCGGTTGCGCAGCCAGAACTCCCAGACGTCCGCATAGGTCACGGGAACCGTGACCTGCGCCTTGACGCCGCGGATGGTCGCGGCCAGATCGGCTGATGTCATCTCGCCGCGCAGCAGCACCTCGTTGCCGACCACGACGGCCGTGATCACCTTTGGATAGCGCTTGATCAGGTCGACCGCGATGCCGATCTGCTGCTGGTTCTTCAGCTTGTTGGAGCCGAGCCAGATGCCCTGGATCACCTTGATGCCGACGCGGGCGGCGATTCCCGGCACCTGGTCGAGACCGTTCTCGATCGAATAGGTGCGCACGCATTCGGAGATCTTGGCGAGCTGCACCAGGTCCTGCTCGATCTGCTCGGCGTCGATATGGGTGGTCGGATCCAGCGGGCTCTGCTGGCCGCGGAACGGCGCATAGGACACGCACTGCAGCTTCGAAGCTGGCTCGATCGGCGCGCGCGCGAGCATGATCGGCTGGGCCAGCCACCACCACGCGGCGGCGATGACACCCAAGGATATGAGCAGAAGCGCCAGCGGCGTAGGAAGGGATTTCAGTTCCGTGTCTCCAGGCAGGGTGGTGTCGATTACCCGGTCGGCGGCGATCTGCCAAGTAGGCGATCGGGCCCTCCGGCGCTCCCGGCGTACCCGCTCCACATCGCCCTTTTACGATGACGCGAGAAAGTTGGTACGTTGCTGGACAAAATCCGAGATTCCGGTCATTGGGAATCCCGGTTGGCCCCGGCCGTCGCAACGTCGCAACCCAGATTGGGCCCCTGCGCAAGCGCCCGTTAGGAACGCTCTGCGACAGTCGGAATCAATCTCCCGCCGCAATCGGGGCTGATTTGATCGGCATCAACACTGCGTCCGTCAGGGGACGGCACGAAGGCAACAATCGGGGAATTTATGGGTCGACGCGTGCTCCACTCCAAGTTTTCGGTTTCGCGCCTGTCGGCGGCTCTGGGCCTCGTGCTCCTCATCGGCGCGCCCGGCGCGCTCGCCCAGAGCGGCAGCGACCATCCCCAGGACCAAAAGCCGCAGGCGGCCAATCCGGCCGACGTGTCGAAGGAGAACCAGCGCAAGGCCGACGAATTCACCGAAGCGTCCCAGGCGCTCAGTGGCGGCCCGGCCGGCAATCCCGAATGCGTCTGGCTCGGCCGCCGCGTCGTCCAGTTGATGTACAACGACGACCTCGATACCGCCTTCCGCCACCTTGATCTCTATGACCGGTTCGGCTGCCCCGGCGGCCACGTTCAGGCCGCCTTCCGCTGCCTGACGCGTTTCATCCCGCAGATCGATCCGAAGGTGCCGAACTCGCTGAACAACCACGTCCACGGCTGCTGGATCAATCCGGACGCCAAGCCGCAGGTGGCTGCGGCGCCTGCGCCAGGCCCGGCCTCGACCCCGGCCGCGCAGGCTTCGCCAGCACCGACGCAGCAGCCCGCTCCCCAGGCATCGCCCTCGCCCGCGCAGCCTCCGGCGAAGTGACCGGCGCCTGAAGGCAGGCGGGACGCACGATCCCGACGACCAGGCGCCATGCGCGGCTGCGGCATGACAGCGCTCCGATCACGTGGCAGGATACGGCCGAGATACGATCGAGGTCCTCGACGCGCGCCTGAGCCTCGCCCCGGTTCAGGCACCGTTCAGCAGGATTGGGCTCTGTTGGGATGACATATGATGTCGCGGCCTTCGGCTGTGACGGCGTGAGAATGATCGCCTTCGCCGCTCGTCGTCGGACGTCGCCCGCGAACGTGATCCCGGTAGCATCGGATACCCGAGATGGAACGGCGATCGACCGCTCCGCTTCACCGCTGACTTGATCCTAGGAATGGTTGCCCCTCCAATGCGTGCCGTTGTCGCCGTCCTGCTCCTCGTCACCGCTGTGCACGCCGCCCTCTGGGGACTGCTGCAGGACAAACAGGAGGCCCCCAGTTTTACCGGCCTGCTGCAGAGCGTCTCCTACGATCCGCATGAAGGAACCGGGGCTCCCGGCGCCAACACCGTGGCCTCGCCGGAACGCATCCGCGCCGACATGAAGAAGCTCGCCACGATGACGCGGGCCATCCGGCTCTACTCGTCTACCGGCGGCCTCGAGATCGTGCCGCCGCTGGCGGCGGAGGCGGGGCTGAAGGTGATGCTCGGCGCCTGGATCGACAAGGATCCGGACCGCAACGAGCGCGAGATCCAGTCGGCCATCACCCTCGCCCGCCGCAACAGCAACGTCATCGGCATCGTGGTCGGCAACGAGACCATCCTCACGGCGACCCAGAAGGTCGATGAGCTGATCGAGAAGATCAAGCGCGTGAAGAAGTCGGTCAACGTGCCCGTCACCACCGGCGACGTCTGGAACACCTGGCGCGACAACCCCGAGCTCGCGGCCAATGTCGACTTCATCGCCGCGCACGTCCTGCCCTATTGGGAATTCTTCACCGACGACCAGGCCGTCGATCAGGCGGTGGATCGCTATCAGCTTCTGAAGAAGCAGTTCCCCGGCAAGCGCATCATGATCGCCGAGTTCGGCTGGCCGAGTCAGGGCTACAGCCGCAGCGGCGACAACCGCGGTCCCGCCGTGCCCGGCCCGCTCCGGCAGGCGAAGGTGTTGCGGAATTTCCTGGCCCAGGCCGCCTCGATCGGCATGGAGTACAACATCGTCGAGGCGATCGATCAGCCCTGGAAATATTTCGAAGGCGGCGTAGGCCCCTACTGGGGCGTCCTCAACGCCGCGCGCGAGGCGAAATTCGCCTGGACCGGCCCGATCGTGAATCCCGACTATTGGCAGCTCGCGGCCATCGCGCTGCTGGTCGGCGTGCTCTTGTCGCTGCCGATCGTGCGGCTGCGCCAGCCGACCGTGCTGCAGGCCATGATGCTCGCCATCACGGCACATGGCGTCGGTGCCTGGGTCTCCAACGTCTTCGCCTATTGGAACGTGCACTATTTCGTCTGGGGCTCGACCTTTGCGCTGACGCTCGGGCTGATCCTCCTGGTTCCCCTGATCCTCATCGCGATGGCCCGCATCGAGGAGATCGCCGCGATCGCCTTCGGCCGCGAGCCGCGGCGCCTCTTGACCCGCGACAAGGCCGCGCGTGACCGCGCCGCCGCGCCGGACTACTGCCCCAAGGTGTCGATCCACGTGCCGGCCTATTTCGAGCCGGTCGACATGATGAAGCAGACGCTCGATGCGCTGGCCCGCCTCGACTACCCGAACTACGAGGTCGTGTGCATCATCAACAACACGCCCGACCCGGCGTTCTGGCAGCCGATCCAGGATCACTGCCGCATGCTCGGCGAGCGCTTCAAGTTCATCAACGCCGAGAAGGTCAAGGGCTTCAAGGCCGGCGCGCTGCGCATCGCGATGGAGCGCACCGCTGTCGATGCCGAGATCATCGGCATCATCGACGCCGACTATGTCGTGACGCCGGACTGGCTCTCCGACCTCGTGCCCGCCTTCGCCGACCCCGCCGTGGGCCTGGTGCAGGCGCCGCAGGAGCATCGCGACGAGCATCTGTCGCTGATGCACTACATCATGAACGGCGAGTACGCCGGGTTCTTCGACATCGGCATGGTCCAGCGCAACGAGGAGAACGCGATCATCGTGCACGGCACGATGTGCCTGATCCGGCGCGCGGCGATGGACATGGCCGGCGGCTGGTCGAGCGACACGATCTGCGAGGACACCGATCTCGGCCTCGCGATCCAGGAGCTCGGCTGGCAGACCCATTACACCGCCACCCGCTACGGCTCGGGGCTGCTGCCCGACACCTACGAGGCGTTCAAGAAGCAGCGCCATCGCTGGGCCTATGGCGGCTTCCAGATCGTCAAGAAGCACTGGCGCCGCTTCCTGCCCGGCCACAGCCGGCTGACCTCGGACCAGAAGCGCGAGTTCTCGCTCGGCTGGCTCAACTGGCTCGGCGCCGAGAGCCTCGGCGTCGTGGTGGCGATCCTCAACCTGATCTGGACGCCGATCGTTGCCTTCGCCGGCATCGCCATTCCCGACAAGATCCTGACCATCCCGATCCTCGCCGCCTTCGTGGTCTCGCTCGCCCACTTCCTGATTCTCTACCGGCTGCGGGTGGCGGTGAAGCCGTGGCAGATGCTGGGCGCGATGGTTGCGGCGATGAGCGTGCAGTGGACGGTCAGCCGCGCCGTGGCGCAGGGCCTGATCACGGAGCACCTGGCCTTCGCCCGCACGTCCAAGGGCGGTCTCTCCAGGATGTCGATCGAGTTCCAGGCGTTCTGGGAGGCCGTGATCGGCGCCCTGCTCCTGATCGGCGCCACCATCCTGATCGTGACCAACACGTTGCAGATCACCGAGCTCTACATCTTCGCCGCCGTCCTGATCCTGGAGAGCCTGCCGTTCCTCTCAGCGGTCGCCATCGCGCTGCTGGAGATGTCCCGCATCAACTCCTTCGAGTTCTGGCGCCACGCCACCGTCCGCACCGCCGAGCTGATCGGCCTGCGCCCGGTCTGGGTGCCCGAGCTGGCCGGGCCCGGAATGCAACCGGCGCCGCTGAGCGCGGCGGCAACGAAGGCGGCGGACAAGGTGTAACGCCGAGCGAAGCGTAGCCCGGATGAGCGGACGCATGGGCTCTAAGGGCGCCGGCGGCAGCGTCACCCGGGGTCATTGCGACGGCCCGTGAGCCCCCGCAGGTCGCCTCCGCCGCCGCTCTGTCGAGCGCCGACGGCGGCTCATGATGGCGGCTCATGGCGGGCTACGGCACCGTCATCGCCGCGCCCGAAACGATCGTCGATCTCCCGTGGTTTCCCCCGCCCGCCCTATTGACCGGAACGGACCCACCCCCTACACAGCGCCCACGACAGCATGCGGCCCAAGGTCGGGGTTTTTTGCCGCCCCGATCTCATGCCGCAGTGAACCACGGCCACGCCTAAAGCGTTCCGATGGGGACCTGCCGACGATCCGGACCGTGACGGCGCTGCCGTCGCACCGCTTCTTGGAAGCGAGCGCGTAGCTCAGCCGGTAGAGCACGTGACTTTTAATCATGGGGTCCCGGGTTCGAGTCCCGGCGCGCTCACCAAGATCCCGAACGATCGAATAGTCAGCCTGGTAGACGCCTCCCTTGGCCACGTCGGCACATCGGTAAGACGATGCGTGGCCTGGATCGCCCGTAAGCGGCAGCCTGAATGCGTCTCGATCGGAACTCGATTTCATACTCGATGAGTCGAACGCCCTCGATCCTCACGCGGCTTTGGATCCTCAGTCATTCCCTTGGCTACGATGCTCGTGCGAAGCTGGCGGGACGTCTCCATGATCTCTTCCACCAAGGCGATGTCACGAAGAAGCTGCCCGATCACCGCGCGTCAGCTCGATCATGTCGGCACCTCCACGTCTGCCGGAATTGCAGTCTGCGCAACCAGGGTGCTAAGGTCGACAACCAAAGGTATCGCAAGTCATTTTCATCGAATTCCAGTAAGGCCTTTTTGGCTAGGCGTTCGCGCCAGTGGAGCCAGCATGTCTGCAAGCTATGGCGCCGTGATCAACCGGCTGCTCAACGGCGTCGGCTTCCAACTCATTCGCCAATCGACGCTCCATCAGCTGGTCTCGTCGGCCCGCAATGGATATGCAAGCGAGCAGGACGACGAAGGTGAGGATCAAGTCCCAACGGATTCGCAAGCCAGCGAACCGACGGAGACGGTATCGGCCAGCTATCTCCAGAACCTGCAGCGCGAGAGTTTGGCGCTTCGTGAGATGTCGACCGAGCTCATCAAGCTCAAGCTGCAGCTGGCCGGAGCGAACGACGGCACCAACTCGAGCGAGCCCTCGACTCCGGACGTTGCCAGCCCGCGGCTCTACACGCCCGTATACGACTACGCGGGACTGCGGACCGATCCCGCGATCGTGCACAACCATGACTTCATGCGGGATCCCCGCTTTGTCGCCGCCTACGAACGTGGCGTCGCCGCCGAGGGCTATGAGCCTCGCTATTTCTGGCGGACGCATGTTGCACTGTGGTGCGCCAGCATCGGCGTCAGCCTTGGCGGCGATTTCGTCGAATGCGGCGTCTGTCGCGGCATGCTCAGCTCTTCGATCATGCACTATCTCGACTGGAACAACCTCCAACGTCGATTTTTTCTGTTTGATACGTTTACCGGTGTCGACGAGCGCCTCGTCACCGATGAGGAGGCCGCAAGCGGCAACCTCGGCTACTTCAGAGAGATGTACAAGACCGACATCTATGAGGATACCGTTCGCAACTTCGCCGAATACAACAACGTCGAAATCATTCGTGGCAGCGTTCCATCGAGCCTGTCGACCGTCGACATCAATGCCGTCGCTTATCTGTCGATCGACATGAACAATGTCACGCCCGAGCTCGCGGCCATCGACCACTTCTGGAGCAAGCTCCAGCCCGGCGCCCCGGTCCTGCTCGACGATTATGGTTTCGTTCGCTACGAGGCCCAGAAGCGTGCGTTCGACACCTGGGCCTCTCAGCATGGCGTCGCTATTCTCGCGCTTCCCACAGGACAAGGCCTGATCATCAAGCCGCCACCGGCGTCGGGGGCTGTACGCCGGAAGCGGCGCTTCATAGCTCCATTTTTGTGCACCGCCACCGTGAAGCGGTTTTTTGGGATGACGACGGCGTAAGGTTGTCCACATGCCGACTGGCTAGTTCGGCCAATCCAAGGCACAATCGAGCGTTGCAGTCTTTGATTTATTGCCGGGGCGTTTCGATGAATTGGGTAGGAACGGTCGTCGCGATTCCATTGGCTGCCATTGCCTTGTCGGGCTGCATCACGACATCGATGCAGGGATATGCCGACCGACAATTGCCGGCGAAGCCGATCGGCCGCATGGTCGCTTACGTCTCTGGACCCGGTCCGCTCGTCACGAGCATTCAGACCAACATCGCCGAGGAGGCGCGGAAACGCGGCGTCGTCGCTGACGACGCGCTGATGCTGTTCCCACCGACACGGACCTACACCAATGCCGAGGTTCAGCAGGGACTCGCGCGTGACGCGATTGAAGGCGTCCTCGTCATCAGCGTGGGCGATAGCGGTGTGCAGCAACAATACGCCGGGACGATCTTGTCGGGCCAATACACCGGAACATCGAGCTCGATCGGTACCGTCAACACCTTCGGCAACACGTCGACCATATCCATGAATGGGACGTCCTCAGGCATGGTGGTTGCCACCGCGACGCCGACCTACCGCTACAAGCGTCAGACCACGTTCACGGCGCGGCTTCTTGAGGCAAGCACCGGACGAAACCTCTGGGTTGGAAATGGTCAGGTCAACGCCGGCGGCCTTCTGTTCGTCGGTGACGGCGCAAACGCGTCAAGTTCCGTCGCGGCCATTTTTGACGACTTGCAGCGCAAGGGAATCATCGGGTCGTCAAGTTGATCAGGAGCGGCTTCATGAGTCTCCCCCTAACCCACCCCATCAGAATTATTAAGTGCACTGTCACCACAATCACCGAGATTGTTATATGAGGCTCTTAATCAATTTCACGAACCACCTTAAAGCACGAGAGCTAGTGGGTCTAATGATAATGGCCTACGGCGAATTCGAGTTCGAAGTTGCCGGAATCATGAGCTACGCAATTGACGGCGGGCCAGATACCGCGGCGCGCATTTTCTTTCGTGTGAATGGCGAGGCCGCCAGACTAGATGTGGCGGATGCAATCCTGAGACCGTTCTTCGACAAACTAACCTTGGGTGGCCGATGGGGCAATGCGCTAGGCGCTCTAAGGTTCTGCAAGAATGTTCGCAATCAATACGCCCATTGCCAATGGCACCCGGACGCACATAACTTGTATTTTTTTAACCTGGATCGAGACGGTCGAGACTCACTGGAAGGGGAACTAATCGTAAATCCCTACCCAACCAATCTCGAGCTGCTCCAAAAACAGTACGAATACTTTGAGCATACCCTCGATTGGTTGTATTATCTGAGCTGCGAATGTCGCGGGCATAAGGGCGAAGAATCCGCCCGTCCACCAGTTCCGAAATCAATTCCACAGCCGCAGCTTCATATTCGGCCAAAGAAGCCTCTTCAATCGCCAGAAACCGAAACGAATTACGGTGACAGCGCACAATATTAGCCGTCGCCTTCACCCAGTTAGTTAAGAGCGCGTACTCATAAAGCTCGATCAGGTCCACTTTGGAGGTAAGGCCAGACGCGATAGTATTTCGAAGCTGAAGGGCCTCGTGGTATCAAGAGCTGGCCGACTTCGCAGTGGTCATTGCGTTGCCGGCCTACATGTTTTGCGCGTCTAGGATCGGACATCTGATGAAATTTCTGGCCCTGCTGCTGGCCCTTCTCGCAGCGCCAAACGGTGCTTGCGCACAAGGAGCAGTCTTTAGGGTCGGTGTAACCAAGCGTGATTTTGTTCCTGCTGAGCCTTACGATTGGCGCGGCGCCCAGACACATGCGCTCCGCGCAACGATATGGTATCCGGCCGCAGCGGATGCGCCCGAGAGACCGCAATGGATCGGGCCGCGCATCATCCCGTTCTTTAGCGCCGGCAGCGCTGCGCCCGATGCGGAGCCGGCATCAGGACCCCGGCGTGCGTTCGTCGTCCTGTCCCACGGTAACGGCGGCGCAGCGCTCCAAATCGCCTGGCTCGGCACAGCACTGGCGGGGGCTGGCTTTATCGTCGTCGCAGTCAATCATCCCGGCAATAGCGCTCTCGAGGACTATACCGTCGAGGGTATGTCATTGTGGTGGCTGCGAGCTGTGGATGTTAGCGCCGTCATCGATGCGATGCTCGTCGACAAGACATTTGGCAGCCGAGTCGATCCCGCGCGCATCGGTGCCGCCGGTCATTCGCTCGGTGGCTACACTGTCCTCGCGGCCGCTGGTGGCATCAGCAATCCGGAACTGCTGCAGGTGTTTTGCCGCTCGCCTGCGGCCGACGCGTCATGCAAACCGCCGCCGCCCGCTGCCGTCATGCGCCGGGAGACCCTAGCACGTCTGAGCGTCGATCCCGATTTCCGGCAACGCTACAGCGAGGCCGGCAAGTCCTATCGGGACGAACGCATCCGCGCGGCCTTCGCCATGGCGCCCGGGCCAGGCCCGATCTTCGCACCGAACAGCCTTGAGAAAATCTCGATTCCCGTTGCGATTGTCGCCGGAAGCGCCGACGAAATTGTCCCGACACCCGCCGCTGCCGAGACATTCGCTAGGTTGATCCCGCATTCGACTCTGAAGATATTTCCGAAGGCCGGCCACTTCGTATTTCTGGACACGTGCACTCTGGTCGGAAGCGTATTCTTTCGGAGCACGTGCCGCGATCCCGATGGCGCCGACCGTGAGGCAGTTCATGCCGAGACGATCAGACTTGCGGTCGATTTCTTCACCACATATCTGCGCTGAGCGCTTTCATCGTTGGTCTTCTCGACTGCAATTTACCTGCCGGTTTGTGTTTAGTCCTAATAGCGATCCGTTGTCGTGCTAGGCTGTGGCGCTACGCGCCGACTAGGAGGTTACGGTGACAGTGCACTAAACTTCCATCGACCTCAGGTAACGCGGCCGCACTGCCTTAGCCCTTCACCCGCTCACTGCAAACCCAAGCACCAGCTGCTTCGGGCTCTGCTTGAATTCCTTGATCACCGCGGCCCGGACCTTCTCCGACAGCTCCGGCAGCGGTTTGGCGGTGTAGAGCTTGGGGAAGGTCACCATGACTGACGTCAGCGTGCCGTTGTTCCAGTTGAAGCCGACTGCGGGCCGCACGCCGGTTTCGGCGAGGAGGTCGGCTTCGACAGCCCGGCTGTAGGCAAGTCCGTTTTGAACGGCGTCGACCATCCCGCAGCCGGCGAGGCATGCGATCAGGGGGATCAGCGCGAGGGCTCTCATGGTCGTCCACTCCAGGGTTCAGCGTCCGGCGACGCGCCGTCGCCACGCATGGCGCCTGCCGAGGCTGCAGCGGCCGGCCAGCATGAATGCTGGCCACGGCCGGATCATGGCGCGACGGCGCAAGGTTTTCCAGCTTGACGCGCCGGGACAGGTTAGACTGGCGTGAGCCATCCATGAAGGCGGACAATCGTCAGGCATTGGCGTGCATGGTGCTGATCGCTGTCCTGATGGTCGCGCTCCTGTCGGCCAAGTATCAAGTATGACGACTGCCGGTGGCGCGGACAGTCCGAGACCGAGTGCTTGCGGCAGGCCCGGGACTGCCTCCGGTCGGGCGGCCTTGAGCGAGAATTCCGGTGCGCTAAATTGACCTCGCTACTTGGCGCGGCAGTTTCATGCACTGTCACCGCAACCGTAACCGCCAATGACGAAAGATCCGTCCCTTACCCGCCGGGGGCATCGGCCTCCAGCACGACCTTCGCCACGGGATAACGCCAGTCGTTCTTCGTGTTGTCGGCGGCGGCATCGATGCCTGCCACGATGACCGCACCGAGGATCCCGCCGTTGACGCCGCTGGCCAGACGCGCCTGGCGCGTCGCATCGAAGGGCGCGACCGTGATCATCCGCTTTTGATAGCCGGGCTTTTGGCAGGTCACGGCAAGCGTGCTCGACTGTCCGCGATAGAGCGGCACGCGCACCTTCGCGGGGCTCGTCATGGTTGCGCTGAAACCGGAGGCTTCCAGTGAGCAGGAGGCCCCGGCCATCTCGACCTCGCCTCCTCCGCCGGGATTGTGAAACGTCCGCACTTCCACGAGCTGGTCACCCGCGAACTCGGGCACGCTTGCGTCGGTTCGGCGCTTCGGCTCGTAGACGTCGATTCCTCGGCTGCCCGTGCTCGACCTGATGTCGGTCACGTTGTTCACTGCGAGCGGCGCAGCACACCCGCCAAGACACGCCCCTCCAAGGATGGCCAGCCAGGTGGCCATCCAACGCAAATAGTCCATTTGAGCCCCCCACAGCACCCCTACTGTTGTTGACTAGCGGTAGCAGGGGCCGATCTGGGGAACAATAGCCGCAACCTCAGGGGGAATAGAAACAACTAACAAAAAGCCGGCTTCGTTGCGGGGCGGCCACATTCGCTGTCGTCCCGGCACGCAATGCTCGCATCAGTTGCAGTGGTCGTTGGGCCTTCATGGCAGCTTCTTGGGACAGACACCGGATCATGGCGCGACGGCGCTGCGCTTTACAGCAGAGTTGCCGTGAGGATGCGCGGAAAAACTCATTTCATCAGGTCTCTCAAGGCGATCACCCCTGTCCAGTCCCCCCGCCAAAAATATTCGACTTCACTTTTTCCGAATTCCATGATTGACTGTCCCCATCCCGTGCTCCTCGAGAGGGGCGGATCGCGATCGTCACGGACGTTGGGCGCGGGATGCGGTGGCCGCAGGCGGGTCGCAGCGTGCTTGAGGCGCGCGGACGAACGACTCCGTGCGGACGCGAAATCGCGTGGTCCTGGCGCCCCGAAGCTGGCGCCAAGTCCTGGGGGATGATGACCCCCACGGGCGACGGTGGCTAACAAGCCGGACACCGGGGAGATCGCGTATAAGCGTGAAGACCATCGCGCGGGGAATGCCGGGTTGATCCGGCTGAACCTGTGGTGACTGCCGCCTGCTTTTTCTTCTGCAGGCGGGCCATGGGTTGCGGCCAGCAGCCCGGCATTCCCCGCGCCCTCTGTTTGCTGGAGGGCGAGACCACCGGCACAGCTCGGGCGCGCAAGGCGTCGCGATGACGGTCGAACGCGTCCCCTGCCCCCCCCCCTTCTGCATCGTGATGAGGTTCAGATGATCATGCCGATCGATCGTCCTACGACGGGACTGAGCGCCGTCGCCCGTTGCGTCCCCGCGGTGCAGACGCACGCGGCTTGCAATCACCGGCTGCCGGGAGTGCGCGCACGAACAGCAACAAGATCTTACATGGCGACATCCGACCTGCGCAAAAGCGCCGCGTCCGCGGCGTGTGTTCGCATCTGTGGCCGCACGCGATCGAACCGATGGCGATCGTCGCGGTGCAGCCGCGATCGCGTCAACCGTATCGTGAGGAAGTCCCGATGTCGTCACCCACGCCAACAGAACGGCGGGCCATGCTCGTCCTGCTCGTCGTTCTCCTTCTCGGCAACATCGCCGCCATCATCGCCTGGCCGTCGCATTGCGGCACGAGCCCACGGCTCACGATCGGCGGGGTCATGCTCGCCGGCTGCGGCGAGGCCGACGCAGCCGGTCCTCACCTCGAGGCGATGCAGCGGCCGCATCGGGCGCCCGGGTCGGTTGAAATGGCGAGGGCGCCCTGACATCGTGGCCGTCACCCGTGGTCCGCGATCAGCAGCCCGCCGAGATCGAGCGCAGCGACGCGTTGGCTGCGGCCGCGCCTTGCGGGCTGATGCGCCTCGTCTCGCCCAAGGAGCTTTCCCGATGTCCACCGCCTTCCTCTTGACCTCGCTGATCGTGGTGGCCTCGCCCGGCACCGGCGTGCTCTACACGCTCGCGGTGGCGCTGACGAAGGGGTCGCGGATGAGCGTCGCCGCGGCGTTCGGCTGCACGCTCGGCATCATCCCGGCGATGCTCGCCGCCATCGTCGGCCTCGCGGCGGTGCTGCACACCAGCGCGCTGGCCTTCGCCGCGCTGAAATGGTGTGGCGTTGCGTATCTCTTGTACATGGCCTGGCAGACGCTCGGTGAGCGTGGCGCGCTCTCGGTGGAGGCCAAGGATGACGCGAAGGACGCGGCGCGCTCGGCCGGGCGCGTGGTACTGACCGGCTTTCTGATCAACATCCTCAATCCCAAGCTGTCGATCTTCTTCCTCGCCTTCCTGCCGCAGTTCATCGCCGCGGACGAGGCGCATCCGCTCGCCGCGATGCTGGAGCTGTCGGGCACGTTCATGGCGATGACGTTCGCGGTGTTCGTGGTTTACGGGCTGTTCGCGGCAGCCGTGCGCGATCGCGTTGTCAGCCGCCCCAAGGTGATGGCGTGGCTGCGCCGGGCGTTCGCCGGCGGCTTCGCCCTGCTCGGCGCGCGGCTGGCGCTGAGCGAGCGCTGAGGTGGTCGCGCTGGGGCGGAGCGGTCGCGGATGACGAGACAATCCTCAGCCACACGAAGTTGGTCAATTTGTTACTCGTCATGCCCGGACTTGTCCCGCCTGCGCGGCCGAAGCCGCTTCGGCGCGGCGAAGGCCCGGGCATCCATGTCGTTCCAAGGACGCCGATCGACGTGGATGGCCGGGACAAGCCCGGCCATGACGGTGTGGAGCGAGTGCGCCACAAACCTTAAGCCGCGTACGCGACCGCACTCCGCCGTTAGGCGTACCATCAAAAAGCGAAACCCGCCTGAAGCCATTGGCTCCAGACGGGTCTCATCAGTTCAGCAGTTCACCCGGCAGAGATCAGCCGAACTGGTTCATCGTGTTGTGCGCGCCGCCAGCCTTCAGGGCCTTCTCGCCAGCGAAGTACTCCTTGTGGTCGTCGCCGATGTCGGAGCCGGCCATGTTCTGGTGCTTGACGCAGGCGATGCCCTGGCGGATCTCGGCGCGCTGGACGTTCTTGACGTAGCCCAGCATGCCCTGCTCGCCGAAGTACTCGCGGGCGAGGTTGTCGGTCGAGAGCGCGGCCGTGTGGTAGGTCGGCAGCGTGATCAGGTGGTGGAAGATGCCGGCGCGCTTGGCCGAATCCGCCTGGAAGGTGCGGATGCGCTCGTCGGCTTCCTTCGCCAGCGGGGTGTCGTCGTACTCCGCCTTCATCAGCTCGGCGCGGTTGTACTTGCTGACGTCCTGGCCCGCCTCCTTCATCGCGTCATAGACCTGCCAACGGAAGTTGAGGGTCCAGTTGAACGACGGCGAGTTATTGTAGGCGAGCTTGGCGTTCGGGATCACCTTGCGGATGCGGTCGACCATCTTGGCGATCTGCTCGATATGCGGCTTCTCGGTCTCGATCCACAACAGGTCGGCGCCGTTCTGCAGCGAGGTGATGCAGTCGAGCACGCAGCGGTCCTCACCGGTGCCGGGACGGAACTGGTAGAGGTTGGAGGGCAGCCGCTTCGGACGCAGCATCTTGCCGTCGCGGTTGATGATGACGTCACCGTTGCGGGCGTTCTCGGGCGTGACCTCCTCGCAGTCGAGGAAGCTGTTGTACTGGTCGCCGAGATCGCCGGGCTGGCTCGAGAAGGCGATCTGCTGCGTCAGGCCGGCGCCGAGCGAGTCGGTGCGGGTGACGATGATGCCGTCCTCGACGCCGAGCTCCAGGAAGGCGTGGCGGCAGGCGCGGATCTTGGCCAGGAAGACGTCATGCGGCACGGTGACCTTGCCGTCCTGATGGCCGCACTGCTTCTCGTCCGAGACCTGGTTCTCGATCTGCAGCGCGCAGGCGCCCGCCTCGATCATCTTCTTGGCGAGCAGATAGGTCGCCTCGGCATTGCCGAAGCCGGCATCGATGTCGGCGATCACAGGGACGACGTGGGTCTGGAAGCCGTCGATCTTGGCGATGATCTCGGTCTCCTTCGCCTTGTCGCCGGCCTTGCGGGCCGCGTCGAGGCTGCGGAACAGGTCATTGAGCTCGCGCGAGTCGGCCTGGCGCAGGAAGGTGTAGAGCTCCTCGATCAGCGCGGGCACCGAGGTCTTCTCGTGCATCGACTGGTCCGGCAGCGGGCCGAACTCGGAGCGCAGCGCGGCGATCATCCAGCCGGAGAGATAGAGGTAGCGGCGGTCGGTCTTGCCGAAATGCTTCTTGATCGAGATCAGCTTCTGCTGCGCGATGAAGCCATGCCAGCAGCCCAGCGACTGGGTGTACTTGGTGCTATCATTGTCATAGGCGGCCATGTCGGCGCGCATCACGGCCGCGGTGTAGCGGGCGACGTCGAGGCCGGTCCTGAAGCGGTTCTGCAGGCGCATGCGCGCCACGGCTTCGGCGGTGACGCCGTTCCAGGTCGGGTTGGTCTCGAGCAGCGCACGCGCCGCCTCGACCTCGGCCTGGTAGGACGAGGGGCCCTGGAGAGCCTGGTCGTTCAGTCCACGCGGTTGAAAGTTCATGTCCGTGATCCCTTGGTTAAGGACAACCTGGGACCTGTTGTAAGCACCCGGCGCCGGCGGACCAGACATTGCGCGGAAAACTTGTCACACTTTACAAACTTCTCGTGTATAGCTGTAAGGAGATTACAAGACCGGGATTTGGCCATGACCACCGCCACGGCACGATCGATCTTCATGGGCCCGCGCCTGCGCCGGCTCCGGCGCGAGCTCGGCCTGACCCAGGCCGACATGGCCGCGGACCTCGAAATCTCAGCGCCTTACGTGGCGCTCTTGGAGCGGAACCAGAGGCCGGTGACGGCCGACATGCTGCTGCGGCTGGCGCGGACCTACAAGATCGACCTCGCCGATCTCGCCGGCGACGGCGGGGCCGACCACACCGCGCGGATGCAGTCGGTCCTCAAGGACCCGATGTTCTCCGACATCGACATCCCCGCGCTGGAGATCTCCGATCTCGCCGTCAGCTATCCCGGCATGACCGAGGCGTTCCTGCGCCTCTACACGGCGTATCGCGAGGAGCAGCTCGCGCTGGCCGAGCAGCGCGCTCCGGTGCCGGCCGGCAGCGCGCCCCGCGTTGGCAATGACGGCTTCGACGCCAACGATCCCGTCGCCGATGTCCGCCGCTTCCTCGCCGCCCGCCGTAACAACTTTGCCCAGCTCGACGATGCCGCCGAGCGGCTGGCGCAGGCCATCTTCCAGGGGGCGCCGACGGGGGCTCCGCAGGTCTCCGCCGGGCCGGCCGGCTTCATCGAGCGCTTTCGCGCCCGGCATAATCTCCAGGTCCGCTACATGCCGCCGAACGTGATGCTCGGCTCGCTCAGGCGGCTCGACCTGCACCGCCGTCAGTTGCTGATCGAGGACTCGCTGGACAGCGCGAGCCTGAAATTCGAGCTCGCCCGGCAGCTCGCTTATCTCGAGCTCGACACCGAAATCGGCGCGGCACTCGAGGATGGCAAGTTCGCCAGCAAGACCGCCGAGCTGCTGGCGCGCCGCGCGCTCGCGGCCTACGCGGCGGCTGCGATCATCATGCCCTATTCGATCTTCGCCAAAGCCGTCGATGCCAGGGCCTACGATCTCGAGGCGCTGGCGCGGCAGTTCGGCACCAGCTTCGAGCAGACGGCGCATCGCGTCACCACCCTGCAGAAGCCGGGCGCGGAGCGGATCCCGTTCTTCCTGATCCGCGTCGATCCCGCCGGCAACGTGTCGAAGCTGCTGGACGGCGCCGGCTTCCCGTTCGCCCGCCATGGCGGCGCCTGCCCGCTGTGGTCGGTGCACGGCATCTTCAAGACGCCGCGCCAGATCGTGACGCAATGGCTGGAGCTGCCCGACGGCCGCCGGTTCTTCTCGATCGCCCGCACCGTGACCGCCGGCGGCGGCTCCTATGGCGCCGTCCGCGTCGAGCGGGCGATTGCGGTCGGCTGCGCCGCCGAGCATGCTGGCCAGCTGATCTATACCCGGGACGGCCACGGGCCTGACGCCGACGCGCCGACCCCGATCGGCGTCGCCTGCCGGGTCTGCCACCGGCCGAAATGCGCGGCACGCTCCGCGCCGCCGATCGGGCGCGAGATCCTGCCGGACGATTTCCGGACGTCGTCGGTTCCGTTCGGGTTTTCGGCGGATTGAGCAGGGGATGGTCGTGGAACCAGGAACTGGTCCGCATCCCTGGCGCGAGCGAGAATCCGCCGGATCGGGCTGCAAATCGGCCCGGGACGCCATGCCCCTTGACGGAACAGCCATAAACCGGACAAAGATTGCGCCAAAATGTCGCGGCGGAGGTTGGCCATGAGATACGTCGACGGCGTTGTGATGTTCCTCAGCCTGTGGCTGCTGGCATCGATGGTTCTGGACGCCGTGACGCCGCCCGAGCTGAACTTCTACATGATCGGCCCGATCATTGCGCCGGCCGCGATCATCACCGGCTTCCTGTACTGGCTCCGCATCCCCTCCCGCGACTTCGTGCTGGCGTCCGCAGCCATCTGGATGGTCTGCGAGATGACGATGGAGATGGTCACCCCCAAGCCGCTGTCGCCGCTGCTGGCGGTGGCCGCCGTCGCGCCGCTGCTGGTGGCCGGCATCCTCCTGCACGTCCAGCACTGGCGCCAATCGCGCGGCCGCTTGCCACCGCCCGCTTCGACGCCGACGACCAATCTGCCAGGCTCCTCCAACGCGATGTCGAGCCGGCGGCCGTTCTGAGCCGCGCGACGCCGCGGCAATGGCGGATAGCGTGCAGATTTTCCGTTGTTCTACGGGATCGAATGTTTACGAGGAAATCAGAAACCCCCTCTTAAGTTCCGCGGGTCCATCTGTAGCCGACACACCAGCCGCGCGGGGACCATGCTGAACGAACTTCTCGTGATCGAAGATGCCGACGTTCATCTGTCGATCCTGCGCAAGATCGCCGTGCAGGCAGGCTTTGCGACGACCGGCGTGAACTCGGTCGACGGCGCGATGAGCGTGCTGCGCCGGCGCAATTTCGAATGCATCACGCTCGACCTGAATCTCGGCGAGCGCTCCGGCACCGAGGTGTTGCAGCTGTTGGCGGACATCAAATCCCGCACCCCGGTGCTGATCATCAGCGGCTCCGACGATCAGACCCGCGACGTCACGGTCCGCGCCGGCAAGATCCTCGGCCTGAACGTCTATCCGCCGTTCTCCAAGCCGGTCGACCTCGCTTTGCTCCGACAGACGCTGCGCCAGATCGCCGCCGACACCGACCGGCAGCGCCTCGTCAAAGCCAGCATCCGCTAGCCCGAACGCACGCTCGTTTTCCCGCTTGATCCAGATCAAGGCGCCATACCTCTGCCGCTTGTTGGCTGCAGAGGGGCGAGCGGAAATGAGATGCGATGACGGCAGCGAATTCGGCCAGCGAAGCAGAAGCAGTTGTGAACGAGGCGACGCCCTATGAGCTCGTCGGCGGCGAAGCCGGCGTGCGCCGTCTGGCGGAGCGCTTTTACACCATCATGGACCAGGAGCCCGGCGCCAGCCGCATCCGCGCGATGCACGACGCCGATCTCGGTCCGATCAAGCAGTTGCTGTTCGAATTTCTCAGTGGATGGCTGGGCGGGCCAGCGCTTTATTTCGAGCGGGCCGAACATCGCTGCATCATGTCCGCGCACCGTCCGTATCCGATCGGCGACGCCGAGCGCGACGAGTGGATGACATGCATGCGCCGCGCGATGTTCGATTGCGACATCACCGGCGACATGTATGCGTTGCTGGATCAAGCGTTCCTGCGGATGGCGAACGCGTTCCGGAGCCGCAAGGCGAGCTGACAGGAACACCCGTCAGCCCGACTTGGTGGCGGCCTCCCGCGCCAGACGCTCGGCCCTGAGCCGCTCGCGGTTGGCGTAAAAGGCCCGCTGGGCCGCCTCGTGATCGCGCATGGCCTGCTCGGCATCAGCCCTGCGGGTGGCGTCACGCGCCCGACGCTCTTCCGGCGTGAGGACGCGAGGCTGTCTGTCTGTGCTATCGTAAGGCATGGGCAGATAACGCCCAAGCGGCCGGGATGTTCCCAGCATACGATGGTTCAGTCCGACTTTCGTGGAAACAGCTGGTCGCGGATGTAGCGCGACGTCGGCGTCAGGCTGAGTCCGTAGGGCTTTTGCCACACCGCGCGGTCGATCTCCTTCTTGTCTCCGATCTCCAGGCGCCCTTTGGCATGCTTGGCGATGAAGATGGCGTCGCTCATCTTGCGACCCGAGCGCTTGTTTTTGGCGGTGACTTCCTTCCATAGCCGCAGCCGGCCGAGCTTGAGCTTGGGAAGCTCCTCCTTGATTTCGCGCTTCAGGCAGTCCTTCGCCGTCTCCTGCGCGCGTTTGCGGCCACCCGGAAACATCCAGCGCCCGTCGGCCCGGCGCCGGACCAGGAGAACCCTTCCGCCCTTGGCGGCAACCAGCTTGGACGCCTTGGTCATGGCCCCGGAGCTCTCACCTCTCGAACAGTGACGAACAATGAAGTGGAGTCTATCAAGATTCGCTCCAACTCCCGCTCCGGAGCTTTGCGGAGATTCGGCCAGAGCTCCGCAGCGGCCAACCAAGCTCACTGCAGCGCTCCGACCGTCGGCAGCGCTCAGTAGCAGGAGCGCGGATCGACCGCCACATACTCTCCCGACGGATATCGATAGTAGCAATTGCCCTGCGACAGATAGTAGCCTGGTCGCGCCGCAGCCGTAGCGCCGGCGATCGCGCCGGTGGCACCACCAAGCACGGCGCCCGCCGCGGCACCGCCCGCCTTGCCGGTGAGGATACCGCCGAGCACCCCGCCGATGATCGCGCCCCCGAGCGCGCTAGCGCCCGGATCGACTTCGGCCGGAGGCGGCGCCGGCTCGTAGGCAACCGGCGGGGGCGCCTCGTAGGCCGCCGACGGCGCATAGACCACATCGTCAGCATAGTCCTCCGACACGTAGGTCGGCGGCCCTTCCATGGGCTCGGGATAATAGTACCAGACGCCGCCGACGTCCCACCACCAGCCTGGGCGGCCGTTGTGAACCTCGTGCCGCCATCGGCCACCCTCCCAGCCGACGCGGCCGCGATAAGACTGCCCACCATAGTCGCGCACCGCGACCCGGCCGTGCGCATAACGCGCATCCGGTCCCCGCCCGGCCATCGCCGGACCAGGGCCCGGGCCGTGGCCCGCTGCGTAGCCCTGACCGGCTCCCGGCGGACGTCCCTGAGGCCCAACGGCAGCCCGCGGCGGTGCGCCCGGCTGTGCTCCCTGCGGCTGGCCGGCCATGGGGCCGGCTTGCCGCGGGATCTGGACATGGGGCTGGCCGGCCGGTTGCCCTCCCTGGGTCGGCGCTTGGCGAATGACACCCGGCGGGCGGGCCTGGGGCGAATGCCCGGGGCCAGGACCAGCCTGGTCCGGGGTTTGCGCCCAGGCTTGGGCGGGGATCACGACCGCGGTCAGGATCACGATCGCGGACAGCCACCGTGTGCTCTGGTTGGACAACGTCATTCTCCCCTACCCTTGATCGCCCGCCGTCTGCGCTGGTTGCCGCGCACGCGGGGTGTGATGCGGATTGATGATCCCGGATCGCCGGCTTCGGCGTGGATGGTCCGGACACACCATAGTTTGCGCGACAAACGGGTAAAATCCCGACGATTTTGCGGCCAAGTCAACCTGCTGCCGTCAACCTGCTGCCGTCAGGTTAACCGAGACGCCGGCTGATTCGCCGCTCCGATCATGCAAACTCGCCGGCGCGGCCTTGCCGATCCGGTACGGGCAGATCGGCGGTCACCGGTCGGGCACGATCACATTGCAGTTGGTTCGTCCCGACATCAGGCAGTCCTGCATCCGGCTTGCGGAGGTCAGGCTGCGGGCCAGCCACAAGCCGAAGGCCACGACGAGCGCCGCGAACACGAGTGCCGCCACGGCGCCACGTCTATCCGGCCCCTGCGTACTCATCGCCGGTGCGCCTAGGCGGCACGCAGGCCAGCGGCCTCACCGTGCGGTTGCTGCTGCTGGCGCGATGCCGGCGAGATCGATTCGATCCGGGTACAGCTCGTCACCCAGAACAGCTGCCCGCATTCCCATTCGGAACCCAGCACACCGGCCGAAACGGGCCTCGGGCGGGCGAGGACCGCCGTCATCACGCATGCGCTGACCACGAGAGCGACGAGCGCGAGGCCGAGCGCCATGCGCCCGCGGCGAACAGAGGTCATGCCGGTCAACTCCGTTGGATGTCGCACCCGGGCGGTGCGCTGGTGCCCGCGAGGCGTGAAGCGACTCACGGCCGGCCGACCTGCGTCAGCGACGGGGATGGTTACATAGCCTCCGGCGAGCGCCATGCAAGCGCCAGGCAGGACGGATGTGGAGGAGCGGCGATAAAGCATTTGTCATCGACGCATGCGATCCTATACACACGGGCTCGCGTCGGCCTCCGCTCGTGTTCACGATCTCGTGGAAGAATTGCCTGGCGGCGCGTGCAGCCCCTGACCGACCACACCCTGATCGAACACCCAAATAGCGAAGTGACGACGTCTCCATGAGAGGATTCAAGGAACCTGGATTTGCCGATCGGCAGAAGGCCGCGCAGCAGGCCCGCCAGAGCATCGTGCAGAAGTTCAAATCGCAGCCGGGACCGGACGATCCCGAAGTCGTGAAGCGACGGCAGGAGCGCGAGGCCGCCGCCGCCCGCCGCGAGCAGCAGCGATTGGAGCGCGAGGCCGCCAAGGCTGAGCAGCAGCGTCTCGAGGAAGAGGCCAAGGCCGCCGAGAGTGCCCGGCTTGCGCGCGAGGCGGAAGAAGAAGCCGCCCGCTTGGCCGAGATGGAAGCCGAGCAGAAGGCGAAGCGTGATGCGCGCTACGCCGCGCGCAAGGCCCGTGGAAAGAAGAAGTAAGCAGCGACGCCGCCGCCACCAGACCTGCGCGTCGTCGCGTCCGGCATCGCGCGACTCCTCAATTCATCGGCGATGGGACTGATACGGTCGTCCCATCGCACGATGCCGTGCGAGACGAGCTAGTTCTTCTTCATCATGCCGTCGTCCTTCTTCATCCCGTCCTTGGACATGGCATCGTCCTTCTTCATGGCGTCTTTCGCCATCGAGTCCCTCTTCATGCCGTCGTGGGACATCGCGCCCTTTTTCATCCCATCGTCCTTGCTCATCTTGTCTTCCGCGAAGGCCGCCGGCGCGACGGCCACGTTGAACGCGAGGGCGGCAGCGGAGATACCGAGGATGAGGCGGCTACGATTGGTCATGATGATCGCTCCTTCGTATGACGGGGTTCGACGGCGACGGACGCGCCGTTCTTGGATATCGACGTTCCGATGAAGGCGATTGTTACGAGCGCGGGCGAGAATTTTGTTCGATCAAATTTGACTCGAATGCGTCCCGTTCCGGAATCGAGGACACAATTTTGCCCGGCAAGATCATGTTAGTACAACCGCGCAAGGGATTCACAGGCCGGTACGTGCGCCGCAGCAATATGTCGCTTCCCATGCATTTGGCCTCGAACGAACTGTCTAGTTCGGCTAGAGGTAAGCTCGACAGATTGGCTGGTATAAGTCACGCCAACGAACCGGGTCGGGAACCCAACCAGAAGTTGTTCAGGGGAAATCTCATGCTCACACGCCGTCATGTCATCGCATCCGCGCTCGCTGCGCCGGCCATGCTGCGTTTTGGAACCGGTACGGCCCACGCAGCAACGACGCTGAAGATCTCTCACCAGTTTCCCGGCGGCACCATCGACAAGGGCGATTTCCGCGACCGGCTCTGCCGGGTGTTCTCCGAGGAGGTTGCGAAGCGCTCCGGCGGCGAGATCGCGACCGAGATCTATCCCAACTCCTCGCTCATCAAGACCGTCGCGCAGTTCTCGGCCATGCGGAAGGGCGCGCTCGACATCAGCCTCTATCCGATGCCTTACGCCGGCGGCGAAGTGCCTGAGACCAACATCGCGCTGATGCCGGGTCTGGTCACGACCTACGACCAGGGCATGCGCTGGAAGAATGAGCCGGTCGGCAAGACGCTGAGCGATTTTCTGGCCGACAAGGGCATCATCCTGCTGACCTGGGTCTGGCAGGCGGGCGGCGTTGCCAGCCGATCTCGGCCGCTGGTGACGCCGGAGGACGCCAAGGGCATGAAGGTGCGCGGCGGCTCGCGCGAGATGGACATGGTGCTGCAGACCGCCGGCGCCTCGGTGCTGTCGGTGCCATCGAACGAAATCTACACCGCGATGCAGACCGGCGCCTGCGATGCCGGCATCACCTCGTCGACCAGCCTGATCTCGTTCCGCCTGGAGGAAGTGTCGAAGGCCCTGACCTCCGGCGCCAAGGCGTCGTACTGGTTCATGCTCGAGCCGCTGATGATGTCCAAGGCCTCGTTCGACAAGTTGCCGAAGAACCAGCAGGACATCCTCCTCGCGGTCGGCGCGGAGATGGAGGCGTTCGGGCGCAAGGGCGCGCAGGACGACGACATCGAAGTTGCCAAGGTCTACGAAAAGGCGGGCGCGAAGGTTGTGGAGCTCGATGTCCAGACCGTCAACAAATGGCGCGACATTGCCCGTGACACGGCCTGGAAGGACTATGGCGGCAAGTCTGCGAACTGCGCCAAGCTCCTCAAGCTCGCTTCCGACGTCGCGGCCTGATTGATGCACGCGCCCGTTATCGATACCGAGGCCACGACAGCCATCGGCGCCAGCGGTCCGCTGGCGCCGCTCCAGCGTGTTGTCTCGCTGCTCAATCGCATCATCGTGGTTCTGGCCGCGTTCGCACTGGTCGCGGCCTGCCTCATCCTGAGCTACAGCGTGGCGGGCCGTGCACTGTTCAAGGCCGCCAACTACTGGCAGGACGAAGCCGCCGTGTTCTTGCTCGTCGGCGCCACCTTCATGACTGCGGCCTATGTGCAGGAGCATCGCGGCCACGTCAGCATCGAAGCCTTCGTTGGGCTGATGTCGCCGCTCGCCAACAAGATCAGGCTCTGGCTGGTCGACGTCGCGAGCTTTTTGTTTTGTGCCTTCTTCACTTGGAAATCCTGGACCCTGACACATGAGGCCTGGGTCGATGGTCAGGTCTCGAATTCGATGTGGTCGCCGCCGCTGGCGATTCCTTACGGCCTGATGGCCGCCGGGATGACCCTGCTGTGCCTGCAGATGCTGCTGCAGATCGTGGCTCCGATGACCGGAGCGCGTCGATGAGCGTGTTCGGAATTGGGGTTGCCTACGGACTCTCGACCCTGTTTGCGATGTTCGCGGGCATGCCGATCGCGTTCGCGCTCGGCGCCGTGGCCGTCGTGTTCATGGCCATCTACATGCCTGCCGCGTCGCTCGATACGGTCACGCAGAACGTCTACGAGGAAATGGCGTCGATCACGCTGCTATCGATCCCGCTGTTCATCCTCAAGGGCGCGGCGATCGGCCGCTCCCGCGCAGGCCAGGACCTCTACTCGGCGCTGCATGCGTGGCTGCATCGCGTGCCCGGCGGATTGGGCGTCGCCAACGTGTTCGCCTGCGCGCTGTTCGCGGCGATGGCGGGGTCATCCCCCGCGACCTGCTCGGCGATCGGCTCGGCCGGAATTCCCGAGATGCGCAAGCGCGGCTATTCCGGCGGCTTCGCCGCCGGCATCATCGCGGCCGGCGGCACGCTCGGCATTCTGCTGCCGCCCTCGATTACGATGATCCTGTTCGCGATCGCAGCGGAGAAATCGCTGGGACGGCTGTTCCTGGCCGGTATCGGCCCCGGGCTGCTGCTGGTGACCCTGTTCGGCGTCTATTCGGTGGTGCGCTTCCGGCAGGAATATGCGCGCGCGAAAGCCGTCTATGAGAAATCGGGCGCGTGGTCGGACATCCTGACCAAGGACGATTTTACGATGGCGCAGCGCTTCTCCGTGCTGCCACGCGTGATTCCGTTCGTGCTGCTGCTGACCGGCGTCATGGTCGCGCTCTATGGCGGCCTCGCCACGCCATCGGAAACAGCCGGTCTCGGTGGCATCCTCGCGCTCGTGCTGATCGCGATCATCTACCGCGTCTGGAGCCCGGCCGATCTCGCGCCCATCATGAAGGCGACGCTGCGCGAATCGACCATGCTGATGCTGATCATCGGCATGTCGCTGCTGTACTCCTACGTGATGAGCTACCTGCACATCTCGCAGTCGGTTGCGGAGTCCATCGTGGCGATGCACCTGCCGCGCTGGGAACTGTTGTTCGCGATCCTGCTGATGGTGGTCGTGCTCGGCTTCTTCCTGCCGCCGGTATCGATCATCCTGATGACTGCCCCGATCATCCTCCCGCCTCTGCGGGCAGCAAACTTCGACATCATCTGGTTCGGCGTGGTGATGACGATCGTGATGGAGATGGGCCTGATTCACCCGCCGGTGGGTCTGAACATCTTCGTCATCAGGAACGTCGCGCCGGACATCCCGCTGCGCGAGGTGATCTGGGGCACGCTGCCGTTCGTCCTGCTGATGATGGCCGCCGTGCTGCTGCTCTGCTTCGTGCCGCAGATCTCGACGGCGCTGCCGGATCTCGTGATGGGGCCGGATCTCAGCCGCTGACACGCGGCGAATGGCGAATAGGGAGTGGCGAATAGGGAATACGGCGAGTCTGCCTTTCCCTACTCGCTATTCGCCCCTTCAGCCATTTGCTGCTCGCATGTTCTTCGCGTTCAGCGCCGCTGCAACACGGCTCACGGGTGGCCGACCGAGCAGCCGGCTCATGTCGTTGGTGGCGGCCAGCAGTTTCGTCATGTCGACGCCGGTGCCGATGCCCATGCCTTCGAGCATGTAGACGACGTCCTCGGTCGCGACGTTGCCAGTCGCGCCCGGCGCGAACGGGCAGCCGCCGAGGCCGCCGGCCGCGGCATCGATGACGCGGACGCCCTCCTCCATGCCCGCATAGAGATTGGCCAGCGCCTGGCCGTAGGTGTCGTGGAAATGCATCGCCAGATGCGTCACCGGCACGTCGTCGCAGACGGCGCGCAGCATCTGCTTTGCCTTGAGCGGCGTCCCGACACCGATCGTGTCACCCAGCGAGACCTCGTAGCAGCCCAGATCCCACAGCGCCTTGGCCACGCCGGCTACGGCCTGCGGCTTGATCTCGCCCTCATACGGGCAGCCCAGCGCGCAGGAGACGTAGCCGCGCACCCTGATGCCGTCGGTCCTGGCGTGGGCGATCACCGGCTTGAAGCGCTCCAGCGACTCCGCGATCGAACAGTTGATGTTGGCGCGGGAGAAGCTCTCGGAGGCCGCAGTGAACACGGAAATCACCTTGGCGCCGGCGGCGCGCGCGGCCTCATAGCCCTTCACGTTGGGCACCAGCACATGGAATTCGCCGGGTAGCGCAGCCACGCTGCGCATGACCTCGTCCGAGCCCACCATCTGCGGGATCGCCTTGGGCGAGACGAAGGCGCCGACCTCGACCGTGGTCAGGCCCGCCGCGACCAGCGCGCGGATGAAGGCGATGCGATCGGCGACGCTGATCGACATCTTCTCGTTCTGCAGGCCGTCCCGCGGGCCCATTTCGATGATGCGCACGCTCTCGCTCATGCCGACCTCTTCGGTTCGAGGATCAGGCGGACGGTTCGAGGTCCGCCAGTTCGACGCCTTCCTGCACGATGTCGCCGACCTTGCACTTGATCGCCTTGAGCCGGCCTGCGAACGGCGCTCGCAGGGTCTGCTCCATCTTCATGACTTCGAGCGTCAGGATCGCCGCACCCTTCTCCAGGACGGCGCCTTCCTGCGCAAGCAGCGCCACGACGGTCCCCGGCAACGGCGCCACGATCTTGTCCTCGCCGGCCTGCTCCTCGTCGTCACCGCCGAACGGATCGATCCAATGCAGATCGAAACGGCCGTTGCGGGTCCGCAGGTACAGCTCATGGCCCTCGATGACGGCCACCACATGGGATTTGACGCCGTCGCACACAAGGTCGAAGCCGCCGTCATCAGTCGGAAGTGCCGAGAACGGGGTCTCACGGCCCTCGATCGACAGGCGCTGCACGCTGGGACCATAGGCCAGCGTGGCGGTCCGCGGTTCATTCGCCGCGCTTTGGCGGAACGAGAACACGCGCTGCCGCAGTCCCACCGGCATCCAACCGGATGCGCGCCACGGCGAGCCTTGCTCCTTGGCCGCGGTCTGCTCGCCGATGAGAATGGCCGCGACGGCGGCACTGAGCTCCAGGTCGCCGGCCACCGCCCCCGACTGGGTCAGATGTGTCAGATGGCGCTCGATGAAACCGGTGTCGATCGCGTTGGCCACGACGTCGGGATGCGTTAGCAGCGACGACAGGAACGGGATGTTGCTGACGATGCCTCGGACGTCGGTGTCCTCAAGGCCGCGGTTGAGCCGCTCGATCGCGACCTCGCGGGTCGGCGCCCAGGCGATCATCTTGGCGAGCATCGCGTCGTAATAGGGCGAGACCACATCCCTCTCGCGATAGCCGGCATCGATGCGCAGGCCGCCGGTTTCAGCGGGAAACCGCCAGGTCTTGATCGTGCCGACTGAGGGCATGAAATTCTTGGCGGGATTCTCCGCGTACACGCGTGCCTCGATGGCATGGCCATGCAAGCGGATCTGGTCCTGCGTCAGCGGCAGCGCTTCGCCGAAGGCGACGCGCAACTGCCATTCGACGAGATCGACGCCGGTGATCAACTCGGTGACGGGATGCTCGACCTGCAGGCGCGTGTTCATCTCTATGAAGAACACGTCGCGGCCGTCGGAGACGAACTCGATGGTGCCCGCCCCGACATAGTTGACCGCGCCGGCCGCGCGACGCGCCGCGGCGCAGACCGTCTCCCGCTGCTCCGGCGTCAGCGTCGGCGACGGCGCCTCCTCGATCACCTTCTGGTGCCGACGCTGCAAGGTGCATTCGCGCTCGAACAGCGACACCAGATTGCCGTGGCTGTCGCCGATGATCTGCACCTCGATGTGGCGCGGGTTCTGGACGAATTTCTCGATCAGCACACGGTCGTCGCCAAACGCCGCCTTGGCCTCGCGCTTGGCGCTGGTGACGGCATCAGCGAGATCGCCGGCTGCATTGACCACGCGCATGCCGCGGCCGCCGCCACCGGCGGAGGCCTTGATCAGAACGGGAAAGCCGATCCGCGCGGCTTCATTGGCGAGCGTCGCCTCGTCCTGCGCCTCGCCGTGATAGCCGGGCACCAGCGGCACGCCGGCCTGCTCCATCAGGAATTTGGAGCCGGACTTGGAACCCATCGCGGTGATCATCGCGGCCGTCGGCCCGACGAACACCAGGCCCGCGTCGAGACAGGTCTGCGCGAATTCGGCGCTCTCGGACAGGAAGCCATAGCCGGGATGAACCGCCTCGGCGCCTGTCTGCCTCGCAGCCTCGATCAAGCGCTCGATGTTAAGATAGGAATCGCGGGCGCGTGCGGGGCCGAGCAGCACCGCCTCGTCGGCGAGCGCGACATGCAGCGCGTTTCGATCCGCCTCGGAGTAGACCGCGACGGTCTTCAATCCCATCGCGCGTGCCGTGCGGATGACGCGCACGGCGATCTCGCCGCGGTTGGCGATCAGGAGCTTGCGAAAACGACGATACAATCCGGGACGAGCCATGATCACATCCTGAACAGGCCGAATTTGGTCGGCTCGACCGGGGCATTGGCGGCGGCAGACAATCCGAGCCCGAGCACAAGGCGGGTATCGGCGGGATCGATCACGCCGTCGTCCCACAGCCGCGCCGTCGCGTAGTAGGGATTGCCCTGGGCCTCGTATTGCGCACGGATGGGGCTCCGGAATTTCTCTTCCTCTTCCGCAGGCCAGCTCTCGCCCTTGGCCTCGATGCCGTCGCGGCGGACCTGGCTCAGCACCATCGCGGCCTGCTCGCCGCCCATCACCGAGATGCGCGCGTTCGGCCACATCCAGAGGAAACGCGGCGCATAGGCGCGGCCGCACATGCCGTAATTGCCGGCGCCGTAGGAGCCGCCGATCACCACGGTGAACTTGGGAACCGACGCGGTCGCGACCGCAGTCACCAGCTTGGCGCCGTCGCGGGCGATGCCGCCGGCCTCGTATTTCTTGCCGACCATGAAGCCGGTGATGTTCTGCAGGAACACCAGCGGAATGTTGCGCTGGCAGCACAGTTCGATGAAATGCGCACCCTTCAGCGAGCTCTCGCTGAACAGGATGCCGTTGTTGGCGATGATGCCGACCGGATGGCCCCAGATGTGGGCGAAGCCGCACACCAGCGTCTGGCCGTAGAGCTTCTTGAACTCGTCGAACTCCGAGCCGTCGACCACCCGCGCGATGATGTCGCGCACGTCGAACGGCTTGCGGCCGTCGACCGGCACGACGCCGTAGATCTCTTCCGCCGCATAGCGCGGCTCGCGCACCTCGCGCATGTTCAGCGCGCTGCGCGCGCCCGGCGGCTTCAGCGTGCCGACGATGCGACGCGCGATGCCGATCGCATGGGCGTCGTTCTGTGCGTAGTGATCGGTGACGCCCGACTGGCGTGAATGCACGTCGGCGCCGCCCAGTTCCTCGGCCGTGACGACCTCGCCGGTCGCCGCCTTCACCAGCGGCGGGCCGCCAAGAAAAATCGTGCCCTGATTGCGCACGATGATGCTCTCGTCCGACATCGCCGGCACATAGGCGCCGCCGGCGGTGCACGAGCCCATCACGATCGCGATCTGCGGGATGCCTTGCGCCGACATCTGCGCCTGATTGTAGAAGATGCGGCCGAAATGCCGCTCGTCCGGGAAGATCTCGTCCTGCAGCGGCAGGAACGCGCCCCCGGAATCGACCATGTAGACGCAGGGAAGGTTGTTCTGCCGCGCGATGTCCTGGGCGCGCAGGTGCTTCTTCACCGTCATCGGGTAGTAGGTGCCGCCCTTGATGGTGGCGTCGTTGGCGACGACGACGCATTCGCGGCCGGCAATGCGGCCGATGCCGGTGACGATGCTCGCCGAATGGACGTCGCCGCCATAGAGCCCGTGCGCGGCCAATGGCGACAGCTCCAGGAACGCCGTTCCAGGGTCGAGCAGCAGGTCCACACGCTGACGCGCCAGCATCTTGCCGCGCGACAGGTGCCGCTTGCGCGAGGCCTCGCCGCCGCCCTCGGCGACCTGCCCCAGCTTCGTCCTGAGGTCGGCGACCAGCGCGCGCATGGCGTCGGCATTGCGGGCGAAATCGGAGGACGATGGATCGATCGTGGAGTGAAGCGTCATGACCGGCGTCTTCGTTGCGAGGCTGGAGGGGGAAGCCGTGGGAGCACGCGTCAGAGCGGTCGCGGCCGTTCAGGCCGCTGAGAGCCCGGGTGTACCATCTTTGCCCGCATGCTGTCCTCCCTGCCCGTCGGCGGCCCGGTCTGCGGCCGTCCGTCCTTCTCGAATTAAACGATCATACGTTTTTAAATTCTATTCTCAAGCGGATTGTTGTAGGGTCCGGGGTGAGCAGCATTTGCTTGAGACCACGGAATTTTCAGACTTCACTACGGGGCCCCTCCCGAGGCGGATCCGCCGCGATCGGCACCGGGACGGTCCAGCGAGGACGAGATGGCGCGCACGATCGGGTCACATGGTCCGACGACGATGGAGGCGATCCGCAAGGCCGGCCTGCGGCTGATCTTCCAGCACGGCTATGAGGCCATGAGCCTCCGCCAGCTCGCCGCCGAGGTCGGCATCCAGCCAGGCTCGCTCTACAATCACATCAGCACCAAGCAGGAGCTGCTGGCGGAGCTGATCCAGGACCACATCAACAATCTCCTGCGCGAGCTCGACCAAGCGCTGCGCGACACCCATGGCCCCGTCGAACGCCTGCGGGCGTTCGTCGCCTTCCACGTCAGCTATCACATGACCCGGAAGCGCGAGGTCTTCATCGCCAATTCGGAGCTGCGCAGCCTCGATCCCCGCAACTATGAGGCGGTGGTGGCGCTGCGCGGCGCCTATGAGCGCCGGCTGGCCGACATCCTCGGCGACGGTGTGGCGCAAGGCGTGTTCGACGTCGACGACATCCAGGTCGCGACCTTTGCCATCATCGCGCTCCTGACCGGGCTGTGCAGCTGGTACCGTCCTGGCGGCCGGCTCACCAGGGAGGCGATCATCGCGGCCCACGAGAAGCTCGTGCTCTCCGGCGTCATGCCGCGCACCGTCGGGACCGATCAGGCCGGCGGTGGCCGGCCTGATCACCCGACCGGCTGAACGGGCCGCGCCGATGGCTGGCAGCCCGGAGCTCGACGCGATCGATCGCAGGATCCTGGCGGAGCTCCAGGCGGATGGCCGGATCCGCATGAACGAGCTCGCCGACCGGGTGGGGATCTCGCATCCGAACTGCCTGCGCCGGGTGCGGACGCTGCGCAGCAGCGGCGTGATCAAGTCCATCCGCGCCAGCGTCGATGAACGGTCGCTGGGCTATGAGGTGGTCGCGTTCGTGTCGATTCAGCTCGACAGCCAGCACCAGACGGCGCTGGAATCGTTCGAGGCCGCGATCGTGACGTTGCCCTGGGTCCAGCAATGCTGGCGGCTGTCGGGAGATGCGGATTTTCTGCTGAAATGCGTGTCGACCGGGGTCGAAGGCATGAGCCGCCAGCTCCGCCAGTTCGCCGCCCTGCCCGGCGTCCGGGCCATCAGGAGCTTCCCGGTGCTCGGCCTGTCCAAGGACGCGCCGCTGCCCAACCCCGGCGGGCCGCCTCAAACAGGGTGAACGGACGACGGCCGGGCCGGCCCCTCAATGCGTCCAGGGCTCGCCGCGGCGGAACGAGAAATTGTCGGCATAGGCGATCTGCCGCTTCACCGGCTCCTTCGGCTCGATCACCTGATAGGGAATGCCCTTGCGCTCGCAATAGGCGATCGCCTCGTCCTTGGTGTCGAAGCGCAAGGTGACCTGCTGCTTCATGTCCGAGGAGGACGTCCAGCCCATCAGCGGCTCGACCGAACGCGGCTGCTCCGGCTCATAATCCAACTGCCAGTCCCGGGTCTTGGCCTTGCCCGATTGCATCGCGTTCTTGGCGGGCTTGAAAATGCGTGCGGTCATGGCTGGAAGAGCCCCTGGAAGCTGCGTCGTCATGCGTTTGGCGGAAACGGCCGGGATGGGGTACAGGCAAGCGTCGGCACGGAACGGTGATTCCCATCCTGGACATGACCGTCTATCGTGCCCCGTATAGTCATTCTGCCGTCCCGTGACAATCTCGGTCGACTGCCACGGCGCCTCTGCTCCCCGAACGCTTTCCATTCAAAACAGTGCGTTGAAGCGGCCATGAAAATCAATGCCACGCTGCCCGAGCGAGGGCGCGACCTTCGGCTCGACCTGTTTCGCGGAATCGCCAACTGGGCGATCTTTCTCGATCACATCCCGGACAATGTGGTGAACTGGATCACCACGCGGAATTACGGCTTCAGCGACGCCGCCGACCTGTTCGTGTTCATCTCCGGCTATACCGCCTCGTTCGTCTATGCGCGCATGATGATCGACCGCGGCTTCATCGTCGGCGCCACCCGGCTGTTCAAGCGGGTGTGGCAGCTCTACGTCGCCCACATCGTGCTGTTCGTGATTTATATCGTGGCCATCAGCTATCTGGCGACGCGGTTCGGCGTCTCCGAGATCATCGACGAGTTCAACGTCGCAGGCCTCGTCGACCACGCCAGCGATACGCTGGCCCAGGGACTGATCCTGAAGTTCAAGCCGGTCAATCTCGACGTGCTGCCGCTCTACATCGTGCTGATGGGCTTCTTCCCGCCGGTGCTGTGGATGATGCTGCGCCAGCCCGACCTGACCATGATCGCCTCGATCGTGCTTTGGCTCGTGGCGCGACAGATGGGCTGGAATTTTGCGGCCTATCCGGCGGGCACCTGGTACTTCAATCCGTATTGCTGGCAGGTGCTGTTCGTGTTCGGCTCGTGGTGCGCGCTCGGCGGCGCCCGCCGCTCGATGGGCATCATCATGGCGCCGGCCACGCTGTATTTCTGCATCGCCTATATGGTGCTCGCGCTGGTCATGACGATGGCCGGCCGCTTCCCCGAGCTCGGATCGATGTTTCCGAACTGGCTCTATTCGGCGTTCAATCCCAACGACAAGACCAATCTCGCGCCGTACCGCTTCCTGCATTTCGTGGTGATCGTCATTTTGGTCATCCGGTTCGTGCCGAAGGAATGGCCGGGCCTGGAGTGGAAGGCGTTCGATCCCCTCATCGTCTGCGGCCAACAGTCGCTGGCGGTGTTCTGCGTCGGCGTGTTCCTGTCCTTCATCGGCCACTTCACCCTGATGCTGAGCTCAGGTTCGCTGCTGGCGCAGATCCTCGTCAGCGCGGCGGGCATCGCGATCATGACCACCGTGGCCTACTACATCTCCTGGTCGAAGCGGCAGGACAAGCCGCTGCCGAAGCCGCCTGCGCCGAAGTAAACCCCGCGCATCATGGGCGCGGGGGGGTCCCCGCGTCCGTTGACCTGCATCAAGCCGGCCACGATCGGGCTCGCTAAGGTTTGCTTCACAACGGGTGCCGCCTTCCGCGGCGCGCGTTCCATGGCGAACGCGCAAGGCCGCCACGCGGCGATTTGCTGACAAGGACCAGAATATGCCGACCCATTTCCATGCCGTCGTGTGGCTCGATCACAGCGAGGCCAAGGTGTTCCATATCGGACTGACCGGTGCCGACGAGCTGACGCTGCATCCACACCTGCAGACCAAGCACCTGCACCACAAGGCCAACGAGATCGGCAGCGGCCACGCGGCGCCCGACAAGAATTTCCTCGAGGAGGTCGCGCACGCGCTCGATGACGCCGGCGAGATCCTGATCATCGGCCCGGCCGGCGCCAAGACCGAGCTTGCCAAGTACCTGCACGAGAAGCATCCTGCGGTCGGAAAGCGCATCGTCGGCGTCGAAGCTGCCGATCACCCGACCGATCGCCAGATCGTCGCCTATGCCAAACAGCACTTCAAGATGGCTCCGCCCCGCGTGGCGACGGGTACTGCCGGCTAAGTATAGCCTTTCTCCCGTCGCAGGGTCCGTTCGATCATGGACATGCTGACGCCGGACCGATCCAACGCCATTGCTGCCCCGCCGGCCGTCGATCGCGGCCGGCGTCGTTTTCCGTGGCGCGGCCTGCTCTCGATCATCCTGCTGTTCGGCGCGCTGGCCGGGCTTGCCACATGGTGGGTGCGTGGACCGCTGATCGCGACCGCCCGCATCACCCGCGGCACGGCGGCCGAGATCGTGTATGCGACCGGCGCGGTGGAGCCTGAGACGTGGTCGCGGAGCACGCCCCTGGTCCGCGGCCGCATCGTCGAGCGCTGCCGCTGCGAGGGCAAGCTGGTCAAGGCCGGCGACGTGCTGGCGCGGCTCGACGACAAGGAGGCGCTGGCCACCTTGAACGATCTGCGCGCACAGGAGGAATTCCAGCGCCACGAGTTCGAGCGGCAGTCGCAGTTGCTGGCCCGCGGCGCGGCCACATCGCAAGCGTACCAGCGCTCCGAAAGCGATCTCGCCCGCATCCGCGCCCAGATCGCGGCCCAGACCCAGCGCCTCGACTACTTCAAGCTGGTGGCGCCGATGGACGGCGTCGTCCTCAAGGAGGACGGCGAGGTCGGCGACATGGTCGATCCCGGCACCATCCTCTACCGCGTCGGCCTGGAGAAGCCGCTCTGGGTCGTCGCCGAC
Source organism: Bradyrhizobium sp. SZCCHNRI3052 (assembly GCF_032484895.1). NCBI lineage: Bacteria > Pseudomonadati > Pseudomonadota > Alphaproteobacteria > Hyphomicrobiales > Nitrobacteraceae > Bradyrhizobium > Bradyrhizobium sp. SZCCHNRI3052. Next base: position 725,452 of record NZ_JAUETW010000001.1, on the reverse strand, counting down.
GTCAACGAGGAGGACATCCCCCGTGTCCAGGTCGGGCAGAAGGCGCTGCTACGCGCCGATGCGTTCGGCAACCAGGCCCTGCCCGGGACGGTGAAGCAGATCACGCCGGCGGGTGATCCCGTGGCCAAGACGTTCCGAGTGCGGATCGGCTTGCCCGACAACACGCCGCTGCGCGTCGGCATGAGCGTCGAGGCCAACATCGTCAGCCGCGAGACGGGCGACACGCTGCTCGCGCCGGCCAATGCCGTCGTCAACAACAGCCTCATGGTGATCGATGGCGGCCGTGTGCACCGGCGCGCGGTGCGGATCGGCATCCGCGGCTCCGCGGCGGTCGAGATCCTCGACGGCGCCCGCGAGGGCGAGCTGGTCGCGGCGCCGGCGACGGCCGACATCAAGGACGGCGAGCGGATTCGCGTGATCGAGCCCGAGACGTCCGTGCCATGAGCCTCGTCCTGACCATCGCCTGGACCCATGTGCGCCATCGCGCCCGCCAGACGCTGGTCGCGATCGCCGGCGTGATGACCGGCGTGGCGTTTTCGGTGATGATGGCGGCAATGATGGAGGGCTCCCAGGACGACTTCATCCGCACGCTGGTCGACGCGCTGCCGCACATTTCGATCACCGACGAGCTGCGCCAGCCGACCCGCCAGCCGGCCGACCAGGTCTATGCGGCGGCCGAATATCATCGATTGACCCCGAATGTCCGCCGCCCCGGCATCAAGAACCCGATGGCCACCATCGCCTCGCTGCAGGGCTGGGTGCCGGGCGCGCTGACGGCGTCGGTGCAGTCCAAGGCCGTGCTGCGCTTCGCCGGCCGCAACCTGACGGTCGCAATCATCGGCATCGATCCGCGCACTGAAGGCCAAGTCTCGACGCTGGCGAGCCACATGCGGCAGGGCAATCTCAATTCGCTGTACCGGTCCTCGCACGCGATCCTGCTCGGCGACCGGCTCGCGGCCAAGATCGGCGCGCGGGTGAACTCCAACATCACGCTCGCCTCGGCCCAGGGCATCAGCATGAACGCGACCGTCGTCGGCATCTTCCATTCCGGCTTCCGCGGCACCGACGAGACCACCGGCTACGTGCTGCTGCGCACCGCGCAGATCCTGGAGCGCCAGACTGGGATCATCAACGAGATCCGCGTCCGCACCAACGATCCGATGCAGGCGCGCCTGATCAGCGAGCGCATCGGCGAGCAGACCGGCTACAAGGCGGTCTCCTGGCAGGAGGCGCAGGAGGACCTGCTGGCGGCGATCACGCTGCGCAACGTGCTGATGTACACCATCGTCGGCGCCATCCTGCTGGTCGCGAGCTTCGGCACCTACAACATCATCTCGACCATCACCCACGAGAAGACCCGCGACATCGCCATCCTCAAGTCGCTCGGCTTCCGCGACCGCACGGTCCGCACCATCTTCATCGTCGAGGCGCTGTTCATCGGCCTGACCGGTGCCGCCCTAGGCTGGGCGCTCGGCTACCTGCTTACCCGCGGGCTGGCCTCGCTCGAGTTCAAGACGCCGTTCTCCGACTACAATCATCTGCCCGTGCTGTATTCGCTGAAGCACTATCTGCTGGCCGGCGCGGTCGCGCTGATCTCCAGCGCGGTCGCCGGCTACTTTCCGGCCCGCGCCGCGGCGCGGTTGCATCCGGTCGACATCATCCGGGGGGCGACGTGAGCCCGCCCCTGATCGAGGCGCGGCAAGTGACGAAGGTGCTGCCTGGCGAGGTGCCGGTGACGCTGGTCGCCAACATCGATCTCGTAATCCATCCGCGCGAGCTCATCGCCATCACCGGACCGTCGGGCTCGGGCAAATCCTCCCTGCTCTACCTGCTTGGCCTGCTCGACCTGCCGAGCCAGGGCGACGTGCTGATCGACGGCCGCTCGACGACCGGCATGAGCGAGGATGAGCGCGCCGAGGTGCGACTGTCGCGGCTCGGCTTCGTCTTCCAGTTTCATTTCCTGCTGCCGGAATTCTCGATCACCGAGAACGTCGCGCTGCCGATGCGCGCGCTGGCACGGCTGTCGCCCCGCGCCATCACCCAGCGCGCCGAGGAGCTGCTGGAGTCGCTTGGGCTGGCCGAGCATCTGCGCAAGACGCCGGACAAATTGTCGGGCGGCCAGCGCCAGCGCGTGGCGGTGGCGCGCGCGCTCGCCAACGATCCGCCGGTGATCCTCGCCGACGAGCCGACCGGCAGCCTCGACACCGCCGCGACCGCGCAGGTGTTCGGCATCCTGCGCGATCTGGTCACGCTGCGCGGCAAGACCGTCGTCGCGGTTACGCACGATCTCAACCTCGCCGCTCAGATGCAACGGCGCGTGCACATCATCGACGGCCGGCTGGCGCAGGGCGAGCTGGCGCGCTGATCCGCCCCCGGCGACCTCGGCACGGCCGACGCGCGAACTGCCTCCTGCGCCTGATTTGATTTAGCGCAAAGACGCGAGATTTCGATTCAGAGGATGCTGACGACCAGCGGATGTTCCTTCCCCGGATTCACCCGCACACTTCGGATGCTCCCGGGTTTTGCCGCTGCGGGAGCATCCGAATTTTTTTGGCCCAGCCGCGCTCGCGGTCGCTCGTGCCGATTGACGGCTGGCGGCCTGGCCGAAATCCTTCTCGCTATCGTGAGCGTCGAGCCGGAGTTCGCACCAGCAATTGGCCTCACCTGGGAAGCCGCGCCGCTGCGGAGATGGTCGGGGCAGCTGGATTCGAACCAACGACCTGCAGTACCCAAAACTGCCGCGCTACCAGGCTGCGCTATACCCCGATGGTCTCAAGGACGATTGTCCTCGAGGACCAGTCACTACACGGTCGCGGCCTCCGCAGCAAGACTGCGGCCCGTCCGTGAAGATGGAGCCGACATGAAAAACGGCCCCAGGAAACGCCGTTCCGGGGCCGTCAAATGCGGTGGTCGCAGCAAGCATCCGCTCAGTGCGAGGACAATGCCGGCGAGCCCGTCTCGGGGTGGATCTCGGCCGCCATCATGCCCTTGGAGCCGGGCCCGTAGCGGACCAGCACCCATTGGCCGGGGCGCAGCTCGGTCATGCCGTAGCGGCGCAGGGTCTCCATGTGGACGAAGATGTCCGGGCTCCCTTCCCCGCAAGTCACGAAGCCGAAGCCGCGCAGCCGGTTGAACCACTTGACCTGGGCTCGCTCCAGCCCGCTGGTCGGCGTGACCGTCACATGGGTGCGCGGCGGCAGCATCTGCGCCGGATGGATCGCCGTCGACTCGTCCATCGAGACGATGCGGAAGGCCTGGTAGCCCTTGGAGCGCTGCACGCACTCCACCACCAGGCGAGCACCTTCATAGGCGGTCTGGTAGCCGTCGCGCCTGAGCACCGTGACGTGCAGCAGCACGTCCGGCCAGCCATTGTCGGGAACGATGAAACCGTATCCCTTGGAGGCGTCGAACCATTTGATGACACCGCTGATTTCGACGAGGTTCTCGCCAAGACCGGTCATCGCATCGATTGCCGAGTCGCGCGCGACGCCGGTTTGATATTCCGCCCCGAGCCGGGTTGGTGTCGATACACCAACGACCGGCACCCCAAGCTTCTTGGACTCAAATCCGTCCGACCCCATAACCCCGGACCTCACATATGAATTGTGAGCCGCCACCCCTGCAACGGCGCCCTCATACACGTGCTCACCACCTATACCCACGATGAGTCACGCGAATCTCTCGAATCAAAGATAACATTCCCTCGTGCCGCGCATAGATAAAAATCGGTTTCAGTGAGGCATATGAACAGAGATGCCGACAAAAATGCATCAATTTCCGTTCAATTACGGACGAACGATCCGAGTACTTCGCCGATGTCGTGGTGGATAACGAGGTCTGCAACGTCGTCCTGATCGGTCGGTTCCCGGTTGATGATCACGAGTTGCGCGCCAGCCCGCTTTGCCATCAATGGAAAGCCCGCGGCCGGCCACACAACCAGCGACGAGCCGATCGCGACGAACAGATCGCAGTGCTGCGCGAGTTCGCTGGCACGCTGCATTTCATGCTCGGGCATCGACTGACCAAAGGATACCGTCGCGGTCTTCACCGGCTCCGCGCATTCGGGGCAATCCGGCGCGGCACCGTCAGCCTCGAAGCGCTCGCGCACCCAGTTGAGCTCATAGCGCTGCCCGCATCCGATGCATCGCGCGTAGGTGGTGTTGCCGTGCAGCTCGATGACGTGATCCGGGGCGAAACCGGAGTCTTGGTGCAGGTTGTCGATGTTCTGAGTGATGACGGCCGGAATTTTCCCCGCACGGTAGAGCGACGAAAGCGCCAGATGGCCGCGGCCGGGCCGCGCCGCGGCAAACGTCTCCTGCATCGCGAAGCGCCGCCGCCAAGCCTCGTCCCGCGCCTCCTGGCTGGCGACGAATTCGTCGAAATGGATCGGCCGGTTGCGCGTCCATAGACCGCCGGGAGAACGGAAATCCGGAATGCCCGTCTCGGTCGATATTCCAGCACCGGTGAAGGGGACGATCACCCGCGCCGCAGCGATCATGTCTCCCAGGCGGTTCACCCCGTCGTGCAGATCGGATGCAATCATCAGCGGCGGCCCCGAACCATGAAACCTCGCATCATCATTGTCCTCCCTTCATAGCACGGCAAGCTGGCTCCCGCCTCTGAGCGTGTCTGGCCCCGGCTGTGTCGTTGCCCCACTCCGCGTCCGCCGGAACCAGTCGTGAACGACGCAACTGCAAGCAAAACGAGTCGGATTGTTCCGTGTCTACCGGAAGGCGTTGGCGTTGCTCGCCTTCCGTCCCCAGCAAAACGCGCGAGCCGCCTGCAGCCGGGGCCGACCGTCCGCAATCACGCCCCAATCGGACATCCACATCGCGCCAGCGATTCGCCAGGAAGTTTGTCACGCGTCTCAGGGCGAGGCTCGCCGGATAGCGACCGGAGCAGAGAGGATCCGTGAGGCAGAACGAGACGCAGGACGACCGCCGCGCGAAGGAGCGCGCCGACATCACCGCAAGGATTGCACGGTTCAAGTCGACCCAGGAGAAGTTCGCGCGCGAACGCGAGGAATATGCCCGCTTGGCGTGGAAGAAGGCGCAGCGCGGCGAGGCCGCGGAATAGCAGGGATGAAAGAAGAGCCCGGAGGCTTTCGCCATCCGGGCTCTCCTTGTCACGACTGGCGCTTACCAGTGATGACGCCAGTGGTGGTAGCGATGATAGTACGGTCCGCCGTAATAGGCATACGGCCCGGGCGCGTAGACGTAACGCGGGCCGTAGTCGTAGTAATCGTAGCCGTAGCCCGGACCATAGTAATACGGGTGCGAGGCCGCGATCGCGCCGGCAGTCAACGCTCCCGCCGCGAGGCCGAATGCGAGACCCGGGCCGATGCCGCGCGCCTGTGCCGGTGCGGGTGCCGCGAGTGCGGTGATGGCGACGGCGCCCGCGGTCGCCAGAACAGCCAATGTCTTTCTCATGATCGAATGTCCTCCAATTCCCATGCGTCCAAACAACGCAGATGCGGGGGAGTTGGTTGCAGCCCGGCTCACCGCCGCGCGCGTTGGAACCGTGACCGTCGCCACACGTTCACCGCCATGAGGGAAATCCGCGATGGCATCCTGGCTGGAACTTCTGTTCAACATCATCGGCTATGGCGGATTCGTCGTGCTTGCGTCCTGTCATCCCAGGACCGAGGCGGCCGGTGCGGCGCCTGAAATAGCTGCGGACGACAGAGCGGATCTGACCGGCGAGCGCCGCTGAAGCCGAGCTTTGCGGGCGAGCGCCGGGCCTTCATCCACAGCCGATCCAACGCTTGTCCACAGCTCCTCGCCTCGGCCCTTCGGATCGCGGATCAACGGCTTGCTGCGCCATATCCACCGGCTTCTCCCCAGCGCGCGCGACGGCGCTCCCGCGCAGGCCGGAGGGCGTACGGGCCGGTCAATCTTCCCGCAAAGACCTTTGAACCTTCCTGCGCCTCCCAGAGACACATCAGTACTGGGGATTTCAGGGCCCAGTTTCGAGGGTGGCGCCACGCGACGAAGATATTCCGTCGCGCTGGCGCTGCTGTCGTTTTTCGGGCCCCCGCGGTGCCAACCTTCGCGGTCCGGGGACGCCGGCGCTTCGGCGACCGCAACACTCAGCCGCGCTGCAACCACACAGCCCGCAACGAAAAAGGCCTCCTTTTCAGGAGGCCTTTGACGTGATCACGACCGTGACTGACGGTTCAGATCAGGCAACCGCGTCCTTGGCGGCCTTGACCGGGCGGGCGCGCACGATCTTGCGGGCCGGCTTGGCCTTGAACATCATCTCTTCGCCGGTGAAGGGGTTGGTGCCCTTGCGCGCCTTCACGGCGGGCTTCTTGACGACGACGAACTTGGCGAAGCCCGGCACCAGGAACACGCCGTTCTTCTTCAGCTCCTTGTGGCCGACGTCGGTGAGCGTCTCCATGACGTTCTTGACGTCGCGCTTGGACAGCTCGGTCGAGGTCGCAATCTTCTCGATCAGTTGCGACTTGGAAAGTTGGGTAGCCATCGTATCTCCTTGTGATTGATACCGGTGAATGACGTGACGACTGCGCGGCTATCAGCGCATTGCTGCGCAGACTGGTCGGGGCTTTCTGGCTGCATTGCACAGCCGGGACTTCAGTCGTCTAGTGGCGTATCACCCCGCGATTTTCGGGATTCTCCTGCATTTCAAGGGGCCCCGAAGCACCCACAGCGGCGCCAAAATTCCAACGGAGCGCGCAGAAGTCAAGCTGCGATGGCGATCGAACGGAGCAAGCGATTCATTTTCCCCTATATTTCCAGGCATTTTCGACGGTCCTGCGTGATTTTGGCCGCACATTGCAGGGGAAACATGCTGAAATCCCTGCATGCGGTCGCATCGCGCTCGTTCATCCATGCCGCGAATCACTGCCAAAACAGCGATTCGCTGGCATACGGAGGGGCTCTCGCAACACCGCGCAGCCCCGTCGAATGCGTCGTCGCGCGCACCGCACATCCGAGCGAGCCGGCACCGCCGCAGCATCAGGCTCGATACACGGGCGGGCGAATTGCTGCTATGGATCGGCGTCCGCAGGCGGCCGTTGACCATCCGCTTCGAGTTCAGGGAGAGAAGACACGATGCGTTATCTCCACACCATGCTGCGCGTGCGCAATCTCGACGCCGCGCTCAAATTCTATTCCGATGCGCTCGGCCTCAAGGAGGTGCGCCGGATCGACAACGACAAGGGTCGCTTCACACTGGTGTTTCTCTGCGCACCCGAAGATGAATACCTGCTGAAGAGCCTGCCGCCGACGCGTGGCGCCCCGCTGGTCGAGCTCACCTACAATTGGGACGAGGAGAGCTATGGCGAGGACCGCTTCTTCGGCCATCTCGCCTATGAGGTCGACGACATCTACGCCACCTGCGACCGGCTGATGAAGCTCGGCATCACCATCAACCGGCCGCCGCGCGACGGCAACATGGCCTTCATCCGCTCGCCCGACCTGCACTCGATCGAGCTGTTGCAGAAGGGCGAGCCGAAGGCGCCGGCCGAGCCCTGGCTGTCGATGCCGAACACCGGACATTGGTGAGTCATTCGCCTTCATGATCCAGCCGGAACATCGTGGCCACCCTCGCGTTGTCGCTCCGATCGATGGAGAGGATACGAGGAGGCCGAGATGGGTCGAGGACTTCTATTGTGGTTGTTGGGCGTGCCGATTCCGGTGATCATTCTGCTCTGGCTGTTCTTCGGCCACTGATCGCCGCGAACGATGCGTTCGTCGGAAAAGCCCCGCTTCGAGCGGGGCTTTTTGCGTAACATGCGCTAATGATGACGCTCGCCCAGAGAGGAGCCGAACGTGTCCGCCGACGACAGACTGACGATCTGGGGCCGCCCCAATTCGGTGAACGTGCAGAAGGTGCTGTGGTGTCTCGCCGAGCTCGATGTCGCTTATGACCGTATCGACGCGGGCATGCAGTACGGCCGCAACAACGAGGCGGACTATCTCGCAATGAATCCGAACGGCCGCATCCCGACGCTGGTCGATGGCGATTTCGTGCTGTGGGAGAGCAACGCGATCATGCGCTATCTCTGCCTCGCCTATGGCGACGGCACGCCGCTTTATCCAACGACGCCACAGCACCGCGCCGCGGTGGAGCGCTGGCTGGACTGGACGCTGTCGACGGTGCAGCCGATCGAGCGTCCGCTGTTCTGGGGCTTGGTGCGAACGCCGCCGGAGCAGCGCGACATGGCCGCCTTGCAGAAGGCGGCCGACGACGCCGCGGCGATGTGGCGCATCCTCGACGCGCATCTGACCACGCGCAGCCACGTCGAGGCCGAGCATTTCACGCTCGCCGACATTGCGCTTGGCGCCTATGCCCGGCGCTGGTTCGGAGTCGAAGGTGTCGTCAAGCCGGAGCTGCCGAGCCTCGCGCGCTGGTACGGACAGATCGCGCAACGCCCGGCCTTCATCCGCCACATCGCGCCGCCGCTGTCGTGAGCACCTCAGCGGCTGGTCGAGGTGCCCATCTCGACGCGCAGGGCGCCGCCGACCTTCACGCAGGTATCGGTTCCCTCGACGCGTACGAAGTTGGCGCCGTAGGACGCGCAGGGATTGCTGGTAGCGGCGCCTGAACGGGGTGCGGCCTTATTCGGTCCAGCCGCCTTCGGCCCGGGAAGCGATGGCGCAAGAAGCGACGACCCCGGCGAGCCGGCGGCTGCCAGGGTCACGGCGGCGAGCACCGCGAGGGCGCCCAGGATGAGAGATCGACACATGCCGCTTGTTAGCGCGTCTGCCGCGGCGAAGCGACACCGGCCGTCTATTTGCCGATGAACTTGACGCCGACCGAGGCGCCGCGGCGCCACACCACCCGGCACTGGCGGCCCGTTCTTGCGTCGCGCGCGAAGGCGAGCCGGATGGTCGCCGGCAGCGCCGCCGCGTCCTGCAGGGTCAGCTTGGCGCCGGCGCTGGAAATGTCCTGAACCAGGCAATGGCGCACGGCGAACCCGCCATCCAGCGTGATCCACGCCGGCTGCTTCATCGATTTGCGGGCTTCCCGCTTCTTGGGCGCGGCCATCATTCTGCTCCTGCTCGCCCGTTGCAGTACGGCAAGGACCCTAATGGACGGTTGACCGGACCCCGAACTGCGCGTGCGATTCATGGCGGCAGAACCTCGCGCCAACCGCGTCTCGGCGCAAACCGTCCGTTTCAAGATCGAAGATGGAAGGAATGCCGGCGCGGAGTGGCGCTCCCTAGCGGAATCGAACCGCTCTCTCCACCGTGAAAGGGTGGCGTCCTGACCGATAGACGAAGGGAGCAATACGCACGATGCCAGAGGGCACGAGGCCCCGGTGCCATCGCCGCTTGCACGTTTCGGTAAAACCTTCAGCAAATCAGCAGCTTGAGGCGATGATCTGCGAGGTCGGCTGAACCACCGACGGTGATTCCGTGCCGCGCGCCGAACGTATAGAGGCGTTTCGCCGGCCGGGCAAGCCACCCCGTGGCGGTGTTTCCGGTCTCTTCCCGCGTGCTCAACGGGCCGCAAACAGCGGAGCGATACCGTCCGTGTCGATGTAGACCACGCCGTCCTCGACCTTGACCGGATATTGCGCCAGCGCGCTCTCCGGCGGGTGGAGCGGCGTACCGGTGAAAGCATCCCACGTCCAATTGTGCACGGGGCAACTGAGCACGCGGCCGTCGAAGCCGGCCTCCTCCATCGGCGCCGCCGTGTGCGGGCAGACGCCCTGGAACGCTTTGAGCTCGCCATTGTCGGGCCAGGCAAGGATGACGAGCTGGGCGTCGGCGATGACGAGGCGCATGCCGCCTTCGTCGATGGTGTCGGCCTTGCAGACGCGGGTGAACATTCGCTGGCCTCATGCTCCATTGCGACCATCGCAATCGAAGGACCACGAGCAAAACTCGTTCCGCGGACCGCGCTGTGCCCGCGAGCCCGACAAGACCAAGCCCGACAAGACCGTGGCACCCTTCTTGCTGCCCTTCCCGGCATCTCTCGTCGAACGAGCCATCGTGTCGCAAAGGCGACAGACCGCTCGGCGGCGAGTTGCGGCGGAGTGCGACATGACCGACATGACCGAGCTGAGAACACGCAAGGAGCCGCTCAATCTCGCCATCGTGCATGTCGATCCCGACGCCTTCATCGCCAACCTCATGGCTTGGCTCGAGATCACCACCTTCATCAAGGCGCAGCGCGTCGGCGAGGCCGCGGTGCCTGCCGACGGCAAGACACCCGCATTGTCGGCGGCGCAATTGCAGAACGGCGGCGTCCACGAGGTCGGCAACGACGCGCTGTTCGCCTTCGCGATGACGGCGTCGCTGAAGGGCGACAAGGCCGCGGTCGACAAGGTCGAGACCGCCTTGCTCGACGGCATAGGCAAGGATTTTCCCGGCTCGTTCGCGCTGTGGCACTTCCGCGCCACGATCGATGCGCCGACCACGCTCGACGATTTCGTCGGCCAGGCCGGCAAGAAGATGCTGACAGGCGATCTGCCGCCACCGCCGCTGCGCGCCAAGGAATATTGGAGCGCCGGACTGCGCTTCTTCGAGAAGGCGCGCAAGTCGAACTTCGTCCACGAGATCATGTATCCGCTGGCGAAATGGACGCGGGCGCGCTGGACCGAGACGGCGGAGAAAGGCGTCGCCTTTCTGCATCACATCGAGGACAACGTCCCGGTGCTGCGCGAGGTGCTGGAGGAGCCGCGCAACGACCAGGCGTTCATCGCCAATGTCCTGCTGAAGCTCGCGCCTGCCGTCGATATGGAGTTGAACGAGGAATATCAGGGCTTCCTGCGCTCGCTGGCGCGGCGCAACTGACGCAAGGGTGCGGTGGTCAATTCCAGCCGACCCGCCCACGCAAAAAGGCCGGCGGGCGTTACGCCGCCGGCCTCTTGTCGCGACTGCCGGCTCCGGCCGTCCGGTTCCGTCGCATTCCTGGGGTATGCGAACAGGGTCGCGCGATCTGGTTAATGATAGGTTAACGCACGTATACCGGAATAACCACGATCATGAACTACAACCATGATCCCGGGTTTGCGTTCCGGCCATGAACCAGCGCGGGGACCATCGAGCGGCGAGATCGGACAAGGCCGTCAGCTCAGCTGCAAGGCGCGCTTCGTCTCACGGCGCAGCACCTGCTCCTGGCAGCCCGACAGCCGGACGAGTTCCTGGGGATACATGTCATAGCCATGGCTGCCAAAGGCACTCTGCTGCGCCATCGGGACCTGCGCAGGGGTTCGGGCCGCATCTGCCCCTGCCCCTGCATTCGACGAACCTCGGACCGGATCGAGCCCAGTGTTCAAAGCGGCCATAGCCAGCTCCGCGAAAGAGTGCCTGCCCCCACTGGAACTATAGTCCACCGGTCGCGGGGCGCAATTGGGCAAAACGCCATCAGCCGGCGGTGGCGCGCGCCTGCTCCGCCTCCTGTTCCCAGCGCAGGATGGTCCGCTCGAGATTGTGGAATTTCTCGGCGACGTCGCCGTCGAACAGCGGGTCCTTGCGGTCCGACATGCGGGCGTCGATATCGGCCCAATCCTCCGCCTGAAGGGCGCGCAGCGCCGCCGGAAACAGCAGGGTCTCCTCCTTGCGCAGATGCTCGCGCTGGCTGTCGATGAACTCATGCACGGCGGCGTGGAAGCTCTCGCGCAGGATCTCCTGGTCCGACAGCACCGCGTTCACGGCGTCGGCAAAGCCGCGCAGCCGCTGCGCCTCGGTCTCGTGCTCGTCGTCGACGTCGCCATAGGCTGCGGCCGCGGCAGGGTCGCGTTCGCGCAGCTTGCCGAAGATCATCTCCTCCTTGGGATGATGACAGCGCTGCGGATAGTCCTCGAAATAGGCGATGATGCTCTGCAGGATGTCGTAGTCCGGCCGCCGATTGTGATCGAACAGCTCCAATTCGTGCTCGAGCACCGAGAGAAGCTTCTCGAGATTCTCGTGCTCCTGCAGCAGCGCTTCGATGATCCTTGCCATGGCCGCCCTCGCCTGTGCGCCGGCTGGGCCTTGCCGAACCGGCATTTTCCCTGAACGCAACAGACTACGCCCGCGCGAGCGCGGGCGGCATTGCGGCAGATCAAACTGACAGACCGATGTGACAGGTCAGCGGAAACGGCTCACTCCGCGGCCAGCGCCTGCGGCGCCCGCGCAAGGCCGAGCCGGTCCCAGACGTCGACCAGCGCCTCGGCCAGGGCGTCGATCAGGCCGTCATCATGGTAAGGCGATGGCGTGATGCGCAGCCGCTCCAGGCCGCGCGGCACGGTCGGATAGTTGATCGGCTGGATGTAGATGCCGTGCTCGGACAACAGCAGGTCGGACGCCGTCTTGCACTTCTCGGGATCGCCGACATGCACCGGCACGATGTGGGTGTCGGACGGCATGACCGGCAGCCCGGAGGCGTTCAGCACGGCCTTGAGCCGCGCCGCCCGGTCCTGGTGCCGGTCACGCTCCCACTGCGAGGTCTTGAGATGGCGGATCGCGGCGGTCGCGGCGGCGCAAACCGGCGGCGGCAAGGCTGTGGTGAAGATGAAGCCCGGCGCATAGGAGCGGACGGCGTCGATCAGATTGGCATTGGCGGCAATGTAGCCGCCGAGGCAGCCGAAGGCCTTGGCGAGCGTGCCCTCGAGGATGTCGATGCGGGCCATCGCGCCGTCGCGCTCGGCGATGCCGCCGCCGCGCGGGCCGTACATGCCGACCGCATGGACCTCGTCGACGTATGTGAGCGCGCCATAACGCTCGGCGAGATCGCAGATCCGGTGCAAGGGCGCGACATCCCCATCCATCGAATACAGGCTCTCGCAGACGATCAGCTTGGGACGGTCGGGATCGGCCGCCCGCAGCAGCTCTTCGAGATGGGCGAGGTCGTTGTGCCGCCAGACCTGCTTCTCGCTCCCGGCCTTGCGGACGCCCTCGATCATCGAATTGTGGTTGAGCGCGTCCGACAGCAGCAGGCAGTTCGGCAGCAGTTTCGCGATGGTCGAGATGCCGGTCTCGTTGGAGACGTAGCCCGAGGTGAACACCAGCGCCGCTTCCTTGCCGTGGAGATCGGCAAGCTCGCGCTCGAGCTCGATCAGCGGATGGTTGGTGCCGGCGATGTTGCGGGTGCCGCCGGCGCCGGTGCCCATGCGCGCGGCAACGTCGACCATGGCGCCGATCACCTTCGGATGCTGGCCCATGCCAAGATAGTCATTGGAGCACCAGATCACGACATCCTTCGGCCCCTCCGGCGAATGCCAGATCGCGCGGGGGAAGCGGCCGGCGAGGCGCTCCAGATCGGCGAAGACGCGATAGCGCCGTTCCTGGTGCAACTGGTCGAGGGCACGGTCGAAATAGCTGTCGTAGTTCATCACCTGATCCGTCCTTCCCCTGCTCGCGTCCCGAACCTGCGTTCCGGCGCGCCCTTGGAGGCCTGTTCGGGGTCGGACCAAAGCGCAATCCGTCGCGTCCTTCGTTGATCCAGATCAGGGATCGCGCACGATGCCGGGCATCCGGATGCCGCTCGCCGCGGTCCGCGACGCCCCCCCGGAGGCGTTCAGGCGCGCAGCGGGTTCTCCGCATCGGCAACCTCGAGCCGCAGCGGCGCACCGGTGTCGAGGAAGGCGGACAGAGCTGCCTCGTACGGCGCGGGGTCGAGACCGCGCGCGGAGAGCCATTGCGGCTCGTAATAGGTTTGGCGATAGCGCTCCCCGGAATCGCAGATCAGCGTGACCAGTGAGCCGCTCTGTCCATCCTGCCGCATCTCGGCCGCCAGCCGGCACAGCGCCAGGAAGTTGGTCCCGGTCGAGCCGCCGACCGGCCGGCGCAGCCGCCGCGTCAGGACGTTCATCGCCGCGACCGAGGCGGCATCCGGCACCTTCATCATGCGATCCACGACCCCCGGCACGAAGGATGGCTCGCAGCGCGGACGGCCGACGCCCTCGATCAGCGACGGCCGTTCGCACGTCCGGGCGCTGTCGCCGTTGCAGAAGGCGTCGAAGAAGGCCGAATGCTCGACATCGGCGACGCACAGCCGCGTCGGATGCCGGCGGTAGCGCAGATAGCGGCCGATCGTCGCCGACGTGCCGCCGGTGCCCGCGCCCATCACGATCCATTCCGGGAGCGGACGGCGCTCGCCCTGCAACTGGTTGAAGATCGACTCGGCGATGTTGTTGTTGCCGCGCCAGTCGGTAGCGCGCTCGGCGAAGGTGAACTGGTCCATGTAATGGCCGCCGAGCCGGCTCGCGAGCGCGGCCGCCTCGGCATAGAGAAACCGGCCGTCATCGATGAGATGGCAATTGCCGCCGTAATGCGTGATCGCGGCGATCTTCTCTTCCGAGGTGGTGCGCGGCATCACCGCGTAGAACGGCACGCCGATCATCTGCGCGAAATAGGCTTCCGATACCGCTGTCGACCCGGAGGAGGCCTCGACCACGGGCGTGCCTTCCCGGATGTGGCCGTTGCAAAGCGCATAGAGAAACAGCGATCGAGCCAGCCGATGCTTGAGGCTCCCGGTCGGGTGGGTCGATTCGTCCTTCAGGTAGATGTCGATGCCGGCGAGCGCGGGCACGATCAGCCGGATCAAGTGCGTGTCGGCGGTCCGGCACTGGTCGGCCTCGATGGCCGCCACGGCGTCGTCGACCCAGCCACGGCGATAGCGTGGACCACAGGCTCTGTCGGAAGCTGACCAAGACGGCGAATTCATCGCGGCAACCGACCATGATCCCTTCGCCGCATCAAGCCCGCCCGGCCGCCCATGCCGAGCAAGCTGGGGGCAAATGGCAGTTCGGCGCCGGCTGCCGCGCCTTGGCACCGCAACGGAGCGAAAGGGCTTCGCGTTTGCGCCAGCGAAAAACGCTCGCATCGCTTGCAACTCATGGAATGCACGCGCGAATTTCGGAAGAATTTTTGAATGACGGCGAGAATGGTCAAATATTTGCACGCTTTTGCGGCCAAGCTGGGCATCATCGAATGGCACGACCGAGTCGAGCCTGCATCACGGGCGACCCAAGCCTGCTCCGAGGGGCACCATGAGAGTTCTTTCGATTGTTCTGGTTGCGTGCGCGATCAGTCAGGCCGCTTTCGCTGAAGGTCTGGAATGCCGGCGTGTGGCCGACCCGACACCACGATTGAGCTGCGTGGAAACGCCGACGACCGCCCAGGCGCCAACCACCTCCCGCACCGACGCCTGGACCCCGGTCGAACCGCGCCAGGAGGCCCCGGTGCGCGGCGGCGATGCGACGGCGCCGAGAGCCTCCCGGCCCCGTTGAGACCAGCCGGGCGGCAGCCGACGGCGGCTGCACTCGGCCCTGCAGCGGTCCCTCCCCCAATCGAGCCCCCGGACGGGGTTCTTTCCCTTGAAGGGCGGCTCATTCTGCCGACATGTAGATCTTGCCGTGCGGCCACGGACCGATGTCAAATCCATTCTCCGCGCGGGTGGTGGAGGGTCGGTTCGGCCCCGCCGCATTGGATGATCGGAGACCATGGCTTACTTGCCATCGCAAATGAACCTTCTCGAAGCCCTCGCGACCGTGATCGGCACCGCCGCGATCGCGCCCGCGCTGCTGATCCTCTGGCTGGTGGTCGCCGCCGGTGACAATTCAGGCCCTCCGCTCAAGATCTGGACCGCCTTCCTGCTCGGGGCGGCCAGCGTGCTCCTGCTCGGCATTATCAGGACGCCGTTCCAGCATGTCGGGCTGACATTGGAGAATCCCTGGATCGCCCAGGCGGTCCGGGCCCTTTTTGGCGTCGCCTTGCCGGAAGAGCTCGCCAAGGTCGCGGTGATCGCCGCGCTGTGGTCGCGGCGCCGGCAGGTCGGCAATGCCATGGACACGGTATTCTACGGTGCCGCCGTCGGGCTCGGCTTCGCGGCTTACGAGAACTTGGCTTATCTCGTCCAGCATGCCGAGATGTGGCGCTCGCTGGCGGTGCTGCGCAGCGTGCTCACCGTGCCGTTTCATGGCGCGCTCGGCATCATTGCCGGTGCCTATCTCGCGATCGCCCGCACCAGTACGGCGCTTGGCGCCAACCGCCACAATCGCGAAGGGGCGCGGCTGTCGAGCTGGGCGCTGGTGCTGGCCGCACCCGTGATGCTGCATGCGGCCTTCGACTATCCATTGCTGTTGCTGCAGCGGGCATCGACCCTCGACACCGCCGCGCGCCTCTGGCTCGGCGGCATCAGCGTGCTGATCGGGTTCTCGTCGATCGCCCTTGCCGTGCGGCTGGTGCGCCGGGTCGCCCATCACCACACGCCGCGCACCGAGGTGGCGCGGGCAAGGCTGAGCCAGCTGCGCAGGATGTGGGCGCTGCTCCTGCTCGGCGGCGCCGCCGGCTTCGTCGGGCTCGGATTCGTGCTGACCTCCATCCGGCATTGGCTGCTCAACCCTGACCGCAATGTCGCCGCGGTTCTGGTTCCCCTCGGTCTCACCGCGATCATCGTCGGGATGGCCCTTCTGATTGTCACAACGACGATCTATGTTTTCGGTCGCAACCGGATTCGGACGACGGCATAATCCCGGCATCGCGGGGCCGGCAGAGCAACCAAATGCGCATTGCGCGCTTGTCCGGGCCGCAGGTCCTCACCATGTGCGTGGGCAGGCGGCCGCGGCGTTAAGCGCGTGAGCTTGCCCGGAGTGACGATCATGACCCTTCCCCAGGATACGATTCCGCCCGAGCTCGAGCGCATGAAGTCGCAGATGGGCGCAGCCGTGCGCGCGCATTGGAAGGCCTTCCTGATCGAGGGCATCCTGCTCGCCGTTCTCGGCCTGCTCGCGATGATCCTCACCCCGCTGGCAAGCCTCGCGGTCACGATCTTCCTCGGCTGGATGTTCCTGATCTCGGGCATCGCGGGACTCGCGCTCACCTTCTGGGCCCGCGGCATGCCCGGCTTCTGGTGGTCGCTGTTGTCGGCAGTGCTCGCCATCGTCGCCGGAGTCATCCTGGTGGCGCAGCCGGTCCAGGGGACGGTGACGCTAACGATCGTGATCGGCGTCTATTTTCTCGCAGAAGGCGTCGCCACCATCATGTATGCGCTGGAGCACCGCCGCGAGCTGTCCGGGCGCTGGTCGTGGCTGGCAATCTCGGGCGTGGTCGACATCGCGATCGCCGGCATCATCATTTCCGGTCTGCCCGGCACGGCGTTGTGGGCGATCGGTCTGCTGGTCGGCATCAACCTGCTGTTCGGCGGGCTGTCGATGATCGGCATGGCGCTCGCCGCGCGCAACGGTTGACGCCGGAGGGCTCGATTTTCGGGATGACAAGCGGCCGCGCGGCCGCTATAGGATGGGCATGATCAACGCCGCCACCAGCTTTTATTGGTACTTTAGCTACGACAGCTCGCTGGCGGCGGGAGGATCGCGCTCAATCTGACACATTGCAGCAAGATATCCGAACGAGCCGCCAGACCTGGCGGCTTTTTTATTGCCGGCAGGTGCCCACCCAAGAGACCCAGGAGCCCGCCGTGCTGAGCACCACAGACGATCTTCGTATCAAGGAAATCAAGGAATTGAGCCTGCCGGCGGAGGTGATGGGTGAAATCCCCCGCACCCTCACCGCCACCCGTGTGGTGATGGCCGCCCGCAATGCGATCCATGCCATCCTGACCGGCAGCGACGACCGCCTGCTGGTCATCGTCGGCCCCTGCTCCATCCACGATCCCGACGCGGCGGTCGACTACGCCGGCCGCCTCGCCGCCTTGCGCGAGCGCCTCGCCGACCGCCTCGAAATCGTGATGCGGGTCTATTTCGAGAAGCCGCGCACGACCGTCGGCTGGAAAGGCCTGATCAACGATCCCGGCCTCGACAATTCCTTCGACATCAACAAGGGCCTGCGGCTCGCGCGCAGCGTGCTGTCCGCCGTCAACAATCTCGGCCTGCCGGCGGGATGCGAATTCCTCGACATGACGACGCCGCAGTACATCGCCGACCTCGTCGCCTGGGCCGCGATCGGCGCGCGCACCACCGAGAGCCAGATCCACCGCGAGCTGGCCTCCGGCCTGTCGTGCCCAGTCGGCTTCAAGAACGGCACCGACGGCAACATCCGTATCGCCGCTGATGCGGTCAAATCCGCGGCCCACCCGCACCATTTCATGGCGGTGACCAAGGGTGGCCGTTCGGGCATCGCGGCCACGACCGGCAACGAGGACTGCCACATCATCCTGCGCGGCGGCAGCGGCCCCAATTACGACGCCGCCCATGTCGAGCAGGCCGCGGCCGAGCTGATCAAGTCCGGACTGCCGGCGCGGCTGATGATCGACACCAGCCATGCTAATTCGAGCAAGAAGCCGGAGAACCAGCCGCTGGTCGCCGCCGACGTCGGCCGCCAGCTCGCCGCAGGCGAGCAGCGCATCATGGGCGTGATGATCGAGAGTCACCTCATCGCGGGACGCCAGGACGTCAAGCCGGGCGTGGCGCTGACCTACGGCCAGAGCATCACCGACGGCTGTATCGGCTGGGACACGACGGTGGAGGTGCTGGAGCAGCTCGCCGAAGCCGTCGCCGCCCGGCGTGCGGCGCTTCGCAACTCCCCGCGTGAGCGCTCGGCGTAACACTCACGACCGATCAAGCGGCGCGCGTCGGGCGCGCCGCAGATCGCGCTCAGCAGCCGCGGCAGATGCCCTTGATCTTGCGATCGAGCTCGCGGTCTTCCTTGGTCGTGCCGCTCATCGAATTGTCCTCAGCCTGCTCGGCCTTCGGCAGGTCGCTGGGGCGCACCTGACGATGGCCGACCGGCGCCTGCGGCGGCATGCCGCTCTTCGATCCGGTGCCGGCGGAGGAGCCGCTGCCGCTCTGCGCCAGCGCGATGCCATCGGTGACGGCCATCAGGAGCCCCATCGCGATCGCAAATTTCTTCATGTTGCTCCTCCGTGTCAGCGGAATCGGCAGGACACTTCATCCCGCGGCGGGCGGATAGAGGTGCGCCTCACCGCAATAGTCAATCACACGATAGCGCGTTTGCGCAGCTGCCGCATGATCCTGCTCAACAGTTTCATCCGCAGTGAGGTATTGCGGCCCCACCGGCGCCTTGCCGTAGCCGCCGGGGATGTCGAGCACGTAGTCGGGCTGGCACAGGCCGGACACCCGGCCGCGTAGCGTTCGAATCAGCGCCTGCCCTTGCGCCAGCGTGGTGCGCAGATGCGCCGTGCCCGGCGCGAGGTCGCCATGGTGCAGGTAATACGGCTTGATGCGGGTCTCGACGAAGCCGCGCATCAGCGCCTCCAGGGTCGCCGCGTCATCATTGACGCCGCGCAGCAGCACCGACTGGCTGACCATGGGAATGCCGGCATCGATCAGCCGCGCGCAGGCCGCGCGCACCGGCGGACTCAATTCGCGCGGATGATTGGCATGCAGCGCGATCCAGGTCGTTGCGCCCGGCGCCTTCAGCGCGTCAACCAGCGCCGGCGTGATGCGCTGGGGATCGGCGACCGGCAAACGGGTGTGGATACGGACGATCCTGACGTGATCGATGCCGGCGAGATCGGCCATGATCTCCTTCAGCCGCCGCGGCGACAGCATCAGCGGATCGCCGCCGGTGAGGATCACCTCCCAGATCTCGTCATGTGCGCGGATGTAGTCGAGCGCCGCGCGATAGGCCTCCTCCGACAGCGCATTGTCCTTGCCGGGCCCGACCATCTCGCGACGGAAGCAGAAGCGGCAATAGACCGCGCAGACATGCACCAGCTTGAGCAGCACCCGATCGGGATAGCGGTGCACGATGCCCGGCACCGGCGCATGCGAATCGTCGCCGATCGGATCGCCGCGCTCGCCAGGCGCGGCCTTCAGCTCATCCGTGCTGGGCACGAACTGGCGCGCAATCGGATCATTCGGATCGTCGACGTCGATCAGGTCGGCGAGATGCGTCGTCACCGCCACGGCATAGCGCTGCGCCACGCGCGCCAGCGCCGGCTGGTCCGCCGCGTCAGCCAAGCCCTGCGCGACGAGATCCTCGGCGCTGCGCAACGTGGTCGGACGTTCGATCCTGTTCATCGCTCACCTGCCGGCGGCGTCCACACCACCTGATCGATCCTGGTGGCGCCGGCCGCCAGCATCACCAGGCGGTCGAAGCCGAGCGCCACGCCGCTCGCCTGCGGCATCGCGGCCACGGCGGCGAGGAAGTCCTCGTCGAGCGGATAGCGCTCGCCATAGCGGCGCTCCTTCTCGGCCATCTCCTGCTCGAAGCGGCGGCGCTGCTCGGCGGCGTCGGTGAGCTCGCCGAAGCCGTTGGCGAGCTCGACGCCGCAGGCATAGACCTCGAACCGCTCGGCGACGCGGGGGTCGGCCGCCACCCGCGCCAGCGCGGCCTCCGGCGCCGGATATTCATGGAGCACCGTG
Organism: Bradyrhizobium sp. SZCCHNRI3052; assembly: GCF_032484895.1. Taxonomy (NCBI): domain Bacteria; kingdom Pseudomonadati; phylum Pseudomonadota; class Alphaproteobacteria; order Hyphomicrobiales; family Nitrobacteraceae; genus Bradyrhizobium; species Bradyrhizobium sp. SZCCHNRI3052. Next base: position 705,207 of record NZ_JAUETW010000001.1, on the reverse strand, counting down.
AGCCGACCCTGCCCGAGATGCGGCTCGACATGCTCGACCAGCACCTTGCTGAACAGGTCCGACCAGGTGTCGTCGTCGCTGATCCGGATCTTGCCGGCGGCGGCCTGGGCCAGCGCCCCACGGTCGCCCGCACCGTCGCGGATGGTCGCGAGCAGGTCGATCCCGGCATGGCGCGCGAACGCGCCGGCAACCGTCAGCAGCTCTGGCTCGGCGAAGGGATCAGCGGTGCGGCCACGGAAGGCGAACCGCCGGATTCCGGTCGCCTGAGCCGCATGGGCGATCACCACGACCGTGTCGGCCATGATCGCGTCGTAGGGCACCTCCGCCCGATACCATTCCAGCATGGTGAATTCCGGCAGGTGCAGGTCGCCGCGCTCGCGGTCGCGGAACACGCGGGCGAACTCGAAGATCCGCCGCTCCCCGGCCGCCAGCAGCTTCTTGCAGGCGAATTCCGGCGAGGTTCGAAAATACCGCCGGTGCCGGGTCCCGTCCGGCGCCGTCAGGTCGGTGCGCGGTGCGTGCAGATGGGTCTCGTTGCCCGGCGACACCTGCAGGATGCCGGTCTCGACCTCGGTAAACCCCTGCTCGTCGAACCAGGCCCGCAACGCCCTGGTGATGGCGGCCCGGGCGAGCAGGAACGGCCTGACATCGGCGTGCCGCTGCGGCGACCACCACGGCGAAGGCGCGGGCTCCCGGGACATCAGGAGGTCGTCCGTTCGGGCCGCAAAAGACTGGCAACCCCGGACAAAATCAGTATGTTGCCGCCCGAAACCGCATTCCGCGTCGCGTGGCGCCCCGGCTTGGTCCGGCGCCCCCTTTTCAGTGTCAGGAAAACAGCTTTGAAAGTCATCGCCAGCTCTATTCGCAAGGGTAACGTCATTGAGCAAGATGGAAAGCTCTATGTCGTCGTGACCGCCGAGAACATCCATCCCGGCAAGGGCACCCCGGTCAGCCAGATCGAAATGCGCCGAATCAGCGACGGCGTGAAGATCTCCGAGCGCTTCAAGACCACCGACCAGGTCGAGAAGGCGACGATCGAGGAGCGCAACTTCACGTACCTCTACGAGGATGCCGACGGCTTCCACTTCATGAACCCGGAGACCTACGACCAGGTCCAGGTGCCGAAGGACGTGGTCGGCAACCAGGCCGCCTATCTCCAGGAGAACATGACGGTCAAGCTGTCGATGCACGACGTGGTCCCGGTGGCGATCACGCTGCCGCAGCGCGTCACGCTCGAGGTCGTCGAGACCGAGCCGGTCACCAAGGGCCAGACCGCGTCGTCATCCTACAAGCCGGCGGTGCTCTCCAACGGCGTTCGCACCGGCGTGCCGGCGCACATCACGGTCGGCACCCGCATCGTCGTCATGACCGAGGACGGCTCCTACTGCGAGCGCGCCAAGGACTGAGGCATCTCGAGGATCTGACGCCGGGGGGCGCGGGGGGATTTGGGGGCACGGGTCATCACACTCATCGCCGCCCTGGCGGCGATCATCACGCTGGCCGCGCCGTCCACGACACGCGCGGCCGATGACTTTGCTCCGCCCGCCCTCACCATCAACCGCGCCGACTGGCGCGCCGCGCTGGACCAGCTCCGCTCCGAACTCAACGCGGCGCCCGAGGTCGCTGCCGACTTCGCTCTGTCCGCGCACCGGAGCAGCGTTTCGGCCGGCGATGCGCGGCGCAGGCCCGCGCTGGTCCAGCTCAACGGCGTGACCTCGACCATCTTCACGGGGATCGGACGCAGTCCGGTCCCCGTTTTGCTGCCGTTCGACGCCACGTCCTATCTCGCCGCGCGCCGCAGCGCCGCCATCGCGGCGCGCGATCTGCCGCGCTATCAGGCCGACTTCCAGACCGACCTGTTCGATGCCGGCCCGTCCGGCTACGATGCCGTGTTCTCGCTGCCGCCGGAGATGACCTCCGGCCTTCCGCCGCGCGTCTTCGCAAAGCCGGTCGAGATCCAGATCACCGGCTCGCTCCTCACCTACGATGTCGCCGATCCCGCCGGCGGCAAGGGCGAAGGCGTCAAGGCGCTGTCAGCGCAATATCCCGATCTGCGCCGCTTCATCCGCGAGGGCTATGTCCGCTACGCCTTCACGCGTTTCGGCGTGCCCTACGTGGTCTCGATCCAATGCCTGGACAGCGTGCCGCGGCCGCGCCGGCTCGCCTGCCGCGAGGCCTATCCCATCGCCGAGCGCTTCCTCAAGGCGCTGCGCATCGCCGGCGGGCAGCCGTCGCGAATCCCGCCGGAGATCGCGCCGCTCGCCGCCGAGCGCCCGCTCACACTGGATGCCGATTTCACCTATCGGCCCGTTGGCGACATCGTCGCCAACAGCGGCGGACGCGGCCGGAGCGGGCGGGCCGACCGCACCGTCTATTCGCAGATCCGCTATCCGCTGGATGCGCCGGCCTATGTGCATTCGCAGTCGTTCGGCCGCCGGCGCGCGCGCGACAAGTTCGACCAGCCATGGAGCCAGTATCCCTGGCGCGACAATTTCTGCGAGGCGCGCAGCTTCAACGTCGGCCAGTGCGCCAGCGGCTTCGGCCATCAGGGCCAGGATCTCAGGCCGGGCGCCTGCCCGGTGCGCCGCGACGGCGCCGACGGCTGCAACCCGTGGCGGCAGCGCGTGCTCGCCGTGCGCGACGGCGTCGTGATCCGCTCGACCCGGCAGCAGGCGGTGACGGTGCAGGTCAACAGCGGCACCGAGCACATCCGCTTCCGCTACATGCACATGAACCCCGCGGCGATGGATGCCGACGGCCTGCTCAACGGCCGCAGCCTTCGCGAGGGCGAGCCGATCGGCGTGGTCTCGAACTATCTCGACCATCCCAACGGCACCACGCGCCATCTGCATTTCGACGTCCAGTTGTTCACGCGGGACGGCTGGATCTGGGTCAATCCCTACGTGACGCTGATCACAGCCTATGAGCGCCTGATCGGCGGCCGCGGCCGCGAGGTCGGGCTGGAGGAGATCGCCGCGTCGCCGCCGTCGACGACCGGTGCACTCGGATCGTCACCGCTCGGACCAGCGGCAGACGCCGCCGCGGCGCGCGACCGGAACTGATCGCCGGCGGGTCCGGAACCGGGACCCACCGCTCCGGGTTGTCTGGTCAGGAGGATCGCCGATGATGACAGCCAACCCGCATCGCAGAGCCGGACCAGCGCTCGTTTCAACCGCGATTGCGCTGCTCTGCGTGGGCGCGCTGACGATGCTGGTGCGCGACCGCTGGCATCCGCCGGAAATCAAGTCCGCCGAGGCGGCACGGCATTCGATGACCGGCCAGGTCGCCCGCGCCGCCGGCGCGCGCGTGATGCCGACCGACCCCAGCCTCGCGGTCGAGCCGAAGCCGGAAGGTCCCCAGCGGGCGCAGCCGGCGAATCCGTTTTGAGCGCAGCCCCCTTGCTGATCAGTTCGAGCTGACTGCAAGCGGCATGTGTCTCTTGCAACTCCAAGGAGACGGCCAAGGAGCAAGGAGTCACGCCGACCACTTGTCCTCTTCGCGGCGGTGCTCCTCGGCGTTGAGGCGATCCGCAATCTCTTGCGCCATCGCCTCGTTCTTCGTCGTTGCGATCGGCTTGCCGTCCTGGCGCTGCACGCGCTGCTTGTCGGCCTCCAGCGGAAAATCCTCCGGCTTGAGCGGTTCGTCCGTCCCGGTCATGCGCGCCTCCTCTGCCTCCCGCGTATAACCCGCCGGGCCGTGCTGCGGTTCCGGACAACTCACGAGGCCGCCCGCACGGGCCGCTCCGCCGGCGTCCAGCGGAAGGCGACGCCATAGCGATTCCAGAGATTGATCACGCCGATCGCCGACGTCAGGAACACCAGCTCCGTTTCCGAGAATTCGGCCCGGGCCTGGGCATAGACCTCGTCGCTGACGCCGCCCTGCAGCGTGGTCAGCGCCTCGGTGAACGCCAGCGCCGCGCGCTCGCGGGCCGAGAATTGCGGCGCCTCGCGCCACACCACGACGAGATTGATCTTGTCGGCGGACACGCCGAGCTTCTCGGCCAGCAGCACATGATGCTGCACACAGAATGCGCAGCCGTTGATCTGCGACGCCCTGATCTTGACGAGCTCGAGCAACTGCTTGTCGAGGCCGGCCTTCGCCGCCTGCTGACTCACCGCAAGGATGGCGTCGTACAGCTCCGGCGCATGGCTCCGGAACGCGGTGTACTCGCTGCGCGCATGTGACATGTGCCTGTCTCTCATGTTATCAGATGTCTGACAACTTATCAGGGCTCTGATGATATGCGCAAGGCACCGGAATTGACGACCTCGCGAGCGTCGCGAAAGGCTGGCCCCGCGCGTCGGCCCAGGAGTCAAACCGGGACTCGACCCAGGACGGCGGCCCGCCCGCCATCGCCCGGCGAGGGCAAGCGCGGCGAGGACGGCTACCTTGCCTATCTGCTGCGCCAGGCGCAGGCCGCGGCGCGGTTGTCGCTCGACCGCGCGCTCATCGCGACCGGGCTGACGCATCCGCAATTCGTGGTGCTGACGATGCTGAAGGCCTATCCCGGGCTGTCCGGCGCCGACCTCGCCCGCGTCGCGCTGCTGACGCCGCAGACCGTCAACGTGATCATCGGAAATCTCGAACGCGACGGCGCCATCGAGCGGACGCCGCATCCCGTCCACGGTCGGATGCTGCGATGGAGCCTGACGCGCCGCGGGCTGGCGCTGCTGGCCAAGGCGCGCCGGCAGGCCACCATCATCGAGCGCAGGCTGGCCCGCGGCTTGAAACGGAGCGAGCTCGCGACCATCCGCCGCTGGCTGGCGCACGTCGCCGCCGACCTCCACGGCGCCTAGCGGGTTCCCGCCGCTCCCAAGGCTTTGCCGCGCCCCGCCCTGACCGGGTAGACTGGCGCCATGACCCAGCCCGATTCCATGACCCGCCGCGCCTTGCTCCGCTCCGGCTTTGGCGCTGCCGCGCTGCTCGTCCCCGCGCTGCCGGTAGCGGCTGCCCCAGCCGAATTCGAGACCTGGCGCGACGGGTTTCGCGCCCGCGCGCTCGCCAAGGGCATCTCGCCGGCCACCTGGACGCGGGTCATGGCGCGGCTCGAGCCCGACATGACCGTGTTCAAGGAGATGCGCAACCAGCCGGAGTTCAAGGAGCAGCTCTGGCAGTACATCAACCGTCGCGTCTCCGACTGGCGCGTCATCAACGGCAAGATCGCGCTGCAGAAGAACGAGGCGCTGTTCGCCCGCATCGAGAAGGACTTTGGCGTCGAGCGCGGCACGCTTCTCGCGCTGTGGGGCGTCGAGTCCGCGTTCGGCGATCCCCTGGTGCAGCAGAACCACATGCGCCCGGTGTTTCCGGCGCTCGCCGCGCTCGCCTGGAACGAGCCGCGGCGCAAGGCCTATTGGGAGACCGAGCTCACCAATGCGCTGAAGATCGTCGATCGCGGCTGGAGCACGCCGGAGGAGATGCGCGGCTCCTGGGCCGGCGCCATGGGTCACACGCAATGGATGCCCGAGGTCTGGCTCAATGTCGGCTTCGACTATGACGGCGACGGCAAGATCAACCCGTTCGGCCGGCCCGACGACGCGCTCGGCTCGACCGCGCGCTATCTCGTCAACCGCGGCAAATATCACCGCGGCGAGCACTGGGGCTACGAGGTGCGCGCGCCTGGCAACATGTCGGGCAGTCGCAGCTATGCGGCGTGGCAGGCGGCCGGCGTCACCCGCGCCGACGGCCAGCCGTTCCCGCAGCCCAATGCGTCAGCGCAGCTCTGGATCCCGGTCGCAGGCGGCCCCGCCTTCCTGCTCGGCCCGAACTTCTACTCGGTGAAGTCCTACAATCCGGCCATGAGCTACGCGCTCGCGATCTGCCATCTCGGCGACCGCATCGTCGGCGCACCGGCGTTCCTGCAGCCCTTCCCCGGCTCGGAGCGCGCGCTGACCTTGTCCGAGGTGCAGGAGATGCAGAAGCGCCTGACCGCAGCCGGCTTCGACACCGGCGGCACCGACGGCCGCGTCGGCAACGACACCATGAAAGCGATCCGCGACTTCCAGGCCAAGGCCGGCCTCCAGCCGGCCGACGGCTATGGCGGGCTCAAGGTGCTGGCGAAGCTGCGGCAAGGCGGCTGACGGCCGTCCGCGCGGGTCGGATCGCGCATACGTGCTTACCGCTCGCCGCACGAATTCATCGGGATCAGGAACCTATCGACCGGAGTGAGCAATGACGATGATCGTGGCCGAGCGCACCTACCGGAATGTGGCGACAGGCAACGATGTCGCCGCGCGGGTGTTCGCGCCCGAACGGGTCGACGACTTCGAGTGGCGCTGCAGGATTGCCATCGAGGGGCTGGAGAGCCCCGTCGACAAGTGGATCAGCGGTGTCGACTCGTTTCAGTCGCTGTGTCTGGGGCTGAAACTCCTCTGCAGGCTGCTTACGGAGGACGAGGGGAGCCTCGCCTTCCTCAATGGAGACCCCGGTGACGTCGATGTCCCGCTGATCGCAGACTGCTGCTTTCCGCAAACGCGCACCGAGGCTTTGCGCTTCATCACCGAGCGCGACCGCGAGCTGCTCGACGCCCTGCCTGGTCCGATCCCGTCGGTGCCGCCGGAAAATGTACCCGAGACGAAATTGACCGAGGTTGTCGCCGAGCGTGTGCTGCGCGATGTGACGACGGACACCGCCGTCGTCGCCAGACTGTCCGCGCCCAGACGGGCCGGACCGAGATCCTGGTACTGTGACATTGAAATTCGCGGCTTGGGCAACCCGTTCGAAATGGCCATCTCCGGCGTGGATTCGTTCCAGGCCTTGTATCTGGGCCTTTACCGGACCTGCGTCCATCTGGAAAAGCACGAGCATCACCTGGCCGATGCCGTGGACGGCGCACCGGCGGGAGACGCCAATCTTCCCTTCATCTCGTTCTGTCCGCCCGAGGCGAAGCAAGAGGTCCATCGCTACATGCACGACAAGCTCACGACGGAGGCCCGGCCGTAGCGACGGCGCGGAGTACGACGACCACTGGTCATTGTTCGCGATGACGGAGGGCTGAGGGCCTCCTCGATTGCGGCCACGGTCACACCTTGGCCGCCCACACGCCGGCTAGACTTCAGTGCCCTAGCTCTGGGCGGCGAATACGAATTGCGGGGATTGTTTGTAGGTTCCCTGAACTACACCATGGGAACTCAAACTTCATAGGACAGTCGTATTGTCCAACTGGACACAATTTACCCATTCTTTTGATCTGATTTCGAGCATCTGACGGCATGTTTATCAGTATGCGTGTGTACATCAACTAACAACGGAGCGACGCCATGCGTGTCGCGTTGATCCTCATCGTCATGGCAACCATGACGTCTCCATCGCAAGCGTCTCCTTCGTGTATGAACAAGAGCGAGGCGCGTCATCACTTCGGTTCGGTGCATATTTACTGGCATGGCTCAAACCACTGTTGGGACGCCACACCAATGACGAGGCGCCGCCACATAGCGAGAGTTGAACGCCAAACTGCCGAGCGCAAGCTGCAGAAGGAGCAGCCGCCGCATTGGCGCGACGCGCGATCGGAAATGTTGGCCGCCGCCCGGCCGTTTGAGCCGAGCACTGAATCAGACGACCCGCCCGAGACGACGATGACCAGATCCAACTGGTCAGCGCGGTGGATCGATGTCGCGCAAGTTGGTCCAGTGTCTCTCCCCCAGAGCCTCCCCGCCTCCATACCCGCAGCGTCAAATTCCAAACATCAGGCCGAATCCGGCGCGGAGTCTTATGGCGTCGCCCTGATCGTTGTAGGCTCAATGTTGCTGCTTATCGTTGTCGTCGGATTCATGTTCCGACCTGGCGATACGCGCATAGGAGTGATGTTCGCGGCCGTGCACCGCCGAATGTACTCTTGAGTTCGTGGCCGCTCGCAAGTTCTCTCCGACCACGACACGCTGCCACCGACTGGATCACGATTTGGCCGTCGCCTCGCGGTGGCCGGACCTCGACGCCCGCGCCTTGGGCTGCGACGCGCTCGCCGCCTTCACGCGGATGCGCACCGAGCCGCCGCCCTTGGACTGTTCCTCGATCTCGAAACCGCCCGTCTTGCGCACGAGGTCGCTGAGCTTGCGGCAGCCATAGGTGCGTGGGTCGAAGTCGGAGACCAGGTTGGAGAGCTGCTTGCCGACCTCGCCGAGCGCGACCCAGCCGTCCTCGCTCTCCATCTGCGTGATGACCTTCTTGATCATCGGCGTCGCCGCGCTGATCGGCAGCAGCGACTTCGGCGCCGCAGCGCTGTCCGCGTCCTTGCTGCTCGCCGCGTCGCTGCGCAAATTCTCCGTGTAGATGAACCTGCGGCAGGCCTGCCGAAAGCTCTCCGGCGTCTTCTGCTCGCCGAAGCCGAACACGTCGATGCCCTGCTCGCGGATGCGCGCCGCCAGCCGGGTGAAGTCGCTGTCGGACGACACCAGGCAGAAGCCGTCGAAGCGTCCGCTATGCAACAGGTCCATCGCATCGATCACCAGCGTGATGTCGGAGGCGTTCTTGCCGGTCGTGTAGGCGAACTGCTGCTGCGGCACGATCGCGTGGCGCGCCAGCGTATCGGCCCACGGCCTCGAGCGCGGGCTGGAGAAGTCGCCATAGATCCGGCGCACGCTCGCCTCGCCGATCTTGGCGATCTCCTCGAACAGCCCGTCGACGATCTTGGCGGAGGCATTGTCGGCGTCGATCAGGACGGCCAGACGCGGCGAGCGGGGTTCGGACGGCATCAGATGGTCCTTGAGTAGGCCTTGGTCTCATTCCTTATACGCGGGCCGACGTCCATTCGAATGATTTTCTTGAAGCGAATGACGAGACTCGCGATGCGCGACAGGGCGCGGCCACGCAAGGCGCGGCGTGCAGGCCACAGAGATATGCGCTGCTGCGCCCCCCACCATTCGTATACGAACAAATTCCGGGTTCCCGGCCCGTTCTGACGATCGTTTTCACCTTCTCTTAATTGGCGTCGCACAACGATGCTCGCGATCCAACAATGGGATCTGCGGCAAATGATCAAGGAAGGCACCTATTCGGCCTGGTTCAGGACCCCCAAGGGCCAGGGAACCGGGATCGTCGAGCTGGTGGGTGGCAAGGTGTGCGGCGGCGACACCGTGCTGAGCTATGCCGGAAGCTACGAGGCCCATGGCGATCGTTTCACCGCCATCATCAAGACGAAGCGCCATGCCCCGGGACAGCCGTCGTTGTTCGGCCCCGACGAGCTGACGCTCAGCCTCGAAGGATGCTGCAGAGGCACGCCCGTCACGTGCACCGGTTATGCCGCGGAAGCACCCGACGTGCCGTTCGAGGCGTTGCTGCTGTTCTCGGCGTCCGACGACGCCCCATCTCCGCCCGCGCCCCGGCCGACGGCAAAATTCAGTCCCGATCATCTGCCGAAGCCGTCCTGGCGCTAGCATCCGACGCGATTGACGTCATCCTTTCCCCTGGGAACCGAACGCCTACGCGGTCGCCAGCGGCAGCTTGCGTTCGGCCACGATCCGCACCGGCGGAAACACGACGCAATCAATCGCATCGAACACGACCTCAAAGCGGCCGACGAACGAGCGCGCAAACGCCATCGCATCGTCGCGCCGGTCATTCGAGATCCGCGTGCCCAGCGTGCAGTGAGGCACCCACGCGCCGGGACGATAGTGCGGCCGGCAAAGCAGCGGATCGATCGCTGCCGAGATCGATGCATGCCATCGCAACAGCGTCGCGTTCATCTCAGGCTCGGCCCACAGCACGCAACGAGGGTGCAAGAACCAGCGGACCCGATTGAAAGCGATCCGCAGCGCCGTGTCGCCTTGAACGGCCACGCGCATTACGCGCGAAGCCGTCTCGACGTCGATCTCAGGCGCGTCATAGATCGCGAAGGTGAAGTGCGGCCGGTAGCGCAGCTCGCGCATCGACGGCGCGTCCTCGAAAGCCGCGACCTGCTTCCACAGGTGCTCGATCTCGCATGAAGAGGCGTCGTCGGATCGGAGGTTGATCGCCAGGGCCATCGACGTCCTGCTCAAGGAACCGACGCGGTGATCTTGCCGACGAGATCGAGGAAGCGCTGCGTTCGGACGCCTGTCCGATTCACGGCCAGATCGACCAGCTCGACGACCACCAGGTGCTTCGAGGGAACGACCACGATCTGCTGTCCGCCGTAGCCGGAGGCAAAATAGCCGCTGATGCCGGATCGGACGCTGCTGAAGGTCCACCAGAGATAGCCGTAACCCCGTCCGGGCTGCTCGGTGTCCGAGAGACGGCTGGTCGATTCCGTCACCCATGTCGGCGGGATCAGTTGAGCCCCATTCCAGCGTCCGCCGTTCAGGAACAGCAGGCCAAACCTCGCCAGGTCTCGCGCGCTCATCCGAAACACATAGGCCGGATGCGACGAGGAGGCTTCCTTCACGTACACGCCGTCTGCGGCGGAGAAATCCTCCATCCCGATCGGCCGGCCGATCCGTCTGTCGAAGCTTGCGAACACGTCGTCGACGGACTGCCGATAGATCGTGCCGAGCGCGTTGAAATCCCAGTTGTTGTAGTACCAGAAACTGCCCGGCGGATGGCTCTCGCGCGCCGGCCGCCTCTGCTTCATCTGCCCCGTCTCATAGGACGCGAGATGATAGACCCCGGAGCGCGCCATCAGTAGCTGACGCACCGTCGCGGTCTGCTCGGCCGGCGAAAGCCCCGGCGGAACGTCGTCGATCTCGAGCGCGGCAAGCGTGCTGTCGAGGTTGATCCGGCCGGCTTCGACGGCGATGCCATACAACGCGCTGAGCAGACTCTTGCGCACGGACCGGACATTGACCTTCGCACCGAGATCGCCGAACGAGGCAACAATGTCGTCGTCCCTCACGACCATGATCGCTGTCGGCTTCTGTTCGACCGCAAACTCCTGCACCTCGCGTGCGATCGGTGCAGACCAGGGCGTCTCGTCCGGGCTTGCCGTCCGCCAATGCAGTCCCGGCTCGGCCTGAGCCCAGGACCAACCCATCGCAAGGATTGCCAGCACGGCAAGCGGACGTCGCATTGGCACGTTCATTCCCGTCTCGACAAAACCGATGTCGAGAATGCTAGAGCAAGACCGACGGACGGTACAGAGGTCACCGGCCATCGATGTCTCTGTCTGCATGGCCGCGGATCTCCACTGCTCGTGACGCAACATGCCCCGTTGCAATTTTTTTTATTTTCACCCGCAGCATCAGCCAGATGGCCGCCGCAGCCAGCCCCGCCCTCAAACTTTCCGCTTGCTTTTGTTCCGAAAATCGGAAATAACATCCGCATCCCGTCCTCATGAGAGGGACGTTTCGCGATCGTCATGAACGTGGAGGGCGGGATGCGGTGGCCGCGATCGTGTTGCAGCGTGCTCGATGTACGCGGACGAACGGCAGGTTGCGGACGTGAAATCGCGTGGTCCTGGCGCCCCGATGCTGGCGCCAAGTCTTTGGGTGATGATGATCCCGGAGACGACGGTGGCTATCAAGCCGGACACCGGGGAGATCGCGTATAAGCGTTAAGACCTCCGCGCAGGGAATGCCGGTTGAAACGGCTTTGCCTGTGGTGACTGCCGCCTGCTTTTTGTTTGCAGGCGGGCCATGGGTGAGGCCTTCACCCGGCATTCCCTGCGCCCTCTCTTCTGTGATGAGGGTCTTGATCCAGCATCACTCGGGCGCAGATGCGCGGCGAGATTGCAAAGACTTGCCCTGCAATGAGACACGCGACGGCCACCCCACGCTCCGCTGTCGTCCCGGCCTCCGCGCCGGGACCCATACCCACAGGGAGCAGTTTGAGGCAAGATCGGAGTGGGCATCTCGTCCTCACAACATCTGCTGCTGCGTATGGGTCCCGGATCGGCGCTTCGCCGACGCGAGCGTCGTCGAAGCTTGTCCGGGACGACAGCGGTGTTGGGGCTGCTACCTGATCATCGCCGGCCCATGGTCCGGCACGGCGACATCGAGCACGCGCAGCTGCACGCGTTCGACGCCCTGGTAGCGGTCGACGGTGAGCGTGCCGGCGACGTGCAGGATCTGGCCGCGATGCTGAACCAGGGCGTTGCCGAGCTTCTGGCCCACGCTGCGGAATGCGATCGCATTCACGGCGGCGCCGTCGCCGGACTTGAAGCGCAGCTTGAGATGCGCCTGCCCGACCTCGTCGGCGTAAACCAGCTGATGCGACGGCAGCGCCACGATGGGCTCGGGATTGCCGCTGCCGAAGGGACCGGCGCGATTGAGCGTCGCGACCAGCTCGGGTGTCGCGGCGCGCGCGCTGATGGCGCCGTCGATCAGGATCTCGTTGACGTGACGTGCGTCGGCGACGTCGGCGGCGAGCGCGCTTTCGAGAAAGGCGCGAAACTCGGCCAACCGCTCCTTGCGCAAGGTGACGCCGGCGGCCATCGCGTGCCCGCCGCCCTTCATCAGGATGCCCTGCTCCACGGCGTGGCGGACGGCCTTGCCAAGATCGACGCCGGGAATCGAGCGGCCCGACCCGGTGCCGATGCCGCCCGGCTCGAGCGCGATCGCAAACGCCGGCCGGGCAAACTTTTCCTTGAGCCTGGACGCGACCAGCCCGACCACGCCGGGATGCCAGCCTTCGGATGCGGTCACGATGACGGCGCCCTTGTCCTCCAGCCCGAGCGAGGCCAGCGCCTCCGCTTCGGCCTGCGCTTCGGCCTGCTGCTCAATGATCCGGCGCTCGCTGTTGAGCCGGTCGAGCTCGGCGGCGATGCGCGCGGCTTCGGAGATATCGCTTTCCAGGAGCAGGCGCACGCCGAGGTCGGCGCGGCCGATGCGCCCGCCGGCATTGATGCGCGGTCCCAGCATGAAGCCGAGATGCCAGGCTTCGGGCGGACCGTTGAGCCGGGCGACATCCATCAGCGCGGTGTGCCCGACATGGTCGCGCCGGCGCATCGCGATCAGGCCCTTGGCGACGAAGGCGCGGTTGAGCGCGATCAGCGGCGCGACGTCGGCGACGGTGCCGAGCGCGACGTGATGCAGCATGCTGAGCAGATCCGGCTCCGGGCGCGTGCTGCTCCAGAAGCCGCGGCCGCGCAGCTCGCGATTGACCGCAACCAGCGTGACCAGCGTCAGCCCGACCGCGGCGAGATAGCCGAGGCCGGAAAGATCATCCGGCCGGTTCGGATTGACCAGCGCCTCGACCTCCGGCAGCTCCTCGCCGCATTGATGGTGATCGATCACCACCACGGACATGCCGAGCCGCCGCGCCTCCGCCAGCGGCTCGAGGCTGGTGGTGCCGCAGTCGACCGTCACGAGCAGCGTCGCGCCTTTGCTTGCCAGCGCGCGGATCGCCTCGACGTTCGGGCCATAGCCTTCGAAGATGCGGTCGGGAATGTGGATCAGCGGATCGAGCCCGCAATGGCGCAGATGCCAGGCGAGCAGTGCCGCCGAGGTCGCGCCGTCGACATCGTAGTCGCCGAAGATCGCGACCGTCTCGCCCTTGACCGCGGCGTCGGCAATGCGCTGCGCCGCCGCCTCCATCTGCGTCACCGTGAACGGATCCGGCATCAGCTTGCGGATGGTCGGATCGAGGAAGTCGTTGACCGCGTCGATCTCGACGTCGCGCCCGGCGAGCACGCGCGCCAACATCTCGGGCAACTGATATCGCTGCACCATCGCAAGCGCGCGCGCCGCGCCGCGCGCATCCAGCCGGTCGCGCCACAATTTGTTGGTCAGCGACAGCCGCACGCCCAGGAACGCCTGCGGGGCGCTCAGGGGCAGTGCAAGGGCGGATGGTGCCATGATGCGCGGGGCCTCGCTTGCAGCGCAGCGATTCGAAATGGACGCAGTCGAATCTACAGCAACTGGCTTGCCTCAGCAGGTTCCATCCATGAAACCCACCAGAATCGCCCCAGAACTTGGCGGAACTCACAAGAAATCAGGGAAATGCCGCCATATACGGCTGGCTGCCTAAAATTAGAGCTGCGTTCGATGGAGTGCATTAAACAGCCATTAGGCGAACTCCGTAACATTTCAATCAATTATTACGTCCGATTTGTCCGCCCTCTTCGTGCCGACCAGGAGGCGCGGCAACATGGAGTTCATTGCCGATGCTGACCGCGCCCGAGTTGAAGACGCAGCCCTCCGCCGCTCCGGCACAAACGACTCCCAAGGATGACGAGACCGACGTCTCGGCGCTGATCGCGCGGCTCACCGGCGAGGTCAATCAGATCGCCTGCGAGAAGACCAAATCGATCCAGCAGATCACCAACCAGATGAAGATGCTGGCGCTGAACGCGCTGATCGAGAGCTCGCGGGTCGGCGCGCAAGGCGCAGGCTTCGCCGTGGTGGCCCAGGAGGTGCGCGCCGTCGGCCAACTCGTCGAGACCATCGCGCGCGAGCTGGAGGGCCAGCTCACGACGCGCACCGGCAATCTGAAGAGCTCGATCGAACGCATGACCGAGCGCGCCCGCGGCGAGCGCATGGTCGATCTGGCGCTGAATGCGATCGAGCTGATCGACCGCAATCTCTATGAGCGGACCTGCGACGTGCGCTGGTGGGCGACCGACTCCGCCGTGGTCGATTGCGCAGCCGCGCCCGATGCGGCCCGCGTCACGCATGTCTCCGAACGGCTCGCGGTGATTCTCTCGGCCTACACCGTCTATCTCGATCTGTGGCTGTGCGATCCGAGCGGCAACGTGATCGCCAACGGCCGGGCGGACCGCTTCAACGTCGTCGGTCAGAGCGTGGCTGATACCAAATGGTTTCGTGAGGCGCGCGGCCTGCGCTCGGGCGACGACTATGTCGCCGGTGATGTCGAATGCCAGCCGCTGCTCGGCAACGCCCAGGTCGCGACCTATTGCGCCTCGGTGCGCGAGGACGGCAAGGCCCATGGCAAGCCGCTCGGCGTGCTCGCGATCCATTTCGATTGGGAAGCGCAGGCGCGCGCCATCGTTCAGGGCGTGCGCGTCAGCGAGAGCGACAAGGCCCGCGTGCTGCTGGTGGATTCCAATCTGCGCGTGATCGCATCCTCGGACGGTCAGGGCATTCTCAGCGAGCGCGTTTCACTGAAGCTCGATGGCAAGCGCAGTGGCTTCTATCAGGACATCTCCGGGCGCATGGTCGCGTTCCACGCCACGCCCGGTTACGAGACCTACAAGGGGCTCGGCTGGTATGGCGTGATCGTGTCGGGCGCGTGAGGCAGGACGATCAGCAGCCGAGCCGGTCGGCGATGCCGTTGAAATCATCGGCGACGATGTCCCAGGCGCCGGTGGCGTCGAAGTCGCGGCTCTGCAGCGGGCCGTATTCGGTGGGGCGGGCGACGAAGGCGGTCTTCAGTCCGTAGCGTTGCGCCGCCTCGAGATCATTGTTGTGCGCGGCGACCATCATCACCTCGTCGGGCGCAAGACCAAGCAGACGCGCGGCGCCGAGATAGGTCTCGGGGTCGGGCTTGTAGTGCTGGAACAGCTCGGCGGAGAGCACGAGGTCCCACGGCAGACCCGCGAACTTCGCCATGTTGGTGAGCAGCGCAACGTTGCCGTTGGAGAGCGGCGCGATGATGTATTTGGACTTCAGCCGGGTCAGCCCGGCGACACTGTCGGCCCACGGATGCAGCCGGTGCCAGCCGCGGGTGAGATGATCGAGATCGGCCTCGGTCAAGCCGGTGATGCCGAGCTGGGCAACGAGCGTCTCCAGCGAGCGCCGGTGCAGCACGTCGAGGATGACGTAGCCGCGCTCCGGGTGCCTGCGGACCTCGTCCATCGAGCCGACATAGAGCCCGCGCCAGCCATCGACCAGCGCGGTCCAGTCGCCCTGGATGCCGCGGGTCTTCGACCACGCGGTGAAGTCGTTGATCAGGCTGGTGCGCCAGTCGACGACGGTGCCGAACACATCGAACACCAGCGCCTTGACCATGGACAGGTCGGACATGCTGAGCCGCTCTCCAATTTCGTCATTCCGGGATGCGCGCACGGCGCGCAGACCCGGAATCTCGCGCCACGATCTCGAGATTCCGGGGTCACGCCCCGCGTGCCCCGGAACGACTGTGCTGGATCAGTCGAGGTGGAACTTCGCCAACTGGCGGTGCTCCGCGCGGATGTAGCGCACCGTGCCGGTGACCGAGCGCATCACGACGGTCTCGGTCTCGATCACGCCGTCCTTGCGGAACTTGACGCCGGAGAGCAGCGAGCCGGTGGTGACGCCGGTGGCCGCGAACAGACAGTCGCCGCGGGCCATGTCCTCGATGCCGTAGATCATCTTGGGATCACCGACGCCCATCTTGTGGGCGCGCTCGCGCTTCTCCTCGGTGTCGAGGATCAGGCGGCACTGCATCTGGCCGCCAATGCAGCGCAGCGCCACCGCGGCCAGCACGCCTTCCGGCGCGCCGCCGGTGCCGAGATACATGTCGACGCCGGTGTTGTCGGGATCGGCACAGTGGATCACGCCGGCGACGTCGCCGTCAGTGATGAGGCGCACCGCAGCGCCGGTCGAGCGGACGCCCTGAATGATGTCGGCGTGGCGCGGACGGTCGAGCACCAGCACCGTGATCGCGCCGGGCTCGACGCCCTTGGCCTTGGCGAGCCGGCGCACGTTGTCGGCCGGCGTCGCGTCGATGTCGACGACGCCCTTGGCGTAGCCGGGGCCGACCGCGATCTTCTGCATGTAGACGTCGGGGGCATGCAGCAGCGTGCCGCCATCGGCCATCGCCATGGTCGCGATCGCGCCCGGCATGTTCTTGGCGCACAAGGTCGTCCCCTCGAGCGGGTCGACCGCAATGTCGACCTTGGGCCCGGCATTGAGGCCGACCTTCTCGCCGATATAGAGCATGGGCGCCTCGTCGCGCTCGCCCTCGCCGATCACGACTGTGCCCTCGATCGGCAGCTTGTTGAGCTCGCGGCGCATCGCATCCACGGCCGCCTGGTCGGCCGGCTTCTCCTGGCCGTGGCCGCGCAACCGCGCCGCAGACACCGCCGCCCGTTCGGTCACGCGCACCAGCTCCAGCGTCAGGATGCGCTCGAGCAGCAATTGTTGCGGGACAGAAATCTGCGTCGACATCGATCAACTCCTCAAGACGTCAAGGCGGACATCCGCCATCAAAATCTACCGCTCGCACGCCGCCCCCCTGGGCGGCATCCGGGTCAGGCGGTTGGCACGAACGGCCGCTCTCCGCCTGTCTATTCTCCCGGTTTGAGCATGAACCTATACCAAACGCCACGCGTTTGTTTGAGCAGGGACAAGTGGTTCCCTGGCATCATGCGCTAGTTCTTCTCGATCCGGATCACCTGCGGCTTGCCGCTGATGACCTTGTCGCGCTGCACCGCCTGGAGCGCGCGATGCACGGCGTCCTCGTGTGTCGCATAGGTGATCAGGATGACCGGCACCGGCGCAGACTTGCCGGCCGTCTTCGCCGGCTCGCTGCCATTGGGATGGCGCTGCACGATCGATTCGATCGAGATCTTCTGCTCGGCGAGCCGGGTGGCGATGGTCGCGGCCGTGCCCGCGTGGTCACGCGCCATCAGGCGGATGTAATAGCCACCCTCGTGCCGCTCCATGGGTGCCTTCTCGGTCGCCTGCAGCCTGTCGACCGGACGCCCGAACGGCGCGGCGCGGATGCCGCGCGCGACGTCGGCAATGTCGGCAACGACGGCGGACGCCGTTGCGGCGCCCCCTGCTCCCGGACCGACCAGCGTGATCGGCGGGATACCGTCGCCGTCGATCGTGACCGCGTTGGTGACGCCCATCACCTGGGCGATCGAGGAGGATTTCGGCACCATCGTCGGGTGCACCCGCTGCTCGATGCCCTTGGCGGTGCGCACGGCAACGCCAAGCAGCTTGACGCGGTAGCCGAGCTCCGCCGCCGCGCGCAGGTCCTCCGGCGCGATCGAGGAGATGCCTTCGACATAGACCGAGTTCTGCGCCACCTGGGTGCCGAAGGCGAGGCTCGCCAGGATCGCGAGCTTCTGCGCGGTGTCGTGGCCATGGATGTCGAACGACGGATCGGCCTCGGCATAGCCGAGACGCTGGGCGTCCTTCAGACATTCGTCGAACGACAGCCCCTCCTGCTCCATCCGAGTCAGGATGTAGTTGCAGGTGCCGTTGAGGATGCCATAGACGCGGCTGATGCCGGTGCCGGTGAGCCCTTCGCGCAGGGTCTTGACCACCGGAATGGCCGCGCCGACGGCGGCTTCGAAGTTCAGCGCACCGCCATGCTTCTCGGCCGCCTTGGCGAGCTTCAGGCCATGCTTGGCGATCAGCGCCTTGTTGGCCGTCACCACCGACTTGCCGGCCTTGAGAGCGGTGTCGATCGCCGACAGCGCGGGATCGCCGGCACCGCCCATCAGCTCGACCAGGCAGTCGATTTCGGGATCGCTCGCCAGCGCGATCGGATCCTTGGCCCATTTGATCCCGGACAGATCGATGCCGCGCTTCTTGGCCTTCGACCGCGCCGTCACGGCGACGACCTTCACCGGGCGCCCCGTGCGTTCGGTGAGCACGCGTCCCTCACGCTCGATGAGACGAACGACCTCGACACCCACGGTGCCGAGGCCCGCGATGCCCACTCTCAGGGGTGCGACCATGGAATCAAAGAACCTGTCGAAAGGAAAGTACGGGAGGGCTCAGCGCCGGTTGGCGATGGGAACGACGTTGTGCAACGTTTCGATCCCGCTTTCAAGGAAGCGGCGGACGCCGCGCGCGGCCTGCCGGATGCGCTGCTCGTTCTCGACCATCGCGATGCGGACATAGCCTTCGCCATGTTCGCCGAAGCCGACGCCCGGCGACACCGCGACGCCGGACTTCTCGACCATGAGCGTCGCGAACTGCATGCTGCCGAGGCTCTTGAACTTCTCCGGCAAAGGCGCCCAGGCGAACATCGACGCCTCCGGCGACGGGATCTCCCAGCCGGCCCGGCCGAACGCCTCGACCAGTGTGTCGCGGCGCTTGCGGTAGACGTCGCGCATCTCGCGAATGCAGTCGTCGGGACCGTTCAGAGCAGCCGTGGCCGCGACCTGCACCGGCGTGAACGCGCCGTAGTCGAGATAGGATTTCACGCGCGCGAGCGCCGCGATGATGCGCTCGTTGCCGACGGCAAAGCCCATGCGCCAACCGGCCATCGAATAGGTCTTCGACATCGAGGTGAACTCGACCGCGACATCCATCGCGCCAGGCACCTGCAGCACCGACGGCGGCGGGTTCTTGTCGTCGAAATACACCTCGGCATAAGCGAGGTCCGACAGGATCAGGATCTCGTGCTTCTTCGCGAATGCGACGAGGTCGCGATAGAAGTCGAGGCTCGCGACATAGGCGGTCGGGTTGCTCGGATAGCAGACGATCAGCGCAAGCGGCTTCGGGATGGAATGAATGATCGCGCGCTCGGCCGCCTCGAAGAACTGCGGCGTCGGCTCGGAAGGCACCGACCGGATCACGCCGCCCGCCATCAGGAAGCCGAAGGCGTGGATCGGATAGCTCGGATTCGGGCAGAGAATGACGTCGCCCGGCGCGGTGATCGCCTGCGCGACGTTGGCAAAGCCTTCCTTGGAGCCGAGCGTCGCCACGATCTGGGTGTCGGGATTGAGCTTCACCCCGAAACGGCGATCGTAATAGGCTGCTTGCGCCCGGCGCAGTCCGACGATGCCGCGCGAGGCCGAATAGCGGTCGGTCCGCGGCTTGCCCAGGGTCTCCCTGAGCTTCTCCAGCACGTGCGGCGGCGCCGGCAGATCCGGATTGCCCATGCCGAGATCGATGATGTCGGCCCCGGCGTTCCGCGCGGCCGCCTTGGCCCGGTTGACCTGCTCGAACACGTAAGGCGGCAGACGGCGGATGCGATAGAAATCTTCCATGGGTCTCTCGGCTCCGGCAACCGGGGGCGGATTCGCCAGCAGAGCTGGCGCTGCGGCGGCGCACGCCATGCCTTGAAACCGGTGCTGGATCAGGAGCTTAGCACGGGCTCGCGGCTTGGCTGGCAACGACACGCGGAGGTGTTGATTCCGGTTGTTTTATCATGGCCGCCGCGCCGCGCCAGACAATTACGCCGCTCCGGGCGGCCGATCGCCCAGCCCTTGTCCCTGGCCGATCATTTGGGCCTGGTGCTGGTGCCCGCCGAGGCTTGGCGGTCGCGCGCCGCGAGCAGCTCCTTTTCGATCTTGTCGCGCTCCTGCGGCGAGATGATCGGCGCATCGCGGTCGCGCGGCACGTCGTTGACGGGCAGATACCCGCCCGGCTCCTTGGGCCGGGCGATCGCATCCGCGTCGAGCGAAGGCATGTCCGCTATTGGACTGGAGCACCCGGCAAGCGCGAGCGCGCCGAACACAACGAGCCCCGCAACAGGGGCGCGCCGTCCCGAACTCCAGCCTCGCCCCTGCGTCCCCACGCGCACGTCCCTCAGCCCCCAACTTCCAGTCGACGGTCCCCGGCCCGACCGCAACGCGGCGCATTTTGCCGCAGCACAACCAATTGTCACTCGAAACGTGACCGGCTTGAACAGGAATTTCATCCAGCTACGTGATCATGATGTCGGAAGCGAGAGATTTTTTCGCAACGCAACAATCAGAAATCGAATTTGCCGCAAACTCGCGGATTATTGATCTCGCTCGGTGACGAAACGGTCCCGACGCGATAGTGTGATCCAGCCATGACCGACGTTCAGAACAGCAGCAATCCAGAAAAAACATTCGATGCGGAAGCGTTCGCGATGAACATCGCGAAAGCCATGGAAAGCAGCGGCAAGGCGCTCTCGGCCTACCTGAAGCCGCGCGAGACGGGCGAAGTTCAGGACCGGCCACCAACCGAATTGACCGAAGTCGTCAAATCCTTCACCGCCGTCGCCGACTACTGGCTGTCGGACAAGGATCGCGCCAGCGACATCCAGACCAAGATCGCCAAGGGCTATCTCGATTTGTGGGGCTCGGCCGCGCGCCGTCTCGCCGGCGAAGACGTACCCCCGGCCATTTCGCCCTCCCCGCGCGACAAGCGCTTCGCCGATCCGGAATGGAAGTCGAACCAGTTCTTCGATTTCGTGATGCAGGCCTATCTGCTGACGACGCAGTGGGCGCAGGACCTTGTCCACAATGCCGAGGGCCTCGATCCGCACACGCGCAAGAAGGCCGAGTTCTACGTCAACCAGATCACCAATGCGCTGGCGCCCTCGAATTTCGTCCTGACCAATCCGGAGGTGCTGCGGCAGACGGTAGCGTCGAGCGGCGATAATCTTGTGCGTGGCATGCAGATGCTCGCGGAGGACATCGAGGCCGGCAAGGGCTCGCTGAAGATCCGCCAGTCCGACCCGGCCAATCTCGAGGTCGGCGTCAACATGGCGACGACGCCGGGCAAGGTGATCTTCCAGAACGAGATGATGCAGCTGATCCAGTACGCGCCGTCGACGGAGAGCGTGCTGCGGACGCCGCTCCTGATCGTGCCGCCCTGGATCAACAAGTTCTACATCCTCGATCTGCGCCCGGAGAAATCCTTCATCAAATGGTGCGTCGATCAGGGCCTGACGGTGTTCGTGATCTCCTGGGTCAATCCCGACAAGTCGCTCGGGACCAAGACCTGGGAGGACTACATGAAGGAAGGCCCGCTCACCGCGATGGACGTCATCGAGAAGGTGACGGGCGAGATGAAGGTGCACACGCTCGGCTATTGCGTCGGCGGCACCATGCTGGCGACGACGCTCGCCTGGCTGGCCGACAAGCGCCGCCAGCGCGTGACCTCGGCGACCTTCCTCGCCGCACAGGTCGACTTCACCCATGCCGGTGATCTCCTGGTGTTCGTCGACGAGACCCAGATCTCGGCGCTGGAGCGCGACATGCAGGCCTCGGGCGTGCTCGAGGGCAGCAAGATGGCGATGGCCTTCAACATGCTGCGCTCGAACGACCTGATCTGGTCCTATGTCGTCAACAACTACCTGAAGGGCCAGCCGCCGCAGGCATTCGACCTGCTGCACTGGAACTCGGACGCCACGCGGATGTCGGCGGCGAACCATTCCTACTACCTGCGCAACTGCTATCTGGAGAACCGGCTGACGCAGGGCACGATGGTGCTGGACAACACGCTGCTGGATCTCTCCAAGGTGAAGGTGCCGGTCTACAACCTCGCCACCCGCGAGGACCACATCGCGCCGGCCGACTCCGTGCTGTACGGATCGCAATTTTTCGGCGGTCCGGTGAAGTACGTGCTTTCGGGCTCGGGCCACATCGCCGGCGTCGTCAATCCCCCCTCCTCCGGCAAGTATCAGTACTGGACCAATGACCAGATCCACGACATCTCGCTGAAGGACTGGATGAAGGGCGCACAGGAGCACAAGGGCTCGTGGTGGCCGGACTGGCGCGAATGGCTGAGCCAGCTCGATCCGGAAGAGGTGCCCGCGCGCGGCGTCGGCAGCGAGGCCTATCCACCGCTCGAGGATGCGCCGGGCTCCTATGTCCGCGTCCGCGCATAGCGCGATCCGCCGCGATTGACTATAAACGCTCCGTCCCGCCGGGACGGGACGGGAATCAGTTGAGGGGATCTCGATGACGCGCGAACTGTTCTGGCTGACGCTCACGGTCATTCTGACCGGCCTGCTGTGGGTTCCCTACATCCTGAACCGCTGCCAGGTCCGCGGCCTGACGGGCGCGATGGCCAACCCCTCCCGCAACGACAAGCCGCACGCGCCGTGGGCGACCCGGCTGATGTTCGCGCACGACAACGCGGTCGAGAACCTCGTGATCTTCGCGCCGCTGGTGCTGATCCTCAACGCGATCGACTATTCGACCAAATGGACCGTGCTCGCCTGCGCCGTCTATTTCTGGTCGCGCGTCGCCCACGTCATCGTCTACGCGATCGGCCTGCCCGTATTTCGCACCCTTGCGTTCGTCGTCGGCTTCATCGCCCAGGCCGTCCTGGCGCTCGCGATCTTCGGCTGGCTCTAGGCCTGTCGGCTAGGGAAGATTGTCCCGCAGGAAGATGTCGATGCGGATGCGCTCCTGATCGGGGCTGATCGGCTCGCCCGAGCAATGCGCGAGCAGGACGCGCGCAGCCGAGCGCGCCTCGTGGCCGGGATCCTGGTTGATGATGGCGTCGCACGTGCCGCGGACCAGGAACCGCCTGGTGTGCTGGGTCAGCTCATGAGTGATCCAGACCACCTCCCGGGCGCGGCCGGATGCCTCGAGCGCATCGGCGATGCCACGGTTGCCGGCGCCACAACAGTAGATGCCGCGCAGATCCGGATGGCGCGCGAGCAGCGCGGCGGTCAGCTCCCGCGTGCGCTCGCTCTCATCGCGGCCTTCGATGGCCGGAAGCGCGAGCAGGTTCGGGTACTCGCTGGACAGGATCTGGTGAAAGCCGAATTGCCGCTCGGCGTGATCGCGCAGCGACAATGATCCCGCGATCACGGCAACCGTCCCCTCGCGACCGCCGAGATAGCGCCCCATCAGCGTGGCCGCCGTCCGCCCCGCGGCAGGGTTGTCGATGCCGACGTAGTGCAGGCGGCGCGAGCTCGGGGCGTCCGAGACCAGGGTCACCACCGCGACGCCGCGCGCGGTGAGTTCGTCGATCGCGGCGCGCACTCTGGGGTGATCCAGCGCGATGACCGCAACGCCCTGATAGGCCGGCGACAGGTTCTCCAGCGCACCGGCCAGCACGTCAGGATCGAACACGTCGACGTGGAGGATATCGATGAAGCCGCGCTGACCGGCCAGCCACTCTGCCGTGCGCTGGACCTGCTCGGTCAGGATGGTCATGAAGCTGTTGCCACCGGTCGGCAGCACGAAGGCAAAGCGGAAGCTCTGGCCGCGCGCGAGCCGTGCCGCTGCGACGTCGGCGCGATAACCCAGCTTGGCAACAGCGGCCTCCACCCGGGCAACGGTCTTGGCACGCACGCCCTCGCGTCGGTTGATGACGCGGTCGACGGTGGCGAGCGACACGCCCGCCGTCCGCGCGACGTCCTCCAGCGTGGCCCGGACCGGTAACGGGTTCGCGTCAGCCGTCACTCGCGCGCCGCCCATAGCATGCCGCGGGTCATCAACGTCCGGATCTCCGGCACGTCGAGCTCGTAGGCACGGTGGCCGAGGGAGGAATAGAACACCCTGCCCGCGCCGTAACGCTTCTTCCAGACCACCGGCATCACCACCCCCTCGATCCATGGGGCGTGCTCTCCGGTGAAGGTCGTGGTCGCCAACACCTCGTTGGCCGGATCGACGTGCATGTAATACTGCTCGGAACGGTGCTCGAAACTTGTCAGGCCCTTCATGATGGGATCGTCCGGCCTGGTCAAGTCGACCCGGTAGTCGATGATGTTGCCGGGATGGGTGACCCATTGCCCGCCGCACAGGAACTGGTAGTCGACCGAATCGCGGAAGGCATCGCACATGCCGCCATGATGGCCGGCGAGCCCAACGCCGCTGCGCACCGCCGCGCAGAGGTTGAGCGCTTCCGCCTTCTCGATCTTGGACATCGTGTAGATCGGGATGATCAGCGACAGATCGTGGATCGCAGGATCTGCGAACGCGGCCGTCGTGGTCTCGATCCGCACCTCGAAGCCTTCCGCCTTGAGCCAGCCGCGGATCATCGAGGCACAGAGATCGGGGTCATGTCCTGGCCAGCCGCCCCATACAATCATTGCCTTGCGCATGTCTCTGTCCTCAGTCGATCTGTCCGGTGTCGCGTCCAACAGGCAAAATCGCCGGCCGCTCCACGCGGCTCTCGATCTTGACCCGCCGCCCTTCGCTTGCGGAGGTCTGGAACGCCTCCATGACCTCCAGCACGTGGAAGGCGAGCGCACCGCTGGCCCGATGCGGCCGGTCGTTCAGGATCGCGGTCGCCATATCGGCCACGCCGATGGAGCGGAACTCGCCGTCGACGTGACCATGCGTCAACGGCATCGTCTGCCAGTCGCCGCCGGTCTTGGCGACCTGCACCTCGCCGCCGAAGCGGTTGGGGTCCGGCACCAGCATGCTGCCCTCGGCGCCATAGATCTCGATGGGCGCGTGCCGGTGCTTCGGAACGTCGAAACTCATGGTGACCGAGACCACCGCCCCGCTCTCGAACTCGAGCGTGCCCGCGACGTGGGTCGCGACCTCGACCGGGATCAGCG
Source organism: Bradyrhizobium sp. SZCCHNRI3052 (assembly GCF_032484895.1). NCBI lineage: Bacteria > Pseudomonadati > Pseudomonadota > Alphaproteobacteria > Hyphomicrobiales > Nitrobacteraceae > Bradyrhizobium > Bradyrhizobium sp. SZCCHNRI3052. The sequence continues at coordinate 680,241 of NZ_JAUETW010000001.1, read as the reverse complement.
TGCCGTTCATCGGCTGGCTGGTGACCAGGCGTTCGGATCTCGGGCGCGCGGTCGAGCCCATCACGCTCGCGACCGGGCCAAGCAACTGCACCAGATCGGTGATGTAGTATGGGCCCATGTCGAGCATCGGGCCGCCGCCGCGCAGGTAATAGAAGCCCGGCGCCGGATGCCAGCGCTCATGGCCGGGACAGCCGAAGAACGCGCTGCCCGCGACAGGCGTGCCGATCGCGCCGTCGTCGATCAGCTTGCGCGCGGTCTGGTGGCCGCCGCCGAGGAACGTGTCGGGCGCGCAGCCGACCCGCAGGTTCTTCTGCGCGGCAAGCTCGATCACCTTGCGGGCTTCCGCGACGTCGATTCCGAGCGGCTTCTCGGAATGAACGTGCTTGCCGGCATTTAGCACGGCGAGACTGACGTCGGTATGGGCGAGCGGCACGGTGAGATTGATGACGATCTCGACGTCATCGCGCTTCAGCAATTGATCGACCCGCATCGCCGGCAGGCCGAAGGCTGCGCCCTGTCGCTCGGCTGCGTCGCTGCGCATGTCGGCGAGCGCCTTGATGTCCAGAACGGGGAAGCGCTGGGCCGCCTTCAGATAGGCGGTGCTGATGTTGCCGCAGCCGATGATGCCGATGCCGACTTTTCTCATTGGGGTCTCCGTGAGGTCCGGTTCATCCCTTGACCGCGCCCGACGTCAGGCCGGCAACGATGTGCTTCTGCGCCAGGAGGAAGAGGATGATCGTTGGCAGGATGGTCAGGGTGATGAAGGCGAGGATCAGGTGCCACTCGGACGAATACTCGCCCTGATAGACCATGATGCCGAGCGGCCATGGATACAGCGCATCGGTGTTGAGCATCACCAGCGGCAGCAGATAGGCGTTCCAGCTGTTGACGAAGGTAATGGTGCCGACCGTCGCCAGGATCGGGCGCGACAATGGCAACGTCACGTAGCGGAAGAATTTGATATAGCTGCAGCCGTCGACCAGCGCGGCCTCGAGCAGCTCGTAGGGGATGTCCTTGAAGAAGCGGCGCAGCAACAGCACGCTCATGGCGAAGCTGAAGGCGACCTGCGGCAGCGCGACGCCGAAATAGGTGTCGAGCAGCCCGAGATCGCGCACCTTGATGAACAGCGGCAACACCGCGGTCGCCGCCGGAAACAGCAGGCCGAGCGTCAAATAGCTCAGCAGCATCGAGCTGCCGTAGAATCGGACATGGGCAAAGGTGAAGGCCGCCATCGACGCGACGATGAGAGTCAGAACGACCGTCAGCGTGGAGATGATCAGCGAATTGCGCAGGAGCTGCCAGTAGCGCCCGGAGAACAGGATATCGGCATAGTTCTGCCACGCCCAGTGCTGCGGCAGGCCGAACGGATTCACGCGCAATTCCCCGAGCGACTTGAAGCCACCGAGCAGCGTCGCAAGCAGCGGCACCAGCACGAAGATGGCGACGATCGCGAGGAACACCGTCTTGAACAGCACGGCGGGATCGAATGGTGCCCGGAACGTCTCCACCTTATTCATCGCGCATGAACCATCGCTTGTAGGTGAAGGCAAAGGTCACGCAGATCACGAACAGGATGACGCCGATGGCGCTGCCATAGCCGACCCGCATCCGGGAGATGCCGTTGTTGTAGAGAAAGCTCACCATTGTATTCGAGGAGTCGGCGGGCCCTCCGCGCGTCAGCGGCATCACCAGGTCGAACAGCTGCAGCGAGCCGACGATGGCGAAGAACACCGAGAGCCGAATCGTCGGGTAGAGCAAGGGAATGACGATGTGGCGCAGGCTCTGCGACCGCGTCGCACCGTCGATCCGGGCGGCCTCGATCAGGCTCTTGTCGATGCTCTGCAGCGCGGCGATGAACAGCATCATGTGGAAGCCGAAATACTTCCAGACGATCACGATCAGCACCGCCAGCATCGCCGTGTCGGTCGAGGCCAGCAGATGCGGCGGCTCGGCGCCGAAGCTGCGCCAGATCGACGCGACCAGGCCATAATCGCCGTCATAGACGAAGCTGAAGATCAGCCCGGTCGCGATCTCGGCGAGGATATAGGGCATGAAGAACAGCATCCGCAGCGCCACCGCGCCGCGGAACCGCTCCGCGAGCATCAGGGCCAGCGTCAGCGCCAGCGGCAACTGGACACACAGCGAGACCGCAATGATCAGGCCGTTGTTGCGCAGCGCGAGCCAGAACGCGCGCGTCTCCAGCACGAAACGATAGTTGTCAAAGCCGATCCAATGGGTCGGCCTGCCGAACCCATTCCAGTTGAAGCCCGAGTACCAGGCGGCCTCGCCGATCGGCAGCACCACGAAGAGCGTGAACAGCAGCAGCGCAGGCGGCAGGAACAGGATCAGGACGGTGAAGCGGCCGTCCCAGCTCGGGCCGCCCACCGCGCGCGTGGAGAGCGATGCCGGCGATACACCCATCGCCGGCGAACTCGCGATCGGACGTGCCACGTCAGTTGCCCTGCTTCCGCGCTGCCTCGATCGCCTTGGCAGCCTCCTGCGGACTCATGCTGCCGCCGGCTATCTCCGCGGAGACATCGTTGACGACGCGACCGACGGAGGGGCCGAGGCTCTGGTCATAGAAGTTCTGGTGATAGTTCGATTTGGCCAGATTGGACGCGATCAGCTTCATGAAGGAATTGTTGAGGCCGGCGTCCGCGCCCTGCACCACCGGGATGATGAAATTTCCCGCCGCCAACCGTGTCTGGACGTCCTTGGAGATGAAGTACTTCAGGAAATCGACGGCTTCCTTGGGCGAGCCCTTGGTGACCAACCAGCCGGTGATGCCGCCGAGCGTATCCGTCGGCGCGCCCTTGCCGCCTTGCACGACCGGAAAATCGAACCAGCAGATCTTGTCTTCGCTCAAGCCGACCTTGTCGGCGGCGAGCGCCCGCTGCAGATTGTAGACGGAGCTGATCGCGAGCGTCATCGCCGCCTTGCCATCGCCGAAATATCCGACGGCCTGCGGGTTCTTGAAGCCAAGAAAGCCATTCTGGAATGGCTGGAGATCGACGAGCTGCTTGAACAGCTCGCCTGATTTGACGAAGGTGTCGCCGGCAAAGCCGCCATTCTCGCCGCGCAGCGCCGCGTCGAATGCCGGCTTGCCGCCGATCCGCACCGCAAGATGCGTCCAGTAGAAATGCAGCGGCCATTTGTCGGCGCCGCCGACCACGATCGGGGTCACGCCGGCCGCCTTCAACGTCTTCACGGCGCTCAGCAGATCGTCCCAGCTCTTGATCGCCGTGGGATCGACCTTGGCCTTGGCCATCAGCTCCTTGTTGCAGACGAAGCCGACCTGCGACAGCGAGATCGGAAGGCCGTAGACGTGGCCGCCATCGGTGAATGCCGCGAGCGCCGCCGGAGTCACGCTGTCGCTGTAGCCTTTCACCTGCTCGGTGATGTCCTCGAGCACGCCAGCCTCGATCTGCGCCTTCAGGACACCGCCCGCCCAGCTGTAGATGATGTTCGGCCGGTCCTTGGACTGCAGGATGGTCGGCAGCTTGGCCTTGTAGGCCTCGTTCTCGAGGAACTGCATCTCGATCTTGACGCCCGGATGCGACGCCTCATAGGCGCGGGCCACCTCCTCCCAGATCTTCACCTGGGCTGGATTGACCTCGATATGCAGCCATTTCACGGTGGTATCGGCGCTCGCGACGGTGGCCCAGAGCAGGCATGCGGCAGCGGCGAGTCCCAGCTTCGCGAGCAGTCTCATCACAATCCTCCCAACCGTCTTCTTTGTTGCGGTAATCCTGTCCTCATTTTTTGAGGTGCGCAACTGAAATTCTGACAGAGCAAACCTCAAACGTGTTCGCATTTGCGAACAGCTTCACGAGTAGACAGAGAGATTGCTAATTGGGCTGAGCAAGACTCGGCGGGCAGCCGCACGCGCCTTTCGCCTGGAAAAGGCGGAGCGGGCGTCTGCCGCACCGCGAAGGATGTGCTGGAGATCGCCTGACGCTCAGGTGCAGCGCGCCTTGAAATTTGCGGCGACGAGCTTCGCCATCACGTCGTTGAGATGCGCCTGGTCGCGCGTCTCGATCACCAGCTCGAGCAGGGTCGCCTTGGCCGGCAGGTCCGAGAACGTTCGCTGATGCGACACCTCGATGATGTTGGCGCCGGCATCGGCGAGCAGCGTCGACACGGCAGCGAGTTGTCCGGGACGATCGACGATGTCGATCGACAGCTGCGTCAGCCGCCCCTCGCGAGCGAGCTCGCGGGTGAGCACCGAGGCGATCAGTCGGGTGTCGATGTTGCCGCCGCTCAGCACCAGGCCGACATTGCGGCCGGCAAACTGCGCGGGGTGCGCGAGCACTGCGGCGAGACCGACGGCGCCGGCGCCTTCGACCACCGTCTTCTCGATCGAGATCAGCGTGGCGAGCGCACGCTCGATCTGCGGCTCGTTGACCAGCAGGATATCGTCGACGAGATGGCGGATGATCTCGGTCGTGATCCGGCCCGGCGATTTCACCGCGATGCCCTCGGCGAGCGTGTCGCCGCGCATCGGCAGCTGACTGCTGCGGATGGCGTTGTACATCGACGGATAGAGTTCGGCCTGAACGCCGACGATGCGCAAGCCCGGCTTGATTGCGCGCGCCGCGACCGCCATGCCGGAGATCAGCCCGCCGCCGCCGATCGGCACCACGAGCGTATCGAGCTCGGGGACCACCGCGAGCATCTCCAGCGCCACCGTGCCCTGCCCTGCGATGATCAGTGGATCGTCGTAAGGATGGATCATGGTCATGCCGTGCGCCGCGCCGTGCTCCCTGGCGAACGCGCCCGCCTCCTCCAAGGTGGCGCCGGAAATCACGACCTCGGCGCCGTGCCGCTTGGTGTTCTCCACCTTCACCATCGGCGTGCCCACCGGCATCACGATGGTCGCGGGAATGCCGAGACGCCGCGCGTTATACGCGACGCCCTGCGCGTGGTTGCCGGCCGACATCGCGATCACGCCGCGTTCGCGCTGCTCGGCGGACAGCGCATTCAGCCGGTTCAGCGCGCCGCGCTCCTTGAACGACGACGTGAACTGCAGGTTCTCGAATTTCAGCCAGACGTTGCAGCCGCAGATCTCGCCGAGCGTCCGGCTCTGGTTGCAGGCCGTCGCGAGCACGGCGCCACCGATGGTCTCGGCGGCGGCCCGCACATCGTTGGCGGTGACGGGCAGCGCGTTCAGATCAGTGGCGGTCATGGGTCTGCCCATCCCTCAGCGTGCGTCATTGCACGCGATGCCGGCGGCGCGCCGACCTCGCATGATGTTGCCGATCGTGCCGGCGCGTCTGCGGCCGGACGATCCAGATCGGTCTCAGCTCCCGAGATCGGGCAGTCCGAGCATCAGCCGCATGTTCTGCACGGCCGCGCCCGAGGCGCCCTTGCCGAGATTGTCGAGCCGCGCCACCAGCACCGCCTGGTGATGCTGGTCGCTGGCGAAGACGTAGAGCTCGAGCTTGTTCGTCTCGTTCAGCGCCTCCGGCTCGAGCCGGCCGCTCTTGGCCGCCGCGCCATCGAGCGGCATCACCGAGACGTATTTGCTGCCGGCATAATGCTTCGTCAGGGCCGCCTGCAGGTCCGAGCCTGACGGCTTGCCCGGCAGTGTGTCGAGTTGCAGCGGCACGGAGACCAGCATGCCCTGCCGGTAGTTGCCGACGGAGGGAATGAAGATCGGCCGCCGGGTCAGCCGCGAATAGAGCTGCAGCTCAGGCAGATGCTTGTGCTCGAGGCCGAGACCGTACAGCTCGAAGTTCGGCGCGGTGCCATTCTCAAAGGCCGCGATCATCGTCTTGCCGCCGCCGGAATAGCCGCTCACCGCGTTCACCGTGACCGGATAGTCCTGCGGCATCAGTCGGGCATCGACCAGCGGCCGCAGCAGCGCGATGCCGCCGGTGGGATAGCAGCCGGGATTGGAGACCTTGCGCGCATTCCGGATCTTGTCGGCCTGGTCGGCGGCGAGCTCGGGAAAGCCATAGGCCCAGTCCGGCGCGACCCGGTATGCGGTCGACGCGTCCAGCACCTTCGGCGCAGAGCTGCCCATGCCGTCGATCAGCGCCACCGTCTCCTTGGCCGCATCGTCCGGCAGGCAAAGGATGACGAGATCGACCTCGGCCATCAGCGCCCGCTTGGCCGCCGGATCCTTGCGCTTGTCCTCGGCGATCGTCTTCACGACGATGTCCGGCTGGTGCCGGAGACGCTCGGCGATTCCCAGGCCGGTCGTTCCCGAGCCGCCGTCGACGAACACGGCGCGTGTCGCAGTCCCGGAGGCGGCGTGAGCTTTCGGCACGTTGCTGTCGATCACGGTCATGACACGCTCCTTAGGTCTGGGTTTCGCCGGCAAAGGCCTGGGGCCGCGCCTGCCGCATGAGAGAGGAAATCTGTTGCGAGCCAATGTCGGGCTGCTCGCCGAGCCTCGTCGCGATCGTCGCGTAGTCGGCCTCGGACTTGTGCTGGTTGAGCTTGAAACTGCCTTCGACCTGATCGATCGTCATGACGATGCCCACAATCGCCTTGCGCATCGCCTCGAGGCGTCCCGCCGTCATCTTGTCCGAGGTCCAGGGCTTCTTCGGCAGCAGCCGCTGCTCGAACTTCGCACTGACCTCATCCGTCTGCCGCGCGAGCTCGGCCTCCGACAAGATCCGCGCCGTACCGGTCAGATGCACGGCCTGATAGAGCCAGGTCGGCACTTGGTCGGGCGACACATACCAATCGGCGGAGACGTAAGCATCGGCGCCGCTGACGGCCAACAGCCAGGGCGTCGTACCGTCGGCGATCCTTGCCAGCGGATTGCCGCGCGCGACATGGAAGAACGCCTGCGGCGTACCATCGTTCAAGGCGCCCAGGTGAAACGGCACCGGTGACGCGATCGGCTTTGTGCCGTCCCACGCGCAGACCATGCCGAAGCCGCGCGCGTCAGCGAAGCCGAGGCTCGCGGCGCGATCGGGCTTGAAGGGCGGTGGCGTGTACATCGGAAACTCCTGCTGGACGAAGGAGCCGCCTGATCAATCGCGCTGCAAGGAGAAAGTCTGCCGCGGGATCGGATCCGGCGGCAGGGGCTGTGATCTAGACGCAGATCATCGCCCGTACCGCGGAGGTACGACGGCGCATTTCGGCGATCATGTGGGTCGCTGCGTTGATCATGGGGGCAGGCCTATAAGGCTGCCAGGTTCCTGCGTCAAGCTCGCAAGTCGGCCCGGCGCGTTCAGGGCTGGGGTCAGACCGCATGCCACAGCCATTCCATGATGCGCCCGATGATGTCGCCGAACAGCAGCAGCACCGCCGACCACACCAGCGCCGACACGAAGTTGGCGATCTGGAACACCATGTAGGGCATCTCGAAAATGCCCGCCGCCAGCGGCACCGATGCGCGCAACGGGCCAAAGAACCGGCCGATGAAGATGCTCGGCACGCCCCAATCGCGCACGAAGGCCTCGCCGCGCGGCAGCAGCTCCGGGTAGCGCGACAGCGGCCACATCTGGGCGACGCGGTCCTTGTAGCGGTAGCCGAACCAGTAGGAGACCCAGTCGCCGAGCGCGGCGCCGATGCCCCCGGCCAGCCATATCGGCCAGAAGCTGATCCCGGTGGCGCCGATCAGGGCGCCGATCGCGACCAGGGCGCCCCAGGCGGGAATCAGGAGCGAGACGAAGGCCAGGGACTCGCCAAAGGCAAGCAGCAGGACGATCGGAGCAGCCCAGGCCTGATGGTCGCGCACGAAGTCGGCAACCGCGCGGCCAAAATCTTCCATCTGCTCGACGCCTTTCTGCTCCGCGGCGCTTAAGTGCTTGAAGGCCTTCGCGGTTCCATGGCGCAGACTGGTACGCCACCGAACCCGCCCACTTCAAGTCACAACAACCGGCTGAACCGCGTGAACAGCGGCGATCCGACGTTCGGAACCGGCCAAGACGTGGCGGGCCGGTGAACGTCGTTGTTTCCCGGGGTCATTGTTTTATGCCGGTCCATGGCATAGTCAGGCCCAACGATTCGTTCCATCTTGCGCACACGCAACATCAGAATCCATGGGTAAGCCGTTGAAATCAGCTGCAAAAGCCAAGGCCAAGAGCGTCACGGACCCGTTGGCGGCGTTCGCCGCCAAGGGCAAGGCTCCGGCCAAGCCAGCCGCCCGCTCGGCGAGTGCCGAGGGCGATTACACTGCCCGTGACATCGAGGTCCTCGAGGGCCTGGAGCCGGTGCGGCGCCGCCCCGGCATGTATATCGGCGGCACCGACGAAAAGGCGCTGCACCACCTGTTTGCCGAGGTCATCGACAACTCGATGGACGAGGCGCTGGCCGGCCACGCCACCTTCATCGAGGTCGAGCTTGACGCCGAAGGCTTCCTCACCGTGACCGACAACGGCCGCGGCATTCCTATCGATCCCCATCCCAAGTTTCCGAAGAAGTCGGCGCTCGAAATCATCATGTGCACGCTGCACGCGGGCGGCAAGTTCGACTCCAAGGTCTACGAGACCTCGGGCGGCCTGCACGGCGTCGGCATCTCCGTGGTGAACGCGCTGTCGACCCGGCTCGAGGTCGAGGTCGCTCGCAACCAGAAGCTCTACCGCATGGTGTTCGAACGCGGACATCCCAAGGGCAAGCTCGAGGAGGTCGGCAAGGTCGCCAACCGGCGCGGCACACGGGTGCGTTTCCAACCCGACCCGACCATCTTCGGCGCCAAGGCGACGTTCAAGCCGCAGCGCCTGTTCAAGATGGCGCGCTCGAAAGCCTATCTGTTCGGCGGCGTCGAGATCCGCTGGAAGTGCGATCCGTCGCTGCTGAAGGGCATCGAGGACGTCCAGGCCGAGGCGACGTTCCATTTCCCCGGCGGTCTGAAGGACTACCTGGCCGCAGCGATCCATGCCGACACGCTGGTCCATCCGGATATCTTCGCCGGCAAGTCGGGCCGCACCGGTGGCCATGGCGGCTGCGAATGGGCGGTCGCCTGGACCGCCGATGCCGACGGCTTCCTGTCCTCCTACTGCAACACGATTCCGACGCCGGACGGCGGCACGCACGAATCCGGCATCCGCAGCGCGCTTCTGCGCGGCCTGAAGGACCACGCCGAGCGCGTCGGCCAGGGCAAGCGATCGGCCAACATCACCTCCGAGGACATCATGGCGGGCGCCGCCATCATGCTCTCGGTGTTCGTGCGCGAGCCGGAATTCCAGGGCCAGACCAAGGACCGCCTCGCCACGGCAGAGGCCCAGCGCATCGTCGAGCAGGCCGTCAAGGACCCGTTCGACCACTGGCTGTCCGGCAATCCGGTGCAGGCCAACCGGCTGCTCGATTTCGTCATCGAGCGCGCCGAGGAACGCATCCGCCGCCGGCAGGAGAAGGAGACGGCGCGCAAGACCGCGACCAAGAAGCTGCGCCTGCCGGGCAAGCTCGCCGACTGCACCGACGCCGGCACCGAAGGCTCCGAGCTGTTCATCGTCGAGGGCGATTCGGCCGGCGGCAGCGCCAAGCAGGCGCGCGACCGCAAGAAGCAGGCCGTGCTGCCGCTGCGCGGCAAGATCCTCAACGTCGCCTCCGCCGGCAAGGACAAGCTGACCGCCAACGCCCAGCTCGCCGATCTCGTGATGGCGATCGGCGCCGGCACCGGCACGTCGTATCGGGAGGAGGATCTGCGCTACCAGCGCATCATCATCATGACCGATGCCGACGTCGACGGCGCCCACATCGCCTCGCTGCTGATCACCTTCTTCTACCGGCAGATGCGGCCGCTGATCGACGAGGGGCATCTCTACCTCGCCGTGCCGCCGCTCTACCGGCTCACCCATGGCAGCAAGACGTTCTACGCGCGCGACGATGCCCATCGGGACGAGCTCCTGAAGCGCGAGTTCAATGCCAACGCCAAGGTCGAGATCGGCCGCTTCAAAGGTCTCGGCGAGATGATGCCGGCCCAGCTCAAGGAAACCACCATGGATCCGGCCAAGCGCACCCTGCTGCGCGTGGTTCTGCTGGCCGAGGATCGCGACGGCACCGCCGACTCGGTCGAGCGGCTGATGGGGACCAAGGCAGAGGCCCGCTTCGCCTTCATTTCGGAAAAGGCCGAATTCGCCAGCGACGAGCTGCTCGACGTCTAGCTTTTGACCCGATTTCACGCCTCGATTGCAGGTTCCATTCGCTCGCGCGAGCCTGCAATCGACCTGTCCAATCAGAGGGTTACGAGAATCCCGAGCATCCCGCAGCGCACTTTCCCCTCCGGTGTGCTCAACCTGCAACAGCTTTTGGGCACCAATCGGCTATAGTTCGGGCACATCTGGCGAGGGAATCGCCGCCGCAACCCGGCACCTGCGACATGACGATCTTGGGGAATTGAATATGAAAAAGCTTTTGCTTGCTGCCACTGCGCTGGTTGCGATCACGGGTGCCGCTTCGGCTGCTGATCTGGCAGCTCGCCCCTACGTGAAGGCTCCGATGATGCCGGTGGCGCCGAGCTGGACCGGCTTCTACATCTTCGGTGGTGCCGGCGGCGGCATCTGGGATGCCGACTCGCACACCAACTTCAACGGCGTGCCGGTGACGATCGATCAGCGCGTCGGTGGCGACGGCTGGTTCGGCACCGTCGGCGCCGGCTACGACTGGCAGTTCAATCCGTCCTGGGTCTTCGGCGTGTTCGCCGATGGTCAGTTCGGCAGCATGCGCGGCACCGTGCAGGATCAGATTGCGCCGGCCCTCACTGGCCGCATCAAGATGCAGGATGCCTGGGCCGCGGGCGCTCGCATTGGCTATTTGGTTGCTCCGAATGTCCTGTCGTACGTCAATGCCGGTTACTCCGGATCGCATTGGTCGGGCACTGGTCTGACCACCCTCACCGGTGCTGCCTCGGGCTTGCATACCGACTCGTTCAACCGGAACGGCTGGTTCGTCGGCGGCGGCGTCGAGAACAACCTGAACATCTTCGGCATCTCGGCGCCGGGCTGGTTCATGAAGACCGAATATCGCGCGGCCTATTACGACCGCAAGGATATTGCCGTCCGCTTCGATGGCACCAATGCTCTGAGCACGGACTCCGTCAGCTTCAAGCCGTGGGTGCAGACCATCAGCACCTCGCTGGTCTACCGCTTCAACTGGACCGGCCCGGTCGTCAAGTACTGAGCCGAACGCACTCGGTCTTTCAATAATTCTGCGAAAAGCCCCGGTTGATCCGGGGCTTTTTGTTTTTGGCTCGGATATTGGCGGCTGGAGCCGCTGGTCATCTGCCGCGCCGGCCGCTAGCCTCCTCGTCACAAAACTTCACAAAAAAGACGGCAGCAGCGTTTCCGATGCTGTGACGCGGTCGACGAGGGAGGAAGTGGCCATGCGGAAATTCCTGATGATCGGCGGCCTGCTTCTGCTCGCCATCGGCCTGCTCTGGGTCGGTCAGGGCACCGGGGTGGTGGCATGGCCGCGGACGAGCTTCATGATCAACCAGCTGCAGTGGGCAGGTTACGGCGTCGGCATGGGTGCGCTCGGCCTGGTGATGATCTGGCAGGGCACCTGCTGACGTCTGACAACAACAACAATGGAGACACTGCATGGCGGGCCGTTTCGACCTGAGGGGCAAGGTTGCGATCGTGACGGGCGGCAACGGCGGAATTGGCCTGGGGATGGCACGCGGGCTTGCCGATGCCGGCGCCGACATTGCCGTGGTCGGCCGCAACGAAGCCAAGTCACGGGCGGCGGTGGCTGATCTCGCCGGTCGCGGCGGCCGTGCTATCACCGTCACAGCCGACGTCAGCGACAAGGACGACGTCGCCGCCATGGTCGCGCGCGTGACCAGCGAGCTCGGTCGCATCGACATCCTCATCAACAATGCCGGCATGAGCATCCGCAAGCCGCCGCACGTGCTCGAGCTGGAGGAGTGGCAGCAGGTGATCGACACCAATCTCACCAGCGCGTTCCTGTGCTCGAAGGCCGCCTACCCGGCCCTCAAGGCGAACGGCGGCGGCAAGATCATCAACATCGGCTCGATGCTGTCGATCTTCGGCGCCAGCTTCGCGCCGGCCTATGCGGCCAGCAAGGGCGGCATCGTGCAGTACACGCGCGCCTGTGCCTGCGCCTGGGCGCCCGACAACATCCAGGTCAACGCGATCTTGCCGGGCTGGATCGACACCGACCTGACGCGCGCGGCGCGCAGCCAGATCGACGGCCTGCACGACCGCGTGCTGGCGCGCACGCCCGCGGCACGGTGGGGCGACATCGACGACTTCGCCGGCATCGCGACGTTCCTGAGCTCGCCGGCCTCGGACTTCGTCACCGGCACAGCCATTCCCGTCGATGGTGGCTATTCGATCATGGCCTAGCCGAGGCCTCAGCGTCGAAAGCTCTTGATCTCGGAGACGCTGCCGTCGCGATAGGTCAACTCCACCGAGACGAACTTCGTCGCTGGCGGCAGCTTCAAATAGGGCGTGGCGTTGGAGGGAATCGCAATGGGATCGCGCATGTCGCAGCCGGGCATGTTGAGGACCTTGTCCGGCACCGCCGTGTCGATGCCGATGCGGACCTCGCGGATGGCGCAGCGATACGACATCAGGTGCGTGTAGTAGACCAAGAGACCGTTGAACTCGCGGAACGACAGCCAGCTCGTCGCGGTCATGTCGAGGATCTTGCGCTGGTCATGCACCAGCGCGGCCTCCGGCTCGAAGCGGATCGGGAACGGTCCCTGCATCTCGCCCGATGCATCGACATAGCGGACCTGGATGGTGCCCGCGGGCGCATCCGACGGCAGCTGGATCGAGGGATTGGGCATGCGCTTGCGCGTGCGCGGATCGAGCACGTCCATGAAGCCGGTCTCGCGAAACTCTCCTGCCTCACCCATGCGCCAGGAAATGCCGAGCGTCGGATCGGCGATCGAGAAGGTGACGGTCCAGCCGCCATTGTGGCGCGAGAACATCGCAATCGGTGCGTTCAGGCTCTCGTTCGCCGGCGGAATGCGCGGCGCCGAGACAGGAGGCAGCGCCGCGAGCTTCTGCTGCGGCTCGGCCGGCTTGTCGGTTGCAGCCGGCCCCTTCGCCATGCCGTTGAGAAAGACATCGTCGACCATCTGGTCGAAATAGACCGGAATCTGCTTGTGCCGCACGGTCTCGGCGAGCTCGCTGACCAGCCGGCGGGTGCGTTGCGCCACCTGCACCAGATTGACGCCGGGCTGCGTCAGCTCCTTGGCGAAGGTGCGCGTGAACACCGAGTTTGGATTGACGTCATCGTTGGAGAGCCGGTCGAGCGCGGTCTGGCGCGGACCGGCCGAGAACACTGAGAATACGCCTTCCGGCAACTGCGTCATCGGCGCCAGGCCACCCCCGCCCGCCACCGCGCGCGTGCCCGAGCGCTCGAACGGATTGTTGCGGCAGGCGTCGAACACCAGGATCGAGGTGCGCGCCTTCTTGTTCTGCAGCCGCTCGATGACGCGGTCCGCGAGGATCGAGGCGTCGCGTACCAGCTCTTCCTGGCCTTCGGTGGCCGCGGGCACGTCGGTCGGCAACAGGAAGTTCTGACCGGCGATTTCGAAGCCGTGACCGGCATAGAAGAAGAACGCGGTGTCGCCCGGCTCGACGGCGTTGTCGAACGCCAGCAGTGTCTGGCTGAACTGCTGGCGATTGAGATTCTCCGCGACCATGACATTGAAGCCGAGTTGCTTCAGCGTGTCGCCCATCGTCCGCGCGTCGTTGACGGCCTTCTGCAGCTTCGGCACGAAGCGGTAGTCGTTGTTGCCGATCACGAGCGCAATGCGCTTCTCGGCACGCGCGGCGGCCGGCGCCAGAACCACTGCCAGCATCGCCAGCCCGCACGCCAGCCACGTCCGCATCGATCTCATCGTTCGTCCCTGCCCTCATCGCGTGGGCTGCCGCCCTCGGATAGTCGACGGCACCGCGCCACCGGTTCATGCCCGGCGGCACACGCGGCTGCTCCCCTGCCGAACACACGCCGCAATTCCATCGACAATTCGACCAGAGCGCTTTCCGCGACCGGCCGTAGGAAGCTTCGGAGCACCCGAATACGACAGCTCGACGACAGGTTGCCTGCAAATAATGCAAAAACATTAAGCTTTTTCGGTACTTCGCTCCCCTCTTCCATTGACTTTGCAGAATTCGCCCCTATCTTCCGGAGCAGCGCGGCCGGATCGCATCCGATTCCTGAGAGATTGACCGCGGGTCGGCGTTAGTCAGAAAACCCCCAGCTTCGTTAGAGCATGCCGTTTCGGGGTTGAGCGCGACCACAGCCTTTTACCCTCGATTCCTAACGGCGGCGTCGAATAGAGGCCCCGTCGCCTATCGGCGCGTGACATAGAGGCTCGATGTCTTTTTCCAATCTCGGCTTGTCCGACAAGGTGTTGGCTGCAGTTGCGGCCACTGGTTACACCACCCCGACCCCCATTCAGGAACAGGCGATTCCTCATGTGCTGGCGCGCCGCGACGTGCTCGGCATCGCCCAGACCGGCACCGGCAAGACCGCCGCTTTCGTCCTGCCGATGCTCACGATCCTCGAGAAGGGCCGCGCCCGCGCCCGAATGCCGCGCACCCTGATCCTGGAGCCGACCCGTGAGCTGGCCGCCCAGGTCAAAGAGAACTTCGATCGCTACGGCGCCGGACAGAAGCTCAACGTCGCCCTGTTGATCGGTGGCGTCTCCTTCGGCGACCAGGACGCCAAGCTGACTCGCGGGGTCGACGTGCTGATCGCCACGCCAGGCCGACTGCTCGATCATACGGAACGCGGCGGATTGCTGCTCACGGGCGTGGAGCTCCTGGTCATCGACGAAGCCGACCGCATGCTCGACATGGGTTTCATCCCCGACATCGAGCGCATCTGCAAGCTCGTCCCCTTCACCCGCCAGACCCTGTTCTTCACCGCGACCATGCCGCCGGAAATCCGGCGCATCACCGAAACCTTCCTGCACAACCCGCAGAAGGTCGAGGTCTCCAAGCCGGCCACGACCGCCGTCACCGTGACCCAGTTGCAGGTCCCATCCGGCCGCGAGGCGCATCAGAAGCGCGAGGTGCTGCGCAGGCTGTTGCGGAACGCCAAGGATCTCAACAACGCGATCATCTTCTGCAACCGCAAGCGCGACGTCGCCATCGTTCACAAGTCGCTGCAGAAGCACGGCTTCAGTGTTGGCGCCCTGCACGGCGACATGGACCAGTCGGCCCGCACCGCGGCGCTCGATCAATTCCGCAAGGGCGAACTGCCCTTGCTCGTCGCCTCCGACGTCGCCGCACGCGGCCTCGACATTCCCGAAGTCAGCCACGTCTTCAATTTCGACGTGCCGCATCATTCCGACGACTACGTTCACCGCATTGGCCGTACCGGCCGCGCCGGACGGACCGGCACGGCAATCTCGATCGTGGCCCCGGCCGACCAGAAGTCGATGGTCGCCATCGAGAAGCTGATCGGACAGGGCATTCCGACCATCGAGGGTGACTACGAAGTGCAGGAGTCCTCGGGCGACGAGGATACGCGTGAGCGACGTCCGCGTGACGCCGCGCGTCGCGGCAGCCGCGGCAAGGCCCGGGAGCGCGATGCGGCCCCGCGCGAGCGTGATCCAGCCCCGCGGGAGCGCGAGCCGCGCGCGGCAGCTCCGCGCGCCGCACAGGCAAATTCTCCTCGGCCTGCGCCGAGCGCTCGCAAGGAACAGCCTCGCAACGAACAGCCTCGCAATGAAGCGCGGCGGCCGCGGCGCGACCACGACAACGAGCCCGCCGATCACTCACATCTCCCCGCCTTCCTGCTTCGCCCGGTGCGGGCACCGCTTCCCTGAGCGCGGGCACAAGATTCCGGGCTGCTCCCCCATGCGGTCGCCCGGAACATCAGCCGCTGCATTCGTAGACCTGACTTAAGTCGACAGCGCTGAGCTCTCGGCGAGGCGTGCGTCGACCGAACAGTTCCAGCCCGCGTCAGCAAGTTTCCAGCAGCATCCTATGTAGCTCATTGAACATATGAGCTGCCGTTCCCGTATCCACGGCGCGGCGCATCCGGGACTCTACGGCCGTATTTACCCCTGGTTCACAAACGTCCTTTAGCTTGCCCGGCATTGTTTATTTCATTGCTGTGACGACGACGGCGACGCGGGCGATTGGGGGGAACCTGTGGTGGTCAATGCGCTTGACGAACACGAACGCACGATAGGCTTCGCCGAAGTCGCGCTCAGCCAGATCAGAACGCTCCGCCATTCGGCCAATCCGCGCAATTACGAGGTCTGGTACGTCTACGCGACGGGCTACAACGCACCGCTGAACGAGATCATCAACGAGACGCTGTCGCGCAACGGCAAGCTGTCGCAGTCCGATCTCGATCAGCTCTACGACTCCTACCTCGCGCAGCTCAAGACGTCGGATCGCATCGACAAGGTCGGCGCGCGCGTCGTCGGCGAGATCGACGACCTGGTGAACATGCTCACCGATGCTCTCGGCAGGACGGCGAGCTACGATGCGAGCCTCGCGGGCGCCGATCAACGGCTCGCATCGGCCACCAGCCGCGAGCAACTGGTCGACATCATCGAGGCGCTGGCCCATTCGACCAAGCAGATGCGCGAAACCAACCGGATCCTCGAAGAGCGGCTGACGCTGTCCAAGGACGAGATCAGCGGGCTGCAGCACAGCCTGGAGGTGATTCGGGCCGAGAGCCTGACCGATCCCCTCACCGGCCTCGGCAATCGCAAATATTTCGACCGGATGATCGAGACGACGGTGCAGTCGGGGCTCGCGACCGAGCAGCCGCTGTCGCTGTTGATGTTCGACATCGACCACTTCAAGTCCTTCAACGATTCCTACGGACATCTCACCGGAGACCAGGTACTGCGCCTGGTCGGGATGACCCTGAAGCACGCCATCAAGGGCCAGGATATCGCAGCGCGCTACGGCGGCGAGGAGTTCGCCGTCGTGCTGCCCAACACCTCGCTACAGCACGCGCTGACGGTGGCCGATCACATCCGCCGCGCCGTCACGGCAAAGGAGCTCAAGAAGAAATCAACGGGAGAGATTCTCGGACGTGTGACCATCTCGGTCGGCGTATCCGTGCTGCGGGCCGGCGACGACACCGACGCCCTGATCGAGCGCGCGGACGCCTGCCTCTATGCCGCCAAGCGCAACGGCCGCAACAAGGTGGTATGCGAGAACGATCCCGAATACGCGACGACGACGCGAGGTCAGGTCGCCTGACGGCAAGGTCGCCAGCGACGCATATGGAGCATCAGCGTGTTCGCGATGATGCTGCGCGCGACGTCTGCCGGCCCCGCGCCACTGTCGCGCTGCGTGTTTTGCGACCGGCGGGACCCTTGTCTGCGCTCTTGTCAACGCTCTTGGCCACCTTTCCCGTCTTGGCCGGCTTGGTCTTTTTCACTGCCGGCCTGGTTGGTCCAGGCTTCGCCCCACCCCGGGTCGGGACCAGTCTGTTGCCCCGCGCCGCCCGCTTCTTGCTGGTCCGCTTGCTCAAGGCCGCCCTCTGGGCCGCTGCGAATGCATCTCTCGCCCAGACCGCGAACTCGTCGGTGTCATCGAACAGATGTGCCGGCACCTGCCAATACGACCGCACCGTCATGGTCCGCGCGCGGGTCTCGTAGGAAAACGGCTTGGATCCGGCCTCCTCGAATCTGGCAAAGCTGGTTTCGTCAGCACGGAGATAAAGGCCGCTGCGCAGCGCGAGCGCGAAGTTGATGCCGTCGGCGGAGATGCCGAAGCCGGAGAACATCCGCCGGATCGTGACCGGACCGAAGCCGGCGAACAGATCGATCAGGAATTCGCGGTCCATCGCGCCAGCTCCCGCCAACACCCCACTTGCTCGCCCGGAGTTTTCGGTCGGGAAGGTGGCGCGTGTCAATGTCCGGAACGTGACAGCTCCGGAGCCGCACTGGCTGGAAGCGGACGATCAGACCTCGGCCGGCTTGAGCTGCACCGACTCGCCGCAGCCGCAGGCACTGATCTGGTTCGGATTGTTGAAGACGAACTGGGCCTGCATCTTGTCAGCCTGATAGTCCATCTCGGTGCCGAGCAGAAACAGCACGGCCTTGGGATCGACCAGGATCTTGACGCCCTTGTCCTCGACGACCTCGTCGGTCGGCCGGATATCATGGGCATACTCGACCGTGTAGGACTGACCGGCGCAGCCGCCATTCTTGACACCGACACGCAATCCGATGATCTCGGACTCGGCGCGATCGGTGAGCTCACGGATGCGCTTGGCCGCCGCATCGGTGAGCCGCATCACCTGCGGGCGGGGCCGCGGCTTGGGCTTGGCAACAGGCGCTGTCGAATTCGTCGTGCTGGTCATGGCGTCATCCCGGCGGGGTATGTGATCCGCCCTTACTATTCAAACTTCGTGCCCGCTCGTCTCACCACATGTTCAGGACGAGCCGGGCCTCGTCGCTCATCCGGTCCGGCGTCCATTGCGGCTCCCAGACGATGCTGACGTTGACGACGCCGACACCCGGGACGCTCGCGATCGCGTTCTCCACCATGGTCGGCAGCTCGCCGGCCGCCGGACAGTTCGGCGTCGTCAGCGTCATCATGACGTCGACGCTGCGGTCGTCCTTGATGTCGACCTTGTAGATCAGGCCGAGCTCGTAGATGTCGGCCGGGATCTCCGGATCGAACACCGTCTTCAGCGCCGCGATGATCTCGCTGGAGAGCCGCTCGGTCTCCTCCGGCGGCAGCGCCGAATGCGTTTCGACGGACTGAGTTTTGACGTCGGCCGTGTCGGTCATGCAAACAATTCCCGCGCCTTGATCAATGCCTGTGCAAGCTGATCGACCTCTTCCCTCGTATTGTACATGCCAAACGAGGCCCGGCAGGTCGCCGTGACGTTGAATCTCTCCAAAAGCGGCATCACGCAGTGCGTGCCCGCACGCACCGCGACGCCCTGCCGATCGATCACGGTCGCGATGTCATGGGCATGCGCCCCCTTCATCTCGAACGAGATCACAGGGCCCTTGCCCTTGGCGGTGCCGATCAGCCGCAGCGAGTTGATCTCGCGCAGCCGATCCTGGGCATAGGTGAGCAGGTCGTGCTCATGCGCGGCGATGCGCTCCTTGCCGACCGAGTTGACGTAATCGATCGCGGCGCCGAGCCCAACCGCCTCGACGATCATCGGGGTGCCAGCCTCGAACTTGTGCGGCGGATCGCCATAAGTGACCCAGTCGCGCGCAACCTCGCGGATCATCTCGCCGCCGCCATTGTAGGGGCGCATGGCAACGAGGTGGTCGTACTTGGCGTAGAGCACGCCGATGCCGGTCGGCCCGTACAGCTTGTGGCCGGTGAAGACGTAGAAGTCGCAGTCGATGTCCTGGACGTCGATGGCGAGGTGCACGGCGGCCTGGCTGCCATCGACCAGCACCGGAATGCCGCGCGCATGCGCAATGCGCACGACCTCCTTCACCGGGACCAGCGTGCCGAGCATGTTCGACATCTGGGTGATAGCGACCAGCTTGGTTTTCGGCGTGAGCAGCTTCTCGAACTCGTCGATCAGGAAATTGCCGTCGTCGTCGACCGGAGCCCACTTGATCACCGCGCCCTGGCGCTCGCGCAAGAAGTGCCAGGGCACGATGTTGGAATGGTGCTCCATGATCGAGAGCACGATCTCGTCGCCCTCGCCGATGTTCGGTCCGCCCCACGACGACGCCACGAGATTGATCGCCTCGGTCGCGTTGCGGGTGAAGATGATCTCCTCGCTGCGCCGTGCATTGAGAAAGCGCGTGACCCGCTCGCGGCCGCCCTCATAGGCCTCGGTCGCGGCGTTGGCGAGATAGTGCAGGCCACGATGCACGTTGGCGTATTCGCTGGTGTAGGCCTGCGTCATGCGATCGAGCACCGCGCGCGGCTTCTGCGCAGACGCCGCGTTGTCGAGATAGACGAGCTTCTTGCCGTAGACCTGCAGCGCCAACGCAGGAAAATCCTCGCGGATGCGGGCGACGTCGTAGGATCCGTTGGAGACGGCGGGATGCGTGCTCATGCGCGCGCCTCCATCCAGTCCTGGGCAGCAGCAATGACGCGCTCGCGCAAGGAATCGTCCTCGATCGCTTCGATCGCCTCGCCGACGAAGGCCTGGATCAGCAGCGCCTGGGCCTGCTTCTCCGGCAGGCCGCGGGCCTGCAAATAGAACAACAGGCTGTCGTCGAGCGCGCCAGCGGTGGCGCCGTGGCCGCAGGAGACGTCGTCGGCGAAGATCTCGAGTTCCGGTTTCGAGTCGGCCTCGGCCTCGTCGGACAGCAGCAGCGCACGGGTCATCATCTTGCCGTCGGTCTTCTGCGCGTGGGGGCGGACGATGATGCGGCCCTGGAACACGGAATGAGCGCGATCGTCGAGCACCGCGCGGAAGTTTTCGCGGCTGGTGCAGCCCGGCACCGCATGGTCGACGACGAGCGTCAGGTCGCCATGCTGCTTGTCACGCAGCAGGTTGACGCCGTTGACGATCAGCTCGCTGCCTTCGCCCTTGAGAGTAATGAAGCCCTGCAGACGACTGACGGCGCCGCCTGTCGTCATGTTGAAGAGATTGAGTTTCGACCGCGCACCGACCTCGTACCTGGCTGAGGTGATGTTCACAGCATCGCTGGCATCGCGCATCAGGCGAATGGTGGACAGCGCAGCGTCATCACCGAGGGAGACGACCACGGCGTCATTGGCCTGATAGCCTGAGGCATCATCGGCGGCGATCGCGCTTTCGATCAAGGTGGCCTGCGCGCCGTTCCCCACCGAAAGATGTGAGCGACTGGCACGCGATGCTTGCGATGCTGTCGCGATGTGAATGATCTGCAGCGGATGCGAGAGCTTTGCACCGTCCGCCACGGAGATCAGGACTCCGTCGGTCGCAAGCGCCCCGTTCAACAGGACCATCGCATCGTTGACAGTCGTCTCCAGCAGCCGCTCGCTGCCGGCGCTCTGCAGCGCCTCGCGAAGCGTGCGAACCTTGACACCATCCTCGGAGGCCGAAATATCCGAGAGCTCCGCCACGAACACGCCGTCGACCAGCACCAGCTTCCGAGCACCGTCGACGGCAACAGAAGCCAGCACGGCCTTAGCCCGCGCCAGCGCCGCCGCATCCGGCGCGCCTGCCAGCGGCAGCACCTCGCGCATCAGCGCACGCAGATCGGTGTACTTCCATTCCTCGATACGACGGTGCGGCAGGCCTGTGCGCTCGAAAGCCGAGAAGGCTTCGCGCCGGATATCGGCCACCTTGCCGGTGCCGGGCAGACGGCCCCAAGCGGCAGAGAGCAAGCTGCTCGCCGCCGGACCGCTGTCGTTCTTGACCAAAGCTACGTTCATCACAGATCCATTCACGCGAGGCTCAGGCCGCGTCTTCGAACTGGGCGTAACCGGACGCCTCCAGCTCGAGCGCGAGCTCCTTGCCGCCGCTCTTCACGACGCGGCCCTTCGACATCACATGAACGACGTCGGGGACGATGTAGTTCAGCAGCCGCTGATAGTGGGTGATCACGATCATCGAGCGCTCCGGCGAGCGCAGCGCGTTGACGCCGTCGGCGGCGATGCGCAGCGCGTCGATGTCGAGGCCGGAATCCATCTCGTCGAGGATGCAGAGCGACGGCTGAAACAGGGCCATCTGCAGCACCTCGTTGCGCTTCTTCTCGCCGCCGGAAAAGCCGACATTGACGCCGCGCTTGAGCATGTCCTGCGGAATGCTGAGCGATTTCGAGATCTCGCGCACCTTCCTGAGGAAGTCCGGCGTCGAATACTCCTCCTCGCCGCGCGCCTTGCGCTGCGCATTCAGCGCGGTGCGCAGGAAGGTCATGGTGGCGACGCCGGGGATCTCGACCGGATACTGGAACGCCAGGAACACGCCCTTGGCGGCACGCTCGTCCGGCGCCATGGCAAGCAGATCCTCGCCCTTGAACAGGATCTCACCGCCGGTCACCTCATAGCCCGGCTTGCCGGCGATGACGTGGGACAGCGTCGACTTGCCGGAGCCGTTCGGCCCCATGATCGCGTGCACCTTGCCGGCGTCGATCGACAGCGTCAGGCCGTGGAGAATCTCGCGCTCCTCGACGCGGACCTGCAGGTTGTTGATTTCGAGTAGTGCCATGATCTGTTTCCGCTCAACGCTTGCCCTGGCGCCACCGATTCCATCGGGTTCCGAGGGCGTATGATATCGATGTCAGCACGAGCGGGCCGCGCCGCGGCCCCGCTGCAATGTGGCCTCAGCCGACCGAACCTTCGAGGCTGATCGAGATCAGCTTCTGCGCCTCGACCGCGAACTCCATCGGGAGCTGCTGCAGCACGTCCTTGACGAAGCCGTTGACGACGAGCCCGACCGCCTCCTCCTGCGAAAGACCGCGCTGGATGCAGTAGAACAGCACGTCCTCGGAGATCTTGGACGTGGTCGCCTCGTGCTCGAAGGTGGCCGAGGAATTCTTGGCCTCGATATACGGCACGGTATGCGCGCCGCATTTGTCGCCGATCAGCAACGAATCGCAGGCGGTGAAGTTGCGCGCGCCGGTGGCTTTGCGATGCGCCGTGACGAGACCGCGATAGGTGTTCTGCGAGCGGCCTGCGGCGATGCCCTTGGAGATGATCCGGCTGGTCGTGTTCTTGCCGAGATGGATCATCTTGGTGCCGCTATCGACCTGCTGATAGCCGTTCGAGATCGCGATCGAATAGAACTCACCGCGCGAATTGTCGCCGCGCAGGATGCAGCTCGGATATTTCCAGGTGATCGCCGATCCCGTCTCGACCTGGGTCCAGGAGATCTTGGAATTGTCGCCGCGGCAGTCGCCACGCTTGGTGACGAAATTATAGATGCCGCCCTTGCCTTCCGAATTGCCCGGATACCAGTTCTGCACCGTCGAGTACTTGATCTCGGCGTCGTCATGCGCGATCAGCTCGACCACGGCGGCATGCAGCTGGTTCTCGTCGCGCTGCGGCGCCGTGCAGCCTTCGAGGTAGCTTACGTAGGCGCCCTTGTCGGCGATGATCAGCGTGCGCTCGAACTGGCCGGTGTTGCGCTCGTTGATGCGGAAGTAGGTCGACAGCTCCATCGGGCAGCGCACGCCCGGCGGCACGTAGACGAACGAGCCGTCGGAGAACACCGCCGAATTCAAGGTCGCGTAGAAATTGTCGGACGTCGGCACCACGCTGCCGAGATATTTCTGTACGAGCTCGGGATGCTCGCGGATCGCCTCCGAGATCGGCATGAAGATCACGCCGGCCTTCCTCAGCTCCTCCTTGAACGTCGTCGCCACCGACACCGAATCGAACACGGCGTCGACCGCGATCTTGCGCGTCTCGGGGCTGCCGGCGCCGGGCACCGGCTCGACGCCTTCGAGGATCGCGACCTCGCGCAAGGGAATGCCGAGCTTCTCATAGGTCTTCAGGATCTCCGGATCGATCTCGTCGATCGAGGAGAGCTGCTTCTTCGGCTTCGGCGCCGAGTAGTAGTAGAGATCCTGGAAATCGATCTTCGGATAGTCGACGCGCGCCCAGGTCGGCTCGGTCATGGTCAGCCACCGGCGATAGGCCTCAAGGCGCCATTCGAGCATCCAGGCGGGCTCGTTCTTCTTGCCCGAGATGAAGCGGACGGTGTCTTCGGAAAGCCCCTTCGGAGCCTTCTCGGATTCGATGACGGTCTCGAACCCATAGCGATATTGGTCGACGTCGATCCGCCTGACGCGGTCGACCGTCTCTTGTACGGCTGGCATCCAATCCTCCGCTCGCGGTTTCAAGGACCGCGGTGGACACGTTCTGGAACCGTCTTACGACGTTTCCTCGACGAAATCACGCCCTTAGAATCGCTCAAGCACGGTTTCGTCGCCACCTTTAAGTAGGGTCAATGACAGCTTTCGCCAAGCCTGCAGGCCGCGATCGACGTCCGCCTCCGTCGTGGACCAGCCCAGACTGAGGCGCACCGCTCCCTGGGCCGCTGCGGAACTGGCGCCCATCGCTTCCAGGACATGGGAGGGCTGGACCTTGCCGGACGAGCAGGCCGAGCCGGAAGACACCGCGATTCCTTCGAGATCGAACCCGATCACGGCTGTCTCGGCCTTCAGCCCCGGCGCCGTGAACAGCGTCGTGTTCGGAAGCCGCGCCGCTTCGGAGGAAAATACCGTCACGCCAGCGGTTTGACGAAGGCCCGTTTCCAGCCGGTCGCGCAGCGCCGTGATCCGGGGCAGGTCGACCTCGAGCCCAGCCAGGGCAGCACCGGCCGCGGCGCCAAATCCGGCAATTCCTGCGACGTTTTCGGTTCCAGCCCGGCGACCGCGCTCCTGGCCGCCACCGCGGAGAACCGGAATCGGCTCCTCCACACCAGCGCCCAGAACCAGCGCGCCGACGCCCTTGGGTCCGCCGATCTTGTGCGCAGAGATGGTTACAAGGTCTGCGCCCATCCCTTTGATATCGAGGGGTATTTTCCCGAATGCCTGGACCGCGTCGACCTGCAGCAGGCCGCCCGCCTGGTGCACGATCTCAGCAACTTTCGAAGCCGGTTGAAGCACCCCGGTCTCGTTGTTGGCGGCCATGACGGATACCAGCGCCGGCGGCCCTCCGGCCAGCAGGGCTTCCAGGCGGCCGAGATCGACCACGCCGGAGGGGTCGACCGGGATCGTCTGCACGACGGATGGCGCGAACCGGCCGCCGGCCAGCACCGAGGCATGCTCGACCGCCGACACCAGCAGCCGCTCGACCGGGCCGGCCGGCGCGCGCAGGCCTGGGCTCAAGGCGAGCACATTGGCCTCGGTTCCGCCGGAGGTGAACACCACGCTGCGCGCGACGGTGCCGAGCCCCCGGGCGATCACCTCGCGGGCCTCCTCGGTCAGCCGCCGCGCCTTGCGGCCTTCGGCGTGAACCGACGAGGGATTGCCGACCAGATCCATGGCGGCGAGAATCGCCGCGCGCGCTTGCGGTCGCAGCGGGGTCGTCGCATTCCAGTCGAGATAGATCCTGTCGGCCATGGCTCGTTCTTATCAACTCGGGCCACGAACGACCATCGCTCGCCCGCGCCATGATGATGCGCGACGGCCAGCGTGATATTGTCGGGCGCGAGATTGAGATAGCGGGTCCGTTGCCATGAACAAGCTTGTCGGCTCGATGCTGCGTCCGAATGATCGGACCTTCTAAGCGATCATGGCCGGGCTCTCGCTCGGCGTCGGCGTCGTCAACGCCCTCTCCGCCGCCCACGATGCCGTCAGGCGGGGCGCGGCCTATGATCTGGAAAAACAGTTGCTGTGGGAGATGACGAGCATTGTCGTCCTCATCCTGCTGGCGCCGCTGCTGGTCGCTACGGTTCGTTCCATCCGGCTGGGTCCGGCTGCCATGGCACGTCACATCGCGCTCGCAATTGCCGCCGTGGTCGCCTTCTCTGCGCTTCACATGATCGGCATGGTGACGCTGCGCAAGTTGCTGATGTGGAGCGCGGGCGGCGCGTACGACTTCCAGCTCTCGCTGGCCACCATCGTGTACGAGTTCCGCAAGGACGTCATGACGGCGCTCCTCATCGGTGCCACGCTCTGGCTGTACGACGGCTATCGCGCGAGCGCTGTCCGAGAGCCGACACGGCGATCCGAGCCTCCTGCCCCTGCCACGCTCTGGCTGCGCGACGGCGCGAGCCGCATCCGCATCTCGCCGGCCGACATCCTGTGGGTCGCCGCGGCCGGCAACTACGTCGAATATGCCATGGCCGACGGCAGGCGACATCTGATCCGCGGCACCTTGTCGGCCACCGAGGTCGAGCTCGCCCGCTTCGCGCTCGTCCGCATCCACCGCGGCCGGCTGGTCAACATGGCCCGGGTCGCCGCGCTTTCGGTCCTGCCAACGGGCGATTTCGGCCTGACCTTCGACAACGGACAATCCGCGCAGGGCAGCCGCCGCTATCGCAGCGCCGTTGCGCAACTGGAGCACAGGGCGTCGCTGCGCTGAACGGCCGGGCTGCAGACGAAAACGCCAGTATTTTCATCGAATTGCAGGCGCATTCGGATCACGTTCCGCGACCGCTTCGCCCCGCCACTGTATCGGCAGCCCGGCCTGCATCCCTGCCGCAGCCGCCTTGCCGGGCGTTGAAAATCCTTGCTTTTTGCCCCGCGCTCCATGCTAGAAGGCCAACTTCCAGTCACGCCAGCGCTGCTCCGTCCAAGCGAACGGATGGCGCTCGATCACCACTTTTCCTGCTGAACTCGTCGGCGAGGCGCCAGATGAAGCATGGACGAAGTCGGTCGACGCTCTGCCAAGGATTCTCTGATGCCTGAAGTCATCTTCAACGGTCCGGCCGGCCGCCTCGAAGGCCGTTACCATCCGGCGAAGCAGAAGAACGCGCCGATCGCGATGATCCTGCATCCGCATCCGCAGTTCCACGGCACGATGAACCATCAGATCGTGTACCAGTGCTACTATGCCTTCGCGCATCGCGGCTTTTCGGTGCTGCGCTTCAATTTCCGCGGCGTCGGCCGCAGCCAGGGTTCGTTCGATCACGGCACCGGCGAGCTGTCCGATGCGGCCTCCGCGCTCGATTGGGCGCAGACCATCAACCCCGAAGCTCGCGCCTGCTGGGTCGCCGGCTTCTCGTTCGGCGCCTGGATCGGCATGCAGCTCCTGATGCGCCGCCCGGAGGTCGAGGGCTTCATCTCGATCGCGCCGCCCGCCAACCTCTACGACTTCTCGTTCTTGGCGCCCTGCCCGTCCTCGGGCCTGATCGTGCACGGCGAGCGCGATGCGGTGGTGCCGCCCAAGGACGTCAACACGCTGGTCGAGAAGCTGAAGACGCAGAAGGGCATCGTGATCGACCAGCAGGTCATCCCCGGCGCCAACCACTTCTTCGACGGCAAGCTCGAGCCGCTGATGGAAACCATCACCGCCTATCTCGACATGCGCCTCGCCAATGTGAGGTGAGGTTGCGTCATCACCCGCGAAAGAAAGCGGGTGATCCAGTACGCCGCGGCTTCTCGGCTGATCATCAGCGTCTCGGAATACTGGATCGCCCGGTCAAGCCGGGCGATGGCACTGTGAGTGGCGTGAACGCTCGGTACGACAACAACGTTCCTACGCCGCCTGCTTCAACAAATACGCATCGTGCCGCGCGAGGAACGCGCGCAGCAGCTGCGGATAGTCGGCGCTGACCGCCGTCCTCACGCTCGGCCGCTGCGCGAGCCGATCGCGCCACGCCCGAACCTTCGGCGTGGACGCAAAGATGCCGAGATCGCCGTAGCCATCGAACACATCGAAGTAGCGGAAGATCGGCGCGAAGACGGCGTCGACTAGGCTGAAGCGGACGCCATCGAAATACGGCCCCTCGCCCAACGCAGCCTCAACGCGGACGAACTTCGCCGTCAGCGCCTCGCGCTTGGCCGCGAACACCGCGGCATCCTGCGTCGTCTCCAGGCCCCAGAGATCGCCGAGGATCGCTGAACCGAACTCCATCCAGGTGCGATGCTGCGCACGCGCGAGCGCGCCCTCGGGATGCAGCCGCGCGCCGGCTTGCGTGTCCTCGATGTACTCGCAGATCACGTTGCTCTCGAACAGCGCCACCTCGCCTTGCGCCGTCGGCACGACCAGCACCGGCACCTTGCCGAGCGGCGATATCTTCAGGAACCAGTCGGGCTTGTTGGCGAGATCGATGTCGATCCGCTCGAATGCGACGCCCTTCTCGGTGAGCGCGATGACGGCGCGTTGCACATAGGGGCAGAGCTTGTGGCTGATCAGCTTCAGGGCAGGCGCCATGACATCCTCGGCAGTTTGATGCAGATGCATCAAACTAGATGCATGCGCATGGAACTGTCAAGGTCCATGCAGATGCATGGATCATGGCCGCGCGATCACTCCGCCGGTCATCGGAAACGGCACGCCGGTGGTGGTGGGATAGCTCAGCGGCAGGCCCTTCATGCCGCGGACCGCCAGGAAGCCGAACGCCTGGGCCTCGATGGCGTCCGCCGACCAGCCCAGCGCATCGGCCGATTCGACGCTCGCCGGCGCGACACGCTCCCGTAGCATCCGCATCATGGTATGGTTGCGGGCGCCGCCGCCGCAGACGATCCAGCTCGCCGGCGGCTTCGGCAGCAGCGGGACGATGCGGGCAATCGCTGCGGCCGTGAACGCCGTCAGGGTCGCGGCCCCGTCCGCCGGCTTCACATCGCCCAGCTTCAGCGCGGCAAAATCATTGCGGTCGAGAGATTTCGGCGGCGGCAGCGCGAAGAAGGGCATTTCCAGCGCACTGGTGATCCAGGCCTCGTCCGGGTTGCCCTGCTCCGCCACGCGGCCATCCTGATCGAATGCCTGTCCCGTGGTCCGGTGCATGAAATCGTCGAGCAGCGCATTACCGGGACCGGTGTCGCAGGCGATCAGCACGTCGTCGCCGTCGATATAGGTGATGTTGGAGACGCCGCCGATATTGACCACGGCGATCGGCCCCGCGCGCGACAGCGACTGCGCCAGGGCGCGGTGATAGACGGGTACGAACGGCGCGCCCTGCCCGCCGAAATCGACGTCGGCGGCGCGGAAATCGTGCATCACCGGGATGTGGACGGACTTGGCAAGCACGGCCGCGTCGCCGATCTGCACGGTCAGGCGGCGCTCGGGGCGGTGCAGCACGGTCTGGCCGTGGAAGCCGATGATGTCGATGTCCTCGGGCTTGAGCCGGTGCTGCGCCAGGAACGCGGCGACCGCCTCGGCATGCGCCACCGTCACGACGCGCTCGGCGTCGCGCACCCGTCCGGGGCGCGCATCGCGCCGCTCGATCTGCACCGCATCGGCGAGCGCCTCGCGCAGCAGGCTGCGCTCCGCGGCGCTATAGGCCCGGTAGCCCGAGGGACCGAGGCTCTTGATCTGCCGCCCATCGGTCTCGATCAGGGCCACGTCCACCCCGTCGAGCGAGGTGCCACTCATGAGGCCAAGTGCGGTCAGAATCATTGCAGTCGAACCTGAAAACCCTGCCCTGCTTGCCAAGTACGGCCGATTTGAGGTCCCGCCCAGGCCGTGCACATGCTTGTACAAGCCCGGCGCATCTTATAATGCCACAACGCCCGTATCCGTGGCATGTGCCTCCCGCACGTCCCCGCGACAAGCGGTCAATACCGTAAACAAATGCTCAGAGTCGCCGACAATGACTGGCTTCAAGTCTGATTTCCTGAACGTGCTGCAGAGCCGCGGGTTCATTCATCAGTGCTCGGATTTCGAGGGGCTGGATGCCCTCGCCGCCAAGGGCCAGGCGACCGCCTATGTCGGCTACGACTGCACCGCACGCTCGCTGCACATCGGCAACTTCCTGACCATGATGATGCTGTATTGGCTGCAGCAGACCGGGAACAAGCCGATCACCCTGATGGGCGGCGGCACCACCATGGTCGGCGATCCCTCCGGCAAGGACGAGACGCGGGCGATGCGCACGGTCGAGGAGATCGAGGCCAACAAGGCGTCGATCCGCGGCGTGTTCGCCAAGGTGCTGCGCTACGGCAATGGCGCCACCGATGCCATCATGCTCGACAATGCCGAATGGCTGACGAAGCTGAACTGGATCGAGATGCTGCGCGACATTGGCCGGCATTTCTCGGTCAACCGCATGCTGACCATGGACTCCGTCAAGCTGCGGCTCGAGCGCGAGCAGGAGATGAGCTTCATCGAGTTCAACTACATGGTCTGCCAGGCCTACGACTTCGTCGAGCTGGCGCGCCGCACCGGCTGCCGGTTGCAGATGGGCGGCTCCGACCAGTGGGGCAACATCGTCAACGGCGTCGAGCTCGGACGCCGCATGGGCACCGAGCAGCTCTTCGCGCTGACCACGCCGCTCTTGACCACCGCATCCGGCGCCAAGATGGGCAAGACCGCGCAGGGCGCGATCTGGCTCAACGCCGACCAGTGCAGCCCGTATGACTTCTGGCAGTACTGGCGCAACACCGAGGACGCCGACGTCGTCAAGTTCCTCAAGCTGTTCACGACGCTGCCGCTGTCCGAGATCGAGAAGCTCGGTGCACTGCAGGGCGCCGAGATCAACGAGGCCAAGAAGGCACTGGCCGATGCGGCCACCACCTTGCTGCATGGCGAAGAGGCGGCACGCACCGCTGCCGAGACCGCCCGCCGCACCTTCGAGGAAGGCGCCATCGCCGAGAACCTGCCGACGGTCGAGGTGCCGCAGGCCGAGCTCGACGCGGGCCTTGGCGTGCTCAACGCCTTCGTCAAGGCCGGCCTCGTCGGCTCCAACGGCGAGGCGCGGCGGCAGATCAAGGGCGGTGGCCTGCGCGTCAACGACATTGCGGTCACCGACGAGAAGATGGCGCTGACGCCGGCTGCACTGACCAGCGAGGGCGTGATCAAGCTGTCGCTGGGCAAGAAGCGCCACGTGCTGGTCAGGCCTGCATAGCCGCATTCGCTTTTGCCTGCTTGTCAGGGAAGGCCGAAAGGCGCTCCCTCAGGGCATGACGATCAGCGCGCCGCGAGAGCCTGCGCAAGCCGAGGAAATTCCGACAGCTCCACCACGAGTGCGCATGGCGTTCGTGGTGCTGGGTCTCTGCTTTGCGCTATCGGTGATTGGCCGCGGGCTGGGAGAAAGCTTCACCGTCTTTCTCAAGCCGATCTCCGACAGCTTCGGCTGGGACCGTTCCGAAGTCGTCTCGATCTATTCACTGACGGCGCTCGCCGGCGGCCTCGCCGCACCGCTGATCGGGCGGCTGTTCGATCACTCCGGACCACGCGCCGTGTATGCGCTCGGCCTCCTGCTGCTTGGTTCCGCCTTCACGGCCGCGGCGCACGCGCAGGCGCTGTGGCAGTTCCAGATCAGCATCGGCCTGTGCGTCGGCATCGGCATCGCGCTGATCGGCAACGTCCCCAACTCGATCCTGCTGGGCCGCTGGTTCGGCAAGAAGCTGCCGACCGCGATGGCAGTGATCTATTCCGCCACCGGCGCCGGCGTGCTGATCCTGCTGCCGGGCTCGCAACTGCTGATCGACGCGATCGGGTGGCGCAGCACATATCAGGCGTTCGGCGCCGCCACCTTCATCCTGCTGGTGCCGCTGGCGCTGCTGCCCTGGCGGCTGTTTGCCGCCGGCGCGCCCCACATCACCAGGCCCATTGCCGACGAACTCGCCGGCGATGCCTGGACCTTGTCGCGGGCGCTGCGCCATCACGCCTTCTGGGCGTTGTTCTCGACCTTCTTCTTCACCGCCGTTGGCATGTATGCGATCGCGCCGCAGGTCGTCGCCTATCTGATCGATGCCGGCTTTGCGCCGCTGCAGGCCGCCACCGCCTGGGGCTTCTCGGGCGTGGTGCTGCTGTTCGGCATGCTCGGCGTCTCGGCCCTCGACGGGCTGATCGGCCGGCGGCCGTCGGTGCTGTTCTCCTACGCCGTATCGATCGCAGGAATCCTGATGCTGTGGGCGCTGCAATTCTCGCCGAACATCTTCCTGCTCACCGGCTTCGTCGTCTGCTTCGGCAGCATGATCGGCTCGCGCGGGCCGCTCCTGTCGGCGACCGCGATGAAGATCTTCCGCGGCAGGCGGCTTGGCACCATCTACGGCACGATCACGATCGGCAGCGGGCTCGGATCGGCACTGGGATCATGGAGCGGCGGCGTCATCCACGATCTCACCCACGGCTATGATGCCGTCATTCTGCTCGCGCTCGTGAGCGTCGTCATCGGCATGATCCCGTTCCTGGTCGTTCCGGCACTTCGCACGTAGTTGGCCCGCGGTCCAAGCACGATGTGCTTGCGCGCTCCGACAGCCGCCCGTCCACATAGTGGACGGCGCACAACAACCACGCGTTCATGATTAGTAGGCTGCTTGATGATAGTTATTTCGGCAAGGACGCGCCGTCGAAAGCGCGCGCCATACCGACGGGATCGTCCGCGCCCTGGCCGATGGCGCCAAGCAGATCGAGCACGTCGCCGAGCTGATCTCGAGCATCGCGGGCCAGACCAACCTGCTGGCGCTCAACGCCACGATCGAGGCCGCGCGCGCCGGCGAAGCCGGGCGCGGCTTTGCCGTGGTCGCGGCGGAGGTGAAGAGCCTGGCCAGCCAGACCGGCACAGGCCACGCAGGAGATCGGCGACCGCATCGCCCGGATCCAGAACGCGACGTGGGAAGCGGTCGGCGCGCTCGACGGCATCACCCTGACCATCGAGGAGGTGTCCGCGATCGCGGCCACGATCGGATCGGCGATCGAGGAACAGGGACCGGCCACCGCGGAGATCGCGCGCAACGTCACCCAGACCGCGCAGGCCACCCGCGAGGTCACCGCCAACATCGGCGGCGTCTCGACGGCGGCCAATGAGACCTGGAGCGCCGCCGGCCACCTGCTGATCGCGGCCGGCAACCTCTCCAAGCAGGCCGAGCAGCTCTCCAGCGAGGTCGACACCTTCCTTGCTGGCGTCAGAGCGGCCTGAACCGCATCGATCGGTTCGTTGACGTCGCCGAACGCCGGCGGCCGGCAACGTCAATTGTTCGGCGGCAGCTCCGCCGGCGGGTATGGCTGCTTGCCGGTGTTGAAGTCCATGATCTTGCGCGTCACGCCCGGCAGCATGGCCGAGATCGGGTTGATGCGCACCACAGGCTGGCTTGGCGTGCCCACAACTTCATAGGTCACGCCGAACAGACCTTCATTGCTGCCGCCGAGGAACAGCCCGACGATAGGGATCTGGTTGAACATGTTGTTCAGCCCGTACAGCGGCACGATCGTGCCCGAAGCCCGGACCTGGTTGACGTTGTAGTCGATGCTGCCCTCGATGGTCAGGCCGAGCGTCGGTCCCTTGACGACGCCGTCGCGGATCGAGAGCAGCCCGTTCTGCCGCGTGAACTCCGCGCGCAGCATGGTGAAGGCGATGCCTTGCGAGGCGCCCTGTGCTGCGCCGGAGGCGGCGCGATCCAGCGCCTGCTCACCCCTGACGGTGAAGTTGCGAACGATCGCCAGGCCTTCCTTTGGGCTGGAGTCGGCCGTCGGCGGCTCCATCGCCAGTTCCAGCTCGCCGCCAGCCATCTTGGAATAGGTGTCGGCGAAGCGCAGCAGGGCGCCGGCATCGTTGGTTACGAGATAGATCACCTCGCGGCCCTGGCGACGCGCGCGAGGATCGGCGCTCGGCGCCTCGCGGCCGACGCGGATGTCGGCGGTGACGGGCGTGTCGCGGCCGACCTTGCCGGTCAAATTGAAGCTCTTGAAGGCGCCGCCGCGCCTGGAGAACTTGAGGTCGACGCTGCGCAGCGCCTCGCCGTTGAAGCCGGCAACGGCGCCGAGCTTGACCTCGGCGTCGAAGTCGAGGTTGGAGCGTGCCTTGTTCTTGTCGGCGTCCTTGTTGGTGCCCGAGATCGCCGACTTCAGGAAGCCGCGGCCGTCGAACACGTCGCCGCGCATCGACAGCTTCAGCACGCCGTCCTGGCCGCGCTCGGCCTTGAGCTGCGTCTTGTCGCCTTCCGACGGCGAATAGGTCGGGAAGTTGGCGTTCATCAGGTCGCCGTTCTGGTCGACTTCCAGCGAGCCCTTGATGGAGACGCCGCCGCCTTCGATGTTGATGTCCTCGAAGCGTGTCGATTGCTGCTTGGCGACAACGTTGAAGGTGGCCTTGCCGGATTTGCCCGGATTCTTCACCCAGCCCGGCAGCAGGTTGTCGAGCTTGAGCTGGGTCAGATCGGCCTCGACGCCGATGCGGCTGTCGCGATCGCTGGAGCCGGCGATCTTGCCATTGAGCTTGAGCGGCACGTTGCCGGTGATCGCAGTGCCCAGATCCATGCCGAGCCGGGCCCGGCTGGCATCGTCGAGGATCGCCTGCATCTTGATGTCGGCGTCGCCTTCCGTCGGCTTGCGATAGTCGAGCGTGGCCGGCTGGCCGTTGATCTTGACGTCGCCCTTCACCTGATAGCCGGCGGTGTTGGCCACGATCTTGAGCGTGTTGGCCTCGAGCTTCTGGTTCATCACCAGTTTGTCGGCGGCAAAGCCATTGAGATCGGCCGTGACCGCGTAGCTGGTGTCGGCCTTGGTCAGTTCGCCCTTGACCGGCATCGCGAGATTGACGCTGGCCTGGAACGTTCCCTTGGTCTGGTTGGGATCGATCGGCATCGACGACAGATCGTTGAGCCGGTCGGAGGCGAGGATTTCGGCGGCAGCGGCGACCTGCCCTTCGACGCGCATGCGTACCCGCGACGGCGACGGCTTCGGCGCCATGTCCGGTACTTCGAACACGACGTCGGAGAAGTTGAGCTTGCGCCCGGCCGGCGTATCCGCGACGCCCTGCCCGATCGTCACCGTCGCGGTGCGGCCGGTGACATGCGCCTTCACGTCGGCATCGCGCACCGACGGCAAGCCGTCGACCGGATGCACGGTGACATTGGTGGCGACGATGTTGACGTCGAGACCATCGTCGGGAATCGGCGGCCCCTTTCGCGGCAGGTTGCGCGTCGGCGAATTGACGGCGACGTCGATCCGCTGCACCGAGCCGCGCTCGATGCGCTCGATGATCCAGGCCCGCACCTCCGGCACGATCAGCGCCGGCCAGATCCGTTTCATCGCCAGCGCGGGCATCGGCGTCGCCGCGAAGCCGAGCTTCAGCCGCGGCTCGCCGGCATAGTCGACGCTGCCGGTGCCGGCGACGCCGATCTCGCCATTGGAGACCTCCGCCTGCGTCAGCAGCACGCGCTTGCCCTCGGTGTCGAAGCGGAAGTTGATCGAGATGCGGTTGAAGATCAGCGGTGGCTCGTTTTCGATGGCGCCGAGCAGAATGGTGCCGCCGTTGAGACCCAGCCGCCAGTCGTTTGCGGTGTCGTTCGGAGGCTCGAGATTGGCGTTGAGCGTGATGCGGTTGGCGCCCGAGATCACCTTCAATGGCGCGATCAGCACGCGGCGCCCGGCGTCCCATTCCATGCTGATCTCGGCGGAGTCGATCGCCATCGGATAGTCGGGCGTATCGGTGTCGATGATCTTGCCCGCGCCGATGTTGATCTTGCCGCGCAGATAGGTCGGCAGCCCGTCGCGCGCGAGCTCGCCCTTGATCTCGCCGGTCATGGGCAGGTCCGCCATGTAGGTGAGATCCTTGAGCCGCATCGCCAGCAGGATGTTGCTGGTGGAGACCTTGTCGGCCTTGATGTCCACCGTGCGCACGCCGTTGGCCTGGGGCCCGACCAGGATGCGCAGCTGCCACGGCTTGGCGCCCTCTTCGCCGAGGCTCAGCGCCACCCCGCCGCCGGACGGCCGGCGCAGGCTGAGGCTGATGTTCTCGAACGTCCATTTGTTGCCGCGCTGCTGGTCGTCGACGATCAGCACGCCGTTCTTCAACCCGATCTCGTTCAGGTTCTGGCCATCGAGCCCGGTGAGGCTGAGGCTGTCGAGCCAGTCCAGGCCGGCAAGCAGGCCGTTCGGCGCAGCGGTCGCGGGCACAGTCGACATGGCCGGCGGTGCTGGCTGCGAGCCGGCCTGCGGTCCCGGTGCGTTGGGCGGTGGCGCGGCCTGTCCCGGTCGCGGGAATGTCGGCGGCAGGCCGGCATCGCGCTTGGAGGCGACGCCCGTTGCCAGCGGCTTGGTGGTCTCCCCCGTCGACACCGTGACGGTGCCGTCCGGGGTGATGCGAATCGCGAGCTCGGCGTCGACCAGCTTGAGGCTCTCGGCACGCAGCTGGCCCATCAGCAGCGCGGCGCCGGACAGCCGCACCTCGGCCTTGGGCGCGCTGGCGACGATGGCGTGATCCTGATCGCGCACGATGATGTCGCGGATCCGGACCGCGATCCTGATCCGGCCGGCACGCTCGATCTGGGTGCCGCCGACCTCGACGGTGTTGCCGTGGCCGATATTGTCCTCGATCGCCGCCGCGAGCCACGGCGTCGCCAGATCGAGGCTGATCGGGCCCGCACCGAGCCGCAGCCACAGGCCGGCGAAGCCGAGCCCGACGAGCAGCATGAGCGATGCCAGCGTGATGACGACCCGCTTGGCCACGCGGCCGCCCGGCAGACGCGCCCAGCCGAATCGACCGGTGCTCCCGCCCGAATCGGGCCGCGACAACAGGCGCCGGGCGCGCTGCCCGACCGTCTCGTCGTGCTCGGCGGCAGCCTCATACTGGTCGGCCACATCCCAGTCGGCCTCATCCCACTGCTGGCCCTGGGTGTCCGCTTGCAGATGGGGCCGGTGGGGTGATGTCTGTCTTGCCATTGCCTCTCGGTGCCGGCCCCTCGTGTCCGAAACATTCGTGCCAACCTGGCCTCGGCCAGGTTGGTCGCCGGTGTGGCCCCGCCCGTTCACGCAGCGCGCGTGCTCACTGCCGGCAGGACTCGATGCCCCAAATGATCCCGTCACGCTTCGGCGGGTGCTGTCAACACGCCGCTGGCGCTTCGCCGGCGGCGCGGACGACGCGCGACATCCTCGTCACTATCCCCCGCCGCCGTCAGGTTTGCCCACCTGCTCGCGCCAGCGGACCGGCGCCTCTCCACCGCCGGACGAATTCTGTGGCGGGGACGTCTGATCCGGAGACGGTACGAGAGTCGTCATTGCACTGTGCTCAACTGCGCTGGTGCTCACGCCTGCTGGTAGCCATGATCTTCGCTTCATCGCAAGAGGCGCGATCCCCTGCGCGCCGCGAAGCACGGATTCCAGATCGATCCCGGGACACCGGACAAGAACCGAGATACTTTCATTTTTGAGCCGCCGAAAGCGACGAAAGGAAGGCGTATGTCAAAGGAATCACAAAAGAAATCCTCCAACCCGGCGTCCTACGGGGCGATTGACGGGAACCGGCTCGCCACCGCGGCCAAGAAGGCCACCAAGAAGACGGCCAAACCGGCAGTGGCGAAAGCCGCCAAGACGACCTCTACCAAGACGACCTCCGCAAAGACCACGACGTCCAAAGCCGCGACCACCAAAACGGGAGCTGCGAAGGCCGGGCCCACCAGGACGCCAGCCACCACTGGAACGGGCCTCACCGAGGGCGTCAAGGCACCCGCGTTCAAGCTGCCGCGCGATGGCGGCGGAACCGTTTCGCTGGCCGACTACGGCGGCCAGAAGCTCGTGCTGTTCTTCTATCCCAAGGCCAATACGCCCGGCTGCACCAAGGAGGCGATCGACTTCACCCGCCTGTCGAAGGACTTCGCTGCCGCCGGCGCCGCAGTGCTCGGCGTCTCCGCCGATTCGGTCAAGGCGCAGGACAATTTCCGCGACAAGCACGATCTCGCCGTGCCCCTGATCTCGGACGAGACACATGAGATGCTGGAGGCCTACGGCGCCTGGGGCGAGAAGTCGCTCTATGGCCGCAAGTTTCTCGGCATCATCCGAAGCACCGTCTTGATCGGCGCCGACGGCCGCGTCGCCAAAGTGTGGCGCAACGTCAAGGTCGACGGCCATGCCGACGCGGTGCTCGCGGCGGCGCGCGCGCTCTGAGAATGCGCCTGACGGCGTTGGCGGAAAATTAACCATGCAGGGGTCAAATCGCTCCCGTAAATGACGCCGCTGGAACGACGATCTCCGGCCGGCGCGGGAGTGCCGATGTCGTATCGTTCCGGCCATCACGCCGAATATCCCCAGCACCATTCTCATGACCGTGGGCACGCCCATCACCATCGGCGCGCCCCCGTCAGCCATCCGGCGCCGGTCGCGGCCGCGTCGCAGAGCGACTACACGCTGGTGCATGCCGGCAAGCAGGTGCGCATCGGCCCGGTGGTATTCTGGATCGTGGTCGGCACCGTCAGCCTGCTCGGGCTGTGGTCGGCGGCGACCGCGACCTATTTCGCGTTTCGCGACGACGTGCTGACGCGGCTGATCGCGCGCCAGGCCGAGATGCAATACGCCTATGAGGACCGCATCGCCGAGCTACGCGCCAAGGTCGATCGCGCCACCAGCCGGCAATTGCTCGACCAGGAGCAATTCGACCAGAAGCTCGACCAGATCCTGAAGCGCCAGAGCGCGCTTGAAGGCCGCGCCACCGCGCTCGGCAGCATGCCCGACATCACCGGCTCGATCCGCGCCCCGGCGCGCGCGCCTGTCGCGATCGAGCCGCCGTCGGCGCCAGCCACGCCCAAGCCGTCGCCGATCAGCGACACCGTGATCTTCACCGCGCCGCCGGACCGCGAGGCCCGGCTCGAATCGCGCAGCCCCGTGATGGCCAACGCGCAGCCGAACCCATCGACCAAGCTCGCCGGCGTCGACAACGTGCTGACGCGGCTGACGCGCTCGCTCGACCAGGTCGAGGCGCGGCAGATCGCGATGCTGTCCTCGGCCGAGGAGACGCTGGAATCGAAGCTGCGCCGGATGCGCGGCGTCATCACCGATCTCGGCCTCGACATGGGTCAGCTCGAAGCCGCGGCACCGAAGGGCGGCATGGGCGGCCCGTTCGTGCCGGTCAAGCTCGGCGCCGAATCCGGTCCGTTCGAGCGCCAGCTCTACCGCATCAGCATCACCCGCGCCCAGGTCGAGAAGATGAACCGCACGCTGTCGCTGGTGCCTTATCGCAAGCCGGTGATCGGCGAGGTCGAGTTCACCTCCGGCTTCGGCGTGCGCTCCGATCCGTTCCTCGGCCGCCCAGCCATGCACACCGGCCTCGACTTCCGCGCCGCCACCGGCGATCCGGTCCGCGTCACCGCCAACGGCAAGGTGGTCAACGCCGGCTGGGCCGGCGGCTACGGCCGCATGGTCGAGGTTGATCACGGCAACGGCCTCTCCACCCGCTACGGCCATCTCTCCGAGATCAACGTCAAGATCGGCCAGTATGTGAAGATCGGCGACATCATCGGCGAGGTCGGCTCGACCGGCCGCTCGACCGGCCCGCATCTGCACTACGAGACCCGCATCGACGGCGAAGCCGTCGACCCGCAGAAATTCCTGCGCGCCGGCGTCCGGCTGAGCGCGGGCTAGGTCAATCAGCTCACATCAAGTTGGTGCGGTGCAGCGTCCCGCGCGGGCGCTCCACAGCCGGGCCTATCGCCTGGCCGGGAGCATGAAGACCTGGCCCGGATAGATCAGATCGGGACTTCGGATCTGCTCCCGGTTTGCCTTGTAGATGACCGCGTAGCGCGTGCCGCCCCCAAGCAGGCGGCGGCTGATGTGCCACAAGCTATCGCCGCGGGCGACCGTGACCGTCGTCATCTTCGGCTCGCCTCTGGCAGAGGGCACGATCGCCTCACGCGGGTTGCCTGCAGCCGCGACCAGCGTGGACTGAGCGGCCGCGCGTGCCTTGGCCGTCTCGGCCCCCGCAACAACCGAGGACAGCGATGCAGTCGTCGCGTCGTCGGGCAGGCTCAACGGGACCTCGGCGCGCGCCTGGACGGAGCCGGATGCCGGATCGACCTCGTCGAGCCTGATCCGGTCTTTGCCCGCCCGGCTGACGTCCTTGCCGATCGCGATGCTGAGACGTCCGTCGGCACCCGCCACCGTCGATGAGATCAGGCGATCGTTCAAATAAAGCCTCACCGTCGCGCCCGGACGCGCCCGGCCGTTGACGCGCAGGACGCCATTCGTCTCGTGATCCACCGCGTCCACCGCCGGCGCCTGCGGGATCGCGCCGGCCGGCTTCGACAGAACGCGCGTCGGCTCATCCGGCGACAGCAGAGCCACCGTGGCCTGCTGCCGCCCGGCCTCGACGTTCACCGCCACGCTCTGCTTCGACGTCACCTCGTGTCCGTCGGCGAGCTTCGATCGCAGGGTCAGATCGTAGGTTCCGGCAGGGAGACGGGGCGGCACCATGGCGAACTGTCCGGCCCGGTCCGCAACGACGCGGTCATGAACCTCGCCGTTGCGCAGCAGCTCCACGGTGGCGCCGGGCGCTGCGCGCCCGGCGACGACGGCGTCACCCGAAGGAGCGACGTTGACGACATCGAACGCCGGACCATCGCTTTCGGCGCCCGACTGTGGAACCAGCGGGCCCAGCGCGTCGGCAAGACCACTCGCCTGCTGCTGCATCGTCGCAAGCGGGCTCGCGCCGCGACCATGGTCCGCGGCGGACGGCGCTTGCTCGGCGGTCGGAACCGATGCGGACTGCCCCGGCGCTTCGGCCGCCGGGATTGCCGCTCCGCTCGCGGCCGTTTTGTCCCGCCCGATGATCGGGACGTCACGGACCAGGGCGGGATCGAACACGACGACCAGCGCTGCCGCCAGGACAATGAGGGCCGCGACCCCAAGAATGATCCGGATCACCGGCTTGCCGCTCATGATCATGCCTCGGTCCATTGCTGGTCGCGTCGATCGCGCGTGTGTCGAGCCATACCATCCGGTCCGGCGAAACACCATTGCAGCCGGGCGGGCACGACACCGGACAATTCCGGGATACCGGCCGCCGAGGCCGCCCATGGCTGGCCCGGCCGCGCCCGGACCCGACCGGCTCACGCCGCGCCGAGCGCATCGACAAAGCGCGACAAATCTTCCCACAACTCGCCCGGCTCCAGCGCCGCCTCGTCCTGCGAGACGCCGATGCTGAGCCGCACCAGCACATCCTTGAGCGCCTTGCGCAAGGCCAGATCCCTCACCGTGATCGCGCCGAGCAGCAGGTCGGAATGGTCGCCGACCGCGGGCACGAGACAACATCCGGTCATTTGCGCGACGCGCGTGCCTTGCTCCGGCCTTCGGACGCAATCTGCGCCGCGCATTCGGCGAACACCTGGCGCAGGAATTTGTGGCTGGGGTCCTGATCCCTGAACGAGGGCCAGATCATGGACTCGTTCAGGCGCGGAATCTCGAACGGGAAGCCGACGAACTTCACGGGATAATGCAGCGCCAGATCCTGCGCGAGCAGCCGATGCAGTGTCGCGATCCGGTCCGTCCCGCACAACATCCTGGGCAGGAGGCAGTAGGAATCGACCGTACAGGCAATCTTTCGCGGCCGGCCGGCGCGCGGGAAGAACAATTCCTCGAACGAGAAGGTGCCGGCTTCGCCGAGGCGGACGTTGACGTGATCGGCCGCGAAATAATCGTCCTCGGACAGCTTGCCACGCCGCAACGGCCGCTCCCGGCACATCATGCAGACATGATCGTCCGACAGCAGATGCGTCTGCGGATGCGCTATCCGTGATGCATACTGCTCGGGCAATATCAGCAGGTCGATGTCGCCGAGCCCGAACACCTGCTCGACATGCTTGGGCAGATGCGCGATCTCGAGCTGGAATCCGCTCGCGCGCTGCGCGAGCGCGATCGCCACTCGCGACACCAGCACATAGGTCGCGTAGTCGGATGCACAGATTCGGAACGTGCGGCTGATCGTCGAGGGATCGAAGTCCGGCCTCGTGCTGATCGCGGCGCGCGCACGAACGAGCGTGTCCTTGACCGGCTCGACCAGCGCCTGGGCGAGCGGCGTCAGCTCGAACTGCCGTCCGACCTGGGTCAACAACTCGTCCTCGAAGAACTCGCGCAGACGCGCCAGCGCGGCGCTGGTCGCGGATTGACCGAGCCGGAGGCGATCCGCAGCCCGCGTGACGTTGCGCTCGTCGAGCAGCGCGTCGAGCGCCACCAGCAGATTGAGATCGAACCTGTCCAGCCGCATCGCAGCGCGCTCCCTTCCCCTGGACTTGTCACTTGGTATCGATCGTATCGATGACGATGCGCAATTCAATCGATTTTGCCGGATCACGGGTTCGACCTAGCGTGTGCTCGGACCAGCGTCGGCAGAGGGCGCGAAAGCCCGGGCCAAGGGGCCCCCGCGACTGGTCCGTTCACGGGGAGGGAAACATGAGCCGATCGAGCTCGGGTGGAGTCGTGCTCGCCACGTGCCACGTAGCCGGCATGCTGGACCTGGTGGCGCTGCCGGTCTGGGTCGGAACGTTCATCGAATTCTACGGTCTGTCGCCCGCGCAGGCGGGTGCGACCGTCACCAGCTTCCTGGCGGGCATCGTGCTCGCGAGCCTGGTGACCGCGCGATCGTTCGCGCGGCTCGACGCGCGCAGCATCGTGGTCGGCGGCTTCATCGTGGCCGCTGCGGCGTTCGGCTATCTCGCCGGCAGGCCGCCAGAGCTGGTGCCATTCTGGGTTCTGCCGATCATCCACGCCATCGCGGGCCTCGCAGCCGGTGCCGCCTTGTCGATGACGCACGGCACGATGGGCCGTACCGACAATCCGCACCGCCTGTTCGGCCTCGCCAATGTCGCGCTCGCCGTCTTCAGCGTCGCCTTCTTCGCCACCGTGCCGGCCCTGATCCATGCGATCAGCCCGCGCCTGCTGTTCGCGGTGTTCGCAGCCAGCATGGCGGTCGCGGCGCTCCTGGCCTCTCTCGGCTTCCCGCGCTCCGTCGCCGCCGCCGAGACCGGCGGCGAGATGCTGCACGCGATGCCCGGCCGAGCCTGGCTGATCATCGCCGTCGTGATCTGCCTCGCCTTCAACCAGTCGCTCGTTTTCTCCTTCCTGGAGCGCATCGGCCATCACAAGGGGCTGTCGCAGGACGACGTCACCAAGGTTCTGATCGCCGTCGGCTTCATCAACCTGCTTCCCGGCGCGCTGGCGGCGGCCCTGCAACGACGCCTGTCGCCGATCGCGATCGGCATTGCCGGCCCGCTGCTGCAGGCCATGCTGGCTTTCGTGATCGTCAATGCCCAGGGCTTCTCGACCTACGCGGCCTTTGCGATCCCCTACGTCTCGATCGTGATCTTCACCCACACGTTCCTGTTCGGACTGCTGTCGCAGATCGACCCGAGCCGGCGCGCAGTCGCGGCGACACCGGCGATGATGATGATCGGATCGGCCGCGGGACCCGCCGTCGCCGGCGCGATCGTGGAGAGCCTGGGCTACGGCGGCCTGAGCTACGTGGCCGGAACGATATCCACGCTCGCCGTCGTCCTGATGCTGACCTTCAAGGCACGCACCGCCGCATCACCGGCCATGCTGCGCTCCGCCTGAGCCCCCTGCCCCCAAGGAGAGTCCCATGAACAAACACGTCACGCAGCACAACGGCCTGGAGTTTCCGCAGGATATCGTGTTCTCCGGCTATGCAGCTCCGGTGCGGATCGAAGGCGAGGTGCACGACCTCGAGGTGATCGGCCGCATTCCGGCGGGGCTGGAAGGCGTCTACTACCGCAACAGCGCCGACCACACCTACCCGCCTCTGCTGGGCAAGGACATCTTCCTCAACGGCGACGGCATGGTGCACATGGTCCGCATCCAGAACGGTCATGCCGATCTGGCGATGCGCTACGTCCGTACCCGCAAGTTCCTGATCGAGCGGCAGGCGCGCAAGGCGCTGTTCGGCGCCTATCGCAATCCGTTCACCGATTCACCCGAGGTGGCGGGCGAGGATGCCAACACCGCCAACACCTCGGTGATGTGGCACCATGGCAAGCTCTATGCCCTGAAGGAATCCGGCCGCCCCTACGAGCTCGATCCGGTCACGCTGGAGACCCGTGGCGAGACCGATTTCGGCGGCCAGCTCCGGAGCCGCACCTTCACCGCCCATCCCAAGATGGACCCGCTCACCGGCGAGTGCATCGCGTTCGCCTATAATTGCGAGGGCACGGCCAGCAATGACATCGAGCTCTACACCATCGCGCCGGACGGCGAGTTCACCCGCACCGAGCGCTTCACCGCGCCCTACTGCTCGATGGTCCACGACTTCCTGGTATCACGCAACTACATCGCCTTTGTGATCTGCCCGATGGTCTGCGACTGGGATCGCGTCAGGAAGGGCGAGCCCTATTGGCATTGGGACAGCCACAGGCAGACCCATGTCGCCGTGATCCCGCGCCGGCAGGGCGTGGCCGGCATCCGCTGGTTCACCGCGCCGAAGCTCGCGATGCAGACCCACACCTTCAACGCCTGGGAGCACGGCAGCCGCCTGGTGCTCGACCAGTTCGTCACGGAGTCCGGCTGGCTCAGCCAGTTCCCGGACATCCGCGATCCCGAGGCCAAGGAGCTGCCGCCCTTCGGCGAACGTTGGACGATCGATCTGTCGAGTGCATCTGGCGCCATCGACATCTCGCGCTTCATCGGACACATCGGCGAGATGCCGGTCATCGACCAGCGCTTCGCGATGGCCCGCGTCCGGCACTTCTGGTTCGGCACCAACAATCCCAAGCTCGGCCCGATGCTGCCCTTCGGCCCCAAGGGACCGCCCTTCACCTGCCTCGGACATTTCGACGAGGAGACAGGCAAGCTCGACTTCTACTACGCCGGCCCCGAGAGCTCGCCCGAGGAGCCATGCTTCGTTCCCCGCAGCGCGCACGCAGCCGAGGGCGACGGCTGGCTGCTCAGCATCGTCGGACGGCGGGCGGAGAACCGCACCGATCTCGTCATCCTCGACGCACGCAATCT
Source organism: Bradyrhizobium sp. SZCCHNRI3052 (assembly GCF_032484895.1). Classification (NCBI taxonomy): domain Bacteria; kingdom Pseudomonadati; phylum Pseudomonadota; class Alphaproteobacteria; order Hyphomicrobiales; family Nitrobacteraceae; genus Bradyrhizobium; species Bradyrhizobium sp. SZCCHNRI3052. The sequence continues at coordinate 636,187 of NZ_JAUETW010000001.1, read as the reverse complement.
GTCGGCCGGCCCCATTGCGACAATCCGCTTCCCGTGCCGGGTGCACGAGGGTTTCCACGGCATCTGGGTGAACGCCGACGTCCTTTAACGCATCCGGCCACCGGAGGCGCCAGCCGCGGATCCGCCAGCGCCTCGCGCTGAACGACAAACACTCCAATGACAAAGAGCCTCGCAGCAGGCCTGTCACAACCGGGGAAACACCATGATACGTCTGTACGGCTCGATGCACTCGCGCGCGCATCGCTGCGCCTGGATGCTGAAGGAGCTCGCGCTCGACTTCGAGCACGTTCCGACCGGCTTCACCGACGGCAGCACCCACACGCCGGACTTCCTGAAGATCAATCCCAACGGACGCGTGCCCGCGTTCGTCTCCGACGAGATCCGCCTGTTCGAGTCGCTCGCGATCAACCTTCATTTGGCGCGCCGCTACCGCAGCGACCTTTCTCCGGCCACCCTGGAAGAAGACGCCCTCGTCACCCAGTGGAGCTTCTGGGTCGTGACCGAGATCGAGAAGCCCCTGCTTCTCGCCGCAGCCAATCGCGTCCTGTTCGATGCCGACAAGCGCGATGCCGACGAGCTCGGGATCGCGCTCACCAAGCTCGGCCGTCCGCTGGCGGTCCTCGATCGGCATCTCACCGAGAGGCCCTATCTCGTCAGCGGCCGCTTCACCGTGGCCGACCTGAATGTCGCCGCCGTCATGACGCTGGCCCGGCTCGGCACGCTCGACATGTCACCATGGCCCCATGTCGACCGCTGGCTCGATCGCTGCCTGGAACGGCCGGCCGCTGCGGACTGGAAGACGATCAGTTTCCGCGTTCCGCGGCCCGAGAACCCTCTCGGCATCCTCGCGATGTTCGTCTGAGGCACTATCGCAGATTGAATGAGGAACCGCACATCATGCTGATGCTCGCCGACGCAGTGATCATCATCGACGCCGCGCTGCGCGAAGCGCGTGCGAAGAACCTCGCGCCGCTCGCGGTCGCCGTGCTCGATCCAGGCGGACACCTGATCGCCTATCAGCGCGAGGACGGCGCCGGCATCGTCCGCTTCGACATCGCCTTCGGCAAGGCCTTCGGCTCGCTCGGCATGGGCTTCGGATCACGCGAGCTGAGCCGTCGCGCCGGCAACATGCCGACATTCTTCACGATGCTATCAGCCACGACCGGCGGCCGCCTCGTCGCCTCGCCCGGCGGCGTCCTGGTGCTCGGACCGGACAGGCAGGTGCTCGGCGCCGTCGGCATCTCCGGCGATCTCGGCGACAATGACGAAGCCTGCGCGATCGCCGGCATCGCCGCGGCGGGCTTTCGAACGGAAGAGCCGCCCGGCGCGTGAACCGGTGAAGAACGGCCAAGCGGACCGCCGAAACGGTCCACGCGGCTGATCATCGCTTGGCCGGGAGCACGAAGACGTGGCCGGCCCCACCGCGGGCGGGTGCCCATCATTCGGCTGAAGGGGAGGACCACGCCCGGCAGCAACTCCCTCATCCGAATTCTCCCACGCGATTTTGTTATTTCGTTTTTCCAGAAATCATGTATGATCCCCCCATCCTGCCCTCTCTGCGAGGGGCGTACGCGTCGTCACGGACGTTGGGGCGGGATGCGGTGGACGCGGGCTGCGATGCACGACGGGCATGGCGGTCGCGGACGATGAAGTCGCGTGGTCCTGGCGCCCCGATGCTGGCGCCAAGTTCGTGCCGGTGCAGATGCGCTGGCGCGGATGACGGGGGCAAGAAAGCCGGTCCCCGGGGAGATCGCGTATAAGTTGTTAAAACCATCGCGCAGGGAATGCCGGTTACGGCTTTGCCTGTGGTACCTGCCGCCTGCATTCTTCTCGCAGGCGGGCCATGGGTGAGGCCTTCACCCGGCATTCCCTGCACCCTCGCGTCGAGGGGGCGCTGCCGAAAACCCCGGGTGCACCGCGCCGCGGGAGCTCTTTCTGCACGCTGAATCACATACTTGCGCGCGAGAGCGAGCATTCCATACAAATTGCAACCTTTATGAGCAGTGCGTAGTCGTACGGTGCCTAGGTTTTACGCAACTTTTAAGGAGTCGGCGCCTTCTAGGCGGTGATCTGAAACTCTGCATCCAGTGTCCGCATGCAGGTGGGACAATTTGGAGTCATACCGTGCGCAAAAATCTGCCTGTCACCCACAACGAATACCCGATCACCGACGAGACGCTGATCGTCTCGCGCACCGATCTGAAGGGCAAGCTGACCTACTTCAACGACCAGTTCGTCGATGCCGCCGGCTTCACCCCCGACGAGCTGATGGGCCAGCCGCACAACATCATCCGCCACCCCGACATGCCGGAGGCCGCATTCGCCAATCTCTGGGACACGCTGAAGCAAGGCAAGCCGTGGGCCGGCGCCGTCAAGAACCGCCGCAAGAACGGTGACTTCTACTGGGTACTGGCGAGCGCATCCCCCATCCGCGAGAACGGCCGGATCACGGGCTACACCTCCATCCGCACCAAGCTGCCGGCCGAGCAGCGCGCCGAGGCCGAGAAGGTCTACGGGCTGTTGAATCAGAACAAGGCGCAGGGCTACGCGATCAGCGCGGGCGTCATCCGCCGCCGCTCGGTGTTCGACCGCCTGTCGCTCTTCACGGGTACGCTCAGGGCGCGCCTGATGACCTTGGCCGCGGTGCTGGGCGTGTTCATGCTGATCATCGGCGCGGCCGGCCTGCTGTCGACCCGCTCCACCAACGTCGCCATGAAGTCGCTGTACGAGGATCGCACGATCCCGCTGGCGCAATTGCTCGAGATCAACGATCGCACCTTGCAGAACATGTCGTCGCAACAGTCTGCGGCGGCGAACGGCAAGGCCGGAAAACCGATCGACGGCATCAGGGCGCTGGTGGACGGAAACAGCGCCAGGATCACCAAGGTCTGGGCCGACTACATGGCGAGCTACCTGACGCCGGAGGAGAAGATCGTCGCCGATGCCTTCGCGATCAAGCGCAAGGCCTATCTGGAGGAAGGCATCAGGCCGGGATTGGCTCTGCTCGAGCAGGGCAAGTTCGACGAGGCGAGCCAGCATATCGCCACCAAGGGGCATGATCTGTTCGAGGCCGCCAAGCACGAACTCGACAAGCTCGTTCAGATCCAGGTGAAGGAAGGCAAGGCGCTCTACGAGGAGGCCGAGAGACAATATCTGGTGGTGCTCGCGATCATTTCTGTGATGATCCTGGCCGGTATCGGAATCGGCGCTACGTTCAGCCTGCAGAGCATCCGCGCGGTGCTGCGGCCGCTCAAGGTGCTCAACGACGCCATGCAGAACATCGCCGCCGGCAAGCTCGACAACCGCATTCCGGTGGAGCGCGACGACGAGCTCGGCGAGGCGCTGCGCAACCTGCAGACCGTGCAGGCGATCGTCCGTTTCAACAGCGAGGAAGTGAAGGCCGTGCAGCACTCGGCCGAGGTCAAGCGCAAGGCCGGAATGAACAAGCTCGCCAGCGAATTCGAAAGCGCGATCGGCGGCATCGTGCAGACGGTGTCCTCGGCCTCGTCGCAGCTCGAGACGTCCGCCGGCACGCTGACCTCGACCGCGACGCGCTCGCAGGAGCTCGCCACCACCGTGGCCGCCGCGTCCGAGCAGGCCGCGACGAACGTGCAGTCGGTCGCCTCGGCCACCGAGGAACTGACCTCGTCGGTGACCGAGATCAGCCGCCAGGTGCAGGAATCGGCGCGCATCGCCAACGGCGCCGTCGATCAGGCGCGCACCACCAACGACCGCGTCAACGAGCTCTCGAAGGCAGCCGCGAGGATCGGCGACGTGGTCGAACTGATCAACACCATCGCCGGCCAGACCAACCTGCTGGCGCTGAACGCCACCATCGAGGCGGCGCGCGCCGGCGATGCCGGCCGCGGCTTCGCCGTGGTCGCGTCCGAGGTCAAGGCGCTCGCCGAGCAGACCTCGAAGGCCACCGGTGAGATCGCCCAGCAGATCTCGGGCATCCAGGCAGCGACACAGGAATCGGTGTCGGCGATCCGCGAGATCAGCACGACGATCGAGCGGCTGTCGGAAATCTCCTCGACCATCGCCGCCGCCGTCGAGCAGCAGGGCGCGGCGACGCAGGAGATCTCGCGCAACATCCAGGAAGCGTCGCGCGGCACCACCGAGGTCAACACCAACATCGTCGACGTCCAGCGCGGCGCCTCGCAGACCGGCTCTGCTTCGGGCAACGTGCTGTCGGCGGCGCAGTCGCTGTCGCGGGAGAGCGACCGGCTGCGGCAGGAGGTCGACCGATTCCTCGGCAACGTGCGGGCGGCCTGAGCCGCCCCGCGCTCACCGCCCGGTCAGCCGGATCGGGCGGCCCTGACTGATGAAGGCGTAATGGCCGGCGCCGATGCCGCCGACCATCAGCGCCTCGACGACGGGCTCGGCGATCTCACCGGTCGCGGCCCAGTCGATGACGAAATTGGCGCCGGTGCCGCCGCGGGTGTCCTTGATGGGCACGAAGACCTCGACGGTCGCGAACGGCCTCAAGGCGACGGGCTCGTGCAGATGCGCCTCCACCAGCGTGCCAGCCGTATCGTAATAGTTGATGCGCCGGACGATCAGCGGCCGCTGCTCGGAGGCGTTGTGGATGCTCAGCGTCACCGAGAAATCGGCCTGGACCCGGCCCGGGGTCATCGCGACGCTGGAATAGACGGGGACATAGACGGCGCCCGTGACCGTGACGGGCTCCGCCGGAACTGGCGTCAGCGAGCTCGCGAAAGCGGTGGTCACGTCGTCGGCGGCCTGCGCCGCGCCGGCCGCAACAGCTGCGATGAGCAGCAGCGCGAATGCGCCCGTCCGGATGTGACAGATTGCGGGTTTCCTTGCGCGGCGGCACGACATAAGTTGCCGCCTTGGGGGTTGCTTCATGCATGAACTGATCGGCGACATCACGCTCTGCATCCTGTTTGCGTGGGTGCTTGGACTGGCGGCACATAGATGGCGCCAGCCCTCGATTCTCGCTTATCTGGTCGCGGGCTTCGCCATTGGCCCCTTCGGCACCGGCTGGGTCAAGTCCCAGGAGTCGATTTCGGTGATCTCCGAGCTCGGCCTGATCTTCATGCTGTTCATGATCGGGCTCGAGATCGACCTCAAGAAGATCATCCGTGCCGGCCCGGTGATTCTGATCGCCGGTGGGGTCCAACTGCTCGGGGGTGCCGCGCTCGGCATCCTGTTCTTCGTCGCGATCGGCATGCGGATGGGCGCCGAGAGCTACGACGCACTCTATCTCTGCGTCGCCTGCGCGCTGTCCTCGACCGTCATCATCGTCAAGGTGCTGTACGAGAAGCGCGAGCTCGACACCCTGCCCGGCCGCATCACGCTCGGCGTGCTCGTGCTGCAGGACGTGTTCGCGATCCTGTTCCTGGCGGTGCAGCCGAGCCTCGACGACCTCCATGTCAGCGTGATCCTGCTGTCGTTCGCCCGCGCCGGCACACTGGTCGCGATCGCCCTGCTCCTCAGCCGCTACGTCTTGCCGCCGGTGTTCCATCGCATCGCGCGTACTCCGGAGCTGATCCTGCTCGGCGCGCTGGCCTGGTGCTTCCTGATCGGCGAGATCGCTGAAAGGCTGCACCTGTCGCGCGAGATGGGCTCGCTGGTCGCGGGCGTCTCGCTGTCGACCTTCCCCTACGCGCTCGACGTCACCGCCAAGGTCACGACGTTGCGCGATTTCTTCATCACGCTGTTCTTCGTCGCGCTCGGCATGACGATCCCGATCCCGACGATGTCCGTGGTGGGGCTGGCGCTCGTGATCGCGCTGTTCACGGTGGCGAGCCGGCTGCTCACGACGTTCACGCCGCTCTACATGATGCGGCAGGGCCTGCGTGCCAGCCTGCTGCCGGCGCTCAACCTCGCCCAGATCAGCGAATTCTCGCTGGTGGTGATCCAGACCGGCGCCGCCGCCGGGCACCTCAAGAACGGCACGTCGAGCGCAGCGTCCTTTGCTTTCGTGCTGCTCGCCGTGCTCTCGACCTTCGTCATCGTACGCTCCGATCCGATCGCGCGGCGAAGTATCCCGCTGCTCAAGCGGATCGGTCTGCGCGACCTCGATGCAAGCAAGGATGGCGAGGCCGGACATGAGGGCGGACACGGCGCCGGACGGCCGATCGTTCTCCTCGGATTCTTCCGCACGGCAAGCGCCCTGCTCAGCGAGATCGAGCGCAACGAGCCAGCGCTGCTGGAGCAGATCGGCGTGGTCGATTTCAACCCCGTCGTATTCCGAACCTTGTCCGATCGCGGCATCCAGGTGACCTATGGCGACATCAGCAACGTCGACACGCTGATTCATGCGGGGGTGGGCCAGGCCGAGCTGATCATCCTGAGCATCCCGGATTCGCTGCTCAAGGGTGCCAATAACGAAAAGCTGGTGCGCCATGTCCGCAGCATCAATGCATCGGCCAAGATCATCGCGACCGCCGACCTGCTCGCCGACGTCAACGACCTCTACGCTGCCGGCGCCGACTACGTGACCGTGCCGCGGCTCAGCGATGCGCAGGTGCTGCTCAACCTGATCCAGGACGTCAGCGCCGGGCTCCTCTCCGAGCGCCGCAGCCAGGCGGAGACGATGCTCGCCGACCGCCGCGAGGTGCTGCCATGAGCCTGGCACGCATCCATCTCCCACAGAACCTGCGATCCTGCTGGACTTGAATCATGGCAAACACGAGCGTTCACGTCGTCGATCACCCGCTGGTCCAGCACAAGCTCTCCTTGATGCGCGAGCGTGACCGCTCGACCAAGGGCTTCCGTGAGCTGTTGAACGAGATCGGCATGCTGCTGGCCTACGAGGTCACGCGCGACCTGCCGCTCGAGCTGGTCGACATCGAAACGCCGATCGCGCCGATGAAGGCGCCGAAGATCGCCGGCAAGAAGCTGACGCTTGCGCCAATCCTGCGCGCCGGCGTCGGCTTCCTCGACGGCATGCTGGCGCTGATGCCGTCCGCGCGCATCGCCCACATCGGGCTCTACCGCGATCCCAACACGCTGCAGGCCGTCGAGTATTACTTCAAGGCGCCGCAGGACCTGAGCGACCGCACGGTGATCCTGATGGACCCGATGCTCGCGACCGGCAACTCCGCCTGCGCGGCTGCCGAGCTGCTCAAGACGCGCGGCGCCCGCGACATCCGTTTCGTCTGCCTGCTGGCGGCACCGGAAGGCATCGCCAAGTTCGAGAAGGAGCATCCGGACATCCCGATCTGGACCGCGGCGATCGACGAGAAGCTGAATGACCACGCCTACATCGTGCCCGGTCTGGGCGATGCCGGCGATCGGATGTTCGGCACGAAGTGATCGTGCGCGTGCAGTTCAGCAGGACGGTCGCGGTGAAGGGCGAATGACGCTGAAGATGCGACCGTCGATCACCAGCAGCGCACTCCCGATCACCAGCGCGCCGCTGATCTCTCCCAACGAGATGCTTTCGCCGAGCACCAGCGACCCGAGCAGGATCGTCGTCAACGGGATCAACAACGTCACCAGCATCACGTTGGTCGCTCCGGAGCGGCGCAGGATTTGGAAGAACACGATATAGGCGAACGCCGTCGACAGCGCCGCAAGGCTTATGACCGCGACCCAGGTCTGCAGTCCGGGAAGCGGGAGACGCCAGGGCTGGTCGACCGCGCCGGCGACCATCAGCATCATCACGCTGGACGCCGAGAGCTGGAAGGTGGCGGTTGCAAGCGGCGGCGAATGGGCGAGATGGCGGCGCACCAGCAGCGCGGCGATGCCGTAGCTGAGCGACGCGCCAAGACCGAACAGAATGCCGTAGCCGCCCGCCGAGCCGCCGAGCCCCGGTCCGCCCCGCAGGATCACGACCCCGACGAGGCCGACGACCAGACCCGCTGCCCGCCGGGCCGACAGCCTTTCCTCTCCCGCGGCGGCCATCACCACGATTGTGAACAGCGGCGTCGTCGCATTGAGGACGGCAGCAAGGCCGGAGGTGATGAACGTCTGGCCGATCACGATCAGGCAGAATGGCACGACATTGTTGAACAGCGCCACGGCAAGGAACGGCAGCCAGCCGACAACCCCCTGGGGAAAGCCGAGCCCGCGCAGTCGCGCCACCGGCAGCAGAATCGCCGCCGCCAGCACGATGCGCAGCAGCACCAGCGTCAGCGGGGGCAGTTCCTTCAAGGCGAGGCCGTTGAAGATGAACGATCCGCTCCACAGCAGCGAGAGCAGGCAGAGCAGCGACCAGTCCCGCGCGTCCATGCTCTCGATCTGGGATGTCATCGCCGCAAACCGCTGTTTCATCCGCGCGAGCCTTGCAGGCGAAGCCTCGCGCCGTCCACCCGCTTTCCGCTGGTGTGCCTACGGCATGGATCTCGGCCGCGACACCAGCTCGATCATGCGGCCTTCGTCCTCATCCGGCATCGCCGCCTTCGTCCGCGCATAAGCATCGACGGCTGCCTGGGCCATGATGGGACGCTCATCAAGTAGCTGCTCGGCGAGCTGCAGCGCATAGGCTGCATCCTTGTGACGGAGCGCCGCGGTGAAGCTTGCATCGGCGAAGTTGCGCGCGATCATGCGCGGCGCGTGGCGCAGAACCTGGGGGCTCGCCGCGACGCCGCTCTGGATCGCCTCCAACACGAGCTTCATGTCGAGGCCGGCCTGCTCGGCGATTGCGAGCCCCTCCGCAAGACCTGCGATCTGCATCGCGCCAAGCAGGTTGTTGATCAGCTTGTAGACTGTCCCGGCGCCCACGGGCCCGAAATGGCGAATGGTCGAGCCGATCGGCGCCAGATACGGCTGCGCGCGGTCGAGATCGGCAGCGTCGGCACCGACCAGCAAGGTCAGCTTGCCGCTCGCGGCCGCGTCGGGCAGCCCGGTCACCGGGCAGTCGAGATAGGTCACGCCGCGCGCATCCAGCTCGCGCGACAGACGCAGCGCATGGTCGCGCGATACGGTCGAGCATTCGATCGCGATCGTGCCGACCCGCATGGTGGCCGCGGCGCCATCCGGCCCGAGCCAAACCGCGCGCGAGGCGTCGTCATCAGCCACCATCGTCACGACCGCATCGGCATCGATTGCCGCATCAGCTGGCGAGGTCGACCAGCGCGCGCCGCGCGCGATCAGATCCTCCGCCTTCGCCCGGCTGCGATTCCAGACCGCCACGGAATAGCCTGCGTCGAGATAACGACCGGCCATACCATGGCCCATGCGCCCGAGCCCGATGAAGGCAACGCGCGCCACGCTCAATCGACGTCCTCGATCGCAGCGCCTGGCGTCGTGCCGAACGCGCGCTGCGCCAGCGTCGCCGCCATGAACTCGTCGAGATCGCCATCGAGCACGCCGGCGGTGTCGGACGTCTGCACGCCCGTGCGCAGATCCTTCACCATCTGATACGGCTGCAGCACGTAGGAGCGGATCTGGTGGCCCCAACCGATCTCGGTCTTGGCCGCCTGGTCGGCCGCCGCTTTCTCCTCGCGCTTCTTCAGCTCGATCTCATAGAGACGTGCGCGCAGCATGTCCCAGGCCTGGGCGCGGTTCTTGTGCTGTGACCGGCCAGCCTGACAGACCACCGCAACGCCGGTTGGGATGTGCGTCAGCCGGACCGCCGATTCGGTCTTGTTGACGTGCTGGCCGCCGGCGCCACCGGACCGCATGGTGTCGACGCGGACATCGGACTCCTTGATGTCGATCTTGATGCTGTCGTCGATGACCGGGAAGATCTGCACCGAAGAGAACGAGGTGTGGCGGCGTGCATTCGAATCGAACGGAGAGATTCGGACCAAGCGATGCACGCCAGCTTCAGTCTTCAGCCAACCATAGGCATTATGCCCGGAGATCTGGATGGTCGCCGACTTGATGCCGGCCTCTTCGCCCAACGATTCTTCGAGATACTCGATCTTGAAACCGTGCTTCTCGGCCCATCGGGCGTACATGCGCAGCAGCATCTGCGCCCAGTCCTGGCTCTCGGTGCCGCCGGCGCCGGCATGGACCTCGAGATAGGTGTCGAACTTGTCGGCCTCGCCGGACAGGAGCGCCTCGAGCTCGCGCCGCGCGACCTCCTTCTTCAGCTCCTTCAGCGCATTCTCGGCTTCAGTGACGACACCGGGATCGTTCTCGGCCTCGCCAAGCTCGATCATCTCGATATTGTCGCTGAGCTCACGTTCGACCTTGCCAATGCCGGTGAGCGAATCCTCCAGCGAGGTCCGCTCCTGCATCAGCCGCTGAGCTTTTTGGGGGTCGTTCCAGAGATTGGGGTCTTCGGCGAGCTTGTTCAGCTCGGCCAGCCTTGCCGTCGATGTCTCGACGTCAAAGATGCCTCCTCAGCAGCCCGACCGACTGCTTGATCTCTTCTACGATTTTCTCGATTTCCGCGCGCATGTCGCTCTCTTCAGGCCACGGCTTGAAGCGCCGCAGCATCGTCTCTCACAGGGGATGTAACGGCGCTCGGCGCAAAGCGCAATCGCTCTGCACCGCACCGGCATCAGTTTCAGCCGGCCCAATGCCTAATAGAGGCTTCCCGTGCCTGGACGGATGATGAAGCTGCCAGCATCAGGTTGGCCGCCGCTCTGCGACGGCATCACGCGTCCATCGGCGTCGGCGACACCGATGACCGAGTAGTTGTCCGGCGGCGCCGTACCAGGTTTGAACGCTTCCATGATCGTGCGGCCGCCGTCGCCGGGGCTCGCGCGCATGCCAGTCTTGGCATCGACACGGACCAGCTTGATGCCGGCCGGGATCTTGAAGGGCGTGGCCGGCTTGTCGGCCAGCGCGAGCTTCATGAAGTCTTTTGCGATCGGCGCGGCCAGATGACCGCCGGTCGCAGCATTACCCCTACCGAGCGGCCGGGGCTTGTCGTAACCCATGTAGATGGCGACGGCGAGGTCCGGCGAGAAGCCGACGAACCAGGCGTCCTTGGCCTCGTTGGTGGTGCCGGTCTTGCCGGCGATCGGCTTGCCGACCTCCTTCAGCACGGTCGCCGTGCCCGCCTGCACCACGCCCTCGAGCATCGAGGTGATCTGGTAGGCCGTCATCGTATCCAGAACCTGCTCCCGGCGGTCGACCAGCTGCGGCTCGCTCTGGTTCTTCCAGCCGTCCGGTGCGTCGCAGCCGCGGCACTCGCGGGCATCATGCTTGAAGATGGTGTGGCCGTAGCGGTCCTGGATGCGGTCGATCAAGGTCGGCTTCACCCGACGGCCGCCATTGGCGATCATCGAATAGGCCGTGACCATGCGCATGGCCGTGGTTTCGCCGGCGCCGAGGGCGTAGGAGAGGTAATTCGGCAGCTCGTCATAGACTCCGAATCGCTTGGCGTATTCGGAAATCAGCGGCATGCCGACGTCCTGCGCGAGACGCACGGTCACCGTGTTCAGCGACAGACGCAGCGCGTTGCGCAAGGTCGTGGGCCCGAGATATTTGCCGTTGGAGAAGTTGTCGGGGCGCCAGACCTGCCCGCCCTGCCCCTGGTCGATCTCGATTGGTGCGTCGACGACCTGGGTCGACGGCGTATAGCCGTTGTCGAGCGCCGAAGAATAGACGATCGGCTTGAATGACGATCCGGGCTGCCGGTAGGCCTGCGTTGCGCGGTTGAACTGGCTCTGGTCGAAGGAGAAGCCGCCGACCATCGCGAGCACACGGCCGGTGTTCGGGTCCATGGCAACCATCGCGCCGGACACTTCGGGCAGTTGCTCGAGGCGATACTGGCCTTCGACCGGATTGCCTTCCTTGTACAGCGGATCGGCATAGATCACGTCGCCCGGCTGCAGCACCTGGGCGACCGACGTCGGCACCTTGCCACGGCCGTTGGCCGTCGCAGCCCGCGCCCATTTCACGCCGTCAAGCGTGATCAGGCCAGTCTGGCGTTCCTTGCTGACGGCGCCGCCGAGTTCGCGCGGCGGCTGGAAGCCGATGCGGGCGGACTGGTCACTGGTCTCGAGCACCACGGCCATCCGCCACGGTGAGATGTCCGAGAGCGATTTGATGTCGGCGAGCTTCACCCCCCAATCGCCCGAAGTATCGAGCTTGGAGACAGGCCCGCGATAGCCCTGCTCCTGGTCGTACCTCACGAGTCCGGCGACCATGGCCTTGCGCGCCATGACCTGAATCTTCGGATCGAGCGTCGTCCGGACGGACAGGCCGCCTTCGTAGAGTTTCTTCTCGCCATAACGTTCGAAGATGTCGCGGCGAACTTCCTCGGCGAAATATTCACCCGCAAAGATGTGGGCGCCGGTGTTGCGGCTCGCGATCGTCAGCGGATCCTTGCGCGCCTTGTCGGCGTCGGCCTGCTTGATCCAGCCGTTCTCAAGCAGACGATCGACGACGTAGTTGCGGCGCTCGATGGCGCGGTCGCGATTGCGGATCGGATGCAGGCTGCCCGGCATCTTCGGCAGCGCGGCGAGATAGGACGCCTCCGCCACGGTGAGCTCGTTCACCGACTTGTCGAAATAGACCAGCGACGCCGCGGCGATGCCATAGGCGCCCGAGCCGAGATAGATCTCGTTGAGATAGAGCTCGAGAATCTTGTCCTTCGAGTAGGTGCGCTCGATGCGCATCGCCAGCAGCGCTTCCTTGATCTTGCGGGCGAACGACACCTCGTTGGTCAACAGGAAGTTCTTGGCGACCTGCTGGGTGATGGTGGAGGCGCCCTGCGGACGGCGATTGGAGCCGAAGTTCTGGGCGTAGACCACGGCGGCGCGCGCCATGCCGGTGAAATCGATGCCGCCATGCTCGTAGAAGTTCTTGTCCTCGGCGGCGAGGAAGGCGTTGATCACGAGCTTGGGAACCGCCTGGATCGGCAGGTACAGCCGGCGCTCCCGGGCATATTCACCGACCAGCGAGCCGTCGACCGCGTGCACGCGCGTCATCACCGGCGGCTCATAATCCTGCAACTGGGAGTAGTCAGGCAGGTCCTTGGAAAAATGCCAGATCAGGCCGGCCGCTGCTGCCACACCGACCAGGAACAAGACGGTACCGGCCGCGAACAGGAAGCCCAAAAACCGCACCAGAAAGCGCATCGGCGAATATCCGTTCCAACTCTTGTTTCGTCTCTCGGCTCGGACGCGGCGCACCCACAGGCGCTACCGCCAAAAATCACACGGTCGGCTGCAATGCCGCGTGACCCATGCCAGAGAAACGCATGGTCAAGCCTATCAGCGGTCAAGCCTATCACAAGTCTGCCGAGAAGGAATCCTCACTGATTCCGGGTGCCTCGCAGCACGTTTATACGGATGTTGCTGTGGCCAAACTAGGGCTTTGCGCGTACCGCCGCCGGCTTGTCCGGCCTCTCGGGGCCCGCGTTGGCGATGCGCTTGGCCAGAAAGGCATCGATCGCCCGCGCCATTGCGTCCGCCGTGCGCGACCGCCATGCGTCGGAGACCAGGTTCCCCATATCGCCCTTATTGGAGACATAGCCGAGTTCGACCAGCACGGATGGCACGTCGGGCGCCTTGAGCACGCGGAAACCGGCCGATTTCAGCGGGCGCTTATGCATATGCACCGCCGTCTTCATGTCGTTCATCAGCACACGGGCGAACCTGTTGGAAAACGTGCGGGTTTCCCGGCGGGCCAGATCGATCAGGATGTCGGCGACGTCGGCCGGCTCCTCGGTCAGATTGACCCCGCCGATCTGGTCGGCCCGGTTCTCGGCCTCGGCCAGCCGTTCCGCCTCGACGTCAGACGCCTTGTCCGACAGCGTATAGATGGTCGCGCCCTGCGCAGTGCCCTCACCTCGCGGCAGCGCATCGGCGTGGATGGAGACGAACAGAGCCGCCGACTGCTTCTGGGCGATGCGGACCCGGTCTCCAAGCGGGATGAAGGTGTCGTCGTCGCGAGTCATGATCACGCGGAACTTGCCCGACCGTTCCAGCCGGTCGCGCAGCGCCTGGCCGAAGGCGAGCACCAGATTCTTCTCCGGCACCTCGCCGCCCTGGGTGCCGTAGTCGATACCACCATGACCGGGGTCGATCACGACCACGGGCCGGGTGTCCGGCGGACCATCCGTCGGAGGGGGAGCGATGGCGACCGTCGTCGGCGGCGGCCGGACTGCCGGCGCAGGGTTTCCTGCGACCGCGACCGACGCCGTCGCGGACCCCGAATCGGCAGGCCTGGGCGCAAGACGGCTGTCGCTGCCGATGGCGCGGGCGAAGGTCGCCTCGTCGACCTCCTCCAGTTCGAGCACCAGCCGCGGCGGCTGACCGTTGGCGGCATCCAGCACCGTGGAGTTGGCGATTCGAGCCGGGCCGGTGAGATCGAAGACGATGCGGGACCCACCGGGCATCACCATCCCATAGCGGAACGCCTTCACCAAACCACGGCCGCTGGTCCCGGCTCCAGTGGGCAGATGAAAGCTGACCTGGGGCAGGTCGACGACGACGCGATAGGGTTCGCTGAGCAGGAAGGTTCGAAACGGCACCGTCCGGTCGAGATCGAGCACGAAACGGGTCTGTCGGGAATCGCCGGCGACCCGTGCGTCGGTGGCGATGGGGAACCCGGGCCCGACCACGGCAGGCGGCACCTGGCCGACCGGTCCGCTCTGGGCGCGGGCCGGAATGACCGCCGCACATAACATTTGCGTGACGCACAGCGACGCGCATCCCAGCAAGGAAAGGTAATTCGCCCGGCCAATTGCCAAATCGATGCCTCCGCGGGATCGTCTTACCGCAACCAATCCCAGGGGTTAACCGCCAAATTTTGTCATTTTCGTTAAAGGCCACCGATTGTTGCGGTTCCGCGACGCTTCGCTTGCGCGACCTGACCATTCCTCGTATGTACGAAGGGCTGAAGGCTAATCCTTACTGCCGGTTGTGTCGCGTTCAACCTCCGGTGAAACGCCGGAAGCTTCGTGATCGGGGTGCTCGATATCGGGTCCTCGGTCGTTGCGAAGAGTCCAGCGCCTTTCCGACGCTCCACCAAAGCCTGCGCGATCCCGCGCGGCCGCAACGGAGAGCCGGTCACGAGCCGAGTGGCGCCTGTCAGGGCGCCTCCTCGCAGAGACCGCCCGGGCACCAGGTCAGACACGGTATAGCCTGATACCGCACCCGTGACAGGGTGGGTATTCGATCCAGGCAAGCGTTTCGGCGCAATCTGGCCTTCGGCAACAGAGAAGGCGGCACCCGCTGCCGCCCACATATTCCAGACGGGCCGACGCTTGATGCGCCAGACTGAGTTGCCAACCATGACCAGCGGACGATCCGCGCCGATGCGGGGCCAGATCCCCGTTCGGCCAATCGCCCCGCCGGCATCAGGGTTGGCGCGGCGCGACCAGCTGCGTTTAGGCCTTCCCCTCACCCCCGAATCAGGTGGACCGTCGCGTCATCCGACAGCGCGCCACGCGCTCGCGGCCAATCGCGCCCGTCGCCTCCAAGAGTTCCAATATGCCCAACAAGATGTTGATCGATGCTACCCACCCGGAAGAGACCCGGGTCGTTGTCGTCCGCGGCAACCGCGTCGAGGAATTTGATTTCGAAACGGCCCAACGCAAGCAGCTCCGCGGCAACATCTACCTGGCCAAGGTTACGCGGGTCGAGCCCTCGCTGCAGGCCGCCTTCGTCGAGTATGGCGGCAACCGCCACGGCTTCCTGGCCTTCAGCGAAATCCATCCGGACTACTATCAGATCCCGGTCGCCGACCGGCAGGCTCTGATCGAGGCCGAGGAGCGCGCGCACCGCGAAGCCGAAGAGGAAAGCGAGAACCGCTCCAACCGCCGCCGCAACCGGCACCGCAGTTCACGGCGCCGCGGCAGCGGCGAACGGGTCCAGAGCGAGATCGTCGAGGCCGCCGAGGCGGGCCTCCCTGCCCCGACCGAAGGGCACGAGGCCGACCACGAGGCGCAAGACCACCACGCCTACGCGCAGGACGATCAGCCGCACGCCGACGCGACCGCTCCCAGCGAGGCGCAGGGCTTCTCCGAAGGCCCGGTCGAGGCTCAAGGTCGGGACGCCTCGGGCGAAGCTCGGCAGGGCGCAGCCGACGAATCGCGCGAGCATGCCGACCGTCAGCCTGATGCCGTTGCCGCGCAGGGCCATGACGCTGCTGCCGAGCAGCCCGCCGGCGAAGCTGCGGAGGCCGCGAGCCCGCAGACCGGCGACTCGCACGCTGCCGAGGCGGCCAGCCCGGCTGTCGCGGCAGACG
Organism: Bradyrhizobium sp. SZCCHNRI3052; assembly: GCF_032484895.1. NCBI lineage: Bacteria > Pseudomonadati > Pseudomonadota > Alphaproteobacteria > Hyphomicrobiales > Nitrobacteraceae > Bradyrhizobium > Bradyrhizobium sp. SZCCHNRI3052. The sequence continues at coordinate 620,119 of NZ_JAUETW010000001.1, read as the reverse complement.
AGCACGACGACGAGCATGACCATGAGCATCACGGTCACGACGAGCATCATGACGGCGAGCACGAGCATGATGAGCACGAACATCACGAATACGACCATCATGAGCATGATCACGATGAGCACGACGACGATGACGTCGCTGCCGTGGGCGAACATGCTGATCACGGCGTCACCATCGTGCCCGGCGACGAGAACGGCTCCGACACCGCGTCCGGCGACCATGAGGACGACGAGGACGACGGCGAGGAGATCGAGGAAGAGCTCGTCGAATCCGTCGGCGGCGATGACGTGCTGGAGGAAGTGCCGGAGCGCACCTTCCGTCCGCGCCGGCAGTACAAGATCCAGGAAGTCATCAAGCGCCGCCAGGTGATGCTGGTGCAGGTCGTGAAGGAGGAGCGCGGCAACAAGGGCGCGGCGCTGACGACCTATCTGTCGCTGGCCGGCCGCTATGCCGTGCTGATGCCCAACACGGCGCGCGGTGGCGGCATCAGCCGCAAGATCACCTCGGCGCAGGACCGCTCGCGCCTGAAGGAAGTGGTGCAGGATCTCGACGTGCCCGAGGGCATGGGCGTGATCCTGCGTACCGCCGGCGCCAACCGCACCAAGCCCGAGATCAAGCGCGACTTCGAATATCTGCTGCGTCTCTGGGAAACGGTCCGCGACATGACCCTGAAGTCGCAGGCCCCGACCCTCGTGTACGAGGAAGGCTCGCTGATCAAGCGCTCGCTGCGCGACCTCTACAACAAGGAGATCGACGAGATCCTCGTGGCCGGCGAAGACGGCTACCGCGAGGCGCACGATTTCATGAAGATGCTGATGCCGACCAATGTCCGGGCGGTGAAGCAGTATCGCGACGGCCAGCCGCTGTTCTCCCGGATGGGCGTCGAGAGCCAGCTCGACGCGATGTTCTCGCCGACCGTTCAGCTGCGCTCGGGCGGCTATATCGTGCTCAACCAGACCGAGGCGCTGGTCTCGATCGACGTGAACTCCGGCCGCGCCACGCGCGAGCATCACATCGAGGACACAGCGCTCAAGACCAATATGGAGGCGGCCGAGGAAGTGGCGCGGCAGCTCCGTTTGCGCGACCTGGCCGGGCTGATCGTCATCGACTTCATCGACATGGACGAGAAGCGCAACAACCGCTCCGTGGAACGCAAGCTGTCGGACTGCCTGCGGCAGGATCGCGCGCGCATCCAGGTCGGCCGGATCTCGCATTTCGGCCTTCTGGAGATGTCGCGGCAGCGCATCCGGGCCAGCGTGCTCGAAAGCTCGACCGAGCCGTGCGCGCATTGCGGCGGCACCGGTCACGTGCGCTCGGTGTCCTCGGTGGCGCTGCAACTGCTGCGCAGCCTCGAAGAGACGCTGATGAAGGGCGCCACCCACAATCTCGTGGTCCGCACCCGCACCGAGGTGGCGCTCTACGTGCTCAATCACAAGCGCGGCCATCTGCGTGACCTCGAGAACAGCTTCAAGGTCTCGCTCGCCGTCATCGCCGATCCGAGCGTGAGCGGCCAGCAATCCTTCATCATCGATCGGGGCGAGCAGGTGCACACGCTCGAGGCCGCCAAGGCGCTGCTCGCCGCGCAGGCCTCCGCCCCGCCGCTGGCGGCCGAGGAAATCTACGACGAGGAAGAACCGTTCGACATCGAGACGGAATCCGAGGTCGAGACCGAGGAGACCGAAGGCCTGTCCGAGGACGCAGCCGACGGCAGCGCAGCCGAAGGCGAGCGGGACGGCGCGCGCCGCAAGCGGCGACGGCGCCGGCGTGGCCGCGGCAGCGAGGCCCGCGAGGGCGCGCTCCCAGAAGGCACGGCCGGACTGCAGTCCGCCGAGCCGGGCTCTGCCGCCGAGCAGTCAGCCGAGGACACCGACGGCGAAGACGACGAGTCGGAGGAACAGCCTGCGTTCGCACAAGGCGAGCAGACGGATCAGCCTGGCGGCGAGCGGCGTCCGCGCCGGCGTGGACGCCGCGGCGGTCGCCGTCGGCGCGGTGGCGCGGAAGAAGGTCTCGCCGCGTCGATCGGCGACGAGCTCGCGCCGGCTTCGGCATCGGAGGCAGAAGCCGCCGTGGCCGATTTCGACGGCGATGGCGCTTCCCACCACGACGAGGAAGAGCCGGCAGAACCTGCGGCGCCAGTCCATGCGTCGGCCGCAACCGAGGCCGATGAGTCCGTCGCTGGCGCCTCCGTGCCCATGCCACAGGCTGCTCCGGGACAGCCCGAAGTGCAGCAGACCGAGGCTCCGAAGACGGAATCCGAGAAGACCCCACGCCGTTCAACGGTTCGCGAGAAGGTCAGCTTCCTCACCGAGCCGAGGCCGGAGGGCGCGGTTTCAGCCGTCAACGTCGCCGAGAGCAGCGCACCCACTCCGGCTGTCGACGTCGCGGCGTCCGGACCGGTTGCCTCCGAACCGGCGGCCACCGATTCCTCGTCCCCTGCGGCCCCGCGCCGGGCCGGCTGGTGGTCCCGCCGTTTCGGTGGCGGGCAGTAAGCCCCCGCTCTCCGACGCTTCGATGCAAAACGCCCGGCCAGATTGGCCGGGCGTTTTTCATATGGCGTTCTTCGTATGGCGATCGTTCTTGACCGTGACGACCGACCGGAGGCCGCTCAGCCGGTCGTCACGGCCGGCTCGACATCCGACGGATCGATCTGCTGATTGAGCCGTCGCTGCAGGAAATCATGGTCGAGTTCGTCTTCGCGCCACGAGACGAACACGGTGGCGATGCCGTTGCCGATGATGTTGGTCAGTGCACGCGGCTCGCGCGCCCTAGCCTAACCAGCGCGCGATCCGGGCCACCGCCTCACGCATGTCCTCGGCCGAACGCGCATAGGAAAAGCGCACGAAGCTGCGGCCGTGGATCGGATCGAAGTCGACGCCCGGCGTGGCCGCCACATGGGTCTCCTCCAGCATCCGCTTGGCGAAGTCGAAACTGTCGGAGGTGAAGTCGGACACGTCGGCATAGAGGTAGAAGGCGCCGTCGGCCGGCAGGAACCGGGTCAGGCCGGCCTTCGGGAAACCCTCGATCAGGATGTGCCGGTTCTCCTGGTAACCGTGCTTGATGGCCTCCATTTCGGTCCGGCCGTCGAACGCCGCTTCCGCCGCGATCTGCGACAGGGTCGGAACCGAGATCGCGAGGTTCTGTTGCAGACGCTCGATCGGCCGCACCAGCGCATCTGGCACCACCATCCAGCCGATGCGCCAGCCCGTCATGCAGAAGTACTTCGAGAACGAGTTGATGATCAGGGCCTCGCGCGACAGCTCCGCCGCCGTCACCGCCGGAAACGCGTAGTCCAGACCATGATAGATCTCGTCGGAGATGAAGCGGATGCCGGCGTCGCGTGCGGCTGCGATGACACCGCCCAGCGCCTCACGCGACATCATGGTGCCGGTCGGATTGGCGGGACTTGCCACCAGCACACCCTTCAGCGGCGTCTTGCGGTGCGCGGCGAGCAGCGCTTCGCCGGTCAGGGCGTGACGGTTCTCCGCCGTGGTCTCGATCAGCACCGGCTCGCAGCCCAGCGCCGTCAGGATATGGCGATAGGGCGGATAGCCCGGCACGGTCACGGCCACGCGGTCGCCGGGCTCGAACATGGCCAGGAACGCCAGGATGAATCCGGCCGAGGATCCCGTCGTGATCACGATCCGCGCCGGATCGACCTCGCAAGCGTGCGTCTCGCGATAGTGCCGCGCGATTCGCTGTCGCAGCGACAGCAGACCGAGCGCCGAGGTGTAGTCGATGCGGGCCTGATCGAGCGCGGCATGCGCGGCCGCAATGGCCGCTCGTGGCGCAGGCGCCGCCGGTTGGCCGACCTCCATGTGGATGACATGTCCACCGCCCGCCTCGATCCGCTCGGCCGCAGCCATCACGTCCATCACCATGAACGGCGGAACATTGCTGCGCGCGGACGGTGCCGTCAGGTCGGCGATCCGCTGTTCCAATGTCGGTATCACTGTCGCATCCACCATCGATATCTGCTATTGACCCCGGCTGTTCGGACCCGCTCCGTGAACCGGTCGGGGTCAGCCCATGGGCCTCGTTCGCCGCAGATGAGCCGCATTCCGCCGTTTGGTGGGCAATAGCCCGTCTCGCGCCTCGCGCCAATTGCAAAGATCGCCTGATGTCGCTCCGCATCGTGCTTCGCAAGAAACTGTCCGGCGGGCTTGCCGCGGTCGTCGCGGCGGCCGTGACGCTGGCGCCGCTCGCGCCTGCATCGGCGCAGCAAGGCAAGGGACCGCCGATCCTGCGCGACACCGAGACCGAGGTGCTGCTGCGTGAATATACCCGGCCGATCCTGCGCGTCGCCGGGCTCGAAAAGCAGAACATCCAGATGGTCATCATCAACGATGCGTCCTTCAACGCGTTCGTTGCCGACGGCCGCCGCATCTTCGTCAATTACGGCGCCATCCTGCAGTCGGAAAATCCGAACCAGCTGATCGGCGTTCTCGCGCACGAGACCGGCCATCTCGCCGGCGGCCATCTCGCCAAGCTGCGCCAGCAGCTCGCCACCGCCCAGACCCAGATGATCATCGCCACCATTCTCGGCGCCGGCGCCCTCGCGGTCGGCGCGCGCGGCGGCGGCAGCGGCCTTGCCAATGCCGGCGCCGCGACGCTGTCGGCCCCGGGCGAGGTCATCCGCCGATCGCTGTTGTCGTACCAGCGTCAGCAGGAGGAGAACGCCGACCGCGCGGGGGTGAAATTCCTCACTGCGACAGCGCAATCGCCGAAGGGCATGTACGAGACGTTCAAGCGCTTCACCAATGAGAGCCTGTTCGCCGCGCGCGGCGCCGACCCCTATCTGCAATCACATCCGATGCCGGCCGATCGCGTCGAGGCGCTCGAGGGCCTCGCGCGCCAAAGCCCCTATTGGGACAAGAAGGACGACCCCGCACTGCAGCTCCGCCACGACATGGTCCGTGCCAAGATTTCGGCCTTCATGGAACGGCCGGACACGGTGGCACGGCGCTATCCATTGTCGGACACCGGCCTGCCCGCCCGCTACGCCAGGGCAATCTCCACCTACCTGCATGGCGACCTGCGCAGCGCCCTGAGCCAGATCGATGCCCTGATCCAAGTGCAACCCAACAACGCCTATTTCTACGAGGTCCGCGGCCAGGCCCTGCTGGAGGGCGGCCGACCCACTGAGGCGATCGCCCCGCTGCGCAAGGCGGTGCACCTGTCCAATAACGCCCCGCTCATCGAGATGTTACTTGGTCAGGCCTTGGTGGCATCCGAGAACAAAGCCTACACTGAGGAGGCGATCTCGATCTTGCGCGCGGCGGTCGCGCGCGAATCCGAGGCGCCGCTCGGCTATTCCCAGCTCGCGATGGCCTACGGTCGCAAGGGCGATTATGCGGAGGCGGATCTCGCCTCGGCGCAGGCCGCCTTCCTGCGTGGCGACAACAAGACGGCGCGCGAGCTTGCCTCGCGTGCAAAAACCCGCTTCGCGGTCGGCTCGCCAGGCTGGGTCAGGGCCGACGACATCGTCACGGCAAAGCCGCTTTCCGGCCAGTAGGCTGTCGGACAGCGGGGTTGGCGCCCGCTGAAGTTTTGAACTACTGCTATCATCCGATCCAGAATATCAAAATACCGTCACGACCATCGACAAGGACCCGATCATTTGACCCAGAGGACCTCCTTCATGCCGTCAGTCCGCACGCTCATTCCCGCGATGTTGCTCGCGCTTTCGCTCTGCGGCGTGCCTCAGCTCGCGTCGGCGGAGAGCTTCTCCGACAGCCAGCGGGGCGAGATCGAGACCATCGTCCGAAACTACCTGATCGCGCATCCCGAGGTGCTCGAAGAGGCGATGGCCGAGCTGCAGAAGCGCCAGACGGCAGCCGAGGCGGCCAAGCACGAGGCCAGCGTCAGCAAGAACGCCGAGACCATCTTCAACTCGCCGCGCGGCGTCGTGCTCGGCAACAAGGATGGCGACGTCACCTTCGTCGAGTTCTTCGATTACAATTGCGGCTACTGCAAGCGCGCGATGGCCGACATGATGGAGCTGATGAAGAGCGACCCGAAGCTGAAGGTCGTGCTCAAGGAATTTCCCGTGCTGAGCCAGGGCTCCGTCGAGGCCGCGCAGGTCGCCGTTGCCGTTCGCATTCAAGCCCCGCAGAAATATCTCGACTTCCACCAGAAGCTGCTGGGCGGCCGTGGCCAGGCCGACAAGGCCCATGCGCTCGCGGTCGCCAAGGATCTCGGGCTCGACATGGCGCGCGTCGAGAAGGACATGGCGAGCCCCGAGGCCAAGGCGACGATCGAGGAAAACTTCAAGCTCGCCGAGGAGATGGGCATGAACGGGACGCCGAGCTACGTGATCGGCAAGCAGGTCGTGATCGGCGCCGTCGGCGTCGAGGGCCTGCGCGAGAAGATCAGCGCGGCCCGCTGCGGCAAGGCGAGCTGCTGAGCATCTCTGCCAAAGCGTCTCGCCATCACGAGATCAATCGAAGGCCGGCTGTCTCAGCCGGCCTTCTGCTTTTGCCGTGAGCCGGTGGCGAAGCGGCAGCCGGGTGGCGGCAGCGCCCTCGCCTATCCCTTCAGCTTCATGCCGAGCCGGGTTCGAAGTGCCTCGCGGATGTGCCCGCGTGCAATCGCCTCGGCCCGATCGGGATCGCGGATCGCGATCGCTTCGATCAGCTCACCATGCTCGGCCGCGGCAGTTGCCGCACGTCCTTCGGCCGCAAACGTCGTGGTTCCCAGCAGCGCTGTCGCGACATGCATGTCCTCGAGGGCGGCATCGAGGTAGCGGTTGCGCGCCGCGCGCTGGATCGCACCGTGCATCAGCCGGTTCAGCCGCGCTAGCTCGGCGGCGTCGTCCCCCCCGCTGACAAAGCGTGCATGAATGTCGCGGAGCGCCGCGATCTCGGCCGACACGGCATACTGCGCGGCGAGCCGGGCGGCGGCGCCTTCGAGAATTTCCCGCATCGCGTACAGCTCGAGGACTTCATTCTCGTCGAGACTGCGCACGATCAGGCCGCGTCCACCAGCCGGCTGCACCCACCCCTTGGCCACCAGCTTGCCGAAAGCCTCACGGACCGGCGTCCGGCTGACGTTCAGCTTCTGGGCGACCTCGTCCTCACGCAGCCGATCGCCGGAGCGATAGAAGCCGTTCTCCAGCGCATGGCACAGCGCACGAAATACCGCTTCGCCGAGAGAGACGTTGTCACGATCGATGGTGAGCGATGGCGCTTCCGAGGACATGGGGGTCACGATTTCACAATCTCGTTGCGAACAACAGCCTATCTTGCATATTTTTGTATACAATGGCATACCAATTCTATGCCTACTGTAGCCTTTACTTCCGTACCATCCATCATCGCTTGGCCGACGGCTGGCATGCGGAGGGGTGGCTGTGTGGACCAAACCCGGTCCAGGCCCCGCCGCCTTGCGTCCGCGAGGGCCTGCGATGACTGATCAGAGCGATCTCGCCGTCCATCCCCTGACCTACGACGTCGTCGTGGTCGGCGGCGGCAACGCAGCCCTCTGCGCCGCCATTGCGGCACGGCGCGCCGGGGCCTCGGTCATCGTGCTGGAGGCCGCCTCCAAGTTCTATCGCGGTGGCAATACGCGCCACACCCGCAACATGCGCTGCGCCCATGACGCGGCGACCGCGACGTTGAGCGGCCCCTACACCGAGGACGAGTTCTGGGACGATCTCCTGCGCGTCACCGAAGGCCAGACCAACGAACAACTGGCGCGTCTGATGATCCGCGAGTCCAAGGACATGCTCGACTGGATCGTCGCACAGGGCGTGCGTTTCCAGCCGTCGCTCGGCGGGACGCTGAGCTTAGGGCGGACCAACTCGTTCTTCCTGGGCGGCGGCCGGGCCATGCTCAATGCGTTGTATCTCACCGCCGAGCGGCTCGGCGTCGACGTGCTGTATGAGGCGGAGGTCGTCGGGCTCGACATCGATGAGACCCGTTTCGACGCTGCGATCATCCGGCAGCGTGACGCCAGGACGCGGATCTGCGGCAAGGCGCTGGTTGCGGCAGCGGGCGGCTTCGAAGCCAACATCGACAGGCTGGTCGAGGGCTGGGGCGAGATCGCGCGCAACTTCCTGATCCGCGGCACGCCCAACAATCGCGGCACGGTGCTCGACTTGCTGCTCGGCGCCGGCGTCGACAGCATCGGCGATCCGACCCAGTGCCACGCGGTGGCGATCGATGCGCGCGCCCCCAAATATGACGGCGGCATCATCACGCGGCTCGACTGCGTCGTGTTCGGCATCGTCGTCAACAACAACGCTGAGCGATTCTACGACGAAGGCGAGGACGTCTGGCCGAAGCGCTACGCGATCTGGGGACGCCTGGTTGCCGCTCAGCCGGAGCAGATCGCCTACATCATCTTCGACGCGAAATCGGCGAACCTGTTCATGCCGTCGCTCTACCCCGCGATCGAGGCGGCCAGCATCACCGAGCTCGCCGGCAGGCTCGGCCTCGATCCGGACAAGCTGACCGCCACCGTCGCGCATTTCAACGCATCGGTGCGCGACGGACAATTCAATCCCGACATCCTCGACGATTGCCGCACCGAGAACCTGACGCCGCCGAAATCGCATTGGGCGCGCCGCATCGATAGCGGCCCCTACTACGCCTATCCGGTTCGGCCCGGCATTACCTTCACCTACCTCGGCGTGCGGGTCGATCACGCCGCAAAGATGATGATGAAGTCCGGCGGTCCCGCCGACAACATGTACGCCGCAGGCGAGATCATGGCCGGCAACGTGCTCGGCCGCGGCTATGCCGCAGGAATCGGCATGACGATCGGCAGCGTGTTCGGGCGTATCGCCGGCCAGGGAGCAGCGACACATGCAGCACAGTGAGGCGTTGACCGAGGCGGATCGGCTGATGACGATCTGCAATTCCTGCCGCTATTGCGAGGGACTCTGCGCCGTGTTTCCGGCAATGGAGATGCGCCGCGCCTTCACCGGCGGCGACCTCAACTATCTCGCCAATCTCTGCCATGCCTGCGGGGCCTGCTACGTCGACTGCCAGTTCTCCCCCCCGCACGAGTTCGACGTTCGCGTCCCCTCCGTTCTGGCCCGGGTGCGGCACGAGAGCTATGCCGACTATGCCTGGCCGCACGCGCTGGCGCCGCTGTTCAGGCGCAATGGTCTCGCGGTGTCGCTCATCGCGGTGGTCAGCATGGCCGCGTTCATCGTCGGCATCGTGGCCTTCAACGATCCCGCCGCGGTGTTTGCAAGCCGGCACGGCCCCGGCTCGTTCTACGCGCTCATGCCCCACAACGCGATGGCGCTGTTGTTCGGCGCCGCCTTCCTGTGGGCCATCATCGCCTTCATCACGGGCGCTCGGGCGTTCTGGAATGATATCGGCGAGCCGAGCTCGACCTTGACGCGCCCACGTCCACTGCTGCGCGCCGTTCGCGACGCAGCCAGCCTGCGCTATCTCGATGGCGGCGGCGTCGGCTGCTACAACGAGGACGAGCGGCCACGCGACACCCGGCGGTTCTATCACCATCTGACGTTCTGGGGCTTCATGCTCTGCGTCGCATCGACCAGCGTCGCGACGCTCTATCACTATCTTCTGCACCGTGAGGCGCCCTATCCGTTGTGGGACCTGCCGGTCGTGCTCGGCACGCTGGGCGGATTGGGCATCGTGGTCGGTCCGCTCGGACTCTACACCGCCAAGCGCAGGCGTGAGCCTGCGATGATAGATGCGGGCAGTCGCGCCATGGACGTCGCGTTCCTGGCGATGCTCGTCCTTACCGGCGCAACCGGGCTCGCCCTCCTCTTGCTACGCGAGACCAGCACGATGGGCCTGCTGCTCGCGCTCCATCTCGGTGCGGTGTTCGCGCTCTTCATCACGATGCCCTACGGCAAGTTCGTGCACGGCCTCTATCGATTCTTGGCGCTCGTCCGCTACGCGCGCGAACGTCACGGCGCGTAGCTCATGCGAAGTCGCCGGCGACACGCAACGGATCACTGTTGTCGTCATGCAGCATTCATGACCCTGAGCATCCGTTCATAAAGTTGCGATCTGCGACATTTTTCCGGAACGATCGGCGACGCACGGAACGACTCCTACCTCCTGCCGTTGTCGGCGCGGGCAGTGCAAATACGAGGAGGATAGAGGATGACCAATCGCTTGATGGTATCAGTTGCTGCAATCGCGCTCCTGGCGGGTGCAGGTTTTGCTCATGCGCAAGGTACCGGCGGTGCGGGCGGCGCAGCTGGACAGTCCGGCGGCGCAGCCATGCAGGGCGGTGCGACCGGTGGTGCTGCCGGCGGAGCATCGAGCGGTGGCATGAACGCGCCCGGCGGCGCGATGCATCGCGACAGCGGCTCGCCTGCGTCCGACATGCGCTCCAGTCAGTCCGAGCAGAAGCCCGGTGCGACCAAGGGCCAGCGCGCCGAGGAAGGCATGAAGGGTCCGAATGCCAAGGGCGCGACCTCCGAGACCGACAAGGCCGGCTCCAAGAACATGAAGGCCGAGGGTCGCGACAGCAAGAGCGGCACCAGCACGAACGCCGAAACCAAGACCGGCAGCGACCGGTCGCAGACCACCACCGGACAGGCCGGCGCCGGCGCCAAGCTCACCACCGAGCAGCGCACCAAGATCACCAGCGTGATCCGCAGCCAGCGCGTCGAGCCGGTGACCAACGTGAACTTCAATATCTCGGTCGGCACCCGGGTGCCGCGCGACGTTCACTTCCACCGGCTCCCGGCGGAAGTCGTGACGATCTATCCGGAATGGCGCGGATACGACTTCATCCTGGTTCGTGAGCAGATCATCGTGATCGATCCCCGCACCTACGAGATCGTCGCAGTTCTCGACGCCTGATCCCGACCAGGCAGGCGATGAGGACATGGGGCGGGCAGCAATGCCCGCCCCATTCTATTGCGCAAAGAGCACGTAAGGGCGATCACACGCAGCCCGTGCAGCCGGGTGGACAAACCTGGTTAACCAGCAATTTCGTACACTTAAGACGGTTTTTTCGTCTGACGGACCAAGCCTCGGGCAGCCGGCCCGGCTGCCGAAAGGCTTCCCCTTGGCGGCTTTGTTACCTATAACGCCGCCCACTGCCGCCACACCGCCGGGATGGGAATGGCCGACGCCGCGCACAACACGATCTATGTCCTCAACGGACCCAACCTCAACCTGCTGGGCACCCGCGAGCCGGAGACCTATGGCCATGCCACCCTGGCAGACGTCGAACGGCTCTGCGTCGAGACGGCCGCGCGCTTCGGCCTGACGGCGGAGTGCCGGCAGTCGAACCATGAGGGTGTGCTCGTGGATTGCATCCATGAGGCCCGCAGCCGCGGTGCGGTCGGAATCATCCTCAATGCCGGCGCCTACTCTCATACCTCCATTGCCTTGCACGACGCGCTGATGGGGGTGAAGATCCCCGCCGTCGAAGTGCACATCAGCAACATTCACGCCCGCGAGAGCTTCCGGCACCATTCTTTCACCGCGAAGGCCGCGTTTGCCTCGATCTGCGGCTTCGGCATCGACGGCTACCGGCTGGCGATCACCGGCCTCGCCGCCAAGATCGGCGCCAAAGCCGTCACGCAGACCGACATCTAGCGCAAGCCTGACGTCACAGTCCTCACGCACCCAACGTTCCGGATCAGATCATGGCGCCCCAGCCCGACGACAAGACTATCGCGAAATCCGAAGACAGCCAGCTCATTCGCGAGCTCGCAGCGCTGCTGGATGAGACCAGCCTGACCGAGATCGAGCTGGAGCGTGCCGGCCTTCGCATCCGCGTTGCCCGCAACGTGACCGTTGCGGCGGCCGTCCATTCGGCCATCGGAACGGCCGCCGCTGGCGTTCCCGTGGTCGCAGCCGCCACCGCGGCAGCCGCCGGCGCAGACTTGTCCAAACATCCCGGCGTGGTGCCCTCGCCCATGGTCGGCACCGCCTACTGGGCGCCCGAGCCCGGCGCCAAACCGTTCGTCGAGGTCGGCTCCAAGGTGTCCGTCGGTCAGACTCTGATGATCATCGAGGCGATGAAGACGATGAACCAGATTCCGTCACCGCGCGCCGGGACGGTGACGCAGATCCTGGTCGAGGACGGCCAGCCCGTGGAGTACGGCGAGCCGCTCGTCATCATCGAATAAGCGCGACTAGCGGACGGCGAAAGCGAATGGTCCACCATTCCATGTTCGCCGCTCACTACTCGCCACTCGCGCCCGAGGCACCATGTTCGACAAGATCCTCATCGCCAATCGCGGCGAAATCGCCCTTCGCATCCTCAGGGCCTGCAAGGAGCTCGGTATCTCCACCGTCGCGGTGCATTCCACCGCCGACGCCGATGCGATGCATGTCCGCCTCGCCGACGAAAGCGTCTGCATCGGGCCGCCGCCGTCGAAGGACAGCTATCTCAACATTCCCGCCCTGCTCGCCGCCTGCGAGATCACCGGCGCGGACGCCGTGCATCCCGGCTACGGCTTCCTGTCGGAGAACGCGCGCTTCGCCGAGATTCTCGCGGACCACAATCTGCATTTCATCGGGCCGAAGGCGGAGCACATCCGCCTGATGGGCGACAAGATCGAGGCCAAGAAGACGGCCAAGCGGCTGGGCATTCCCGTCGTTCCAGGCTCGGATGGCGCTGTCACTCCGGACCACGACGCGATGGCGATCGCCAAGGAGATCGGCTTCCCGGTGCTGGTCAAGGCAGCCGCCGGCGGCGGCGGCCGCGGCATGAAGGTCGCCCACACCGAGGCCGACCTGCAGCTGGCGCTGACCACAGCGGCCAACGAGGCGAGATCGGCGTTCGGCGACGCCTCGGTCTATCTGGAGAAGTATCTGCAGAAGCCGCGCCACATCGAGATCCAGGTGCTCGGCGACGGCCGCGGCGGCGCCATCCATCTCGGCGAGCGCGACTGCTCGTTGCAGCGGCGCCATCAGAAGGTCTGGGAGGAAGGCCCCTCCCCGGTGCTTGACGCAGCGGCCCGGGCCAAGATCGGCAACACCGTCGCCAAGGCGATGCAGGAGCTGAAATACATCGGCGTCGGCACCATCGAATTCCTCTACGAGGACGGCGAATTCTATTTCATCGAGATGAATACCCGCATCCAGGTCGAGCATCCCGTCACGGAGATGATCACCGGGATCGACCTCGTGCTGGAGCAGATCCGCATCGCCGCCGGCGGCGACCTGCCGATGACCCAGGACCAGGTTGTCATCAACGGCCACTCCATCGAGTGCCGCGTCAATGCGGAAAACCCTGTCACCTTCCGGCCCTCGCCGGGCAAGATCCTGCAGTACCACCCGCCTGGCGGCCTCGGCGTCCGCATCGATTCCGCCGTGTATCAGGGCTACGTGATTCCGCCCTATTACGACTCGCTGGTCGGCAAGCTGATCGTCCACGGCAAGACTCGGGTCGAGTGCCTGATGCGGCTGCGGCGCGCGCTGGACGAGATGGTCGTCGACGGCATCGAGACCACCCTGCCGCTGTTCAGGGCCCTTGTCCGCGAGCCGGCCATCATCGATGGCGACTATCACATCCACTGGCTCGAACAGTACCTCGCTGGCCAGAAGGCGGAGTGAGCGGCCAACCGCAAAATTCCAACGACGCGCCGGAACCCTTCAGCCCGCACTGCGTTCTGCTCTTTCGGCGGTTCCGCTGAGGGGGCAGGTATTTCAATTGGCATGCGAGTGAGCGGTGGCGCCTGAGATTGGACAAAGGCGCACGCTGGGACAAATCCTGCTGCTGTCGGCGGGATTCCTGGTGCTGGTCGTCGTCAGCACGGCCTCGGTGCTGCTCGTCAACAAGGCCCGCAAAGACAACGCCTGGGTGGTGCACACCATCGAGGCGGAGAACCAGATCAACGCGCTGCTGCTCGAGGTCCGCCGGGCCGAGAGCGGCGCCCGCGCCTACCTGCTGACCCAGGACAATACGTTTCTGACCGATCACGACGCCGCCGTCACCGCGATCGCGCCGGTGCTCGACAAGCTCGGAACACTCGTGGCCGACAATCCTGCCCAGGTCGAGCTGCTCCGCCAGGTCCGCGCCGAAATCGACACCCGCCTCGGCCAATTCAGGCGCGAGAAGGACCTGGCCGCGCAGGGTGACCTCGCCGCCGCCGCCGCGCTCGTGCGGAGCGCCGCTTCCGGCAACACCAGCATCAACATCCGCGATCTCGCCAATCGCATGCGGCTGGAGGAAGAGCGGCTGTTCGTGCTGCGCACCGCCAATGCCGACCGCAGCCAGCAGCTGGCGACCGTCGTGACGGTGACTGGCTCGGCCCTGGTCGTCCTGCTCGCGATCATCTCGGTGCTCCTTGTGCGCCGCTCGGCCAGCGCGCGCGACGAGGCCGAGGCCAGGCTGCGCGAGAGCAACCTCAACCTCGAAGCCACCGTCGACGAGCGCACCGCGGACCTGCGCGAGGCCAATGAGGAGATCCAGCGCTTCGCCTATATCGTGAGCCACGACCTGCGCTCGCCGCTCGTCAACATCATGGGCTTCACCAGCGAGCTCGACGAGCTGCGCAACGACATCTTCCGGCGGATCGCGACGCTGGCGCGGGCGGCCTCCGACGCGCCGCCGCCGGCGGAAGGCGCCGAGCCCGAGCTCGAAGGCGCCGACCAGCAGCTGTCGGAGGATTTCAGCGAGGCGCTCGGCTTCATCAAATCCTCGATCGCCAAGATGGACCGGCTGATCACGGCCATCCTCAACCTGACCCGCGAGGGCCGCCGCGAGTTCGTGCCGGTGCGGATCGATACCCGCGAGCTGATCGAGGGCATCGTCTCGACGCTTGCGCATCAGGCTGCGGAAACCGACACCACCATCCGCGTGGAACCGTTGCCGGCCATCGTCAGCGACCGCCTGGCGCTGGAGCAGATCTTCTCCAACCTGATCGACAACGCCATCAAATATCTCAAGCCGGGCGTTCCCGGCGACATCGCCATTCGCGCCCGTACCAAGCTCGGTTTTGCCATCTTCGAGGTTACGGACAACGGCCGGGGGATTGATCCCAGGGATCATCAACGTATCTTTGATCTGTTCCGCCGCGCCGGGACCCAGGACCGTCCGGGTCAGGGGATTGGATTGGCGCATGTCCGCGCGCTGGTGCGCCGGCTCGGCGGAACCATGTCGGTTGCGTCGGAACTCGACCAGGGCAGCACGTTCACCATCACGCTCCCGATCAACTGGAACGCCTCAAACCGGAACTCAGACCGATGACCATGCCCGTGACGATCATCATGATCGAGGACGACGAAGGCCACGCCCGCCTGATCGAGCGCAACATCCGACGGTCCGGCGTCAACAACGAGATCAAGCCGTTCACCAATGGTACAGATGCCGTGAAGTATCTGCTGGGTGCTGACGGCACCGGCCTCGATCACAAGGGGCACGCATTGCTGATCCTGCTCGACCTGAACCTGCCGGACATGACCGGCATCGACATCCTCAAGATGGTCAAGCAGAACAGTTTCCTGAAGAGCGCGCCCGTGGTCATCCTCACCACGACCGACGACTCGCAGGAGATCAAGCGCTGCTACGAACTCGGCTGCAACGTCTACATCACCAAGCCGGTCAACTACGAAAGCTTCGCCAACGCCATTCGCCAACTCGGCCTGTTCTTCTCCGTCATCCAGGTTCCGCCCGCCGCATGAGCTCCGCCGCCCCCACGCTGCTCTATATCGACGACGACGCAGCGCTGGCGCGGCTGGTCGAGCGCGGGCTCAAGCGATTGGGCTTCACGGTGGAACACGCCGCCGACGGCAGCGCGGGCTTGCAACGGCTGGAGCGCGGCGGCATCGACGTCGTGGCGCTCGACCAGTACATGCCAGGCTTCGACGGACTCGAGACGCTGGAGCGCATCATGGCGCTGCCCGAACCGCCGCCGGTGGTGTTCGTCACCGCCTCACAGGATTCCAAGATCGCGGTCACGGCCCTGAAGGCCGGCGCGGCGGACTACCTGGTCAAGGACGTGCAGGGGGAGTTCATTCCCCTGCTGCAGGTCGCGGCCGAAGGCGCGGTGCGCCAGGCCCGGCTGCAGAAGGCCCGCGACGAGGCGGAGGCGGAAGTGCGGGCGTCACGCGACCGCTACGCGGCGCTGGCGGCCGAGCGCGAGGTCCTGCTGCGCGAGGTCAATCACCGCGTCGGCAATTCGCTGCAGATCATCGCCTCGCTGCTGCATCTTCAGGCCAACTCCAGCACCCAGGACGACGTCAAGGCCGCGCTCACCAATGCAATGGGCCGCGTCGCCGCCGTGGCGCAGGTGCATCGCCGCCTCTACACGTCTCAGGATCTCAAGAGCGTGCTGCTCAACCAGTATCTGGATTCGCTGCTCGACGACCTGCGCCGCTCGGCGGAGGGCAACCGGATGTCGCGGCTGACCCTGAAGGCGGAGCCGGTCGAGATCGACCCGGATCGCGCGGTCGCGATCGGCATCGTCGTCAACGAGCTGGTCATGAACGCGGTCAAATACGCCTACCCCGATGGGCCGGGCCCGATCCATGTCGAGCTGAAGCTTGCAGGTGAGGACATCGTGCTGTCGATCGCCGACAACGGCGTCGGCCTCAACGCAACCAGCGATCCGCGCTCGACCGGAATGGGCCAGCGCATCGTCAGCGCCATGGCGACCAAGCTCGACGCCACCGTCGGCCCCGATCCGAGCCATGCCGGCACCAGGATCGTGGTCCGCTTCCGCCTCGAAAAAGATGCTCCCAAGCCCGCGGCTGCCGCGGTCGGCTGAGCCGACGCAGCCGGCACGCAACCATCGCGCGCCCGGCATCGGCCTGCTATGCTGATCCCATGAATACGCGCGACTCTGCAGCGTCCGAGATTACGCCCGAGGTCCTGCTGCGTGCCTATGCCTGCGGCATCTTCCCGATGGCCGAAAGTGCCGACGACCCGACCTTGTTCTGGGTCGAGCCGGAGCTGCGCGGCGTCATTCCGCTCGACGGCTTTCGCGTCGCCTCGCGCCTTGCGCGTACGGTCCGGTCGGACGCCTTCGCCGTGACCGTGAACCAGGCGTTCAAGGCGGTGATGGATGGCTGCGCCGAGCCGCAGCCTGGCCGCGAGGACACCTGGATCAACAGGCGTATCCGCGAGCTCTACAGCGGCCTCCACGCGCTCGGCCATTGCCACAGCGTCGAATGCTGGCAGGATGGCGAGCTGGTGGGCGGCCTCTACGGCGTCAGCCTGGGCCGCGCCTTCTTCGGCGAGAGCATGTTTCACCGCACCCGCGACGCCTCGAAGGTCGCGCTCGTGCATCTCGTCGCGCGGCTGATCGCCGGGGGCTTCGAGCTGCTCGACACCCAATACGTCACCGAGCACCTCAAGACCTTCGGCGCCGTTGAGATCCCGCGCCGGCGCTACACCGTGCTGCTCGAAAAGGCCCTGAGGGGGCCGGCCGCCAATTTCGCCAGGCTGGCGGTTGATCGGCCGATCTCGGGCACCGAGGCACTCGCGATCATCGCAGCGCGCGGCTGAGCGAGGTTATCTGAACACTCCGCCGAACGGTCCACCCGCCTGGGGCGGCGGCGGTGGTGGCGGCACCTGCTGGGTCTGATTCTGCTGCGGCGGCGATGGCGGCCTGGGCGCCGCCTGCCGCTGCTGCGGCGGACGCTTTTGCGCAGGCTGCGGCGCCGCGGCCGGCTTCTGATCCGGCGCGGCGGCGCTGACGACCGTGGTCTGCGGCTCTTTGCAGTCAACCAGCCAGATGTCGTAGATCGGGTGCTCGACGCCGTGCAGACCGGGGCTGGCCGCGAACATCCAGCCCGAGAAGATGCGCTTCACCTCGCCCTGCAAGGTGATCTCGTCGACCTGCACGAACGCGTCGGTGTTGGCGGCCTCGGTGGCTGGCCTCGTGTAGCAGGCGTCGGTCTTTACCCGGAGCGCCCCGAACTGCACGGTCTCGCCGATATCCTCGTCGAAATTGATGATGCGGCCGGTGATCTTGTCGAGCCCGGAGAAGCTCGCCTTCTTGTTGACGATCTTCTGCGCCGGCGGTTCGGTCACGACCTCGTCGCCCGGCTGGATGGTGGCCGGGGTCTGCGGTACCGCGCCGTTCGGCGGGATCGCTGCATTCTGGGGTGCGCCGCGTGGCGGGGCCTGCCGCTGACCAGGCGCAGCCCCCGGCTGGCCGGGTGGCGGCACGGCCGCAACCGGAGGATTGTTCTGTGGCAGGATCGTCGTTCCCGGCGGCGGCGCCAGCGGCTGGGATTGGACCGGACCCGGCAGGGCGGCGCCCTGCCCTGGCGGCGGACGGGTTGGCGCCGGCAGCACCCGGCCCTGCGGCAGCTCCGGGATCTCCTCCTCTTCCTCAGGAGGCGGAATCGGCTCGCCACGGCGCGGAATGTTGCCCGGCGGGCGCGGAACGGGATCGGAGAAAATGGTACCGATCTGCGCGCGCGCCGGCACGGACAGCGTGAGGGATGTGGCGGCCAGCAATGCCGCGATACCGGTCAGGACGATTGTTCGGTGCATCTCGCGCGGCTTTATCAGGCGAATCGGGGTTCGGGACAATCAAATCGCGTCATGACCCATCCGCCGCTCTCGATCAGCCCTCCCGTTAACATGTCGAATACGGCGGGGGAAGGGCGAGCTGCCAGCACTCCGCGTGCTGGTCAGCCGGTTCTTCCAATGAGATAGTCGTGATCAAGAGCCGGATCGGAACCGGCGCCAAAGGGAAGGAAATCGATGTCTGATTCGATCCGTCTCGACGGCCGAGTGGCCGTCGTTACCGGCGCGGCCGGCGTCATCGGCGCCGCGACCATGCGGCTGCTGGCCGCGCGCGGGGCCCGCATCGTCGCCGTGGACCGGCGCGAGGCCGATCTCGCCGCCGCGACGGCCGCCCTGCCGGCGAGCGCCGAGGCGCTCGCCGTGGCCGCCGACGTCACCAACGAGGACCAGGTCGCGGCTTATGTGCGACAAGCGTGCGATCGGTTCGGCACCATCGACGTGTTCTTCAACAATGCCGGCATCGAAGGCGAGATCAAGCCGATCACCGCATATCCGCTGGAGGCGTTCCGTCGCGTGCTCGACGTCAACGTCGTCGGCGTCTTCCTCGGCCTCAAGCACGTGCTGCCGGTGATGCTGAAGCAGAACCGCGGCTCGATCATCAACACCGCCTCGATCGCAGGCCTGATCGGCTCGCCGCAGATCGCCGTCTACAGCGCCAGCAAGCACGCGGTCATCGGCCTGACCAAGAGCGCGTCCTGGGAGTGCACCGGCACCAATGTCCGTGTGAACTGCATCTGCCCCGGGCTGATCGAGAGCCGCATGCTGAGCGCGATCATCGAAGGGCGCAGCGGCGCCGCGGTTCCGGCCGACAAGGTGGTCGATCGCGTCCCCGCGCGCCGGCTCGGCCAGGGCGCGGAGGTCGCCTCGATCGTCGCCTTCCTCGCCTCCGACGATGCCAGCTACGTCTCCGGCGCGGCCTACACCGTCGATGGCGGCCGCACCGCCGCCTGACGTCCCTTCAACTTGACCGTCTTTCAACCCGACAGGTTTTTGCAATGCCCGTGCAACTCGATGCCGATGCCGCTGCCGTCTACAAAGCATTTCAGGAGGCCGGTCGGCCGGCCTATGAGACGCTGACACCACAGGAGGCGCGGGACTACTATCTGGCCGCGCGCGTCGTGAGCAATCCCGAGCCGCCCGAGCTTGCGGACGTCAAGGACCTCGCCATCCCTGCCCCGCATGGCACAATCCCGGCACGGCTCTATCGGCCAAGGACGGTGCGGCAGAACAACGGTCTTGCACCAGGATTGGTGTTCTATCACGGCGGCGGCTGGGTGATCGGCAATCTGGAGTCGCATGACGTGGTCTGCCGCGCGCTGGCGCACGAAGGCGAACTGATCGTGATCTCGGTCGACTACCGCCTCGCGCCCGAGCACAAGTTTCCGGCCGCGGTCGACGACGCCGCCGCGGCCATACGATGGATCGCCGACAATGCCGCCGCGCTCGGCATCGATGCCGCCAGGCTCAGCGTCGGCGGCGATTCCGCCGGCGGCAATCTCGCCGCCGTCGTCGCGCTCTTGGCGCGTGACGGCAAGGGCCCGAAGCTCTCAGGCCAGGTGCTGATCTATCCGGCCACCGACTTTTCGATGAGCCATCCCTCGCACAGCGAGCCCGAGACCAGCGTGCTGCTGACGCATTCGGTGATCCGCTGGTTTCGCGACCATTATCTCAACAGTGCCGCCGACATCCACGATTGGCGGGCCTCCCCGGCGAAGGCGGAAACCCTAGCCGGGCTACCGCCCGCCTATGTGCTCACGGCCGGCGCCGATCCGCTGCGCGACGAGGGCGACGACTACGCGCGCCGCTTGCGCGAGGCCGGCGTGCCGGTGACGCATCGCAACCATCCCGGCCAATTCCACGGCTTCTTTACGATGGGCAAGCTGCTCGACCAGGCCAATGTCGCCGCACGCGACATCGGCGCCTGGCTGAAGCAGCTCGACCGGCCCGGCGGCATCTGAGCGTTACCGCGCTGAGCTCAGAACGCACCGACCCGCGAGTTCGCGGGTCGTGCTCACATGCGGCCGAAGTCGTCGCGTGTGAGATCGGCTTGCTCGCGCTCGAGCAGCAGCTACATCCCGCGCAAGCCGGCCGGGACGACTGGACAGCTCACATTTCATTCCTCGCAGCAGGAGACTCCCACATGAAGACCGTGAACCTCGCCGACAAGCTGAGCCAATTCTCAGGCCATTGGGACCCGCACGTGGTCGCGGACTACAACGATAATGACGTGATGGTCGTGAAGTTCATGGGAGAATTCCCGTTCCACAAGCATGACACGACGGATGACTTCTTCCTGGTCCTGGAAGGCGAGATGGAGATGGACATTCAGGGGCAGCCGTCGCGGACGGTGAAGGCCGGCGAGTTGTTCGTCGTCCCCAAAGGGGTCGTCCACCGGCCGCGCGCGGCCAAGGAGGTCAAGGTGCTCCTGATCGAACCCAAGGGCGAACCGAACTCCGGCGACTCCGACCGGGTGCCCGCGCCCAAGCCGCGCATCTGACTCGCCGGAAGGCGTCAGACCTTCGGGCCTCCGCGAGCTTGAGATATCATTCAGAGCGGACAGGTGAGCAGGATAAACATGGAGCCAACTCTGGAGATTGCGCTGGCTTGGTTCCAGCCCGAAGAGTGGGAGGACATCAGGCGGATCTGCCCGGATCTGCACGACACTTATGAAGAATGGCTGGCCAGCGCTCAGGAGGTCATCGACACGATCGGCAGTCGCCCGGACGAGCGGATCGTGAAAGTGATCCTGACCGCGGCCGAGCTTCGGAAATGGCAACGTGCGACAGGCCGCAAAGTCGATGGCAGGGTTCGCTCACAGCTTGCCGCCAGGCGCGCGCGCAAGATCCGCAACGAGTCCCCACATCCGGCTCCCGAGCCCCGTTCTGGCTCAGAAGGCAGTCGCTGACGCTTGTCGCTCAGTTCGCTCAGGCGGGCCACGGCAAGTTCTGAGGGCGCAACGGCCGCCCATGCAGCGAACGAAGCGGAGCATCGCCGAAATGTCCGCTGTTCTTGCGCTGCAACCGAGATAGTGTCCCGTCGCCCGCAAGGACGGCTTATGGCCGTCTGGCAGGCCCCTCCTCCAATAGGATCGCCCCGATGTTCGACCGCTTGACCCGCCAGCCCGAGGATCCCCTGCTCGCTCTGATCGGCATCTTCAAGGCTGACCCGAGAGCCGACAAGGTCGATCTCGGCGTCGGCGTGTATCGCGACGAGGCCGGCCATTCGCCGATCTTCCGCGCTGTGAAAGCTGCGGAGCGCATCATCTGGGAGAGCCAGGACAGCAAGAGCTATGTGGCGCCGGAAGGCGACCAGCTCTTCCTCGACCTGTTGTGGTCGCTCGTCGGCGGCCCCGCGCCCTCGGTCCATGCCGCAGGCGTGCAGACCCCGGGCGGCTCGGGTGCGCTCCGCCTCGCCGCCGATTTGATCCGCCAGGCCGGCACCGGCAAGATCTGGCTCGGACTGCCGAGCTGGCCCAACCACGCCGGCATCTTCGCCGCGGCGGGGCTCGAGGTCGAGACCTATCCCTACTTCGACGTTCCGTCGCAGACGCTGCAGTTCGACCGCATGCTGGAGGCGCTGCAGCGCGCCGCGCCCGGCGACGCCGTCCTGATCCACGCCTCCTGCCACAACCCGACCGGCGCCCCGCTCAGCACCGAGGACTTTGCGCGCATCACCGCCGTGATGGCCGCGCGTGGCCTCGTGCCGCTGATCGACTCCGCTTATCAGGGTTTTGGCGCCGGTCTCGAGGGCGATGCCGCCGGCCTGCGGGCAATGGTCGCGGCCGTGCCCGAGGCGCTGCTGGCGGTGTCCTGCTCGAAGTCCTTCGGACTCTACCGCGAGCGGACCGGCGCGCTCTACGCCGTCGCCTCGGCACAGGCCGCAGCCGAGACCGCGCGCTCCAATCTCGTCTCCATCGCCCGCACCAGCTATTCGATGCCGCCCGACCATGGCTCGGCGATCGTCAAGACGATTCTCGACACGCCGGACCTCTATGCCGACTGGAGCAGCGAGCTCGAGACGATGCGCCAGCGCCTCGCCGCGCTGCGCCGCTCTTTTGCCGAGGCGCTCGGCGGGCGCTGGTCCAACACGATCGCGATCGGCGTCCAGGAAGGCATGTTCTCGCTGCTGCCGGTGACGCCGGCCGAGGTCATGACTTTGCGCGAAAAGCACGGCGTGTACATGCCGACCTCGGGCCGCATCAACATTGCAGGCCTGAAGCTCGCCGACGTCGCGCGCGTTGCCGGCCTGTTCAAGTCGCTTTGAAACATCGCCTGCAAGGATCAAGGCCGTGACAGAGATCGTCGCTCAGGAGCGGCACAAGCTCTACGAGGACGCGATGGCGCTGACGCTGGGCACGCTGTTCGTGTCGCTCGGCATGCTGATCTACAGCAAGACGGTGCTGCTGGTCGGCAGCACCGCCGGTCTGTCGCTGCTGTTGAGCTACATCAGCGGCTATGGTTTCGGCGTCAGCTTCTTCCTGATCAATCTGCCGTTCTATGCGTTGGCCGTCCGGCGCATGGGCTGGCCGTTCACGATCCGCACCTTTGTCGCGGTCGGGCTCGTCGCCCTGTTCTCACGGCTGACGACGTCATGGATCGACATCAGCCATATCGATCCGATCTATGCCACCGTAATCGGCGCCGGCCTGACCGGGACCGGCCTGTTGATGCTGTTCCGGCATCGCACCGGGCTTGGCGGGATCAACATTCTGGCGCTGTATCTGCAGGAGCACTGGAAGATCCGCGCCGGCTATTTCCAGCTCGCCGTCGATTTCCTCATCATGATCGCCGCATTCTTCGTCATCCCCGTGAACCGGCTGGCGCTGTCGATCCTCGGCATCGTGATCGTCAACGTCATCATCGCGATCAACCACAAGCCGGGGCGCTATATGGCGCTGAGCTGAACGGCCGAGCTCCAAGCGCACGGTCGATCTGCGCTCGGATAGCCCCACCGTGACACGCGCCGGATGCCGCACGAGTGCGCTGCACCTTGCCAGACGGCGCATTCCGTGGGATGAAAGCTCTGGTATGCCAGCAACCGAGGCAATGGGTTACCGCATCCGTCCGCTCCTGCCGGACGCCTGACGGACTCGTCGGTACGGCTGGATCGCCAACAAGAAACGCGAACGCAAAATCTCGAACCGATCTCTGGGGACGACCAAGGTATGGCACGCAACATTCTGATTCTCGGGGCCTCCTATGGCTCCCTCCTCGGCACCAAGCTGCTGATGGCCGGCCACAACGTGACGCTGGTCTGCCGCAAGAAGACAGCCGAGCTGATCAACCGCGACGGCACGGAAGTCCGCATCAAGCTGCGCGACGAGCCGGCGCATCGCTCGATCTTCTCGCGCGACCTGCCGGGCAAGCTCGACGCGGCCACGCCCGATAGCGTCGACCTGTCGCGCTACGACCTGGTCGGTCTTGCGATGCAGGAGCCGCAGTACACCAACCACACCATTCGCGTGCTGATGGTGAAGATCGCCGAGGCCAAGCTGCCGTGCCTCTCGATCATGAACATGCCGCCGCTGCCCTATCTCAAGCGCATCCCGGCGCTCGCCAACGTCGACCTCGACGAGGCCTACACCAATCCCGCGGTGTGGGAACGCTTCACGCCCGGGCTGGTCACGCTGTGCTCGCCGGATCCGCAGGCCTTCCGTCCGCCGGAGGAAGCCGCCAACGTGCTGCATGTCGGCCTGCCGACCAACTTCAAGGCCGCCGCGTTCGAGGACGAGACGCACAACGCGTTGCTCCGCGAGCTGGAGCGCGACATCGACGCGGTCAGGCTCGACGGCCAGGACGTGCCCGTGAAGCTGAAGGTGTTCGACTCGCTGTTCGTGCCGCTGGCGAAGTGGTCGATGCTGCTCACCGGCAACTACCGCTGCATCACCCGCGGTGAACCGCAGGCGATCCGCGATGCCGTGCATAGCAATCTCGCCCAGTCGAAATCGATCTACGAGCATGTCGATGCCATCGCCCGCAAGCTCGGCGCCGATCCGAGCGACCAGGTGCCGTTCGAGAAATACGCCAAGGCGGCCGAGAGCCTGCTCAAGCCGTCGTCGGCCGCGCGCGCCGTCGCCGCGGGCGCGCCGTTCATCGAACGCGTCGACCTTCTGGTGAAGCTGATCTCGCAGCAGCTCGGCATGCCCAACCCCGACATCGAGCAGACGGTGCAGACGGTCGACTTCAAGCTCAACGAGAAGATCGTGGTCGGCGGCTCCAGCGCGCAGTGATGCGCAGGCGCCGACATCGTCCGTAACCAGATGTGACTTTGCATGAACGCGCGGCCGACGCATGGTTCGCGCGTTCATTGATTCCCATCGTTCGGAATGAAGATGCCGTCCTTCGGGCCTCTCGCTTTTCCTCTGCAGGCCCTGAGCTGGCTCGGCAATCAGGGCACCCGCGCCATCGTCGCGGTTCTGCTGGCGGCAATCGCCGTGCCGCCGCTGGGCGAGCTGGCGCGGCCCTACGTCACACAGGCGATCTTCCTGCTGCTCTGCATCTCCTTCATGCGCGTCGACGTCGCGATGCTAACAGCGCATCTGCGCCGCCCGCTGCTGGTGGTGGCCGCGACCGCATGGACCACGATCGCCGTGCCGACGCTGGTCGGCACGATTGGACGCATCGCCGGCGTCGATGCCACCGCGCCCGACCTGTATCTCGCGCTGATGCTGCAGGGGACGGCCTCGCCGATGATGGCCTCGCCCGCACTCGCCGCGCTGATGGGGCTCGACGCGACGCTGGTTCTCATCACGCTGGTGACCTCGACCGCGCTGGTGCCGCTGACGGCGCCGCTGTTCGCCTATGTGTTTTTGGGTGAGACATTGTCACTGTCTCCGGCCGCGCTCGGGCTGAAGCTCGCCGCCATCCTTGCGGGCGCCCTGGCGGCGGCCGCCGCGATCCGCCTTGCCCTCGGCATCGCGACGATCCGCCGCCACCGCGCGCCGATCGACGGCGTCAACGTCCTCATCCTGTTCGTGTTCGCGTCCGCCATCATGGCCCATTTCCTGGCCGACCTGGCCGCCAGCCCGTTCCGCATGCTGGGACTGGCGCTGCTCGCCTTCACCGTGTTCTTCCTGTTGCTTGGTACCACGATGCTGCTGTTTCGCGGCGCGGGGCGCGAACGCGCGATGGCGCTCGGCATGATGGTGTCGCTACGCAACATGGGGCTGATGCTCGCGGCGACCGAGGGCGCGATCCCCGGCACCACCTGGCTGTATTTCGCGATGAGCCAGTTCCCGATCCACCTTGCGCCGCAACTGTTGCGCCCGCTCGCCGAGCGCCTGCGTCCAAGGCCGCTTCCATCGGGCGGGACCGATCACGGCTTGATCAATCCTGCATCGGAATGAGGCAGAGCAGCAACGGCATGCGGCCGTTCCGGCATGACACGACGGCGAGCCGCTTACTATCAAGGCCGACATGGTTGTTGCTGGCGTGCAAGGCCGGCGCTACGCTCCGTGCCTGTTGGTGCAGGAGGATTATGTGACCACGTCAGACGATCAGAAAATTTCCGAAGACCGCCGCGATGCGCTGCGCTACGCGCTCGCCATCGGCTCCGGTGCCGCGCTTGCGTCCGCCATGACGACGACGCCCGCCTCGGCGCAAGCGGCCGACAACACGCTCGACCGCGTCCGCGCCAACAAGGTGCTGCGCATCGCCGTGCTGCCGGGCGAGCTGCCCTATTTCAACAAGGATCTTGCCACCGGCACCTGGTCGGGCTTCTCGATCGAGATGGCCAACGACATCGCCAAGCTGCTCGACGTGAAGCTCGAATATGTCGAGTCGACCTACGGCAATTCGGTGCTCGACCTGCAGGCCGGCAAGATCGATCTCGGCTTCGCCCTCAACCCGACGCCGCAGCGCGCGCTGGTCATCGACTTCTGCGGCACGGTGTTCCCGCATCCGTTCGGCGCCATGCTGAAGAAGGGCATGGAAGCGAAGACCTGGGCCGACATCAACAAGCCGGAAGTGAAGATCGCCGTCGACGTCGGCTCGGCCAACGAGGCGGTGGCGCGGCGCTTTGCTCCCAACGCCACGATCAAGTCGCTCAAGTCGCGCGACGAAGTGATGCTGGAGATGGCCTCGGGCCGCGTCGACGTCGTCGTCAACGCCCTGATCCTGGGCCTCACCGCAATCGCCAAGAACCCCAATCTCGGCTCCTACAAGATCCTGCAGTCGCCCTCGGTCGCGATCCCCTCCAGCATGGGCGTGCGCCGCGAGGCCGACAAGCGCTGGCGCGACTTCCTCGCGGTGTGGATCGACTACAACCGCGGCATCGGCCAGATGCGCGAATGGTTCGTCAAGGGCCTGGGGCTGGCCGGCGTCAAGGCCGAGGACGTGCCGGTCGAGGTGAATATCTAAGCGAAGCCACGCTCTCTCCCAGCGTCATTGCGAGGAGCGCAGCGACGAAGCAATCCAGGACCGTTCGTGCCGCCCTGGATTGCTTCGCGTCGCTCGCAATGACGGAGGCATTCGATGATGTATCGCCTCACGCCTTGTCGTACGTCATGCCGCGCTCGAAGCGGCGGCCCAGGAGCGTCGCCGGAAACAGGATCGCGAAATAGATCAGCGCGATGATGGTGTAGACCTCGAGCGGCCGATAGGTGTCGGCGTTGATCAGCGTCGCGTTGTAGACGAGATCGGGCACTGCGATCACCGACACCAGCGAGGTGTTCTTCAACTGCGTCACCGACTGGTTGACGTAGGGCGCCAGCATCGGCTTCAAGGCCTGTGGCAGGATCACGAGCCGCATCATCCGCCACGGACGCAGGCCGAGCGCGCGCGCCGCATCCCATTGCCCGCGTGGCACGCTCTCGATGCTGCCGCGCACGATCTCGGCATAGAACGCCCCGGCGTAGAGCGACAGCACGGTGACCGCGGCGACATGCGCCGGAATGTTGACGCCGATCACCACCGGGAACGCGTAATAGAACCAGATGATCTGCACCAGCAGCGGGGTGCAGCGGAACAGCTCGATATAGCCGATCAACAGCCAGTCGATCACGACCGGACGGCGCAGCCTGACGATGCCGACGACGAGCCCGATCACCGAGCCGAGCAGGATGGTGCCGAGCGTGTACGCCATGGTCCAGCCGAGCCCCAGCCAGAACAGATGGCTGTACTTGGCGAGGATGGCGAAATCCCAGGTATAGTTCATCGCAGCTCCGGCGTGACGCGGTCGCGGCCCCTCACAGATACCGGCTCGGAGCAAAGGCGGAGACGTCGAACGACGGCGCCTCGCCCGTGATCATCGCGGCGATCGCCGCGCCCGTGGCCGGCCCCGTGGTGAAGCCGATATGCTGATTGCCGAATGCAAGCCACAGGCCGGAATGGCGCGGCGCCGGCCCGATCATCGGCAGCGAATCCGGCAAGGTCGGCCGCGCGCCGCGCCATGGCTGGGCCACGGCCTCGCCGAACTCGACCACGCCGCGCGCCAGCGGGACCACCTGCTCGAGCTGGGCGAAATTCGACGGCGCATCGCGATCGGTCAGCTCGACGCCGGAGGTGACGCGCACGCCGTTCTCCATCGGCGTCATCAGGAAGCTGCCCTCGGCGTCGTGGATCGGACGGTACAGCATGCGCTCCGGATTGGGCGTGAACTCCTGGTGATAGCCGCGCTCGAACGCCATCGGCACCCGGTAGCCGAGCGACCTGAGAATGTCCGGCGACCAGGGACCGAGCGCAACCACGACATGACGGGCGCGAATCTCGCCGTCGCCGAGCACGACACGCCAGCCGTCCCCGTCGGACAGCACCGCCCTGATCTCGGACTGCCGCAGCACGCCGCCCGCGCCCTCGAACATCCGCGCGTAGGCTTTCGTCACATTGCCGGGCGAGTCGACCGACGCGGTCTGGCTATGCAGCAGTCCCACTTTGTAGACCGGCAGCATATTAGGCTCGAGCGCGGAAATGCCCTGGCGGTCGAGCAGCTCGCTCTTGATGCCGTATTCGGCCAGGAGAGCCTGCTCCGCCTTGGCCGCTCCGACAGCGTCGCTGCGCCACGCCTTGAGCCAGCCGGTCTCGCGGATCCGCTGCGGCTCGCCGGCGCGAACGATCCAGTCGCGATGCAGTTTCAGCGACGCGCCGATCAGGCCATGCAGCGCGGTGGCGCGCGGCTTGACGCGGGACTCCACGGCATTGGCGAGAAAGCGCAGCACCCATTCGACATTGCGCAGCGTCCATGCCGGATCCCAGCGCAGCGCCGCGCTCTTGTTGCCGAGATAGGACGGCAGGGCCTTGAACAGCGAGGGCTTGTTGAGCGGAAGGATCGAACCGGAGGAGAGAATGCCGGCATTGCCGTACGATGTCTCCTCGCCCGGCGCCTTGCGGTCGACCAGCACCACCGAGAGCCCGCGCTCCCGGATGGCGTAGGCGGAGGAGACGCCGACGATCCCCGCTCCCAGCACGACCACGTCGGCTGTCTGCTGCATACGCTCCATCGTCTCTCGATCCATCTGCTGCTTACATCAGGGTCAGGCCGCCATCGACCGGCAGCACCGCGCCGGTGACGTGGCCGGCGTCTTTCGACAGCAGGAAGGTCACGGCCGCGGCGATGTCGTCGGGCTCGGCGAGGCGCTGTTGCGGATTGGCCGCCGCCGCCGTCTGCCACGCGGCCGGATCGAGCGAGCCGAGCCGTCCCGCATCCTTGCGCGTATAGCCGGGCACGACGACATTCGCGGTGCCGCCGCACGCAGCCAGCTCGATGGCGAGGCATTTCACCAGCGCCTCCAGCGCCGCCTTGGCGGCGGCCGAGGCCGGGAAGGTGCCGCCCGGCACGAAGCGGTGCGCGACGAAGCTGGAGATCGCGACCACGCGCGCATGGGTGCTCTGCACGAGGTCAGGGAGCGCGGCGCTGGCGAGCTCATGAAATGCCGCGGGCATCACTGCGAGTGAGCGGTCGAGCCCGTCGCGCGGCAGATCGCGAAAGCTGCGGCGGTCGGCAAAGCCGGCAGCATGCACCACCGCGTCGATCCGGCCGAACCGCGTTCGTGCCGCAGCCGCCAGCTCGGTGGCAACGCCCTGCCTGACCAGATCGCCGCAATGAAACTCGGCTTCGGCGCCGGCCTCCCGGCACGCCGCGGCGACGTCCCGCAGACGCGCGAGACCTGCTTCGTCAGCCCCCTGCCCGTGCAGCATCAAGGCCTGCCCCGGTGCGGCCACGCGGCGCGCCACCGCAGCGCCGATGCCGGCCCCGCTGCCGGTGATGATGGTGACACGCATCGCGCCTCGTCTACCCCTCGGTTTCGCGGGGCGGACTATAGGTCTCACACCTGCCGATGCCAACACGCGGACGGACATGCGCCGATGTCCGTCGCGCGGGACTTCTTGCGCCTCAGACGTTCAGAACGTCCAGGTCGAACGGCTGAGTTCGCCGCTCAGCACTTGGCGCCGACTTTGCACTTGTTGGTCGACTGTGAAATCGTGCCGCCCTTGCCGCTGCAGGTGGCGGCATAGGCATTCACGCAGGCGACCTTCGCGGATGTGCAGCCCGCATGATCGTTCTTCACGCAGATCGTCTCGCTATAGGTCTCGATCGTGCTGCCGCCTTTCTTGCAGACGCACATTCCGGTGACTTCGGCTTTTGCCGCAAAAGCGCTGTCGACACTGCCGACCGCGGCAGCAGCAAACAAAATCAGGGACAGAAATACGCGCATCGTATCCTCCATGGACAAAGTGGCAATGCGCGTACTATGCGCGCTTCGCGCATGTCACACAACTTTAAATTGTCTCAACTGCCATCGAGGATCGTCGCCCGCGGCTGCTCGTCCACTGATCCAGGTCAGGCGGTGAGGCGTGCCGCGCGCCGCAGGGCCTGCGGCGGCTGGCCGAAGGCGCGAATGAAGGCGCGGCGCATCCGCTCAGGATCGCGAAAGCCGGTCGCCTCGGCCACCAGCTCGATCGGCTGATGCGAAGCCTGCACGCGATCGCGCGCCACCTCCAGCCTGAGACGCTCGATCGCCTTCGACGGCGTCGTGCCGGTCTCGGCCACGAAGGCGCGGGTGAAATGCCGCGTGCTCATGCCGGCACGCTCGGCAAGGTCGTCGACCGTCAGCGGCGCATCGAGATGCTCCCGCGCCCAGGTCAGGAGCTCGGCGAAGCGGCCGCTCGGCGCCTTCAGCTCCAGCAGCGAGGAGAACTGCGACTGCCCGCCGCTGCGGCGATGATACAGCACGAGCTGACGTGCGGTCTTCTGCGCGATCTCCTCGCCGTGATCGTCGGCGACCATGGCGAGTGCGAGATCGATGCCGGCAGTGATCCCAGCCGAGCTCCAGACATTGCCGTCGCGGACGTAGATGCTGTCAGGCTCGAGCTTCACTTGGGGGTAGGCTCGCAGGAACTGCCGCGTGCGCTGCCAATGCGTGGTCGCGCGCCGCCCGTCCAGCAGGCCCGCTTCGGCCAGCACGAAGGCGCCGGAACAGATGCTGGCAAGCCGGGTGCCCCGCTGCGCGACCTTACGAACGAAGTTCAGCGTGCATGCGTTGCGGCTCGCAGCTTCCACGCCCTCGCCGCCGGCGATCAGCAGCGTGGTCAGCGCCGACACCGGACCGAATTTCCGCGCCAGCATTTCGGCCCCTGACGACGACCGCACGGGTCCGGGCGTGGCGGCGACGACCCTGATCGATGGCGCGGCGCGCGCATAACGCGAAGCGATCTCGAACACCGAGATCGGTCCGGCGGCGTCGAGCAACTGAAAATCGGGGTAGATGAGCACGCCGATCATGGTGGATGACTCCGTGAGCCCAAGTCCGTGAGCCCAAGTGCGAAATCCCAAGCCCGTCCGGAAACGAGGGAACTTTGGCATATGCGCCATCCAGCGGACCATGCAGAATGCCCGCCGTCAAGCACCACACCTGCGAGCACCGCCATGGCCCAACCGCTCTCGATCGCTCTCGTCCTGTTTCCACATCTGACCCAGCTCGATCTCACCGGTCCGGTGCAGGTGTTCTCCAGCGTGCCGGGGGCGACACTGCATCTGGCGTGGAAGAGGATCGAGCCGATTCCGACCGACTCGGTCCTCACACTGATGCCGACCACCACCTTCGCTGACTGTCCGCAGGCGGACGTGATCTGCATTCCCGGCGGCTTCGGCGTCGACGCCATCCTCGATGACGCCGAGGTCATCGGCTTCATCCGCCGCCAAGCCGAACGAGCCAGGTACGTCACCTCGGTGTGCACGGGCTCGCTCGCGCTCGGCGCCGCCGGCCTGCTGGATGGCTATCGCGCAGCGACCCATTGGAGCGCGCGCGAGTGCCTGCCGCTGTTCGGGGCCACCGTCAGCACCGAGCGCGTCTGCATCGACCGCAACCGGATCACCGGCGGCGGCGTCACGGCCGGCATCGACTTCGCGCTGACCCTGGTGGCGCAGTTGGTCGATCGTCAGACGGCGGAGGCAATCCAGCTCAGACTCGAATACAATCCGGCGCCCCCTTTCACCGCTGGATCCCCCGACACGGCGCCGCCCGAGGTGGTGTCACGCATGCTGGAGCGGATCGCACCGTTCCGGAAGCGGCGAATCGAGGCGGCGGAGCATGCGGCGGCCGCCCTCAGGAGCAACCCGGCGTAGCGCAGGCTTGGCAGGCTCCCGACAGTAAAGAGGCCGCCCAGAGCTCGGGGCGGCCTTTTCCGATCGGGTCATCTCGAGCGAAATCGAATCAGCCGCCAGGAGTCCAGGGCTGATAATCACCGGTGGCCTTTGGCCTGCGACCGCTGCCCAAGGTCGAGCCGGCCGGGCGATACGCCAGCGCAGTCCCCGTCAGGTTCGGCTCATGCGGCTTTTCCCACTCGCGGGGCTTGTAGCCCTCCTGAGTCGGCGGCACATCGACCATATGATGCATCCAGCCGTGCCATTCGGGCGGAATACGGCTGGCTTCGGCCAGTCCGTTATAGATCACCCAGCGCCGCTCGAAATGCAGCACCGGGTCGATCTTGCCGCCGGCAGTCCGATAATAGCGGTTGCCCTGTGCGTCCTGCCCCACGAGCTCGCCGAAGCGCCAGGTCCACAATTGCGTGCCGAAAGTCTGGCCGTTCCACCACGTGAAGAGCTTGAGAAAGAACTGTTTCATGGGCTTGGGGCCGGTTCTGTGAAGGTCCCGGTTCTGATGCCACCCCGCCCGCATCTTGTCCAGTGTTGCACCGCTCCGCCCGCGACGATGTATCGGTTCGCGGCGGGGAACGACATCCGCGGCCTGCGGTTAGGTCACTTTCCCCCCCTGATGGAGCGATAGCGATGACCAGACTGAAGAGATGGAGCACTGCGGCGGCAGTGGCGCTGATTCTGCCGCTGGCGGCAGCGACGACGAGCTTTGCCCAGGGTCCCGGCGGCGGTCGTGGTCCGGGCGGCGGTGGTGGTGCCGCCATCGGCGGGGGCGGTGGCGCGGCCATCGGTGGTGGCGGCGGCGGAGCGATCGGCGGCGGCGGACGCGGCGGCTTTGCGGCCGGCCCGGGTGGCGCCGGGATGAGCGGCGGCAGCTTCGCCGGACGCGCAGCCGTTGGCGGCGCAGCGCTGGCGGGTCGCGGTCCGGCGGCCGGCGCCAACGTCGCCGTCAACACGGGTGGCGGCCGCGGCAACTGGAGCGGCGGCAATTGGAGTGGCGGCGGCTGGCAGGGCGGTCACCGTGGCGGCTGGCATCACCGCGGCGGCGGCTTCTGGCCGGGTGTCGGCGTTGGCGTCGGGATCGGATTGGGCAGCAGCTATGCCTACTACAACGATCCGTATTATTACGGGCCCGACTATTACTCCGACTACTCGTACTATGACGACTCCGCGCCTGTCGCCATCGTTGGAACCGAAGGCGTCGACCCGAGCTACTGCGCACGCAGGTACCGCTCGTATGATCCGGCTTCGGGAACCTATCTCGGCTATGATGGCTTTCGCCATCCATGTCCGTAAGAGTCTGACATAGTAGCTGCGACAACAGAGGGCGGCGAGCCTATGCTCGCCGCCTTTTTCGTGCCGTATTGTTGTTTGTTCTGTGTCTAATGCGCCACGTTGCAGGCTGATTTTCGCCCATATTTCAAAATGTGCCTCGCGACGTGCAGATGATCGGCCCGTTTCGGTCCAATATCGTTTGAGCATGTGATTCTGCCCGTTTGGCCGCTTCGCAGGCTTGGTTGATATCAGTTGATGGACACATGGATTTTCGCGGAACTCGCGCAATGCAAACGCCGCGGGTGAGTGGCTTGGGCCTGCCGCCCGCGAACGCGCCAAGAACTTCGAACAAGGAGGCGCGCCTTGCCGACATATCTTCACTGCTTGGACGCAGCTGCATCGAAACTCGGATGCATGGGGCTGGCCGCGATGATCCCCGGCCCAGCTGGCGGACATGTCGATGATTGAGAAACGCAGATGACCTATCAGCGCCTCGCATTGGGGCTCGGTCTTGGAACGCTGCTGGCGATCGGCGCCGCGTCCACGGCGCTCGACATCAAGTCGCGCCACGACGCGGCCTGGGTGAATTCATCGCTCGACATCCTGCAGAAGACCTCCGATCTGCGTCTGCTGCTACGCGAAGCGGAAGCGACCTCTCGCGGCTACGCACTCGTCGGTGACGATCAGTTCAGGACGGAGTTTGCCGATGTCAGCACGAGAATTCCGGTCGCCATGGCCGAGCTGCGGCGCGCCGTGGCCGACAATCCCGAACCGCTGAAGCTTCTGACCGAGACCGAAGCCCTGATTGTCCGCAGGGTCGAGCTCGCTGCGGAGCTGATCCGGTTGCACGCCGCCTCGGATCGTGCGGGGCTCGAAGCCCTCAGAAGCCGCGCCGAAGGGCCGGCGACCATGAGCGAGATCACGGCCCATCTCGACCGTTTCGTTGCCGATCAGCGCAAGCTGCTGACGCAGCGTTCGATGACGTCGAAATCCACCGGATCGCTGCTGCTCACGATCGACCTGTGCGGTCTCGCGCTGCTGCTGATCATCGCCTTCTACCTCATCCGGCGGACCTATCTCCACGATCGTGCGCTGCGCGCGTCGCTGGTCCGCTCCGAAGCCGAGGCCAACTCGCTGGCGGAAAAGGCCGAGCAACAGCATCTCGACCTGATCGCCGCCCATGAGAAGCTGCGCCATTCCGCCGAGATCCTGCAGAACACGTTCAACAGCATGGCAGAGGGCGTGCTCGTCATCGATGCCACCGACACCGTGGTATTCTCGAACCCCGCGGTCGAACATCTGCTCGGCTACAGCCCGGAAAAGAATCTGGCCGACGTCCGCGCGCGCCTCCGCGTCTACGAAAGCGACGGCGTGACGCCTGTCGCAGCACACGACCTGCCGACGCCGCGAGCGTTGCGGGGCGAGAGCTTCGACCGCCGCGAGCTGATCGTCTACCGGCCCGACCGGGACGAGACGCTGCGGCTGATGATCTCCGGCCGCCCGCTGCGCGACGCCGCGGGCGGCATTACCGGCGCGGCGATGGTCTATCACGACATCACCACGGCGCACGAGACCGAGCGGCTGCTGCAGCAGGCGCAGAAGCTGGATGCGATCGGCAAGCTCACCGGCGGCGTCGCACACGACTTCAACAACATGCTGACGATCATTACCGGCACCATCGAAACGCTGGCCGACGAGGTGAAGGACCGCCCCGCCGCCGCGGCGACCGCGGCGCTGATCGGACAGGCGGCAGACCGCTGCACCGAGCTGATCCGGCATCTGCTCGCCTTCGCCCGCAAGCAGCCGCTGCATCCGCGCGACAGCGACGTCAACAGCACGATTCTCGACATCGCAAAGCTGCTGCGTCCGACCCTCGGCGAGCAGATCGAGATCAACTCGATCCTCGAAGAGGAGACGCTGATCACGCACATCGATTCGGCGCAGCTCGCCAACTCGCTGGTCAACATGGCGATCAACGCCCGCGACGCGATGCCCAATGGCGGCAAGCTGCTGCTGGAATCGCGCAGGGTGGAGCTCGATGAGGCCTATGCCTCAGCCAACGCCGGCGTGACGCCCGGCCCCTATGTCATGGTCGCCGTCAGCGACACGGGTACTGGCATGTTGCCGGAGGTCCGCGACCGCGCCTTCGAACCCTTCTTCACGACGAAGGAAGCCGGCAAGGGCTCCGGCCTCGGCCTCAGCATGGTCTACGGCTTCGTCAAGCAATCCGGCGGCCACATCAAGATCTACAGCGAGGAAGGACGGGGCACCACGATCCGGCTCTACATCCCTGTGCCCAAGGGACAGGCTGCGAGCCCTGCTCGGCCCGAGCCCCCGCCGCCGCGCGGCGAGGAGACGATCTTCATCGTCGAGGACGATCCACTGGTGCAGGACTTCGTCGTCTCACAGTTGCAGAGCCTCGGCTACAAGACCATCACCGCATCGACCGGGGTCGAGGCGCTGGCCAAGATCGACTCCGGCCAGAGCTTCGATCTCCTGTTCACCGACGTCATCATGCCCGGCGGCGTCAACGGCAAGGAGCTCGCCGAGGAGGCGCTGCGGCAGCGGCCCGGCACCAAGGTGCTGTACACGTCCGGCTATACCGACAATGCGATGGTCGAGCACGGTCGCCTCGACCAGGCTGCGCTGCTGCTCACCAAGCCCTATCGCAAGTCGGAGCTCGCCAAGATGGTGCGGCTGGCGCTGGCAGGCCCCGTGGATGACGCCTTGGCCGATGATGCCTTGGCCGAGAACGCCTTTTCCGAGGACGCGCAGACGCGCGCTCACTTCTCCTGACTTGACCATCGCGCAGATCGGAACTGCGATCGTCACGGAGCTGGGCGCCACAAATTCCAATGGAAACCTACCCCATGCAATTGGCAGGACGCGACGGCATCCCGCGCCATTGGAGGCCACCGATGATCCGCCGGCGGGTGGTGATCGGGCTCGGCCTTGGAACCCTGCTCGCGATCGGCGCCGCGTCGACGGGACTGGACATCAAGGCGCGCAACGATACCGCCCTGGTCGAGCACACGATGGAGGTGCTGGAGAAATCCTCCGAGCTCCGCGCCCTGCTGCGACAGTCAGAAGCCGCCTCGCGCGGCTTCGCATTGTCCGGAGCCGACCGGTTCATCGCAGAGTTTCAGGCGACGAGTGGACTTATTCCTGCAGCCTGGGCGGACCTGCGAGAGCTCGTCCGGGACAATTCCTCGCAGAGCGAGCGGCTGCGATCGATCTATGGCATCGTGCAGCGGCGCATTCAGCTTGCCGGCGAGCTGATCCGTCGCCACGCGGCGAACGATCGCGACGGCCCGGAGGCGCTGGCGGCGAGCGCGGCCGGTCCGGCGGCGATGACGACGATCAACCAGGCGCTCGACGCCTTTACCGATGAGGAGCGCCGGCTGCTGGCGGACCGCGCCACGATCTCGCGACGAACCGGATCCTGGCTGCTGGCGATCGACCTCGCCGGCGTCGGCCTGCTGCTCCTGATGTCGGCCTATCTCGTCCGGCGCGCTCATCTTTCCGACCGGGCGCTGCGCTCGTCCCTCACCCGGTCACGGGAGACCGCGACCTCGCTGGAAGCCCAGGCCGTGCAGCAGCGCAGCGATCTCGCCGCCGCCTATGACGAGCTGCGCCGCTTCTCCGCCATTCTCACGAACACCTTCAACAGCATGGCCGAGGGCGTCCTCGTCGTCGATCCCGAAGGCACGATCATGCTGTCGAACCAGGCGATGGGACGTTTCCTGGGAACGAATGTGGGCAAGACCTTCGCCGAGATGCAGGCTGCCAACCAGTTCTACGAGAGCGACGCCGTCACCCGCATCGTCGACGAGGAGCTCCCGATCGCGCGCGCCTTGTGCGGGCTGTCGTTCGACCGCCGCGAGGTCGTGGTCAAGCCGACCGACGGCCGGCCGCAGTTTCGCCTGATGGTCAGCGGGCGGCCGCTGCGCAATTCCGCAGGCGCGATCAGTGGCGCCGCGCTGGTGTATCACGACGTCACCGACGTGCACGAGACCGAGCGCCTGCTGCAGCAGGCGCAGAAGCTCGATGCCATCGGCAAGCTCACCGGCGGCGTCGCGCACGACTTCAACAACATGCTGACGATCATCACCGGGTCGATCGAGGTCCTGATCGACGCGGTGCAGGACCGGCCGGCGGCGGCCGAGTTCGCAGCCCTGATCGGCAGGGCCACCGATCGCTGCACCGAGCTGATCCGGCATCTGCTCGCCTTCGCCCGCAAGCAGCCGCTGCGTCCGC
Organism: Bradyrhizobium sp. SZCCHNRI3052; assembly: GCF_032484895.1. Taxonomy (NCBI): domain Bacteria; kingdom Pseudomonadati; phylum Pseudomonadota; class Alphaproteobacteria; order Hyphomicrobiales; family Nitrobacteraceae; genus Bradyrhizobium; species Bradyrhizobium sp. SZCCHNRI3052. The sequence goes on along the minus strand of NZ_JAUETW010000001.1, from coordinate 582,562 downwards.
GCGACATCGACGTCAACGCCACGGTGGAGGACATCGCCAAGCTGCTGCGGCCGACCCTCGGCGAGCAGGTCGAGATCAGGACCGTTCTCGCCGACGAGGATCTCATCGCCCATGTCGATTCCGCGCAGCTCGCGAACGCGCTGGTCAACATGGCGATCAACGCGCGCGATGCGATGCCCGATGGCGGCAGGCTGCTGCTGGAGACGGCGAAGACCACGCTCGACGCGGCCCATGCAGCGGCCAATCCCGGCATCGTGCCCGGCTCCTACGTCATGGTCGCGGTCAGCGACACCGGCAGCGGCATGCCGCGGGAGGTGAAGGACCGCGCCTTCGAGCCGTTCTTCACCACCAAGGATGCCGGCAAGGGCTCCGGTCTCGGCCTCAGCATGGTCTATGGCTTCGTCAGGCAGTCCGGCGGCCACGTCAAGCTTCAGAGCGAGCAGAACCGCGGCACGACGATCCGGCTCTATCTGCCGGCGGCGCAGGCGACGCAGCAGATCGAGACGGAGCACGAGCAGGCGCTGCCGCATGGCCGCGAGACGATCCTGGTGGTCGAGGACGATCCGCTGGTGCGCGACTTCGTGCTCGCCCAGTTGCAGGGCCTCGGCTACACCACCCTCGTCGCCTCGCAGGCCTCGGAGGCGCTGGCCATCGCCGCGCGGAACCAGCCCTTCGACCTGCTGTTCACCGACGTCATCATGCCCGGCGGCATCAGCGGCCGGCAGCTCGCCGAAACCATCATGACCACGCGCCCCGCGCTCCCAGTGCTCTACACCTCCGGCTATACCGGCGATGAGATGGTCGAGAATCGGCAGCTCGTGCCGGACGCGCTGCTGCTGACCAAGCCCTATCGCCGCGCCGAGCTCGCGCAGATGGTGCGGCGGGCGCTGGACGGCAAGCCGGCGGCCGGCTGGCGCTAGCCGCGGGTCGCCATCGCCACCGCGGCCAGCGTGAAGGCCAGCGCGGCCACCTGCCCTGCCCCGAGCGGCTCGCGCAGCGCGATCGCGGAGGCCAGGACGCCGATCACCGGCACCGCCATGGTGCCGATCGCCGCCACCGACGCCGGCAGCCGCGACAGCGCCGCGAACCAGGCGACATAGGCGACGCAGAACTGGATCACGGTGGAATAGAACATCAGCGCCCAGTCGAGCTGATCCAGCTTCGTCCAGTCGGAATGCTCGACCGCGAAGCCCACGAGCACGATCGGCACGCAGCCGATGCCGATCTGCCAGGCCGCCGCCGACAGCGGCGGCAGCCTGATCGGGAGCTTCTTGGCCATGACCGTGCCGAGCGCGAAGCCGAACGCGCCACCGAGCACCATCAGGATGCCCGGCAGCTTGTCGCGGCTGGCGTTGAGCCCGTTGCTGCCCATGATCGAAGCCAGCCCGGCGAACGCCAGCACCAGCGCGAGCACGCGCAACAGCGTCGGCCGCTCGCCGAGGATCGGCCAGGCCAAGAGCGAGGCCCACACCGGCATGGTGTAGGCGATCAGCGCAGCCTCGCTCGCCGGCAGCCACAGCAGCGCCAGCCCCATCAGCACCATCCAGGCGGTGACGTTGAGCATCCCGGCCAGGATCAGCCGCGGCCAGACCTCCCGTGGCACGGCGAGGCTCTGGCTGCGGATGACGGCCAGCAGCGCCAACAACAGCGCGCCCACCACCCCGGTGGTGCCGCGCAGAGTGAGCGGCGGCAGCACGCCGACCAGATGCTTGGTGACCGGCCAGTTGAAGCCCCAGCCGAGCGAGGTGATGGCGAGGAACATCAGCCCGGCGGGCGTGATCCGCCCGCTGGCCACTGGCTTGTCTGTCATGGAATCACCGGCGCCGTCCGTGGGAGGATGAGCTTGCCGGCGTTTTCCCGGCCACACCAGGGATTGTGGGGCATGCCTGCCCCGCGAACGCTCCGTAGGCGCCCGTGAGTCCCGCCGATGCAAGCGAAACACGTCATTCGCACGCGAATAAATCTGCCCCTGTGAACAGCGGGACGAAGCCCTGTGGACAGCCTGCGGCACAAATTTTTTCGGTTTCGAATCCGCGAGGACTCGCCGATAGTTACGGCCATCACGATACCGGCACGCGCCCTGGTTATCCCGTACTTTCCCCCATATTTAGTGTTTGGTTTAGGAACCCGTACTAGTCCTTGACGGGTGGAGCGGAGTCGTCCTAGCTTCCGGCCCGGTTCGGCGCACAGTCATGTTTCGGGTCTGGCCGGCCGCTTCCCTCGAGAGGGTTCGAAGACGACCACGCCGCCGTCGCCACGGCAGCGGGCGTGGGTCGCCGTCTGCCCTGTGGACCATCGCTGCGCCGACGCGTCCCGGCGGGGAACCCACTAGATGTGGGGCCTCCCCTGCAGGGACGACGGAGCAGAACGGCGGGAGTGACGCGTTGAGAACGGACGGTGCGGGCAGCGGACGGGCTGCACGCCCCGCGCAGGAAGACGGGGCGAGACGCCGGACAACGGCGCAAGGCCTTCGCCTTCGAGGCTGAACAGATGCGGACCGGGCAACCGGTTGAACTGCGGCGGCAGACGAATTTTCCGGCAGCGTCCGGGGACTTCCAGCCGTCGCCCTTGGATGCAATGATCCCGGCCGCCAAGCGCGGTCCGGCAAGAACTATTGGGGCTCGCGATGCGGATTGAACGGCGCAACACCACCGAAGGACAGTCGCCCTATGCAGGGATCGACTTCCGCCTGACCACGTCCGAGATCAAGAATCCGGATGGCTCCGTGGTGTTCCGGCTCGAGAATGTCGAGGTCCCCGAGTTCTGGTCGCAGGTCGCCTCCGACGTGCTGGCGCAGAAGTATTTCCGGAAAGCCGGCGTCGCCGCGCGCCTGAAGAAGGTCGAGGAAGAGAGCGTGCCGTCGTGGCTGTGGCGCTCGGTGCCGGACACCGAGGCGCTGGCCGCTCTCCCTGAGAACGAGCGCTACGGCAGCGAGCGCTCGGCCAAGCAGGTGTTCGACCGTCTCGCCGGCTGCTGGACCTATTGGGGCTGGAAGGGCAACTACTTCTCCTCGGAAGCGGACGCGCAGGCGTTCTATGACGAGCTCCGCGTCATGCTCGCCAAGCAGATGGTCGCGCCGAACTCGCCGCAATGGTTCAACACCGGCCTGCACTGGGCCTACGGCATCGACGGCCCCGGCCAGGGCCACTATTACGTCGACTACAAGACCGGCAAGCTGACCAAGTCGAAGTCGTCCTACGAGCATCCGCAGCCGCACGCCTGCTTCATCCAGGGCGTCGAGGACGACCTCGTCAATGACGGCGGCATCATGGATCTGTGGGTGCGCGAGGCGCGCCTGTTCAAATACGGCTCCGGCACCGGCTCCAACTTCTCGCGGCTGCGCGGCGAAGGCGAGCGGCTGTCGGGCGGCGGCCGCTCGTCCGGCCTGATGAGCTTCCTCAAGATCGGCGACCGTGCCGCCGGCGCGATCAAGTCGGGCGGCACGACGCGCCGCGCCGCCAAGATGGTGGTGGTCGACGCCGACCATCCGGACATCGAGGCCTATATCGACTGGAAGGTGAAGGAGGAGCAGAAGGTCGCGGCGCTGGTCACCGGCTCCAAGATCAACCAGAAGCACCTCAAGGCCGTGATGAAGGCCTGCGTCAATTGCGAGGGCTCCGGCGACGACTGCTTCGATCCCGAGAAGAACCCGGCGCTGCGCCGCGAGATCAAGCTCGCGCGCCGCGCGCTGGTGCCCGACAACTACATCAAGCGGGTGATCCAGTTCGCCAAGCAGGGCTACAAGGACATCGACTTCCCGATCTACGACACGGACTGGGATTCCGAGGCGTATCTGACCGTCTCCGGCCAGAACTCCAACAACTCGGTGTCGCTGAAGGACGACTTCCTCCGCGCGGTCGAGACCGACGGCGACTGGAGCCTGATCGGCCGCACCAACAAGAAGGTCGTCAAGACGCTGAAGGCCAGGGACCTCTGGGAGAAGATCGGCCACGCCGCCTGGGCCTCGGCCGATCCCGGCCTGCACTTCAACACCACGATGAACGACTGGCACACCTGCAAGGCGTCCGGCGACATCCGCGCGTCCAATCCGTGCTCGGAATACATGTTCCTGGACGACACCGCGTGCAACCTGGCCTCGGCCAATCTGCTGACGTTCTACAACACCGAAACGAAGCACTTCGACGTCGGCGCCTACGAGCATCTCTGCCGGCTCTGGACGGTCGTGCTCGAGATCTCCGTGCTGATGGCGCAGTTCCCGTCGAAGGCGATCGCCGAGCTGTCCTACGAGTTCCGCACGCTCGGCCTCGGCTATGCCAATATCGGCGGCCTGTTGATGACCATGGGCCTGTCCTACGACTCCAAGGAAGGCCGCGCGCTGTGCGGCGCGCTCTCGGCGATCATGACCGGCATCGCCTACAAGACCTCCGCCGAGATGGCCGGCGAGCTCGGATCCTTCCCCGGCTACAAGAAGAACGCCGCGCACATGCTGCGCGTCATCCGCAACCATCGCCGCGCCGCGCGCGGCGAGGCGACCGGCTATGAGGCGCTCTCCGTCGCCCCGGTGCCGCTCGACCACGCCCACTGCCCGCAGGTCTCGCTCGTCAGCCACGCCATCCAGGCCTGGGACGACGCGCTCGCGCTCGGCGAGACCAACGGCTACCGCAACGCTCAGGTCACCGTGGTCGCCCCCACCGGCACCATCGGCCTGGTGATGGATTGCGACACCACCGGCATCGAGCCTGACTTCGCGCTGGTGAAGTTCAAGAAGCTGGCCGGCGGCGGCTACTTCAAGATCATCAACCGCGCGGTGCCCGCGGCGCTCCGCGTGCTCGGCTATCGCGAGAGCGAGATCGCCGAGATCGAGGCCTACGCCGTCGGCCACGGCTCGCTGTCGAACGCGCCCGGCGTCAACGCCACCACGTTGAAGGCCAAGGGCTTCACCGACGAGGCCATCGCCAAGGTCGAGAAGGCGCTGCCGACCGCGTTCGACATCAAGTTCGTGTTCAACAAGTGGACGCTCGGCGAGGACTTCATCGTCAAGCAGCTCGGCGTCACCACTGAGGCGATCGCCGCCCCCACCTTCGACCTGCTCACCGCGATCGGCTTCACCAAGCGCGAGATCGAGGCCGCCAACGTGCACATCTGCGGCGCGATGACGGTCGAGGGCGCGCCGCATCTGAAGGCCGAGCATTATTCGGTGTTCGACTGCGCCAACCCCTGCGGCAAGATCGGCAAGCGCTATCTCTCGGTCGAGAGCCACATCCGCATGATGGCGGCGGCGCAGCCGTTCATCTCGGGCGCGATCTCCAAGACCATCAACATGCCGAACGACGCCACGGTCGAGGACTGCAAGGCGGCGTATCTCTTGTCGTGGAAGCTTGCGCTGAAGGCCAACGCGCTCTACCGCGACGGCTCGAAGCTGTCGCAGCCGCTGAACTCGCAGCTCATCGCCGACGATGAGGACGAGGACGATGCGGTGGAGTCCTTCTACGACAAGCCGATGGCGGCGCGTGCCACGCAGGTCTCGGAGAAGATCGTCGAGAAGCTGGTCGAGCGCATCGTGGTGATGCGCGAGCGCGAGAAGATGCCGGATCGCCGCAAGGGCTACACCCAGAAGGCGGTCGTCGGCGGCCACAAGGTGTACCTGCGCACCGGCGAGTATGACGACGGCCGTCTCGGCGAGATCTTCATCGACATGCACAAGGAGGGCGCGGCGCTGCGCTCCTTCATCAACAACTTCGCCATCGCGGTGTCGCTGGGTCTCCAGTACGGCGTGCCGCTGGAGGAGTATGTCGACGCCTTCACCTTCACCCGCTTCGAGCCGGCCGGTCCCGTGCAGGGCAACGACTCGATCAAGTACGCGACGTCGATCCTCGACTATGTCTTCCGCGAGCTCGCCGTCAGCTACATGTCGCGCTTCGACCTCGCCCATGTCGACCCCTCGGAGAGCAATTTCGACGCGCTCGGCCGCGGCGTCGACGAAGGCAAGCCGTCGGAGGATGGCCCGAGCCAGCAGGCGGCCAAATATGTCTCGCGCGGCCTGACCCGCTCCCGCACCGACAATCTCGTGGTGATGCGCGGCGGCTCCTCGTCCCCCTCCCCTGCAGGGGGAGGGTCGATCGGAAGCACCGCTTCCGATCGGGGTGGGGTGAATCTCACCGCCCTCTCCCATGCCCGCACCGGCGACGCCCTCGACGGCGCCGTCGCCCTGAAGCAGGAGCCGCAGCACGACCTCTCGCCCACCGAGAAGCTCGAAGCCCTGCAATGGAGCAAGGCCGGCACGGCCAACACCCAAGTCGCCTCCAAGGCCGAACGCCGCGCCGAAGCCAAGGCCAAGGGCTACGAAGGCGAGATGTGCTCGGAGTGCGGGAATTTCACGCTGGTGCGGAACGGCACCTGCATGAAGTGCGATACGTGCGGCAGCACGACGGGGTGTTCGTAGACCGTGCATAACACACTACAGATCCTAAATGTGTTCTTAGCGTCGCCGGGCGATCTTCTAGAAGAGAGGAAGATCGCCCGGATGGTCGTCGACGAACTGAATGCCTCGATTGGCCGCCCCTTAGGCTGGCGAGTCGAGCTATACGGCTGGGAGGACACACCAATCGGTGCCGTGCGGCCACAAAGCCAGATCAATGAAGAGGTCAACCAATGCGACCTGTTTGTTGGATTGCTCTGGGAGCGATGGGGCCAACCTCCTGGCGAAAGTCCGTACAACTCTGGGTTCGAGGAAGAGATTGAACTAGCAAAAGCCCGACGGGCCAAGACCGGCAGTCCGGAGATTTGGCTATTCCTCAAAAAGATCGATCCCAAGCTGCTCCGAGATCCTGGGGAGCAGATGAAGCTAGTAATTGCCTTTCGAGAAAAAACCCGCTCCGAGCAGAAGCTCTTCTATAAGGAATTTGACAACTCTATTGAGTGGACGTCAGAGTTTCGCCGACGACTTTCAAATTACTTGGTTACCTTGGCCGGCACGAGGTCATTTCCGGCCACAGCATCTACGCCGCCCGAACGTACCGAGTCCACCACAGAACTGTTGGAGTTAGAGGCACAGACCAGGGAAGATCTCCCAAAGTCTTCTCAACAGGCGATTGGTCTGATTTCAACTCTCTCGCGCGCAATCTCAGCTGGAGCTCTTGAAACCTCGCAGGTCAAGCAAATCGAAGACAAGCAATTGGCCAGGATCCTACTCCTAGCGGGCGCATTACAAGCTTCATATTTCAAGGATGAACTTCTCACCGCTCATCAGGCCAACTTGATCTATCGAGAGCGCGATGGGATTAATCCATCAAAAAGCGAACGGCTTCTTCTGCTCCGGACGATGCTAGCTAGCAGCGAGCAGAACGTCCCAGGTTGGGCATGGTTCAGATCCGACAAAACGGCAAAGGCGATCGTTGCGATAGCGACCTACGACACGTCAGACGAAGTCTCAGTAGGGGCCATCCGCTTCTTACGTGAATTGAAACTAGGAATCAGCCCTCAGGAAAAAAAGAAACTTCTAGAAACACTGCTTGGTCGCAAAAGCGAAAATTGCTCCTTACAGGCCGCATTGTGGCTTCAGTCCCACGGCGAGCTATCCGATCTCCCATTCCTTTTGGAATGCAAGCTGGACGACTCAAGCGAGCTAAGCATCGCCGCCGAAAATGCTTCGTTGGCGATTCTACAGAGAGACAACCCGATACAGGCATTGAAAGAACTATCAGAGACCAGCCAGAAGCCCTCCGAGGGCATCGCCACTAGCATCCTTGCTTTCGCCCAAGACGCAGACCTACACACTTTCCTAAAACATTCAAATCCGACTCTCCGAAAGCTATCGGCATTAGAACTCCACGAGAGGAGTCTGCTAACTGGAGAGATGGCCGCTGCACTTATCAAAGACATCAACAATGATGTACAGATCACTGGAATAGAACTCTCCATCCAGCTAGGAGAGTTTATTCCCTCAAGCCAGATCCGATCCGTTGTTAGACCAACAAGCCTCCTTGCGGCCATAGGATCTACTAGTTCGCCAGACGCCGACAGGATAATCGTTAAGTCTCTTGAAACGCTCTCACCTGACGAACTAAAGAAAAAGATCGACTGGTACTTGAGTGACGGTTATCTAGCATATGCAGCCCTCGCGCGGAAATATTTCTCATCATTCCACGATCAGATCATTTCGGATTTATCCGACGGTTTCTCCTCACTCCAAAAGAAATGCTCGGAACGCCTATTAAAGGAGTTCGGAGAAGCGGGGCGACGGCAGCTAGATCAATACGACGGAAAGCTCAACAACTTCCTCCGCAAGCAATACACGGCCGCGGCACTCGATGCCATCGCGACTTATGGAAGTTCAATCGACCGTCCAGTCGTAGAAGAATTCATAAAAACTGCAGACTTTGACACAGCAGGAAGCCTTGGCGAGTTTTTAGGGAAGCATGGCGGCGCTGAGGACGCAAAAACAATCATTGACTTATACAAGAAAAGCTGGAGCAACCGAGATCATCTACTGAACTCGGCGCTTCAATTAATGCAAGACCCACACAGTCTTTTGTCCGATTCCACCATAGATGAGCAAACCCTGGCTAAAATAATACGTCTATTAGATAACGCGTCGATCAGCGCCGGACAGAACAGTTGGCTGTCACTGCTTAGCAGCTCAAGCAGCGATGTCCGCAAAGCAATAGCTTATCGAATCTACGCAACATCAGATTCAAAGAAGCGAAGGCGACTACTAACTTCACTGCTGAGCATGCCAAGCTACTACTATGACGCTGTTTACTGGCTTGACAGAATGTCCTACGCGCCCATCGAATGGCAGTCTCATTTTGCTGATTCACTTCAGAAGCACCTTGATCAACCGTTCAAAAAGGACTGGCTTGATTGAATGCATCACTCGCCTTTCCGGCGATTTTGGTGTTTGGCGCAAGACGGATTAGCGGCGTGTAGTCCGCCGCTTACCTGGCCGACGCATGCGCTTTTCTAACGCGCCCTACTAAGCCAGCCCTTGGCTCCGCCTCCCCCATGCACCTCCACATCTTCTCCGATCTCCACGCCGACATGGCCGGGAGTTACGGTGACGCTGCACTTTACTCGATCTGTTTGCGCTCGAACGCCCTCACCCACTCCCGCTGATCTTCCGTATCCGGCACGCGCACGCCGCGTGCGGCGCCGATCCGGTCGAAGGCCTCAGTTCCATCAATGCCCAGCCGAATCATCACAGACGCCGCGATGACGGCCGAGCGGCCGATACCGGCCCGGCAATGGATCAGGACCGTCGCGCCCTCCGTCAGCCGCACGGCGAGGCCCTCGGCAAGCCGCACCGCCGCACTGCGGCTGTCGGGCAGGCCGCGGTCGGGGACCGGGAACGACAGGAAGGCCATGCCTCGCGACTGGCACAGCGCGGCCTCGCGCTGAAGGCCGAGGTCATGAACCTCAGCCGGCTCCAGCAGGCTGACGACGACGGCAATGCCCTCGCCCACCCAGGCCGCGATGTCGTCTGCCAGCCAGTCTTCCGCCCGCGGCCGCGCCGCGATGGCGAGCCGGCCGGCGATGGGCAAGTCGATCCAGTGCAGGCGGGACATGGTGATGGTCCTGTCATGAATGAGCGTTCGTAGCCCGGATGAGCGAGAGCGACATCCGGGATCGCGGTTGCCGAGACGGATGCACTCTCAGGCCCCCGAACATCATACCGCGTCCGCTACACGATCCCCAGGATTTCCCGGTGCAGCGGAACGATCGCCGACACGCCGCAGTTTACTACGAACCAACAACGAAGGAGGTTCGTTCATGAAGATGGCAATCGTCTTGACGGCGGCTCTGTTCGCCGCTTCGCCGGTGTTCGCCGCAGAGACCGGCGCAAGTTCGCACGGCGCGTCGAAGAAGGCGCCCGGTCAGCAGATGCAGCGTAGCAAGACGTCGACGGCGCCCGGCGCTTCGGAGTACGCGCCCGGTCATCAGAGCAACACCGCCGCCGGCCCTGGGCATTCCGAGAGCGCTCCCGGCCAGCGCATGACGACCACCGGCTCCAGCACGCATAGGAAATAGTGGGCGCGCGAACGGGATACGATCCCGCTTCTCGGCCCCCCTTTCGCTTGAAGACACAGAAAAGCCGTAAGCCTCTCAGTTCATCTTCCAGACATCCGAGGGAGTCACATGCGCAAAGCGATCTTCATCCTTGCAACATCGATTTCAACCGCGCTGATCGTGCCCGCCAGCGCGTTGCCTCGCGCTCCCCTTCAGGTCGATCGCGGCGCATCTGATCTCATCGAGGTGAGAGGCGGTCATGGCCATGGTCATGGTCATGGCTGGGGCCGCGGCGGCGGTCACCGGGCCTTCGGCTGGAGTCGCGGCCGAAAGGTGGGTTGGCGCGGTCATCACTGTCCGCCGGGCCACTGGAAGAAGGGATGGTGCTGATCAGCCGGACCAGGAGCGTTAGCAAGCGTAGGGCGGATTAGCGGAGCGTAATCCGCCGCTCGACCAGATCGGCGCGTTACGCTTCGCTAACGCGCCCTACGCGGCGAGCCCTGGGCTCCACCTCCCTGCCCGCCATGAACCTCCACATCATGGCGTGCCGATCGTCATGGTGATGGGCAACCATGAATTTGATCACCGCACCCTTCCCGAAGAGCTGAAGCTGGCGCGCGCCGAGGCGGCGCGGTTCGGCGTGCATCTGCTGGAGAACGAGGCGGTCGTGCTCGCGGGCGTACGCTTTGCGGGCGCCACGCTGTGGACACAGCCACGCGCTTCCCGCGCACTTTGGTTGACTTGCATCAACAGGGTCGTAGTGAATCCGCATCAAGCTGTCATCGTCAGAGAAGCGGAGGCAGTATCATGGCCGACTCGCAAGCATCTCTCGTCCCATCCCACGACGCGCCCGATCCGCACCGTCAAATCGATTCAGCCGCTTGGGCCGTCTTCTTCATCTGGCTCGGCGTGGTCATGCTCGCAGGGCTTCCCTGGGGCTGGTTCCTGGTGGGCGTCGGCGTCCTCATCCTGGGCGCACAGATGATGCGGACGCAACGGAGCCTAAAGGTCGACAGGTTCGGCGTGGTCATCGGGGTCATCATTCTTGCGGCCGGCCTGTGGGATCTTCTTGCCTTGCCGTTGCCGCTCATGCCGATGATCCTGATCGTGCTGGGCGGATATCTGCTCTGGAAGACGCTTTCGACGACGGAATCCCCCTGAAGCGGCGCACGAAACATCAGCAGGCTCGGATGAGCGGGATAGCCCGTAGGGTACGGGCGGTTCGCAATGGAGGGCACGCGCCGCCCTGCGGCGCTACTTGAAACACACCGACTTGTCGTTCGGGTCGAACGAATTCCCCGGCATCGGCCGCAGCGGGGTCAGCTTGGGGTTGGCGGCCAGCAGCCGCTTCGCATAGGCGCCCAGCGCGGCGTTCATCGTGTTCAGGCGGTCCTGGGCGTCGGTGCGTTGCAGCGGCAGGGTGACCACGCCAGAGTTGTAGACCTCCGCCCGCGACCATTGCTGGCCCTGCACGATGCGGCCGACGAGGCGCGACTTCAAATCGGCGGCGCTGTCACCGGCCGCGCTCTTGGCCCCGACGACATCAGGCGGCAGCAGACTGGGGTTGACGATCCAGCCGCGCGGCTTGGCGACGGTGTTGCCGAACAGGATCAGCTCGTCGACGGTGTTGTTCAGCGCTACGTAGTCGCGCAGCGGCAGGCTGGCGTCGCCGGTGCCGGTCTCCTGGACGTGGCTCGCCAGATGCGGGCCGGTGGCGCAATAGGTGCCGAAGCTGAGCTTGATGCTGCCGGAGCTCATGGCCATGTAGCTGCCGACATCCGAGCCGCCCGGCGGCGACGGCGCGTCGTCGCCGCAGAAGGTGCCGTGCGACGAGGCATCCTGCAGGGAGTGCAGATAGAGCCCGATCCGGGCGATCTGCACCGGCACCGGCGGCTTCCTGGGGTCGTCGAACAGCACGCCGGTCGTCTTGCTCTTGTCGTCCAGCCAGGATTTGAGCTGGGTGTAGTCGACGACGCCGTTGCTGTTGTCGAGCACCTTCGGTCCCGAGGTGATGTTGAGGGCCGGCCCGATGGCGTAGTTCTCCAGCAGCGGCACGTTGCCGCTGATCGGCACGTTCGCCAGGCATTGCGGGCCGCTGAAGTTCGAGGAGCCGTTCGGCACCGTGTATCCGGCGGTGCACAGCAGGCCCGGGCCGTCGTCGGGCTTCATCGCCCATTGCCGGAGATCGTACAGCGTGCCCTGATAGACGCTGTCGATGGTGATGGGATAGCCGGGGGGCGGATAGTGGAACGGATACACCGCCTGCACGCCGCTGGCGCCGTGCACGTCGGTGCCCTGCCCATTCGGCGAGAAGTTCAGGAGATAATGATAGAGCGGCCCGTCGGTGGTGTTGTTGGTGCGCTGGAAGCCGTTGAACTTGGCGGTGATGTAGCTGGCGCCGGAATTGGTCGATGTCGCCTGCCCGCCGCACTGATCGATCGGCGCATATTGCGCGTAGTCGGAATTCTCGTTGTAGGCGGCGATCCAATACGCCACGTCGGCGCGATAGCCGAGCGCCTGGGCGATGAAATAGGTGGAGTCGGCGTGGACCATGCTGCGGCCGGGCGGGATGACGGCGAACTGCACCGCCTCGAGCAGGCAGCCCCGGTTGAGCGCCTCCGCCGGATTGCGGCACGCGCTGGCCGGCGCGAGACAATTCCTCAAGCCGTCCTTCACGCGCGGGATGCAGATGTCCTCCAGGAACGCCTGCGCGGGGTGCGGCGCGGTCAGGCCCCAGCCGAGAACGGACGATCCCACGACGACGGAGAGGGTCGACAATGCAAAGCCAATGCGCATGAAAAACTCCTTGGTGATTGAAATCCAGCCGGTCGGGACTGAACGATGGCCAAACGCCACGCCTCTCAAGCCACGCGAAACGCTGCGTGAGGCTTGCCTCGCGGATTCGGCGAGGATGATTTGTCCCCATCTCGATCAAAATATCAACCTATAGTTGTTATAACAAATGTATCGCTTTCGCAAAGATGGCGCGCTGCTTGGCCCGCCGGCGGCTCGCCGTTGACGCAGGTCTTTCAGACTCGCATCATCACGCCCTGATGTATCGCGATGTCACCGAGCCGCCGTCGGAGGTGCGCTATCGCTGCCCGTGCTGCCGCTTCCTCACTCTGGGTGAGCGCGGCGGGTTCGAGATCTGCCCGGTCTGCTATTGGGAGCACGACGGCCAGGACGACCACGATGCCGACCTCGTCCGTGGTGGTCCCAATGGAGCGCTGTCGCTGACCGAGGCACGCGCCAATTTCAAGACCCACGGCGCCTCGGAGGCGGCGCATCGTGCGTGCGTCCGTCTCCCCCGGCGGACGACGAGCGCTAGCTCGTCGCACGATGCGGGACCGTCATCGGCCCGACGGGAGACGCCGGATGTTGTCATCGCTGGATGCCACCACGCCAGCATAGCGATCGCAGGCGAGCACCAAGCGCCAGCGTCATGTCGCAGGGAACGAGCCGTTCAGCTCGCTCCGTCTCGTTTGCCATGAGCGTCGTTCTTCTCGCGCTGAGGAGAGATCTTCCAGTCGCGACCTGCCTTACGGTGGTCCCAATCGATGCCGGGTCCCATCCGATGCAGCGTGTGCTGCTTCTGACGTTCGCTGGTCGACTGCCCCTTCTCTCTTGCCGGCACGCCTGAACTCGCTTTGGTCTCCGCGGGATTGGGGGAAGGTTTTCCTTGCCCCTGAGCGAACAAGGGATTGAGGCTGACTGACGCCAGCAAGACGATCATGAAGGCAAAAGTACGCATGGAACGGCTCTCCCTTTGCATGTCACATCGACCATCCGGCCGCGACCTCGACAGGAGCACTCTGAAGGTCGCGGGCAGCTGCGGATTGATCTGGATCAGATATCCCGCGGGACCAGGCAATCGCGGCTCGCCGGAGCGGATTGACCAGCGATGGATGGAACATGCCTTTGCCTGAGCCGTTCCTGGCTGAAGTGCGGATCGCGGCTGTTTACAGAGCAGACAGATGACCAAGTTTGCGAAGGGCGACCACGTCTCCTGGAACTCGGAGGCCGGCCGCGTGACCGGACGCATCGTCGCGGTGCATGTGCGCGACTTCGACTACAAGGGCTATCGTCACCGCGCCAGCAAGGACTCTCCGCAATACGAGATCAAGAGCGACAAGAGCGAGCACATCGCCGCTCACAAGGAGAGCGCCTTGACCAGGGTGAGCGGCAATGAGGCTCGCGGTTCGCAGGGATGACCGAGCACTCACCCGCCAAGACCGCAATGACACGGGCGCGCGACGCGCTTCCCGTCTTCACCATCGGGCACTCCACGCGGACGATCGCCGAGTTCGTCACGCTGTTGCGGGCCGGCGAGGTTCAGCTCGTCGTCGATATCAGGCGCATCCCGCGCTCGCGGACCAACCCGCAGTACAATTCGGAGGTGCTGCCGGCCGAGCTCGCGCGCCATCAGATCGGCCATCTGCGCATTGCCGAGCTCGGCGGCCTGCGCAAGACGAGCGGCATTTCACCGGACACGAACGGCTTCTGGACCAACAAGAGCTTCCATCATTACGCTGACTACGCCCTGTCCGATGACTTCCGGCGCGGCTTCGATCGCCTGCTGACCGTGTCGGCCGCGCAACGCACGGCCATCATGTGCGCGGAGGCGGTGTGGTGGCGCTGTCATCGTCGCATCGTCGCCGACTACCTGATCGATGCCGGCCGCGCCGTGTATCATCTCATGGGCCACGACGAGGTTCGTGCGGCGACGTTATCTGAGGGTGCGGTGCGAGCCGGCGACAAATTGACCTATCCCGGCTCGAACAACGAATGACACGCAACTCGCGGCGCAGCCGACGCGCTCCGCAGGCTAGGTCTCCTCCTCCATCGTCACCGCGACGGCGCCGATGGCCGACAGCCGCACCTTGTCGCCTTCGACCTCGGCGACGAGACCCTTGTCGATGAAGTGATGATGCCCCTTGTGGCTGCCCTCGCCGCTGTCCTTCCTGGTCAGCTTGATGCGGTTGCCGTCGACGCGGTCGACGGTGCCGACATGCACGCCGTCGGCGCCGATGACTTCCATGTGTTCCCTGATGTCCTGCATGACGCGTCTCCTTCGTGGCTGATGATGGGTCTGAAACTGCCTCAACCGGCGGGGTGCCCGAACTGTTCCGTCCGCGTACCTAGCCGTCGGGCGGATCAGCGCAGCGTGATCCGCCCTTCCTCCGCAGGCGGCGGTTACGGCTGCGCCAAACCCCGCCCTACGGACTCTCGTCATTGCGAGGAGCCGAAGGCGACGAAGCAATCCAGGGCGGCATGAGAATTCTGGAGTGCTGCGGATCCTGCCACGGGCTGCGCCTCGGCGCGGACCCGTCGGCTCGCAATGACGCAAAAACCCGCCTGCGCCGACAAAGCTATTTCATCAGCGGCCTCAAGCTGATTTGGCCTGTCCAGTCCTTCGGTGAAAAATAAATCACTTTCGCTTTTTCAAAAATCATGATTGTCTACGCCCATCCCGGCCCGCCGAGAGGGGCGCATCGCGATCGTCACGAGACGTGGGCCGGAGATGCGGTGGCTGTGAGTGTGCCGCAGCGGGCTTGAGGCCCGCCGACGAACGGCACGCTTGCGGACGTGAAGACGCGTGGTCCTGGCGCCCCGAAGCTGGCGCCAAGTGCGGTGGTGATGATGATCGCGCCGTGCGACGGTGGCTAACAAGCCGGACACCGGGGAGATCGCGACATAAGCGTGAAAACCATCGCGCGGGGAATGCCGGGATGCCTCGGCTGAACCTGTGGTGACTGCCGCCTGCTTATCTTCTGCAGGCGGGCCATGGGTGCGGCCAGCGCCCGGCATTCCCCGCGCCCTCTCCCTTCAGAGGGCCAACGACCGGCAAGGCTCGGGCGCCATCTGCGTCGCGGGATCGCGCCCGCTTGGCGATGCTACGCCTTGCGCACGGTGCAGAGGAAGCCCTCCACCGCCACGCGGAAACGATCGGCATCGGTGGACATGCGGCGGACGGAGTCGACCATCGCCGCGCCCGCATTGCCGGTCTGGCGGTTGAGCGCTGCGACCGAGCCAATCGTGTCGGTCACGGCGCGGGTGCCCTGGGCGGCATGCTGGAAGTTGCGCGAGATCTCGGTGGTGGCGGCGCGCTGCTCTTCGACCGCCGCGGCGATCGCCGTCATCTTCTCGTCGATGCTGGAGATGTTGTGGCTGATGGCGCGGATCGCCTCGACCGACTCGCCGGTGGCGGCCTGGATCTCGGCGATCTGGCGGGTGATGTCGTCGGTGGCGGTCGCCGTCTGCGCCGCGAGGTTCTTTACCTCGCCGGCGACCACGGCGAAGCCGCGGCCGGCTTCGCCGGCGCGCGCCGCCTCGATGGTCGCGTTGAGCGCCAGCAGGTTGGTCTGCGCGGCGATCGCGGTGATCATCTTGACCACCTCGCCGATGCGGTTGGCGGCGCGGTCGAGCATCTCGACGGTGGCGTTGGTCTGCGCCGCCTTCTCCACCGCCTGGCGCGCATCGGCCGCCGAGGCCTGCACCTGGACCGCGATCTCGGAGACCGACGCGGTCAGCTCCTCGGTGGCGGCGGCGATGGTCTCGAGATTGGTGGTCGCGGTCTCCGCGGCGCTGGCGACCGCGGCCGTCTGCTCGGTGGACTCATCGACCAGCTTGCGGACCTCGCCGGCGCTGGAATCGAGCTGGCCGGTCGAGTTTCCCATGCTGACGATGACCGCCTGCACGGTGTCGTCGAAGCTCTTGCAGGCGCTGTCGATCGCCTGCGAGCGCTCCAGCCGGCGGCCCTGGTCGAGCTCGCGCTCACGCGACAGCTGCTCGGCGGTGGCGGCGCTCTCGCGCAGGCCCTCGAGGGCGGCAGCCATGGCGCCGAACTCGTCGGCATGAGCGAACTGCGGCACCGGCGTCTGGTAGTCGCGCTGGCCGATGCGCTGGATCGCCTGCATCAGGACGCCGACCGGGCGCATCAGGCGGACGCGCACCGCGCGCAGCGCCAGGCCGGCCACCACGAGCGCGGTGATGAAGGCGAGCGACTGGACGATCAGGCTGCTCAGCGCCGCGGTCTTGATCTCCTCGGCGCGCGCGATCGAGCCGTCGAGCGCGGTCATGCCGATGGCGATGATGCCGGCGAACGGGCCCTGGCAGAACGCGTTCCATTCCGGCGCCGGCATCGCCGGCTTGCCGCTGCCGTCAAACCCCTTGGCGAGCTGGTCCATGCGCTGATGCGCGGCCTCGACCTCGGCGCGCGAGGTCTTCACGGCCCCGGCGAGCCCGGTGCTGCGGCCCCCCGCCAGGAGGTCGTCGAGCCCGGACCAGCCGGCCGCGACGGTGCCGCGCCATTGCGCGATCGCGCCCTTCTGGGTGTCGTCGAGCGGCTTGGAGGCGTTGATGTTGGGACGCAGCGCCGAACATTGCAGGCCGTAGCGGTCGCGGACCTGCCAGGCCAGCCGCCGCGCCTGCACCATCTTGGCGATCGCCGGATCGGTCATCCAGGCGCGGTTCGAGACGGCGAGCGAGGCGGCGTTGGCGACGTCCAGCGTCTTGGTCATTGCCTGGTACCAGGCCTGCGTGCGCGCCAGCACGCGTTCGGAGCGCGGCTTCGCGGCTTCATCGAACAGCAGCTTGAACTGCGGAACCGTGGCGTCCCAGCTCGATTTCAACCCGGCCATGAGGTCGTCGCGCTCGGGCATGTCGACGCCGGCGAGCGCGGCGACGATGCCGTCATAGCCCTTGGCCTCGATGCCCTGATATTCGGTGAGCTTGGCGCGCGGATCGTCCTCGCTCAGCAGCACGCTCTGGATGTCGCCGCGGTGGGCGCGCATGACCAGGACGTTCTGGAAGATCGCCTTGTCGGCCGCGGTCAATTGCTCGGTCGCGACGCTCTCGCGATAGCGGCCCGCGGCGCCGCTCATCAGGATCGCCGTGGACACCAGGATGCCCGCCGCCAGCACCGACAACAGCACCATCAGCAGAGTACTGACCGATTTCTTCATCACGCCCCGCCCCACACCAGAAAGTGGCAGGATGACGCGATTGCGCAAATTCTTCCTTAACCATGGACCGGCACACCGGCGGCCGAGGTAATCAGTTGCCGAAATCCCCTGCCCCACGCCAACAAAAAATGCGCAAGCCGCAACGCGGCAGCCGCTGGCGCGCGCTGCGGCGCGATGCGAAGCGAATCGCAGGGCGCGGTGCGCAGTGGCTGGGCCGGACGGTGGGCGCGGCGCCGCGATGGATCAAGATCGCCTGCGGCGCCTTGGTGCTGCTCGTGACCTTCGCGCTGGTCAATCTGGCCTATCACGTCCTGCGCAAGCCGACCGAGCTGTTCGTGGTGACGGGTCATTCGCTCGACAAGGAGCCGGAAGAGACTTGGCGCCAATATGGCGCGCTGTTCCGTGAGAGCTCGACACGATCGATCACGCCGGAGCTGCTCGCCGCCCTGGCGCAGACCGAGAGCTCGGGCAATCCGGTGGCGCGCACCTATTGGCGCTGGCGCTTCGCATGGAATCCGTTCGCGCTGTATCAGCCGGCGTCCAGCGCCGTCGGCTTGTTCCAGATGACCGACGGCGCCTTTGCCGACGCCGCACGGTTCTGCATCCGGGATCGCGAGGTGGTCAGCGACGGCTGTGGGTCGCCGAGCCTGTACGTCCGCGCATGGCCGGCGCATGCGGTGGCGCTCACGGTGATCTCGCTCGACCGCCAGGTCGCTGCCGTGCTCGCGCGGCAGCCTGCTGCCAAGCCGAGTGCGCAGCAGCGGCAGGATCTCGCGGCCGTCATTCATCTGTGCGGCGCCGGGCCGGCGGCCGGGTTCGCGCGCCGTGGCTTCAAGCCGGCGGATGGCGAGCGCTGCGGCGACCATTCGGTCGCCGGTTATCTCAGCCGCGTCAATGCGATGAAGAAGCAGTTTCAGAAGCTCTCGACGGCGGAGCAGAGCTAGCGCATGGCGCCCGCTCGGCAACATCGCAGCCCGCCCGGTTCCGCGTTAAGCACGTCGGATTCACTGATGTGGGCAAAGCGCGCCCGTTAAGACATTGGCAACGAACTGCCGCGCATTTTCTCCGTCCCATTAGTACAGGAGTCACCATGTCAGAGATCGGCATTCCCGGCGCGCGCATCCGGTCCTTCATCGAGCGGATCGAGCACCTCGATGGCGAATTGGCGGAGCTGAACGAGCAGAAGAAGGAAGTGTTCGCCGAGGCCAAGGGCGAAGGCTTCGACGTCAAGATCCTGAAGGAGATCATCAAGCTCAGGAAGCAGGACCAGGACGAGCGCGACGAGCACGAGACGCTGCTCGACACCTATCTCCGGGCGATGGAAGCGGCCGAGACCGGGCCGGCCAGCAAAACCCCCGAGCGCAAGGCGGCGTGACGCTGCCGACCGACGATGGCGGCGCGCAGCCCATCTGCGCCGCGCGCTGCCCTCCCCCGGGATTTTCCTTGCCCGGTTCCATCCGAGCCTCTAACGCTGCGCTACGCTTCTGCCCGCGCCCGAGGATGAGATGACCGACGCAATGACCTGCCCGCAATGCCGCTCCGAGCACGCCTATCAGGACGGCGCGCTATGGGTCTGTCCCGAATGCGGCCATGAATGGAGCGGCGACGCCGCCGTTGCGGCATCGGCCGGCGACGACGCCAGCATCCGCGACGCCAACGGCAACGTTCTGGCCGACGGTGACAGCGTCATCGTCATCAAGGACCTGAAAGTGAAGGGATCGTCGTCGGTGGTGAAGGGCGGCACCAAGGTGCGCAACATCCGCCTGCAGGAGGCGAGCGACGGCCACAACATCGCCTGCAAGATCGACGGCATCGGCCAGATGAACCTGAAGTCGGAGTTCGTGCGCAAGGCGTAGAGCCTAGTGCTCCCGGAACATTCGCGACGCCATGGCGTTCGGATCAACAACGGGAGGATGGCCATGCTGACGGACGACCAGATCGCGACGCTTTCGGATATCGGCCAGGCGATCGCCTTCTCGCCCGACCGGCAGGACGAACTCGATGGACTGATCCGCGAAGGTTATGTCGCCAAGGACGGCGACATCTACGAGCTGACGGCGAAGGGGCAGAAGATCCTGACCGATCGAGGTGCCGGATTGAACGAGGCCTGACGGACCGGAGGCTCGCAGCACCGGGCATCGGGGCGTCGGTATCAGCGCCACCGGAAAGTCTGGCATCCGGCCAAATATCATGCGGGGAATCGGCGGTTCGTCTGCAGACACCCTTGCGAATCGAACTCTGATTCACCCAATGAACGGCGATATTCCGCCCGAAGACCGAAAACAATGTCCGCGGGCGCCGCAGGACTGCGCAGGCGCTGCCTGTTATTTGACGCAACAGGTCCGGCTCAGGCCCGGCACTCAGGCCGAACAGCACAACACGGGCAAATCGCCAATTGATCGAGCAGCAAACGCAGGCCGGTTGCCCAACGCTGCGTGATCCAAGCAGTGAATCCGTCACGCTTCTGTGGTCATGAAGTGACACCCGTAGCAATCCGTTCCGTAGCAGCACGGCGTGGATTCATAACTTGGCATGAACTCTGCTTTCCCGATCCTGACCGGGTCCCACTCTTTGGAGGCAGAATCAACGTGCTCGTCACTCTCGTCGCAATGCTATGCAACGGCCAGCTCTGCATGGAGAAGGTCGTCACCAACAGCGAGATGTCCGGCATCACGATGACATCCTGCGCCGTCAGCGCGCAGATCGGAATCGCAGACTGGATGTCCAAGGGTCCCTATCACGAGTGGCATCTGCAGAGTTACAAGTGTGTCGCCGGCAAGTACGTGCCGAAGACCAACGCCTGATCCGCTTTGTCCGTCCGGCTGGCGCCCGGATATCCGGGGCCGGCCGGCCAGGCGGAAGAGCTCTGCACTGCTGTCGAATGTTCGACCCCAGTCGCGTCGCATTCGGGACATGCGCAGCAAAAAACGCTGCCGTCAGCGTGCAAACGCGCCCTGAATCGGCGAATTCGATGCGCAATGGCGCTGGCCCGCTTCGTGCAACGCCCCTCAGCGACAATGAGGGATGACGTCATGCCGTTCTACAGCTTCCATTGCGCAGCCTGCGCGGAGGATATCGAGTTGCTGATCGGGATTTCTGAAAGGCCGGTCTGTCCGACCTGCGGCAGTCGCAAGCTGACCCGCCTGCCCTCGCTACCGGCGCCGCCAGCGCGCAGCCCCGGCCTGATCAAGGCGGCGCGCAGCCAGGCAGCACGCGAGGGGCACCTCAGCAACTACAGCCGCGCCGAACGGAAGAAGCGCTGACCCGGCCGCGGCCGCCGGCCCTCGGCCTCAGTCCGATGTGATCTGCACCTCGGGCACGTCATCCTCGGGATCGTCGATGTCGAGGCCATCCTCCTCGTCCAGATCGATCCCGGAGAGGCAGATGTCACCGTCGTCGATCACGAGCTCGACCGGGGACAACGTCCGGCCCTGGCAGGGCCCGATGAAGCATTGTCCGGTATCGAGGTCGAACTGCGCACCATGCTCGCCACAAACGAGGAAATTGCCTTCCTCGTCCATGAACTCGCCCGGATGCTTGTCGAGGCGGGCGCCCTGATGCGGGCAGGCATTCTCGAAGCCATAGAAATTGTTGCCCTTGCGCGTGACCAGGATCGGCCAAGGCTTGGCGCTGCCGTCGGGCTCGCGGCGCTGGAGAACGAAGCCCCGCGCCGCGCCATCGTCCACCTCATAGGTCGCGCAGATCGCAAACAGCGTGCTCATCATCCGCCTCTTCTCGCCTCGCCCGGCGTTCTTGGCGCATCCGCGACATCACAGGCGCGCTGAAGAGGGTCGCAGCAAGCAGCATGCCAGCCAGTGCCTGACAGGCAGATCGCGGGCCTCAGACCGCTCGCATGCCGAGGCGGCCGATCCCGGGAAATTTCAGCGCCGGCCGACGCAGATCGACGCCGAGAACTCCCCCGAAGAAGTTCAGCTCGACGCCCTCGATCCACCCGACGGTGACACCGAGATAGCCGCCGAGCGATACGAACAGACCGGTCCCGGAGGCCGTGCGCCCCCACCAGCCGTCAAAGGGGAAGTCCTTGCCGATTGCGGTTGGCGGCAGCACGGCGTTCAGCTCAGGAACCGCGTTCAGCGCCGCCTGCACGAAGGTGTTCGAATTCGGCCCCGGCCAGGCGTTGTAGTCGCCATAGGCGCGGAAGCGGTAGTTCTCGATCACGCTGCGGATCCTCGGGATCACCCGCTCGGCTTCATCGCCGTCGACGGCCAGCACTGTCTCCGGCAATGCACCGAACCAGCGACCATCGGGCGCGAAGCCATCGACCCGGATCGGCTCACCCCACGCGGTGTAGTCGTAGCGGGTGTAGCGCGGGCCGCCCTTCTCCTTCACGACGATCCAGGTGTGGACCGCGAAGATGCCACGCCAACGCACCGTGCGCGCAGCGAATACGCGCACCATCGCGTCGGCATGCTGCGCCGGCGATGGCAGCAGGCCCGCGCTCGAACGGTCCGCAGTCTGCCAGCTGCCGCGACGATCGCCGCGCAGATAGTTCGCGGCCGACAGCGAGATGGGCACGAAGATGAGCAGGAGGAAAGCGAGCACGGGCTTTTTCACGATGGGCGAGAACAATGGAGGCACCGAGGAATGACAGCCATGTAGTCATCGCGCCCGCCGTCGCCAGCGCCGGCCGGCCCGCCACCTTCACAATCCGGACACCAGGGCAGCGCTGAAGACTCAGTGCCGGCGGAAACCACCGTCCGGGCCGGAACGCCCGCCGCCGCCGCGAGGGCCGCTGACGCCGACACGCGCAGCGCCCATGGCGGGGCCGCCCCCGATATGCGCCAAACCGATTTGCGGCGAAGTCCCGATCATGCGCATGCCGCCCATCTGCGCGCGGGCGCTCTGCGGCGCACCGCTGCTTCGGCTCATCAATGGCTGCACCATGGGTGGCGTTGCAGCTCGAGCGGGAGCACCAGCCACGACCGGAGGTGCGCCGGGGCCGGCGGCAGTCGCAGGCGGCACACGACCTTGCATGCCCGAAGGCGGTCCGGATCGTTGGCCCGTGCCGGCGACCGCGACCGCTCCGGCGCCAGGCTGGATCATCCCGCCGGGACCACGACCCGGCATCCCCGGGGTCATGCCAGGCTGAGGCGGATTTTGCGCCATGACCGGCGGATGGCGATGCCAGTAGCGGTTCCAGAACGCGTGCCGATGATACCAAGGCCGTCCGAAATAGAAGCTGCTCCAATAGGTGGTCAGCGTGAAGCCGACAGTCGGCACGTACTCGACATATTCGGGCAGGTAGACGTACTGCTCACGATACAGATAGGCGAGCGTCCGCGCCGCGACCCAGCCGCGTTCGCCTCCGAAGCTGACATCGCACCATGCGCCGCCTTGAATGCAGCCATGGATGGTGATCCTGGCACCGACTGGAATGCGCTCGACGACGGGAAAACCGGGGCCGGGTCCTGCGCGCATGGTGGCCGCGGTGCGCACCAGGCCCGGCGCGGCCACCGCCAGCGAGGCGGGCGTGACAATCAACAGCGCAGCAACAAGACACGGTCTGAGTTTCACCACGGGCGCCCTCCTGTCTGTTTGCCCGAGCGAGCTCGGGCGCGAGACTCTCGCGCCCCGCATGCGCGGCTCAGGCATCCGGTCCACGGGGATGGTTGCAGACTATCGCGGCAACCTCACGGCGCTCCGTTGTCGGAGAGGAGTTGCGCTGCTCCACCGAGAGCACGGCGAAATGCCTCGTCGAACGTCACGCCACGGAATTGCCACCGATCTTGCTTGCCAGCGCGATCGAGGCGCCATTGCGTGACCCAGCCCAGTTCGGCATCGTCCCAGGTGAGATCGCCAAAGAGCATGACATCAGCGCCGGGAAACCACGACGCAACCGCCGCGGGCTGGACATCGTTCAACTTGGTCCGCTCAATAGCGGCCTTCGAGACCTCGGAGGCGCTTGGCAGAGCGATCTCGAGTCCACGCTTGACGGCGGCTGCGCGCAGCGCGTCGCGCTGCAGATCGGACCTCCGGTCGTCGGATGCAACGAAGAAAGTACGACCGCCCGACGTCATCGCCACGATCACGGCAATCGACGGGCGCGGCGCCGGCCACGGCTTGATGTTCAAGCTCGCAAGCAACTGATCGATCCGCGCGCGATCGAATGACACAGTCAAGTCATACGGACGGTCGCGCGTGCCCTGCTCGTCGTGCTTCGGCTTGCCCGACATCTGATCGTGATAATCGAAGCCGGTGACGAACTCCGCTGCCCGCGCCTCGAGTGGCGCGAGCCTTGCGTCGTTCCTGAGCTGAAATGCACCGGACACCTTGATCAGCACGTCTTCCAGACATGCTGCAAATGCCGCCCGGCGATTGTCCTCGCCCTGACCGGTCACGACCGTCTGCGCCTGGTACAGGTCGGTCGGAGCCGCATTCGCAATAGTGCAGGCCCCGACGACCATCATCGCCCAGAGCCCGAGACGCCATACGCCCCAACCGCGGAGAGCACCGCACTGCCTCTGCCTCATCGCGCCCTCGATCCGGCTATGTCGGCTATTTCTGCCGGTCGAGCTTGACGATCGTCGGTGTGGCGGCGTCGGACGTCGAGAACGTCACGCGATCGCCGGCGTGGATGTTCTCGATCATGGCATTGTCCTTGATCTTGAACTCCTGGGCCGCTCCGGCCGTGTTGGCACCGACGGTCCCGTTGGGAACGCGCTTGATCGCGATCGTGCCGTTGAGACGGTTGATCCCCGTGACCATGCCCGCCGTGTCTTGCTCCGCTGCCAGAGCGGGCCAAGTCCCCGCAAACAGGGCGACCGTCGCCAGAGTAATGCCAACTGCTCTCATCGCTGTTCTCCTGCCTTGCTTCTCGCGGCAAACAAAACACCACGAATTCTTTGGTTCCCGGAACCTTCAGCTTCGTCGCTGACGACTTTGGGCCGTCTAACGCGCCACATCAATGCGCCGTGCAGCCCGTTTGTCGCCCCCAAGCACTACGCCTACATAAAACATGCTGATCGTCTCCGCCGCTGCGGACGACGCGCGCTCGACCGGGCGCAATCGCGAACCTTCTTCGACCGACACGGCTCGGCCACCCTCATGTAGTGATTTGCACGGATTTGTCATCAGACCAGCGCGTGATCAAAGTTTTCCTGCACTCGCAGTATCGACGCCCCGTAACGCCGAATTCATCAATGCGTCAGGATGCGCCTTGACAGCACAGGCAGCCGGGAGGACGATAACCGCGTCGTCCAATCTCGGTGGCCGTTCCTGACGACGCCGCGATGTCCGAACGACAACAAACCATCTGATTGCAGGGAGGTTCTATGACTCCACCTCCGTACCAGATCCGCTGAGTGCGACGGGACTCGCTTCGGACCATCGCATAGCGGCAAATCACGAACGGCACGCCGGGTCGCGGCTTAGTGGGCTGCATCAGCGAGGCATGGCCCCTTGCCCGCCCGGCGCTGTGCCGTCCATCTGGATCACTTCAGCGCGAGCTTTGTAGCTATCTGCGGCTTGAGGCCCGATACTCGGGTTGATACTGCGCAACGAGAACATTGGAACGTGTGATCAGTCGATCGCGTGCAGCGATCAGTTGACCAATGGCAGCCGAGATATCCGCTCGCGGCATCGCCGCATTCCCAATGTCCCCGACCAATGTCCCCGAAACGAAATCCTTCATCGCCTGATGCACGGCGGGTGCAGGCGTCACCCGCCGCCGAAGCAATCTGCCGCAGCTACTTGCTGTAGTCGTAGAAGCCCTTGCCGGTCTTGCGGCCGAGCTGGCCTGCGGCCACCATCTCCTTCAGCAACGGCGCCGGCCGATACTTCGGATCGTTGAAGCCGTTGTAGAACACCTCCATCACCGACAGCATCGTGTCGAGACCGATCAGATCGGCCAGCGCCAGCGGACCGATGGGGTGATTGCAGCCGAGCTTCATGCCCTCGTCGATGTCGGCCGCGGTCGCGATGCCTTCCGAATACACGAAGATCGCCTCGTTGATCATCGGGCACAGGATGCGGTTTACGGCAAAGCCCGGGCTGTTCTTCGCGGTGATCGCGACCTTGCCGATCCGCTTGGCGAAATCGGCGGCGGCCGCATGGGTCGCATCCGAGGTCTGCAGGCCGCGGATCAGTTCAAGCAGCGCCATCATCGGCACCGGATTGAAGAAGTGCATGCCGATGAAGCGGTCGGGCCGGTCGGTGGCGGTGGCCAGCTTGGTGATCGAGATGGAGGAGGTGTTGGTCGCGATCAGCGCCTCGGGTTTCAGACCGGCACAGAGATCCTTGAGGATCTTGAGCTTCAGCTCCTCGTTCTCCGTCGCGGCCTCGATGACCAGGTCACAGTTCGACAGCTTCGCCTTGTCGGCGGTGCCGGTGATGAGCGACAACGCCCTGTCCTTGTCGGCGGTCGTCATCTTCTCCTTCTTGACCAGGCGATCGAGGCTGGAGCCCACCGTCGCCAGCCCGCGCGCCACGGCCTGCTCCGAGATGTCGACCATGACGACCGGAACGCCCGCGGCGGCGCACACCTGCGCGATGCCGTTGCCCATGGTGCCTGCTCCGATGATGCCGACCGTCTGAATCATTGCCGCTTCCTCTCAGTCTCGTATCCGCGGGGACCGCCCCGTCCTGCGCCGTTGCTTAACAGGCTATCGGCCGGCCGGGTAGACCCAAGGCGGCGGGCTGAGAAGGGGCCGGCTGCCCCGCGGTTCGACGGCATCGGGAGCGAACGGTCGCCCCGGGGTCCAAACCAAGAGCCGGCAGACAACTGGCACGGCGCCCAGCCAGAGCCAGCCGCCCGCACCCGCGCCGACGGCGCCGCGCAACGACGCGGCCGGCGACAGCGCGCGCGGCACCGGGCCGCTGAACAGGACCGCTGACCGACACGCCGGCACGGGCGCCCGGGCGGCGGCGGCCGTCGCGTGACGTTGCGTGAGCGCCACGCCAAATCCGTCGGTGTCATCGGAACACCTGTTGAGGCCGACGGTTCTCCACGCTGCAACAGGTCCAATCGAGGAGACCGCCGTGGCGACCGCCGAAACCACCCGACCATCCCCGGAGCCAACGGCGCAGATCGCACGGCATCCGATCCATCCGATGCTGGTGCCGTTCCCTATCGTCTGCTTCATCGGAGCGTTCGTCACCGACATCGCCTATTGGCGGACCGCTGAAATCATGTGGGCGGATATCTCCGCCTGGCTGCTGCTGGTCGGACTGATCATGGGCGTGCTGGCCGGCATCGCCGGGCTCATCGACTTCCTTGGCAATCGGCTGATCCGGTCGCAGGCACCGGCCTGGCCGCACATGGCCGGCAACCTCATCGCCCTGGTGCTGGCCTTCTTCAACAACTTGGTCCATTCACGCGATGCCTGGACCTCGGTCGTGCCGACCGGCCTCATCCTGTCGCTCGTCACGGTGCTGATCCTGCCCGTCACCGGCTGGCTCGGTTGGTCGCTCGTGTATCGTCACAGGGTGGGAGTCGCACGATGACGCCGTCCGGCTCCTCTCGCCTCGCGCCTCTGCTCACAGCCCTCCTGCTCGGAATATCCGCGCTTGGTCTCACCGCGTGCAACGAAGCCGGCGATCCGAACGCCGAGGTCGGCGCCAACGTCAAGCTGCCCGCATTGACGCAATACCTGTTGCCGCCGATGAACGTCGCCACGGTGGTCGGCTGGAAACAGGGCGAGACTCCCAAAGTCGCGCCGGGCCTGAAGATCGAGGCGCTCGCGACCGGCCTGCAGCATCCGCGCTCGCTCTACACGCTGCCGGACGGCGACGTCCTGGTGGTGGAATCGAAAGCGCCACCCCCGCCGCCGGCGAAACGGCCGAAGGATCTCGTGATGGCCCTCGTCGAATCCTGGGCCACGTCGGGCGGCAACACCGGAGCGAGCAACCGCGTCACATTGTTGCACGACGCCAATGGCGATGGCATTCCCAAGCAGCAGAGCCTGTTCATCGACCATCTCAATTCGCCGTTCGGGATCGCTCTGGTCGGCAACGATCTCTACATCGCCAACACCGACGCCATCGTTCGATATCCCTACACGCCAGGCGAAACCCAGATGAAGGACGCGGGCACGACGCTTGCCGCGCTGCCGGGCGGCCCGATCGATCATCACTGGACCAAGAGCCTGGTGGCGAGCCCCGACGGCCGGTTGCTCTATGTGGGCGTCGGCTCCAACAGCAACATCACCGAGAACGGCATCGAGGCCGAGAAGAACCGTGCCGCCATTCTCGAGGTGGATCGCACCACGGGACGCTGGCGGGTATTCGCGAGCGGCCTGCGCAATCCGAACGGATTGAGCTTCGAGCCGCAGAGCGGCGCGCTGTGGACGGTCGTGAACGAGCGTGACGAGATCGGTCCGGACCTCGTGCCCGACTACATGACCTCGGTGAAGGACGGCGGCTTCTATGGCTGGCCATACAGCTATTACGGCCAGCATGTCGATCCCCGCGTGCAGCCGCAACGGCCGGACCTGGTCGAAAAGGCCATCGTCCCGGACTACGCGCTCAGCTCGCATGTCGCGCCGCTCGGCATGACGTTCTACACCGCCAGCGCACTGCCGCAGGCCTATCGCGGCGGCGCGTTCGTCGGCGAGCACGGCAGCTGGAACCGCACGCCGTTGAACGGCTACAAGGTGGTCTACATCCCCTTCGATGGCGGCAAGCCGAACGGGGAAGCCCAGGACGTCGTGACCGGCTTCCTCAATGATCGGAACGAGGCGCGCGGCCGGCCGGTCGGTCTCGCCGTCGACAAGACCGGCGCCCTGCTGATTGCCGACGATGTCGGCAATACGGTCTGGCGCGTCACGGCATCCGGCGGCTGACGGCCTTCAGCCGAATGACGCGAAGAATGGAGGACGATATGGGACTGGCTCAATACGCCATCGTTGCAGTCGGCGATCATTGGAGCGTGCTGCATGACGGCAACGCCCATGGCGACTACGCGACCAAAGAGGCTGCGTTCGAATCCGCTGCATCGGCTGCGACGCTGGCCATCAAGCAAGGCCACGAGGTGCATCTCAGCGTTCCGGGCAATGAACCCGATCGATCGAACAACTAATCAGCACCACGACACTGTCGTCTTGTTCCAACAGAACCTCCAGGGATAGTGAACTGCACGCTAACGTGTGTTAGCGACACCAGGCCGACAGGCTCGCAGACTTCTGCTCGAAGCAACAGGAGTTCGCCATGAGCGTCACCCGGAACCGGCGCAAGCAGACAGTGTCGTTCCGCCAGCGGCTGCAGCAGGCTGCAGCCGCTGCCCGCGAGGCGGCAGCACGTCTTCCCGCAGGCCCCGAACGCGACATCATGCTGAAGAAGGCGATGCAGGCGGAGACGGCGGCGCATATCAACGAGCTGTTGAGCGCGCCGGTGCTGCACGCCGCGGAGCGCTAGACCACGCGCCGTATCGTCTGCTGCGGCTTTGAAAGGAACCCGAACGCCATCACGACGCTTTGCTTTCGAGGTCTTGTCTCGGCGAGAGGACGATGATGGCCCGGGTCGTGATAGGCACATCGGGATGGCACTACGAGTCCTGGCGCGGCGCGTTCTTTCCGCCGGAACTGCTGATCAGACATCGGCTGCCCTACTACGCCAGCCAGTTCGAGACCACCGAGCTGAATGGCGTGTTCTACAGGACACCGACGGAAGCTGCCGTCCGCGGCTGGCGCGATCAGACCGGGCCCGATTTCGTTTTCGCATGGAAGGCCTCCAAGTTCATCACGCATTGGAAGCGCCTGTCTGCGCGCTCGGTCAACAGCATCGCGCTGATGGAGAGCCGGCTGTCGCTGCTCGGCGACAAGGCCGGCCCCGTGCTGTTCCAGCTGCCGCCGCAATTCGAAGCGAATCCAGAACGGCTCGAGTCGTTTCTGCCGCTGCTGCCGACGCACCGGCGCTACAGCTTCGAATTCCGTCACCCGAGCTGGTACACACCGGCCATCATGCGCCTGCTGAGGGATGCGAACATCTCGCTCTGCCTGTCGGACCATCACGACGCGCCGGCGCCGTGGAGGCGCACGGCCGATTTCGTCTATGTGCGCGGCCATGGTCCGGGCGGCCGCTACAAGGACAACTATCCGGACGCGACACTCGAGGCCTGGGCCAAGCGCATGCGCGCCTGGGCGTCGCGCGGCATCGACATCTACGTCTATTTCGACAACGACCAGAAGAGCGCGGCACCCGCCGATGCTCTGCGGCTACGCCGGCTGCTCGCGGCGTCTTCTCACCGCGCACGCCACGCAGCGCGCGCCAGCTCGTCGGAACATCGTACACATCTCTCGGTTTAGGTCTGCAACCAACGAGAGGAGCGATCCGCGCGACGCACGCTCATCACGCTCGGCTGCCTGGTGGCGGCGGGCCCTGCCCTCGCCCAATCAGTCGGCGAAAAGACCGGGGTGAATTCGGCGCTCGGCATTGCGCCGATCACCGAGGACTTCGTGAAGCAGGTCGCCATCAGCGACATGTTCGAACTGCAAATTGAACCAGTTCGGCGAGCAGAAGGGCAACGGGCAGGAGAAGAGCTTCGCCGCGCAGATCGTCAAGGATCACCAAGACTTCGACCGGGCTGAAGAGCATGGTCGAGAGCGGCAAGGTCAAGGTCCAACTGCCCGCCGTTCTCGACAGCGCGCATCAGAGCAAGCTCGACAAGCTGAAGGCAGCGAGCGGCAAGGACTTCAGCTCGGATTTCGACGACATGCAGGTCAGCGCCCACAAGAACGCGGTGTCGCTGTTCGAGCGTTATGCGGAGGGCGGCGACAATCCGGCGCTGAAGGAATGGGCCGGCAAAACCCTGCCGGCCCTGCAGCATCATCTCGAAATGGCGCAGAACCTCGACAAGGGCAAGCGAGCGAACGATATGAGCGCCGGTCCGAGCTGGCCCTCATGATGTTCGGATGCTGTGCCGTGCAGTCCCGTCGTCAGGCGGCGCGGACGGAGGATTGCCGAGTTGATCGATGCTCGACTCGATCCGTACGCGATCGACCTCGATCCGGCCTTGCGGCGCGGTCGACCATCGCGCGCACGTCGGTGAGCTTTGCCTTGGCAGCGCTCAGTCCGTCGAAGATGGCTTGGCTGTCGGAGAGCGTCTCAACGGCCGCTTTCGCTTTGGCGAAGGCGGCGTCGGCCTGCTGCCCGGCCTTGTCGACGGACTTGATCGCTTCGGTTCTGCTCGCGTAGGCGCGATAGTGAGATACCAGCACCTCGCCCCCGAGAACACAGGCAAGCGCCGTGACCGAGAGCATCGATGCCGAAAAGAGCTGACCGACTCGCATTGATGCATTTCCAGTTGCTTGTTTTGATCAACCCAGAAGCCGGAACTAAGGGGGCCTTAACTACACAGGTTTCGCCGAGCGCCAGATCGTCGCGATCACGCATCGGGTCCCGTAATTTCACGGGCTTCGACGGTGATGCCGCATCAGATTTCATGAGAGTTCCACGACAGGGGCGCGAAGGACTGGTCGGACTCGCGCGATGTCGACCAGCTCCGAGCATCGCTGAGGGCAGGAGCATCGCCAAGATGCCGCAGCAGTCCCCGGCCGCGGGCCGCACTTTGGTTCCGCGCGCAGGTGCAGAAAGATCAGCGGTCAACGCGGTATCATGCTAACATAAGTTATTGAAGTCGCACCGAATGGAACCCCAATAAACCAACTCGGGGGAACCACTCTTTGAGTCATCTGGTCCGCAAGCTCGAGAATTTCGTCCGCCTCTCTGCGGCCGACCGCCTGATGCTCAACCGCGCGGCGGCTCAACGGGTAAGGACCTTCGCGCCACGCACCGACATCGCGCGCGAAGGCGAGAAGCCCAAGGACGTGCATCTGATCCTGAACGGCTGGGCCTGCCGCTACAAGCAGCTCGAGGACGGCCGCCGCCAGATCGTCTCGTTCTTCCTGCCTGGCGATATCTGCGATCTCAACATCTTCATCCTGCGCGAGATGGACCATTCGATCGGCACCATCACGCCGGTGTCGATCGCCGACCTGCCGCGCGAGTTCTTCGACGAGATCAGCGCCGGCTATCCGCGCATTGCGACGGCGTTCTGGTGGGAGACGCTGGTCAACGCCGCAATCCAGCGCGAATGGACCATGAATCTCGGGCAACGCACCGCGTCCGAACGCATGGCTCACCTGTTGTGCGAACTGTTCTTCCGGCTGCGGCTGGCGGGCCTGGCCGACGACAGCAGTTGCAGCTTCCCTCTCACCCAGGCAGATCTCGCCGAGGCGACAGGCCTGTCGAAGGTCCACGTCAACCGCACGCTGCAGGAACTGCGCGCCAGCAACCTGATCGTGCTCAAGGGCAAGATGCTGGTACTTCCGGACCTCGAGCGCCTGATGAGCGCCGGCCTGTTCAACGCGAATTACTTGCATTTGGACCGCGAAGGCCGTCAGCTCGACGCGAATGAGTGAGAGGTTCGGAGCGCTGGCGCTTGCGCTATGCTGACCGTGTCGGCACTCTGCCGGGGAAACGGCGATGGTCGAACAGCGCATGGTGGACGGACCCTTCGAGCAGGAGATCGTGCAGCGCCTCGGGCTGATGCCCAACCTGTTCAGGTCGGCGCCGTCGGCGCCTGAGGCGACCCGACAGCTCTGGCAGTTCGCCAAATGCGCCTATCTCGACACCCCGCTTCCGGCCCTTTTCAAGGAGCGGCTCGCCGTCCATCTGTCGCGCCTCAACCGCTCGCCTTATTGTCTGACCCGGCATTTCGGATTTCTGGTCGGATTGGGCAAGCCCGCGGGTGACTCGACGTCTCGCCCGGAGACGATCGATCGGGCGCGTCACCTGCTCGCGCGGCCGCTCGCGGATCCCGCGCGCGCCGCGGCGGCGCTCGACCGGCTTGAACTCGTCCAGCCCCCGCTCGACATCCCGGAGCCGGGCAGCGATGGTGAGGCGGACCTGTTCGAGGCCGCGTCGGTGCTGTTCATGCAGCGTGCTGATTCCGACCGCTCGCGGCGCGCAATCCGACATGCCTTCGGCAACACCAGGTTCGATCTGCTGGCGGCCTTCCTCGCCTATCTGCGCACAGCCCATTTCTGGGCCGATGTACACCTGCTTGCGATCGATTCGGACGTGCTTGCCCTCGCACAGACCGATCCCGAGCTTGCCGTCTGCCTCGGGTGCAGCGAGCTGCCGGAGGCAGGGCCGTCCGCACGGCAGCCGCATTCGAACGGCGGCGATGCCGGCGATCATCGGCTGCGCCGCCTCCTCGAGATCGATTCGGTCGGCGTGCTGTTCTTCGATCATGCAGCCGGCACCCTGATCGACGCCAACGAGGCCTTCTTGGCGATGACAGGCTATTCGCGCCAGGACATCGACAGCGGCGAGCTGACCTGGAAGAGCCTGACACCCCCGGAATGGATGCGCACCTCGAGCGACCAGATCGAGCTGCTGCGGCAGACCGGCCGGATCGGTCCCTATGAGAAGCAGTATTTTCGCAAGGACGGGGAACGCGCCTGGATGATGTTCGCCGGCCGTGACCTCGGCGACGGCACCCTGGTCGGGCTCGCGATGAACATCGACGACCGCAAGCGCACCGAGGCCGCGCTGCGCGACAGCGAGGCGCGCTTCCGCCAGTTCGGCGAAGCATCCTCCGACGTCGTGTGGATCCGCGATGCCGAGACCCTGCGCTGGGAATATCTCAGCCCCGCATTCGAGACGATCTATGGCGTCCCGCGCAGCGCTGTGCTCCGCGGCGACCATCTGGCATCGTGGACCGAGCTCATGCTGCCGGAGGACCGGCCCCGCGCCATCGAGAGCCTCGAGCGCGCCCGGCGTGGCCAGCGCGACAGCCTGGATGTCCGTATCGTCAGCCAGCCGGACGACGTCACGCGCTGGCTGCGCATCCGTAGTTTTCCCATGGTCGACGAGCTGGGACGGGTGCAGCGCATCGGCGGCATCACCCAAGACATCACGGCGCTGGTCTCGGCCTCGGAGCACCAGAAGCTGCTGCTCGCCGAGCTGCAGCACCGCGTCCGCAACATGCTCGCCGTGATCCGCTCGATCATCCGCCGCACGGGCGACTCGAGCGACAGTGTCGAGGATTTCGCCAGTCACCTCGAAGGCCGCATCACTGCGCTGTCGCGCATCCAGGCGGTCGTCACGCGCGATCCCCTCGCCGGTTTCGATCTGGCCGAACTGATCGCCGATGAGCTGCGCGCCGGTGCCGCGCGCGAGGACAGGCAATTCTCGCTGTCGGGCCCCCAGGTGCGACTGAAGCCGAAGGCGGCCGAGAGCATCGGGCTTGCCATGCACGAGCTCGCGACCAATGCGCTGAAATACGGCGCGCTCACAGTGCCGCGGGGCTTCATCAGGATCGAATGGCGGCTCGATGAGCGCGACGCGGCCGACTGGCTGGTCATCGACTGGACCGAGACCGGCATGTCCGGCCGTCCGCTGGGTGCGCAGCGCCAGGGTTTTGGAACCGTGCTGCTGGAACAGATGCTGCCGTACGAGGTCGGTGCCCGCGTTGTCCGGCGCTTCGAGCCGAGCGGCCTCTGCTGCGAGATCCGAGTGCCCACGGGCGACATTCTCAAGCGTTGACGGGCCGATCGACGCTTCATTTCGCGGCACCGGTCGGTAACAATGGCCAGGATCTCGCCGGCACGGCGAAACGCCGTCGGCATAGCCTTCGCGGTGCATTCGGGGTATGCTCCGCCTGCGGCCAGAGGTGGACGTCGCACGGGTCGCGCAACCGCCATGTCTTCGCCTTGGTTGGGGCGGATATGACCAAGTGTCGATGAGAATGGGAATCAGCAGAGCGTCGGCGCGACGGAACGATGATGGGACGTTCCCGAGTATGCGGCTCTGGCCAAGATGGATCACCGTGAACATGCAGATGCGTGGGCACGAGGGACAACCGGTATCCAGGTTCTGTGCTGATGCGGCCGGAGAGGCCGAGCGTTTCGTGGCGCAGTCGTCATCCGACGTTGGTGTCACGAAGCGTCAGTACGATGCAGCGTGAGTACGCGAAGCGTGGGTGCACGAGGCGTTGGTAGGACGACGCATCGGAACAGAGCCGAGCGCCGCCTGCGAGGCGGACGACAACGGAGGACGGAGCGTCAATGCTTGCAACGACGACCAAGGACGGCGATCAGCAGCCTCATGCCGTGATCGATCCCGAGATCGTGCTGGCGGCCCGCGCCGATCGCACTGCCGCCGAAGCGGACAGGCGCAGCTCGCAACGGCCACCGGACGTGCCCTCGCCGAAGATCGACCCTGACTACAGGACGCAGGCGACCAGCGACTTCGCAGTCACCGGAGAGCGCAGCACGTTCGCCACCTGGGCCGTGCGCACCATTCTGGCGGTGCTGTTCGCGGTCGGCAGCGCCGTCGCCGCAGCCGCCTGGCAGAGCTATGGAGACCAGGCCCAGGAGATGATCGCGCATTGGATGCCGCGGATCTCGCTGGCTTCGAACGCCGACAAGGAT
This sequence comes from Bradyrhizobium sp. SZCCHNRI3052, assembly GCF_032484895.1. Taxonomy (NCBI): domain Bacteria; kingdom Pseudomonadati; phylum Pseudomonadota; class Alphaproteobacteria; order Hyphomicrobiales; family Nitrobacteraceae; genus Bradyrhizobium; species Bradyrhizobium sp. SZCCHNRI3052. Next base: position 547,239 of record NZ_JAUETW010000001.1, on the reverse strand, counting down.
GCCGCGGCACAGCCAGCCGCGACCGCGCCCCAGCAGGCGGCCGCAGAAGCGCCGGCCGAGGTGCAGGAGCACGCAACGAGCGCGGTTGGCGCGACCTCGCAGGAGCAGGCGCAGTTGCTGCAATCGATGGCCCACGACCTCGCTGCCTTGAGCCAGCAGATCGGCGAGCTGAAGACGAGCCTCGCACAGCTGAAGGCCGGGCAGGAGCAGATGGTCCGCGACATGGCGCGGGTCGCCGAGGCCAAGTCCAGCGACAGGCCCGCCGAGCGGCCGAGCGAGCGGACCGCGGAAGCACGGTCGTTCGATCCGCGCGCCATCGAGCAGACGATCCGGCCGCGCCCGGCCGCGCGCCCTGCAACGGCGGCCGTGACCCCGGCACAGCCTGGTGCGGCAGCACCGCACCGGCCGCGCATGCCGCCGCCGGCCGCAACCAGCATGGCCCCTCCGCCGCCCGCCCCGATGCCGCTGCCGTCGGCGCCGGTCGATCCGGATCAGCCCGTGGTGCGCCCGCCAATGCCGGTGCGCTGAAGGATCCGCACAGGCGCCCGCGCTGGTCCGCGCCGATCGGCGCAGCGGTGATCGATGTCGTCGATCCACTTGTGGCGACGCGGCTTTCCGAGCTAAGGAACTGCGCCTGACAATGCGCATCCCCGAGGGGTTCATGAGCCTGACCGATCCGACCGTCCTGTCCGCCTCCGACCTCGCAGACCGCATCGCGATCCTGCGCGACAACATCCGCCAGATCACCGAGCAGGCCGCCTCGCAGTCGGGTGCCGCGGACGAGGAGCGCAACGCCGACCGCCTCGCGCAGCAGAGCGAGGAGCTCGACGTTCTGCTCAAGGAGCAGGAGCGGCGGCTGAACAAGTAGCCGGCGACCCCTTCGATCAATTCGCGCGTGCTGCACTGCGCTCGTTGTTGCCCGCGCTTCGCCCACAGGCTAGCCTCGCCGAAAACAAGCGGGAGGTAGCCAGAGAATGCGAAACGGTCTGCTTTACACGTCAACCCTTGCGGCATTGACCATTGCGGCATTGCTGGCGGCCCTGACACCGGGCAGCGCAGAGCCACGCCACATGTATACGACCATGGTGCTGGAGGCGTTCGCCACCAAGGTCGAATGTCCCGGCGTCGATGTCGTCTATCAGGACCTAGTCCAGAAGGCGCAGGACATGAAGATGCCTGACGGCACGACCGAGAAGGTGCGCAAGGCGATCGCCTACATGCACACCGGCGGCAAGATGGGCGAGAAGCAGGACGACGAGCTGATGGCGGAGGTCGCCGTCGCCACGCAGGCCATCGACATGGATCAGCGCCGCCTCGGCATGACGAACTGGTGCGAGGAGCAGAAGAAGACGCTGGCCGGCTTCATCCGTCCCAAGGGCTGACCCCGGAGCGGCCGCGAGGCTGGCGGAAAGACCGCGCGGCGCGTTGCCGGCAATGGCCGAATGACGCGCCGGTCGTCGACCAGCGCACCGCCATAGCGGGCACCGGCACAGCCCCGCGGCGGGCAGGAACCCGGATAGCCGCTGCCGCTTGGCCTTGAGCTGCTACGCAGCAGACATCCAGCCCGGAGCGAGCCATGCGCATCGAAACCGCCTTCCTGTTCGACCTCGACGGCACGCTGGTCGACAGCGTCTATCAGCACGTGCTCGCCTGGAAGACGGCGCTGGATGCCGAGAACATCGAGCTCTCGGTCTGGCGCATCCACCGCAAAATCGGCATGAGCGGCGGCCTGTTCACCAATCAGTTGCTGCGCGAGACAGGTTTTGCCATCGAGCCCGAGCGGATCGAGCGGCTGCGGAAAGCGCATGCGGCGGCCTATCAGAAGCTCGGAGGCCAGGTCCGGCCCCTGCCCGGCGCCCGCGAGCTGCTGGGTTTCCTGACCGATGCCGGCATCCCCTGGGCGATCGCGACCAGCGGCAGAATGGAAACGGCGGCCGTCAATCTCGCCGCGCTCGGCGTCGATCCCAAGACCAGCGCCGTCGTGACCCGCGACGAGGTCCGCTACGCCAAGCCTGATCCCGACCTGTTTCTCGCCGCCGCCGCCCGCCTCGACGCGCCGATCGAGCGCGCGGTCGTGATCGGCGACAGCATCTGGGACATGCTTGCCGCAACCCGCTGCCGGGCGCTCGGCGTCGGCCTGTTGAGCGGCGGCTATGGCTCGGAGGAATTGCGCCAGTCCGGCGCCATCCGCGTCTACGAGGACCCGGCCGACCTGCTCGACCACATCGACGAGGTCGGCGGCCGGCGTTGACTCCAGCCAGTCAACTCTGCGGGCCCGACAGCGAGATGTCGCGTTCGGCGCGGAACACGTTGGCATAGAGGTTGGCGATCCACTGGCGCCCCGTCGATGTCATGTTGAGATAGCGGATCTCGGTCTGGATGTGCGGGGCGACGCTGTTCCAATAAAACTGCGGATAACGATTGACGATGTCGGCCGGTGACTCATAGCCGAGCTGCCGGTTGATGCCGACCTCCTCGAACTCGTGATACAGCGCGTTGGCCTTGCGGATGTAGTTGGGGTCGCCGAGCTGTCCGATCAGGTCGGCGGCGCGCACGATCGACTGCTCTTCGTCGAACTGCTGGCCGGCGAGCGGCGGAAAGCGCGTGCCCTCGATGGCGCGGGCGATGCGGTCCTTGTCCAGCGGCGCCATGCCTTCGATGCGGTTGATCACGTACAGCTTCGAGCGGTCGACGTGATACGGCATCAGGCTGGCATCGGAGGAGCCGCGCGGCAGGCAGATCTTGCGGCCGCCGCGATCGACGACGAAGCCATTGACATCGTCTTCCCTGAACAAGCCGCGGACATAGCCGATGTCGTGAAGCAGGCAGGCCAGGATGACGTGGACGTAGTCGTCCGCCGTCATGTGGCTGTGCAGCGCACGGCCGCGCAGGATCTCGTGGCCGGCCAACGTCACCAGCAAGGTGTGCTCGACGTTGTGATACAGCGCATCGCTGTTGCCGATGCATTCCAGCGCAATGCGCGCAGCTGCCGGAAGCATCTCCGTCAACTGGGTATGAGACGATCCGAAACGGCGTCGCATATAGGAGCTGAGGAAACGCTCCAACGCCGCTGCCGCGAGCTCCGGTAAGGTCATCATCGCCGCTGCCCCGCCTCAGACAGCCTAAACACAACGTCAAAAGACATAACGCCCGAAAACACAATCACGATAACGCGGCTCGTGGCACGACTGAGACGTCACGATGATCCGGCTCGGGACGGCCAGCTTCGCACGGACACGCGCGAGATCGGCCTCCCGGGGGCGTCGAGCACCTTGGCCGACGAGCATAGCCCAGGTCGAGGATATCGGCCACACCCGGACGGGCACACACCGGAAAACTGCGGGCCGAGCGGCTGCACCTGAGCAGCTCAAATTCGATCGCCGCGGCCCGTTCACCTCACGTGACGAGAGAGGCGGAGCGCGACGTGCAGCGCGATCGCTAACGTCCCCGCACCGGCAGCGGCGGCCGCGGCGGTCGTGTCTCACCACGATGGGCCGGGCGCCGCGAAGGGGGACGGCGGGCCGGCGCGGCTGCCGGCGCATCGACCGACTGCAGATAGGTGCTCAAGGCCGACGCGGCGTCGTCGCTGCTGGTGTAGTGCTTCTGCAGGAACAGATAGAGCGTCAGGCGAAAGCGCCCCTTGGCGAGCCCACGTGCCGAGCGATGACAGGTGGCGCAGCTGTCCGCAAACAGCCGCGCACCGGATTTGCCGGCATCGAGATTTTCCGCCCGTGCAGCGCTGATGACAATCAGCAGCAGCACGGCCGATCCAACGAGCTTCAGCCGCGCTCCGGCGCGCCTGCGCGCTTGGACGCGCTCAGGCGACATCAGCCTGCGGGCTTTCCTCGGCCTGCGCACCCAGCGCATCGAGATCGACCAGCGCCGGATCGTCGGGCATCGGCTCGCTCTGCTGCTGTCCGCCGCCATGGACGTGCATCAGCGTCTGGACCCGGCGCGCGTTGAGATAGTCGACGTGCTGATGCGCCAGCGCCAGCGGCAACAGGGCCTTGGGCAGCGCCGTCATGGTGAACGCGGCGACGCGCTTCACCTCCTCGCCCTCGCGCCAGGTCAGCGGGCTCAGCGTATAGATCATCTGACGGTCGGTCTCGGGCGCCGGCAGTTGCCGCGTCTCGGGCGGCGCCAGCAGGGCCACATTGATGTTGCCGGCCCGCGTGCGGCTTGCGGCCGCGCGCAGCTCCCAGCAGATCAGCTCCGCGGCGGAGAGCACCTCGCGGCGGATGTCGTCGACATCGGATGCGAAACGACTGGCCTCGCTCAGCGCCGCGCGGCCGCGCGTGACCGCATCGACAAGCGCCGCCGCACCGATTTCGAAGCGAGGAACCGCCTGCTCGATGGCGGTGGCGACGGCCTCGATGTCGTTGGCGGCGCGGTCGCGGTCGCGCTGCGCCACCGCGTCGGCGAAGGCGCGCTCCGCCAGGATGATCTGCTCGTCGCACTCGGCGACGGATGCGCGCAGCGCCTTGGCCTTCTGCTCGACGGCCTGCATCTTCGATTCGGCACGATCGAGCTGCCCGTTGCTGGCGCCGGCCTTGGCGAGCCGCTCCGCTGCGACGCGCTTCTCGTCCAGCGCCGCCTCGGCCACCCGGAGACGGTCCGTCAGCCGCTGCCGCGCGGCCTGCTTGTCCTTCAGCGCACGCTCGAAGATCTCGACGGGGCTCAGCTCACGCTTGAAGAAGACCATGGCAATAATCCCTGGACGGCGGGCGCGCCGGCAACGTTGGTCAGCGGCGAATCCACTGCCGAATCATGTTGCCCGATTCTTGCGTGGAAAATGGGTCGGAAACCAGGATGAGATGCGGCACACGTCCCCCTTGACGGAACGTATCCACCGCCGGCTGGTGCGGAGCATCAGTCGGCGGATCCGACGGACCGCGCGGCGATATTCGGTAAAATGGAATCCGATGTCAGCTCTGATGCGGACCGCGCATCATCCTCATGGCGTCCGCGATGTGGCGCCATTCGCGGGCCTCCTCGGCCTCGCCACTGGCTTCGCATTGCTGCGCCTTCTGCGCAGCCTGCGCGACGGCCGAGGCGCCGTGCATCTCGAGCATCTGCCGGGCGATCGCGTGGATCTGGACTTCAGACATCATGTCGAGCTCCTGTCGCCGGATCGAATGGTTCGCGACAACTTCCTCTACGCCGATGCGTTCCGTGAGCTGGATCACTGCACGTCCGGTTCCACCGGCCCAGACTGCGCCCCGTAATTTACCTTACGTGATCAATCCGATTTCGCGCGCGCCGCCACGCTGTTACTTCTGACTGAGATTCGCCGGAGGGCGATTGAGGAGACGGACATGACGCAGGTCTTCTTCCACTGCTCCAATCCCGATGAGTTCCTCGTCGATCGGCGTGGAACCGCGGTCATCGATCTCGCCGAGGCCTGTGATCACGCCGAGCGCGTCATGCAGTCGCTGATCTCGTCCGAGAGCGAGGAGGATTGGCGCGACTGGGTGCTGCACATTTCCGACGATCTCGGCGAGGAAATCATCGCCATGCCATTCACGTCGGTGCTCGGCCCGATGCATTGAACGGAGCTGCGCACTGCGCCCTCCGGCGCTGAGACATTGAGTCCGCATTAGGGTTACCGGCTCCCTTACAGGTTCCGCTCCTCGCATTCTTCTCGCCACATTTGTCCGCCATTTCGGCGCTGTTGCGACGGAGGGGACATCTCATGACCAGACTGCTGACGGCCGCGGCCTTGGCGCTGACATTGACGGCATCGGCGGCGATGGCCGACGAGCACCGCGGCGGCGATGCCGCGCTGGGCGCCTTGTCGGGCGCCGTCGTATTTGGACCGGTCGGGGCCGTTGCCGGCGCCGTCGTCGGCTATACCGCAGGTCCTTCGATCGCGCGCTCCTGGGGCTTCCGCCGCTCGCGTGCGGCCCGGTCGCAACAGGTCCGGCGTCCGGCCAGGGACAGCCAGGCTGCGATGACCGAGTCTCAGCAGCAGCCGCAGGCCGCGCCGCGCAGCGCACCCCCGCCTGCACGGACCATCGCTGTCGCTCCGCCGGCGCCGCGCGGTCCGGTGGCGCCCCCGGTGCAAACGCTCGAGTAGACCCGCAGGCTGATCAGTAGCCGCGGGCGCGATCCACGACGTTCAGCAACGGCTCTCCGCGCAGCAACCGCCGCGCATTCTCCGTGACCTGCTGCGCGATCACCTCCCAGGAGGCGATCGCCGCCATGTGCGGCGTCACCAGCACGCCCGGCTCGCGCCACAGCGCATCGTCCGCGGGCAACGGCTCATGTGCAAAGACATCGAGCACCGCGCCGCGCAGATGGCCGCTGCGAAGCAGCGCGACCAGATCCTCCGTCACCAGGTGCTCGCCGCGGCTGCACAGGATCAGCGCGGCCCCCTTGGGCAGCCGGCCCAGGCGCCCGGCATCGAGCAGGCCCACGGTCGAGGCCGTCAGCGGCAGCAAGCAGATCAGGATCTCCGTCTCGCCGAGGAAGGCGTCGAGCGCATCGGCGCCGCTATAGGTCCGCACACCGGCGAGCGCCTTGGGCGAGCGCGACCACGCGCTCACCGCGAAGCCCAGATCGACGAGACGGATCGCGGCCGCGGAGCCGAGCTCGCCGAGCCCGAGAATGCCGACCCGACGGTCCTTCGCGGCACGCTGCTCGTACCGACGCCACACGCCGTTGCGCGCATTGCTGACCACGCGGTCGAAGTCGCGGTGGAAATACAGCGTCCCCCACAGCACGAACTCGGTCATGGCCGCGGAGATATCGGGATCGACGATCCGGCACAGCGGCACGTCCGGCACGGTCGGATCGGACAGGATGTTGTCGACGCCCGCTGCGATCGAATGGATCAGCTTCAGCTTCGGCATCGCCGCCAGCGCGCCGGGCTCCGGCTTCCAGCACACGGCAAGCTCGGCGCCGCGCGCCGCGGCTTCCGGCCATGACGCGACGGTCACGCCCGGCAGCTCGCGCGCGAGCAGCGCCTGCATCGGATCCATCAGTCCGGGACGGCTGAGAAGCGCGACCGTGATCATGCCGGCCGCAGTCCACACCATTGCGCGACGAACATTGCAATGGACAGCGTGGTCTTGCGCACGCTGTCGAGATCGACACGCTCGTCGAACGCGTGCGGACCGATGCCATAGGGCCCGTAGCACAGCGCCGGGATGCCATAGTCGACCTGATAGTAGCGGGTGTCGTTGACCGCCGTAGAGAGCCGCACGTCGAGCGGCTGCTCGAACACGCGCGCATGTACCTCGGCCAGCGCCGCCTCGGCGGCGCTGCCGGGCTCGCACACCGCAGGATCGGCCTGGAAGCCGCTCCACACCAGCTCGACCGGATTCTCCGACAGGAAGCTGTCTGCGGCCTGCGCCTTCGCGAGACACTGCTCGATGCCGGCCATGGCCTGCGCCGGCGTCTCGCCCGGCAGCACGCCCAGCCGGCAATCGAGGTCGCACCAGGCCGGCGTCGAGCTCGCCCAGTCGCCGCCCTTGATGATGCCGACGTTGAACTTGATCGGATCCTTGACCGCAGCGAACCAGGCGTTCGACTTGGCACGCGCGTTGATCTCTTTCGTGTGCTCCTGGAAGGCGCGGATCAGATGCATCGCCGAGAGGATCGCGTTGGTGCCGGTCTCGGCATAGGCAACGTGGACCGGCGTGCCGCGGACACGCAGCCGGAACCAGATGGCGCCGACCTGCGCGCGGGTCAGCGTGTGGCCGGTCGGCTCCGGGATCAGGCAGGCATCCGCCGTGTAGCCGCGCATCAAGGTCGAGAGCGCGCCGTTGCCGGTGCTCTCCTCCTCGGTCACGGTCTCCAGGTGAATGCGTCCGTCCAGCACGAAGCCGGCGGCCTTGATCGCGTCGAGCGCGAAGATCATCGCGGAGACGCCGGCCTTCATGTCCTGCGCGCCGCGGCCGATCATCCAGCCGTCGCGCACGATCCCCTCATAGGGTGGATCGTTCCAGAGATCGGTCGGGCCCTCGGGCACGACGTCGATGTGGCCCTGCAGGATCAGGCTGCGTCCCTTGCCCGCGCCGTCCAGCGTCGCCACCACCTGCTTGGAGCCGTCGAGTGCGATGCTGTCCATCGGCGCCGCCTTGGGATGGCGCATCAGGTCGACGTCCTCGAGGCTGAAGCGGTCGACCTGATAGCCGCGGGTCTCGAACTCGCGAGCCAGCCAGTCCTGCACCGGCGCCTCTTCGCCGCGCAGGCTGCGGAACTGGACGAGTTGCTGCAGGAAGGCGACCTGCTTGGCGAAGTTGGCATCGACAGCGGCGGCGAGCCGCTCCATCACGTCATTCGGCACAGCCGCCGCAGCGTCGGTCACGTCTCAAACCTCCAGCCTTCCAGTTCACCTCGGCCGCGCGTCAGGCGGCCAGGCATTTCTCCAGGATCGCGAGCCCTTCGTCCACGATCTCGTCGGACGCGGTCAGCGGCACCAGGATGCGGATGGTGCTCGCGGTGACGCCGCAGGACAACAGGATCAGTCCGTTCTCGTGCGCCACGCGGGTCACGCGCTTGGTCATTTCGGAATCCGGCTCGTCGCTGCCGCGCTGCTTCAGGATATCGAATGCAACCATCGCGCCAGGACCGCGCGGCCCGGAAACCGGAACCAGGTTGTTGGCGCGCGAGAAGCGCTCGATCGCCGCGCGCAGCCGCTCGCCGATCGCATTGGCGCGGTCGAGCAGCTTCTCCTGCTCGAACACGTCGAGCACGGCGAGCGCCGCCGCGCAGGCCAGCGGATTGCCGCCATAGGTGCCGCCGAGGCCGCCCGGCTCCGCGGCGTCCATGATTGCGGCACGTCCGATCACGCCGGACAGCGGCATGCCGCCGGCGAGACTCTTGGCGACGCAGATCAGGTCCGGCTGCACGTCGTAGTGCTCCATCGCGAACATCTTGCCGGTTCGGCCGAAGCCGGTCTGCACCTCGTCGGCGATCAGCACGATGCCATTGCTGTCGCAGATCCGGCGCAGGCCCCGCATCAGCTCCGGCGGCGCCTGGTGGAAGCCGCCCTCGCCCTGCACCGGCTCGATGATGATGGCCGCGACCTGCGAGGCGTCGATGTCGGCCTTGAAGATGAAGTTGATGTAGGACAGCGTATCCTCGACCGTCACATTGCTGCCGGCGATCGGGAACGGCGCATGCCAGACGCCGGGCAGCGGCGGCCCGAAATGCTTCTTGTACGGCATCACCTTGCCGGTCATCGCATTGGCGAGCGCGGTGCGGCCGTGGAACGCGCCGGTGAAGGCGATGATGCCGCTGCGCCCCGTGGCGGCGCGCGCGATCTTGATGGCGTTCTCGGTCGCCTCCGCGCCGGTCGTCAGCAGGATCGACTTGGCCGGCCCCGAAATCGGCGCCAGCGCGTTGAGCCGCTCGCTCAGCCGCACATACGGCTCGTATTGCAGCACCTGGAAGCAGGTGTGGGTGAAGCGGTCGAGCTGCGCCCGGATCGCGGCAACGACATGCGGATGGCAGTGGCCGGTGTTGAGCACCGCGATGCCGCCGGCAAAGTCGACATAGCGCTTGCCCTCGACGTCCCACACCTCGCTGTTGAGGGCGCGGTCAGCAAACAACGGCGTCGCATAGCTCACGCCCCGGACGACGGCCTCGTGTCGCCGCGCCAGCAGGTCTTCGTTCGCAGCCAAATTCGCAGCCATGGCTCAACTCCTCGTGGGAAAATCGAGCCGCAGGCTACGCCGAGAGCCGTCGCGATCAATCAGCTTGTTCCCGACGACAGGTGCCTGCAATGCACCGGACCCAGCGGGATGAGCGCGCAGCTACGCGGCGAGCACATTCTTCAGCCAAGCCCGCAGCGCGACGATCGCGGGCTCGTCCCAGCGCTCCCGAAGGGCGACGAGCTGATAGGCTCCCATGTGGAGTGCCGAGGGGATCACCTCGACCAACGCACCGCTGCGCAAATCATCGGCGACCAACACCTCGTTGGCGAGCGCGACGCCCTGGCCAAAGCGGGCCGCCTCGATGGCGAGATGCGCGTGCCACAGCCGCTGGCCGCGCAACGTGACCGGCTCCCGATACCCCGCCAGCTCGAACCATTGCTCCCATTGCGCGGTGGACTCCTCGTGGATCAGCGAGGCCCTGGCGAGGCCCGGGAGTGTCGCGATCGCCGGAAACCTTGCCAGATAGGCCGGGCTTGCGACCGGGAATACGCGTGGACGCACCAGCTCCTCAGCGACCAGGCCGCCGCTCCGGTCGACCGCTTCGGCATAGACGATCTCCGCATCCGCTTCCCCGCGCTGCAAATCGGGGTGCGCCAGCGTCGGCTGCAGATTGATGTCCCAGTTGCGCGGCGGGCCGCTCAGCTCGGGCAGCCGCGCCAGCAGGCGGCGATTCGCGAGGCCCGGAATGCACCAGATGTTCAGGGTCGGACGCGCCACGGGCCGCACCGAGATTGTCGCGCGGGCGATGATGTCGAAGGCCTGGCTGACCTCGGCATGAAACTGGCGCCCGGCCTCGGTCAGCGCGAGGCCCCGCCCCTCGGCACGCACCAGCGCCACGCCCAGGCTGCGTTGCAGATTCTGCAGATGCCGCGAGACCACGGTGTGGCTGACGGCGAGTTCGTCGCCGGCGGCGCGCACGCTGCCCTTGCGGCCGACGGCCTCGAAGGCACGCAGCGCGATCAGGGAGGGCAATCGAGGTCTCGTCATGCTCGCACAGTTCTCAGCCTGCGCGATCCCCCTCCCCGCCCTCAAGCGGGAACCGCCACGATCCGTCTGTCGCGCGGCTGATGTCGGAGCGCCGGCTGCCATGGCGGCGTCCGTTGACCGCACAAGGCGTTCCGGGCGGAGCGCCGCATCGCGGTCACGAGGGCGCTTTCGCGCGTCATGCCGCTCTTAGCGTCAGCATTGGCGCAACGCCAGCCCGGAGAAAGCCACACGCGCGGCCGGGACCTCCGCGGACGCCTTACGAGGCAGGCCACGTCGCAAACGATCCTTAAGCCTCCCGCCATGGCAGGCGCCATTTGCCTAAAAGTTTCCACAATTCGACTTTGAATCGGGAGTGCTTCGAGCAGGAGAACCCCCAAGATGCGGATCAGCCAAATGATCTACGTCGGTTCGCTGGCAGCCCTCGTCGCGACGGCCGCCCCCGCACTGGCGAAAAGCTCCCAGACGCCCAAGCCGGATGATCAGACCACGTCGTCCCTGCCGTGCCGCGCCTACCAGCAGGCCCCCGACGGGACCTGGATGGAGCGGCCCTGTCAGGGCCAGGGCGCAAGCGCCCCGGCGCGTCAGCGCGCGGTCACCAACGGGACCGGCAGCGCCGAACAACGTTAGCGGATCTGGTTCGCGGACTTGGCGCGAGAGCCGGAGCGCTTGCGCTCCGGCCTGCACTGATGCCCGCGCTCAGTAAGGTGGCGCCCGGCGCGCCCGCTGCTCCCTGCCCGCCTCGACCCACCACAAGAGATCGTCGGCAAAACGCGGAAACGCGCGTTCCAGCGATTGGCCGGAATCGCCGGTCGGCCTGCCGTCGGCGGACAGCGCCTGACCGATCGGGCCGACGGCAAGCGTGCTCGACACCACCACCATGCCCATCTCCGACAACGTGCCGTGCCACGCCGTGGCGGCCCGCGCCCCGGAGAGCCGGCCGGCGGAATAGCTCGCGATCGCCGCCGGACGCCAGAACCATTCCTCGAGAAAGTGGTCGGTGAGGTTCTTCAGTCCCGGCTGCATGCCCCAGTTATATTCGCCGGTGACGAACACGAAGCCGTCGGCGGCGCGGATCTTGACCGCAAGCTCGGCCATGGCCGCTGGCGCCTGGCCGGGCGGATATTCCTTGTACATGCGGTCGAGCATCGGCAGGCCGACCGCCCTGGCGTCGATCAGTTCGACGTCCTGGTCCTTGGCGCGCAACCCGTCCACGACGAATTGCGCGAGCCGGATGCCCATCCGGTCGGAGCGATAGGAGCCGTAGAGGACGAGGATTCGGAAGCTCATGGCGCGTCAACTCCTGGCGCGGACGATCCGCGCCAGACTACCACGCCGTCATGTCATGGAGGTAGTTGTGGTCACGCCGCAGATCGATGGACCGGCGGCGCGTGGTTGCAGAAACGAGGCGAGGCGGGCTCAGCGCGTCACCGTGGCCGAAGCGGAGCGCTCGGATGGCCGGCCGAACACGCTGCGGCAGCCGTCGCTGAGGCTGGCGCGCTGCTTCATCATGCAGGCAATGATGCGGTCGCGATCGGGAATCTCCGACGAGCACAGCCGGAACACGTCGCCCGTGCACAGCCGCCGCTGGTCGTCCTCCGTGAAGGCATGGCCTGCGCGCGGGCTGGCGACCATCGCCAGCGCAAGCCCTGCCATTGCCACATTCCAATTCCGCATCCTGAACAGATGAGTTCGCATCGCCGTCCCCAATTCGCCCGCTGTTTGTCCGGTTCACCCGCTGCTTTCACTGATGTCGCGAAGCAGTTGCCGCCGCAGAATCAAATGATGACACGTCGCGGCGCGCCTTCAACAAGCGCTCTCGTTCCTGCACCACAATTTTGCGGCCTGTTGCATCTTCGACTCCTTTTGCGCTGCCGGAACCCGTGAGACGCCGCCAAATTGTCATTAGGCGAACGCAATCCGGCCCAGCCGCGCTCACACTCTCACGGCGTAGTGGCGGCGTCCTGATGGTGCTTCGGACCATCACGTGTCCCGAGTTCAGGTGTGGGAGTCAGGTTCATGGCGTACACGATGGTGGCTGAGCGGGAGCAGCAGACAATCCGCAAGCAGCGCGAAAGCGCCCTCATCGTTCTCGCCAACGCACAGGTGATGGAGGCGGAAGGCTGGCAGGTCGTCATCACCGACGAGGACGGCAACAGCATGCCGCTCGCCGAGTTCGAAGCTGGCATCTCGCAGAAGTTTTCGTCCTGGTACAAGGCCAAGCAGCGGCCGGTGGTGCCCACCACCATTCCCGCCCCCAACCTGTTCGCAACGCCGGCCAATGACGACGCCGGGCCGGAGGCCGTCGTGGCCGCCGAACTCGCCGCCGAGCAGGTCGAGACGGCCGAGGTCCAGGAGGCTCCTGTCCAGGAGATCGCCGAGGACGATTTCGAAACGGCCGAGACCGCCAACGCTCCGACGGCCGAGAAGGCCGAGCGCGAGGAGATCGCGCTCGACGCCGCCGAGATGGCCGACTGACGCTGCGGCCGCGCCGCAGCATCAGCGAGAGTCACTCGCCGCCTTCGTAGAACAGCTCCAGCGGCAGCCCGGCCTGGGCCTCGCCGATCCACTCCCGCGCAATGGCGTTGGACTCCCCCATGCGTGCATCGCCGCATGCACGCAAAGACCATCCCCCGTCGCTTCGCGTGGCGCGGATCGAGCGTGCTTCGGCCTGCCTTCGCTTCCTCGCGATCAGCGCGCGCCGGGCGACTAACAAACATGTTCGCCCCGCGGCTCTCGGTCGAACAACGATCATCGGAACGAAGCGACCATCTGCCCGTCGGGCAAATCAAGGCGCATTTCCATCTCGCGGCGTCACCTCCAGGGCCTGAATCGGCAGCAACGGCGGTGCGCGCGGAAACGATTTTCCGCAGGCCCATCAAGCTGATTTGGCCTGTCCAGTCCCGCCGCCGAAAATATTCTGCTTTTCCTAAATCTAATTCAGTGCTTTTGTCGCGCCATCTCCCGCTCGCAGGAGGGGCGGTTCGCGGTCGTCACGGACGTGGAGCGGGAGGAGCGGTGGACGCGATGGCAGCGCAGCGCATCTTGCGCCGACGAACGCTGACGTCGCGTACGGTCAAGTCGCGTGGTCCTGGCATCCCGACGCTGATGCCCCCACGGTGGCGCGCCCAAAACGCGTTGTCGTGCACGGTGACCAGAACGCCCGGCGCACCGGGGAGCGCGCGAAGCAGCCGTTAAGATCATCGCGCGGGGAATGCCGGTTGCCCGGCTGAACCTGTGGTGACTGCCGCCTGCTTTTTTTCTGCAGGCGGGCCATGGGTTGCGGCCAGCATCCCGGCATTCCCCGCGCCCTCTGCTGTGCGGAGGGCAAGACGGATGGATCACTCGGGCGCATCAGCGCGGCGAGAACGCGAGGGCGTGCGTGAATGAGACTTCGCAGGACGGTGCTTCAAATCGCTCGGTGTCATTCCGGGGCGCGCGGAGCGCGAGCCCGGAATCCATACGCTGCAGCAGAACTGATGGAGCACGCTGGAGCGACACACCTGCCCGACACGCCCGCTCGTGGTTATGGATGCCGGGCTCGCGCATGCGCGCGCCCCGGCATGACGATGTTGAGAGACCGTGGCGCCACCCGCCGTCATGCCCCGCCCCCGGGTCTCGCCTTCGGCGAGCCCGAGGACAGGCTCCGGCGGGACATCCACTACGCCGCGGCCTCTCGATCAATCACGACTGCGGCGGCGTACTGGGTCGCCCGGTCCCGTCTTCGCCCGATGGGCTTCGACGCGGCAACGAGCGCCAGGGCGCGCCGCAGCTTTAGCGGAGGCGGCAAGCCGGGCGATGACACCGAATGTAAAGCAGGCATCAACACGAGCCAGAGGCCGCGGGTGCCCTGGGGGATGATCCAGTCTCACAACAGCTTCGCGCTCACGAACAGCGTGCGCACGGCGTTGGTGGCCTGCACTGTCATGATGGCGTTGTCGGCCGCGGCCTGCAGGGCGGCCATGGCCTGGTCGTGCAGCGACTTGAACTCCATCCACTCGACGGCGTTGAGGCTGGTGAGGAACTGATGGGCCTGCCCGACCGTCGAAATCACGACCGGCTTGCCGTTCACCTTGATGTTGAAGGTAGTACGCAGACGCGTTTCCGAGTTTGCGGGATCAATCATGGGGACCTTCCGGAAGATGCGACGGGCGTCACCGCCGAGGTCGCGCCGAGGCCCAGCAACAAAACGTCACTCGGTCTTTTGCGCGGTCCGCGTCGGGGTGCCAGCCTCGAGCCCGACGACGACAACGAGTCGGTTGAACTCGCCGTCATCATACGCCTTCAGGAAGCGATCGTAATTCTTGATCGAGACGCAGCCGTTCGAATCACCCTCCGGACCCAGCATATAGGGGTGGGTCAGCAATCCGCTCCGGCCGAGGGTCGATCCTTCCACCACGTTCATGCGCAGGGCGCGAACGCCGTGAAACGGTTTTTCGCGCGGCTTCAGGTCATAGGTGGCGGGCGGGGTCGCGCCAACCATGCGCTGATTGACGTGCTCGGGGTCGTCGCGCAGGCTGCCCATGCCGGAATGGGCCTCGAGCCCGATGCCGGACGGCAGATACACCATCTTGGCCTTGATGTCGTACACGGCGGTCTTGTCATAGCCGAGCGCACCGAGATCGATTCCGGATCGGACGATGCCGCTATCCGGACCGAGCGAGGCGAACTTGGTCGGGCTCGGCAACAGGTCGGACAGCTTCTGCAGGATGGAGCGATCGTCGACGCGTCCGACCGCTTCAGGCGCACTGGCCGAAACCAGGCTGGTCGGCAGGTTGGCGACGGACGGGCGCGGGCGCGGCAGCGGCACGCCCGGTGCAGGCATCGTGACGGTATTGCCCTCCGTCAACATCGGCCGCCAATCGCTGTTGCTGGGGTCGCGAGCGCCCGGATCACGCGCTTCCATGCCCTTCACCAGCGCGGCCCGGGCATCGAGCAATTGGCGGTCGATCGCGCCGCGAAGGGCGAAACGGTCGAGCGCGCGAACCGCGTCTTTTTCCGAATAGGCCGTGGCCGAGGCGGAGGCCGGCGCGAAACGTGTTTCGAAGGTCATGGACGGCGCGGCGGCGGCCGGAATCGCCGCGCTCGCAAGCGACGTCTCATCGCTGTTGGCTCCGACCCATGCGGCCGCGCCCGCTGCGACCGCAAGTGCTGCAAGCACGAGTGCGATCGCTTCGGAGCGCCCGAAGCGGCCTTGCGACAACAGAACGTCTACGCTTGCTTCACTGGAAGCCATCACGTCCCCGATATACCCCCCTTTTCGGACCACCCGGGAAAGGTGACCGACCCCAAGGGGTACGATTCGACCCGTCATGACATAGGATGGCAAGAGTGCGGCATAATCTAGACAAACGCCAGCCCGGAGTGATCCGGCGTGAACCGACGCCCAAGCCTCGCACGGGCTGCGCCGCGACCGTCCCAGAAAGCCGATTATATCGATGAATCAGCCGGTTGGAGGAATGTATGAACGCCGAATGGGATGATCTCGGCCGATTTGCCGACGCACAGGATTCGATTTATTCGCGCGTGACCGCCGAACTTGCGGCCGGCGCCAAGCAAAGCCACTGGATGTGGTTCATCTTTCCCCAGGTCGAGGGGCTCGGCAGCTCCGCCATGGCGCAGCGCTACGCGATCCGCTCCCGCGCCGAGGCCGAGGCCTATCTGGCGCATCCCCTGCTCGGCCCGCGACTCGTCGAATGCACCCGACTGGTGCTCGCAGTGCAGGGCAAGTCGCTGCGCGACATTCTGGGTGTTCCGGACGATGCCAAATTCCGCTCATGCATGACGCTGTTCGATTCGATCAGCCCGAACGGGATCTTCGCGCAGGCGCTCGATCGCTATTGCGACGGTGCGCGCGACCCGGCGACGCTCGCGTTTCTGCAGCACAGCACCGCATGAGCACACGGTTACCGCAGATGCGCATCTCGGCCTCATAGGGCTGACACGGTAATGAACCAACTCTGCCCTGCGGCCGGATTTCGGGTGACAAGCCCGAACAGGAAACTTGATCGCGCCAAGATTTGCGGGTCCCATCCGCCGCGTTGTTTGTCCCAAGGAGACACACTCATGAAGAAGTTTTTCCTGATTGCCGCGCTCGCGACCTTCGCCGCCGGATCTGCCTTCGCCCAAGACAGCTGCGAGACCAAGGCCGTCGGCAAGGACGGCAAGGCGCTCGCCGGCGCCGCCAAGACCTCGTTCATGAAGAAGTGCATGGCCGAGACGTGTGAGACCAAGGCGGTCGGCTCCGACGGCAAGAAGCTCGCCGGCGCGGCCAAGACCAGCTTCATGAAGAAGTGCGAGGCCGGCGGCTGACGCGCTGGCGGCTGACGACACTGGCGCCCCGCCATGATGCTTGGCGGGGCAAAGCCATGCCGGCGGGCTCCATCAGCGCGAAGCGTATCGGCAAGCTACGACGCGGGCGGCGGGCGCCTCGATGTCGAACGGCTTGGTCAGCAGTGCGCAGCACGCCGCCATAGAGCTCGACCCAGCCCTCGGCCGGCACCATCTCGCGGACCTTCTGCCCGATCACGTTCAGGATGCCCGCATGCAGGGCGTAGGCCGGATTGGCTTCAACGTGGACGGAATCGCTCAGCGGGCCCTGCGGACCGTCGAAGAACTCGATGGGCGAGATGGTGGAGAGCTGAGGAGGGCCGGCACACGGTTGAACCGAGGGAAACCCGCAGGACACCACTGCATGTCGCCCGCCCTGGCGGGCCCATGCGAGATCAACATGCTCACCGCATCCGCCCTGCTCTGGACCCGTGTCGCCGCCGGCATCTTCGGCTTTCTCGCCCTCAATTCCGGCTACGGACTCTGGCTTCAGCGCAAGAAGACCAGCGGCGGCCGCGCCTGGCCGGTCGTCGAGGGGGAGATCGTGGCCTCGGCGGTGTCTGTCGCGGCGACGCATCGGTCGGCAGATGACACCGATGCCAAGCCTGACATCCGCTACCGCTACGAGGTGTCGGGCAAGAGCTACGAAGGTCGCCGCATCCGTTTCGGCAGCCCGAGCCGCGTCACGCGCCTGCGAGCCGACGAGCTCACCGGCAAATATCCGCAAGGCGCGAAGGTCCGCGTTTTTTACGATCCGAAACGCCCCTCGCAATCGGTGCTGGAGCCTACCAATGCCAGCGGGACGGCGGCGCTGGTGGCGCTGTTCGTCGTGCTGTCGGCCGTGACCGCCGTGTTGGTGGCGCATTCGCTCGCCGGCAAGGTGCTCACGACCGAGGCTGGCGTGCCGCTGTTCGCCTTCCTGATGCCGTTCGCCCTGTTCGGCTTCGGAGCCGTCGCACTCGCCTCCTACTGGAAGCTGCGGCAGGAGCGCCTGGCGAGCCGCTCCTGGCCGACTACGCCGGGACGCATCACGCGCTCCGGCGTGACGATGGAGATCACACGACGTGAGGACGATCGCGGACGAGAAACGGAAGAGGAGCGTTTCCGGGTCACGATCGAATACAGCTACACTGTGGATGGTCGCTCTTTCCACAGCACGCATTGGAATTGGGGCTGGACCGCGCTGCATTCCGACAGGTCGAGCGCTGAAGCCGTCGCCGCCCAATACCCGGTCAACACCGACGTCACCGTCTACTACGATCCGCTACAACCCGAGACGGCCGTGCTCGATCCCACAAACAAGAGCGGCGTGGCGGCGCCGCTCTGGGCCGGCATCTTCCTGATCGCGATCGGCGCGCTGTTCCTGTTCGTCTTCACCCACGTCCAGATGAGCTAGCCGGGGATGATGCGAACAAAGCGCAAGCAGAGCACGAACGACGAGTATGGCCGCGTCGTCAGCTGCGCAGGCCTGGCGCTTCGTGGCCGCTGCGGGCGACATACTCGGTATAGCCGCCGCCATACTGATGGAGACCGTCAGGGGTCAGCTCGAGCACGCGGTTGGAGAGCGCGGCGAGGAAATGACGATCGTGCGAGACGAACAGCATGGTGCCCTCGAAGTTCGACAGGGCCGCGATCAGCATCTCCTTGGTCGCCATGTCCAGATGGTTGGTCGGCTCGTCCAGCACCAGGAAGTTCGGCGGATCGTAGAGCATCTTGGCCATCACGAGCCGCGCCTTCTCGCCCCCCGACAGCACCCGGCATCTTTTCTCGACGTCGTCGCCGGAGAAGCCGAAGCAGCCCGCCAGTGCCCGCAACGAGCCTTGACCGGCTTGCGGGAACGAATGCTCGAGCGACTCGAACACGGTCTCGTCGCCGTCCAGCAGGTCCATCGCATGCTGCGCGAAGTAGCCCATCTTGACGCTGCCGCCGATCGTCACCGAACCGTCATCGGGCTCCGCGCTACCGGCGACGAGCTTCAACAGGGTCGACTTGCCAGCGCCATTGACGCCCATCACGCACCAGCGCTCGCGGCGCCGGATCATGAAGTCCAGCCCGTCGTAGATGCGGCGGCTGCCGTAGCTCTTGGACACGCTCTTCAGCGCTACCACATCCTCGCCCGAGCGCGGCGCGGGCAGAAAGTCGAACGCCACGGTCTGGCGCCGCTTCGGCGGCTCGACCCGCTCGATCTTGTCGAGCTTCTTGACCCGGCTCTGCACCTGCGCCGCGTGCGAGGCCCGCGCCTTGAAACGCTCGATGAACTTGATCTCCTTGGCGAGCATCGCCTGCTGGCGCTCATATTGCGCCTGCTGCTGCTTCTCGTTCAACGCCCGCTGCTGCTCATAGAAATCGTAGTCGCCGGAATAGGTCGTGAGCTGGCCGGCGTCGATCTCGATCACCTTGTTGATGATGCGGTTGATGAATTCGCGGTCGTGCGAGGTCATCAGCAGCGCGCCCTCATAGCCCTTGAGGAAATGCTCCAGCCAGATCAGGCTCTCGAGATCGAGGTGGTTGGACGGCTCGTCGAGCAGCATCACGTCGGGACGCATCAGGAGGATGCGCGCCAGCGCGACGCGCATCTTCCAGCCGCCGGACAACAGGCCGACGTCCTTGTCCATCATCTCCTCGGAGAAGCCGAGGCCGGCCAGCGCCTCGCGGGCGCGGCTGTCGAGCGCGTAGCCGTCGAGCTCCTCGAACTGCGCCAGCACCTCGCCATAGCGCGCGATGATCTCGTCCATCTCGTCGGCGCGGTCCGGATCGGCCATGGCGGCCTCGAGTTCCTTGAGCTCGGCGGCGACCGACGACACCGGCCCGGCGCCGTCCATCACCTCCGCCACCGCGCTGCGGCCGGACATCTCACCGACATCCTGGTTGAAATAACCGATCGAGACGCCGCGATCGATCGAGACCTGCCCCTCGTCGGGCTGCTCGCGGCCTGAGATCATCCGGAACAGCGTCGTCTTGCCGGCCCCGTTCGGGCCGACCAAGCCGATCTTTTCGCCGCGCTGGAGGGCGGCGGAGGCTTCGATGAAGAGAATCTGGTGGCCGACTTGCTTGCTGACGTTATCGAGGCGGATCATGAGGTCTCAGGACATGGACAGGTTGCCGCCGCTCTTAGTCGATGCGCGCCGCCGGTGGAAGGCGCAATTTGGGCGCCCTCCCCGCACCGTCCGCCCCGCGCCGGTCAGCGGCCTGGAGGCCGAAAATCCTGGTTGCCGAACGGCTTGTCGGTCGGAATGCGGATCGCGACGTAGCCCCGATCCATGGTCGCGTGGCATGCGTTGCATCCGGACGTCAGCTCGGTCACGGCGGAAGCGAAACGCTTGCCATCCTTGGCGGCGATGGCGTCCGAGATCGACTGGATCGGCTGGCCGAGCGTGGTGACATTGTTCACCGGCAGGCCCGAATAGAAGACCGCGGCGTCAGTCAGGCTCTGCCTCAACTGGGCGAGCTCATAGGACGCGAGATCCCAATTCTTGGACTGTCCCGCGAACCAGAGCTTCGCGTGTCTGACCTGAATCAGATTCATGATGTCGCCGAGCCGCGGCAGATATTGTTCTGCACTGGACTGCGACTGCCCTGCAGCCAGGGAGATGGCCGAACAGGCGATCAGAACGCCTGAAACCCACTTGCGATAGCTCATTCCATGCCCCGCTTCCAAACAAACCGCTACGGAAAGACATACCGCTGCGATCGAAACCGGACTTGCGATTGATCAAGGCCATGGCCGCCTCCGATCGTTCGAGCCCGCCAAACGAATGATCCGCCGAAGCGGCTGCTCCGGCGGATCATCATATCAGCCCCCGGCCCCGGGGTATTGTGGTCGGCGTCTTAGGCTGCGGCTTTCGCGCCGGTCGGAACCATCGCGATCGTCTTCAGGACCTGAGACGCGATCTGGTAGGGGTCGCCCTGGGAGTTCGGACGGCGGTCCTCCAGATAGCCCTTATAGGCGTTGTTCACGAAGGAATGCGGCACGCGAATCGAGGCGCCGCGGTCGGCCACACCCCAGCTGAAGGTGTCGATCGAGGCGGTCTCGTGCTTGCCGGTCAGGCGCATGTGGTTGTCCGGACCGTACACCGCGATGTGGTCGGCGCGAGCTTCCTTGAAGGCGTCCATCAGCTTCTCGAAATACTCCTTGCCGCCGACTTCGCGCATGTACTTGGTCGAGAAGTTGCAGTGCATGCCCGAGCCGTTCCAGTCGGTGTCGCCGAGCGGCTTGCAGTGGAACTCGATGTCGATGCCGTACTTTTCGGTCAGGCGCAGCATCAGGTAGCGGGCCATCCACATCTGGTCAGCAGCCGTGCGCGAGCCCTTGCCGAACACCTGGAATTCCCACTGGCCCTTCGCCACCTCGGCGTTGATGCCTTCGTGGTTGATGCCGGCCGCGAGGCAGAGGTCGAGATGCTCTTCGACGATCTTGCGGGCGACGTCGCCGACGTTCTTGAAGCCGACGCCCGTGTAGTACGGGCCCTGCGGCGCCGGATAGCCGTATTCCGGGAACCCGAGCGGACGGCCGTCCTTGTAGAAGAAGTACTCCTGCTCGAAGCCGAACCACGCGTCTGGATCGTCAAGGATGGTGGCGCGGGCGTTCGACGGATGCGGGGTCTTGCCGTCCGGCATCATCACTTCGCACATCACCAGCACACCGTTGGTGCGGGCGGCGTCGGGATACACGGCGACCGGCTTCAACACGCAGTCGGAGCTATGGCCTTCGGCCTGCATCGTCGACGAGCCGTCGAAGCCCCAAAGAGGCAGCTGTTCCAGGGTCGGAAAAGAGGAAAATTCCTTGATCTGTGTCTTGCCGCGCAAATTCGGCACCGGCTTGTAGCCGTCGAGCCAGATGTACTCGAGCTTGTATTTCGTCATTGAGCCTCTCTGTCTTATCGAAAGGTGGGAGCCCAGCAATCGAAGGCTCCCCGCTTACCCGGCCACGATCGGCCAGCGCACTCTTAAGCATGGAATGTGCCAAGTCCCGCGACGTCCCGTCGCATGGACGAAGACCCATCGGGGCGGAGCTGGCGACCGGTTCTGCACGTCAGGGGTGCGGCAAAGGAGCGCGACCGGGATTGCACGGAGCGCATGGCGGAGAGGAGAGCTTGTCGAAAACCCGCTTGATTCCTTGGCATTTGCGGCGACGCGCAAGAGAGGCCGAACAAGCCGTCAGCAGTTCCGGGACATTTTCGAAAAGAGTTGGACCTCTGTCCGCAACCTTTGGTCCAGCCCAAGTGTTGGTCAGATGAACATTGCTGCTGGGGGAGCACATGCAGCAATGCCTGCAAAACGCGCAACATGTGATTTCGTTTTGATCATGTTGCATTCCCTCCGGGCAGCACTGATATCGGCGCTGGTAACCACAACGGAACGAGTCGGGCGCAACCTGATGTGTGGCCGACGGAAGGAGAATGAGGAATGGGCACCAATGTGGACGAGGGATCCGCAAGGATCTACCAATTTCCGCGCGGAGGGCGAGCGGGTCTTACACCTCGCCAGTCCGGATCGTCGCCTGAGCGGCCGATCGCGCCGTCGATCCAGCCGACGATCTACAGCGCGAGCTGGTATCATGACGAGGCGATCCAGGAAGCCAAGCCGGTGTGGGACCGCTGATGTCAGACTGTACCGTGACGCCAGCACGCCTTTGCTGAAGGGTCGGACCGACAAGGTTCCGGCCCTTTTTTCTTGCGCCGCTGTCTGCATGTCTCTCGCCGCTGCTGACGGCCGCCGGCGGGCTCGACGTGCCAGGGTCAAACAGGCCGCCGTCGTGACCCGTTTCATGGTCTTCCCTATCCTGTCGAAGGCTACGCATACGCGTCGCGTCGATGAAACGGCGTTTCACATCGAAGCCCGCATCCCCTAGAATGGGTTGATGTCTGCCCATCCGCTCCGCCATCTCGGCCTTCACGGTGCCAGCAATTTCAGAGATCTCGGCGGATATCCCAGCAGGGACGGCCGGCACGTGCGATGGCGGCAGCTGTTTCGGTCGAACCATCTCGGACAGCTGACCGAGCCCGACGTCGCGGTCCTGCGGGAGCTTGGCGTTCGGACGGCGTTCGATTTCCGCGGTCGCAACGAGCGCGCTGCCGGTCTCTGCACCATCGCCGAGATCACCGTGCATTCCGTGCCGATCGAGCCGAGCGTGGTGCCGGCGCTGCGGGCTCTGGCGACACGAGGACAGCTCACAACCGACCATGCCTTGGAGCTGATGCGCGAGTCCTACCGCAACTACGTCCGCAGCTACACGCCGCGCTTCCGCGCGCTATTCCAGCATGTTCTCAATGAGGACGCCCCGTTGGTGATCCATTGCACGGCCGGCAAGGATCGCACCGGTGTGGCCTGCGCGCTGGTCTTGCACGCGCTCGAGGTTCCGGATGACGCCATCTTGGAAGATTACCTGCTCACGAACCAGCTCTATCGTCGCGAGACTGCAGCTCACCCGGATCTTCCCGCTGATGTCGTCCAGACGATCGGGACAGTCCAGGCCTCGTTCCTGGCAGCTGCGTTCAACGCCATGCGTGATGATTTCGGCGACGTCGACACCTACCTGCGCGACGGTCTCGGCATCGACGGCGCGGCACGGAAGACGCTACAGGAGCGCTATCTCACGCTGTGAGCCTGGGCGGCCCGAATACGCTTGAGCGATCAGGCCGCTTCGATATCGGCTGTCTCGGCGGCTTCCATCGCGTCGAGATCGGCAATCACCTCCTCGAATGCGGAAATCGCCTGTTGAACCGCCGCGATCTGCATCAATTCCCAGCCGGTCACCGGACCTGCACGGTTCTGCAAGGCGACCACCAGATCCCGCCGCTGCTCCTTCAGTTGCACCAGCGGCAAACCATGGTCCGGCAGATGTCTCATCATGTCAAAGCTCCAACGCCCCTCAAGCGGCATAGCGACAGGCTAGCGGGCCGCGCTGGCAATCCACTTACGAAAGTCCGGCTAATTTTATCGATCAGGCCAGCGCGACCGGTGCCGCCATGATGGCGCTGGCCAAAACGTCGCTGATCTTCGCAGTGGCGGCTTCGCTCACATGCAAGCGGTCGCCGTGCCCGTCGTCGAGCGCCGACAACGGAATCTGGCCGGCCTCATGCCAGCTCTTCATCAGATTCCAGCGCCTGAAGACATTGACGTCGGCCGCAGACGTGACCTTCTCGATGCGCCGCTGAATGTCCTCGGCACGCGCCAGCCTGCTGGGCACCGTCACGATGGCAGCCGTATATTGCAGGTCCATCACGATGGCATCGATGGCCAGCCCCGCCAGCCATCGAAGGCCGACGCGCAGCGCCGCCTCGACGTCATCGGGACTGTAGACCTCGGGCCTGTAGGCGGCGTTGGTGCCGACCTGCCAGATGACGAGCGAGGGCTGCTCCGCAATCACGTCGCATTCGAAACGCGAGAGCTCCTCCGGGGATTCCTGTCCGCCCACACCCCGATTGAGGACGTCGATCAGGCAGCCGAAATTGGTCTTGCGCAGCGACTGCTCGATCCGGGCCGGAAAAGCGACAATTCCGTTGGTGCCGGCGGTGGAAGATGAGCCAAGCGCCACGATCCGGGTCTTGCGCTGCGCATCCAGACTCTCCCTGAACCGTCTGATCGGACGAGGAAAACCGGTGGAAACGTCGGGAAATTCGAGAGAGCCTGTCGCGGTCATGGTCACCTCTGACGAACCACGCTTTCTGATTGCAATTGCATGCCCTGGCCGCCCGGCCATTGCAACTCATCGGCAGGGCCATAGTATAACGAGCGGCGCTGTGGGGCGCGTCAACGGAGACCAGGGACGGAATGAACGGAGCAGTGATTGTCATTACGGGTGCGCAAGGGGCGCTCGGACGCAGCGTGGCCGATCTCGCGCTCGCACGGGGCGCGCATGTGGCCGGGATCGATCATGCCCAGGCCGAAATCCCGGCGAGTGACGACCGCATCGAGCTCGGAGGCGTCGATCTCTCCGACCCCGAGCAGGCAAAGGTCGCGATCGACTCCGTCGCCGCCCACTTCGGCACTCTGGATGCGCTGATCAACATCGCCGGCGCGTTCGCGTTCGAGACGACTGCCGACGGCGACGATTCCGTCTGGGAGACGATGCATGCGCGAAACCTGATGACCGCGCTGCACGCATCGCGCGCGGCGATTCCGCATCTCGTCCGCTCCAGCACGGGCCGCATCGTCAACATCGGCGCCATGGGCGCGCTCCAGGCCAGTGCCGGCATGGGCCCCTATGCGGCCTCCAAGTCGGGAGTGCATCGCCTGACGGAAGCACTCGCGGCCGAATGGAAGGGCAAGATCACCGTCAACGCCGTCCTGCCGTCGACGATCGATACGCCGGCCAACCGCGCCAGCATGCCCAAGGCCGATTTCGACAAATGGGTGACGCCGCAGGAACTCGCGGAGGTTATTCTGTTTCTAGCCAGCGACGCCGCGAGCGGCGTGACCGGCGCGCTGCTACCGGTTGTCGGCCGGGTGTAGCGAAGCCAGCCGTTCACCCCGACTTGGCGCTGACATCACCGGACTCGGCGGGCTAGACTCGCGCGCGCTCTGAGTCGCACACATCGGACGGCCCCTTGGAAACCGCGCTCTACCTTCCCGTCAAACGCTTCCTCGAAAACCTCGGCTTCTCGGTCAAAGGGGAAATCGGCGGTTGCGACGTGGTGGCGCTCAAGGGCGACGACCCGCCGGTGGTCGTCGTCTGCGAGCTGAAGCAGGTCTTCAACCTGGAACTGCTGCTGCAGGCAGTCGATCGGGCCGGTGCCTGTGACGAGGTGTGGGTTGCGGCGAACCTGTCGGCACGCGGCAAGGGCCGCGAAAGCGACTCCCGCTACCGCAATCTGTGCCGCCGGCTCGGCTTCGGCATGCTGGCCGTGACCTCAGCCGGACACATCGAAGTGCTGGTGCAGCCGCCCACCACGGCGCCGCGCAAGAACCCCAAGAAACGTTCGCGTCTCGTGATCGAGCATCAGCGGCGCAAGGGCGACCCCGTCGCTGGCGGCTCGACCCGGGCTCCCATCATGACGGCCTATCGGCAGCAGGCGCTGGCCTGCGCCTCGGCGCTGTCGGGCGGGCCGAAACGCGTCCGCGACCTCCGAGCGGACATTCCGGATGCGCCGAAGATCTTGCAGCGTAACGTCTATGGTTGGTTCGACCGCGCCGAGCGCGGCGTCTATGTCCTCACGAAAGCCGGGCTCGCGGCCTTGCGCCGCTGGCCCCAGGATATCCACATGACGCAGGCAGCGTTGCCCAATCGCGACATGGTGAACGCATAGCTGGGCTGCCCCGCGGAATATATATTGCAATGCAACAATCCTGCTTCTAGGTATCCCGGACGATTCACGAGGCCCCCATGAGCGAAGATTGGAACACCAAGTACGGTCCGCGTCGCGTCAGGCGTGATCCCCCGACACTGGAAGAAGCGATCTTCGCTGCGTCAGGCATCACCGACGATGTGCAGGCTCAGGCCGAGATCGCGTCGGCGCTGATGGGTCTGCCGCTCGAGCAGGTGCTTCCCGAGGTGAAGAAGGCAGTCCGCGTTGCCGCGCGCACCAACACGCGCGTCATCACGGCCGACCAGGGCACGCAGCAGCGTGCCGTCGTGGTCGAACGCCGCACCGTGCGCCGCTTCAATTTCGACAAGCGCACCGGCACCTGAACGCCGCCCTCCGGGGCGCATCGGTAATGCAGTCAAACGAAAAGGCGCGGCAGCGGTGATCGCTGTCGCGCCTTTGTCGTCGCTGCAAACGGCTCGGCTCAGGCGGCGCGCTTGTCGCCGTACATCCGGGTCACGAGCTTCCAGCAGGCCCGGTTGAGGGTGAAGAACGCGCGCGCTGCCGCGATCGGCGCATCGATCACGAGCTTCGCCAGCTCATCCTGGGGCTGCTCGGTCAGATCGATCGTGCCGGTCGATTCGCCATGACGGAACGCCAGATGCGCGCCGAATTTGGCCGCCAGCGCCCGCATCGCATGGTTCTGCGATCCCGTCGTGACGCGGAGCTTGCGATAGCCCTTCCAGCGCGCCTCCGAGATCACCCGCTGGAACAGCAGGCTGCCGACCCCGCGGCGACGCACGCAAGCCTCCACGCTGAACGCAATCTCCGGAAGCCCGTCCTCGGACTGCTCCGGCGGATGCAACTCGGCGGCCCCGCGCACCATGCCATTTTCCATGTAGGCGACGACGATTGTGCCATCGGCCGCACAGCGGGCCGCATAGCGTTCGATGAAACTGTCATCGAGGAAGCCGTTGAATCGATCGTGCCGGCTTTCCGCATCGAGCCGCAACAGATGATCGCGCAGCAACGGCAGTTCTTCGTGCTGGCTGAGGGTCCGCACATAGCCGAAGCCCGGCCGGGGACGAAAAGTATCTACCTGTGACACTGCCTGAGACTCCTCTCGAGAGCCCTCGCACACAGACGTCTTTCCCTAGACAGGAGCTATATTGTGCATCGCAACATTCATTGCAAGCCCCGCGCTCTACGGAGAGAACATGCGGCCATGCAAGGATCGCGTGAGTTAACGATTCGTTTGTGTACGAATCATCACAGCACGAGCTGAGTCTGGGTCACGAGTGCGACCAGCCTGCCGTCGTCGGTCTCGATCCGGGTTTGCCACACCTGGGTGCGGCGGCCGCGATGCACGGGCGTGGCGGTTGCCGTCACCACCGTCCCCTCCTTGGCGCCGCCGATGAAGTTGGTCTTGCTCTCGATCGTCGTGGTGCCCTTGGCGTCCTGCGGCAGGTTGATCACGGTTGCGGCCGCGCCGACCGAATCCGCCAGCGCCATGACGGCGCCGCCATGGATGGTGTGATGCAGAGTGCAGAGATCCGGCCGCACCTGCATTTGCGCCACGACGCGATCGGCGCTGGCCTCGGTGAAGGTCACACCCTTCAATTCCGCGAACGGCATCTTCATCGCATTGATCTTGTCGAGTGGCGTCATGCCTTCCCTCCCCCGTTGATCGGACGACCCGTCTTCGCGGGTCAGCGCCGCATCTGGATGCGCCGGGCTTCGAACCCGAAGCAATGACCTGAGAGGTCATTGCTTCGGTCCGATCGTGCCGCCGCTCAGACCTTCTCGATCCCGCACCACTCCGCGATGAACAGCGCCATGGTCTTGGTCACCTGGCGCAGCGAGTCGAGCTCGACATATTCGTTGAAGCCGTGCATGGCGGCGCCGGTCGCGCCGAAGCAGAGGCTGGGGATGTTGTAGTTGAGCCCGTAGAAGCGGGTATCCGTGAGCGCCGTGAAGACGAGATCCTGGACCTCGCCGCCGTAGACGGCGGTGAAGGCCTTGCCGAACGCCGCCTCCGGCTCGGCCGAATTGGTCAACTCGTAGCCTTCGGACAGGAAGCCCGACCACTCGACGACCGGCGGATTGTTGGAGAGAAAACGATGATCACGCGAAGCCGCGGCGACGCAGGCGAGGATCTCGTTCTGGCAGTCCTTGACCGACCAGCCCGGCAGGATGGCGATGCGGCAATCGACGTCGCACCAGGCCGGCACGCTCGAGGCCCAGTCGCCGCCTTTGATGATGCCCGGATTGAAGTTGATCGGATGCGTGAGCGTCCTGAAATGACGATCGCTCTTGGCGCGCTCGTTCCAGTCCGCCTCGAGCTTCTCCAGCGCATGGATCAGATGATAGCTCGCCTGGATCGCATTGGCGCCGACGCCGGCCTCGAACACATGCGCCGGGAAGCCGCGCACTTTCAGGCGGAACCAGATCACGCCCACCTGAGAACGCACCATCTTGCCGCTGGTCGGCTCCGGGATGAAGCAGGCATCCGCGCGGTAGCCGCGCTGCAGGGTCGACAGCGCGCCGACGCCGGTGCTCTCCTCCTCGATGACGGATTGGATGTGAATTCGCGCCGTCGGCTTGAAGCCGGCAGCCTTGATGGCATCGAGCGCATAGAGCGCGCCGATGGTACCGGACTTCATGTCGCAGGCGCCGCGGCCATACATCCGACCGTCGCGGATCACCGGCGAGAACGGCGGCGTCTCCCACATGTCGAGCGGACCGGCCGGCACCACGTCGCAATGGCCCTGCAGGATCAGCGATCGCCCGGCCGACGTCGCCGGCCGGTAGGTTCCGACCACGCTGCGTGCTCTCGAGAAGTCGTGCTCGATCGGGCCGTAGCCGCGCATCTCCTTGAGATCGTCGAGATCGATGTGCCAGTCGTCGACCTCGTAGCCGCGCGCGCGCAGGAGATCGCTGAACATGTCCTGGCACGGCCCTTCGGCGCCGCGGGTCGAGGGGATGGCGACGAAGTCGCTCGTGGTCGCAAGCTGCCGGTCGAAGTCGGCATCGACGGCGTCGACGATGCGCTGCGTAATGTCCTGGGTGATCATGCCTGTCGAGGTTCCAATTGCCGATGACTGCAGCAAATCACAATCTCATGCAGAGTTGCACCGGATTCGCCGCTGCTTTCAGAATCGCAAGGCCGCCCGTACATTCGCGCATACGAAAATGGCCGCAACATACTTTGGAATTTAACATGTCGGATCACCGCAATATCCTTTATTTCCTCCTCGGCATTCTCAGCGCGGCGATCATCGTGCTCGGCTACAATTTCTATCAGGCCAAGAAGCAGCCGGAGGGTGTCCAGATCAATATCGGGCCAAACGGACTGAAGATCGAAGGAAAGTGATGCGTTCTCAAATCTCCTCGTTCGCGAATGTCGCAGCGCGCCCTCTCGGCGTCCTCGGTGTCCTGCTTTTGGTTGCCGCACCCGCGCAGGCGCAATATGTCGGGCGCGAGCAGGACATCACCGATCTCCGGCTCGGCCAGCGGGTGCTGGTCGATGACGGCACCTGCCCCGCCGGCCAGGTGAAGGAGGTCTCCGGCTCCAAGATGGCTGAAACCGGTATTGTCCGCACCACGAAATGCGTGCCGCGCTTCGGGCCGAAGAAGAAGTAGCTGACCTCGTTCGATGCGGCTCTCGCCGCCGACCTCCGGCGCGTGACCTTCCGCACAGTCCCACAGCCGCGCATCGACGATGCTCCTGCCCGTGGACAAGCGGGGACGCAGCATGTCGATGTCAGCGGTGCAGGATCACGGCTTCTTCGAAGCGGCCGACCGGCCGCAGCCGGTCAAGGCCGATTTCAGCCGTTACGCCCTGCTCGGCTATCTGTCGATCGCGCTGGTGTTCGGCGGCTTCGGCGTGTGGGCGGCCTATGCGCCGCTCGATCGCGCGGCGATCGCACCGGGCACCGTGTCCGTCTCCGGCGATCACAAGGTGGTTCAGCACCGTGAGGGCGGAATCATCAGGGAGATCCTGGCCAAGGAAACTCACGCCGTGCATCGCGGCGACCTGCTGTTTCGGCTGCAGCCGACCGAGGCCCAGGCCAACACCGACCTCCTTCGCAAGCAGATGGACGCGTCGCTGGCCGAGGAGGCGCGCCTGCTCGCCGAGCGCGGCAATGCGCGGATGATCACGTTTCCCGACACGTTGCTCAACCGCCAGAACGTGCCGGAGGCGGCGCTTGCCATCGCCGACCAGCAGCGGCTGTTCGTCGAGCGCCGCAATGGCCTGATCAGCCAGATCAACATCCTCAACTCGCAGATCGCCCAGCAGCAGCAGGAGTTCGCCGGCCGTGACCGCCAGCGCGCCGCGCTCTCCGCGCAGCTCGCGAGCTTCGAGACGCAGATGAACAATGTGCGCCCGGCGGTCGCCGCAGGCTATTATCCGCGCAACAAGTTCCTCGAGCTGGAACGCGAGCGCGCCCGCGTCGAAGGCGATCTCGGCCAGGCGCAGGCCGACGTCGCGCGGCTGACGCAGACGGCCGCGCAGACGCGCCTGCAGATCGATCAGACGCTGCAGAAATATCTGACCGAAGTCGGCCAGCAGCTCGACGGCACCCGGGCCAAGCTGTCGGACCTGCGCGAGAAGCTGGTCATCGCCGAGGACGTGCTGCGCCGGGTCGACATCCGCGCCGAGCGCGACGGCATCGTCATGAACATGAAAGTCCACACCGTCGGCGCCGTCGTGAAGCCCGGTGATACGCTCGCCGAGATCGTTCCGGTCGGCGAAGGCGTCGACGTGATGGCGCACGTCTCGCCGCGCGACATCGAGAGCGTCGCCATCGGCCAGAGGGCCGAGGTGCGCTTCTCCAATTTCTCCTCGCGCACGACGCCGACGATCTTCGGCAAGGTCTCGAGCGTCTCGGCGGACGCGATGTCGGACGAGGCGACCAAGCAGAGCTACTATTCGGCGCGCGTCGTGATCGACTATTCGACCATCCCGCCCGAGATCGCCGAGAAGATCCTGCCGGGCATGCAGGCCGACGTCATCATCTCCACGGGAGAGCGCACCGTGCTCGAATATCTGGTCGGCCCGCTGCTCAACACGCTCGCCAAGACGTTCCGTGAGAAATGAGCCGAGAACACCTATGCCGACGGCACCGGTGGCGCGCCCGCGACGACAGCAAGGTCGCGGGCACGCCGCACGCCGATGGCGTCCAGCTCGCTACCCTGTTCCGGATCGGCAAGGCTCTCACGTATCGCTCCATCCAGATCAGCAAGGCCGCCTGCTGCCGCCACGCCCCCGGACATCGCGAGCTGCCAACCTCTGGTGTCGGCCAATTCAGCTAGAAGCGCCGACCACTCCGTCCCGAGCCCGAGCACAGCCACCTGCGACGTGCGTCCAAGGGTCAGTTGCCCGACGACGATGTCGCCAAGGTGAGCACCAATCGCCAGCTCGACGGGCCGACCGATCTCCGCGGCGATCTTTTCGTTGACGCGGTCCATGACCACGTCCATGGCGCCGATCGCCTGCAGCGCATCGCGGCAGCCTTGTTCTGCTCCCTGCTCCTCGCCGAAGACGGCGAGCACGCCATTGCCGAGAAAGCGATCGATGCGCCCGGAATGGGCTTCGATCGCCCTGCCAATGGCGCCGAAGATCTCGTTCATCATGAACCCGAGGTCGGATGGCAGCCGGTCGCGCGCAATCGCCGCAAGCGGACGGACGCGGACGTGGACCAGGCATACCGCACGGCGCTCGGCGGGAAGGTCGTCGACGAGGGGCGCCCTCTCCGCTTGATCGCCGCCGAGGAGACGCGTGATCGTCAGCGGCGCCACCGGGCGAATCTGGCAGGCCAGCCGCACATTCGCCGGAGCCGCCAAGTCGGCGAGCATGACGCGCTCCGCGTGGCCGGGCGGTGCCAGCGTCTCCGCACCTTCATCAACGCGGACGCGACAAAGACCGCAGCGGGCACGGCCGCCGCAGTCGGATCGCTGCGAAAGATCGTTGCTGCCGATGATCTCCAGCAGCGTCGGACCGACCGCGGCCCGCACCGTCGCACCACCCGTGAAAGCAATGGCGATCTTCGGCGCCGCGAGGGACGCGACGTGACGGAACACGATGATCGTCACGCCTGCAACGAGCAGCGCGACGACCGCGATCTGCGCCGAAACCTGCAGCAGGGCGATCCACTTTCCGTCGAGTTCGCTCGGCCAATGGGTGACCTGGCGCATCTGCTCGGCCATACCGGGATTGCCGAGCAACGTGGCGACGGCGCGTCCGGACACCACGAACCCCATCAGCGCCGCCATCGGCACCGCGACGGCGAGAACAACCAGCAGCGGCTGGACGAGGCGGTACCAGCTCCGGAATTTCAGCCAATGATGCAGGCCGACGCAGCCGTGGATCCAGACCAGCAGCAGCAGCGCGGTCTGAATCCAGGCCGCCTTGGGCCACAGCAACGCCAGCGCATAGAGGTAGCCATCCTGAACGCCGAACAGCGCATGAGCCATGTGGGTCTCGATGACATGCGGCAGCAACAGCAGCGGGATCGCAAATCCGGTGGCGATCTGAACAAACTCCCACGAGGACAGCCGCCACGTGCCGCGCTGAACCGTCTTGGCGAACGCCAGCACGACATGCGCGAGCAATGCCGCCGACAGCACGATCATTCCCGGCCACGATCGGGTGACGACCAGTCGCCATTCCTGCACCTCGTCCATCGCCTCGAGGCTGAACAGACCCACCGCATGGTTGAGAAAATGCGTCGCGGCGAACGCAAACAGGACGAGGCCGGACACGAGCCGGATGTTCTGGGACGTTACGGCAGGCATGAGCTCACTGTGATTCAGGCAAGCTGCGAAATCTGAGCACGGCTGAACCATCCGGTAGCGGCTGCCACCGGCCAACTCAAGCGCCGGCAGATCAGCCTCGAGCTATGTGAGGTCAGTCACGGTCGACGACGGGTGCCCCAGGCGAAGCTCCCCAGCACCATCGCAAGGGGATCCGACATGACGAGCACCACCCGAAGCCCGCTGGGAACCGCGCTCCGCGCCTGCTTTCCCGCGCTCACCGCGACCTTCGTGCTCAGCCTCTTCATCAATGCGAGCATGCTCGCCTCGCCCCTCTATTCCATGCAGGTCTACGACCGCGTCCTCACCAGCCGCAATCTCGGCACGCTGGTCATGCTGACGCTCATCGTCGGTGTCTTCCTGGTGCTGTATGGCGTCCTCGAATTCGCCCGTTCCGGCGTTTTGGCCCGGGCCGGCGTGCAGTTCGAAGGCACGCTGCGCCACCCGCTGTTCGAGACGATGATGAAGGCGGAGCTGTCGCCGCGGCATCGCTTCGGCCAGCAGATCATCCGTGACGCCGAGACCATCCGCGACTGCATCTCCAGCGGCACCGCCGCCATCGCCTGCGATCTGCCGTGGACGCCGGTGTTCGTCGCGCTGTGCTTTCTGCAGCATGCCTATCTCGGCATCCTCTCGCTGCTCGGCGCGATCGTGCTGTTCTCGCTGGCGCTGCTCACCGAATTCTACACGCGCGCCAGCGTCGAGCGCACCAACGCGCTGGCCAACGAGGCCTCGCGTTTCGTCGCGGCGGCGCTGCGCAATGGCGAGGTCGTGCGCGGCCTCGGCATGGGCGACATCGTCATGGACCGCTGGAGCTGCCGGCAGTCGGCGATGGTCGATGCCCACAGCACCCTCGTCGAGCGGGGCGCCGCGATGCATTCCGTCACCAAGTTCGCGCGCATGGCGGTGCAGACCTCGCTGCTGTGCATCGGCGCCTGGCTCGCGATCGAGCAGCAGATCTCGCCCGGCGCGATGATGGCGACGTCGATCATCATGGGCCGCGCGCTGGCCCCGGTCGAGCAGGTCGTCGGGCAGTGGAAGCGCATCATCGCATTCCGCTCGGCCTACCGCCGGCTGGAGGAGCTGTTCCAGGCCTTGCCGGTCACGGCTGCACCGACGGCGCTGCCGACGCCGCGCGGCGACATCGACGTCGAGAACGCCGTGGTGTGGCCGCCAGCGGCCGGCCGCCCCTCGGTCAAGGGCGTCAGCTTTTCACTCAAGGCCGGCGAGAGTCTCGCGATCGTCGGCGCCTCCGCCAGCGGCAAGTCGAGCATGGCGCGCGCCATGGCCGGCGTCTGGCCGCTGCGCGAAGGCGTGATCCGCATCGACGGCGCCGCCTACAGCCAATGGGACCCAAACCGGCTCGGCAAGCATATCGGCTACCTGCCGCAGGACATCGAACTGTTCTCGGGCACCGTCGCCGACAACATCGCCCGGCTTGCGAAGGTCGACGAGGCCGCCGTTGTGGCTGCCGCCAAGGCCGCCGGCGCGCATGAGGTGATCCTGCGCCTGCCCAACGGCTACGACACGCCGATCGGTGAAGGCGGCGTGGCATTGTCCGGCGGCATGCGACAGCGCGTCGGCCTCGCCCGCGCGCTCTACGGCAATCCGCGGCTCCTGATCCTCGACGAGCCGAACTCGAACCTCGACGAGGACGGCGAGCGGGCGCTGGCGCAGGCCATGGCCCAGGCGAAGGCCGCCGGCCGAACCGTGATCGTCGTCACGCACCGCCCGCAGCTTCTGGCGCATGTTGACCGCATCATGGTGATGGCCTTCGGCAAGACGCTGGCATTCGGCCCGCGCGACGAGGTGATCGCCAAGATGCGCGGCCAGCGTGTCGTCGTCGCCCACGACCGGGCGACGGCCAGCGCCGCGGCCTGAACGAACCCAGTGCAGATCTCACACCGCAAGGAGCCGGCCATGATCAAGTTCACATCGTCTACGAGGACCCTGCAGCTGGCCTTCGCGACCGCCGTCCTGTTGCCGATCTCGGCTTCGGCGGAGACGCCGATGACCGCGCGGCAGATGCTGGCCCACGCGCAAACTCAAGCCCTCAATGTCCCCAGCGATATCAGGAAGCCCGAGCTCGACCGCAGCGAAAAGATCACCAGCGAGGCCGCCTCCGCAGGCAATGCCGCCATCGCCGCCCCGCTTCCGGTGATCGAACCGCCGGCGCCGATGTCGCCGCCAGCCCCGGCGCTCACCGCACTGGCTGCGCCCGTCCCGGCGCCTGAGGCAGCTTCGTCGCAGACGCGTACCAACTCGCTCACGGCCGCCGCGCCCGTTGCTGAAGCTGCCAAGACGTCGAATCCAACGCTCGCGACACCGCCCGTGGCCGCCACCACCGAAACACGCCCGATGGCACCGGCCGCGACGCCGCCCGTCACGGCCGCAGCTTCACCGGCCCTCGTCCCCGCGACCGCTCCCGTTGCCGCGCCGCCCCAGTCCGGCCTGCCGGCCGCGGCGGCCACCCAGACCACGGGGACGCAATCGACCGCCTCGTCGTCCGCCGAAAAGCCCGCTCCTGCGCGACATCAGCCAACCCGTGCCAGCGCGGCAGCGGCCCGCCCTGCGCCCAAGCCTACTGCGAGATCGTCGAGACACAGCGACGAGAA
This sequence comes from Bradyrhizobium sp. SZCCHNRI3052, assembly GCF_032484895.1. Lineage (NCBI taxonomy): Bacteria > Pseudomonadati > Pseudomonadota > Alphaproteobacteria > Hyphomicrobiales > Nitrobacteraceae > Bradyrhizobium > Bradyrhizobium sp. SZCCHNRI3052. The sequence continues at coordinate 511,587 of NZ_JAUETW010000001.1, read as the reverse complement.
TGCCATCAGTACCCGGATCTCGCACATCATGCGCCGGCCGGACGTGCAGTCATTGATGTCGCAATATGGCCTGGACTGACGACGAGCACCGCGGACGATGGACGCTGATCGACATCGGTTCAGACGGCTGATCAGTTGGCCGGATCGAACATGCACTGCAGCGCGGGCTTCGCGATCTTGGTGAACGTGGGACCGATCTCCGCTCGCTTCGGTGCGGGCACCCAATCGGTCTCGATGGTCGGCACGCCGGTCTCACTGATCCCGCGCAGCAGCGCCTCACGCAAGTCGGCATCCTCCACCATCGCGGCCGCATGGTCATGCAGGCAGGAGCAGATCGCTTCAGGACGCGTCCACCGGTCGAGCATATGAGGCGCACATTGCCGTACGAACTCGCCGCGCAGATCTGGCAATCGGGTCGTCGTCCGCGCCTCGACGAAGGACCAGAAGAGGCACGGCAGCACGGCAAGCGCCGCAGCATCCAGTCGAAAACGCATGGTGGACCGCTGGTGTTTGTTTTTCGTCATGTCATCCACGCAGGCCGCGACGACACGATTCGCAGGCCGCCCACGCTTTCATACCCGCTTCACGTTTCAAGCGGCCTGCGGCACGGGCACAAAATGGTTTCATGGGCCCGCCGCTCCGTTTCATCGCGACCCACCCGACGACACAAAATACAATCAAAACGAGAGTGATCTAAAGCGCCACCTGCTTTGGCCGAGCCAGCGCGATCCGGGGCGACCGTCGATCTGCGGATGGAGAGCTTCTTAACGACCTGGCGTTAACCGTGGCCGGCAGGGAGAACCTCCCAGATCGCTACGGCGACCCAGCAGCGCGGCGCGTTGGGGGACGACGTTGCTCCGCAGGGTCACCATGAGCAGGCGCTTGCACACACCCAAGCCGAAGGTATCTCGCCGCAGCTCGCTGGCTACGCCGATGGCGCAGCAGCGAACCGAGGGCCATGCCGGCTCGACGCCACAGAGCCTGGTCCGGCTGATCGGCTGCCACGATCCTGCCAAGCACAGATTGCCCAGCGAGGCTTTCGGCAGCCGATCGTCCCTTGGCAGGTCCCTTATTGAATGAAATCACCGCACTTCTGGACTGCGCCGTCGTCGGATTTGCCCCAAGGCATGATCGGGACGGAGGAGGTCGAGTTCTTCGGTGAGCCCTCGATCAGCCTGTCCGAGTAAACCATGTAGACCAGCACGTTGCGCTTGGCATCGCAGCCACGAACGATCTGCATCTTCTTGAAGAACAGCGACCGCCGCTGCCGGAACATGTCGTCGGCCTGTTCGAGCTTGCGCTTGAACCTGATCGGGCCGATCTGCCGGCATGCGAGCGAGATGTCGGAGACCTCCTCAGCCAGGCCCAGCCAACCGGCATATCCGCCCTTCTGCGGCACCGTGAAGTGGCAGGCAACGCCCTCGACCTCTGGATCATCAACGCCATAGGTCGCGAGCTTGTCATTCGGGCTGAGCAATTTGAACACGGTGGACCGACGGAAGATCAGATCCGGCTCGTCTGCGGCGTATGCTGAGATCACAGGCGAGGACAATCCGATAAGCAGCAGGCAAGCGAGGGTTTTCAGCCACAGATCAAACCGTTTGGTGGCTCTGAACGACATGTCGGTCTCCGTTATACCGCCGATGCTCGGCATACCGCCCATGTAGGGACACAAATGCCTGCAAGGAAGGCGCTCCAGCCCGTGACCTTCCACTACCCGTTTAACGGGATGTGAGGCTTTTCTGCTACGATTGGAACGAAATCACGCAGGGCAGAAGCCCCAAGCTGGTGAACGCAGACTCCGTCTGCGACACTAAAGACCAGATGGTTCTTGAGGATTTGCCGGAATGCTCTGCGTTCGTGCAGCCGCCAGGGGGCGGTTCTATTGTGCAGCAATCGTTTCAGTTCCGCTTGCCATAGCAGCGACCTCACAGGCTGACGCAGCGTCATATTACTACTGGAACGACGCTCAGCCCGTCACCATTGCTCCGACCATACGCCCGGCCGTGCCGCGCAAGCCCAAGGCGCGCCACCTCGACAAGCTGACAAAGACCGAGAAGGAGGCTGCCAAGCCGCAAGGACCGGTCACGATCGCGGTGTCGATCAACAAGCAGCAGCTCAAGGTCTACGACGCAAACGGTCTGTTCGCGGAAGCACCGGTCTCGACGGGCATGAAGGGACATTCCACGCCGTTGGGCGTGTTCAGCGTCATTCAGAAGCAGAAATTCCATCGCTCCAACATCTATAGCGGCGCCCCGATGCCGTTCATGCAGCGCATCACCTGGTCGGGCGTCGCGCTCCATGCGGGCGTGCTGCCCGGCTACCCAGCCTCGCATGGCTGCATCCGCATGCCGGCAAGCTTTGCAACCCGCTTCTATGGCTGGACGCGCATGGGATCCCGGGTCCTGGTCACGCCGAGCGAAGTGGCTCCTGCGAGTTTCTCGCATCCGATGCTCGCTGCCCTGAAGGCACCGCAGCCGAGCGCATCGGTGCAACCCGATGCGACTGCGCCGGCAGCGATCAAGTCGGACAAGGGCGCCGCCGTCACCACCGCGATCACAGTCGCGACGACGGATCTGCGCGCCACGATCGGTCATGCCGAGAGCCCGCGCTCCGGCGAAGGATCGCCCGCCGCGTCGCGCCAGGTGCGGACCGCCGATGCCAGCAACGCCAACGGACTCCCTCCGATGGTCTCGGACGCTTCCCCAAGCGCCGAACCATCGCGCTCGCTCCCGATGGAGGTTCAAAGCGATGCTGCCGATCTGAAGCCCAGTGTCGCCGAGATCAAGATTGAGCCCGCGACCGCCGACGCAGAGGCGAAGTCTGCCCCCGGCGACGTGGCTCCGGCGAGCGAGCCCACGAATGTTGCGCAGGTGGCCGCTCCGGCTCTCGAGAAGCCGGCTGAGGCATCGGCGAATGCCGAAGCCACCGGTTCGACCGAACTCAAGCCTGCTGAATCCAAGTCGGTAGAGTCCAAGCCTGCCGACGCCCCGATCGCGGAGCAGCCTGCGTCGCCGCCCACACCGGCGGCAGAGGCACCGGCGAAGCCGGTCGATCCCAACGATCTCGCCAAGGATCAGTCGCGTGTTGCCGCACCGGACAAGCCGATTGCGCCCAAGCCCGAATTGAAGCGCAACAGCCAGATCGCGATCTTCATCAGCCGCAAGGATTCGAAGCTGTACGTGCGGCAGAACTTCGCTCCGGTGTTCAACACCCCGGTCACCATCGCACCGGGCGACAAGCCGCTCGGCACCCACGTGTTCACCGCGACGGCTGACAAGGCCGATCCGGCGACGATGCGCTGGTCCGTCGTCTCGCTGCCCTCCTCGGCGCGGAGCACCGCGGCGAACGATGGCACTGCCAGGGCGGTCCGGCGGGGTAAGAAGTCCGCGGGCGCCGATGCCGAGCCGAAACAGGTCGTTCAGCTGAGCAGCGCGGCCGAGGCGCTCGATCGCATCACCATTCCCGCCGATGTCATGGCGTGGCTCGGCGAAGCCCTGTCGACCGGAAGTTCGCTGATCGTGTCCGATCAAGGCATCAATCAGGGCGAAACCGGCGAGGGCACCGAGTTCATCCTTTCGCTGCGCTGACGACCGACGACGTCCCTCTTTCCGCCCCACGGCAGGGGTATCCCCATGCCGGAACGCAGTCTGATCCAGCGCAACGTGGCGGCCGTTGAAGCAGCGGCCGGTCGAGCGCGGGCACATTCATGCTGACGGGGCTGGCTCTGCTCAGGGAGATTCACATGATCGATCGCAGGATGGTTGTTCTCGGCATTGGCGCCTCGTTGTCGGGTGCGACGCTCACGTCGCAGGCTGCTCGTGCCGACAATGCAGCGAGCAAGATGACCGCCTATCGCTTCTCCTTCGCGGCGCTGGCCGGTGAGCCGATTCGGCTCGCCGATTTCGCGGGCAAACCGGTGCTGGTCGTCAACACGGCCTCCCAGTGCGGCTACACCCCGCAATACACCGGGCTCCAGAAGCTGTGGAGCGAGTTCCATGAGCGCGGGCTGACGATCATCGCCGTGCCGTCCAACGACTTCAACCAGGAGCCTGGGATCGCCGGCGACATCGCCGAGCAGGCCAACAAAGACTATGGCGTGACCTTCCCGATGACCGCAAAAGCGGTGGTCACCGGTTCCAACGCCCACCCATTCTACCGCTGGGCCGCCGAGGCGCGGCCCAAGGAGACGCCGCGCTGGAACTTTCACAAATATCTGATCGGTCGTGACGGCTACATCGCCGACGTGTTCGCCTCCTCGGTTGAGCCGACGGATACGCGGGTCAAGACCGCAGTTGCCCGGTTGCTGGCGAACGGCTGAGCAACACTCGGCAGGAATGCGGCGGAAGCTGGCAACTTCCCCGTGTTTTTGCCTTGTTTCCTTTTGGCGCCACTCCGGCTGCTGGGCTAGTATCCCGGCCGGATGACGGAGCGACTCTCGACGCTGGCGCTCCCGTTGCAACAACCCCGAGGAAACACGATGCGGATTGCAGCAGGATTGGTGTTCGCAAGCTCTTTGGCGGCTTCGCTGTTGACGTCTGGCGCGGCCTGGTCCCAGGCGCAGCGCACGGCGGCGGCGCCGACCCCGGCCGCTGCTGCTCCCGCACCGGCCCCTGTTCCCGCCGTCGCCGCCCAGACGCAGCCGCCGCGCGCGCCCTGCATGAACCCCGATGCGCTCGGCGTCGGCCGCACCGTCGAGATCGATACGACCGGAGGTCCGGGATTCGGCTTCGAGCACTTCAAGGACCTCGACTTCCTGAAGGATCACGAGGTCGTGCTGACCTTCGATGACGGTCCGTGGCCGGAGAACACGCCCAGCGTGCTCAAGGCGCTTGCCGACCAGTGCACCACCGGCATCTTCTTCATCATCGGCAAGCATGCGACCTATTATCCGGAGATCCTGAAGCAGGTCTACAATGCCGGCCATACGGTCGGCACGCACACCTGGTCGCATGCGACGCTGACCAACAAGAAGCTGACCGAGGATCAGCGCAAGGAAGAGATCGAACTCGGCATCAGCGCCGTGAAGTGGGCGCTCGGCGGCAATTCCCCGGCGCCGTTCTTCCGCTTCCCGGCATTGCAGCATCCGCCGGAGATCGTGACCTATCTCGGCACCCGCAACATCGGCATCTTCTCCTGCGATCTCGACTCGTTCGACTTCAAGGCGCGCAATGCCCAGGCGGTGATCGACGTCACCTTCAAGAAGCTCGACAAGCTCGGCAAGGGCATCATCCTGATGCACGACTTCCACAAGCATACCGCCGAGGCCCTGCCCGAGATGCTGCGCCGCCTGAAGGCCGGCGGCTACAAGGTGGTCGCGATGCGCGCCAAGGCGCCGGTGCAGTCGCTGCCGCAATATGACGAGCAGCTCGCCAAGGTCGCGAAGCTTCCGACGGTGAGCCAAAGGCCGGTGTCGAGCGTTGTGACGACAGTGTCCGAATGAGACGGGATTCCTTTCGTCAGTGACCAAGCTTCGTATCGAAGGTTACGTGATCGTGTCGGCCGACGGGATGTTGGCCGACGCGAGCAATGCGATGCCGCCCGCCCTGAAATTTCCCGGCGACGCCGCATTCTTTTCCCAGGCTCTCGATGGCGCCGATCTGATCGTCCACGGCCGCAACTCCTATGAGGACCAGCCGAACTCGCCGAAGCGCCGGCGCATCGTCGTGACCGGGAAGGTGGCGGGACTGGCGCCGGATCCGGAAAAGCCGCTCTCCACCCTTTGGAATCCGGCGGGGGCCTCCTTCGAAGCCGCCTGTGAAGCCGCGGGCGTCAGCTCTGGCACCGTGGCGGTGATCGGCGGTCCCGTCGTGTTCGAGATGTTCATGGACCGCTACGACACCTTCTTCCTGTCAATGGCCCCCCACGTCTCCCTGCCCGGCGGCGCACCGTGCTTTCCCGGCGTCGGTCCCGACCGTTCGCCGCAGCAGGTGCTGACGGCCCACGGCTACACGCCCGCCAATCAGCTGATGCTCGATCCTGCCCACGACGTCAGCGTGACCGCCTGGAAACGCACCGCTCAGAGCTCCCTCTAGATGTCTCCATACGCGCTCTGCTCGGGCGCTTTCGGACCCTTGCCATAGCCGAAGATCATGAACAGCGCGCCGATGATCGACAGGTTCTTCAGCGCGTCGATCAGGGTCTTGGCGTTGTCGGGCGGGGCCTGGTTCCAGAAGTCATGGAAGTAGAAGATGGTCGCGCCGACGAACACGATCATCAGAGCCGCGAAGAAACGTCCGAGAAGGTTGAGCGCGATCATCACGCCGGCGAGCACCTCGAACGCGCCGGCCGCGATCGCCAGGATCTGCGGCATCGGCATCTTGGCAGCGGCCTCGAGCTGCGCCGCATAGGGCGCGAGCATCGTGGGAATCGTGACCTTGGCGGCGATGAGATCGGCGGTGGCGGGAATGCCGAACAGCTTTGTCGCGCCCGTGTAGATGAAGATCACGGCGAACAGAACGCGCCCGAACGTAATGAAACCCGGCATTCTCGCCCTCACGGATCAACTTCAAACGATGTGTCGCCGGCCCACCGGGCCGGATATGTGACGTCGCGAACGCTTTTCAACAATAAAGGCGGGCGGAATACGACCGAAACCGGACGAATTCCGCCACACTTCGATCACGCCAGCAGCGTCACGCGAACAGCGTCGGCTGCGCCCTCCCCGCCCGTTCCTGGGCTTCGACCGCGGCCACCGCTGTCATGTTGAGAATGCCGCGCGCCGTCACCGACGGCGTCAGGATATGCGCCGGCCGCGCCGGACCGATCAGGATCGGCCCCACCGGCACCGCATCCGCCAGCACCTTGATCATCTGATAGGCGACGTTGGCGGCGTCGAGATTCGGCATGATCAGGACGTTGGCCGAGCCTTCGAGATCCGAATGCGGCAAAATCGCCTTGCGCGCGGTCGCCGACAGCGCGGTGTCGCCCTGCATCTCGCCGTCGGCCTCGAGGTCGGGACGATGCTGCTTCAGCAATGCCGTCGCCTGCCGCATCTTGCGCGACGAATCCGTGTCGTAGCCGCCGAAATCCGAGTGCGAGACGAAGGCGATCTTCGGCTTGATGTTGAAACGCGTGACGTGGTTGGCCGCCAGCGAGGCCATCTCTGCGAGTTCCTCGGCCGTGGGATCCGGCCGCACCTGGGTGTCGCCGATGAAATAGGCGCCCTTGCTGGTGATGGTGAGCGCCAGCGCCGCGTAGTCGCTGACCCCCGGCATGAAGCCGATGATCTCACGGACGTGGCGCAGATGGCTCATATAGCGCCCCTCGACGCCGCAGATCATCGCATCCGCCTCACCCCTGACGACAGCGAGCGCCGCAATCACGGTGGCATTCGTGCGCACCACCGTGCGCGCCGCATCCGGCGTCACGCCGCGCCGTCCCGCGACCTCGATATAGCTCTGCACATAGGAGCGGTAGCGCGGATCGTCCTCGGGGTTGATCAGGTCGAAATCACGCCCGGCCTTGATCGACAGGCCGAAGCGCTTGATGCGGGCCTCGACCACGGAAGGACGGCCGACCAGGATCGGCCTCGCCAGCTTCTCCTCCAGCACCACCTGGGTGGCGCGCAACACGCGCTCGTCCTCGCCCTCGGCATAGATCACGCGGACCGGCTGCGTCTTTGCCTTGGCGAACACCGGCTTCATCACCAGGCCGGAGCGGAACGCGAAACGCTCCAGCAGCGCAGTGTACTCGTCGAAATTGGTGATCGGCCGCGTGGCGACGCCGGACTCCATCGCCGCCCTCGCCACCGCCGGCGCAATGCGCAGGATCAGGCGCGGATCGAATGGCGAGGGGATCAACGAACCCGGACCAAAGCCCTGGGTCTCGCCGGTGTCGAAGCCGCGGGACACCGCGTCCGACGGCGGGTCCTGGGCGAGCTGCGCGATCGCATCGACCGCGGCCTGCTTCATCGCCTCGTTGATCGCGGTGGCGCCGACGTCGAGCGCGCCGCGGAAGATGAACGGGAAGCACAGCACGTTGTTGACTTGGTTCGGGAAGTCCGAACGCCCCGTGCAGATCATCGCGTCCGGCCGTGCCGCGCGCGCCTCCTCCGGCATGATCTCCGGGTTGGGATTGGCGAGCGCCATGATCAGCGGTTTCTCGGCCATCTGCTTGAGCAGCTCCGGCTTCAGCACGCCGCCGGCGGACAGCCCGAGGAAGATGTCCGCGCCGCCGATCACCTCGGCCAGGGTCCGCTTGTCGGTCTTCTGCGCATAGACCGCCTTCCAGGGATCCATCAGCGTGTTGCGGCCCTCATGGACGACACCGTCGATGTCGCAGACCCAGATGTTCTTGCGCTGCGCGCCCATCGACACCAGCAGGTTGAGGCAGGCGATGGCGGCGGCGCCCGCGCCGGAGGTCACGATCTTGACCTCGGAGAGCTGCTTGCCCGCCAGCGACAGCGCATTCTTGATTGCGGCGCCGACGATGATCGCGGTGCCGTGCTGGTCGTCATGGAAGACCGGGATCTTCATGCGCTCCTTGAGCCGCGCCTCGATCTCGAAGCATTCCGGTCCCTTGATGTCCTCGAGGTTGATGCCGCCGAAGGTCGGCTCCAACGCCGCGACCGTCTCGACCACCCGGTCGATCGTGTCGGCCGCAATCTCGATGTCGAACACGTCGATCCCGGCGAATTTCTTGAACAGGACCGCCTTGCCCTCCATCACCGGCTTGGAGGCCAGCGGGCCAATATTGCCGAGCCCGAGCACGGCGGTCCCGTTGGAGACGACGGCCACCAGGTTGGCCCGCGCGGTCAGTGAGGCGGCCTCGGCCGGGTTGCTGGCGATCTCGGTGCACGCAGCGGCAACGCCCGGAGAATAGGCCAGCGCCAGGTCGCGCTGGTTGGCGAGCGGCTTGGTGGCCTGGATCTCCAGCTTGCCGGGCCGCGGCAGGCGGTGGTAGGCCAGGGCTGCGGAACGAAGATCTTCAGAATAGGACGACGACATACGTGCTCCAGCGTTTCCGACCCGGATTTTTGGTCTCTTGAGTCTCGGTCAGACGTCGGTTTTTCCGGCCGGTGGAAGCGCATGTGATGCACGTTGGGCGGCTTTCATGCAACATCCGAAACCATGCTCGCCGGCATCCCGGGCCAGCGATTCCCCAGTTCGCAGAAGCACATCCCTACTCCATCGATTTCATTGAGACCATCACCACTTGCTGCCTAAGCCTTGGGCGGAGCACATCAAATGACCCGTATCCTGATCGGAATTGTCACGGCCGTCGCGCTGGCCGTCGCCGGCTTCGTCGGCGTGCCCTGGTACGCCCAGGGCCGCGCCGAGCGCGAGGTCGAGGCAAACTTTGCCCAGATCCGGCAGAGCGGCGCCATGGCAACCCATGGCAAGGTCGCCTTCGACCTGTGGAGCCGCAAGTTGACAATCGCCGATGTCAAGCTCGAGTCGGCCACGCAGCCGCCGGCCAGCGTCACGTTCGGCACCATCACCGCGACCGGGCTGAGCCAGCATGATTCCGAGCATGTCACGGCCGCCAGCATCGAGATCAGCGACATCGCCATGGCCGGCCAGATCCCCGGCCCCTCGCCGCTCCGCCTGAACTACAAGCTGCCGCAACTGGTGGTGAAGGATTACGCCGGCCCCGCGCGGCTCGCCACGATCCCGGCCGGTGCGGGTGCACTCGAGACCGCCCGTGCCCTCGCCCAACAGCTCGCCACCATCAGCGCCACCTCGGCCACGGTGCCGCGGGTCACCGGCACCATGGAAGGCGGCGCTTCGGTGGGGCCGACCGAGTTCGGCTATTCCGGGCTGGTGGTGGACGACATCAAGGGCGGCCGAATCGGCAACTACAAGATCCAGGAGGTCACCTTCAGCACGGCGGCGCAACCGCCGAACGGCAAGGTCGAGACGGTGCGCGGCCGCATGCTCGACATCGTGACCAAGGACATCGACGTCAACGCCATCGCCGGCCTGTTCGCGGCCGAGTTCACCAAGGACGATCGTGCCATTCGCCTGAGCGGCTCCGCCGGGATGGGCCTCTACGAGATCACGTCCGATCTCGGCATGCGCATCCACATCGACAGCCTGACGATGGACGAGTTCGGCGTGCGGCCGTCGCGCATCCAGCTTCCGGCGCTGGTCGCCGCCCTGACGCCGACTTCTCCGCGAACGAGCGCCATGACGCCCGACCTCATCGACAAGGTCGCCAGCATCTATGATGGCGTCCTGTTCAAGAACGTCGAGGTCAAAGGCCTGGCGGTCGAGACGCCCGACGGCCCGGTCAAGGTCGCGCTGACGCGGTTCGACCTCGACGACGGCAAGGGCGACGTCGCGTTCGAGGGCTTCGACGGACGGACCCCGAACGGCCCCGTCAAGCTCGGCCGCTTCGCGGTCAAGCGCTTCGACATGGGCGGTATGCTGCGCCAGACCGCCAAATTCGCCGTGCCCGGCGCCAAGCCCGGTGCGGCCGAAGCCATGGCGCTGTTCAAGCTGATCGGCGGCATCGAGCTGAAGGGGCTGACGACCTCCTACAAGGCGAGCACCAAGCCGGTGCAGATCGACAATTTCAGCCTCGACTGGGGCCAGTTCGTCGGTCCCATCCCGACCCAGGCGCACCTGGTGGCCAAGATGGCCGGTCCGCTGGATGCGTCCAATCCGGCGCTGCTGCCGCTCCTCATCGCCGGCATCGACACCGCCGCGTTCGACGCCGATCTCGGCCTCGGCTGGACCGAGAGCTCGGGCGCGTTCGCGCTCCAGCCGTTCAAGCTCGAGGTCAGCAACCTCATCGCGGCCTCCGCCAATGTCTCGCTGTCGCAGGTGCCGCGCGACGTCTTCACCATCGACCTGCAGCAGGCGACCACCGCGGCGGCGCAGATCGAAGCCAGCGGACTGGAATTGACCTTGCACGATCTCGGCGCGGTCGACCTGCTCGTCGCCAACTACGCGCGCGGTCATGCGATCACGCGCGATGCCGCGCGCAAGGCGCTGGTCGACAGCATCAAGGCGATCGGCGCCCAGGTCGCGGCCGACAACATCGATGTCGCCGGTGCGGTCGACGCCATCGGCCGTTTCGTCCAGACCCCGCGCCAGACCCTCACGCTGAAGCTCTCGCCGCGCGCCAGGGTCCCGGCCCTGCAGCTCGCCCAGCTCATCGCCATCGACCCACCAAGCGCGCTGGCGCAATTCAAGATCGAGGCCCAGACCACGCCGTGACGTGAGCTGCGACGTGAATGGAGGAGTGAGTCCCCGCCTCTCTCCTCCGTCATTCCGGGGCGCGCACAGCGCGAGCCCGGAATCCATACTCCCGACAATGATTGGCGAAGGAGTCGACGGTGCAGGCATCTCGATCCTTCTCGCACGGTCGTGGTTATGGATTCCGGGCTCGCGCTGTGCGCGCCCCGGAATGACTCGCGGAGGGAGCGTGCTCGTAACCGCCGATGCTGCGCACTGGGACTCGCGCTACGCCATCGATGAACACGGCAAGTCCCCTTCACCCCAAGACGCGCGTCCTCAAGCCCGCGGCGCGATCGCCCGAGTTTGTGCGGTCGTTCGGCCCTCCTCCAACGAAGAGGGCGCAGGGAATGCCGGGTGCTGGCCGCAACCCATGGCCCGCCTGCGAAAAAAATGCAGGCGGCAGGTACCACAGGTTCAGCCGATCATCCGGCGGGCTCAATCGGTGGTCGCAACACCAAGTGTTTTCATTCGTGACAGCAGCTCGTCAAGCGCTTCTGCTGGAGTTTTCCATCCTAGCGTCTTTCTCGGTCGGGAATTGAGCGCTGCGGCCACGGCGGCGATCTCGTCAGCATCGTAGACGCTCAGATCGGTACCTTTCGGGAAGTACTGCCGCAGCAGGCCATTCGTGTTCTCGTTCGTGCCACGTTGCCAGGGGCTTCTTGGATCGCAGAAGTAGATCTGAAGGTCTGTATCGATCTTGAGGTCACTGTGTTGAGCCATTTCGGTCCCCTGATCCCAGGTTAGCGAGCGGCGGAGTTCTTTGGGCAAGGTGACGATGGTGCGCGTGATCGCATCGCGTACCGCTTCAGCTCCGTGTCCGGAGAGCGCAGGCCCACCCTTCGTACGTGGGCCATCGTCAAACCCCGGCAGCCGTGGAAGGTGCAGGAGCATTGTAAACCGCGTGCTGCGTTCGACCAGCGTGCCGATTGCCGAGCTGGCGGAGCCGACGATCAGATCTCCTTCCCAATGTCCCGGCACAGCTCGATCCGCGACTTCGGCCGGACGCTCACTGATCATGATCTCTGGCGATATGAAGCCTTTGCTGCGCTTCCGCGTACGCGCTCGGGGCACGCGCAGCGCACGTCCCGTTCGCAAACAGGACGACAACTCGCGTTTCAGCGCTCCTCGGCCCTGAACAAAAAGCGCCTGGTAAATGGCTTCGTGGCTGATGCGCATCGCCTCGTCATCCGGGAAGTCGATCGGTAAGCGCCGGGCAATCTGCTCGGGACTCCACGCTTTCGTCCACCCCTGATCCTGGCTAGAGCCCGCACGACCGGCCTTCCGCCGAACGCCGCCTGGAGGTGCGACAAACCCTGCAAGCCGCTCTTCAACATAAGCGCGCAAGGCGGCGTTGCTTGCAAGCTTGCTCGGCTTAGGACGCCGGGCCGATCGATCTGCATGCCACTGGGCGGCCGTCGCCCGATAGGCCATCTTGCCGCCGTGCGTGGCCGCATTGCGATCGAGTTCACGGGAGATGGTCGAGGGAGATCGATTGAGACGCCGCGCTATCTCTCGTACAGAATGGCGCTGCGCATTCAGCAGCGCAATCTCTTCGCGCTCAGAAAAAGAGAGGTGCCGTCCGGAGAGCGGCTTCGCTGAAGGTCGGAACATTGCCGGTGCCACGCCGCCCGCTTTTCGAAATAATCGGGGGCCGACAGCATCCGATAATCCAGCAGCCAGCGCAGCATTCTCGCTGTTCAACCCAGCGGCAATCCCACGCCAAAATTTCTGCTGTTCCGCACGCCCCGCAACTGGTGGGCGCCCCAATGATCCCAGCTTGCCCCGCGTTGACCGTTTCTTTCGAATGCCCATCGCAACCTCCTCATCGAGTGTTGCGACGACCAATTGAATCCGCCTCCGGCATTCCCTGCGCGGTGGGCTTTTCGGCTGCTTCGCGCTCTCCTCGGGGACCGGCTTGTTTGCCCCCGTCATCCGCGCAATGCCGCAAGGCATCTTCCGCGAACTTGACACCAGCATCGGGGTGTCAGGACCACGCGACTTGACCGTCTGCACCGTGCCGTTCGTCGACGCGCGCTATCAGCACGTTGCGAACACGGTGCAGCCACCGCCTCCCCGCCTCACGCCTCGTGACGACCGCGAACCGTCCCTCTTCATCGAGGCGGGATGGCCGGAAATGTGAAGGTGATTTGCCCGACGGTGCAAGGGGCAAAGCTGCGGCAAACTAACACGACGGGCAATTAGCGCATGGCGGAGTTGCCGGGATTGCCTGTCGGGCAGAGTGCAACGTAGCTACTGCGATCATGTGAGAACCGTGAGAGATGTCGACGCGTATCGCAAGATGTAGGGCTTATGGGCCGGCCTCCCCGCCGGATGCCGTGATCCAAAGAACGCAACATAACAATCGTAGCCGCCGATATCTTCCTCCAGCCAACAGTGCACGACGACGCCATATTCCGGGACACCATCCTCAACACCATCATAACGGACCGCCGTTCCCGGCAACAGATATCTATCAGGAGTAGATTGATTGCTGGACATACGAACTTGTTCTTCCCCAATGCTGTCGTCCAGGCGAACCCCGCCGGGCTTGCACCAAACGGGCTCCATACTCACGGGATTTGGTTGGAGGGCGCGCACACGTCGCTCAAACCTTTCCTCACAAACCCGCTGAGGTTATGGGTCCTGGGTCGGCGCCGCACCGCGCTGTCGCACGGCACGGCTTGCACAGGACGACAGCGGAGGCAGGCCCCCACAGCCGTCTCTCGAAAAACGCCGCCTCCTGTCTGAGTCCGCTTTGCCACGTCCGAAGGATTGCCCTACACATCTCCTCACCCAACAAAGAAATCCGATGCCCGACGTCCCGACCTTCCTCCTATTCCTCTCCGCCGCCCTCGTCATCGCGCTCACGCCCGGCCCCGGTATCTTCTACATCGTGGCGCGCACGCTGGCCGGCGGGCGAAGCGAGGGACTGGCCTCCAGCGTCGGCCTCGGGCTCGGTGGCCTCGTGCACGTGGTCGCCGGTGCGGTCGGGCTGTCGGCGCTGGTGATGGCGAGCGCGGAGGCATTCACGGTGCTGAAGATCGCGGGCGCGGTCTATCTGATCTGGCTCGGCGTGAAGACGTGGCGGGAGGCTCGGGCCGCCCAGCCGGCCGAGGTGACGACGACAGGCAGCCGGCGCGCGTTTCGCGAGGGCATCATCGTCGAGGCGCTCAATCCGAAGACGGCGGCGTTCTTCCTCGCCTTCATCCCGCAATTCGTCGATCCCGCCGGCGACGTCGCCGCGCAGTTCGTCGTGCTCGGGCTGATCTCGGTGACGCTCAACACCAGCGTCGACCTGGTCGTGACGTTCTGGGCCGCCAAGGCGCGGCATCGTCTCGCCCAGCGGCCAAGCCTCGTGACGCGGATGCGGCAGGCGTCTGGCGCCGTCATGTGCAGCCTTGGCGGCGCGCTGTTGTTGGCGCGGCGCACGAGCTGACGACCAGACTGGCGCCAAGTCGTCACGTTCATTTCCGCGGCGTGCCGGCATCGCCATGCCGGTGCACGCGAGCCGATGCTGCTAGGCGACCACCCCCGCTGAGCTAGTCGCGATAGCGGCAGAACTCGTCGCCATTTTCGTATTCGTAGCAGATCTTGACGCGCCGGTAGGGCCGTTCGCTATCGAAACTGCGCGCGCGACGATCCATATCGTCATCATCGCGTTGCATTCGCGCGTTTCGACCCGTGGTGCGATGGTCCATGTCCTGGTCCATCATGCGGCCCATGCGGTGCTGGCGCATCCGATCCATGTCCATGCGATCCATGCCCATCCGGTCGTCGTCGCGCTGTTGTGTCGTCCAGTCGCGGTTCACCCGCGTGTCCTCGGCCCTCTGGCGCTCGCGTTCACGGGCCTGGTCCGACTGCTGGGGCGTGCGTTCCGGCTGCACGGGAACGGCCTGGGTCTGGCTGGTTCCCGGCGTGCTGTCGGCCTGCTGGGCCCATGCGCCGGCGGAGAGGAGACAAGAGGATAGTAACACGACGGTCGCTGCTGCTGGAACGCGCATGGTTCATCCTCCAAGGGAATGCTGTCTAACCGCGCGGGTCAGCGTTGGTTCAAACGACATCGCCTGTTTTGGTGCTGCGCCGCACAGATGACAGCCGGACGCGGAAGCGAGCTGGGGGTGCCGAGCCGGGGCGGTCGCCGGCTGCTCTCTGGCGTCAGCCCGAGATCAGGTCGTGGTTGATTCCACGCCGGCGCCAATATCGCGCACGGAGCCGCGGTGCGATCTGCCACGAGACAATGGCTGACAGCACCACGCTCAGGGCAATCATGACCGGCATTGCGAGCATCGCGTGATTGCTGAGCGGCGTGAGAAGAATCGTCAGAACTCCCGCACCGAACAGCACGGCCTGAACCATCATGAAGACCATCGCCGAAATCTGTGTTCGCATGGACATTGCGGTCGCTCACGGTTGTTGCGCCTGCAAGTCAATGAAGCATCAGTCGAACAGTTCCGGCATGATCTCGAGGTCGGCTCCGGGCCGCCCGGCCGCCCGCAAGCCGGCCGGGGGACGTTGTTTGCACTGCGGCGTTGACGGGGGGACGACAAGTTCGGCTGCGTCCCCCCGCCCGTCATTCCAGCTCGATCGCCTGGTAGGTGCCGGTCTCGTCGAGTGCGGTGCCCCAGATCTTGTGCGAGGCCTGGTGCTCGGCGCGTCCGAACGACAGCTTGCTGCCAAGGCCGAGGTCGATGCTCTGCATCGACTCCAGCGTGTCGACCAGCCGCTCGGTCTCGAGCGGCGTCGTCTGCTTCAGGGCCTGGATCAGGATGCTTGCCGAAATGAAGCCCTCGAGCGAGGTGTAATCCGGCGCTTCGCCGGGGAAGTACTTTTCCAGCGCGGTCTTGTAGTCGAGCACCAGGCTCGAATAGCCGGCGACCGAGGGAACGCCCTGCGTGACGATGACGCCGTTGGTGTATTTCGAGCCGAGCAGCTTCAGCTCGGCGGCGAGCGACGACGATCCGACCGCCGAGATGTTGGCATAGATGAGCCCTGGAACCGCCTCGTGGGTCTTCTCGATGAATTTCGCCGCCGCGCGGTCGGTCGCGATCATGATCACGGCCTTGATCGGTGGCTTGGTCTGCGCCTTCAGCTTGCCGACGGCCTCGTCGACGTCGAGCGTGCCACGCGGGAAACCGTAGCGGATGATCGGATCGGTGATGCCGTTCGCGCGGAACGCCTTGGCTACACCGTTGGCGCCGTCGTCGCCATAGGCGTCGTTCTGCGCGAATACGGCGATCTGCTTCGCCGGGATGCGCTTGACCTTCATCAGGTAGCGCACGATCGCGGCGGTCTCTTCGGCGTAGCTCGCACGATAGTTGAAGACGTAGCGGTCGGGCGGATCGCGGCGGACGACGGCGGAGCCGCTGTAGGGCGCAAAGAACAGCGCCCGGCGCTCCAGCGCGTAGGGAATCGCCACCGCGTTGTTGGCAGTGCCCATGTTGCCGATATAGCCGAACACCTGGTCCTTCTCGTACAGCTGCGTCATGGCGCCGAGCGTCCGCGTGGGATCATAGCCGTCGTCGGCAGCGATCAGCCGCAGTTTGCGGCCGTTGATGCCACCGGCATCGTTGGCGCGGGCGAACGCGGTCTCGATGCCGAGTTTCATCTGGCGCGCGGACTCCTTGCGGACTCCGGAGAACGGGATGACGGTGCCGAACCGGATCTCGGTGTCGCTGACGCCGTGCGGAAGCGGAGGCGGCAGGTTGGCCGTGGGCTGCGTCGACGCGGCCGCGGTCGACGGCGCCAGCGCGAAGGACAGCGAGGGAGCCGCCGACTGCTGCTGGCTGAGTGACCGCTCCAGCTCTGCCAACTGGCGCTCTGCGGTCTGACAGTTCACCTGCGAGGACGCGACCCGGCCGCGCCCCTCGGCGATATAGCTGTTGAAGGTGCGGATGAGCCCATCGCGCTCGCCGCCGTTCGAAGAGCCCTGGCGGATCACTTCGCTGAATTGATCGATGATGGTCTGGACGCGCCCCTGGGCGATCTCACGGCACGTCGCGGCCTGGCCGACGACCGGACCGACACGGGAGGCGAGATCACGAACGACATCGGGGGAAATGGGAGCAGCGGAGGCGGCAGGGACGAAGAAGCAGGTTCCGAGAAGGAGCGCACACCAGCGAACGGTCATTTTGAACTATCCGTCTTCTTGTGATTGGTTGGCTAAGTTCACTACATGAGTCAGACAGGCTTCCTATTAAGGACAGGTTGCATGACACCGCAACCACCATTCGACTGATCGGTGCCGCCTGGAACTCATAGCGGTGCGCACTGCTCGATCGTGTTACGCGCCGTGTCGCGCAAGGTGCCGAACTAACAAGCGGCACGAACGATTAGTTCTCAGAATCAACGATTTGCCGCCGGGCGCGATGACCGCTCTGGCCGGCCGCTCGACCACGTCAGCGCGACGCTCCCGATGCGTCCGGCGCTGCCTGGACGCGACCGGAGCCCCCGGATGAAGTTGTTCGCAGTCTTAACCAGCGTTAACGCGAGAACATCAAATGCAGAGCGACGCCTTCAAGGCCGGGTCATCTTGCGCCGGAGCTACAACGCGCCGG
Organism: Bradyrhizobium sp. SZCCHNRI3052; assembly: GCF_032484895.1. Taxonomy (NCBI): domain Bacteria; kingdom Pseudomonadati; phylum Pseudomonadota; class Alphaproteobacteria; order Hyphomicrobiales; family Nitrobacteraceae; genus Bradyrhizobium; species Bradyrhizobium sp. SZCCHNRI3052. The sequence goes on along the minus strand of NZ_JAUETW010000001.1, from coordinate 493,847 downwards.
GCGACGACATGCCGCAGTTCGGGATCCGATAACGACGAGTCGAGACGGATTGCGCTGTTCGGCTGGATCGAGACGCGCTCGAGGAACACCTGGGAGGCGTTGGAGCCGGTCGTTCACGCGATCCACGATGTCCTCGGCAAATGGATCGCGGGATCGTGGCGACCCCTGCAGGTCGCCACCGCCGCGCTGTTGCATCACGCCATTCGCAGCGACAGCGTCCTGAGGCGGATGCGGCTGGGCCAATCGGCTGCGCGATGTTGTCGCAAGCAGCCTGCCGAACTACTTGTTCGGCAGATTCGTCCTGATGTGCAGCTCGCGGAGCTGCTTCGTGCTGGCCTCCGACGGCGCGCCCATCAGCAGGTCCATGGCCTGCTGATTCATCGGGAACAGCGAGATCTCGCGCAGGTTCGTGGTGCCACAGAGCAGCATCACGATGCGGTCGACGCCGGCGGCCATGCCGCCATGCGGCGGGGCGCCATACTGGAAGGCGCGGTACATGCCGCCGAAGCGGTCGACCACCTCCTGCTCGCCGTAACCCGCGATCTCGAACGCCTTCACCATCGCGGCCGGCTTGTGGTTGCGGATGCCGCCGGAGGCGATCTCGTAGCCGTTGCAGGTGATGTCGTACTGGAACGCCTTGATGGTCAGCGGGTCCTGCGTCTGCAATGCTTCGAGGCCGCCCTGCGGCATGGAGAACGGGTTGTGCGAGAAGTCGACCTTCTTGTCGTCCTCGTTGTACTCGTACATCGGGAAGTCGACGATCCAGGCCAGCTTGAACTGATCCTTGTCGGACAGGTTCAGCTCATCGGCGACCTTGTTGCGGGCGAGGCCTGCGAACTTCCAGAACTTGTCGGGATCGCCGGCGACGAAGAAGGCAGCGTCGCCCTCCTTGGTGCCGAGCTGGCTGCGGATCGCAGCCGTGCGCTCCGGACCGATGTTGTTCGCCAGGGGACCTGCGCCCTCGCCGCCCTCGCGCCACATGATGTAGCCGAGGCCGGGCTGGCCCTCTCCCTGCGCCCACGAGTTCATGCGGTCGCAGAACGCGCGGCTGCCGCCGGATGGCGCCGGGATCGCCCAGACCTGGTTCTTGGGGTCCTCGAGCATGCGCGCGAACACCTTGAAGCCGGAGCCGCGGAAGTGCTCGGAGACGTCGGCCATCTCGATCGGGTTGCGCAGGTCGGGCTTGTCGGAGCCGTATTTGCGGATCGCCTCGGCGAACGGGATGCGCGGCCAGCCCTTGGTCACCGGCTTGCCCTTGGCGAAATCCTCGAACACGCCGGTGATGACCGGCTCCATCGCCGCGAACACATCCTCCTGCTCGACGAAGCTCATCTCGACGTCGAGCTGGTAGAACTCGCCGGGCAGGCGGTCGGCGCGCGGGTCCTCGTCGCGGAAGCACGGCGCGATCTGGAAGTAGCGGTCGAAGCCCGACATCATCAGCAGCTGCTTGTACTGCTGCGGCGCCTGCGGCAGCGCGTAGAACTTGCCGGGATGGATGCGCGACGGCACCAGGAAGTCGCGCGCGCCCTCCGGCGACGACGCGGTCAGGATCGGCGTCTGGAATTCGAAGAAGCCCTGCTCCTTCATGCGCCGGCGCATCGAATCGATGATCGCGCCGCGCGTCATGATGTTCTGGTGCAGCTTCTCGCGACGCAGATCGAGGAAGCGGTATTTCAGCCGGATGTCCTCAGGATATTCCTGCTCGCCGAACACCGGCAGCGGCAGCTCGTCCGCGGGGCCGAGCACCTCGATGTCGGAGACGTACAGCTCGATCTTGCCGGTCGGCAGATCGTCGTTGTCGGTGCTCTTGTTGTCGGCGCCGGCCGGGCGGCGGCGCACCTTGCCCTCCATGCGCACGACCCATTCCGAGCGCAGCTTCTCGGCCAGGCTGAACGCCGGCGAGTCCGGATCGACGACGCATTGGGTGATGCCGTAATGGTCGCGCAGGTCGACGAACAGCACGCCGCCATGGTCGCGGATGCGATGGCACCAGCCGGACAGCCGGACCGTCTCTCCGATGTTGCTCTCGCGGAGCGCGCCGCAGGTGTGGGTCCGGTAGCGATGCATGGTCGTCCTGAATGGTCGTCGTGAGGAGAAGGAATCGGCGCAGCCGCAGGGGCGCGCTCCGAATGCGCGCAGGGTTTAGCCGAGCCGCCCCGGCGCGGCAACCGCAGGAACGGGCCTTTTCGGCCTCGCGCCGGAAAAGGCCGCCCGCCCTGGGCCTCACTGCAACGTCGGCGCCGATGCCGAATTGAGCTGGCGCCGAAACGCTCGTCTGACGGCCGTTTGGGCTCGAAAAACGGCCGCCCCGCGCCTATCTTGGAGCCATGACCGTGCATTTCCCCTTCCAGAACTCCTACGCCACGCTGCCGGACAATTTCTTTGCCCGGGTGGCGCCGACCCCCGTCGCAGCGCCTCGTCTGATCAAGCTGAACCGGCCTCTCGCCGCGGACCTGGGGCTGAACCCGGCCGAGCTGGAAACGCCGGAGGGCGCCGAGATCCTGGCCGGCAAGACCGTGCCTGAGGGCGCCGAGCCGATCGCGATGGCCTATGCCGGCCACCAGTTCGGGCATTTCGTGCCGCAGCTCGGCGACGGCCGGGCGGTCCTGCTCGGCGAGGTCGTCGACCGCAACGGCGTCCGCCGCGACATCCAGCTGAAAGGCTCCGGCCCGACGCCATTTTCGTGCCGCGGCGATGGCCGCGCGGCGCTGGGGCCGGTCTTGCGCGAATACATCGTCAGCGAGGCGATGGCGGCCCTGGGCATTCCGACGACGCGCTCGCTGGCTGCGGTCGTGACCGGCGAGCAGGTCTATCGCGGCACCGCCCTGCCCGGCGCGGTGCTGACCCGTGTCGCCACCAGCCACATCCGGGTCGGCACGTTCCAGTATTTCGCCGCGCGCCAGGACGTGGACGCCGTGCGCCGGCTCGCCGACCACGTCATCCACCGGCACTATCCGGATCTCGCCGGTACCGAGCGCCCCTACCACGCCCTGCTGGATGCCGTGATCGCCCGCCAGGCCAAGCTGATCGCCGAGTGGCTGCTGGTCGGCTTCATCCATGGCGTCATGAACACCGACAACACCTCGGTGTCCGGCGAAACCATCGACTACGGCCCCTGCGCCTTCATGGACGCCTACGATCCCAAGCAGGTGTTCTCCTCGATCGACGAGTTCGGCCGCTACGCCTTCGCGAACCAGCCGCGCATCGCGATGTGGAACCTGACCCGGCTTGCCGAGTGCCTGTTGCCGCTGTTCGGCGACGACAAGGACCAGGCGATCAAGGAGGCCGAGGCTGCGCTCGACGGCTTCGCCACCCAGTTTACCGACGCGCACCAGGCGGGCCTGCGCCGCAAGCTCGGCCTGTTCACGCGAGCCGAGGGCGACCAGCCGCTGGCGCAGGCATTGTTCGACGCGATGGCGGCGGCCCGAGCCGATTTCACGCTGACGTTCCGCCGTCTCAGCGACGCCGCCGGCAGCGGCGATCTCAGCGAGGTCCGCGTCCTGTTCGAGGATCCCACCGGCTTCGACGAGTGGGCCCAGCGCTGGCGCCAGCGCCTGGCGGAGGAACCGCAGACGGCGGCGGAGCGGAGCGCGGCCATGCGCAAGGTCAATCCCGCCTTCATCCCGCGCAACCACCGCATCGAGGCGGTGATCACGGCAGCGGTCGAGAACGACGACTACGCGCCGTTCGAGGAGCTGCATGCGGTGCTGGCCCGGCCCTATGACGACCAGCCGGACCGGGCTGATTATGCCGATCCGCCGCAGCCGGAGGAGCAGGTGTTGCAGACCTTCTGCGGCACCTGACACGCGGTCTTAACCTCGCGTCCACCATCGCCCTGACAGCGCCCAGGCCCTTAAGAAACGATCAACGCAGCCCCGACAAGTTGAACCAACAAGTCGGGGAGGTCTGAGACGTGGACGCGCTGGTGTTCGAATTCATGGGTCTGGCGATGATCGCCTTGTGCCTGATCGTGCTCGCGGTGCCCTCGACGCGCCGGCCTGCGGGCCGCGTCCGGCATCACTGACCGGCGCCGGTCGCACCCTATCATCAACCATAGAGCGATCAGCTCGCGTCGCGGTGCTTGCGTTCGGGGCGGATTGGGCCGACAACCGGACACGAATTCGTCCCGTACCCTTTGCCGACACCCTTGACTTGTCAGCGTTTTCGGACGACGGCGTAAGAGCCTCGTCATGGATCGTTCATGGACTTGATCACCACCACCGCGGACCTCGCAGCCGCCTGCGCCCGCCTCGCCCGCCACCCGGTCGTCACCGTCGATACCGAGTTCCTGCGGGAAACCACCTACTATCCCCTGCTCTGCGTCGTGCAGATGGCGAGCCCGGACGAGGCCGTGGTGATCGATGCGCTGGCCGAGGGCATCGATCTCAAAGCCTTCTTCGAGCTGATGGCGAACGAGAAGATCCTCAAGGTCTTTCATGCCGCCCGCCAGGACATCGAGATCATCTGGCACCGCGCCGGCATCGTGCCGCATCCGATCTTCGACACCCAGGTCGCCGCGATGGTGCTGGGGTATGGCGACAGCATCGCCTATGACCAACTGGTCGAACGCATCACCGGCCATCGCCCCGACAAGACCCACCGCTTCACCGACTGGTCGCGCCGGCCGCTGACCAAGGAGCAGGCGCACTACGCCGAGGCCGACGTCACCCATCTGCGCGACGTGTTCGCCGCGCTCGATGCCGATCTGAAGAAGCGCGGGCGCAGCGACTGGGTCAGCGAGGAGATGGAGATCCTGACCTCGCCGAAGACCTACGACTTCCACCCCGAGCGCGCCTGGGAGCGGCTGAAGACCCGCGTCCGCAAGCCGAAGGAATTGGCCGTGTTGATCGAGGTCGCGGCTTGGCGCGAGCAGGAGGCGCAGAGCCGCGACGTGCCGCGCAGCCGCGTGATGAAGGACGACGCGGTCGGCGACATCGCCACCCATGCCCCGACAACGATCGAGAAGCTCGGCAATCTGCGCTCGCTGCCCAAGGGCTTCGAGCGCTCCAAATGGGGCTCCGACATCGTTGCCGCCGTGCAGCGCGGTCTGGCGCGCGATCTCGCCGCTTTGCCCAAGCTGGAAAAGCCGCGCAACAACTCCAACGGCGCTGCGATCGTCGAGCTGCTCAAGGTCCTGCTGCGCATGACCTCGGAACGCCACGCCGTGGCGAGCAAGGTCATCGCCACCGTCGACGATCTCGAGCAGATCGCCGCCGATGACAATGCCGACGTTGCTGCGCTGCAGGGCTGGCGCCGCGAGCTGTTCGGCGAGGCCGCGCTCGCGCTGAAGCACGGCAAGCTCGCACTCGCCATCGAGAAGGGCCGCGTCGTCCGGGTCGACCGGGCCTGATAGGCGTCGCAGCCGCTCCGGCCGGCTGCGTCTTCCCGAGTCTGCCAAGTTGATTGCAGCAGGCGGCACGGGTGGTCATGATGCCGCCCATCATTCGGCGCTGGTCTGCCCCCTCAACTCCGCCTCGATTGTCTGGGACACCTCAACCAGAGCCATCGAAAGGATGTAGGCGCTGGTCGGCAGATTGAGCTGGCGCGCCTTTGCGATGGCTGCCCGGAGGCTGCTCGCCAGCTCTTTGAGCTCTTCCTCTCGGGTCATGTCGTGGTCTCGGTCCTGGAGCTGCCGCGTGAGCAAAGACGATTGCGAACCGCCGGAACAGAGGCTGCTGCGGCTGCTCAGCGAGAATCCGGTCGACCTGCACGTCGTCGAGGCCCTTCGCCTCGTCGTCGCGTTCAACAAGATCAGCGATCCGGCCGATCGCCGTATGATTATCGATCTGGCCGAACGACTCGCCTCAGGATGATACCGCCAATAGCCGCCGCGGTCACACCGCTAGACGGCCGCCGGCGCCGATAAGCTCGGCACTGTCGAGGACGCCGGCAAAATTGCCGATCACCTTGGTTACAACCAGCTTGTACAACGCGGCGTCGCCGGCGCAGGCCTGCCGGCAGGCGACGGCGTCTCCGATCACCTGATAGCGGTGACTGCGGTGAAAGCCGTCCACCACCGTCGAGAGGATCGTCTCGTCCAGCGAGAAGCCGAGCAGCACGCAGCGCATGCTGCGCATGTTCGCCATGTACTCGGCGAACCGGGCCGAGCTATAGGCCGAGGGCAGTGGATGCTCGAACGCGAGCTCCCCCGGGGTTGGCTTGAAGTCCGGAAGCCAGTTCGTCAGGTTGGAGGCCGGGTTGAACCAGGCTGCCTGTGCGATCCGCTTGAGATGGACGACCGGCCACAGGTTGTCGCGCCAGAGCGCGATCAACTGCCGGCACAGCGCCATGACGACGTCGCCATCGGCGATCAGATGCCTGCGCCCCTCGGCGAGATATTCGCACTGCAGATCGGCGCAGACGAGAACAGGCGGATCCGCCTCGGTGGCACCGAACAGATCTCGGCCCGTCATCACGGTCTCGCTGCGGCGAAGTCGTGCAAGGGCGACGATGCCGGCCGGCCGGCCGAGAGATCGAGCACACCCGGCCGATCCCAGTCGCCTTCCGGACGAATGATCATGTAGGGATCGCTGTCGAGCGTGATCGCATCGTCGCACGGCTCGAGGTCCAGCACCATCTCCGTGTAGGAGAAGTCGGAGAATGTGAGCTTGCGATTATGGCCGAGCGGCTTGGCGCCGAAATGCGCCCAGAAATCGACGAGACGATCCTGCGCGTGGCCATAAGCCTTCTTGAAGCCCTTTCGCCTGCAATAGTCGAGCGCCTCGCGAACCAGCTTGAACGACAGCCGGGAACGCCGGTACTGATGGCGCACCGCCAGCCGCTCGACCTTGGCGAAGTCGCCGAAGAAGCGCACGCGTACGCATCCCGCCGGCTCCTTGCCGACGAAACCGAGGAAGTGGGCTGCAACCAGATCGTTGCCGTCGAACTCCTCCTCCATGGGACAATCCTGCTCGGTCAGGTAGACCGCCGAGCGGATCGCGGTAACGAGCATGAGGTCATTCGGATCGCGCGCGATGCGCACCGTGATCGCGCGGGGATTTGTCTTTGCCGCCATGGCCGAACTAATGCTGTGCATCCGCAATGCTCCCTTGTTCGAAACCCTTCATCGACTGGATCGAAGGCGCGATCATCTCCGGCATCCGGTTCCACGGCCGCTGATACCACCAGAGATCGGGCTGAAAGCTCGGTACCGGCGTGAAGCCGAGCGCGCCGAGAAACGCGCGCCCTTCCGGACTCGATGGTTGCGCATAGTAATCGGCTGCGCGAAATCTCGCGCCTTGCAGCGCCTGCGCGACATTGCCGAGACCGATCGCTCCTCGCCCTTGCGCGACGAGCGCCCAGACATAGATGGCGGCTACGTCTTCGTCCGGCCGCGCCAGAAATCTGCGCGGCGGATCATTCAAATTGAACTCATCCAGGAGCAACGCATCGAGGCCTGAGCAGTTGAGATAGAGGAAGGCGATGCCGCCGAGCAGGTTCCTGCCGCGGTAGAGCGCGAAGATCGAGTCCGGATCGTGCCGCAAGAACTCCGCAAGCTCGTGTTCTGAGGCACGAACGCCCGGTATTTCCCGGCGTGCGAGCGCCGTGAGCTCGCCGAGCCGATCGAGCGTGACCGCCTGAGCCGCGACCCGATCCGTCCGCGGCAGCGCGTCGAGCTGATGTCGCAGCGTGAATTCTGTGCTTCCGCGGTGAGGGTTCTGCATCTATGTTTCCAGCTTGGCTTTGATGACGTCATCATACTTGTCGGAGCTGGAGTGTATGCGGCAACATTTGCATCGGGGTGCTGCATCCACGCAGCGCAGGAAGTCTGACGAAACGCTTAACCCCTCATGGGAGGATTTGAGAGCATTTCTGCTCTGTACGCGTCACCGCAGCTTCCGAAACGCGGCGGATGTTCTCGGACTGACCGGCACGACCCTGATGCGCAAGATCGACCGGCTCGAGGAAGAGCTCGGATGCAAGCTCTTCATCCGTGATCAATCCGGCCTGTCGCTCAGCGACGAGGGACGATCGTTGCTCTTCGACGTCGAGCAGATGGAGCGGCTGAGCTTCAACATCTTCCGGCGCGCTTCGCTGTCGACCGACACTCAGGGGTCGGTGCGCGTCGCCGTGACCGAAGGCCCCGGCAACTTCTGGATCCTGCCGCGACTGATCGATTTCCAGAAGACCTATCGCAGGATCACCGTCGATCTGAGCTGCGCGATGCAGCAGGCCGACGTGTCGCGGCTGGAGGCTGACATCTCGATCCAGTTCGAACGGCCGACCAACCCTGACGTGATCGTTGCAAAGCTCGGCCGTCTGCACATCTACGGCTTCGTGTCGGAAGCCTATCGCGACGCGCATGGACTGCCGACATCGCTGGCGGAGCTCAAGGATCATCGCATCATCAAGCAGCACGGCGTGCAGCTCGACGAGACCGGCTATGCGCGCATCCTCGGCTTGGAGTCCCTCGAAGGCATCGTCGGCATCTCAACCAATTCGAGCGTTGCCGTGCTTTACGCGGTCGAGCGCGGCGCCGGCATCGGCTTTCTGCCGACCTCGGCGGTCGCGCTCGGGGCGCCGCTCGTTCCTGTGGATCTCGGCATCAACTACCACATGGATCTGTGGATGACCTATCACAAGGAGTTTCGCAACTCCGACCGACACAAGGTCGTCATCGACTGGTTGAAACGCATCTTCGATCCGAAGGTCCATGCCTGCTTCCGGGACGAGTTCATCCACCCGCTGAATCTCGTGCCGCTGATGGCGCCCGCGCGGGATGTCGTCGGCTTCAACGGCTACGTCGCGCCGAAACCCGTATGACGAGCTACCATTTGAACTCGACGCCGAGCGTGCCCTGATGCGATTGCAGCAGCGAGCGAAGCTTCGCATCGTAGTTGAGATAGAGGCGTGCCGTTCGATTCAGGGATAGCGACAGTGCCGCGCCGGCGTCGGCGCCGTAGCGGCCCTCGCCAAGGCCCTGCAGCGTGATGCTCTGCGGACCGAGGCTGACGGTCACCGCGCCGAGATTCTGGCTGAAATTGTCGACCAGCTTGCCATAGGCCGAGACGTCGAGGATCTTGCCGTCGACGATGAAGTAGCGGCCGAACTCGGCGCCGACGAGAACGCGGGCGCGCTCCAGCGAGGTACCGCTGACCGACAGCGGATCGAGCCCGCCCGCCTCCTGGAATGCCGCCGTCGTGGCGCGCGTGTATTCGAAGGCAAGCTTCGGAACGATCCGGCTCTCACCGATGCTCCAGTAGTAGTCAAGCTCGCTCAGCACGCCCGTGATGTGGGCGCCGTAGACCGACGTCGCCGTACCGAGGCTGGTGTCGCGCCGCGCACTGATCCCGCCGAAGCCATGGACGACCGCGATCGCCCAGGTCCAGGGTCCCTGGTCGACCGAGGCGTTGAACCCGAACTGTGTGAGATCGAGCGTCGCCGCTTGCAGCGCCAGCGGCAAATCGACCCAGGTCCGGCTCTGGTCGACGGATAGTCCGACATTCACGCCCGGCATGAGACGCATGCCGATACCGGCGACGCCGCCCCAAGTCGTCCTCTTGTCGCCGACGAAGTCGCCTTGCGCATTGCTGCGGACGGTTGCGCCATACATCTCGCCCCAGGTCCGGAACCGAGGCTGTTCCGAAGCCTCCGGCGCGCCGCCGCCGCCGGGATTGCTCCGCGGCAGCCGGGTGGCGCCCTGCGTGACCTGAGTACCGAGCCGTTCGAGGAAGCTCGAGCCGAGATCGAGCACGGTTCGGCCGGCCGAGCGTTCGGAACTGATCGCGCCCGGTGCAGGACTGGGCAGCGGGCTCGGCGTTGGCGTCGGGCTTGCGGCGATGCTCGGCAGGCTGGCCTGCGCGGCGCACGGCGAAGAAGCGGCGACCAAACCGAGCCCGCCGATGAGCAGCATCGCCCCGGATGCGCCGCTGCGCATTCGCCAACCCAGCCTGGCCTGAGACGCCCCGCGCATCGATGCCCCGTTCGCCGCCCGCTCAAATTCGCTTCAATATTGCAGCGATGTTCTGCCCGCAGTTCCCGATCGCGGTCAATGAGGATTGCCATGTCGCGGCTGCCCTGCAAGGATTTGTGGTTCCAGCGCCACAAGCCACGCAGTTGCAGCAGCAGCCGGCGACGCGACGCCGCGACGCGTTCTCATCAGTCCGCCAACCTTGATATCGGCGGAAAATCGTGTTGCAATCTCCCGTACAATCGGATTGGCCGTTCGACTGTGCGTTTCGCGACTTCGGAAATTGAGCAGATCCCGGGAAGCCCGTTTGTGGCGTGGCACGCGCGAGCGTGGCCGCGTCTTTTTTTCGTCTAGACGAAGGAGACAGCGATGCCGACCTACAAGGGCAGCGTGAAGTGGTTCAACCCGACCAAGGGATATGGCTTCATCAAACCGGCTGGCGGAGACAAGGACGTGTTCGTCCACATCTCGGCCGTGGAGCGTGCTGGACTGACCACGCTCAACGAGAACCAGACGATCGAATATGATCTGGTGGAGAGCCGCGGCAAGACGTCGGCAGAGAACCTGAAGCTCTCGTGAGCATCGTCCCGGCGGAGGGCGCCACAGCGCGGGTTCGTAAACCAACTCACGAGCTCCGCGTCACGCTCGCTCGCCGCGGATGATCAGACTTCGTCAGCCTTGATGTACCCCGGCCCCGCCGGGGATTTTTTTCGTCCGGCGACAGCTACCGGACGACGGGCCAGATCAGCGCGTGATCGCCCTGCTCCACGGACGACGTCCGGCAGAGATCGCCTTCGAGCCGCACTAGGCCCTTGGCCAGCAGCTTCAGCGCCTCGGGATAGATGCGATGCTCGACGCCGAGAATGCGCGTCGACAGGGTGTCCGGCGTATCGTCGTCCCTGACCACGACCGCGCCCTGCATCACGATCGGACCAGCATCCGTCTCCGGAATGACGAAATGCACGGTGGCGCCTGACAGCTTGACGCCGGCACGCAGCGCCTGGCCGTGCGGATCAAGGCCGGGGAACGACGGCAGCAGCGACGGATGAATGTTCAGCATCCTGCCATACCAGCGCTGCACGAACTCCGCCGTGAACAGGCGCATGAATCCGGCCAGGCAGATGATCTCGATGCCGCGTGCATCGAGCGCCTGCTGCAGTCTGGCTTCGAACCCTGCGCGGTCCTTGCCGAACGGCTTGCTCTCGATGATTTCGATCGCGACGCCGCTTTCCTGCGCTTTCTGCAGTCCGGCCGCATCGGCTCGGTTGGAGATCACGATGGCGACCTCGGCCGGAAAATCCGGCTGCGACGCCGCGTGGATCAGCGCGGCCATGTTCGACCCACGGCCCGAGATCAGGATGGCGACGCGGCGCTTCATCGGCTCACCCGTCTCACAGAGCCAGATCGAGGGCGCCGGTGTAGATCACCCGCTCGTCGCCTGTCGCAGCAACGACCTCGCCGAGCCGTGCGACGTGCTCGCCATTCGCGGTGAACACCTCGATGACGGCATCGACGGCCTCGGCCTTGACGATCGCGATCATGCCGATCCCGCAATTGAAGGTACGCAAGAGCTCGCGCTCTGCAATGCCACCCTGCTCCGCCAGCCATTTGAAGACCGGCAGCACCGGCAGGCCCGTCAGGTCAATCGAGACGCCGAGATGCTTCGGCAGCACGCGCGGAATGTTGTCGGTGAAGCCGCCGCCCGTGATGTGTGCGAGCCCCTTCACCGCACCGGTCTCGCGGATGGCGCGAAGGCACGACTTCACATAGAGCCGGGTCGGCGTCAGCAGCGCCGCGCCGAGAGTCAGGACCGGCGCGAACGGTGCCGGCGCATCGAAGCCGAGGCCGGACTGGGCGACGATCTTGCGCACCAGCGAATAGCCGTTGGAGTGGACGCCGGAGGATGCGAGCCCCAGCACCACGTCACCGGCCGCGATGTCGGGAGACGGCAGCAGCGTCCCACGTTCCGCCGCGCCGACCGCGAAACCGGCAAGATCGTAGTCGCCGTCCTTGTAGAGGCCCGGCATTTCCGCGGTCTCACCGCCGATCAGCGCGCAGCCGGATTCCCGGCAGCCTTCGGCGACACCGGCGACGATCGACGCCGTCGCCTCCGGGTCGAGCTTGCCGCACGCAAAGTAGTCGAGGAAGAACAGCGGCTCGGCACCCTGCACGACGAGATCGTTGACCGACATGGCGACCAGGTCGATGCCGATGCCGCCATGCAGCCCGGTCTCGATCGCGATCTTCACCTTGGTGCCGACGCCGTCGGTTGCCGCGACCAGCACCGGATCCTTGAATCCGGCGGCCTTGAGGTCGAACAGGCCGCCAAAGCCGCCGATCTCGGCATCCGCGCCGGCGCGGGCGGTTGCGCGCACCATGGGCTTGATCAGATCGACCAGACGGTTTCCGGCATCGATATCGACGCCCGAATCTGCATAAGTGAGCCCGTTCTTGCGCTCGGTCATGGTAAAAACCCCTAATCTGGCCGCTGGTTACGTCGGAATCCGGCCGCGCGCAATGGCTCGCAAGGGGCTCGTCCCCATACTATCTAGGAACGGACCGGTTCGCCCTGTTTCGGAATCGGATTGTCTTTTGATCGAGTCGTCGTCGGGACCCGCTGCGTGACCATTCCCCACAGTATCCCCAATCTGATCACGCTGGGTCGAATCCTGCTGGTTCCGATCGTCGTCTGGGCCATTGCGGCCGGCCAGATGGAGATCGCATTTCTGGTCTTCGTGGTCGCGGGGGTGAGCGACGCCGTGGACGGCTTCCTGGCCAAGCGCTTCAACCTGCGGTCCGAGTTGGGAGCGCTGCTCGATCCTCTCGCCGACAAGGCGCTGCTGGTCTCGATCTTCGTCACGCTTGGCATCTGGGGCGCGATCCCGCGTTGGATCGTGATCCTGGTGGTCTCGCGCGACATCATGATCGTCTCGGCGGTGATCGTGTCCTGGCTGTTCGACCGGCCGGTCGCGATGAAGCCATTGATGGTGTCCAAGCTGAACACGGTCGCCCAGGTGGGATTCGCGGCGCTCGTGCTGGCCTCGCTCAGCTTCGGCTTCGAGCCCCAGCCCTACGATGTGGTGCTGATGGTGCTGGTCACCGTCTTTACCCTCGTGTCGGTCGGGCTGTATCTCGTCGACTGGGTGCGCCACATGAGCACCATCGAGGTCCGGTGATCCTCCGCGGAGGGCCCGTCCCGACCTCACGCACCACACGATACGGAGCAATTCGATCTTGGCCGGCCATATCCCCCCTCGTCAGCTGGCCTTCGCGCTGCCGCATGCGGAGAGCCTGACGCGGGACAATTTCTTCGAAGGTCCAGGCAACGCGGCCGGGCTCGCTCTGGTCGACGCCTGGCCGGAATGGCCGGCGCGGACCATGTTCCTGGTCGGCCCCGACGGCTCTGGCAAGAGCCACCTCGCCGCGATCTGGGCCGAGCGGGCTGGCGCCCGATCCCTGTCCGCGCATGCCCTCGAGGCGAGCGTGGTCCCTGGGGCACTCGCCACCGGCGCGCTGGTGCTGGAGGATCTGACGGCCACCGATCTCGACGAGCGAGCGCTGTTTCACCTGCTGAACCTCGCCCGCCAGGACGAGGCCTTCGTGCTGATCACGGCGCGCGAGGCCCCGGCGGCCCTGCCCATCGCCCTGGCCGATCTGAGGTCGCGGCTGCGCGCCGTCCCGGTCGTCACGCTGCTGCCGCCCGACGACCAGCTGTTCCGCGCCTTGATCGTCAAGCTGGCCGCGGACCGGCAACTGGCGATCGACGAGACCGTGGTCAGCTATCTCGCAAGCCACATCGAACGGTCCTACGCGGCCGCCCGCCAGACCGTCGCACTGCTGGACGACGAGTCCCTGCGGCTCGGACGGCCGGTCACCCGGGCGCTGGCGGCGGAGCTGCTCCGCCCGCTTTGACCCGCGACCATCTTGACGGCGGACGGGCACGGAACCCCAATGGTGCCGGCAACGTCATCCCCTGGTTACCCAGATTGGGCTACGGTCGACCGTTCGCGACTGGTTCGCGACTGGATGGATATGGATCGAATTCCGATGGATACCGAGCAAGTTACTGAAATCTCAGAGAAAGAACCGGTCGCCGTGCCGTCCATCGAGATTGCCTCGAGCCCCGAGCGATTCATCAATCGGGAATTGTCCTGGCTTCACTTCAACCGCCGCGTTCTGGAGGAATCGGTCAATCCGCGGCATCCCGCCCTGGAGCGAGTGCGCTTTCTGTCGATTTCCGCCAACAACCTTGATGAATTCTTCATGGTGCGCGTCGCCGGCATCCGCGCCCAGGTCCGCGAGGGCATCGCCGAGCGCAGCCCCGACGGGCTGACGCCGACCGAGCAGCTGAAGCTGATCAACGAGACGGTGTCGCAGCTCGCGATCGACCAGCAGGCGATCTGGCGCGACCTGCGCAAGTTTCTCGGCGAGCTCGGCATCGTGCTCGTCGACGGTCAGGACGTCACCAAGAGCGAGCGCGCCTGGATCGAGGACCACTTCCTCGCCAACATCTTCCCGCTGCTGACGCCACTCGCGATCGATCCGGCGCATCCGTTCCCATTCATCCCGAGCCTCGGCTTCACGGTGGCGCTGCAATTGATCCGCTCCGCCGACGGGCGCCCGATGAACGCCCTCATCCGCATGCCCGGCAAGATCGACCGCTTCATCCGCTTCCCCGGCTCCAAGGATGGCGTGATCCGCCTGATCACCCTGGAACAGGCGACCGGCCTGTTCATCGGCCGGCTGTTTCCCGGCTACACCGTGAAGGGCCAGGGCGCCTTCCGGATCATCCGCGACAGCGAGATCGAGATCGAGGAAGAGGCCGAAGACCTGGTGCGGCTGTTCGAAACCGCGCTGAAGCGGCGCCGTCGCGGCTCGGTGATCCGGCTCGAGATCGAGGCCAACATGCCGGAGGAGCTGCGCCGCTTCGTGCAGAATGCGCTCTCGACCACCGATGACGAGGTGTTCCTGGTCGACGGCGTGCTGGCGATGAACGAGCTGTCGCAACTGACGCGCGTCGACCGGCCCGACCTCGAATTCGCACCCTATGTGCCGCGCCATCCCGAGCGTGTCCGCGACCATGGCGGCGACATCTTCGCCGCCATCCGGCAGAAGGACCTGATCGTCCATCACCCTTACGAGTCGTTCGACGTCGTCGTGCAGTTCCTGCAGCAGGCGGCGCGCGACCCGGACGTCGTCGCGATCAAGCAGACGCTGTACCGCACCTCCAACAACTCGCCTATCGTGCGCACGCTGGTGGAAGCTGCCGAAGCCGGCAAGTCGGTGACGGCGCTGGTCGAGCTCAAGGCGCGTTTCGACGAGGAGGCCAACATCCGCTGGGCCCGCGATCTGGAGCGCGCCGGCGTGCAGGTCGTCTACGGCTTTCTGGAGCTGAAGACGCATGCCAAGCTGTCGATGGTCGTGCGCCGCGAGGGCGGCAGCCTCACCACCTATGTCCACACCGGCACCGGCAACTATCATCCGGTGACGGCGCGCATCTACACCGACCTGTCCTACTTCACATCGGACCCGGTGATCGGCCGCGACGTCACGCGGGTGTTCAACTACATCACCGGCTATGCCGAGCCGATCGACATCGAGAAGATGGCGGTGTCGCCGCTCACGCTTCGCAAGCGCATGATCGAGCACATCCACGGTGAGACCAGCTTCGCCCGCCAGGGCAAGCCGGCCGTGATCTGGATGAAGATGAACTCGCTGGTCGATCCAGACATCATCGACGCGCTGTATGAGGCCTCGCAGGCCGGCGTCTCGATCGAGCTGATCGTGCGCGGCATCTGCTGCCTGCGTCCCGGCCTCCCCGGACTGTCGGAGAACATTCGCGTCAAATCGGTGATCGGCCGCTTCCTCGAGCATGGCCGCATCTACTGCTTTGGTATGGGTCAGGGCCTGCCGAGCGCCAAGGCCGCCGTCTACATCTCCTCGGCCGACATGATGCCGCGCAATCTCGACCGCCGCGTCGAGGTGCTTTGCCCGCTTCAGAACCCGACCGTGCATCAGCAGGTTCTGGAACAGATCATGGTCGCGAACCTCAAGGACACCGAGCAGAGCTGGCAATTGTTGCCGGATGGGTCGTCAACGCGTATGAAGGCCGCGAAGGGCGAGGAGCCGTTCAACCTGCACAATTACTTCATGACGAATCCGAGTCTGTCCGGCCGTGGAAAGTCGCTCAAGGAATCATCGCCGCGCCGGCTCACGCGCCGGAATGAACGCTCTCCTTCATAGGGGCTGTCTGCACCGGGGCCTTCTGCAACGGGACATGCCGTGGTGAAGCGGCCCGGCACGAGGTCCGCCAGCGTCGGTGTCATCGACATCGGCTCGAATTCGGTCCGTCTCGTCGTCTACCAGGCGATGGAACGCAGCCTCGTGACCGTGTTCAACGAGAAGGCGCTGTGCGGGCTCGGCCGCGAGGTCCAGACCACCGGCCTGCTCGCGGCCGATGCCGTCGACAAGGCGCTGACCGCGCTGAAGCGCTTCCGCGCGTTGTGCAAGGTGCAGCGGGTGGGGCAAGTGCATGCCATCGCGACCGCCGCCTGCCGCGATGCTTCGAACGGCGCTGATTTCATCGCCAAGGCCGAGAAGATCTGCGGCGTCCCGATCCAGATCCTCACCGGCCCCGAAGAGGCGCGCTATTCGGCGCTCGGTGTCATTTCCGGCATTCACAAGCCCGACGGCATCGTCGGTGATCTCGGCGGCGGCTCACTTGAGCTGATCGACGTGCGCGGGCACCAGGTCCGCAGCGGCGTTACCCTGCCGCTCGGCAGCCTGGCGCTGCAGGATCTCGCCGAGAAATCGCTGAAGAAGGCGCAGCGGATCGCGAGCGAGGCGCTGACCGACCTGCCGCAACTGCTGGCCGGCCAGAACCGCACCTTCTATGCGGTCGGCGGCACCTGGCGCGCGCTGGCGCGCATCCACATCATCCAGAGCGGCTATCCGCTCGGGGTGATGCACGGCTATGCGATTCCGGCGGCCGATGCGCTGGCCTTCGTGCGCCGGCTGCGCCGTCTCGTCGCCGCCGACATGCTGGCCGACATCGAAGCGATCGCCGAGGCGCGGCGCCCGCTGCTTGCCTATGCTGCGCTGGTGCTCGAGCACATCATCCGCGTCGCCAGGCCGACGACCGTCGTGTTCTCGACCTTCGGCGTGCGCGAGGGCCTGCTCTACTCCAAGCTTCCGGACGCCGAGCGCGCCAAGGACGGGCTGCTGTGCGCGGCGCAGGGCCTCAACGAGCTGTTGTCGCGCTCGGCCCAGCATGCCCGCGAGCTGATCGACTGGACCGACCGCCTGTTCCGCGTGATGCACATCCGCGAGACCGAGGACGAGCGCCGGCTGCGGCACGCCGCCTGCCTGTTGTCCGACATCGGCTGGCGCATGCATCCGGACCATCGCGGCGAGCAGACCTACGGCATCGTTCTGAACGGCAATTTCGGCTCGATCAACCACGAGGGCCGCATCTTCGTCGCGCTGTCCGTGTTCTTCCGCTACGAGGGCCTGCGCGACGAGGCGGCGGCGCCTGCCCTCACCGAGCAGCTGAGCCCGGCCCAGATCGATCGTGCGCGCCTGCTCGGCACCGCGTTTCGCGTCGCGCATCTGATCTCGGCGGCGCGGCCCGGCGTGCTGCCCGCAACGCATTTCCGCACCCAGGACCGCAAGCTGATGCTGGTGTTCGAGCACCAGATGGTCGACCTCGTCGCCGACCGCGTCGGCGGACGCTTCAAGCAGCTCGCGCGCCTCGTCGGCCGCTCCGGCTCGATCGTGCGCAGCTAGATCCGGATCAGGACCGCGGAGCGCCGACCGAAATTGCGATCATGCGCTTGGCGATGACGCCATAGACCTTGCGCCAGGCCTGCTCGACCTCATCATTCCAATGCGGACCAAGTCCTTTGGCGAGGCTCCACAGTAGTGCTTCGCCGACCACCGGATAGTGCTCAGGCCGGACCCCATAGCGCGCATGATTGCGGCCGAGGATGTCGGTGCTCGACAACAGACCAGTCGTCTGATCGAGGCTGCCGACGAGGACCGCCAGGGTCGCGATGAAGTCCCGTTTCAGCACGTCCATGTCGGCGGGAAACATCGCCCGACATTCCGGCGCGAGCTCGAAGACGCGGTCATAGAACGTCGTCGTCATCCGTGTAGCATTGGCAAATACCAAGTCGAACGACGACTTGACGTGCGCAATCTCATCTGCAGTCAACAGGCGCAAGTCCAATTCGAAACAATTCCAATCATGGCCCGATCAGTGGAGCTCGACGTGGTGGTGTCGCGGCGGCGCGAACGGGTTCAAGATTATAAGAAACAGAGGACCGCGCCCTGCGGTACCTGGCAAAGGCGCGGCACCGTGCCGCAGCACTGTGGATTGGCTTGTGATCCTGCCGCCAAGATGGCTGGCCGACTCAGTGATCGGAGACGGTAACGGCAACAAACACGACGGCCATCGTGCTTCTCACAGGCCATCGGAGGACGCCGACACGCCAGCCGCCGACCGGCGCCAAGGCCGACTGATCCGTTGGATCGCGCAGACGGCCGCCGATGCGAATGGCGGCCGTCCGCGTCAGCCGACGCCTGGCTCACACCGCGAGGTTCATCCAGACGGATTTCGGCTCCGTGAAGTTGTCCAGCGCGGCCGTGCCGTGCTCGCGGCCCAGTCCGGAGTCACGATCGCCACCCCAAGGCAGCCGCACATCGGTGTAGCCATAGGTGTTGATCCACACGGTGCCGGCGCGCAGGCGCTTGGCGAAGCGATGGACGCGCCCCATGTCGCGGCTCCAGACGCCGGCGGCCAGGCTGTAGGCCGTGCCGTTCGCCATCCGCAGCGCCTCGGCCTCGTCCCTGAACTTGATCACGCTGACCACGGGTCCGAAGATCTCTTCCTGCGAGATCCGCATGTCGTGCGTGACGCCGGCGAAGACGGCGGGGCTGACGAAATAGCCGCGGGCGGCCGCGCGCTGGCCGCCGGTGACGAGCGTGGCGCCTTCGTTGCGTCCGATGTCGACATAGTCGAGGATCGTCTTCATCTGCCGTTCGGAGATGACCGGTCCGAGCGAGGTTGCGCGATCGAGCGGATCGCCGATCCGCAGCGCCCGTGCGCGCTCGGTCAGGCGCTCGACCACCTCGTCATACACGCGCTCGTGCACCAGCACCCGCGATCCGGCCGAGCACACCTGCCCGGTGTTGAAGAAGATGCCGCTGGCCGCAGCCTTCGCGGCGGCCTCGATGTTCGCATCGTCGAAGATGATGTTGGCCGACTTGCCGCCGAGCTCGAGCGAGACGCGTTTGAAGTTGCCGGCCGCCGCCTTCATGATGCCGCGGCCGACGCCGGGCGAGCCGGTGAACGTGACCTTGTCGACATCGGGGTGGTTGACCAGCGCCTCGCCGACGGTGCGCCCGGGGCCGGTCACGATGTTGAGAACACCGGGCGGCAGTCCGGCTTCGAGCGCGAGCTCCCCGATCCGCAGCGCCGACAGCGACGTCAGCTCGGCGGGCTTCATCACGACGGTGCAGCCGCAGGCCAGCGCCGGCGCTAGCTTCCACATCCCGATCATCAGCGGGAAATTCCACGGCACGATCGCCGCGACCACGCCGACCGGCTCGCGCACCGTATACGTCAGCGCATCATCGCGCGTGGAGACGACTTCACCGCTGATCTTGTCGGCCCATCCGGCGTAATAGGTGAGCGTATCGATGGCGGCGGGAAGATCCTGGCGCAGGATCGCCGACACCGGCTTGCCGGCATCGAGGCTTTCGAGCTCGATGATCTCGTCGGCATGGTCGCGCAACAGCTGCGCCCATTTCAGAAGGATCGCGCCGCGCTCCGCCGCACGCATCGTTCGCCACGGCCCTTCGAAGGCCTTGCGGGCCGCGGCGACTGCGAGATCGACATCCTCGGCATTGCCCTCGGCGACCGTCGCAATCGCCTGCTCGGTTGCAGGATTGAGCGACGTGAAGGTGCGTCCCGAAACCGAGGGAACATGCCTGCCGCCGATCAGGAGCTGGAACGGCTTCGTCAGATAGGACGTCCCCCTCGAGCCGCGCTCGTAATCATATGCAATCGACATCATATTTCCTCCGTTTGTTGTATACCAATGAAGGTAAGAACAAATATCTGTTCGTAAATATGATATCTGTTGCCTATGGCCGGCGGTCATATGAAGCCGACTTCACAAGCGGGCCCTGATGTTGCGGATCGCGATCGAACCTGTCTGGCGCTTCTACAAGGACGACGGCCCGCAGAGCATCGTCGTGATGCTCCGCGTGCTCAGTGAAATCGGGAGGACGGGTAAGATCACCAGCGCGGCCAGTGACGCGCATCTTTCCTATCGTCACGTCTGGAATCTGATCGAGCAGTGGTCTGAATTCTTCGGCGTGCCGCTGGTCGAGACCCAGCGCGGCAAAGGATCGAAGCTCACGGCGTTCGGCGACAAGCTGGTCTGGGCGGGCGAGCGCATGCAGGCTCGCCTCGGCCCGCAGCTCGACAATCTGGCGCAGGAGCTGGTGACCGAGATCAAGCCGTTCCTGCAGTCGCATCCTGGCGTGATCCGCGTTCACGCCAGCCACGGCTTTGCCGTCGCCAAGCTGCGCGAGCTGTTGGATCGCGAGTCAGGCGTCGGGGTCGATGTCCGCTATGTCAGCAGCCAGCATTCGCTGGCCTCGCTGGCGCAAGGAGAATGCGACCTGTCGGGGCTGCATCTGCCGCGCGGCGAGCTGCGTGCCCAGAACATCCAGGCCTGCCGGGATTGGCTCGATCCCAAGCAGGACTGCGTCATCAGCTTCGTGACCCGCGAGATGGGGCTGATGGTCAAGCGCGGCAATCCGCTGTCCATCCGTTCATTGGCCGATCTTGCCGACGGCAGGGCGCGCTTCGTCAATCGCGATCATGATTCCGGCACCCGCCTGTTGTTCGATCAGTTGCTCGCGTCACAAGGCATCGACGAAACCAGCATCAATGGCGCGCAGCAGATCGAGTTCACCCATGCCGCCGTCGCCGCCTATGTCGCGAGCGGCATGGCCGACGTCTGCTTCGGCGTCGAGGCTGCCGCGCGGCAGTTCGGGCTCGACTTCATCCGTATCCTCACCGAGGACTATTTCTTCGCCTGCCATAAATCGTTTCTGGAAACCGACCCGATGCGGCGGGTGCTCGAGGTGATGAAGGGCGATGAATTCCATCGCGCCGTTGCTGCCCTGCCCGGCTACCAGCCAGCGGCCACGGGATCGGTCCACACCGTCCGCGAATTCCTCGATCGGCTGGATGCGGAGTCCTGACGCCGCCCGGTCGGATGCGGCGCGTCCTGACGATCAGCTACGGCAGATCGACGCCGCGCGCCGGCACCGGCTGCAGCTCGCTCTCGGCCTGACGCTGCAGCGCGCGGCCGCGCCAGATCGAGCCGGCGATCAGCACCACACCGGCGCCGATCAGCGACATCAGCGTCTCCATGACATCGACATGGCTCGCGAGATTGGTCTTGCCGGCGAACAGCGCCGAGGTCGCCTCGATGTTGATGAGGACGGTGCCGTCGAGCAGATGGTGCAGCATCGGCTCGATCGCGGGATCGGTCGCGATCACCTCGCCGGCCACCCAGCCGAGCAGCATCGCGCCGAGCCAGACCAGCAGCGGGACCCGATCGAGCACCAGCATGATCAGCGCGGCACCCGCGATGATCAGCGGGATGCTCATGGCAAGGCCGATGATCAGCAGGGACGCCTGGCCGTTGGCGGCCGCAGCCACCGCGATCACGTTGTCGAGGCTCATCACGAGGTCGGCGAGCGCGACGATGCGGACCGCATGCCACAGCGTCGTGCCGGCCGCGATCTCGTCGTTCTCGTCCTCGGGCACCAGCAGCTTGGCGGCGATCACGATCAGTGCCAGCCCGCCGATCAATTTCAGGTATGGCAGCGCCATCAGGGTGGCGACGATGCCGGTAAAGGCGATGCGCAATGCGACGGCAATGCCGGAGCCGGCCACCATGCCCCAGAAGCGATGCTTGCCGTGCAGGCCGCGGCAGGCGAGCGCGATGACCAGCGCATTGTCGCCCGACAACAGCACGTTGATCCAGACGATCTTGCCGAGCGCGAGCCAGAAGCCCGGGCTCTGCAGGTCGGCCTCGAATTGAGCGAGCACATGGCCGAAGCTGGCGGAATCGGCGAGTTGCGATAGCCAGTTCACGGCCGGGCCTTTCAGATAAGTTCAGCGCAGAGCACGAAGGTCGTGCGGCTGAGGGGGCCTCAGCCGCACGAGGATCGATCAACCGACGATCTCGTTGCCGGAGAAGAACTGCGCGATCTCGATCGCTGCCGTTTCCGCCGCGTCGGAACCGTGCACCGAGTTCTCGCCGATCGACTTCGCATGCAGCTTGCGGATGGTACCGTCGGCCGCCTTCGACGGGTCGGTGGCGCCCATCACGTCGCGGTACTTCAGGATGGCGCCCTCGCCCTCCAGCACCTGGACCACGACCGGGCCGGAGATCATGAAATCGACCAGTTCGCCGAAGAATGGCCGCGCCTTGTGCACGGCATAGAAGGTCTCGGCCTGATCGCGGGTCATGCGGATGCGCTTCTGGGCCACGATCCGCAGGCCGGCCTTCTCGATCAGCGCGTTGATCGCGCCGGTGAGATTACGCTCGGTCGCGTCGGGCTTGATGATCGAAAAGGTGCGCTCAATCGCCATGATATCGTCCTTGGAGGTGCGGGATTTCGGTGAGTTGCGGGCTTATATCGACGCGATCGGCCGACGGCAAGCGACCGGGGCCCCTGCCGGAGCGCGACGCCTTACGACAATTTCACAATTCTGAACATAGTCTGAAGGCTCCGTGCCACCCGTGTTCAGCTCGAAGCTCCTAGGGTGTTGGCATCGGGCGAGGACGAGCCAGCAATACGACCGGTGGCCGCCCTCTCCCAGCCTCATCCGTCGGACAATTTCGGCGCCACCAGCGCTGTCATCCAGGAGACGATCATGTTGCGCAAACTCTCCCTCATCGCGGCGGCCACCGTTGCCCTCGGCGCAGCCGCCCTCGCCCCGACTGCCGCCTCGGCTCACTGGCATGGCGGCTGGCATGGGGGCGGTTGGCACGGAGGCTACGGCGGATGGCACCGTCCGTTCTACGGCCCGCGCTTCTTCGTCGGTGGCCCGGTCTACAGCTACGGCTATGGCGGCTGCTACGTGCGCCGCGTGGTTCCGACCCCGTGGGGACCGCGCTGGCGGTGGATCAACCGCTGCTATTGATACGAGCCTCGGCGCGGCACCCGCCCCCCGCCGCACCGAACTCGCATCGCCCCGGCGTCTCCCCCACGCCGGGGCTTTTTTTGTGCATTTTCAACCTCATTTCGGGGTCTTCCGGTCGGGAGCGGGAAACAAATCGAGCGGTCACGACTTGTTACGGCATCGTCCTGCAACTGCTCGTGGAACTCCCTCATGTCTGGCCGCACCGCCGATTTCAGCGAGGCGCTCGATCGCAAGACCAGCCGGTCGATCTGCGAGGCCGTCGGCGAACGCCTGCAACGCAGCCTGCCGCCGGACGGCTCTCATTTGCCGGCTCCGCTTGCGGACCTGATGAACGAGTTGCGCAAGCGCGACGAAAGCGGGATGAGCCTCTCCGGCGGTTGAGACCGCGACAAAGCGGTTGCCTTTGGCCGCGCGCGCGGTGACAAGGCGCGCATGCTTTCCATCACCGACATCTCCATCCGCCTCGCCGGACGGCTTCTCATCGACCAGAGCTCAGTGCAGATTCCGCCCGGCGCGCGCGTCGGACTGGTCGGCCGCAACGGCACCGGCAAGTCGACCCTGTTCAAGGCGATCCGCGGCGAACTGTCGCTGGAGAGCGGCAGCATCACCGTGCCGCCGCGGTGGCGCATCGGCAGCCTGGCCCAGGAAGCCCCGAGCGGGCCCGAAAGCCTGATCGAGGTGGTTCTCCGGGCCGACCTCGAGCGGCATGCGCTGCTGCAGGAGGCCGAGACCGCCCATGACGCACACCGCATCGCCGAGATCCAGACCCGGCTCGTCGACATCGACGCGCATTCCGCCCCGGCGCGCGCGGCCGCTATTCTCAGCGGCCTTGGATTTTCCGCCGCGGATCAGGCGCGAGCCTGCGCCGAATTCTCCGGCGGCTGGCGCATGCGGGTCGCCCTCGCGGCCACGCTGTTCGCCGCGCCCGACCTGCTCCTGCTGGACGAGCCGACCAACTATCTCGACCTCGAGGGCACGCTGTGGCTCGAGGATCATCTGGCGCATTATCCGCGCACGGTGATCGTGATCAGCCACGACCGCGATCTCCTGGAAACCTCCGTCGACCAGATCCTGCATCTCGACCGTTGCAAGCTCACGCTGTATCGCGGCAGCTACTCCTCCTACGAGGAACAGCGCGCCACCCGCGAGATGCTCGATGCCAAGGCGGTCAAGCGCCAGGAAGCGGAGCGTGCGCGGCTGCAGGCCTTTGTCGAGCGCTTCAAGGCCAAGGCCTCGAAGGCGCGCCAGGCGCAGTCCCGCGTCAAGATGTTGGAGCGGATGAAGCCGATCACCGCGCTCGTCACCCAGGACGTGCACGAGATCACGTTCCCCGCACCGGAGCGACTGCTGTCGCCGCCGATCATCGCGGTCGACAACGCCTCGGTCGGCTACGATCCCGCGCAACCGGTGCTCAACAGAGTCACCTTACGCATCGACAATGACGACCGCGTCGCATTGCTCGGCGCCAACGGCAATGGCAAGTCCACGCTGGTGAAGCTGCTCGCCGGCCGGCTCACACCGTTTTCCGGCAAGGTCACGCGCGCCGACAAGCTGTCGATCGCCTATTTCGCCCAGCACCAGCTCGATGAGCTGGACGAGACTGGATCGCCGTATAGTCACGTGCGCAAGCTGATGGGCGATGCGCCGGAATCGAAAGTGCGCGCGCGCGCCGGCGCGATCGGATTTTCCGGCAAGGCCGCCGACACGCTGGTGAAGAGCCTGTCGGGCGGCGAGAAGGCGCGGCTGCTGCTCGGGCTCGCGACCTTCTTCGGCCCCAACATGATCATCCTGGACGAGCCGACCAACCATCTCGACATCGACAGCCGCGCCGCGCTGGCCGAGGCGATCAACGAATTTCCCGGCGCCGTGATCATGGTGTCGCACGATCGCTATCTGATCGAGGCCTGCGCCGACCGCCTCTGGGTCGTCGCCGACCGCACCGTGAAGACCTATGATGGCGACCTCGATGACTACAGGCGCATGGTCCTGTCGACGCGCAGCGCGCCGGCCCGCGACAACGAGCGCTCTCAGGTCGCCGAGAAGACCGAGCGGCCCCGCAGCGACAACAAGCGCAGCGGGCTGAAGCAGAAGATTGCGGCAGCCGAAGCCGAGATCGCCCGCATCACCGAGATCATCGCCAAGATCGACGGCGCGCTGTCGCTGCCCGACATCTTCACGCGCGACCCGAAGCAGGCCGCGCAATTGTCGAAGGCGCGGGCCAATGCCGCCGACGCGCTGGCGCGCGCCGAGGAGCAGTGGCTGGAAGCCAGCACGCTGCATGACGAGGCGGGGAGCTGAAGTGCCCCGAGCCTCGGATCGGCATTCGGCCGAAAGTCGCCGATAGCTTGGCTTTCAGATGCTTCCAAGTCGAAAGCCTTCGCGGTCGGCGGCTAGCACGGCTGAATGCGGGATCGGAGCGAGCGACCGGATCAATTGGTTCGCTGGAACAGGTCGGCACCCGGCAGATTGCCGAGATCACCGTTGGGCTGAATGTAGAAGAGATTCCAATTCGCCCGAAGTTGATTGCCGCCGACTTGGCCTCTCCAACGCGTGATGGAATTGCACTGGGCAAAAGTCACGACCAGCATAACGGCGCTGCCGGCGGATCTGCCGGATACCGGATAGGGAATACCCTGGCATGCGAACCCAGATGCGTTGTTGGTGAATTGCCCTCGCACCTGCCCATCGGTGACTGACCAGATCTCGAGAACCGAGCCTCGTTGATTGGTCCATCTCGACGGCGCCGGCAGGACGTCGGCACGCGCAGCAATCGACGAAACCACGACAATCATGCCTGCGAAAAGATACTTGCTGAAGAACCACTTCATGGCGCGCCTCGCTATGCCCAGAGCTAGAGGTAGCAACGATGACTACATACATCCATAAGATTGAAAGCGCCATTGTAGCAGAATCAAAATTGCTCTACTTTTGGTAGCTGACGTTGATGTTTGAGGTTCGATTGAGGCGATTCAGGAGGACGAAACATGAACAAGCAGCTTTACGCTCGACTTGACGGCCTGCTCTACGACGTCTGCGTCAAGGCCGGTCAAAAGGTGAAGACCGGTGAGGTCCTCTACGTCATCGAGGCGGCCAAATCACAGCTGTCGGTGAAAGCTCCCTACTCCGGGACAATCAGTCAGGTCAGGCGCAAAGCGGGCGATACGTTGAACGCGACCGATGTCGTGATGGAGCTGGATGCGGAGGACGCGGCAGCTTAATCGTCGCCGAAGTTCGGAGTCCTCTGCAGATGGATCGGCGACGACGCGCCGTTGTAGACCGTCGCTCGATCCAGCACGCGCTCGGCCTCGGCGGACGGCCAGGATCTTTCGATCTTGGGCCGCTTTCTGTCGAAGGCGCATTGCAGCCCCTCCGGGAGATCCGACCAGAACGGCACGAAGGACAATACGATCAGGGCTCGGTCTTCGCTCGAATTGTTCGCATGGGATGCGTGAAGGAGCCTGCCGTCGCGAACGATGAGATCCCCCTTCCGAACAGCAACATCAACTTCGTCTGGCCTCGTGGAAACCAGCACGTCGTCGACATGCAGAACCCGATCGGGATGTGTCGGCCTGCCCTCGATCAATGCATGTAGATCGTTCTTGCGCCGATGACTGCCGGGAAGCACGCGCAAGCATCCGTTTGCAGCACTCGTGTCGGTCAAATAGTACATGAAATAGAGAATTGGAGGCGTGGCGCCGTAACTCACAGCGCTCGACCAGCCCCACCAATCCTGGTGCCAGTGCAGCCTCGGACACCCGGCCGGCTTGGAGATCAGAAATCCAGCAAAAAAGCGCGCATCCCGGTATCCGGCGCGCTCCAACAATTCATATTGTGCATCGAAGAGAATGATCGGCGCGAAATCGACCGAAAAGTTGACCGAGACAACAAGCCCGAGATGGGGCTCCGCTCTCGCCTCAAGACTGGCCCGAGACTTGATTCGATTGCCGGCCTCCAACAATTCGCGAGGAAGAAAATCACGGCGTACCGCATACCCGGCCTCCTCCAACTCGCGACGGAGGCCGGTTATTTGCATGGCCGCCTCCCGCCGTCAGCTCGTCCGCTTCTTCGCCTTCGGCTTCGCCACCTTCGGCGCCGGTCCCGGATCGGGCGCGCGCTCGACCGAGGTCAGGCGGCCGGAGCTGAACGTGTAGACGCCGGCGCGTGCGCCGCGCAGCCAGGTCACCGTGGCCACGCGCTCGCCGCCATTGCTCGAGATGTTGACGTTGTCGGGTGCACCGATGCCGCGCACCACGTCGCATTCGGTGTGGCCGAGTGCGACGGTGCCGCCGGCAGCCGGCGTCGAGGCGGCGGGATCATTCGCCAGCGCGTTCGCGCCCGCAGCATCGGCCGCAGGCGCCATGCCCGGGCATGCGCCTTCGGCGCTCACAAGATCCTCAGCCGTGACCGGCTTGTCCGGCGTCAGCGGCGGCGCGTCGATCGAGATGTTTCTGATGAACAGGCGCTGCGGCCGGTTGAACCACTCGGCGTCCTTGGACAGGAAATCGGGCGTGCTCGAGCATCCGGCGACGACCGGGGCAAGCACAAGGAACGCCAGAGCGCGCGTCAGCTGTTTGGTGTGGTCTCGCACGATGAACCTTGCTGAATTGCAACCTGTGGACACTCTAACGTGTTGTCCCAACATCACTTTGCGGCACGTTCGTGACTTTGCCAACGCTCTGCCGGTAAATCGGCAGATTATCATTAATCACGCGGCGCTGCCATCATCGGCGCTTCACGGGCCTCCGTATCATTGTCGGCGCTGCCAGCGCCCCCGTTCATCCGCCTGCCAGTAGGTGACCTCGAATCCCCGCGATTTGCAATCGGTCCACGCCGATCTCGCAGCCGCGAGCGCGTCCGCATCATCGCCGTTGAACACGAGCACCATGCGCTCGTAGCTGTGCGAGTCCGATGGCAGCGCCGCGTTATCCACCAGGAAACGGACGTTCGCGCCGTTGGGATTGCTTTCTTCCACCGCGAGCACGATCGGCTGGTCGGCCACATCGGCCACCCGCCAGGTGGCGTGCGGCAGAAACGAATCGTCGCGATAGGTCCACAGATGCGCATCTAGCGCATCCGCGCGCTCCTCCGATGTCGACTGCACCACGACGCGCCAACCGCGCTCGAGCGACTTCTCGAGCAGCGGCGGCAGCACGCCTTCCACGGTCATGTTCTGCAGGTGGTAGAACAGGACTTCGGTCATCGCCCCGCGTCACGCCTTGGCGCCGGATTTGGCTTCAGCTTTGGTGTCGGATCTGGATTCGTAGGAGTCCCACACCAGCCGATCGAGCAGCCGGACGCCATAGCCCGATCCCCAGCTCTGGTTGATCTCCGATTTCGGCGCGCCCATCGCGGTGCCGGCGATGTCGAGATGCGCCCACGGCGTGTCGTTGACGAAGCGCTGCAGGAATTGCGCGGCGGTGATCGAGCCGCCATGGCGTCCGCCGGTATTCTTCATGTCGGCGAACTGCGAATCGATCAGCTTGTCGTATTCGTGGCCGAGCGGCATGCGCCACACCTTCTCACCCGTCTCCTGCCCCGCCTTGAACAGCTTGTCGGCGAGATCATCATTGTTGGTGAAGAGACCTGCATGCTCGGTGCCGAGCGCGACCATGATCGCGCCGGTCAAGGTCGCCAAGTCGATCATGAATTTCGGCTTGAACTTGGTCGCGACGTACCACAGCACGTCGGCGAGCACGAGGCGGCCCTCCGCATCGGTGTTGATGATCTCGATGGTCTGGCCCGACATCGAGGTGACGATGTCGCCCGGACGCTGGGCGTTGCCGTCCGGCATGTTCTCGACCAGGCCGATGGCGCCGATCACGTTGGCCTTGGCCTTGCGTGCGGCGAGTGCATGCATCAGGCCGACCACGCAGGCCGCGCCGCCCATGTCGCCCTTCATATCCTCCATCGAGCCGGCCGGCTTGATCGAGATGCCGCCGGTGTCGAAGCACACGCCCTTGCCGATGAAGGCGACCGGCTGCTCGCCGCGCTTGCCGCCATTGTAGTGCATCACGACGGTGCGGCTCGGCCGTGCCGAGCCCTGGCCGACGCCGAGCAGCGCGCCCATGCCGAGTTTCTTCATCGCGGGCACGTCGAGGATCTCGACGGTGACGCCGAGCTTGCGCAAGGCGGCAGCGCGTTTGGCGAACTCTTCCGGGTAGAGCACGTTCGGCGGCTCGTTGACGAGATCGCGCGCCAGTATCACCCCGTCGGTCACGTGGGATCGCGGCGCGAAGGCCTTCTTGGCCGCCGCGACGTCCGCCACGGCGATCGAGACATTGGCGCTGACGGCGCCCTCCTCGTCCTTCTTCTTGGTCTTGTAACGGTCGAACCGATAGGCCCGCAGCCGGATCCCGGCGGCCAGCGAGCTGACCTGATCCGGCAACAGCGGTCCCGAAGGCAGCTCGGCGAGCACCGCCACCGCTTCAGTTCCGGCGTTCAGCTTTCCGGCTAAAGTCCCGCCGTATTTGAGGAAATCCTTGTCCTTGAGGTCCGATCCCTTGCCGATGCCGATGACGATCAAGCGCTGAATCTTGATTCCCTCAGGAGCCAGCAGATCCAACACCGCGCCATCCTTGCCCTTGAACCGGGCTGCCCCGGCCGCGCGCTTGATCAGGTCCGAGGCTCCCCCGAGCGCCTTCTCGGTCGCGACTCCAAGACGCAGGGTGTCATCGCAGAACGCCACCACGATGCCACGCGGGGCGGTCGACAGCGGGACGAAGCCGACCTTGACGGCGTCGGACATCAAGCAATCCTCCAAATTTCGACGTGATGAGCCGCCACGTTCGACCGAAAACCTCAAGGGCCAGACGCGGATGGCGGCAGTTCGGAACCCAACTTGACAGCAGTATGGCCTGCCCGGACCGCGGCTGCCAAGCGCCGCGTGGCGGGCCAGTCACAATCATGAAATTTTGACCGTATTTTCGGGGCGCCACGCCACAGCCATTTTGTCGACGGATCAACGAGATGGTAATGATATTCACTGCTCTTGGAACGTCACGGCGACAGCGGCCTTGGGGGACCCGTTTCAAGGGGGGCTGCAGCGCTCGTTCCGGGACTGCTGATTGGGGATCGAGCGCAGACGATGGGGTCCATCGACAGGTACATCTTTCGCACGACGCTGGCGTCGTTCGCGCTGGTGTTGGTCAGCCTCACCGGCGTGATCTGGATTACGCAGGCGTTGCGCGGCATCGACCTGATGACCAGCCAGGGCCAGACGATCCTGACCTTCCTTGGCATCACCGGGCTCGTGATTCCCTCCCTGCTCGGCGTCATCGCGCCGATCGCGCTGATGATCGCGGTCTCGCACACGCTGAACAAGCTGGCGACCGATTCGGAGATCATCGTCATGAACGCCGCCGGCATGTCGCCGATCCGGCTGTTCGTGCCGTTCGCCTATGCCACCTGCGCGGTAGCCGTGCTGGTGACGGTGATCGCCGCCTTCTTCGCCCCCGACGGCCTGCGCCGGATCAAGCAGTGGGATGCCGAGATCACCGCCGACGTGCTCGCCAACATCCTACAGCCCGGGCGGTTCGCGCAGCTCGACCAGAACCTGACCATCCGGATCCGCGAGCGCCAGCCCGGCGGTGAGCTGTCCGGCATCCTGATCGACGACCGCCGCGACCCCAAGGAGCGAATCACGATCATCGCCGAGAAGGGCACCGTCGTGAAGAATGCCGACGGCTCGTTCCTGGTGCTGGAGGACGGCAATCTGGAACGCTTCGAGCTCGGCAAGCGCGAGCCGGCGATGGTCGCGTTCGCCCGCTACGCCTTCGACATGTCGAAGTTTTCGAACCAGGGCCGCGACGTCACGCTCGGCATCCGCGAGCGCTATCTGTGGGAACTGATGGCGCCCGCCGAAAACGATCCGATCTACAAGCAGATCCCGGGACAATTCCGCCAGGAATTGCACGACCGCTTCCTGGCGCCGATCTATCCGTTCGCCTTCGCTGCCCTCACCTTCGCATTCCTGGGCGCGCCGCGGACCACACGCCAGAGCCGCAACTTCTCGTTCGGCAGCGCCATTCTCGCCGTGTTCGGCGTCCGCATGGCGGGCTTCGCCTGCTCGGTCATGACCGTGAAGACGCCGATGGCGGCGCTGGTGCAGTACCTCATGCTGTTCGGCGTGCTCGGCCTCAGCATCTGGATCATCATCGGCGGCGTGGTGGTCGAGCCGCCGGCGCGGCTGATGGAAGCCATCAACCGCTCGAACGCGCGGATCGCACGCCTGTTCGGAAGGCCGGCCACCGCATGAGCATGGTCACCAACACGCTCGGGCGCTATTTCGCCGGCCGCTTCCTGGTCTCGGCGGTCGGCGTGTTCGCGAGCATCTTCATCCTGCTCGTGCTCGTCGACTACATCGAGATGGTGCGCAAGACCTCCGGGCTCGCCTCGGCCTCGGCGCTGATGGTGGCGGAGACGTCGCTGTTCCGGGTGCCGCAATTGCTCGAGAAGATGATGCCGTTCTGCGTCCTGATCGGCACCATGACCTGCTATCTCGCGCTGTCGCGCCGACTCGAACTCGTGGTGGCGCGCGCGGCCGGGGTCTCCGCCTGGCAGTTCATCGCGCCGGCGCTGGCAAGCGCCATCGTGCTCGGGCTAATGGCGACGACCCTCTACAACCCGATGTCGGCAAATCTGCGCGAGCTCTCCAAGCGCATGGAGGCCGAGCTGTTCGGCGCCGCCCCGGGCGGCGGCGTGCAGGACGCGGCCGGCTTCTGGCTCAACCAGATCAACCCCGACGGCTCGGTCATCATCAATGCCGCGCGCAGCGAGCAGCAGGGCGTCCGCCTGACCGGACTGACCCTGTTCCGTTTTGATACGGACAAGCACTTCAAGGAACGAATCGAAGCGCGCGAGGCGACCCTGGAAGAAGGCCGGTGGGTCTTCCGGTCCGTGCGCCGATTCTCCCTCGATGCGCCGCCGGTCGACGAACCGACGTACATTCTTCCGACCAGCCTGACGCCGGCACAGGTCCGAAACAGCTTCTCCACCCCCGAAACTGTGTCGTTTTGGCAACTTCCGACATACATCCGCTCGTCGGAGAGCTCGGGCTTCGCGACCGCGGGGTACAAACTGCAGTATCATAAGCTGATCGCGCAGCCGTTTTTGCTGGCTGCGATGGTCATGCTGGCTGCGTCCGTGTCGCTCAGGTTCTTCCGAATGGGTGGCGTACAGAAAATGGTTTTGAGTGGCGTGGGCGCCGGGTTTCTGCTCTACGTTCTGTCGAAAGTAACTGAAGATTTGAGCAAGGCTGAGTTGATGAATCCGATCGCTGCGGCGTGGCTGCCGGTGTTCGTCGGCGGCCTCACCGGCTTCATGGCCTTGCTCTACCAGGAGGACGGCTAGTGTCGTTCGTTGCCGTCCGTCAGACAGCGCTCGCCGCGCTTCGGCAGCATGCCGTTGCGCGCGTCGGTTGCGCGCGCGTGCGTCGCGCCGGGTCTGGCGTACTTGGATTCGTTATGGCCTGCGGGCTCGGCCTGATGGTCGCTGCTGCGATCGCGGTCGTGGCGCCGACCCCTGCCGTGGCGCAGGGCTTCACCTACAATCCGCGCCCGCCCAAGGCGCCGCCGCCGCGCGTCGCCAACGACAACCAGATGCTGGTGCAGGCGACCGAGGTCGATTACGACTACAACAACTCGCGCGTGTCGGCGGTCGGCAACGTGCAACTGTTCTACAACGGCACCTCGGTCGAGGCCGACCGGGTGATCTACGACCAGAAGACCAAGCGCCTGCATGCGGAAGGCAACATCCGCATGACCGACGCCGACGGCAAGATCACCTACGCCAACAGCCTGGATCTGTCGGACGACTATCGTGACGGCTTCGTCGATTCGCTGCGCGTCGAGACCGAGGATCAGACGCGGATGGCGGCGACCCGCGCCGACCGCTCCAAGGGCAATTACACCGTCTTCGAGAACGGCGTGTACACCGCCTGCGCGCCGTGCAAGGACGATCCGAAGAAGCCGCCGCTGTGGCAGGTCAAGGGTGCGCGCATCATCCACGACCAGACCGAGAAGATGCTGTATTTCGAGAACGCCCAGCTCGAATTCTTCGGCGTTCCCCTGGCCTACATCCCCTACTTCTCGACGCCCGATCCGACCGTGAAGCGCAAGAGCGGCTTCCTGATGCCCGGCGTCACCCAGACCGGCGGCTACGGCTTCGGCGTCGACATCCCCTATTACTGGGCGATCGCGCCGGATTACGACGCGACCTTCACGCCGCGCATCACCTCCAAGCAGGGCGTGCTGCTGCAGACCGAGTTCCGCCAGCGCCTCAGCAATGGCGGCTATCAGGTGCGCCTGTACGGCATCGATCAGCTCGACCGCAACGCCTTCGCCGGCCAGCCGGGCGACCGCCAGTTCCGCGGCGGCGTCGACACCAAGGGCCAGTTCGCGCTCAACGACAAGTGGGTCTGGGGCTGGGACGGCATCCTGCTGTCCGACTACATGTTCCTGTCGGATTACCGGCTGGCGCAGTACCGCGACCCGTTCAACTCGTTCATGAGCCTGCCGACCGAGGCGATCTCGCAGCTGTATTTGACCGGCGTTGGCAGCCGCAGCTTCTTCGACGTCAGGGCGATCCACTATCTGAGCTTCTCGGGCAACCAGCAGACCGTGCCGGTGGTCTATCCGGTGCTGGATTACTCGAACGTGCTGAACTATCCCGTGTTCGGCGGCGAGTTCAGCTACAAGACCAACTTCGTCAATCTGAGCCGCCAGACGGCGGTGTTCGATCCGATCACCACCACGGCCAACACCAACGGCCTGTGCACGACGACATCGGCTGACCCGCTTGCGCGCCTGCCGACGCAGTGCCTGCTGCGCGCCACGCCCGGCACCTACACCCGCCTGACTGCGCAGGCGGAGTGGCGGCGGTCGTTCACGGATCCCTACGGCCAGATCTGGACGCCGTTCGCGATCCTGCGCGCGGATGCGATCAACGCCAACGTCTCGAACCAGCCGGGTGTGGGCAACTTCCTGCAGACCGGCGACACCCAGGCGCTGCGGCTGATGCCGACGGTCGGCCTGGAATATCGCTACCCGTTCATCAACGTTCAGCCGTGGGGCACGACGACGATCGAGCCGATCGCGCAAGTGATCATCCGGCCGAACGAGACCTATGCCGGCCGGCTGCCGAACGAGGACGCCCAGAGCATGGTGTTCGACGCCAGCAACCTGTTCAGCGTCGACAAGTTCTCCGGCTACGACCGCGTCGAGGGCGGCGGGCGCGCCAATGTCGGCGTCCAGGCGACCACGCAGTTCGACCGCGGCGGCACCATCAACGTGCTGTTCGGCCAGTCCTATCACCTGTTCGGGATGAACTCGTTCGCGGTGCAGGACGCCAACAACACCGCCATCGGCTCCGGCCTGGACAAGAACGTCTCGGACTACGTGGCGCGGGTCGACTACTCGCCGAACCGCACTTACACGTTCAGCATGCGCAGCCGGTTCGACCAGCAGACCCTGAACATCCAGCGCTTCGAGGCGGAAGCCAAGGCGAACTTCGACCGCTGGTCGGTGGCCCTGACCTACGGCAACTATGCTGCCGATCCGGCGATCGGTTACCTCACCCGTCGTGAGGGCATCCTGGGTAGCGGCTCGGTCAAGGTGGCACCGAACTGGGTCGTGACGGGCGCCGCGCGGTGGGACCTCGCTGCCAACAAGATCAACCAGTATGTGATCGGCGCGGGCTATGTGGACGACTGTTTCGTGCTGGCCGCCAACTATGTAACGTCGTATAACTATACGGCAGGCACCACTCCACCCGTTCTGAGCCATGCCTATATGCTCCAGATCGGGCTTCGGACGCTTGCCACGACCTCGTCGACGGGAACCGGGGCTGGCGGCCTTCAGTAGTGCGCGCCAGTCTCCGACGGGCCGCTCCGTGGGGTTCGAAAGTCCCTCGTCGGGAGCCGTGGCGCGGCTTCCAGTTGGATCAATAGCGACAGCGAAGCTTGGTCATGACGATCGCGTTCTCTCCTCGCCTTCGGGCCCTGGCCATCTGCACTCTTGCCGCACTCGCCTGCGGCATCGGAACGATGTCGGCTCGCGCCCAGAGCATCGTCGTCATGGTCAATGGCGATCCCATCACCGACTATGACATCGAGCAGCGCACCAAGCTGAACTTCCTGAGCACGCGCAAGCATCAGTCCCGCCAGGAGATCATCGACGAGCTGATCGACGACAAGGTGAAGATCAAGGAAGGCAAGAAGTTCGGCGTCGAGCCGACCGCCTCCGACGTCGACCAATCGTTTGCTGGCATGGGCTCTCGCATGCGGCTCAACCCGGAACAGTTGACCAAATCGCTGGAGAGCCAGGGCGTGCGGCCGGAGACGCTGAAGGCCCGCATCAAGGCGGAGATCGTCTGGAGCAGCCTGGTGCGCGGCCGCTACAAGGAGCGTCTGCTCGTCTCCGACAAGGACGTGGCCGCGGCCGTCGCCGCTGCCGGCGGCGACGGCGATCAGCAGGGCCAGGCGTTCGAGTACAAGATGCAGCCGATCGTGCTGATCGTGTCGAACTCCTCGAACCAGGGCTTGATGGAAGCACGTCACAAGGAGGCGGAAGCGCTGCGCTCACGGGTGCAGACCTGCGCCGAAGCCAACAACATCTTCAAGACGACGGCGAACGCGGTCATCAAGGAGATCGTCGTCAAGACGTCCGCCGACATTCCGCCGAATCTGCGCAAGCTGCTCGATGACACACCGATCGGCCACCTGACTCCGCCGGAAGCGACGCGGCAGGGCATTCAGATGGTGGCGCTCTGCTCGCGGACTCCGACCACGATCGACACGCCGAAGAAGCGCGAGATCAAGGAGCAGATGTACACCAAGAAATACGAGGCCACCTCCAAGGCCTATCTGCAGGAAGTCCGCAAGGCGGCGATGATCGAATATCGCTGATGACGAAGCCGCTCGCGCTGACCCTGGGGGAACCGGCAGGCATTGGCCCCGACATCACCCTGCAGGCGTGGCTGCGCCGCACCGAGCTCGGCCTCCCCGCCTTCTACGTGCGCGGTGATCCTGCCTTCCTGGCTCAGCGCGCCAAGCTGCTCGACCTCCCCGTCACCGTGGACGAGGTTCGTCCCGAACAAGCGGCGCAGGCGTTTGCGACCGCGCTGCCCGTGGTCCCCACCGGGCACGCCGTGACGGCCCCGCCGGGCCGCCCGGACACGACGAGTGCCGAGGCGGCCATCGGCTCGATCCGGGAGGCCGTGGCCGACGTGAGGGCCGGACGCGCCAGCGCCGTCGTGACCAACCCGATCGCCAAGGCCGTGCTCTACCGTGCCGGCTTCTCGCATCCCGGCCATACCGAATTTCTCGCCGAGCTCGCCGCGGATGGCGGAGCCACGCCACAGCCGGTCATGATGCTGTGGTCGCCTGTTCTCGCCGTGGTGCCTGTGACGATCCACGTCGCGTTGCGCGATGCGATCGACCAGCTGACGAGCCCGCTGATCACGTCGACGACGCGAATCGTCGCGGCGAGCCTGCGCCGCTATTTCGGCGTATCGCGGCCGCGCATTGCGATGTCGGGCCTCAATCCGCATGCGGGCGAGGACGGCACGCTCGGCACCGAAGAGGACACGATCATCGCGCCCGCGATCGCAACCTTGCGCAATGCTGGCCTCGACGTGCAGGGACCGCTGCCGGCAGACACGATGTTTCATGAAGCCGCGCGCAAGACCTATGACTGCGCCATCTGCATGTACCACGATCAGGCACTGATCCCGATCAAGACGCTGGCGTTCGACGAGGGCGTCAACGTGACGCTCGGCCTGCCCTTCATCCGCACCTCGCCCGACCACGGCACGGCGTTCGACATTGCCGGCAAGGGCACCGCCAATCCGGCGAGCCTGATCGCGGCGCTCGAGCTCGCGGCGCGCATGGCCAGCCAGTCGTCATGAGCGCGATCGACGACCTCCCGCCGCTGCGCGAGGTCATTCGCGATCATCAGCTGTCGGCTCGCAAGGCGCTCGGCCAGAACTTCCTGCTCGATCTCAATCTCACCGCCCGGATCGCGCGCGCCGCCGGCCCGCTGGAGGACGCCACCGTGGTGGAGATCGGCCCCGGTCCGGGAGGCCTGACGCGGGCGCTGCTCGCGCTCGGCGCGCGCCACGTGATCGCGGTCGAGCACGACGAGCGCGCGATCCCGGCGCTGCAGGCGATCGCCGCGCGCTATCCGGGGCGGCTCGAAATCGTCTGCACCGACGCCCGCACCTTCGACGTCCGGCCCTACCTCGGCAGCACCAAGGCGAAGATCGTCGCCAACCTGCCCTACAACATCGCGACGCACCTCCTGATCGGCTGGCTTTCCGCAGAGCCGTGGCCGCCCTGGTACGACATGATGGTGCTGATGTTTCAGCGCGAGGTCGCCGAGCGCATCGTCGCGCGCGAGAACGAGGACGCCTATGGCCGGCTCGGCGTGCTCGCCAACTGGCGCTGCGAGACCAAGATCCTGTTCGACATCTCGCCATCCGCCTTCGTGCCGCCGCCGAAGGTCACGTCGTCCGTGGTGCGGCTGGTGCCGCGCCCGTCGCCCGAACCCTGCGACCGCCGCGCGCTCGAGCAGGTCGCCGCCGCCGCCTTCGGCCAGCGCCGCAAGATGCTGCGGCAGAGCCTGAAGTCGCTGCCGGCGGATCCCGCGCGGCTCGCGGCCGCCGCAGGCGTCGATCCCACCCGCCGCGCCGAGACCATTCCGGTGTCGGGCTTTGTTGCCATGGCCCGCGAATTGACCAATAGTCGCGACGCGAACAAGTCTTAATCAACAAGCATTTCAGGGAGTTTCATCATGGCGTTGATGCGCCGTCAGTCGCTCGTCAAGTTCGACGCACCGCTGTGCGAAACCATCGTCGAGACGCCGAAGCCGCAAGGCCGGGAAGTTCTGGTTCGCATCGAGCGCTGCGGCCTGTGCCACTCCGACCTGCATATCCAGGACGGCTATGCCGATCTCGGCGGCGGCAAGCGCCTGGACACCACGCGCGGCATGACCCTCCCCTTCACGCTCGGACACGAGATTGCCGGCGTCGTCGATGAGGTCGGACCCGACGTGCCGAAGGAACTGATCGGCGCGCGCCGCGCAGTGTTTCCGTGGATCGGCTGCGGCCAATGCCGCGACTGCGCCAATGGCGACGAGAATTTGTGCGCCAAGCAGCGCTTCCTCGGCGTCTCGATTGACGGCGGCTTCGCCACCCACGTGCTGGTGCCGGATGCGAAGTATCTGCTGGAATACGATCCGCTGCCGGTCAATCAGGCCGCGACGCTGATGTGCTCCGGCGTAACGGCCTATGGCGCGCTCAAGCGCCTCGTGGATCGGCCGCGCCAGCGCAATCTGCTGCTGATCGGACTCGGCGGCGTCGGCATGATGGGCCTGTCGTTCGCGCAGGCGATGTTCAAGCAACCGATCTCGGTGGCCGACCTCTCGGCGGCCGCGCGCGAGACCGCGCTGAAGAATGGCGCCGCGACGGCCTACGATCCGGCCGAGCCGGATGTGATCAAGCGCATCCTCAAGGAGACCGAGGGCGGCTTCGACGAGGTCGTCGATTTCGCCGGCAACGAGAAGTCGATGGCCTTTGCGGTGTCCGTCGTTGCACGCGGCGGCAAGATCGTCGTCTCCGGACTGATGGGCGGCCAGTTCACCCTGCCGATGGTTCAATGGGTGTACAAGCGCATGACCATCGAGGGCTTCATGGTCGGCACGCTGACTGAGGCGCACGAGTTGATGGCGCTCGCGCGCGCCGGCAAGATCAAGCCGCCGCCGATGCGCGAGGAGCCGATGGCTGACGTACAGAAGTGGATCGATGCGCTGCGCGCCGGCCATGTGGTCGGACGTGTGGTGCTGACGAACTGATCCCTCGTCCGTTGCGACATCGCACGCGGCGGCGGTGCTGCACCGCTGCCGCCGTGGCCAATCATTTGTCCACAAACGTAGAGGTTGTCGGCGCCGCGCCTCGGATCCCTGAGGGTGAAAAGTCAGGTCCATCTTCACGGATGTGACCGATTTGGCGCGCTAGCGCGGCCAAAATCGAGGCGGGATGCGGATCCTTTTGTGGGAAAAAAGCCGCACTCGGGCACGAAAGGATCGCGACAGAATTAATCCGGAATTGCGGCTCATTGCCACCCAACTTCTCTCCGAGAACGCGCCGTTGCGTAAGCGTATCCGGAGTCTTCAATGGCAAGCCGAACGGCAGGAGTTGCGTTTGCCATTGCAGCCGGAATCGCCGGCACCGTCGTGCTCGTGCTGCCGCGCGTCGTGTTGGCGGCGGAGGAATGTCTGACCGAGCCGACGGGAGAGAAGTCTGACGCGCAACGCTGGTACTATCGTTTCGATCGTGGCACCAATCGGCGTTGCTGGTATCTGAAAGACGCCAACGGCAATACCCGTGACGCCGCGGCACCGATGCGGGCCGCGCAGCAGCCGACTCCCTGGGACTTCGCCCAGCCCGCTCCACCCAAACTGACGCCGAGACGCAGCGATGGCCCGGTCGCTCGCACCAGCGACGCCCTCGCCGAAGCGCCGCAGCCGCGGCTGCGTGCCGATCTCGCCGTGCGGGGCACGCCGAAGCCGCAGACTCTCGCCACGCCGACGACGCTGACGGCATCGGACACCAGCCTGCCGCGCAGCCTCGATAGCTCGCCCTGGCCCTCTGCCCCGCCGCAACAGGCGGACCCGATCGCGGCCGATGCGCCACCACCGGCAATGGCCGACGACGGCAATGCGGAGCCGGACGCGAATGCGGCGCCGACTGCCGACGGGCCGATCATCGCACCCAAGCCGAGCAAGCCCGAAGCGCCCATCCACGTGCTCATGCTCGTGGTCATCGGCGCACTCGCGATTTCAGGACTGCTGGCGAGCGCGCTCTATCGGCTCAGCCGGATGGGACGGCGGCAACGGCGCAACGGCAGCTGGCACGCGGACGCAGTACGGATGCGCCGCAGTCGCATCAAACCACGCTCCAAGGCGCCGCAGGGCGGGATGCGTGCGAACCGCGGCAGCATGCCGGCGGCACCATCCCAGCCAGGCGGCAGCCGCGGCTCCCAGCCGGCTTCGGCGCTCGACCTCGCCAGCGCGCGGCTGTCCGCTTCAACGGACCAGATCGACCCCCGTGCGCAGCGACCGGCGCCGTCTCCCCAGCATCAGGATCACCCGGCCGTGGCCGCACGCCGACGCGACCGGGACGCGGCTGCGGAGATGCAACGATCACAATCCACCGACGCAGTATGGCAGGCGGTCGATGAGTTGGTGGATCGCGCAGCAGTGCGCCGGGCCGAGCCTTCCGGGGCACAGATCGCTGCGACCAACGCGCCGCCATCGCCGGTTGCCGCAACTGCCGCATCGCCTGCTGCTCCGGCGCAGGCACAACTGGCGGCTGCCCAGATGGCCGCGGCGCAGGCCGCTGCCGCCAAGATTGCAGCAGCCCAGGCGAGCGCCGCTGCTGCAGCCGCCTCGCCGCGCTCGCCGACCTATGCGGCACCGACCGCGCCCGCCGAGCCCTGGCCGGCGGCGCAGCGGGTTGAACCAGCGAATCCCACCCGCATCCAGGCAGCCGCAGCAATGCCGCCAGCCGCCCCGCCACCGGCGCAGGCTGCCGCGACCGCCGCCCCACCTGCCCCTGTCGACGTCAGCGAAATCGTGTCGGCGCTGCGCAAGGCCCGAAGCAGCGATGTCACGTCCCCCTCTGCCGGCGCTCCGATCGACGCCGCCAAGGTGATTGCCGCGCTGCTGGTGTCGCGCGCGGCCAAGCGGCACGCCACGCAACCCGGCGAGGCTAGCGATGATCCGGCTGCAGCGGCCCTCGCTGAGACGGCTCCGCCAACGCAGGCGGACGCTGCACCCCGGACCACGCAGGCGTCGCAACACCTGACGAACCATCCGCGTGGCGGCCAGCCCGTCGCTCAGCCCGTTCCCGGGACGCCCGATCAGCCTGCCTCCCCGCGCGCGCCGTCAACGGCACCAGCCGATCCAGCGGCCGCACTGATCGAGACGCTTCGCGCGCATGCGGCACGACAACCGGCCCCTCAGCCTGACGATGACATCGCCGTGGGCGGACCCGCGATGATGTCGGAAGCCCCTGCCGCCGAAGACGATGAGCTCGACGATCCTGCGGCGGCGCTGATCAACCTTCTGCAGTCGCGCTTTTCATTGCCCGAAGACGAGCTGGAGGCAGAGCCGCAGCAGGAGGAGTTCTCCGTCGAGGCTCAGCAGGACGTCGCGCACATGCATGATGATCCCGCGGCCCGACTGATGAGTCTCCTGGAATCGCGGTCGTCGATCCCCGCCGCGCTACCTATCGACAGACCGCAGGCGCAGCAGCAGCCACAGCGCCCGTCGCAGCAGCGTCCCCTGTTCGTGCCGACGCCGTTCGAGGATCCGGCGACCCCGCCGCTCGACTTCATTCCGCGGCCTCCGGCGCTGCGGCCGCGGCCGCGCAACATTCAGCAGGATGATGAGCTCGACGGCATCCAGGACATCCTGGCGCGCCTCGGCCGGCGGGCGTAGACGGAAGGCGTTTCAGCTCTCGAGCTGGCGCTGCAGCTCGCGCACGAAGGTCGTCAATCCGGTCCGGCGCTCGCGCTTCAGGCGCTCGGCCTTGAGGATCGACTGCACCTCGGCGAACGCATCGTCCACGTTGCGGTTGATGACGATGTAGTCGTACTCCGCCCAGTGGCTCATCTCGTGGCTGGCGCGGCTCATGCGCCCGCGGATGACCTCGTCGGAGTCCTGCGCGCGCGTGTGGAGACGCTTCTCCAGATCGGCGGCGGACGGCGGCAGGATGAACACGCTGACGACGTCCTGCCGCGCCTTCTCGCGCAGTTGCTGCGTGCCCTGCCAGTCGATGTCGAACAGCACGTCCTGGCCCGCCGACAACGCCGCTTCGACCGGCGCGCGCGGCGTGCCATAGCGATTGTCGAACACGGTGGCCCATTCGAGCAGCTCGTTGCGCTTGGCCATGTCCTCGAAGCGCGCCCGGTCGACGAAGTGATAGTCGCGGCCGTCGACCTCACCAGGCCGCATCGGACGCGTCGTCGCCGAGACCGACATCCGCAGGCCCGACATGCGCTCGATCAGCAGGCGCGACAGCGTCGTCTTGCCTGCCCCCGAAGGCGATGACAGCACGAACATCAGCCCGCGCCGCTCGACCCCATCGAAGCTTCCGTCGTGAGCCGCCATGGATCACTCCAGATTCTGAACCTGTTCGCGAAACTGCTCGACCACGGTCTTCATCTCCAGGCCGATGTTCGTCAGCTCGATGTCGTTCGACTTCGAGCAGGTGGTGTTGACCTCGCGATGGAATTCCTGGGCGAGGAAGTCGAGCCGGCGGCCGACGGGCCCGCCCTTGCCGAGCATCTCGCGCGCCTGCGCGATGTGCGAGGCGATGCGATCGAGTTCCTCGCGCACGTCGGCCTTGGCCGCGATCAGCAGCGCCTCCTGCGCCAGGCGATCGGGATCGAAGCGGTCGGAGGTTTCGAGCAGGGCTGCCACCTGTTCGGCCAGCCGCGCCTTGATCGCCTCGGGCTTGCGGCCCGGCGACGCCTCCGCCCTTTTCGCCAAC
Organism: Bradyrhizobium sp. SZCCHNRI3052; assembly: GCF_032484895.1. Lineage (NCBI taxonomy): Bacteria > Pseudomonadati > Pseudomonadota > Alphaproteobacteria > Hyphomicrobiales > Nitrobacteraceae > Bradyrhizobium > Bradyrhizobium sp. SZCCHNRI3052. The sequence goes on along the minus strand of NZ_JAUETW010000001.1, from coordinate 451,155 downwards.
GCCTCGATTTCGTCGACGCGCTGATTGAGGATCTGACCGAGCGTGTCGCCCTCGCGCCGGCGCATCTCGACGAGATGTTTCAGAGCGGTGTCGAAGCCTGCAATCGCCGCCTCTTTGGCGGCCTTGTCCTCGGCCTCGTCACTCTCCGGCTCGGCCACCTCGATCACGCCCTTGATCGACAGCAGCCCGTCAATGCTCGGTGCGACCGCGTCAATCCTGCCGGCGAGCGAGCTCGCCATCTTCACCACCGCAGCCAGCACGTCCTCGTTGATTCGCACCGTCGACCCGGTCTCGGTGCGCTTGACGGTGAGATTCGCATAGACCGTGCCGCGCGACAGGACTTCCGTCGCGCGCTTCTTGGCGAAGGCCTCGACCTCGTCCCAGCCCTGCGGCAATCGCACCCGGACGTCCAATCCCTTGGCGTTGACCGACTTCAACTCCCACTCGAACGAGTAGGGACCGCTTGCCCCGTGGCTACGGGCAAAGCCGGTCATGCTCGACAGCGCCATTTCGTCCATGTCTCCGGCACATTGGGAACGGGGACAGACTCAACCCCCGCCGAAAGTGCGCGAACCTTACGGCCTTTTGGGCAAATGTTAAGCCCGGTTCTGCGCGGCCGACATGCGTGGGAAATTATTGCTGAACGACCGGCGGGCTCGGCTGCGCCGCCCCCTGACGGGCGCCGTTGCCAGGTGCGGCCCCCGGTGCAACTCCGCCGGTGGCGCGGTTGGCCGGCGGCTTCTTTGCCGCTGCGGGCGCCCGTGGGGTCGCTCCGGCCGCCGGATCGGCCGCGCCACCCGCGACGGCAGGCGGCGCCTCGTCGGGCTCGACGGTGTCGTTCTGGGTCTGCCGCTCCATCGCCCTGAGCTTGGCGACGTTCTTCTGGTGCAGGTCGTAGGTTTCGGTGAAAGCATGGCCGCCGGTGCCGTCGGCGACGAAATAGAGATCGCGCGTGCGCGCCGGATTGGCCGTCGCCTCCAGCGAGGCGCGGCCGGGGTTGGAGATCGGTCCCGGCGGCAGGCCCTCGATCACATAGGTGTTGTAGGGCGACGGCTGGGTGATCTCGCTGCGCTTGATCGGACGGCCCAGCGTGCCCTTGCCGCCGACCAGACCATAGATGATGGTCGGATCGGACTGCAGCTTGATCCTCTGCTTCAGCCGGTTGACGAACACGGCGGCCACCCGGCTGCGCTCGTCGGGCTTGCCGGTCTCCTTCTCGACGATCGAAGCCAGCGTCACCAGCTGCTCCGGCGTCCTGACCGGCAGATCCGGACTACGCCGTTCCCAGATCTCGGCCAACACGCGCTTCTGCGCCTGCTGCATGCGTTGCACGACCTGATCGCGGCTGGTGCCGCGCGGAAACTTGTAGGTCTCCGGCAACAACGTGCCTTCGCGCGGAATCTCGCGGACGCTGCCGGTGAAGATCTCGTTCTCGGACAGGCGGGCCACGATCTGCTCTGACGTCAGGCCCTCGGGCACGGTCACCGAATGCTGCACGACCTTGCCTTCGACGATGACGCCGATCACGTCGCGCAACGATGCATTCTTCTGGAACGCATACTCGCCCGGCTTGAGGTCGGAACTGGCCTTCAGGGCATAGACTCCACCGATGAAGATCCACGGATTGACGTCGATCACACCTTCACGCGCGAGCACGTCGGCAATATCGCGTTTGCCCGCGCGCTGCGGGATGTTGACGACCTTGTCCTCCTGCAGCGGTCCTGCCGCTTCCAGGATCTGCCGTCCATAATAGTAGGCCGCGCCCACGCCGAGCATGGCCAGGATGAGCAAGGTGATGATCGCGTTGCCGACAACCACGAACGGATTGCGGGCGCGGTCGGAGCGGCGCGGCGGCGGCGGCACGCGTTCCGGCTCCAGCGCTGCGCGCGGGCTGCGGGGCGAGATGGGCGGCCGTTCACTCATCGATGCAACCTTCAGTCCTGTCGCTCTCGTCGTGGCCGTGCGCTCCCCAACGCAAGCGACCTGAAGTCCACGCCCATTTAACGATTCGTCATCTCGTCATCGAATACGGCGAAAAGGTGTTTTCGCCGGGCCTCACCGCCATGCGTATCCACTTACCGCATCGGCGCCGAAGGCCGACCTGCGAAAGACACGCGAAGTCTTGGGTTCTAGTGTGGCTGCAGTCGGATATCCGCGTGACCAAGCGACAATCGGCCCGCGCGGCATCCGTCCTTCCGCACTAGGTCACCACGCGCCGTAAAACCACCGACGCGTTGGTGCCGCCGAAACCAAACGAGTTCGACAGTGCCACGTTGATCTCGCGTTTGCGAGGTGCATGCGGCACGAGATCGATCGCGGTTTCCACCGACGGGTTCTCCAGATTGATCGTCGGCGGGGCGATGTTATCCCGAATCGCGAGAATGCTGAAGATGGCTTCGACGGCGCCGGCCGCGCCGAGCAGATGTCCGATCGACGATTTGGTCGACGACATCGAGATCTTCGAAGCGGCATTGCCAAGCAGGCGCTCGACCGCGCCGAGTTCGATCTCGTCGCCGACTTGAGTCGAGGTGCCGTGCGCGTTGATGTAGTCGAGGTCGGCGGCCGTGATACCGGCGCGCTTCAGCGCCGCACTCATGCTGCGAAAACCGCCGTCGCCGTCCGGAGATGGCGAGGTGATGTGATAGGCATCTCCGGAGAGTCCGTAGCCGGAGACCTCGGCGTAGATCCGCGCGCCACGTGCTTTGGCGTGCTCATACTCCTCGAGCACGACCACGCCGGCGCCCTCGCCCATCACGAAGCCGTCGCGGTCCTTATCGTAAGGGCGCGACGCGCGCTCGGGCGTCTCGTTGAATCCGGTCGACAGCGCGCGCGCCGCGCAGAACCCGGCCATGCCAATTCGGCAAATCGGCGATTCGGTGCCGCCGGCGACCATGACATCGGCATCGCCGAGCGCGATCAGGCGGCTGGCGTCGCCGATCGCATGCGCGCCGGTCGAGCACGCAGTGACGACCGAATGATTGGGACCCTTGAGCCCGTGCTCGATCGAGACATAGCCCGAGGCGAGATTGATCAGACGTCCAGGAATGAAGAAGGGCGACACTTTGCGCGGACCGCGCTCCTTCAGGAGGATCGCAGTGTCGGCAATGCCCGAGAGGCCCCCGATGCCGGACCCGATCAGCGTGCCGGTGGCACAGCGGTCCTCTTCCGTCGCAGGATGCCAGTTGGCGTCATCGAGCGCCTGACGCGCCGCAGCCATCGCGAAAATGATGAAATCGTCGACCTTGCGCTGGTCCTTCGGCTCCATCCACTGGTCGGCATTGAAGGTGCCGTCGGAGCCATCGCCGCGCGGCACCTGACAGGCCACCTTGGCGGGAAGATCGGAGACCTCGAACGACTCGATCAAGCGCGCACCGCTCTTGCCCTGAAGGATGCGCTGCCAGGTCGTTTCCACACCACAGCCAAGCGGCGAAACCATGCCAAGGCCAGTGACGACAACCCGCCTCATGTTCGTTTCTCCAGACCCGACCTTGAGCGCTTGTGCATCGGCTGACGGCCGTCGCCGCACCTCGGGTCAATTGTTCGAGTAACACGTTCTGGCCGGGCAGCGCGTCCGAATCGTCCATCGCCGACCGCCAGATGACGGCTCATCACGACGCCGCCAACAGCAAGAAACCGGTCGACCGCACAAGACGGATCGGCCGGTTTCGCGCAACTCTCGCCGGAGCGTCAGCTCTTGGCGTTCTTCTCGAGGAACTTGGTGGCGTCGCCGACGGTCAGGATCGTCTCCGCGGCGTCGTCCGGAATCTCGCACCCGAACTCTTCCTCGAAGGCCATGACGAGCTCGACCGTATCGAGGCTGTCAGCACCGAGGTCGTCAATGAAGCTCGCGTTGTCGACCACTTTCTCGGGCTCGACACCAAGGTGTTCGACCACGATCTTCTTAACCCGCTCGCCAATCTCACTCATCGTTCAAACCTCGTGCTTGTTCCTTTAAGACCCGACCCCCGGATGATCCGCATCACCCCGGCCGCTAAACTTCCTTCGCGATCGCGCAAAACCAGATTTGCCCCGCAGCGCCCCTTTACCGAAATTTGGCGGACGACTTGCGGTCCGAAAACTTCGGAAACGGGGCCACTCACAAACTCCAATCCACACTCTCCATGAGGCCGGTACGCCTCCGATCCAGAGCGCTCAAACAGGAACCCGGATCAGCAGCACCAGCCGACGGAGGCCCGGCGAACGATGGCAGCTCGCCCCGCCAATATACAGGGTTTGGAAATCCTGCAATGGCGTTCTTCGTGCCCCGATCAGCTGCCCGGTTACCATACACGCGAATCATTGACCACACGGCCCGGTATAGTGGTCGCGACGTCTTTTCGCCGCATTCCGAGCCACGGCAGAGCCTAGATCATGGCCATGCCGCCATTGACGTGGATGGTCTGCCCCGTGACATACGCCGCCTCGTTGGAGGCGAGGTACACCGCAGCTGCAGCAATGTCCTCCGGCGTGCCCAACCGCGCCGCCGGCACCTTGGCGAGGATCGACTCGCGCTGCTTCTCGTTCAGAGCGTCGGTCATCGGTGTCTTGATGAAGCCGGGTGCGATGCAGTTGGCGGTCACGCCGCGTTTGGCATATTCGGCGCCGAGCGTCTTGATCATGCCGATGATGCCGGCCTTGGACGCCGTGTAATTGCCCTGCCCCGGATTGCCGGTGACGCCGACGATCGAGGTGATCGCGATGATGCGGCCGAAGCGCTTGCGCATCATCAGCTTGGTGGCGGCACGCGAGAGACGGAATGTCGCGGTCAGGTTGACCTTGATCACCTCGTCCCAATCCTCGTCGCGGAGCTGCACGAACAGGTTGTCGCGGGTGATGCCGGCGTTGGCGACGACAATGTCGACCTGCCCCATCGCCTGCTCGGCGGCCGGCACCAGCGCCTCGACCTCGGCCACGTCGGACAGGTTGCAAGGCAGCACATGCACACGGCTGCCCAGCTCGCCGGCGAGGGTCTCAAGCACCTCGCGCCGGGTGCCGGAAACGGCAACGGTCGCCCCCTGGGCATGCAAGGCCTTCGCGATCGCGTTGCCGATGCCGCCGGTCGCGCCGGTCACCAGCGCGGTCCTGCCACTCAGATCGAACATCCAACTCTCCTCAATGCCGCTTCCAAGCGGCCACTTACGACGTTTTCGCCGCGGCCAGCGCATCCTTCGCGGCCACGATATCCGACGGGCCGCCGACGGCGACGCCGACCGCACCATCCGCGATCCGCTTGACCAGGCCGCTGAGCACCTTGCCGGCGCCGATCTCGAAGAACCGTGTCACGCCCTGGCCCGCCATATATGCGATCGATTCGCGCCAGCGCACCGTACCCGTGACCTGCTCGACCAGGCGACGGCGAATCTCGTTGGGATCGCTGATCGGCGCCGCGAGTACGTTCGAGACCAGGGGCGAGGCCGGAGCCTTGATCGTGACCTTGGACAGCGCCTCCGCCATGACGTCCGCCGCCGGCTGCATCAGCTTGCAGTGGAACGGCGCGGAGACCGGCAGCAGCATGGCGCGCTTCGCGCCCTTGGCGCGGGCGATCTCGACGGCGCGATCGACGGCGGCCTTGTTGCCGGACACCACCACCTGGCCGCCGCCATTGTCGTTGGCGGCCTGGCAGACCTCGCCCTGGGCCGCCTCTTCGGCGACCGCTACAGCCGCCTCATAATCCATCCCGAGCAGCGCGGCCATGGCGCCGACGCCCACCGGAACGGCCTTCTGCATGGCAAGCCCACGGGTGCGCAGCAGGCGGGCAGTATCCGCAATCGTCAGGCTGCCGGCGGCGGCCAGCGCCGAGTATTCGCCCAATGAGTGACCTGCGACAAAGGCGGCGTCGCGTCCGACCGAGAATCCGGCCTCGGTTTCCAGCACCCGCAAGGTTGCCATCGAGACCGCCATCAGAGCGGGTTGGGCATTTTCGGTCAGCTGCAGGGTCTCGGCCGGACCTTCCCAAATGATGGTCGTCAGCTTCTCACCGAGGGCGGCATCGACCTCCTCGAACACCGAACGAGCCACCGGGAAGGAGTCGGCGAGCGCCTTGCCCATGCCGACGGCCTGGGACCCCTGCCCCGGAAAAGTGAATGCTGCCGTCATGGCCGCCCCCTGAACGTTCCAAAATCCCTGGAATTGAGTAACTTTGGCCGGAAAGACACTGGCCGGCCCTGTGATGTCAAGCACGTGACGGGCGCAATTCGACCACTTTCCCTTGCCTTGGCCCCGAAAATCGGTATAAGGCGCGCCATCCGTGGATCCCGAGCCGGGAGCTGAACGGACGGTCCCAGCAAATCACCTTGCTCAACCTTGGGGATTTAACCTCTCCAAGCTGTCCAGGCGACTTTGATGTGGCAGGGCCAGTCGGCCCGTCGTCCCGTGTTCCCGCCTTCTGAGCTGACGTCTGCGAGTCCTTTCCACAAGGTCTCGAAGGGCTTGACGCCGGGATTTGCGCCAACTTGGAAAGGACAGCCATGCCGCTTTACGAGCATGTATTCCTCGCGCGTCAGGACGCGAGCACCCAGCAGGTGGAAGAACTGACGGCTCAGATGACCGGTATCGTCGAAGGTCTCGGCGGTAAGGTCACGAAGTCCGAGAATTGGGGCGTTCGCTCCCTCACCTACCGCATGAACAAGAACCGCAAGGCCCACTTCGTGCTGCTCAACATCGACGCGCCGTCCGCGGCGATCGCCGAGATCGAGCGCCAGGAGCGGATCAGCGAAGACGTGATCCGCTACCTCAGCGTCCGCGTCGACGAGCTCGAGGAAGGCCCGTCGGCGATGATGCGCAAGGCCGATCGCGACCGTGAGCGCGACGACCGCGGCGGTGGCTTCCGTGGTGAGCGCGATGGCGGCGGCTTCCGTGGCGATCGCGGTGACCGTGGCGATCGCGGCCCGCGCCGGCCCCGTGACGAAGAAACTGCGGACGAGGAGTAAGATCAATGGCTGAAGCCCCCGCACGTCGCCCGTTCTTCCGCCGCCGCAAGACCTGCCCGTTCTCCGGGCCGAACGCGCCGAAGATCGACTACAAGGACTCCAAGCTGCTGATGCGCTACGTCTCCGAGCGCGGCAAGATCGTGCCGAGCCGCATCACGGCCGTGTCCGCCAAGAAGCAGCGCGAACTCGCGCGCGCCATCAAGCGCGCCCGCTTCCTCGGCCTGCTGCCTTACGTCATCCGCTGATTGCGGACCTCGGACCGGCGGCCCCGCGCCGCCGGCTCCTTCCGTTGAATTCTCATAAGGCTTCCGGTTCGTCCGGTCGCCGATGGTTGGGGCGAAGGCGCCTCTAACCGCTCGAAGGGAGCGGGACAGCTGATGATCGGAACGCTTCTCATCGCGCTCGCGGCAGGCGCGGCCTCCGCGGTCATGTTCGCCTCGACCGGATCGGGCGTGATGACGGCGCTCGTGCTTGCGCTGCTCGCGCCCGTGCCGCTGCTCGTCGCTGCAATCGCCTGGGGCCGGCTTTGCGCCGTCATCGGCGGTCTCGTAGCAACCGCTTGCGTGCTGGCCATCTTCGGCTTCGATCGCGCTCTCGCCTTTGCCGTCTCCGTGACGCTGCCGGCTTGGTGGCTCGGCCACCTCGTCCTGCTCGGCCGTCCGACGACCAGCCCGTCCGGCCAGGATGGCATCGAATGGTATCCGCCCGGCAACATCCTGCTGTGGATCGCGGTGATCGCAGCGCTGATTGCCGCGTTCTCCTTCGGCACCGACATGACGGCCACCAATCAGGGTCTCAGGCGGCTGCTGTCGCGCGTGCTCAGCAATACCGTCACGTCGACCGACGCGGTCGACATTCCCCGGCTGGTCGAGATCCTGGTGTTCATGGCGCCGCCGATGGCCGCGGTGATCATGACCACGATCCTGTCGCTCAACGTCCTGGCGGCCGCAAAGATCACGGCGATCTCCGGCCGGCTGATGCGCCCATGGCCGCGCCTGCGCGACACCAAGCTGCCGCTGATGACGCTGCCGGCGCTGTTTGCGATCATCGCGTTCTGCTTCCCGGGCGGGCTGATCGGCATGCTGGCGCGAATCGCCGCCGCAGCGCTGCTGACCGCCTATGCGCTCACCGGCTTCGCGGTCCTGCATACGCTGACCTTGCCGCTGCGCACCCGGCCGCTTTGGCTCGGCCTCGCCTACGCGCTGATGCTGACGTTCATCTGGCCGATCCCCATGCTGGCGATGATCGTCCTCGGCCTCGCCGACGCCGCCTTCGACCTCCGTCACCGTTACGGCCCGCGGCAGCCGCCGCCTTTGCCGGTGCCGTAAAAGTTCAACCTCACACCAACCGCTTCCGAACATCACAAGGAGAACATCGATGGAAGTCATTCTGCTGGAACGTGTCGCCAAGCTCGGCCAGATGGGCGAGATCGTGAAGGTCAAGGACGGGTTCGCCCGCAACTTCCTGCTGAAGCGCAAGAAGGCGCTGCGGGCCACCGCCGAGAACAAGGCCAAGTATGAGGGCATGAAGGCCGAGCTCGAAGCCAACAACATCAAGGCCAAGGGCGAGGCGGCCAAGGTCGCCGAGAAGATCGACGGCCGCGACATCGTCATCATCCGCCAGGCCTCCGAATCCGGCCAGCTGTTCGGCTCGGTCTCGGTGCGCGACATCGTCGCCGCCCTCGCCGCCGACGGCATCACCGTGAGCCGGCCGCAGGTCTGGCTCGACGCCCCGATCAAGACGATCGGCAAGCAGACGATCACCATCGCGATCCACCCGGAGGTCGAGACCTCGGTGACCGTGACGGTCGCCCGCAGCGCCGACGAGGCCGAGCGCATCAAGCGCGGCGAGGACATCTCGACCCGCCAGGAGGACCGCGATGCCGCCGCCGAAGCGATCGCCGCCGCCGGCGAGTTCTTCGATCCGGAGGCCCAGGACGAGGGCGCTGCCGGCGAGCCTGCGCAGCAGTAAGCGCGCCAGCCCATTTGCGGAAAAGCCCGGCTCCCCGAGCCGGGCTTTTTCATTGTCGTCTCAGCGCGAGGGCGAGGACGGAACCGAGGGATCCGACGGCACCGACTGGGTCGTGGCCGGCGCCGGCGTCACCGGCGGGACCGGATCGGCGCGCAGCGCCGGCGCGGCCTCGCTCGATCTTGCCGGCTCGACCCGCGGCGGCTCGGAGCCGGCAGCGCTGTCCTCGCGCGACGCCGACGGGCGGGTCGCACCGGTCGGCTCGCCGCGCGTCTCTTCCGCAGCCGAGCCCTCCTGGGCCGGCTTCTTGCGCTTGCCGAGCCGGCCCTTCTTCGCGGGCGCGCTGCCCTCGCCGTCGGCCGGCGCAGCGGCTGGATCTGCTGCCGCGTCGGGCCTCGCCTCGGCCGGCGCGGAGCGCTTGGAGTGATGACCCGAACGGCGGCGCGGCTCGCCTGGGCTCGCAGCAGCATCCGCGGCGGCCGGTTTCGCCTCGGGCGGCTCGGTGGCGGCTGACCGGGCGCGGCGCTCGGACCGCGTCTCCTTGCCGGAGTGGCCCGTTGATCGCGCATCCGCAGCGCCGTTCGCAATCAGGTAGTTGGCGAGCACGCCGGCCATCTCGGGGCTCGTCGTGTAATGCTGGCGCAGAAACCCGGGCAGCGAGCTGGCCGAGGTGTTCTTGGCCAGGCCGCGCGGCGACTTGTGGCAGACCACGCAGGTCCCGTTGTAGATCTGCGCAGGACTCTTGCCCGCATCGAGATTTTCCTGCGCAACGGCGGCCCCCGCGAAGCCCATGCAGAACACCGCCACCACCGTCGCCAAATTGAGCGCTCGGCCCACCATTCTCATTCTCCAGCTATGGTTTCGCCCACACGGCGCCGCCCCGCGCGACATCCGCTGCCGTGTTTCCTCTCGCTATCAGCCGAACGTGACAGCGGACATTGCGGTCGCTCCACGCCTTCGACGGCGATCCCTTCAGACCTCGTCCGGCGGTCAGATGCCGGACACCGGCCAAAAGGCCGGCGGCCGCGGCCTTTTTAACGGATTGCGGAGCGAATGAAAGCGCACAGATGTTCCTGCGCCGAGATGTCCATCGATCAATGACGGTTCGGAATATCGGCGTTGTGTTCATGGCAGTGGCGTCGGCTTGTGCCCGCCGGGTAACATAACAACGTGATGATAGGGAACCAATCGGTTCTCAACGCGTCGAGTGCGACGGCCGGGAAAGTCAGCAACTCACGGGAATAGCTCGTTGGGTGGTGTGGATGGACCGTTTGCTGCGAAGTCTGTTGAGTAGCTTCATTCGCCGTGGGTCGATCAGCTTTACGACCGCCAGCGGCACGTCGTTCAGCTGCGGGGATGGAACCGGTGTCCCCGTGGCGGCACGATTTCTGACTCGTGAAGCCGAGCGCCGGATTCTGGCCAATCCCGAGCTCGCGCTCGGCGAGGTCTATATGGACGGCTCGTTCGTGGTCGAACGAGGATCGATCGCGGATCTGCTGTCGATCGTGATGAGCCAGCCGGCCGTGGTGCCCGACTGGGCCAGGCCGCAATGGTGGCTGCGCTATCTGATCCGGCACCTGCGCCAGCTCAATATCCGGGCACGCGCGCGCCGCAACGTCGCCCATCATTACGATCTCGATGGGCGGCTGTATTCGCTGTTCCTCGATGCCGACCGGCAATATTCCTGCGCCTATTTCGAGACGCCGGACGCGACGCTGGACGACGCCCAGCTCGCCAAGAAACGTCATCTCGCAGCCAAGCTGCTGATCGGCCGCCGCCACCGCATCCTCGACATCGGCTGCGGCTGGGGCGGGCTTGGACTTTACCTGGCCGAGATGTGTGATGCCGACGTCACCGGCGTGACCTTGTCGGCCGAGCAGTTGCAGGTTGCCGAGGCCCGCGCGGCCGAACGGCACCTCTCCGCCTCCGCCCGCTTCCTGCTGCAGGATTATCGCGACGTGCCCGGCACCTTCGACCGCATCGTCTCGGTCGGCATGTTCGAGCATGTCGGGGTCGCCTTCTACGACACCTTCTTTCGCCGCTGCGCCGAGCTCCTCGCGGACGACGGCGTCATGCTGCTGCATTCGATCGGACGCTCCGAGGGCCCTGATGCGACCAATCCCTGGATCGCCAAATACATCTTCCCCGGCGGCTACGTCCCAGCCCTCTCGGAGGTTCTGCCGGCGATCGAGCGCGCCGGGCTCCTCGTCTGCGACATCGAGATCCTGCGCCTGCACTACGCGGAGACCCTGAAGGCGTGGCGCGAACGCTTCATGGCCCGGCGCGACGAGGCCGTGCAGCTCTATGACGAGCGCTTCGCGCGGATGTGGGAGTTCTACCTGGCGGCCGCGGAAATGGGGTTCCGCAAGCAGAACATGATGAATGTCCAGATCCAGCTGACGAAGCGCCAGGGCGTGGTGCCGATGACGCGCGACTACGTCCACCGTGAGGAGACGCGGCTGCGGGCGCGCGAGCGCGGCAGCCGCCCGGCGCTGCAGATGGCGGGTGAATAGCGCGCGCGGCCCGCGACGACAGCGGAGGGCGGCGCCAGTGCAATGGTCCTGCAGAGACGGACGGCCGCATTCCCTCGGCTGCGCCGCGCCGGTCTCGACTTCAATTCTGAGATGCTCTGTTGACGTCTTGCATCCCAAGCGCGAGATTATGCCCATCCGACTCAAATTTTCAAACAAATCGTGCGGTCTGTGAACTGGCTCACAGACCCTGGGGAAGCCCGGCCGTAGTGTCCTGGCATGTCCCCGAGCCCCGCCAGAGCCATGTTGGAACCCCAGACCGACTTCAGCACCGACTACGCGCTGATCGCCGCGGGCGTGGGAGCATCCCTGATCGCCCTCCTCTATCTGCTGCTGGTCTGACGCCGGGCGCGGATCCACGCGCGGCCCTGGCACGCCCTGCCGTACCGGCTCTCGTTCCCGCCTCGCCGGCGTGTCGAACGATCGCGCCGGTTGATTGCACCGGCGTGTCGCTCGCGCTCGCGCGGCGTTGAGTCCTGTCGGTTCCGTCAAGCGCGGCATCTGGCGAGTCCGGATTCATCCACCAGATTTACCAGACGGTGAATTGCGCTCAGCTTTCGCTTCCGCTTCGCGCGCGACTGGCGCTTTATCCCCTCCCCTTCAAAGCTGCTAAACACGCGGTCATGGCACTTACCGATTCGAACGTTCACAAGCTGGCGTCGGCTGACGCAGCAACGCCGGCCTATCGCAGCGCTCCTCACAACATCGAGGCTGAACAGGGTCTGCTCGGCGCGATCCTGGTCAACAACGACGCGTTCTATCGCGTGTCGGACTTCCTCGAGCCGAAGCATTTCTTCGAGCCGCTGCACCAGACCGTGTTCGAGACCGCGTCCAGCCTGATCCGGATGGGCAAGGTCGCGACGCCCGTGACCTTGAAGACGTTCCTGCCGGCCGACGTCGACATCGGCGGCATGACCGTCGGGCAGTATCTGGCGCGGCTCGCGGCCGAAGCGACCACGATCATCAACGCCCAGGACTATGGCCGCACCATCTACGACCTGTCGTTGCGCCGCGACCTGATCGGCATCGGCGAGGACATGGTCAACGTCGCCTATGACGCGCCGGTGGACTTCGCGCCGCGCAACCAGATCGAGGACGCCGAGCGCCGGCTGTACGAGCTCGCGGAGTCCGGACGCTACGACGGCGGGTTCCAGAAATTCTCCCAGGCGCTGACGACCGCGCTCGACATGGCCGCCAAGGCCTTTCAGCGCGACGGCAAGCTGTCCGGCATCTCCACGGGCCTGCGCGATCTCGACGCCAAGATGGGCGGCCTGCAGCATTCGGACTTGATCATCCTCGCCGGCCGTCCCGGCATGGGCAAGACCTCGCTCGCGACCAACATCGCTTACAACGTCGCCCAGGCCTATGTTCCCGAATTGCAGCCGGACGGCACCTATCGCGCCGCCCAGGGCGGCGTGGTCGGGTTCTTCTCCTGCGAAATGAGCGGCGAGCAGCTCGCCACCCGTATCATCGCCGAGCGCTCCGGCATTCCCTCCAGCCACATCCGCCGTGGCGGCATCACCGAGGCCGATTTCGAGAAGCTGCGCGAATGCTCGATCGAGCTGCAGTCGCTGCCGTTCTATGTCGACGAGACCGGCGGCATCTCGATCGCGCAGGTGATGGCGCGCGCCCGCCGGCTGAAGCGCCAGAAGGGCCTCGACCTGCTGGTGATCGACTACATCCAGCTGCTGTCGGGCTCGGGCAAGCGCGGCAACGACAACCGCGTCCAGGAAATCACCGAGATCACCACCAGCCTGAAGGCGCTGGCCAAGGAGCTCAGCGTTCCCATCATCGCGCTGTCGCAGCTGTCGCGCCAGGTCGAAAACCGCGAGGACAAGCGGCCGCAACTGTCGGACCTGCGTGAATCCGGCTCGATCGAGCAGGATGCCGACGTGGTGCTGTTCGTGTATCGCGGCGAGTACTATCTGGCCGCCAAGGAGCCGCGTCCCGGCACCGAGGAGCACCAGAAGTGGCAGATGGAAATGGATCTGGCGCTCGGCAAGGCCGAAGTGATCATCGGCAAGCAGCGCCACGGTCCGACCGGCACGGTCGAGCTGCACTTCGACGCCTCGGTCACCCGCTTCGGCGACCTCGCCCATGACGGCCTGCCGCCGCAGCACCACGACTATTGACCTGACGCGGTTGAACCGTGACGCCGCGGCGCGTAAAAGCGCCACATGAGTGTTCCCGAACAGAAACCCGCCGAGCAACCTGTCTCGGCGGTCGACGACGCTGTCCCGGCCAGCGCCACCGGCGTGCTGACCATCGATCTCGATGCGCTCGCCGCCAATTGGCGCAAACTGGAAAAGACCGCAGTGCCGGCCGAATGCGCCGGGGTGATCAAGGCCGACGCCTATGGCTGCGGCATTCCCCAGGTGGCGCGCACGCTCGCCGCGGCCGGCTGCAAGACCTTCTTCGTCGCGACGCTCGCGGAGGCAAAAGTCGCCCGCGCCGCCCTGCCGGACAGCGCCGCGCTCTACGTGCTCGACGGCTTCTTCCAGAACACCGGCGAAGACTACGCGGCGATCAACTGCCGTCCTGTCATCGGCGACCTCAACGAGCTCGCCGAATGGGACATGTTCTGCCGCCGCACCGGCTGGAAGGGCGGCGCGGCCATCCATGTCGACACCGGCATGAACCGGCTCGGCCTCAGCCCGATCGATGCGCAGGGCATGATCCCCCGCATCCAGGGCGGCGACCATGGCATCACGCTGGTGATGAGCCATCTGGCCTCCGCCGAGCAGATCAACAGCCCGTCGAACGCGCGCCAGCTCGCGACGTTCCGCGAGGTCGCCAGCGTGTTCACCGGCGTGCCCGCCGCGCTTGCCGCCTCCTCCGGCATCTTCCTCGGTGCCGCCTTCCAGTTCGACATGGTGCGTCCCGGCGCGGCGCTCTACGGCGTCAATCCGACGCCGGAGGCCGACAATCCGATGCAGCCGGTCGCCGAGATCAAGGCGCGCATCGTGCAGTTGCGCGACCTCGCGCGCGGCGACACGGTCGGCTATGGCGGCACCTGGAGCGCGCGCCGGCCGACGAAAATCGCGATCCTCTCCGCCGGCTATGCCGACGGCTACTTCCGCGCCGCCTCTTCCAACGACGGCACCCGCGGCGCCGACGTCATCATCGCCGGCCAGCGCTGCCCGATCGCAGGGCGCATCTCGATGGACCTGATCGCCGTCGACGTCACCGACCTGCCGCCGAAGGCCGCCCGCCGCGGCCACTTCGCAACCCTGCTCGGCGAAGGCATCACCGTCGACGAGCTCGCGCATCATTTCGGCACCATCGGCTACGAAGTCCTGACCAATCTCGGCCGGCGCTATCATCGCATCTACAAGGGCGGTGCGGCGGCCGCGGAAAGCTGATCGCGCGCAGCAACGCTCTCTGTCTGACGTGCATACAGCTGCTTCCACATCGTCATTGCGAGCGCAGCAATCCAGAGTCCCGCACACCACCCTGCATTGCTTCCGCCTTCGCTCTTCGAGCTACGGCGGACAAGTCGCTGCGCTCGCAATGACGGTGAACTGACATGAGCCATCGTTCTCGCGGCATGTAACGCCCGAGGCTTGCATCTCTTTTTCACCCTCTTCGAAAGACGAGGGCGCAGGGAATGCCGGGTGAAGGCCTCACCCATGGCCCGCCTGCAGAAAAAAAGCAGGCGGCAGTCACCACAGGTTCAGCCGGTCAACCGGCATTCCCCGCGCGATGGCTTTACGCCTTATGCGTACTCTCCCCGGGGATCGGCTGTCTTGCCCCCGTGACCGGCGGATCATCATCACCACCGGCGTAGCATCAGCGTCGGGATGCCAGGACCATACGTCTTCGACGTGCGCCTCGTGCCGTTCGTCCGCACGGCCTCAAGCCATGCTGCGACCCCAAGCGCCCACCACATCCCACCCCGCGTGTCATGACGATCGCGATACGCCCCTCGTGTCGAGGCGGGACGGAGATAGAAAAACATGATTTCTGTAAAAACGAACGACGAATATTTTTCGCGGGGGGACTGGACAGGGTGCGTCGCGTTGAGATTGCGAGGGAAATTCATGTTTGGGCGCAGGTCGCTCCTAAAGGACCGCTTCCCAAAATGCACTCATGAGATTCTTGATCGTTCGGCGAGCATTCACCAACCCATTCGAGGCAATCGAGCTATCTGTCCCCCAAATTAGAATGTGAACTTAGACAGAGACCGGTTAGGGTATCGCAACATCCCTGGGGCTTCTTGTGTTAAGCTTCCAATTCATTATCTTCTGCCAGATCGGCTCGACCTTCGAATGCACAACACTATCAATGGTAGAGTCTGAAATGTGGTCAAGAAAGACCACCTTGTCTAAGTCTAACCGAAACGAAAACTTGTTGTTCTTGGCTAGATAACTGCCTGTCTCTTCGAAATCTACAACGACGCACTTGCTTTCGCCACGCCACCAACGCGCACGCACGCATTGCACTTTGCCTCCTAACCCAAAGTCATCGGTCGTCATATCTATTTCCGGCATGACCTTGACCTCCCGAGTTAGAAAACTTCATAGCGATGAAGTATCCATTCTTTAGGAATGCGGCCTTCGAGCAGAATTTCGGCATCCCTAAGGGCTAATGCCATCGCTTCGAATTCGATTTGCATCTTAGCCGGAGCCGGCAAACCCATTCCGGGCGGCCGCCGCGACGTCGGAGCGCTCGACCCAGGCAATGCCCTGAGCGCTGGGTCAACAACGTACTTCAGGAAGCTTTGATCCCCATCGTGATGATACGATGGCGAGCATAAGGGATCTCCTTGCTGCGACGCAATAAAAATCACCGGATCGACCACATGCGCCACAGCGCTAGGCGGAACATCAATCTCGTATACGTGAGCAGGAACAGCCCGAGTCGGCTCTACCTTGCTGTAGTCAATTGCATAGGCCTCGGCCACCCCGTAGGAGCGCGTAAGCGAGATGTACGGTGACACGATAGTACCTCGCGCGATGTGCTCACAAAGGTCAATTATTGTTGGGGCGCGCGGCCGGTTGCCTCTCGGCTGTATCCCGGAGAGCCTCAGGTCGCTTGGATGGAGAAACGTACCGACTCCTACGCCCTTGTAGAGACGCGCACCCATCCGCCCGATCCCGCCGATGATTTAATACAACCAAAGCATGTAACATTAGTAAATTCGAGAATCGATTAGCTGTCAAATTCATCATCCCGTAGCTCCCCCACGAAGACACTTTCCCCCGTGCGATCTTGAGGCCGGGCAAAAAATGCTCCCAGGATTACGGTCAGGATTACAGTGACGCTCGCCTCCTTGATCATTGCGTGAGCCATTCTGTGGTTCTTCCACTGACCGTGGGATCAGCTTTCTTCAAAATCCTTCGCCGTCGCGCCCCGCGCGGCGTCGATCGCTTCTTTCATTTGTGCTTCGGTCAGCAGCTCGCGCTCCGGCAGCTTGGCGAAATGTTTTTCGACAAAGCCTCGCTGTGAATCGTCGCGGCCCCACACAAATTCACGGGCTTGCTGGACAATGGCGGTGTTCACTTCCCTGACGACTTTGGTTGGATTCAGCTTTTTGAGCGCTTCGATCGTGGCGCGCTGACGCGCGGCGATAAAGTATTTGGTGGGCGAGATCGGCAGCAGAATGTAGGCATCTGGCCGGCCAAGCGGCAGCGGCATGTAGAGCGGCCGGTCAGAGGTCAGGACCGAAAACTTCGCTCGCGTCATATCCAGCACGGCCCATTGCATTTCGAATATCGTCGGGCCAAGCCTGTCGTTGTCGATAAGCTCGGCGATCATGTTTGTTGCATGAATCTCCGCGGCTGCCGGGTTGCTCTGCGCATAAGCCTCGGCAAAGGTCGCGGGGTCGTTCGGGCCGCGGACCTCGTCATAGTGCCGTTCGAGCGCCTCGATTGCTCCTTCGAACACGTCGGCGAAGTGCTTCTTTATGAGCGCGATGCTTGCGGGATGCCGAAAGAGAAATCCGATGATGAATCGGACCCACTCGCTTCGCTCTTCAGCCGTCCAGTCCATCGTGTCGCCAGCCTCGATCCTTTCCAGCGCTTTTGCGGCCCCATTGTCGAGCGGTGACATGAAATGGACTTCAAGGTGCTGGGAGTGCTCCTCCGGGGCACCCTCGATGCGGTATAGGTCACGCTGGAACCCGGTGGCATCAGGATGCCTGGACTTGAGAATGACTTTGCCGCGGACCAGGCGCATTTCGCGGACATCACCATCCGGGCCGGCGAACCTTCCGAGGTAGAAGGCCGGGTTGAAGTGGTGCTTGCGCGGTTGCTCCATGCGAAGGCCTTAAACGATTTAATTGGAATTGTACCCTGCCGGTTCGCTCGATACCGATTCGTTCGTTGTGAACGTTTCAGAGTCGGAAGGTGAACGGCTTCCAGATGCCCCGGAATACTTCGGCACTTTTCTTCTACTCCTTGCGCTCGAAGGTCAGGTATTGGCAGCAAGCGTAGCCCGGATGAGCGTAGCGACATCCGGGATCACGAGACCGTTGCGGGTGTGCCGCGCCATGGGTCCCGCATGTCGTGGCGCTCATCCGGGCTACGCATTGTGCCCCCACCCGCGCGGATCCGTCTTCAGCAACGCATACAGCATGTCGTCGCGCCATTCGCCGCCGACGCGCAGGTGGTCGCGCAACTGGCCCTCGCAGCGGAAGCCGAGCTTTTCGGCCAGTTTGCGCGACGCGGCATTGTCCGGATGGATCAGCGCCTGCGCGCGGTGCAGGCCGAGCTCGCCGAAGCAGAAATCGAGCATCGCAGCGACCGCCTCGGTGGCGATGCCATCGCGCTGCCGGGCAGGATCGACGATGTAGCCGATCGTGACGCGCTTCGCACGCATGTGGCCGTCGTGATAGTTCACCATACCGATGCAGCGGTCGGTCTCGGCCTGTGCCACCGCCCAGAACCGGTAGTAGGACGGCGTGCAATCGATGAACCGGCGGACGGCACGTTCGCTCTCGATCCGTTTGGTGTGAACCGGATGATTCCAGAAGCGCATCGCATCCGGATCGCTGAAGCACCGGTGCATCGCTTCGGTGTCACCGGGATCGAACTGTCGTAGGCGCAGGCGTGCGGTCGAGAGGATCGGGTGCGGGATGGGCTGTTTTGCCATGGCGGGCTCATGCAGGGATGAACCAGACTAGCAGCGATGACGGCAGGAGCGCTACGTTCAGTCGCCTCTCGCCCGAAGGCCCCAATCTCCGCGTCGCCGTCATTGCGGGGCGCGCGGACGACACGGTGCCGGCGTCGTGCCGATCGCATGAGGCCGGTGGCAGTGCACAAGACTCGCGCGCCCCCTGCGCTTGGCTCCTGCACTTCCCGCGGTCGCGGCCGTCGCTCACGCCTTGAAGTAACCCGGCTGGCCGATGTCGGCGATCAGGCCGATGCCCTCGGGCGTCCAGCCCAGGCGCTGCTGTGTCAGGATGCTGGAGGCCGGCATGTCCAGGCCCGCGAACATCGCCAGTGGTCCATAGTAGTCGCCCGCCTCCTCCTGACCTATCGAAACGACCGGCACGTTCAGCGCGCGGCCGATCACCTCGATGACCTCGCGCATGGGGACGCCCTCCTCGCCGACGGCGTGGTAGATCGCGTCTGCAATGCCCTTCTCCAGGGCGAGCCGGTAGAGGCGGGCGACATCCGATCGATGCGCCGCGGCCCAGCGCTCGGTGCCTTCGCCGACATAGGCGGCGCGGCCCTTCTGTCGCGCGAGCTCCACCAGATAGGAGATCAGCCCGGCCCTTCCGGGGGCGCCGTGAACCTGCGGCAGGCGGATCACCATTGCGCGCACGCCGCGCGACGCATAGGCGAGACCCGTCTGCTCGGACACGCGCGGGACATGCGCTGACGACTCGCGCCGCATGTCTTCGGTGACCACCACATTGGCCGCAACGAGCCCCGTTCCGGAGGTGACGATGAACGGCTTGTTCGTGCCCACCAGCACCTCGCCCATGGCGTCGATGGCGGCCTTGTCGATGGCGCCGTTCTCCGCGAATTTCGCGAAGTCGTGGATGAAGGCGAGATGGATCACACCGTCGGCATCCCTCGCGCCGCGCTTCAGGCTGTCGAGGTCCTGCAGCGAGCCGCGATGAACCTGCGCGCCCAGTTGCTCGAGCGTGCGGACGTTCTCGGCGGAGCGCGCGAGGCCGATGACCTGATGCCCGGCGGCGATCAGCTCCCTGGTGGTTTCAGAGCCGATGAATCCGGCGGCGCCGGTGACGAATACGCGCATGAGACACACTCCCTGTTCAGACCGCCGGGATATTGCTAGGCTGCTCATGCGGGTAAAGTTGTGACTTTATACGGGTATAATCGCTAACAGGATGACGGACGCCAACCCTCTCGGGACCTATCTCAGGGATCGCCGCGCCAAGCTCGATCCGACCACCTTCGGCCTGCCGCTGCAGCGGCGGCGAACGCCGGGGCTTCGGCGCGAAGAGGTGGCGCAACGCGCCAATGTGAGCGCCACCTGGTACACTTGGCTCGAGCAAGGGCGCGGCGGCGCGCCCTCCGCCGACGTGCTGGACCGCATTGCTCGCGCCATGATGCTGACCGACGCCGAGCGCGAGCATCTGTTCCTGCTCGGTCTCGGCCGGCCACCCGAAGCCCGCTATCACGCGATCGACGGCATCTCACCCCGTCTCCAACGCGTGCTCGATACGCTGGAATACAGTCCCGCCTTCGTTCGCACGGCGACATGGGACATCCTCGCCTGGAACAGGGCGGCTGCGGCTGTCCTCACCGACTACAGCACCCTGCCGGAGGGCCAGCGCAATGTTCTGCGCATGATGTTCCACGACAGCCGTGTCCGCGCGGCACAGCCCAACTGGCAGGCCGTGGCGCGCTATGTGGTCGCGTCCTTCCGCGCTGACGTGGCCCGCGCCGGCGCGGCCCGCAATGTCCAATCGCTGGTCGATGAGCTCTGCGCGACGAGCCCGGAATTCGCGGCGATGTGGCGCGACAACGATGTGCAAGGGCGGCACGGTGACGGCGTGAAGACCCTGCAGCATCCCGTCGCCGGATCGCTCTCGATGGAATTTTCGGGCTTCGCCGTCGATGGCCGGCCCGACCTCACCATGGTGATCTACAATCCCGCGACGCCGGACGATGCCGACAAGATCCGCGCGCTGGTGGCGTCGCGACCGAAGTAGGTGCGTGCGCCCTCTCGACTCGCGCCGCCGAGAAGCGCGCGGGTCGCCTGACAGGCCGGGCTTTCGTAGGCAGCCTTGGCTGCATCGACGCTGCCGCGTGAACAAAAAGCCGATTGCGAGCTTGGTCATCCGGACCATCCCCACGGCGACGGGCCTCATGAAGATCGCGACCTTCAACATCAACAATGTCCGGCGGCGGCTCCCCAATCTGCTGCGCTGGCTGCGCGCGGCCAAGCCCGACATCGTCTGCCTGCAGGAGCTGAAATGCACCCAGGCCGATTTCCCCGTCGATGCGATCGCCAAGGCCGGCTATGGCGCGGTGTGGCAGGGACAGAAGACCTGGAACGGCGTCGCGATCCTTGCGCGCAAAGCCGAGCCGGTGCTGACCCGCACCGCCCTGCCCGGCAATCCCAGAGACGAGGAGGCGCGCTACATCGAGGCCGCGGTGCGCGGCCTCGTCGTCGGCTGCCTCTATTTGCCGAACGGCAATCCGCAGCCGGGGCCGAAATTCGACTATAAGCTCGCCTGGTTCAAACGCCTGCAGAAGCACGCGGCTGATTTCATCAAGGACGACCTGCCGGCCGTGCTCGCCGGCGACTACAATGTGGCGCCTGCTACGCTCGACATCTATCCGACGAGATCCTGGGACAAGGACGCGCTGATTCAGCCGAAGAGCCGCGCCGCCTTCAAGGCGCTGGTCGATCAGGGCTGGTGCGACGCGATCCGCATGCTGCATCCGGACGCGCCGATGTTCACGTTCTGGGACTACAAGCGCAACCGCTGGCCGCGCGATGCCGGCCTGCGGCTCGACCATCTGCTGCTGAGCCCGCAGCTCGCGCCACGCCTCACCAAGGCCGGCGTCGACCGCGCCATCCGCGGCGAGGACGGCGCCAGCGACCACGCGCCGGCCTGGATCGTGCTGAAATAATCCGAACTCGCCTGTCCGCGTCGGAGCCTCAGCCGCGGTCGGGCCAGGTCTGCTGCAGATTGGTCGCGCGCTCGGGCAGGCCCTCGGTCAGCACCGCCATGCCGCCGCACACCGGCAGATGCACGACGAGGCTCGCGGCATCCGGCACGTTCGGACGCGGCGTCACGTTCCACAGCATGATCTCCTGGCGCGTGCGGCGGATCTCCTTGAACTCGTAACTATACGTCTCCGAGCCGCGCGGATATTCGCGCCAGAACTGGCCTTCCTTGCGGAAGCTGCTCTGCGTGCCGTCATAGCGATCGGCATAGGACAGGCAGGCCGGCACGTTCAGCGCTTCGAGCACGGCCGCGCCGACGTTCGACGCCGCGGGTAGGACGCTGTTCACCGCGCCGATCGCGGCGAACACGGTCGTGATCGCGCCGGCGGCCATCGCGAGCCAGCCGGCCTTGGTCGCGGCCGGCCGCGCGGGCGCATTCGCGGCGGACACCTTGGATGCAAGTCCGCGAGGGGACGTCAGATGGAGCTGGGCCATGACGCGTTCTCCGATGGTGCGGCGAGGATGGAGGCCCCGCCGGGCTGCATTCATCGGAGATCAGTCTGGCCGATCGCGCTCCCGGCGAATGTGACGCCGATCACAACCTGAAATGATGACCGACCGGCGCCACACCAGGAGCGTGACGACACGCGCCGTCAATCGCGTCCCGCATCCATGATCGCCTGCGCGAGCCGGCCGGGATCGGAGAAGCACAGCTCATGGCTGCCGGGCAGCTGGACCAGCCGGAACAGGCCGAGCTTGCCGGACAACCGCGGATGCCATGGCAGGCTGTGCGGCAGCGCCGTGTCCTCGGTGCAGTTGATGTAGGATTTCGCGATTGCCATCTCGGCGGGATTGGCGCGCAGCTTGATCTTGTCGGTGAAGGTCTTGTTGGGATGCGGATTGAGCATCTCATAGGCGCGCGTCGCGGTGGCGAGATCGGCGTCGTTGATGAAGGCCTCGCGCCAGACCGGGAACGGCAGCACCACGGAACCGTCGCCGCGCTCCGCAGCGACGGCGTCGAACAGCGCAACATAGTGCGGTGGCACCATGTCGTTGAGGCACTCGCCGTCGTTGGGCACGAACGCATTCCAGTAGACCAGGCGGCGGATGCGCTGAGCGATGCGGTCGGCGACGCCGGTGATGACCATGCCGCCATACGAATGCCCCATCAGCACGGCGTCGGTGATGTCGTGCTCGCTGAAGTAGTCGCAGATCGAGGCGATCGCCTCGTCGAGTCCGGAGGTCTTTGCGTCGCCGGGGCGGTTGCCGCGGATGGTCGGCAGATGGACGGTGTGGCCGGCGGAGCGAACATGCGCGGCGACCGGCTCGAGCTCGGCGCCGGTATGCCAGGCGCCATGGACCAGGACGTAGGTTGACATGATCACGTTCCTTTGCACGATGGAAGGCGGTGCAGGGACTATGGGCCGGACCGCGCCCGCGGCGCTTGGCTGCAACTGAACCCGATTGGTCTCGGAGTGAACCGATGGGCGCCGAGCCGGAACGGCAGCGGAGCTGGAATACGGCGGCGGTGCGGCCGGAGGAGCAGTTCTCGTATTACCGCGAGGCGATCTGCCAGGCCTTCATGAACTTGACGCCGGAGCCGGCGCGCGGCATCGGATTCGCCGCGGAGGTGCAAAGCATCAGCCTCGGGAGCGGCGCCATCAACCGCGTCAGCTTTCCCGAGCACATCGTACGCCGCTCGCGCACGGACATCGCCGCTTCCACCCAGCGCTGCTTCTATCTCAACCTCAAGCTGGCCGGCCGCTGCACCATCCTGCAGGACGAATGCGATGTCAGCCTGTCCGCCGGTCAGGTCGGCATCTTCGACAGCGATCGCACCTTCGTGCTGCAGCACGATCGCGGGCCGTCGCTCGGCGTGATCTCGTTCCGCGTCCCCGCCGATGCGCTGTGCAGCCGCCTGCCGGCCGAGCCGGACATCGCGCCGACGCGGCTGTCCGACGATCCATGCGTCGGCGCACTGATCGTGGAGACGGCGCGCTCCCTCAACGCCAATGCGCTGCGGCTCGCGCCCGACGATGCGTCGGCGCTGTTCGGCGTGCTGCTCGATCTGGTGGCGCTGAGCCTGGCGCGCCGCGGCCGCCGCGAGCCGCATGCGACCACCTCATTTGCCGATGCGACGACCTTGGCGCTGCGCCGCGCCATTCACGAGCGGGTGCGCGAGCCCGGCCTGACGGTGGCGACCATCGCATCTGTCGTCGGGATCAGCGAGCGCTACGTGCACAAGCTGCTGGCCCGCGCCGGCACCAGCTTCTCCGACCTGGTGATGGAGCGCCGGCTCGATGGCGCAGCGCGCGATCTGCGCGATCCCGCCCGATGCGGCCGCGACATCGGCCGCATCGCCTTCGACTGGGGCTTTTCAGATCTGTCGCACTTCACGCGCCGCTTCAAGCAGCGCTTCGGCATGCGCCCGCGCGACTGGCGCGCGGAGACCGCGCGTCACTCCGGCTGACCACCGCCTGCGGTCAGCGCGGACTCCGTTCGCGGGCTGCGCCCCACAACCAGATTGCCGCCAGCAGGACCAGCGAGCCGACGAACGCCGCGACGACATCGCGCAGCGAAATGACGATGCTGCCCATGCCTGGAAACAACCCGAACAGGTTGAACAAGACACCACCGATGAGGGCGCCGACGCATCCCAATCCGATGTTGGTGAGGAGCCCGAAACCGGCTCGGCGGCGCTTCACCAGGAAGCCGGCAAGGCCGCCACCAATCAAGCCGACGACGAGCCAAGTCCCTGCATGTGCCAGTGTGAACATTCTTCACTCCGTCGGTCTGCCGTCACCCCTCAGCTGGAGCATCACGGCCAGCAGCAAGATCATGAGAACACATTGCCGAGCGAAGCGAGACCGCCAGTTGCTACACGGAAGCGGCCAGATCAGGGGTCTTGCTCGCAGAGCCACACGAATCGCACGCTTGCAGGTTACATCGATTTCGTTGCCATGAGCTGAACTCTGCACATCGGATGAGTTCGCAACCCACTCGCAAACTGGCGCAGGCCGGCGTCCCGTCCATGACAAGGTGATGCGGCCCCTGCTTGCTTCGAATTGGCCATTCCGCTTCGGACGTCGCGTACTTCCTCCCGAAATGACAGTCATTCGAATCTAATCGTCTCGAACACGCACGGCTCATGCGAACGCTTCGCACGCGAAGGGCTACGTAGTTCCCCCGAGTTCATATGATCCGCGGAATCAAGAAGAATGCGTTTCCCGCAGAGCGTGTAAGGGTGAATGCATGTGCATCGCATGCAACTGGGCAAGGTTCCGTGGTTTGCTCCAGCTTGATTTTGGCTCCGTCAACGAGGCCGAGCCGTCACGACGCAGGCTCCTGCAGGCAGGCGCGGCGTTCGCCGCAGCCGGCGTTGCTTCGGTGTCCGCTCCGACGAACGCCGAGGCGCGAACCGGCGGCGGCAAGGCCGACATCGTGTTTCGCAACGGCCCGGTCTACACCGTGAACGGCGGCCGGGAATGGGCCCGCGCGGTCGCCGTCAAGCAAAAGCACATCGTCTATGTCGGCGATGACGCGGGCGTCCGGCCCTTCATCGGCCCGAAGACCCGCGTCGTCGATCTCGCCGGCAGGATGCTGCTGCCCGGCTTCGTGGAAGGACACATCCATCCGATAGCGGGCGCTGTCGTGACTCGGGGTGTCGATCTTCAATACGACACAAGGGAGGAGATGCTCGACGCCCTGAAGGCCTATCGCGCCAAGCTGGGCCAGGCCGGCATCGTCCGCGGCTTCGGCTGGCGCTATAACGCCTTTCCGCCGACCGGCCCTCGCAAGGAGGATCTCGATCAGATCTGGCCGGACACGCCCGTCTTTCTCGTCGGGATCGATGGCCATTCCGCCTGGGTCAATTCCAAGACGCTGGCGATTGCCAAGGTGACCAAGGCGACCAAGGATCCGTTGCCCGGCTACAGCTACTTCGAGCGGGACCCGGCCTCGGGAGAGCCGACCGGCTATCTGGTCGAGCCACCGGCGATGTTTCCGGTCCTCAACGCGATCTCGCCGTTCACGACCGGCTATATTGCGGACTCGCTCGCACAGTGGCTGCCGAAGGCGTCGGCCGCCGGCATCACCAGCGTGTTCGATGCCGGACTGCTCGTTCTGCCCGAGGAGACAGGCTACGAACTCTATCAGGATCTGGAGCGCAAAGGAAAACTGCCGTTCCGTGTGGTCGGATCGACCTACCACAACAATCCGGCGATCGACCCCGTGCCGATCGCGATGGCCCTGCGTCGACGCTTCAATTCCGAACTGGTGCAGGCGCCCGTTCTCAAGCTCAACATCGACGGCGGCGAAGCCCAACGGACCGCCGCATTGCTGGCCCCCTATAGCGACGATCCGAGCACGAGCGGCGAGACGCTGGTCCCGCCGGAGCAGTTCAAGGACATCATCCGCCGCGCCGACAGGGCGGGCCTCAATATTCACATCCATTCCTACGGTGATCGCGCCAACCGCCTGTCGCTGGACGCGTTCGAAGCCGCGATCAAGGCCAATCCGCCGCGCGATCGCCGGCACACGCTGGCGCATCTCATATTTGTTTCACCTGACGATCTGCCGCGCTTCGCCAAGCTCGGCGTCACCGCGCAGTTCTCCGCCCAATGGTCGGTGGCGGATGCCTATTGGCAGGGCGTGATGCGGCCGCGCGTCGGCGCGCGCGCCGAGCAGGCGTTTCGCACCGGCTCGATCCTGCGTCATGGCGCCAACATCTCGCTCGGCACCGATTGGCCGGCCGCCGGCTATTACAGCACCTACAAGCCGCTGGATGCGATCGAGATCGCGACCACGCGGCGGGAGTTGAACAAGCCGGATCAGCCGGCTTTGGTGCCGCTCGACGAGCGGATCAGCCTCGAAGAGGCGATCCGCGCCGCCACCATGGGCCCGGCCTATCAGCTCGGGCTCGACCAGAAGGTCGGTTCGATCGAGGTCGGCAAGCTCGCCGATCTGATCGTGCTTGAAAGAAACCTGTTCGAAGTCGCCCCGCACGACATCCACAACACAAAGGTGCTGATGACCGTCATGAACGGTCAGGTCAGGCACGAACAGCGAAGCTGACTCCGGCGACGTCTCGGACCGACACCTTCAGGACCACATCGACATACTCAGACCGATTCCCGGACATGCGGAGGCGTATATGATCAACAGAAGAATGCTCATCAAAGGCGCGGGAGCGGCGTTGGTCGCGTCCGAACTCGGTTTGCCGGCCGCGCGGGCCGAGTCTGCCGATCCGCTCTGCTACGCGTCGGTCGCCGATCTCATCGCCATGTTCCGGGCCCGCAAGGCGTCGCCGGTCGATCTCTTGAAGGCGCAGATCAAGCGGATCGAAGCCTACAACACGAAGGTCAATTGCATCACCTACGAGCATTTCGATCAGGCGCTCAAGGAGGCCAAGCTGTCCGAGGACCGCTATCGGCGCGGCAACCAGAGGCCGCTCGAAGGGATCACGGTAGCCATCAAGGACGAATTCTCCAGGCCGGGCTGGCGGACCACACAGGGCTCGCTCATCTACAAGGACTCGCCACCGGCAACGGAAAACTCGGCCATCACCGACTTGCTCGAGGCAGCCGGCGCCGTCATGCCGTTCCAGACGACCGTGCCGGAATTCTACCTCTTCCTCGGCGCGTCCACCCGCGCCTGGGGCACGACACGCAATCCATGGAATCTCGAATACTCTCCGGGCGGGTCGTCGGCGGGATCGGGCGCGGCGCTGGCCGCAGGCTTCACGACGCTCGCCATGGGCTCGGACATGGGCGGCTCGATCCGAATTCCCGCCTCGCAATGCGGTCTCTATGGCTTCAGGCCGCCGTTCGGACGCGTGGCCGGTGGGGAAATCCCGTTCGCGACCTCGGGCCCGATGGCGCGGCGCTTCGACGACCTCGTCCGCCTCCAGAACGCGATCGTCGGTCCGTCCGAGCGGATGATGGCCGCGATGCGCCCTCGCCTCGACTATCCCACCCGTTATCCGCGCCTTTCCGGGTGGCGCATCGCCGTGGATTGGGGCGCCGGCATTGCGGACGTCATACCGTCCGTGAAGGCTGCGATGCTGAGAGGCATCGAGGCTCTGCGCGCCGCGGGTTGCACGGTGGACGAAGTCGATTGCGGCTTCACGAAGGCCCACAAGATGGTCTTCATCCGCGGGCTGATGTCGACGTCCATCGGCACGGCGATCGAGATCTCGAATGCGCATCGCGATCAGCTCTCGCCCTACATGACCGAAATGCTCGACCAAGTCGGCCCGGTCGGACCGCGCCAGGCCGAAGAAGCCGAAGAGCTGCTGCAGCGGCTGCACCGCCAGGTCCAGCAGCGCGTGTTCGGCAAGGGGTACCGCATCCTGCTCATGCCGACCATGGCAACGCCTCTTGTCGGGGCCGACATGTTCAAGAGCAAGGAAAACAAGGTGGACCCGTGGGTAGGCACCGGTCTGGGCTTGGCGCTGACGTGGCACTGGAATCTGCTCAACCGCTATCCGGTCGTCGATGTCCCGCTCGGCTTGGTCGAGGACCGCATGCCCTCGGGCATGCAGGTGATCGGCCAGACCTACACCGATCTCGACACGTTCCAGTTCGCGTCCAACTGGTCTCGTCTCCGGCGGTCCCTGTTCGCGGGCGAGCGTTTTCCGACCTTCACGTGATGCAGCGGGGCCACACGGTGCGGGCGCGAGACAGTGGCTGCAAGAGCGGCGCTTCGACAGCGAGGTCGACAAGGACGCCGAGAGCCTTCCGACACGTGGTTCTGTTGCTCCTGATCTCGGCACTCTGCCATGACTCCGGCGCCCTGGCACAGCAGGCCAAGACGCCGTCGCTCGAAGATCTGGCCAAGGCGGCGCAGAACCCGATCGCGGACACGATCAGCGTCGGCCTTGAGAATATCGCCATGCCGAATACGGGCCCGTACCGGCAGACGGCCGACGTCTTCAAGATCGAGCCGGTCATCCCGTTCCAGCTCAATGCCGACTGGAATCTGGTGACGCGCACGACCATTCCCGGCATCGCCCAGATCCGCTTTTCCCCCGAGCAAGGCCGGATCGGCGGGGTCGGCGACATCAACCAGATCTTCGCGCTCACCCCGTCCCATTCGGGCGCCCTCATCTGGGGTGTCGGCCCGACCTTTTCCTATCCGTCGGCGACCGATCCCGCCCTCGGTTCGGGAAAATGGAGCGCAGGCCCGACCATTGTCGCGCTGACCATGCCGGGTCCATGGGTGCTCGGGGTGCTCGCCAACAACATCTGGTCGTTTGCAGGTCCGAGCGACCGCGCGCCGGTGAACCAGATGATGCTGCAGTACTTCGTGACCTACAACTTCTCCGACGGATCCTACATCAGCTCGAGTCCCATCATCACGGCGAACTGGCTCGCGAAGGGCAATGATCGCTGGGTCGTCCCGATCGGCGTCGGCGTGGGCAAGCTCTTCATGGTCGACAAGCAGCCGATCAATGCCGAGGTGGGCGCGTACTACAATCTGCTGAAGCCGGACCAGGCATCGCATTGGCAGTTTCGCGCCAGCCTGGCTTTCCTGTTTCCAAAATGACGCTGCTCGGAACGAGCGGCCTCCGTGGCCGTGAGCAGCAATCCGGTCTGCAATCCTGTCTGAAGGCATTCGATTTGAATTTTCACCATCAGCAAGCATCCAGAGCGTCAGTCTGCGTGCGCACGCTCGACGCCTTTGAGGCCGAGTTGATCGCGGTCAATCCTGGCGGCTGCGGAAGAACGTAGTTTAGCGTTCGATCAGGGAATGATGCGGCTCACACGGAACGCGGGTTTTTCGGAGCAGGACAATGTGCATCGCATGCGGCTCAGCCATCGGTTCGCTGTTCGCGGCGTCGAAGCCGGAGGGCGGCGGACTGACCCGTCGCCAGATTGTTGCAACAACGGCTGCCGCCGCAGCATTCGCGGCCGCGGGCTCGGCTCCGGCCTTTGCCGCCCCCAATCGCACGACCGTGTTTCGCGGCGGGCGCGTCTACACGGTGGAAGACTCGCAGCCCTGGGCGGCGGCCGTCGTCGTCAAGGGCGACAAGATCGTCTATGTCGGCGACGATGCCGGAGCGATGAAGTTTGCCGGACGGGGGGCTGAGGTCATCGACCTCAAGGGCCGCATGCTGATGCCGGGCTTCGTCGAGGCGCATTGGCATCTTTGCACTCTGGCATTTGCCCGCGGCGCCTGGGTCAACGAGGAAGATCCTGAGCGCATCTCCGAGATCCTGCGCGATTACGCCAAGACGCATTCCGACGAGAAGTTCATTCTCGGCTTCGGATGGATCGCGGGCGCGTTTCCCGCCTCGGGTCCCCGCAAGGAACCGCTGGACGCGATCTTCCCCGACCGGCCGGTCCTGCTCGTCAGTTGCGATCTGCACAGCTACTGGGTCAATTCCAAGCTGCTGGAGATGGCCGGCATCACGAGGGACACCCCACGCGACGTCGTGCCCGGCTCCTCCTGGTACGAAAAGGATCCCAATGGCGAGCCGACTGGCTTCATTTCGGAAGTACCCGCGCTGTTCGCGGTACTGAAGACGCTCGAAAAGCACGGCATCGAACCGTTCGGCCTCAAGTCGGCCGCCGCCGCCATCGAGGAATGGCAGCCCAAGCTCGCAGCCGCCGGCATCACCACCCTCTTCGATGCCGGCTTCAGCGCCTGGCCGACCGAGCAGCATCACGGTTTCGACATGCTGGTCGACCTCGAGAGCCGCGGCAAGCTGCTGCAACGCGTGATCGGCAGCCTCTATCACAACGACCCCAACGTCGATCCGCTGCCGATCATTCGGGCCTATCGGAAGCGCTATCGCACTCCGCTGGTCAAGGCCGAGGTGCTCAAGCTGATCGTCGATGGCACCGAGCTGAGCCGCACCGCCTATCTGCTGGATCCCTATGCCGGAAGGCAGGATTGGCGCGGCGAACCATTGTTGCCATCGCCCGTGTTGAATCGAATCCTGCGCGAAGCCCATGCGGAGGGAATCGATACGCACCTTCACGCCGTCGGCGACGCCGCAGTTCGCATGAGCCTGGATGGATACGAAGCCGCGTTCGGCAGGCAGGGCCCCGGCAACCGCCGCCATACCATCTGCCACGCGTTCCTCACCGCGCCCTCGGACATTGCGCGCTTCAGAAAGCTCGGCCTGATTGCGAACACCCAGATCCAGTGGGGCGTGCCGGATACGAGCCAGCGCCGCATCCGCGAGATCTACGGCGAAGAGCGCTGGAGCCGCATGTACAGCTTCAAGACGTTCATCGACCAAGGCGTCACGGTGTCGTTCGGAATGGATGCCCTGGCGACCGGCTCCAAGGTCGTGGTCAAGCCGCTCGAGGCGGTGCAGGCCGGCCATACGCGCCAGGAGCCCGGCAAGCCCGACGGCCTGGTCCATCCGCCCGCTGCCGAACGCCTGAGCCTGCCGCAGCTCATCCGAGGCTACACAATCAACGGAGCTTACCAGATGCGCATGGAGGATAAGATCGGCTCCATCAAGGTCGGGAAGCTGGCCGATCTGATCGTGCTGGAGAAGAACCTGTTCGATGTCGGGCCGCACGAGATCGGCAAGGTGAACGTTCAGCTGACGATGATGAACGGCCGGATCACGCATCGCGACAGACTCTGAACGGGAATGAGGACGGTGCACGAGATGGCGAATGCGCGGACTGAACAGAATCTTGCGCCGGCGGATTCGCCGATGTCGAAACGTAATCGCTGGCTCATTCTCCTGACCGTCTCCAGCGCGCTGGCGCTCGTCGTCATCGACATGACGGTGCTCTATACCGCGCTGCCCAGCCTGACCCATGAGCTCGGAGCAACCGCCTCGGAGAAATTGTGGATCGTCATGGCCTACGGGCTCGTCGTCGCCGGCCTGCTTCCAGGCTTCGGCTCGCTCGGCGATCGCGTCGGGCACAAGAGGACATTCGTCGCCGGCCTCATCGTCTTCGGACTGGCCTCGGTCGTCGCCGCCTATTCGCCGACCGCCACGATCCTGGTTGGCGGACGCGTCCTGCTCGCGATCGGCGCCGCGCTGATGATGCCGGCGACGCTGTCGATCATTCGCATCACCTTCTCCGATGACCACGAACGGGCGCTCGCCATCGCGATCTGGGGAGCCGTTGCGTCCAGCGGGGCGGCAGTCGGCCCCTTGGTCGGCGGTGTCCTGCTGGAATATTTCTGGTGGGGCTCGGTCTTTCTGATCAACGTGCCGCTCGTCGTCCTGGCGCTGGTCGCCGGCCTGCTGCTGATTCCTGCACCGGCCGATCGTGCTGAGCGCGACTGGGACCTCCTCGGTTCAGTGCAGGTGATGGCCGGGCTGATCGGCTTCGCCTACGTCGTCGAGGAGCTCGGCAGTCGCCAGTCTTCCTATGTCGTCCTTGCCGGCACGGCTGTCGCGACGGTCATCATGTTGACGGTGTTCGTACGCCGTCAATTGCGTCTCGAGGATCCTTTGCTCGACTTCACCCTGTTCCGAAACGTCGAGTTCACGCTCAGCGTGATCACCGCGATCGTGGCTTCGCTTGCCATTGCGGGGACGGAGCTCGCGATCAGCCAGCGCCTGCAACTCGTCCTCGGCTACTCGCCGCTGCAGGCGGCATTGTACATCCTGCCGGCCCCGCTCGGTGCATTCATCGGCGGGCCGCTCGCGAGCCTCATGCTCCGTCGCGTGGGAGCCGCCACCACGATGTCCGGCGCGCTGTTGATCGCCGGCATCGGCGCGGCCGGCTACCTGCTCTGCTACAACGCCAATCTGGCCCTGCAATTGGTCTGCATCGCGATCAACGGGCTCGGGCTCGGAGCATCCATTGCCGCCGCCTCCAACTCCGTGATGAATCACGCGCCTGAAGGCCGCGAAGGCATGGCCGCGTCGATCGAGGAGGTGTCGTTCGAGCTCGGCGGCACGATCGGCATCAGCATTTTCGGCAGCATCCTGTCCGGAGTCTATACGGCGTTCATGGTTCTGCCCGACGGCCTCGGCATTCCCGCCGTTGCGCGCGATAGCATCGACGAGGCGCTGATCGCCGCCGAGCGGCTGCCAACCGAACTCGCTGCCATCGTCACCTCGCACGCTCACCGCGCCTTCGATCAGGCGTTCCTGACGGTCGTCTGCGTGGCAATGGTCGTCCTGCTCGGCACCGCCTTCCTGGTCCGGCCCCGAGCAGAGCGAACGACATCGAAAGAGGCTCGTCAGCATATCCATTAGACAGACGACGGCAATCATGTGCCGTCGTCCGTGGTGGAGACCAACATGCTCGCCAACGCAATGTCACCGTCCGTCACGTAGTGATTGACCCGCTCAGGGAGGCTCTGACCAGCTTTGTACAGCTCCACGATCTCGATCGATCGTGTCCTGATCAGTTCGGCCATGATGTAGTCCCGCTCGGCGTTGACATCCGGGTCGGTGGCGTGCGTGACCTGAAACGTCAATCGAGTGAACGATAGGCCGGTGTCCTTCGTGCC
Organism: Bradyrhizobium sp. SZCCHNRI3052; assembly: GCF_032484895.1. NCBI lineage: Bacteria > Pseudomonadati > Pseudomonadota > Alphaproteobacteria > Hyphomicrobiales > Nitrobacteraceae > Bradyrhizobium > Bradyrhizobium sp. SZCCHNRI3052. Next base: position 418,196 of record NZ_JAUETW010000001.1, on the reverse strand, counting down.
GGCTCCGACCCACAGAGCGGATTCATCGACCGCCGGCCGATCGGCGTTGGACCAGAAATCGCCTGCATTCCAGGTTTGCTCTGCGTGTGCCAGGCCAACAGCCCAGAACCTGACGTGATGGCGCTGTCGCGGGCTGTTGCCGATGGCTTTCTGAAAGCCGATATCCTGGCCGCGTCCGAACAGATAGAGCGTGCTGAACGGAGCGGTGGGGTAAGGCGTATCGAGGACGAAGGCGCGGATCATGGCCCAAGAGCTCGTCAGGCCCAATCGGTCCGCTTCAGACCACCCCACCGCAGCAAAGCTTGCGCGAAGCTGTTGGAGCGTCCCGACCAGGGCGAGATTGACGGGGTCGCCGGGCAATCCATCACCCGTGATCGTGTAGCTGGGCACTCGCCGCTTCTGAAGAATCCTGAGACTCAACCGGATCACGCGTGGCAGAACGACATAGGCCGCGAACGCGTAGCTGACGCCGACTGCGACAATCCAGGGCAGCCTGCGGTTCGCGGTCTCGAACACCACGAAGACGATCAGCCAGACCGTGAAGATCCCCAGCCCGGCGACCAGCACGCGTTGCATGAGGCGTATGAGCAGTCGCACTGGATCGGTCCGGCGAAAGGAAGTGAACAGCAGTCGGTGTTTTCGGGAAGGTGTCCGATCTTCATCGCGATGGCAACACCGCACCTGGACGCATGAAACCGCCCGGTCGGCGGCGTTTCGACCAGCTCGTCTGCGTTGCTCGACATCCGCAGTCCAACGCAATCGGACTGCGCGGGGCTTACGCCGACAGCCGCTCGGCGTTGGCCGCGACATAATCCCGATAGAGATCGACGACCGCCGCCGGGCTGGCGCCGGCCATCAGCTTCGCCGTCGCCTCCAGGGCTGCGGCGAGCTTTTCGCTGACCATCAGCTCCGCCTCCTCGCCCGCATCGGCTTCGCCGCGCGCGAACTTTTCCAGCCGGAGCCGGATGACCTCGCCGGCTTCCATGGCCAGCATCGCGGCCGCGAACCAGGGGAACTCCGCCTCGGCGGTTGCCGTCATGGACGGCCGCATCTGCAAGGACATTGGCGTTTTGCTCATCGTCATCGTCCGAGAACATCGGCGGACGTGCGAGGAATACGCTTCAACTTTTAATGATGCGGACGCACAATCATCGCCGATTTCGAGTCGGCTCGAACCACCCGTTAACCACCTGGGCCCTGCTTCTCTCATCCGTCATTGCGAGGAGCGAAGCGGCGAAGCAATCCAGAGTCATGCGCGCGACTCTGGATTGATTCGCTTCGCTCGCAATGACGGGAGAGAGATCTTGCCCGCCGTCACGAAGGCGCGAAAATCTTGGGCTTCCTCTTCGTCCTCGCGGTCGGCCTCGTGGCCGGCACCTTGTCCGGCATCGTCGGCACCGGCTCGTCGATCATGCTGATGCCGGTGCTGGCCTACGAGTACGGCCCGAAGGAGGCCGTGCCGATCATGGCGGTCGCTGCGGTCATGGCGAACCTGTCGCGCATCCTGGCGTGGTGGCGCGAGGTCGACTGGCGCGCCTGCGCGGCCTATTCGGTCACCGGCATTCCGGCCGCCGCACTCGGCGCGCGCACCTTGCTGATCCTGCCGTCGCAGGCGGTCGATATCACGATCGGGCTGTTCCTGATGGCGATGGTGCCGGTACGGCATTGGCTGACGCGGCACGACCTCAAGGCCAACCTCTGGCATCTCGCGCTCGGCGGCGCGATCATCGGTTTCCTCACCGGCATCGTGGTCTCGACCGGACCGCTGAGCGTGCCGCTGTTCCTGTTCTATGGCCTGTCGAAAGGCGCCTTCCTCGCCACCGAGGCCGCGAGCTCGCTCGGGCTCTATGTCTCGAAATCCATCACCTTCCAGCGCTTCGGCGCGCTGACGCCGGACATTCTTCTCAAGGGCCTGATCGCCGGCGGCTCGCTGATGGCTGGCGCCTTCGTCGCCAAGCGCTTCGTGCTGCACATGAAGCCCGATCTGTTCCGCGTGGTGATGGATGGCATCATGCTGGCCGCGGGCCTAAGTATGTTATGGAACGCCACCCACTCCTGACCGCACCGATTCTCACCTCATGGCCAAGACCACGCTCTCCTTCGTCTGCCAGAACTGCGGCGCGGCTTATTCGCGCTGGCAGGGCAAGTGCGAGGCCTGCGGCGAGTGGAACACGCTGGCCGAGGAAGACACGACGGGCGCGACCTCCGCGCCGGTGTCGCTGCGCTCCAAGCGCAAGGGCCGCACCTTCCAGCTGGAATCGCTGACCGGCAAGAGCATCGACGCGCCGCGGCTGTCGTCGGGCATGACCGAACTCGACCGCGTCACCGGCGGCGGCTTCGTGCGCGGCTCGATCCTGCTGGTTGGCGGCGACCCGGGCATCGGCAAGTCGACGCTGTTGACCCAGACCACCGCGATGATGGCGCGTGCCGGCCATCGCGCCGTCTACATCTCGGGCGAGGAAGCCGTCGCCCAGGTGCGGCTGCGCGCCGAGCGGCTCGGGCTCGCGGATGCGCCGGTGCAACTGGCGGCCGAGACCTCGGTCGAGGACATCATCTCGACCCTGTCCGAAGGCACGGTGCCACGGCTGATCGTGATCGATTCGATCCAGACGATGTGGACCGACACCGTCGAATCGGCGCCGGGCACGGTGACGCAAGTGCGCGCCTCGGCGCAGAAGCTGATCAGGTTCGCCAAGAAATCCGGCGCCGCGATCATCCTGGTCGGCCACGTCACCAAGGACGGCCAGATCGCCGGGCCCCGCGTCGTCGAGCACATGGTCGACGCGGTGCTGTCGTTCGAGGGCGAGGGCTCGCAGCAGTTCCGCATCCTGCGCGCGGTCAAGAACCGGTTCGGCCCGACCGACGAGATCGGCGTGTTCGAAATGACCGGATTGGGTCTGCGCGAGGTCACCAACCCCTCCGAGCTGTTCCTGTCCGAGCGCGATCTCGGCAGCCCCGGCACGGCGGTCTTTGCCGGGATCGAGGGCACGCGCCCCGTGCTGGTCGAAATCCAGGCCCTGGTGGCGCCGACCTCGCTCGGCACGCCGCGCCGCGCCGTGGTCGGCTGGGATCCGAGCCGGCTGTCGATGGTGCTGGCCGTGCTGGAGGCGCATTGCGGCGTCAAGCTGTCGGGCCACGACGTCTATCTCAACGTCGCCGGCGGCCTGCGCATCAACGAGCCTGCGGCGGATCTCGCCGCGGCCGCGGCTCTGGTCTCCTCGCTGGTCAACGCTCCGCTGCCGCCCGATGCGGTCTATTTCGGCGAAATCTCGCTGTCGGGCGCGGTCCGACCGGTGGCACAGACCTCGGCTCGGCTGAAGGAGGCTGCCAAGCTCGGCTTCGGCCGCGTGGTACTGCCGGAGCGCGCCCGCGGCGAGGCCGGCGGCGACGCCGGGCTCAGCCTCAATACCGTCGGCGGATTGACCAGCCTGGTGGCCGACATCGCCGCGCGCGGCACGCCTCGTGCCCGACACGACAGCAGCCGCGAAGACGGCGACCAGGGCCGCCGCGGCCCCAGCCATGCCGAAAAAAATGCCACACCGGCGAGATTCCGCCGCCAGGACGGCTAGCCGGACCGTGACGTTCGCGTGACTCGCCGCTATACAACGCCGCAACCGGTCGCCCACACGGGATCGTGCAGCCGTCCGGACTTGCCGGGGAACCTCGCTGTCCTCCTCCCGGAGGGGCGGTCCTCCGTCGACTCGAAGCGAACCTTGGACCTGTGAAGCGGACCTGAGCAGCCGATGCCGATAACGATCCTCGATCTCATCCTGCTCGGCGTGATGCTGGTGTCGGGGCTGCTCGCGATGGTCCGGGGCTTCATGCGCGAGGTGCTGTCGATCGCAGCCTGGGGCGCGGCCGCCCTGGTCACGCTTTATTCATTCTCCAAGCTGCTGCCGACCGCCAAGACCTATTTCAACAACGATACCGTCGCGAGCGTGGTCGTCGTCGCCGGTACTTTCGTGGGCACCCTGCTGATCGTCTCGGTGATCACGGTCAAAATCTCCGACATGATTCTCGATTCGCGCATCGGCGCGCTCGACCGCACCCTCGGATTCCTGTTCGGACTGGGCCGCGGCCTGCTGATCGTGGTCGTCGCCTTCCTGTTCTTCAGCTGGCTGGTGCCGGACAAGCAGCGCCCGGACTGGGTCACCGGTGCCAAATCCCGCGTGGTCCTGCAGGGAACCGGGGATTGGCTGATGTCGCTCTTGCCTGATGATCCCGAGAACACCATTTTAAAGAAATTCAAGAAGAACAAGCCGGACGACGACCAGACTGACACCGAGTCGCCCGGAGCGGGCGGCGATGGGTATAGCAAGCCTGCCCGCGACAGCTTGAAGAAGCTGATCGAGAAACCCGCGGCCAAGTGAGCTCAGCCCAGAAGAGAGGCGCGATGGACCTGCACCACGATTCTTCCGGCGAAGCCCAAGCGGATACTCACGCGGATCTGGACTTCGGACCTCAAGCCTACCTCAGAGACCCAGACCTTGACGGAGACACGCTGCGCGAAGAGTGCGGCGTGTTCGGCATTTATGGGCACAATGACGCCGCCGCGATCACCGCGCTCGGCCTGCACGCGCTCCAGCATCGCGGCCAGGAAGCCGCCGGCATCGTCTCCTATGACGGCACGCGCTTCCACAGCGAGCGCCGCCTGGGCCTCGTCGGCGACACCTTCTCCCGCCGCGAGGTGATCGAGCGCCTGCCCGGCAACGCCGCGATCGGTCACGTGCGCTACGCGACCACCGGCGCCACGATCCTGCGCAACGTGCAGCCGCTGTTCGCCGAGCTCAATGCCGGCGGCTTCGCTGTCGGCCACAACGGCAACCTCACCAACGGGCTCACGCTCCGCCGCGAGCTGGTGCGCGCCGGCGCCATCATGCAGTCGACCACCGACACCGAGGTGATCCTGCATCTGGTCGCGCATTCCCGCCGCACCAATTTCATCGACCGCTTCATCGAGGCGCTGCGCGCGCTCGAAGGCGCCTACTCGCTGGTCTGCATGACCAACAAGAAGCTGATCGGCGCCCGCGATCCCCTCGGCATCCGCCCGCTGGTGTATGGCGAGCTCGAGGGCTGCCCGATCCTGGCCTCGGAGACCTGCGCGCTCGACATGATCGGCGCACGCTACATCCGCGACATCGAGCCGGGCGAGGTCGTGATCTTCGATGAAAACGGCGCCCACAGCCACAAGCCGTTCCCGCCGAAGCCGGCGCGTCCCTGCGTCTTCGAATACATCTACTTCGCCCGGCCCGACTCAGTGGTCGGCGGCCGCTCGGTCTACGAGGTCCGCAAGGCATTCGGCGCGCAGCTCGCGCGCGAGAGCCATCCCGACGTCGACGTCGTCGTGCCGGTGCCTGATTCCGGCGTGCCGGCGGCGATCGGCTACAGCCAGCATTCGGGCGTGCCGTTCGAGCTCGGCATCATCCGCAATCACTATGTCGGCCGCACCTTCATCCAGCCGACGCAGGCGATCCGCGAATCCGGCGTGCGCATGAAGCACTCGGCCAACCGCGCCGCGATCGAAGGCAAGCGCATCATCCTGATCGACGACTCGCTGGTGCGCGGCACCACCTCGCGCAAGATCGTGCGCATGATGCGCGACGCCGGCGCCACGGAGGTGCATTTCCGCCTCGCCTCACCGCCGATCCTCTACCCCGACTATTACGGCATCGACCTGCCGGACCGTGGCGGCCTCTTGGCGGCGACGCATTCGCTCGAGGAGATGCGCGAGCTGATCGGCGCCGACTCGCTGGCGTTCCTGTCGATCGACGGCATGTACCGCGCCATGGGCGAGCCGGCCCGCGACCCCGCCGCGCCGAAATACGCCGACCACTGCTTCACCGGCAGCTATCCGACCCACCTCACCGACCAGTCGCTGGTCGAGCCGACCCAGCAGCAATTGTCGCTCCTGGCGGAGGCGAGCTGAGGCTCTTTCCACATGGTGTCATTCTGGGGTGATGCGCAGCATCGAACCCGGAATCTCGAAATTGTTTTGTGCGCCTGACCTCTAGATTCCGGGTTCGAGGCCTAACGGCCTCGCCCCGGAACGACGGCGTTCGATCGGCCGTCGTCCCGGCACATGCCGGAGGCCCTGACCACCGGCCGTCGTTTGTCGGGCAGGACTAGCCACAGCCACCCAACTCCATCATAACCGCCGCGGAATATGGATCCCGGCGTTCGCCGGGACGACGGCTGAGAGACTATCGTGATGACCCTTCCCCTCGCCAATCGTATCGCCCTCGTCACCGGCGCCTCGCGCGGCATCGGCCATGCGACCGCCCGCGCGCTCGCGCGCGCCGGTGCGCATGTCGTCGCCGTCGCCCGCACCCAGGGCGGGCTGGAGGAACTCGACGACGAGATCCGGAAAGAGACCGGCAGCGGCGCCACCCTGGTGCCGCTCAGCATGACCGACAGCGACGGCATCGCCCGGCTCGGCGCCGCGCTGCATGAGCGCCATGGCAAGCTCGACATCCTCGTCGGCAATGCCGCCGTGCCCGGCCCCTCCTCACCGCTCGGCCATATCGACCTCAAGCCGTGGAACGACGTCGTCGCGGTCAACCTCACCGCCAACTTCCAGCTGATCCGCTGCATGGAGCCGCTGCTGAAGGCCTCCGACGCCGGCCGCGCGGTGTTCCTCACCTCAGGCGCCGCTCACAAGGCGCAGGCCTATCTCGGCCCCTACGCCGTCACCAAGGCGGCGCTGGAGACCCTGGCTCGGGTATGGGCGCACGAGACCGAGCGCACGCCGCTGCGCGTCAACCTGTTCAGCCCGGGCCCGATCCGCACCCGCATGCGCGCCACGGTGTTCCCAGGTGAAGACCCGATGACGCTCGAGACGCCCGAGCAGGTCGCCGAATTGATCGTGCCGATGTGCCTGCCGTCGTGGACCGAGACCGGCAAGCTCTACGAGTACAAGACCCGCGCGCTGAAGAGCTTTCAGCCACCGGCGTAGACTATCGCGTCGACGGCACCAGGGCGGTCGCAGGCTCCACTCCTACGTCGCGCTGTCACCCGCCGCGACCTCCACGAGATCGATGGCGCGCTCCGGGCAAGCCACCACGCACAGGCCGCAGGCAAGGCAGAGATAGCTCTTCGGCGTGTAGGCCGTCTTCATGCCGTGAAAGCGCACGCGCATCCTGCCGAGGAAGGACAGCGCTCGGAAATCGTCGCCGCTGATCGGCGCAACGTCGAACACGTTGTAGGGGCACACCTCGACGCAGTCGCCCTTGGCCTCGCATCGGTTGCGGTCGACGACCGGCACGAAGCTGCCCGGCTCGGCCTTGCAGCCGGCGCCCGGACGTTTCGGATGCTGCGCGGCCTTGCGCACCTTGGCAGCCTTGGTGCGCTTCGAGAGCGGTGGTGTCGGCTCGGTCTGGTCGGTCACGCTGTCGGCTCCATGGGCGGATGAATCAGGCTTCGGCGGTCAGCATCAGCGCGGTGCCGGCGGGATCGCGCAGCACGTACTGATCGCCCCGCACGATCACCTCGTCACAGCCGCGCAGCGCGGCGTCGAGGCGCGCGCGGGTGTCGAAGCGGATCGAGAAGCCGCGCAGCCGCGCCACGCGTGCGGGTGCTGGCGGCGCATCGATCCCCTGCCAGACGTTCAATGCGATACGGTGGGTGTAGGCGCCGCCGGCGCCGAGATCGGCAAACCCCAGCTGTGGCGCGAATGCGCCGGGCAGGAAGCCAAGCCGGGTGTAGAACGTGCGCGCAGCCTCGATGCGCGGGACGTGCAGATGCAGATGGCCGATCCGCGCGGCGTCGGCGAGCGGCGCCGACAGCGGCGGTCCTTTCGCCTGCGCCAGCTCATGGCGCACGTCGAGGGGGCTCCTGCCACTGCAGGGCCGGCCTTCGGCATCGAACACGGTGAAATCGGTCTCGAACGTGCCGTAGCCGCCGAACCGCTCCGGCGTCTCCAGCGTGAACTCGATGCCGAGCCCGTCAGGATCGTTGAGATAGATCGCCTTGGACATCACGTGATCGACCGGCGAGATCGGCGTGCGGCTGGCGATCAGCCGGCGCAGCATCCGCGAGAATTCCGCCTGGTCGGGCACATGGATGGCGATATGATAGAGGCCGGAGAAGCCGCGCAGCGCCGGGCGTTTCGCACCGGGATGCAGCACCACGAGCGTCTCGCCCGCCGTGCCGAGCTCGGCCGCGCCGTTGCGCTTGCGCAGGCGCAGACCTGCGGTCTCGCACCAGAAATCGATCGCGCGCTCGAGATGCGTGACCTCCAGATGCACCGGCCCGAAGGTCGCGATCTCGCCGGATGCGCCGGTTCGCGGCAAGGTCAGATGGTCCATGTGCGATCTCCGATTGGTCCGTCGTTGCGGCCGCGCCCGATGCGGCGGGGCCACGTTAGACGGCCGACGCGTCCTGATCGCCGGGCGCCCCGTTGAGGCTCGCATTCTCCGGGGTGAATGATCCGGGCCGGACAGCGCCGCTCCGCCCGCGGCCGGCGCCTATCTCGGTCCGGCAGGATCTGCCGCGGCGGGTTTGGCGGCTGCCGACTTGCCCGCAGCCGCCTTCGCCACAGCCGGCGCCTGGCGATCGCGCACCGCCATCAGCTCCTTACGCAGCTTCTCCTGCTGCTCGACCGACAACACCGGACGCTGGTCGTCATGCGGCACGTCGTTGACGGGGAGATAGTTGTAGGTGTTGTGGAACTGCGTGGTGGCGTCGGGCGGCGGCGTGGACGACGTCGCGCAGCCGCCGAGCAGCAATGGTATCAGCAGCGCGGCGCGCGCAGCGGAGCTCACGACAGACCTGCAGCTTCGCCAGATCATCGCGCGGCAGCCGCCATCGTGCGCGCCGGGATCTGCGCCGTGATGCCGTGCTCGTTGGCTTGCAGCCCAGGCAGGCTCTTCACCCAGGGATAGCCCCGCCGTCCCATGTCGTGGCCGCGATCGAACAGCGCGGTCATGTAGGTGCGGTCGAACGGACCGTCGGCCTTGGCCTGGAAATCGGCCGGCACGCTGGCGAGGTTGAAGTCGATGCCGTTGAACTTCGCCACCGAGTAGATGCGGTAGATGTCGCCGATGCCCTGGTTCTTGATCAGGGTCGACAGCGAGCGTTGCGTCACCGAGAGCACGTCGGCGCCGACGCTGTCCCATTGCGGATCGATGCGGGCGTTGCGGATGACGTAGAGATGCGCGCCGCTCACGCTCCGGCGCGGGCCGCGGCCGGAGACGAGGCGCAGCACCGACGGACCGATGAACACCTGCCGCGTCACGCCGCCGTCGACATGGAGCTCGTCGTAGTCCTTGTCGCCGATCCGCACCTTGATGCGAACCGGAGCGAAGGCGCCCGGCACGGTCGCGGACGCCAGCAGCACCTGGCGGAACAGCGCGATCGCCTCGGGCGTATCGGCGGCGGCGATGCGGCCCATGTCCCACAGCACCGGACGCTGCGCATCGAGATTGGTGGTGCCGACCAGAAGCACCCGGCCCTTGCTGCTCTCGCGCGCGACGTCGCGCAGGAACTCGCGATCGACATACTTCTCGATCAGCCGCGACAGCGGCGTGTTGTCGGCCAGCGCCGAGCCCTGCAGCAGGCCGGGAATGTTGACCGTGAAGATGTCCTTGCGCTCATAGGCGGTGAAGATCTCGCGCAGCTTGTCATCGTGCTCGCGGCCCAGGAAGACGAACGGCGCGATCAGCGCGCCCGAGCTGACGCCCGTCACCATGTCGAACGACGGCCGGTTGCCGGCCTCGCCCCAGCCGGCCAGCAGCCCGGCGCCGAACGCGCCGTTCTCGGCGCCACCGGAGATCGCGAGGAAATTCAGCGGACGCGAGATCGGGAGTTCGGCCGACGCGCGTGACATCGCGGCCTCGGCAAAGCGCGGCGCCGGCTCGTCACCCCAGTAGCGGACGTTGCGGAAGCCGACCGGGTCGGCGCTGACAGCCGCCGCCTCCGGCAACGCGTTGCGTGGCATGACGGCTGCGCACGCCGCCAGCAGCAGCGACGCGGCGCACGCGAGCAGGACACGCGGGACAAGCACGCGGAAGGAGGCGGCGGACTTCATCGCGACGCTTGCTGCTCCACGCTTGCGATCTCCGGCGACGGCTGCGGCGCGTCCGGCCTGGCTTCCTCGGCGCCCTTGTCGGTCCAGCCCGGCGGCAGACCCAGACCGGCACCGACGAAGCCCTTCAGGCCGGGGAAACGTCCGTACTGCTCACATGCGGCATATTTGGGAGCGGCGCCGAGCTTGGCCGGCACGCTCGACACCGAAGGCAGCGAGGCCAGCGACGGGACGCCTGAGAACGGCGACTCGCCGGTCGACACCAGCTTCGCGAAGTCGGCGCCGAACTCGGAAGCGAGGTCGTAGGCGTCGCCGTCATTGGCCATGCGGGCAGTCGAGACCGAGTTGGCGCCGCGCGCCCACACCATTGCGGCCTTCTGGAACCCTGCGAAGTCGCGCGCCTCGGCCTCGACGGACAGCGTGCCGAGCCCGACGGGCAGTCGGGGCACCGGCACCGGGACGCCCGGCAGCGCAACGCTCTTGGCGATGGACGCCGCCTGCGAGGCGGCCGAGGCGGTCGCGTTGGTCGCCGTGGCATGGGTGACGGTCGCCTTGACCGTCAGATCGGCCTCCTCGCGGGGGCCGACGATCTGGAATCGCTCGCTCAGCCGCAGGCACATTTCCCGGCTGATGACGTTGGCCACCAGCTTGCGCTCGCTCTCGTCGAGGGCGATGTCGGGACGCGGCGGAAACGCGGTCGGCTCGATCCGGATCGTCTTGGCCTCGAGCAGCTCTTTCTTGTTGGCCTTGATCTGCGCGCGCGTCACCAGGCCGTTGGCTTCGGCGAGATGATCGTAGTTCTTGAGCGAGCCCGCCCGCTCGAGCGGAGCGGTGGCGCAGCCGGCCGTTGCCAGCGCCAGGGAAACCAGGGTCATCGACTTCAGCGGAGCGAGACGCATCGAAACGGTCAGACCCATTGATAGACAACTCACTCTAATTAAGTCTCACAAGCCGTAGCGCTTGTCCAACGAAACTAGATCAAATTCTCTAGATTAGAGCGGCGAGAAATATTATTTTATATTACAAGCAGTTGGCGGAAACGACGAATGTGGCGAGAGTTGGCCCGGCAGGACACGCGATGAGAAAGGTCGATCCGGTCAAGCACGAGCAGAAGCGCCGGGAGATTCTCCAGGCCGCACTGTCGTGCTTCGTCAGGAACGGATTTCACGGCGCCAGCACCACCGACATCTGCGCCGCCGCCAAGATCAGCCCGGGGCACCTCTACCATTACTTCCCCAGCAAGGAGGCGATGATCCAGGCGCTGGTCGAGCAGAATCTGAGCCACGCGGCATCGCGCCTCCAGGCAATCCTGGCCTCGCCCGACGTGATCGACGCCCTGGTGCAGGAGCTCGAGAGCACCAGCATTCACCAGCCGCAGGCCCAGGTCCTCAGCGCCGAGGCTTTGGCTGAGGCCTGCCGCAATGCCGACTTTGCAGCCATCGTCCACGCCCATGCGCGCGCGATGCGGGCGCTGCTGGTCGACTTCCTGACCAAGGCACAGGGCCGCGGCGAGGTCGATCCCGGCCTCGATCCGGAGGCGACCGCGAACATCCTGTTCGTGATCGTCGACGGCGCACGCGCGCTGCCGATCCGCAATCCGAACGTCGACATCAAGCAGAGCAGTGAGCATCTGCGGCTCATGCTGACGCGCTTTCTGCGGCCGCCCACGTTGCGGACGCCGCCGAAAAAGGAAGCGGTGGAGCGGGCGCCGGTCTGAGCCTGCCGATCGGCGTCCCCCGCGCGATTGACACTCCGCCATGCCCGCGATTGACTGCGCTCATAAGCGGATGACCGCAGCACATATCGGGGAGGACGGCATGACGCGAGCACGATGCGGACGCGCGACAAGGCCTGCCCTGGTCATTCTGCTGTTCGCCGTTGCGGCCGGCAACGTCCTCTTCTCTCGCAGCACCAGCGCCGCAGCAGAGGTGCCCGCGTTCGCCGTCGAGCCGTCCTGGCCGAAGCAGCTCCCCAACAACTGGATCCTCGGCCAGGTCGGCGGCATCACGGTTGATCACCAGGGCCACATCTGGATCATTCACCGGCCGCGCTCGCTGACCGACGACGAGAAAGGCGCCACGCTCAATCCGCCGCGATCGAAATGCTGCATGCCGGCGCCGCCGGTGCTCGAATTCGATACCGACGGCAATCTCTTGCGCGCCTGGGGCGGCCCGGGCCCGGGCTATGAATGGGTCGGCCGCGAGCATGGCATCGAGGTCGACGAACGCGGCTTCGTCTGGATCGGCGGCAATGCCGACAATGACAACGCCATCCTGAAGTTCACGCTCGATGGCAAGTTCGTCGCTCAGATCGGAACGATGGCGCCGAGCAAGGGCTCCAACGACACCACCCAGCTCGGCAAGCCCGCGGAGACAGCGATCGACAAGGAGGCGAACGAGATCTACGTCGCCGACGGCTACGGCAACCGCCGCGTCATCGTGTTCGATGCCACCACCCTCGCCTACAAGCGGCATTGGGGCGCCTATGGCCATCTCCCTGACGATGCCAAGCAGCCGCCGTATGATCCCAAGGCACCGGTCGCCCAGCAGTTCGGCAATCCCGTGCACTGCGTGAAGATCGCCGACGATGGTCTCGTCTATGTCTGCGACCGCATCAACGACCGCATCCAGGTGTTCAGGAAGGACGGGACATTCGTGACCGAATGGTTCTTCGAAAAGAACACGCTCGGCAATGGCGCGGTGTGGGACATCGCGATCTGGCCGGATCCGAAGCAGACCTACCTGCTGTCTGCCGATGGCGAGAACAACGAGATCCGCATCATCAGGCGGCATGACGGCAGCGTGGTTGGCAGCTTCGGCCACAATGGCCGCAATGCCGGCCAATTCCATTGGGTGCACGCGATGGCTGTCGACCGGCAGGGCAACGTTTATACCGCCGAGGTCGACACCGGTAAGCGCATCCAGAAATTCCGGCTGACCTCGGACGCCCTGCGTTAACGCTCAAGCGAAACGCACAAACCTTGGGCGCGTCTCGCGCCTTTTGGCGCATTGCCGCAACTCACAAGACCGGCTATCCAGGGAGACCGACGGCAAAGGGCGCCCAAGAAGCCCCGCCGTGGCACGACACCAGGGAGGACTTTGATGACGACGTCTCATGCGCGGCGGATGGCTGCGCTGCTTGCCGCCACCACGCTCAGCTTTGCCGGCTCCGCCTTCGCCGACGACAAGGTCGTCAAGATCGGCGTGCTCAACGACATGTCCAGCCTCTACGCCGACATCGGCGGTCCCAACTCGGTCGCAGCCGTCAACATGGCGGTCGAGGATTCCGGCCTGAAGGCCAAGGGCTGGACCATCGAGGTCATCAGCGGCGACCACCAGAACAAGCCCGACGTCGGCGTCAATATCGGCCGGCAGTGGATCGACACGCAGAAGGTCGACGTGATCATGGACACGCCGAACTCGGGCGTGGCGCTGGCCGTCTCCAACCTGGTCAAGGAAAAGAACTCGATCCTGTTGAACTCCGGTGCCGCCACGGCGGACCTGACTGGCAAAGCGTGCAACGCAAACACCATCTCCTTCACCTACGACACCTACATGCTCGCGAACGGCACCGGCAAGGCGCTGACCAAGGCCGGCGGCGACACTTGGTTCTTCCTGACCGCCGACTATGCCTTCGGTCACGCACTCGAGCGCGACACCTCGGCCGTGGTGACCAGCAGCGGCGGCAAGGTGCTGGGCTCGGTGAAGCACCCGCTCAACACCGCCGACTTCTCGTCCTTCCTGCTGCAGGCGCAGTCGTCGAAGGCGAAGGTCATCGGGCTTGCCAATGCCGGCGGCGACACCACCAACTCGATCAAGCAGGCCTCGGAATTCGGCATCGTCCAGGGCGGCCAGAAGCTCGCCGCACTCCTGCTGTTCGTCAACGACGTGCATGCGCTGGGGCTGAAGGTGGCGCAGGGCCTGACCTTCACCGAGTCGTTCTACTGGGATCTGAACGACCAGACCCGCGAATGGTCCAAGCGTTTCCAGAAGCTGTCGCCGAAGGGCACGATGCCGTCGATGACGGTGGCGGGCAACTACGCCGGCACGCTGCATTACCTCAAGACGCTGGAAGCGCTCGGCGGCAATCCGCATGACGGCGCCAAGGTCGTGGCCAAGATGAAGGAGATCCCGACCGACGATCCGCTGTTCGGCAAGGGCCCGCTGCGCGCCGACGGACGCCGCCTGATCCCGGCCTATCTGTTCGAGGTCAAGAAGCCCGAAGAGTCCAAATACCCGTGGGACTACTACAAGCTGATCGCCAAGATCGCGCCTGAGGATGCCGCCAAGCCGCTCGAGGCCAGCGACTGTCCGCTGGTGAAGAAGTAAGCCGATAGCTCCGATGCGGGATGCGGTGGATTAGCATCGCGTCCCGCCAGTGCCGCTGCGCAGACGATGCGACATTCGCTGCGCAGAATCACGTCATCGTCAGCGCAGCAGGCTCGCGAGGCGGCCGATGCCTTCCTCGATCACGGCCTCCTCGGGCAGCGAATAAGACAGGCGGATCGTGTTGGTGCCGCTGCCGTCGTGGAAGAAAGCTGCCCCGGGAACGAACGCCACCTGGGCCTGATTCATGGCCCGGTCGAGCAAGGCGGCACCGGACACGCCGTCCGGCAAGGTGAGCCAGACGAAGAACCCGCCGTCGGGCCGCGTCCACCTCGCTTCTGACGGCATCTGTGCCTCGAGTGCCCTCAGCATCGCATCGCGCTTGAGCCGATAATGCGCGCGCGCCCGTGCAATCAGCCCGGCATGCCCTCCGTCTTTCACGAGCCTGTGCATCACGATCTGATTGATCGCTGACACGTTGAGGTCGCTCGCCTGCTTGATGAGGACGAGACGGCTGATGATGGCGCGCGAGGCACAAACCCAGCCGATGCGCAGGCCCGGCGCGACCGTCTTCGAGAACGTTCCGAGATGGATGACGCGGGAAGCATCGAGCGAGCCGCGGCGACGGACGTCCAACGACTGCAGCGACGGCATCTCGTCGCCGTCGAAACGCAAGGCAGAATAGGCGCTGTCCTCCAACACCGGCACGTCCAGCTCGCCGGCGAGATCCAGGACTTCGGCGCGCGCCGAACGCGACAGCGTCTCACCGGTCGGATTGGCAAAGTCCGGCACGACATAGACGAACTTCACGCGCGCCCCCGCAGCTTCTTTCGCGGCTTCGTCCGCGTAGGAGGCCGGGGTGCGGTTCGCAGCGCGTGGACCGATCGAATCGTAACGCGGCTCGTAGGCCGAAAAGGCCTGCAGCGCGCCAAGATAGGTGGGAACGGTGACGAGCGCCGTATCCGCGGGCGTGAGCAGCAGCTTGCCGAGAAAATCGAGCGCCTGTTGCGATCCCGCGGTGACGAGGATGTTGTCTGGCGAGGCCGCTATGCCCTGCGCGGTCATGTGCTCGGCGATCCACTGGCGAAGCGGACCGTAGCCCTCGCTGACGGCATATTGCAGAGCAGCGGAAGCCACGTTGGGCGATGCCAGCGCATCGGCATAGACCTGCGCCGCCGCTGCTGCAGGAAACAGCGCGGGATCGGGGATGCCGCCGGCGAACGAAATCATGCCGGGCCGCTCCAGCACCTTGAGCAGCTCGCGGATCTCCGATGCCTTCATGCGATCCGCGCGGCGCGCGTAGACGGGCTTCCAGCTCACCAATATTCCTCCCCTGATCCGGATATTTATGTCAGCATTATTGACCTATTTTGAAGTGTGTGCAATCCCCGTCCCGCGAGAGCGCGAGAGCTGCATCGGTGAGGTCAGCGGATGAGAACCTTCAGGCCGGCGCGCTAGTCTAGCTGTTCTTTGCCGAGGACAGCGTCCGCACCGCAATCAGGAGAGCGACGATCAGCAACGCCGACGCCAGCAGGAACGGCGCGCCGGGTAGATGCGCCGGCGCGGCCGCTCCGATGAAATAGGCAAAGGTCAGCGTGAACAGGAAGGGACCCGCGAGCTGGGCCACGCTCTGCACGCTCGACGTCGCGCCCTGTAGCTGGCCCTGCTTGTCCGGTGGGACGAGGCGGGTCATCAAAGCCTGCATGGCCGCGCCCGACACGCCCCATAGCGCCATCACGGGGATGCCGAGCCAGCTCAGCGGTCCCGTCGGCGCCACACCGAAAATGAAGAAGCCGACCATGCCCGCCGACAGGCCGAGCATCAACGCGCCGCGCTCGCCGAACAGGCGGACGATCAGCCCGACCGCGCCGCCCTGCACGATCATCGCGCAGACGCCGACCATCGCCAATGTGAGGCCGACGGTGCGGGTGTCCCAGCCGTAGCGGTAGGTCGCATACAGCACGAAGGTCGACGGCAGCACGACATGGGCAAGCTGGGTGATGAAGTTCACGGTCGACAGCCCCGCCAGGATGCGGTCCGATGCCAGCAACCGCAGCGCACCGAGCGGGTTCGCCGTCCGCCACCGGAATGGACTGCGCCGTTCCGGCTTCAGCGACTCCGGCAGCACCAGGAAGCCATAGAGCGCGTTGGCGAAGCTGAGCCCCGCAGCCGCCCAGAACGGCAGCCGCGGATCGATGTCACCCAACAGTCCGCCGGTGGCGGGACCGAGCACGAACCCCGCACCGAACGCTGCGCCGATGCGGCCGAAGATCGCGGCCCGCCGATCCGGCGGCGTCAGATCGGCGATGTAGGCAAAGGCGGTGGAGATGCTGGCCGAGGTGACGCCGGAGACCAGGCGCCCAACGAACAGCCAGGCGAGCGACGGCGCCAGCGCCATCAGCACGTAGTCGGCGGCGAGGCCGAAGTTCGACAGCAGGATCACCGGCCGTCGGCCGAAGCGATCGGACAGGCTGCCGAGCACCGGCGAGAACACGAACTGCATCAGCGCCCAGGCGGTGCCGAACAGGCCGAAGATGCGGGCCGCCTGCGCGGTGTCGTTGCCGACGAAGCTCTCGATCAGCTTCGGCAGGATCGGCATGATCAGCCCGAGCGCGAGCATGTCGAGCAGGATGGTGACGAAGATGAAGGCGACCGCGCCGCGGCGCGGGGCCGGCGCACTTTCGGTCGCGACGCTCGGCGGACTTGCTTCCATGGCCGGACCGCTTCCGCTACCGCAACTGATCAGTTCGGCCGCTTGCGCTTGTGCGCGAACGGATTGGCCTTCTCGCGCAGAGTGATGCGCACCGGCGTGCCGGGCAGCTCGAAGGTCTCGCGCATCGAGTTGGTGAGATAGCGCAAGTAGGATTGCGGGATCGCGTCGGCGCGCGAGCAGAACAGCACGAAACTCGGCGGACGCGCCTTGGTTTGGGTGATGTAGTTCAGCTTGAGCCGGCGGCCCGACACCGCCGGCGGCGGATTGTCGGCGATCGCCCCCTCGAACCAGCGGTTCAGCGCCGCCGTCGGCACGCGCCGGTTCCAGACCGCGTAGGCTTCGACGATCGCCTGCATCAGCCGGTCGATGCCCTCGCCCATCAGGCCCGACACCGCCACGATCGGCGCGCCCGCGACCTGCGGCAGCCAGTGGTCGGCATCGCGGCGGAGCATCGAGATCTGGCCGGGGTTGCCGTCCATCAGGTCCCATTTGTTGACGGCGATGACCAGGGCACGCCCCTCGCGCTCGATCAGGTCGGCGATGCGCAGATCCTGCTCCTCGAAGCGGTTCTGCGCATCCATCATCAGCACGACCACCTCGGCGAAGCGCACCGCGCGCAGCGCGTCCGCCACCGACAGCTTCTCCAGCTTCTCCTCGATGCGCGAGCGCCGGCGCAGACCTGCGGTGTCGAAGATGCGGAAGCCGCGGCCCTTCCACTCGATTTCGACCGCGATCGAATCGCGCGTCGTCCCGGCCTCGGGACTCGTGAGCAGCCGCTCCTCGCCGAGCAGATGGTTGATCAGGGTCGACTTGCCGGCGTTGGGACGGCCGACGATCGCGACCCGGATCGGCCTGTTGGCGCGCTCCTCGTCGGTCTCCTCGTGCTCGTCCTCCTCATCGTCCGTGGGCGGCACGAGCTTGCTGACGGCGTCATAGAGCTCGCCCATGCCCTCGCCGTGCTCGGCCGAGATCTGGATGGGATCACCGAGGCCGAGCGCGTAAGATTCCATGGCGCCGAGCTCGCCATGCTTGCCCTCGCTCTTGTTGGCGAGCAACAGCACCGGCTTGTCGGCGCGGCGGGCGACATCGGCGAAGGCGCGGTCGGCGGGCGTCAGGCCGATGCGCGCATCGATGACGAAGAACAGCGCGTCGGCGAGCGCGATCGCGGTTTCCGTCTGCTCCTGCATGCGCGCGGTCAGCGAGCCCTTGGGGCCCTCGTCGAGTCCTGCGGTGTCGATGATCGTGAAGTTGAGATCGAACAGCTTCGCTTCGCCCTCGCGGCGGTCGCGCGTGACGCCCGGCACGTCGTCGACGAGCGCCAGCTTCTGCCCAACCAGACGGTTGAACAGGGTCGACTTGCCGACGTTGGGCCGGCCGATGATGGCGATGGTGAAGGGCATGATGATCCGTGCGCGTGAGCGCGCAGCTTTAGCGCATTCGGCCGCAAAACCGAACGGGCGATCCGCCGATTCGCAGGTGAGATTAACGGCTGAACGAGCCGCTCGGCATCGGCGCCGGGAAGCCGCCGCCGGATCGCTGGGCCGCCGGCTGCTGCGCCGGGGCAGCATCATCCGGCGGTGGTGCCGTGGTGCGGCGGCGCACGATCTTCTTGGGCTTCGGTGCCGGCGGAACGGCGGCAGCGCCCTCCTCGACCGCGGCAGCCTCGCCATCCTGCGGATCGGCCGTCGTCGGGTTGTTCACGGCCGCCTGCCGCCGGCCCTTTTTACCCTTGGGCTCCTCCACCGGAGGCGCCGGCGGCGTAGCCGCCTGAGCGCCTGGGTCGGTCACCGGCTGCTGCTGGGCACCCTTGTAGAGTTCCTTCGGCACGCCCTGCTCGAGACCCGGCACGCCCTCCGGGAACACCGGCTTGCGGTCACCCGGCAGCTTCTTCTTGGTGTCCAGGAAGTCGAGCATGTCCGAGGGGTCGAAACTTCCCCCGCTCGCGCAGCCGCCCAGCACGCCGGAAAGCGCAACGAGGACCGTGAGGGCAATGACACGTTGGGGGCGGCGCATGATCGTCGTTCCAATCAACTCGGTTCGCCGTCGCGAGGTTCGCGATCAGCTCTTGGCGACTGCAGGCAATAGAGCCTGCAGCGCTTCGGCGCGCGAGCGCAGGCCCGGCGGGGTCTCACCATCCAGCGCAATCATGTCGAGCCATTGACGGGCCGCCGCGGCATCATTGGCCTTCCACGCCGACAGCGCCAGCAATTCGCGGGCGGCGTGGCGGAACGGCGCGCCAGGCGCCGTTTCGCCTTCGAGGCGCTGCTTGAGGTCGGCGTAAGGCGCCGTATCGGCCAGCAGGCCTGCCGCGCGCAGCCGCGCCATCGACTGCGGCTCGGTCCCGATGCTGCGGTCGGCAGCAAGCTCGTCGTAGATCTTCACGGCAGCCGCCTTGTCGCGCATGGCGGCCTCGGCAGCCTGGTGGAAGCGGGCCAGCATGCGGTATCCCGATGGGGCCCTGGCCGCGACATCGGCAAAGGCCTTCTCCGCATCGGCATGCTTGTTCTGCTCGGAGAGTTCGAGGGCCTTGTTGAAGGCTGAGCCCGCCTCGGCCGCCTTCTGGCCTTCGAGATACTGGTAGCCGCGCCAGCCGCCGACGCCGGCGATGATCAGCACGGCAAGGGCGATGATAAAGATCGAATAGCGGTCCCACAGCTTCTTGAGCTGTTCCCGACGGACCTCCTCGTCTACTTCATCAATAAATTCAGACACCTAAGGACATCCCGTCAGGTTCGCTGCGAGCGCGCGCGCATGCGTTTGAAGTGCCGCGCGAGCGGCCCGTTGCCCGCGCGCCGGCGCCGATACCGCATCGGCATGGCGGTGGCAAGGCGAGTCCAGCCGAATCAAGGCGTTACTCCCCGGTTCTGCCACAGGGTCCGAACGCGGCTATCACGCCGTCAAGGCTTCGCGCAACTGCCGTTTCATCACCTTGCCGTTGGCGTTGCGCGGCAGGGGGTCCGCGGTCACGGTCAGGGTTTCCGGAACCTTGTAATCCGAGACCCGCTCGGCACACCAGCTGCGCAGCGCTTCGGCGCTCATCGGCTCGCGGGTCACGACCACCGCGTGCACGCGCTCGCCGAGCACCGGACATGGCCGGGCGATGATCGCGCTCTCGACCACCGCCGGGTGGCTCGCCAGCACCGATTCGACCTCGGCCGAGTAGATCTTCAGTCCGCCGCGGTTGATCATGTCCTTCTGCCGGTCGAACACCCGGACGAAATTGTCGGCATCGACGGAGCCGAGGTCGCCGGAATGCCTATAGCCGGCGGTGAAGCTCTCGCCGGTGGCCTTGGGATTGTTCCATTAGCCCTTGATGACCTGGCCGCCGCCGATCCAGATCTCGCCGATCTCACCGCGCGGCAGCTCCCGCCCCTGCCCGTCCATCACCAGGATGCTGGCGCCCGGACACGGCAGCCCGACGCTGTCGATATGGCGCGCGGTCAGGCCCGCGGGCATCAACGTCGCCGGCGAGGTGGTCTCAGTCGAGCCATAGGCGTTGACCAGCCGCAGACCCGGGATCTTGGCGGCCAGCCGCTCGATGGTGGCGACCGGCATCGGCGCGCCGCCGAAGCCGCCGATCCGCCAGCATGAGAGATCATGACTGTCGAAGTCGCGCTGCAACAGGCAGAGATTGTACATCGCGGGGACCATGACCGTGTAGGTCACGCGCTCGCGCGCGGCGAGCTTCAGATATTCGCCGGCCTTGAACTCCGGCATGATGATCAAGGTGCCGGCGCAGCGCGCCATGCTGGTGATGTTGGCGACGACGCCGGTGACATGGCCGAGCGGCACGGCGGCGATCGAGCGGTCGGCCCGCGTCAGCCCCAGGCAGGTCTCGTAGATCATCGAGGAGTGGATGATGTTGCAATGGGCGAGCATCGCGCCTTTCGGCCGGCCGGTGGTTCCGGAGGTGTAGAGGATCATCGCGGTGTCCTCTTCGGCCACCTCGACGTGATTTTCGTGCGCGGCATGATCGGCCAGCGCTGCAAAATCGGACCGCGCCGGACGATCGTCGACGGCAATGCGCCCGGCCAGTTCCGGCGTTTCCGCAGCGGCCGGCAACCGGTCCGCCAACGCAGCCTCGTGCAGCAGCAGCCGGGCGCCGCAATCCTTCAGCACATAGGCGATTTCCGGCGTCTGCTGCCGCGTCGACAGCAGCACCGTGATCAGTCCGAGCTTCGCGGCAGCGAACAACGTGAGCACGAATTCGATGCGGTTGCCGAGCAGCAGCGCCAGCCGGTCGCCCTTGCGCAGGCCCCTCGCCTGCAGCCCGCCGGCGATCCGCGCGGCGGTCGCGGCGACCTCGCGCCACGACAGCCGCACAGCCCCGCAGACCAGCGCCTCGCCGTCGCCGTTGCGCTCCACCGCTTCTTCGACCATGGCCCAGATGTTCGCGGGCCGCTCCGTGAACAACGGAACTACGCGATCGCCGAAACGGGCTTCGCGCCGCATCGGCGGCGTTACATAGGTCGACCAGTCCATGGAGTTTCCCCGAGCTTGGCTTCTTGTCGTTGTTCGCCGCGATGCGGACCAGCCTGAAACATAACCAAGGGATGACGCGCTTGGCTATCTCCACCAGCGCCGGAGATTCATCCCGTGACGCCGCACGCACCACGGCGCCAACGGGCCGACCAAGCGAGAGCCGCCCGTCAGGTCTTTGACTTCATTCCGTAGACATGTTCCGCCGCCGGAAACGCACGGGTACGCACGTCGGCCGCGTAGCGTTCGATCGCCTCGTCGATCGCCGGACCCAGATTGCCGTAGCGGCGGACGAACTTCGGCGCCCGCGGCGACAGGCCGAGCATGTCCTCCAAAACCAGCACCTGACCGTCGCAGGCGGCGCTGGCGCCGATGCCAATGGTGGGGATCGCGATCTGCTGCGTGATCTTGCGCGCCAGCGGCTCGGCCACGGCCTCGATCACCACCGAGAACGCGCCGGCCTGTGCGATCGCCGCAGCGTCGTTCTCGATCGCGGCCCAATCCGCCTCGTCGCGGCCCTGCGCCCGGAACGAGCCGAGCGTGTTGATCGATTGCGGCGTCAGGCCGACATGGCCCATCACCGGGATGCCGCGCTCGCTGAGGAAGGCCACCGTCTCGGCCATCCGCGCCCCGCCCTCGAGCTTGACCGCGCCGCATTGCGTCTCCTTGAGGATCCGCACCGCCGCATGAAACGCCTGCTCCTTCGTGGCCTCGTAGCAGCCGAACGGCATGTCGACCACCACCAGCGCCTGGCGCGAGCCGCGCATCACGGCGCAGCCCTGCAGGATCATCATCTCCAGGGTCACCGGCACGGTGGTCTCGAAACCGTGCATCACATTCCCGAGGGAATCGCCGACCAGGATCACATCGCAATGGCGATCCACCAGCGCCGCGGTATGGGCGTGGTAGGACGTCAGCATCACGATCGGCTCGCCGCCCTTGCGGGCGCGGATCTCGGGAGCCGTCTTGCGCCGGACGGTCGACTGCACCGACATCGCTACCTCCCGATGACAGGAATGCCGAGCACGACGGGATGGAACGCGAAGGCCAGCGCCAGATAGACGACGATGCCGACCACCACCGCGATCACGTCATTGCCAACGCCGCCGACGGGGATCGGCGGGCCGCCGGCGTCGGCGCGGCGCTTCAGCGAGATGCGGTCGAACACCGCCCATGCCAGGATCGAGCCGAACAGGATGATGCCGCCGAGATCGCCATTGGCGAGCAGATGCCCGAACGCCCACAGCTTCACGCCGGCCAGCATCGGATGCTTCAGCACGGTGTAGATGCGGCCGCGGATGTAGGCGGCGACGATCATGATCACCGCCGGCAGCATCAAGGCGAGATTGATGTGCTTGAGCGCCTTCGGCGGCGTCCAGACCTGGATCCAGCCGCCGTCGTGGCGGTACGCGGCAAAGCCCCACACGATCAGGGCGAGGCCGGCAAGGGCCACGACAGTATAGACGAGCTTATACGTGCCCTCGCCCAGCCGCGCGATGACCTTCGCGCGCGCCTCGCGCCGGGTCGTGAACACATGGGCGCCGAGAAACAGCACCAGCCCCACCACCATCACCAGAAGTCCCACGGCGTCCCCCTTCGCTTGCACGCGACCTGTGCGTGGGCATCGGTATCATTTCCGGGGGCCGCCTCGCAACGTGGCGCATTTCAACGTCAGGCACTCCCGCCCGCTCGCCGTCGTTCCGGGGCGGCTCGAAAAGCCGAAGTGGCATGACGGGCTATGCGGTCGGGAGGTGGAGCACAGCGGACGACGCCATCACCGTTCCGACGTGTTCTTCAGATCGCGATTCTCGACATAGCGGATCGCGATCGGCCGGCCGGCGAGCGCACCGCCGAGTCCTTTTGTGAACTTCAGCGGCAGGCAGCCGTCGAGCGAGGCATTGATCGTCTTCAGATAGGTCGCACGCGTGTCGGCCGGGGCGCCTGAGGTCACGAAGGTCACGCGTGGCGGCGCGATCATCTCGCCGGTCCGCTTGAAGCTGAAGCGCACCGTCATCTGCATCCCGGCGCGGGCGCTGTCCTCCGTTGGCGGCGTCCAGCACGCGCGCAGCGCTGCGAACAGATCGCCGATCGTGTCGAGATCGTGATCCGGCTTCTGATATTTGGCTTCCTGATCCTTGGCGGGCCGGCTCTCGATCGTGAGTTGCAGGTTCTGGCCATAGGGATAGTTCATCTCGGGAATACACGGCCACGGCCCGAAGACGCTGCAGAACGACGGCGTGCACGGCTGCTCGTCGAGCACGCTGCACGGCGTGTGCGCGAACGGCACCGGATTGATCTGCTGGCGGCGCGCGTCGGCGGCGGCCGGAGCGGCCACCATCAGCAGGAGGAGCACGACGACACGGAGCATGGGAATCTCGGGCTGGGATGGACTCCAAGCTGGATCCGATCGCGGAATTCGCAAGCTCAATCCCGTTCACGTCTGCGCGTTCCGCGCCGCGAACGGCTCTCGACCGTAACAGCGGAACTCGGCTAGAACACGGCGGGATGCGACAGCAGACGGACGCGACAATGAGCCGCCACAGCGAGACCGTGATCAACGTCATCAACCCGAACATGACGGCGACGATGACCGAATTGATCGCCAAGGCGGCCCAGGCGAGCGCAAGCCCGTCGACGCGGATCGTCGGCCGCACCGCGCGGTTCGGCGCCGCCTCGATCGAGGGCCATTACGACGAGGCGATTGCCACGGTCGGCATGCTCAAGGAGGTCGAGGCCGGAGACGCAGAAGGCTGCCACGCCCATGTGATCGCCTGCTTCGGTGATCCCGGCCTGCTCGCCGCGCGCGAATTGTCGGCTGTGCCGGTGCTCGGCATCGCGGAAGCTGCGATGCATGCGGCGAGCTTCGTCGCCACCCATTTCAGCATCGTGACCACGCTGTCGCGCACCAAGGTGATCGCCGAGCACCTCGTGCGCAATTACGGCATGGAGCAGCATTGCCGCAGGGTGCGCGCGGTCGACGTTGCCGTGCTCGACCTCGACAAGCCCGAAGCCAATGTCCGCGGCACGCTGCTCGGCGAATGCCGGGCGGCGCTGCGCGAGGACGGTATCGGCGCCATCGTGCTCGGCTGCGCCGGCATGGCCGATCTCGCGCACGACCTCTCCACCGAGCTCGGAATTCCCGTGATCGACGGCGTCGCCGCAGCGGTGCGCTTCGCCGAGGCGCTGATCGGACTGGGGCTGAAGACGTCGAAGCACGGCGATCTCGCCTTTCCGCTGCCGAAGGCGCGGACGACGCTCTGACTTCAACTTGTAGCCCGGATGAGCGCAGCCTGCCCACCTGGGGAGTTCCGCAACGACCATCGACGCGCCACATTGGGATCAACCCATGGAGCCGTCGATGCCCGATCTGTCCACCCTCTCCTCACTGTCCTCCGCGCTGGCCGCCGCTGTTGCCGCCGCAGCGCCATCACTGGTCTCGGTCCATTCGCACCGCTCGCGCGCCACCGGCTTCGTCTGGAAGCCGGGCCTCGTCGTCACGGCGGACGAGACGCTTGCCGAGGAGGGCGAGATCGTGCTCGCCTTCGCCGACGGCACGACCCGCCCCGTCACGATCGCCGGGCGTGATCACACCACCGACATCGCCTTGCTCCGCGTCCAAGGCAAGGATGTCGCGGCCGCCTCGCTTGCCGGCGGCGTGCCGCCGCTCGGTGCTCTGGCCATCCTCGTCGCCGCCGATCAGGGCAAGCCGGCCGCGGCGTTGGCGATGGTCTCGCAATCGGCGGGCGCCTGGCGCAGCCTGCGCGGCGGCGACATCGATGCGCGCATCGAGCTCGACACCAGGCTGCGGCACAGCGCCGAAGGCGGTCTCGTGCTCGACGCTGCGGGCCACGCGATCGGAATGGCCGTGCGCGGCCCGCGCCGGACGCTCGTGATACCCGCGGCCACGATCGAACGGGTCGCCAGCAAGCTCGAGACGCATGGTCGCATCGCTCGCGGCTATCTCGGCGCCGGCCTGCAGCCGGTCCGGCTCGACGATGGACTCGGTGCGATGATCATGAGCCTCGACAAGAGCGGCCCGGCCGCGGCCGCCGGCCTGCGCCAGGGTGACGTCATCACCGCTCTTAACAAGGAGCCGTTCAGGGGCATGCGCGCGATGATGCGCGAACTCGGTTCGGACAGCGTCGGCGCCGTCGTCGAGGTCGCAGCGCTGCGTGCCGGCGAGCCGGTGCAGTTCGCCCTGACCATCGGCGAGAGGCCGGCGTGAGCGAGGAGGCGCGCGCGCCGATCAGGATCGCGATCGCGGTCGACGATGCCGAGCTGGCCGACCGGCTGGCGGCGCTGCTCGGCGATGTCACGGGCCTGACGCTGGTCGCGCCCGGCGAGAGCGCCGACGTCGCCGTCGCGCCGTTGCATGGCAGTGATGAGGCGCGCAGCGGCGACGACAGGATCGACGGCCAGACGATCGATGATTTTCAGCTCACCGCGCGCGAGCGCGACGTCCTGGCGCTGATGGCCGAGGGCTGCTCCAACAAGGAGATCGCGCGCAGCCTCGGCATCTCCGTACATACGGCGAAGTTCCACGTCGGCTCGCTGCTCGACAAGCTCGATGCAACGGGCCGGACGGATGCGGTAGCGCATGCGGCGCGACGGGGAATCATCGAGCTGTGAGACCGCAGGCCGGCGCGGCGCGCTTCACGACCTCACGGCGAGCTACTTCCGCAAGCCGCTCATCACGCGCGGCAGCAGCGATGCGGCCAGCATGCGATAGCCCTCCGGGGTCAGATGCACACCGTCGACCTGATGCGGCAGGCCACGGAACATGCCGTTCTCGACCATCACGACCTTGATGCGGCGCTGCGCGGCCTTGGCCAACATGGCGCTGATGCTGCTGGCGCGCTGGTCGCCGACCCCTTTGCGGGCGTCGTTACCGCCGGGCTGCAGCACCAGCACGCGGGTTGATCCATCGACCGCGCTGTCGAAGCGGGACAGCATCCCGGCTGTGGTATCACCGTTGATGCCGGCGTTGGCGACGCTGACCCGAACGCCCTTGCCGTGGAGCATGGCCTCGAGCTGGGCCGGAAAATCCTCGCCGCGATTGACGCCCTTGCCATAGGTGTTGCTGGCGCCCAGCGCGACCACCTCGGCGGCGTCTGCCGCTCCGATCGCCGCGAACGCCAAGCCACACACAGCTAACAGTGCCACCATCTGGCGCCGGACAAGGCGGCCCAAAGATCCCGCTGGCATTTTCTTTTCCCCCCGCTTGGTGTGAGAGGAAGCGTAGCTCACCAGTCGTCTGGTGAAAAGCGCGCGGCGCTACGGGTCTCATCACGCAGCATGCGCCAAGTCGACTGTGGAAGAGTCCTGTTTCTCTCTACCCGTCATTCCGGGGCGCCCGCAGGGCGAGCCCGGAATCCATTGAGCGACAGAACAAGGGGCAAAATGGATTCCGGGCTCATCGCTTCGCGATGCCCCGGAATGACCGGAGAGCAGCAGCGTCAGGCCTTCTTCTTCACGTCCTTGACGTTGGAGAACACGATGCCTTCCGCGCGTTCCTTGGTGTAGCCGAGATAGAACTCGTTCTTGGCCAGGAACACCGGATCGCCGTCGACGTCGTCGGCGACGCCGGAATTGTTGGCGGCGATGAACGCCTCGAGCTTCTTCTTGTCGTCGCACGAGATCCAGCGCGCCAGCGAGAACTCGGAGATCTCGAATTCGACCGGCAGCGAGTACTCGGCATCGAGCCGCGCCTTGAGCACGTCGAGCTGCAGCGGTCCCACCACGCCGACCAGCGCCGGCGCACCGTCACGCGGGCGGAACACCTGCACGACGCCCTCCTCCGACATCTGCTGCAAGGCTTCCTTCAGCTTCTTCGCCTTCATCGCATCGGTGAGGCGGACGCGGCGGACGATTTCCGGGGCAAAGCTCGGCACGCCGACGAAGGTGAGATCCTCGCCCTCGGTCAGGGTGTCGCCGATGCGCAAGCTGCCATGGTTGGGAATGCCGACGACGTCGCCGGCGAAAGCCTCGTCCGCCACCGAGCGGTCCTGGGCGAAGAAGAATTGCGGGCTCGACAGCGGCATGGTCTTGCCGGTGCGTACCAGCTTCGCCTTCATGCCGCGGTTGAGCTTGCCCGAGCACAGCCGCGCGAACGCGATGCGGTCGCGGTGGTTGGGGTCCATATTCGCCTGGATCTTGAACACGAAGGCGCTCATGCGCGGCTCGGCGGCGTCGACCTTGCGCAGGTTCGACTCCTGCGCGCGCGGCGACGGCGCGTAGCGGCCGAGGCCTTCGAGCAGATCGCCGACGCCGAAATTGCGCAGCGCGCTGCCGAAATAGACGGGCGTCAGGTGGCCCTCGCGGAATGCCTCGAGGTCGAACGGCTTGCAGGCTTCCTTGACCAGCTCCAGCTCGTCGGTGATCTGACTCATGTCGAGATTGGCGTTGATCTTGCCGAGCTCGGCGATGTCGATCTGCTGCGCCGCGCCGGTCTTGGCGCCGCCGCCTTCGAGCAGGCGCACGCCGCCGTCGCGGATGTCATAGGTGCCGATGAAGTCGCGGCCGCGGCCCACGGGCCAGGTCATCGGCGTGGTGTCGAGCGCCAACGTCTTCTCGATCTCGTCCAGCAGATCGAAGGTGTCGCGGCTCTCGCGGTCCATCTTGTTGATGAAGGTGATGATCGGGATGTCGCGGAGGCGGCAGACCTCGAACAGCTTGCGCGTGCGCGCCTCGATGCCCTTGGCGGCGTCGATCACCATGACGGCCGAGTCGACCGCGGTCAGCGTGCGATAGGTGTCTTCGGAAAAGTCCTCGTGGCCCGGCGTGTCCAGCAGGTTGAAGACGAGCCCTTCGAACTCGAAGGTCATCACCGAGGTGACGACCGAGATGCCGCGCTCGCGCTCGATCTTCATCCAGTCCGAGCGGGTGTTGCGGCGCTCGCCCTTGGCCTTGACCTGGCCGGCGAGGTTGATGGCGCCGCCGAACAGCAGCAGCTTCTCGGTCAGCGTCGTCTTGCCGGCGTCCGGGTGCGAGATGATGGCGAAGGTGCGCCGGCGCGCGACCTCGTCGGAGAGCGCGGAGCGGGACGGCTGTTCGGTCGTCAAACTTGTATCGGACATGAGGCGGCGGACGTCGTTTCGGGGCCAGAGAGCGGGCGATTTGATGGGAAAGGCGCGGGATCACGGCCGCCGCGCGCCCTCCATATAGGCGTTTTGCACCGCAACTCCAACCGGCGAGTTGCCCCCTCGCCCGCCCCGGATCAGTGCCGGAGCACCGACACCAGCCAGAACGTCAGCGCCGAGACGATGGCCGAGGCCGGAATCGTGAAGATCCAGGCATAGACGATCGATCCGGCCACGTTCCAGCGCACCGCCGAGGCACGGCGAGCGGCGCCGACGCCGACGATGGCGCCGGTGATGGTGTGGGTGGTCGACACCGGCACGCCGAGGAACGTCGCCAGGAACAGCGTGATGGCGCCGCCGGTCTCGGCGCAGAAGCCCTGCATCGGGTTGAGCTTGGTGATGCGCAGGCCCATGGTGCGGACGATGCGCCAGCCGCCCATCAGGGTGCCAAGCGCCATCGCCGCCTGGCACGACAGCACGACCCAGAACGGCACCGTGAACTGCTCGCCGAGATGGCCCTGCGAGTACAACAGCACGGCGATGATGCCCATCGTCTTCTGCGCGTCGTTGCCGCCATGGCCGAGCGAATAGAGCGAGGCCGAAGCGAATTGCAGGATGCGGAAGGCGCGGTCGACCGCGAACGGCGTCGAGCGCACCGAGGCCCAGGACACGATCGCGACCAGGATCATCGCCAGCACCAGCCCGACCAGCGGCGACAGCACGATCGCCAGCACGGTCTTGGACAGGCCGCTCCAGACGGTGGCCGAGATGCCGGCCTTGGCGACCCCTGCCCCGACCAGCCCGCCGATCAGCGCGTGCGAGCTCGACGACGGAATGCCGGCCGCCCAGGTGACGAGGTTCCAGACGATGGCGCCGACCAGCGCAGCGAAGATCACCTGCGCGTCGACGATCGCGGGATCGATGATGCCGGTGCCGATGGTCTGGGCGACGTGGAGGCCGAACACGCCGAACGCCACGAAGTTGAAGAATGCGGCCCAGAACACCGCATATTGCGGCCGGAGCACGCGGGTCGAAACGATGGTCGCGATCGAGTTGGCGGCGTCGTGCAGGCCGTTGAGGAAATCGAAGGCGAGTGCGACGGCGATGAGGCCGACCAGGATCGGAAGGCCGAGTTGAGCGTCCACGGCGCGGCCCTACCCTAGACCTGTTCGATCATGATCGAATTGATCTCGTTGGCGACGTCGTCGAAGCGGTCGGCGACCTTCTCCAGATGGTCATAGATCTCGGCGCCGACGATGAAGTCCATCGTGTTGGCGTTGCGGTGCTTGAGGAACAGCTCCTTCAGCCCGATGTCGTGGAGATCGTCGACCCGTCCCTCGAGCTTGGTCATCTCCTCGGTGATCGCGGTGATCATCGGCACGTTCTGGCCGATCGCCTGCAACAGCGGCAACGCCTTTCCGATCAGGTTGGCGCAGTCGACCAGCAAGGTGCCCATCTCGCGCATGGTCGGCTCGAACTCCTTGACCTCGAACAGCACCACGGCCTTGGCGGTCTGCTGCATCTGGTCGATGGCGTCGTCCATCGAGGTGATCAGGTTCTTGATGTCGCCGCGGTCGAACGGGGTGATGAAAGTGCGGCGGACAGCGGTCAGCACTTCGCGGGTGATGTTGTCGGCCTCGTTCTCGAGCTGGCTGACGCGCTGGCAATGCCTGAGGATGTCGTCGCCGCCCTGCAGCATGTCCTGCAGCGCATGGGCGCCTTGAATCACCACCTTGTTGTGGCGGGCGAACAAATCGAAAAACCGCTCCTCCCGCGGGAGGACGGCGCGAAACCAGTGCAGCATGGGACGAGATCCATCCATTCCGAAACGGGCCAGGGCCGGCCCGTCACAGAACTGTCATACTCCGGATCGCGCACCAGCAGAAGCGGTGGCCGGATCATCCACCGCTTTCTGCCCTTTCGACGATCTCTTTTCAGATCAATTACTTAGAGGGATCGCTTGAACAGATGGGCGATTTCCCCGACGACGCCGCGGCGGAAGGTGAGCACGCAGGCGACGAAGATCACGCCCTGGATCACCGTCACCCACTGGCCGAACCCGGACAGATATTGCTGCATGCCGACGATCACGAACGCGCCGACGACGGGGCCGAACACGGTGCCGAGCCCACCGACCAGGGTCATGAGCACGATCTGGCCGGACATCCCGACCTCGACGTCGGTCAGCGAGGCATTCTGGGCGACGAACACCTTCAGCGCACCGGCGAGGCCCGCCAGCGTCCCCGACAGGATGAAGGCGAGCAGCTTGTAATGGTCGGTCTTGTAGCCCAGCGAGATCGCGCGCTGCTCGTTCTCACGGATCGATTTCAGCACCTCGCCGAACGGCGAGTTGATGGTGCGGAAGATCAGCAGGAAGCCGGCGAGGAAGCCGACCAGCACGACGTAATAGAGCACCGTCGGCTTGGACAGGTCGAGGATGCCGAACATCCGGCCCTGCGGAATGCCCTGGATGCCGTCCTCGCCATGGGTGAACGGCGCCTGCAGATAGATGAAGTACAGGAGCTGCGACAGCGCCAGGGTGATCATCGCGAAATAGATGCCCTGGCGTCGGATCGAGATGTAGCCGGTGATCACCGACAGGACGAACGATCCGGCGACGCCCGTCAGGATGCCGAGCTCGGGCGGCAGCCCCCACACCTTCAGCGCGTGGGCACTGCAATAGCCGGCCGTTCCCAGGAACATCGCATGGCCGAACGACAGCAGGCCGCCATAGCCGATCAGGAGGTTGAAGGCGCAGGCCAGCAGCGCGAAGCACAGCGCCTGCATGACGAAGAACGGGTACAGCCCGGTCCACGGCACGATCGCCAGCAGCGCTGTCATGATGACGAACACGATCATCTCGTCGCGCATCGCGCGCGGGGTGATCGGCAGGGTTGCGTCGGTGATGGATGTCATGTCAGGCCGCCCGTCCGGTCAGACCCGTCGGCTTCACCAGCAGCACCAGGACCATCAGAACGAAGACCACGGTGTTGGAAGCCTCGGGATAGAAATATTTGGTCAGTCCCTCAATCACGCCGAGCAGGAAGCCGGTGATGATCGAGCCCATGATCGAACCCATGCCGCCGATCACGACCACCGCGAACACCACGATGATGATGTGCTCGCCCATCAGCGGCCGCACCTGGTTGATCGGCGCCGACAACACGCCGGCCAGCGCCGCGAGCCCGACGCCGAGGCCGTAGGTCAGCGTGATCATGCGCGGCACGTTGATGCCGAACGCCCGCACCAATGTCGGATTCTCGGTGGCCGCGCGCAGGTAGGCGCCGAGCCGGGTCCGCTCGATCAGGAACCAGGTCGCCAGACAGACGACCAGGGAGAATATGACGACCCAGCCGCGATAGACCGGCAGATACATGAAGCCGAGGTTCATGCCGCCGCGGAGCTGATCCGGGATCGCATAAGGCAGGCCGGACGAGCCGAAGAAGTTCTGGAACACGCCCTGGATGATCAGCGCCAGTCCGAACGTCAGAAGCAGTCCGTAGAGATGGTCGAGCCCGGCAATCCATTGCAGCATGGTGCGCTCGAGGACCATGCCAAAGATGCCGACGATGATCGGCGCCAGCAGCAGCGCCCACCAATAATTGATGCCGCCGAGGTTCAGCAGAAAATAGGCGCAGAACGCGCCCATCATGTAGAGCGCGCCATGGGCGAAATTGATGATGTTGAGCATGCCGAAGATGACGGCAAGCCCGAGACTGAGCAGCGCGTAGAACGAGCCGTTGATCAGTCCGACCAGGAGCTGTGCGTAGAGGGCCTGCATCGTCTTGTTTCTGTTTTCTCTCGGCGTTTCCCAGAAGATGGCGGCCCCGGCGACGTTCAGCCGCCGGAGCCACAGCGGTTCATTTCTTCAACAAGGCGCACGCGCTCTTGTCGAGCGGCGTGAAGGCCTGGTCGCCCGGTACCGAGCCGACCAGCTTGTAGAGATCCCACGGGCCCTTGGACTCCGAGGGCTTCTTGACCTCGAACAGATGGGCGGTGTGGATGGTGCGGCCGTTCGGCTGGATCTCGCCCTTGCCGAACAGCGCATCGTCGGTCGGGATCGACTTCATCTTGTCGACGATCTTGACGCCGTCATGCGGGTTCTCGCCGAGCGCCTCCAGCGCCTTGAAGTAATGCATCAAGCCGGCATAGACGCCCGCCTGCACCATGGTCGGCGGCGCGCCGTTCTTCATCCGCTTGGCGAACCGCTCGGAGAAGGCGCGGGTCTGGTCGTTCATGTCCCAGTAGAAGGTCTCGGTGAAGTTGAGGCCCTGCGCGATGTCGAGCCCGATCGACTTGACGTCGGTCAGGAACAACAGCAGCGCGGCAAGCTTCTGGCCGCCCTTATTGATGCCGAACTCGGCCGCCTGCTTGATCGTATTGGTGGTATCGCCGCCGGCATTGGCGAGGCCGATGACCTTGGCGTTCGACGACTGCGCCTGCAGCAGGAAGGAGGAGAAGTCGGAGGTGTTGAGCGGATGCTTGACGCCGCCGATCACCTTGCCGCCATTGGCGGTCACGACCGCCGTGGTATCGCGCTCCAGCGCGGCGCCGAAGGCGTAGTCTGCCGTCAGGAAGAACCAGGTCGAGCCGCCCGCCTTGACCAGCGCCTGGCCGGTGGTGTGCGCGAGCATGTAGGTGTCGTAGGTCCAGTGCACCGTGTTGGGCGAGCACTGCGCGTTGGTGAGATCCGAGGTCGCAGCGCCCGAATTGATGTAGACGCCGTTCTTTTCCTTGACGACGTTGTTCACCGCCAGCGCCACGCCCGAGTTCGGCACGTCGACGATGACGTCGACCTTGTCGACGTCGAACCACTGCCGCGCGATCGAGGTGCCAATATCCGGCTTGTTCTGGTGATCGCCGGAGATGACGTCGATCTTCCAGCCCTTCGCGGTGAGGCCGGAATCCTCGATCGCCAGCTGCGCTGCGAGCGTCGAGCCGGGACCGCCGAGATCGGCATAAAGACCCGACTGATCGGACAGCGCGCCGATCTTGACGGTCTTGTCGCCGGCCGAAGCGACGCTGCCAGCGGCGAGAGTGAGTGCCGTTCCCAGCAGCAGCGACGCGATGAATTTGCTCTTCATTTCCAACTTCCAGAACTTTCCAAGAAAACTGCCAAGAGAACTGCCAAGAGATTCTACCAAGAAAACCGCGAGAAAACCGCGGAAGGAACTGCCAGGTCAGCGCCGCTGGCGCTGGTCAGACGCCGAGATAAGTATGCAGCTTGTCCATGTTGGCCGACAGATCGGCATTGGCGAAGCCGTCGATGACCTTGCCGTGCTCGACGACGTAGTAGCGATCAGCGACCGTCGAGGCGAAACGGAAGTTCTGCTCGACGAGGAGAATCGTGAAGCCTTCCTTCTTCAGCCGCGCGATGGTGTGGCCGATCTGCTGGATGATCACGGGCGCGAGACCCTCGGTCGGCTCGTCCAGCATCAGGAAGCTGGCACCGGTGCGCAGGATGCGCGCGATCGCCAGCATCTGCTGCTCGCCGCCGGAAAGCTTGGTGCCCTGGCTCTTCAGCCGCTCCTTCAGATTCGGAAACAGCTCGAAGATCTGGTCGAGCGTCAGCCCGCCCGGCCGCACAACCGGCGGCAGCAGCAGGTTCTCGCGGACATCGAGGCTCGCGAAGATGCCGCGCTCCTCCGGGCACAGCGCGATGCCGAGCCGCGCGATCTTGTCGGAGGTCATGCGGATCAGCTGCTGGCCGTTGAACTGGACCGAGCCGGTGCGCTTGCCGATGATCCCCATGATCGACTTCAGGGTCGTGGTCTTGCCGGCGCCGTTGCGCCCGAGCAGGGTGACGACCTCGCCGGCATTCACGTTGAAGTTCATGCCGTGGAGAATGTGGGATTCGCCGTACCAGCTCTCGAGGTTGTTGACGTCGAGAATGGTGCTGGTCGCAGCCGCCTGCCCTGGCTTCGTGGCCGTCATCACCTCAGGCATGTCCGGCTCCCAGATAGGCTTCCTTGACGCGCTCGTCCTTGGAGAGCTCAGAATACGGCCCTTCCGTCAGCACCTGCCCGCGCGTCAGCACGGTGATGGTGTCGGAGAGGTTGGCGACGACGCTGAGATTATGCTCGACCATCAGGATCGTGTATTTGGCGGAGATGCGCTTGATCAGCGCGGCGATCTTGTCGATGTCCTCATGGCCCATGCCGGCCATCGGCTCGTCCAGCAGCATCATCTCCGGATCGAGCGCCAGCGTGGTCGCGATCTCCAGCGCACGCTTGCGCCCATAGGGCATTTCGACTGCCGGAATATTGGCGAACTCGCTGAGACCGACGTCGTCGAGCAGCTCGAGCGCCCGGCTGTTGAAGCGGTTCAGAACGCTCTTGGAGCGCCAGAAATCGAACGACGAGCCATGCTGGCGCTGCAGGGCGACGCGGACGTTCTCCAGCGCCGTCATATGCGGAAACACCGCCGAGATCTGGAACGAGCGGACTAGGCCAAGACGCGCCACGTCGGCCGGCGCCGTCGCCGTAATGTCCTGACCCTTATAGAGAATCTTGCCGGCCGACGGCGTCAGGAACTTCGTCAGCAGGTTGAAGCACGTGGTCTTGCCGGCCCCGTTCGGGCCGATCAGCGCGTGAATGGTGCCCCGGCGGATCTTGAGCGAAACATCGCGAACGGCAAAAAATCCCGCGAATTCCTTCGTCAATCCGTGGGTCTCGAGAATGAACTCGTCAGCCAAAGATTCCCCCCAAGCCGGCGCCGTCAGCGCCTGGCCCTCGCTTCTTCCTGTACGGCGGCTCTGCCGGACGGCTGGACGATTCCTCGTCGCCACCCGCGACCGCTTCGCGCCGGAATATGCCGTCAATCGAGGGAGTTAGGCAAGGCGGAAAGCTGGGCAACGACGTCGCAAGGCGGCCGGCGGACCTTGCGTTGAAATCGGCCGGTATTTCCCGCTGACATAGAAAATCATACCACCGGCATTTTCCTGCACGCGCGCGGCGATCGCAGCTCCAACTACTTCGCAGCCTTCACGTCCTTTGCGTAGAGATCCGGCTTGAAGCCCACCACGCGGCGGCCGCCGAGATCGAGCACCGGGCGTTTGATCATCGAAGGCTGCGCCAGCATGAGCGCGATCGCCTTGCTCTCGGTGAGTCCGTTCTTGTCTGCGTCGGGCAACTTCTTGAACGTCGTCCCGGCGCGATTGAGCAGCACCTCCCAGCCGAGCTCGTCGCTCCATGCCTTGAGTTTAGCTTTGTCGATTCCGGCGGTCTTGTAGTCGTGGAATTCGTAAGCGACGCCGTGATCGTCGAGCCAGGCCCGCGCCTTCTTCATCGTGTCGCAGTTCTTGATTCCGTAGATCGTGATGCTCATGCCCCGCGTCCTCAAACAATCGTGTCCGACCGCGGCGGATGTCCCGCGTTGCGACAATCGGCGGTGCATTTTGCAGCGCGATTCACCCGCTTTTGATTCAGCCGATGCCGCACGTTCCGCGGTCGGAATTCGCTCCGACCTTTGCCACGAAACTGTCGGCTGAGCATTACATTTTCTTCGCATCCCCGGCGTATCTGGCGCACGAACAGGAGACCGCGAATGGGCAAGATCATGGTCCGTTGTCAGCAGACCGGCCGCAGCATCGAGACAGGGATGGAAATGGACGCCGCGCGCTTTCAGCGCATGCCCGTGTTCTTCTCGCGCGCCTACTGCCCGCACTGCCGCATCTACCATGAATGGTTCGCCGCCCATGCCTGGGTCGAGGAGACGCGCGAGCGCATTGCACTGGCGTGACCGCACAGAATAATGGATGCCACGCGCAACGCATCTCCACACGCCGTCAGGACAGCAGCGCGGCGATATCCTCCTCCGTCAGCGCCTTGCCGACATTGCCCTCGCGATCGAACAGTGAATCGGCCAGCGCCTGCTTGCGCTCACCGATCTTCTCCTCGATCGTCCCGGCGGCGACCAACCGATAGACGAAGACCGTCTTGTCCTGGCCGATGCGGTGGGCTCGATCGATCGCCTGCTCCTCCACTGCGGATTCCACCAGGGGTGGTAGATGATGACGGTGTCGGTCGCCGCAGGTTCAGCCCGCCGCCGGCCTTGAGGCTGGTCAGGAATACCGGGCTGTCGCCCTTCTGGAACGCCGTGATCGCACGCTTGCGATCGCGCGTATCGCTTGTCAGCCCCCGTCCATCGGATCGCTCTTCAGCGGCTTGTCGGAATCCCCCGGCATCAGGCAGGGATAGAGCTCGCTGAACGTGAATTCCGCCCCGCCGTCGGCGCGATCGAAACGCAGCACCACATCGAAGCGTTTGCCGGACCAGTGGGTCGGTAACTGGTCTTCATTGCTCACCGGCAGCCGTGGCAGGATGTCGGAGATGATCGCCTTGTGCTCCCACGCCACCAGCGCGGTGCCGGACAGCGATAGCAGGGCTTCGACCAGCGCCGCCTCCTGCCCCTTCGCAAAGGACGTGTTCGGCTTGTCGAGGCCGACGCGCGCAGCCAAATCGAGCACCGTCTCATAGGGCCGGCGGCTCGGGTCGGAGCCGTTCTCGGTGCTGTCGGGATCGGCGGCATAGACCGCCTGCGGTGTCGGATAATCCGTGCCGCCCAGTCCGCTGCCGAACAGCGCCGTCCAGGCCCCTGCCCGCTCCCAGCCGAAGATCACCAGCGACTTCGAGTCCGGCTTGCCCTCGTGGGTCAGGCCCGGGCCTGTCGCGTCGCCATCGGGCTTCTCGGCATGGCGGATGATCAGCAGCGTCAGCGCGTTCATCGGCAAACCTCTCAGGTGGCATCATACATCCATCACACGCAATTGCTACTTGAGATTGCAATCGCGAGAACGCATCATGGCGTTTTTCCAACCAGGATTCATTTCAGATGAGCATGGGATTGCGACAGACCCGCCGGACATTCCTGGCGACGGCCGCGGTGGCGGCAGCCAGCACGGTCATCTCGCCGAGGCCGAGCCGCGCCGCCGCGAAATATCGCCGCCACAGCGTCACCAGCGCGGAAGGCCAGAAGATGCTGGCGAGCTACGCCAAAGGCGTCGCCGCCATGCTGCAGCTCCCCGCAAACCATCCGCAGAACTGGTTCCGCAACGCGTTCATCCACCTGATGGACTGCCCGCACGGCAATTGGTGGTTCTACGTCTGGCATCGCGGCTATCTCGGCTATTTCGAGCAATCGATCCGCGCGCTCAGCGGCGACGACGATTTCGCGCTGCCCTATTGGGACTGGACCGAGCTGCCGGAAATTCCCGCCGGCATGTTCGACGGCGCCCTGACGCCGACCGACAAGGCGTATCAGCCGTTCACCGCGAATCTCGCGGTCTTCACCGCGTTGATCAAGCCGGCGCTGACCGATTACTGGAACGGCCTGTCGAAGGATCAGCGCGGCCAGCTCGAGATTCGCGGCTACAAGTCGATCGACGATCTCTGGAACGACGTCACCGGCTTCTCGCCCTCCGCCAACGCCGGCATCTCGGGCAACGAGGCGTTCGCGACCACTTGCGCCTCACGCTATCTGTCGCGCGACAATCCGAAGCTCGACGCCAAGACCGCCTACGACGTCTCGCCCTTCGTGATCATGGCGGGCCTGCTGCCGACCGACTTCTACAACGTCGACAACTATCTGAGCTTCACCAGCTCGAAGACCGCCTCACACAACAACCAGCCGAACGGCGCGACCAAGTTCTCGACCTTGGAAGGCCTGCCGCACAACAAGGTCCACAACTACATCGGCGGCGTCGGTCCGCTCGATCCCGGCCCCTACGGCAACATGACCAACTTCCTGTCGCCGGTCGATCCGATCTTCTTCCTGCACCATTCGAACATGGACCGGCTCTGGGATGTCTGGACGCGCAAGCAGCAGCGGCTCAAGCTGCCCTATCTGCCGCAGGGCGCCGACCTGAAGACGTTCTCCGACGAGCCGTTCCTGTTCTACGCCGACGGCAAGGGCGGCTATGTCGGCCCCAGCAAGGCCGGCGACTACATCTCGACCGACCGCTTCGACTACGACTATGCGCCGGGCTTCGGCGAGGACATCGTCAATCCGCCCGCGGTCGCCGCGGCGCCGCAGGCCAAGCCGCAGCAGGGCTCGGTCAAGGCCAACGTGGGCACGGTGAGGATCCCTGGCGATGCGCTCGAAGCGCATCTGGCGGCAGCGCGGCCGCAGCCGCTGATGGCGCAGATCACGCTGCCTCGCCCGAGCGGCTATTCGACCGTGCGCGAATTCGACGTCCTGGTCAACGCGCCCGCCAACGTCAGCAACGTCACGGCTGACAGCCCCTATTATGCAGGCACCATCGCCTTTTTCGGATCGATGATGCCGGGCATGGCCATGACCACCGATGCGAGTTTCGCGGTGCCGCTGCCGACGAAGCAGGAGGCCTTCTCCGCCCTGCGGGCCGCGCCCAACCAGCCGCTGAGCATCCGCGTCGTGCCCTCGGGCGGCGTCGGCACCGCGCCGACGCTGAAAGCGCTCTCGGTCGGACCGCTGCGCCGATGAACGGCAGGCGCGCCGTGCTGCGGACCTGCGCCGTGCTGCTCTGTGCCGTGCTGCGGCCGACCTCGTCCTTGGCCGCGGAGCCGTTCAGAGCCGTCGATCTGGTCGTGCCGCGGCCACTGGATGCGAGCGAGGCTCCCGTCGTCGAGATCAGCCTGGGCGCACTGGGGCGAGGCCAGGAGGTGACGGTGACGACGGCGTCCGGGATGCCGCTCGGGACCATCTCGCCATTCGGCCTTCGCACTGGCGCGGAGGCCGGCACCTACGCGCTTCCGGTGCCGAAGGAGGCGATCAAGAGTGGACGCCTGTCGATCCGTCTCAGCATCAGCCAACCCGGCGGCAGCCGCGCGCCGACGCCGCAGGAGGTTCGCGGCATCACGCTCAGGCTTGCTCCGCGGCCATGATCCGTCGTCTGCGCCGCAAGCGCGCCGGACTCAGACCGTCCCGCTCCGTGCACGTTCTGCGCGCTGCTCGAACGGGCTCGCCATGCTGGGCTGTCCGATCCAGACGCGGTTGAGCAGCCGCGTGAACGGCGGACACGTCGTCCCCTCGATACGCGCCATTGCCTCCTGATAGGGGCCGACGGTACGCAATCTCTCCGGCAGCATCGCATAGGCGCGCGGCAGAAACCGCCTGGCGCGCGCCGCGCTGCGGCGTTCGCGCTCGCCATAGGGCAGCGCGAACGCAAGCCGCAGCCGCTCCGGCAGCATCTCGGCCGTCAACGCCGTGAACCAGCGCGGCGGTCCGATAAGGGTCGCCTCGCCGGAGAAGATACGCTGCGCGATCTCGCGCGCCGCCGGGCCGACCGTGAGCGTCTCCGACGCCATCATCTCGGCCGTATAGGCCTTGAACGACGCCCAGTCCGGCGGCATGGCCTCGTGTGGAATTCCGAACAGGCCCGCGAACCGCGTCGCCTCGCGCCAATATTGCTCGCGCTCGGCATCGTCGAGCGGGCGGCACAGCAGGCCGTAGGACATCATCGCAGTCTCGACCAGCGTGGCATGGACCCAGCGCAGCGCGTCGACGTCATTGGCGCGATAGCGCGAGCCGGCCGTAAACGGTCCAACCGTCTCCGGCATCACGCCGTCGACCGCGGCGTGCCGCCGATACAGCCGCCGCGCCACAGCGACCGCCTGCGCGCGCGTGCCGAACACCATGGTGTAGACGATGCTGAAGGTGCGGTGGAAACGGCCGAGCGGATCGGCGAACACCTTGGACTGCTCGGCAATGCCCGCCGCCACCCAGGGATGGGCGAGCTGCAACAGCAGCGCGCGGCCGGCGCCGAGAAACAGCGCGGCCTCGCGATGCACGCGCCACATCACGCTGTCGGACGGCAGCACGGCATCGCCCGGCGTGGCCGGCGCGGACAGCACCTCGGCCAAGCACCGTTCGAAATCGGCATCGCTGACGATCACGGCCGCTGCGGGATCTCCAGCCCGCGCTGTACCGCCGGTCGCGCCAGCCCGCGTTCGAGCCAGGCCGGCACGTGCTTCAGCTCATCAAAGGCGACGATGTCGCGCGCGCCGTAGAACCCGATCAGGTTGCGCACCCAGCCAAGCGTCGCGATGTCGGCAATCGTGTAGTCGGCGTCCATGATCCACTGCCGGCCATCGAGCCGCGCCTCGAGCACGCCGAGCAGCCGCCTGCTCTCCGCGACATAGCGCTGCAACGGCCGCTTGTCCTCGTACTCGCGGCCGGCGAATTTGTGGAAGAAGCCGAGCTGCCCGAACATGGGACCGATGCCGCCCATCTGGAAATGCACCCACTGGATCGTCTGCCAGCGCCGCGCCGGATCGTTCGGCAGGAATTTTCCGGTCTTCTCGGCAAGGTACTGCAGGATCGCGCCGGATTCGAACAGGCCGAGCGGCTGGCCGCCGGGACCGTCGGGATCGATGATCGCGGGAATCTTGCCGTTCGGATTGAGCGAGAGGAATTCAGGGGTCTTCTGGTCGTCCTTGCCGAAATCGATCGTGTGCGGCTCGTAGGCCAGGCCGGTCTCCTCCAGCATGATCGAGACCTTCACGCCGTTCGGGGTCGGCAGTGAATAGAGCTGGATGCGGTCGGGATGCTGCGCCGGCCAGCGCGTGGTGATCGGAAAGCTGGAGAGATCGGACATCGTGGCTCTGGCTCGCTTTGTCGCTGAGGCCTCAATCTAAGCCCGTGAGCCGCCGCTGCAAGGTTCGATGCGGAACCGCATGCGGCCGACGGTCTTATGTTGCTGCATCGTGCAGAAAGCCAGCATGCCGAGCCCGACCTACCAGTTGATCATGCAGGCGATGATCACGCGCCAGCCGGTGCTGTGCCTGTATGGCGGCTTCGCCCGCGCGATCTGCCCGATCATCCTCGGCCACACCGCCGGCCGCGAGCGCGTGCTCGCGTTCCAGTTCGCGGGCGGCGCGAGCAGCGGCCTGCCGCCGGGCGGCCAATGGAAGTGCTTCGATGTCGCTGACATCAGCGAGGTCGAGCTGCGCCAGGGGCGCTGGCATTCCGGGGGCAGCCATCGCCAGCCGCAACACTGCGTCGCCGACGTCGAGCTCGACGTCAATCCGGACAGCCCCTACGACCCGAAACGATCGATTACGCCGCAGCGCGGTGAGATTCGGCGGAAGCGCTGACGCTACTGCGGCTCGCGCAGGCGCACGCGCAGCAGCGCCGGCAGTTTCGAGGTGGCATCGTGCTGCGCGAGCTTCGCCGCGACCCGGCGCATCAGCGACGACGCGCCCTGCTTGGCAAACAGCTTCATGCCGCGATAGCTGAAATCCACCACCACCTCGTGATGGCGCATGCCCTTGCCGCCCTTGACCAGGCCAAGGTCGCGCACCAGGCAATAATGCCCGTCGCTCATACGTGCCAATCGGGTGTTCTCGAACATGCAGCGAAGCAATGCACCGAGTCGCAAATCCGTCAAGATTGACAGGAACGACTCATGAACCGAGCACGTCTGCGACCGGCCGCCGCGGCGCGAACGGCAGCGTAGGACCATAGCCGAAACGCAACATGAGATCCGGCCGCCGTGTCGTTCCGATCACGCGCGCCAGTTCGGGACGCAGCGCAGCCACCTCTACCGGCTGGTTGATGAAGGCAAGCTTGAGGCCTAGGCGCGTCGCTTCGAGCGCAAAGCGCTGGCACGCCTGCCCGACCCTGATCCAGTGCGAGGGATCGGCGTTCTCGGCTGCGAACACGGCAAGACCGGCAGATGAGCCGATCTGGCGCGCATATTTGTCGTTCTCTGCCGCCGCATCGAAGAGGTGGTCGAACGCGATGCCGCCGAGCGCGGTCGGCAACGACGGATTGCCGCTCGCGGGTGCAAACAGGCCGTCACCCGTTGCCATCGCGCTGCGCGGATTGAAGCGCAGCCAGGACTTCAGCTCGCGCATGAACGCGACGTCGCGCATCTGGGCGTCGTTGCCGGCGACGACGAGGTCGCGGATGGCCGCAATCACGGTACGATCCGTAATGAGTATGAGATCGACGCCTCGCGTGGCTGCTGCCACCTGCAACGCCGCAAGATCGCCTGACGGCACGGCGCGTCCGTCGTAGTCGGCACGTGTCGACTGTCTGCGGACGATCGCAGGCAATAGCGGATCGTCATGCGGCTCGGCGTTCATAAAGCTGTAGCGCACCGTCTGCCCGTCGATGGCAACCTCGCCTCTTCGGCCGCTTGCAGCCGCCGCGATCGCGAGATTGGCGGCCGCGCAGCCCAGGCTGACGAACAGATGATGGTCGTCCGGATCGACCACCGGCGTGCGGCGTGACGGATCGGGCATGATCTCGATCGCATCCTGCGTCACGCGAAAGCGCCATGGCTGCGTGTTGTGACTGTTGGCTGCGAGTGTCGCGTAACGGATGACATCGGTGATCTCGGGCGACAGCGGTGCGCGCAACCGGGCGATATAGTCGTCATACGCGCGCATCGTGCCGGTCGCGGCGCGCCAGGTGCCGGCGCCGAGCGCGGCCACCGCAAGCGCGCTGCCGCCTCCTATCAGGACCTGCCGTCGGTTCATAACTCTGCGCCCGCAATTCTCGCCGCGACCTCGATATCCTCACGATAAGCATGTTCCGCATCGGCGCGTTGTTGCAGATCAAGGCCGCGGCAGCCGGCAAGAACATCGACTCCATGCTGTTGACAGCACCAACAAAGCGGCGTATGTCCCGCGGCCTCGCGAGCGACTGCGCCCGCGACAAACATGAGCGAGACGATGTCCTTCGGCTACGAACACTTCATCCGCACGTCCAACGGCGTCATGCCGGTGGATGGCGCACGCCATGCTCGGGGGAGCGATCTTGCTTGAGGCAAGATCAACAGTCCGCATCACACGGACCCTCCCGAGCCAGCCGCTCCGGAGGGTTTTTTGTTGCCCTCGGGCGAACCGGCTGCACGGCGAAACCAACGGAAGTCCCGGCTGTCAGCCGGAACGGGAGACCCGGATCCCGGGGCTCGCGCAGGTGATGCGCGTGCCCGAGCGCGCGGGGCCTGTCGGAGGGAACGAGGCGGCAACGCCGGACACCGATGGCAGAGCGAGCTTCGAGGAGCTCGCAACA
Organism: Bradyrhizobium sp. SZCCHNRI3052; assembly: GCF_032484895.1. Taxonomy (NCBI): domain Bacteria; kingdom Pseudomonadati; phylum Pseudomonadota; class Alphaproteobacteria; order Hyphomicrobiales; family Nitrobacteraceae; genus Bradyrhizobium; species Bradyrhizobium sp. SZCCHNRI3052. Next base: position 374,579 of record NZ_JAUETW010000001.1, on the reverse strand, counting down.
TGCGGCGCCGAAGAGCGCCGCAGACAAGCTATTTGAATTCCCGGCCGCTTGCGGCCGGGAGCTGCTGGTGGTGAAGGTGTCGGCTCCTTCGTGCCATTGGTGATGCGGGTTCGAATCCCGCCTATGGCGTCACGTACCGTGGAGGCGGCCATGCGAGGGCCGTCGAGTCGCGGGTTGCGGTTGTTCTTCTTTCGGATGACCTGCGTTGGCGTCATTGATCGCCGAGACCGCCTGTTCCCCAGCATGCCATCAACGCCACTCGGTGACCGCCGGGCGGCCAAGGCGGTGGTGAAGATGTCTGTTACTTCGTTGAAACCGAGCGCCCCATTGGGGCAGCGACAGCATCGCTTATTCCCCGCCGAACGTATCCACGAGCCGTGGTGAAGACGACTGTTACTTCGCCTTGCACGCCAGAGGTCGCGGGTTCGACTCCCGCCCGGTGTCCTGCCGGTAGCTCAGAGGTCAGAGCGCTGTCCGGTCTCTCAGCGACCGGGTCTCAGTCGTCGCCTGTTCCCGGCTCGTGATCCATCTCAACCGCTGACCCTCATCGAACAGGCGGTCACGTCGTTACGGCGCAGCTACCTGCTGCGCCGCCTTCTTCCACGCGCCGTGGTGAAGAGTGCTGATACTTCGATTGCGGATCGAGAGGTCGTGGGTTCGACTCCCATCCGGCGTTCCATGCGCCGGTAGCTCAGCGGCAGAGCGCTATCCGCTCCATGCCAGTGGAGCGGAACTCAGCATTCGCCCGTTCCCGGCGCGCGGTCCCCTGCCGCGCATGGTCTCCGAGACGAGATCATGCGTGACGGCCGGTGCTCCGGCCATTCCATCCATCATCAACCCAGAGAGGAGGCCATCATGGTCAGGCTCAACAAGTTCCTGCGCGCCTTCACCCATGAGGGTGCGCCGTCCCGGCAGCTCGCGCCCGAGCAGGCGCTGCAGCGCACGCTGATGAGCTGCCTGCTGTGGGAGGACCAGTTCTACGAGGACGGGATCGCGATCGCCGAGCGCATCAAGGCGCTGGTGCCGCTGGTCGAGCCGCGCGAGGTGGCTCAGCTCGCGGTCCGTGCACGCGAGGAGATGAAGCTGCGGCATGCGCCGCTGCTCGTCGCCCGCGAGATGGCGCGGCTGCCGACGCACCGTGCGCTGGTCGCCGAGACGCTGTCGCGCATCATCCAGCGGCCGGACGAGATGACCGAGCTGCTGGCGATCTACTGGGCGGATTCTCTGGGTCCGCAGCAGCAGCGCAAGCGGCAGCCGGTCTCGGCGCAGGTCAAGAAGGGGCTGGCGAAGGCGTTCGCCAAGTTCGACGCCTATCAGCTCGCGAAGTATGACCGCGAGGTACCGGTGCGGCTTCGCGACGTGCTGTTCCTGGTGCACGCCAAGCCCAGGGATGCCGCCCAGGAGGCGGTGTGGAAGCAGCTCGCCGATGGCGGGCTGCCGTCGCCCGACACCTGGGAGGTCGCGCTCTCGGCCGGTGCGGACAAGCGCGCGAGCTTCGAGCGGCTGCTCTCGGAGAAGCGGCTCGGAGCGCTGGCGTTGCTGCGCAACCTGCGCCTGATGCAACAGGCCGGGGTGTCGCGGTCGATTATCGCGGCCGCGATCGAGACGATGCGGACGGACAGGATCCTCCCGTATCGGTTCATCACGGCGGCCCGGCACGCGCCGGACTTCGAGCCCGAGCTCGAGGCCGCGATGCTCCGGTCGATCAAGGGCTACGCGCGGCTTCCGGGCCGCACGCGGCTGCTGATCGACGTCTCCGGCTCGATGTTCGCATCGCTGTCGGCGAAGTCGGAGATGACGCGCGCGGACGCGGCGTGCGGGCTGGCGATCCTGGCCCGCGAGGTCTGCGACGAGGTGGAGATCTTCACGTTCAGCGACAAGGTCGTGAAGGTGCCGCCGCGGCGTGGCTTTGCGCTGCGCGACGCGATCCTCGGATCGCAGCCGCATTCCGGGACCTATCTCGGGCGTGCGGTGGGCGAGGTCGACCGCAAGGGAGACCGCCTGATCGTCTTCACCGACGAGCAGAGTCACGATGCGGTGCCGGCGCCCAAGGCGCGCGGGACCATGGTCAACGTGGCGTCGTACCAGCACGGGGTCGGCTACGGACCCTGGACGCGGGTCGACGGCTTCTCCGAGGCCGTGATCGCCTGGATCGCGGCGCATGAGGAGACTCTGCGCGGCGCGACCCTGCACTGACGACAACGGACCCGGACGCGTCACGGACGCGCCCGGGTCTTCCGTTAATCAGGCACATTCGGCGCCGACTTGCGCTGCCTGCTTCAAGGCGTCTGCTTCAGCAGCGGCGCCACGGTTTCGATCTCGTCGGTCATGACGCCGCCGGTAAAGTTCTTGGGCAACCTGGCGATGTCGTCCGGTGTGTCCAGCCCGGCCGAGAAGGCCTCACCACTATAGGAGCCGACGACGAAGACGCTGCTTTCGGCGCGCGTCATGCGCGCGAGGAATCGGTCCGGCCAGCCCCACAGCCACGGCGCGACATTGATCGGGACCAGCACCATCATGTTGTGGCACGCGGACGGCACCAGGCCGGTCCAGCCATAACCGAGATAACGGACCAGGCAGCTCTTCAGCATGCCGCGCGACATGACCTTGAGATCCGGCAGAGACGCCCTGAGCGTCGCGATCGGCGCGTCGCCGCCATAGACCGTCAGTCGCGCCCGTCGCGCGCCAGGCAAGCGCGCCAGAGCATCCGCCAGCAGTCGGCCTTCCGCCGGATCATTGCTCTTGACGTTGATCAGGAAAGCCTTGTCCGGAAAGGCTGCGAGCACCTCGTCCAGCGACGGCATCAGGCCGACGCCCTTGCCGCGGAATGGAAAGGTGCGGCCGCCATCGGCGGTGTAGCCATAACCGATATCGAGCTGCCGTAACGCCGTCATCGCATGCTCGCGCGTGACGCCCTTGCCATCGGTGCGACAGTCGAGCGTCCAGTCATGGAACACCGCGAACTGGCCATCGGTGGTTGGGTGCACGTCGAATTCCACGATATCGGCGCCGGCCAGAAAGCTGGCGTGCATCGAGGCGATGGTGTTCTCGAGATACTCATGCGTCGGCGGCAGCATCCGCGCCGCGGTGCAGGTTTCGCTCGTCAGGCCGGTGCGATCGAACTGCTGTGACAAACCGCGATGAGCCAGGAGATGCAGCCGCCCAGCCTCCTTTGTCACCTGCAGATTGGCGTTGTTGAAGAACATGAAGCCGGCGCAGATCAGCACCAGCAGCCCGGCGATTTTCAGGACTCTGCTCATGCGATGTCAATTCCATGACGATTCGAGCCGAATTGCGTCCCTGCCCTCGTTCTGCGCAAGAGCCGTCTTGCGGAGATGGTGCACCTTTTGTCCAACGCTCCCAGAGCCGATGCGAAAGCGAATGCGAGAACGGCCACCGCCAAACTTTGGCTTCGAAGCACTGGATCGCTGTTCCTTCATCCGGTATCTGACCTCATGTTTCTGTCCATCGCCACCACCCATCAGCCTGCCACCGATCTCGGCTACCTGCTCAACAAGCATCCGGAGCGGCTGCACGAGCTCGAGCTCACCTTTGGCAAGGCGCTGATCTTCTATCCCGAGGCCAGCGAGAGCCGCTGCGAGGCGGCGCTGGTGCTCGACGTCGACCCGATCGGCCTCGTCCGCGGCAAAGGCCAGAGCGACGGGCTGCTCGACCAATATGTCAACGACAGGCCCTATGCCGCGTCGTCGTTCCTGTCGGTCGCGCTGAACAAGGCGTTCCGGACCGCGATGAACGGCGTCAGCAGCGCGCGCCAGGAGCTCGCCGACAGCGCCATTGCACTCGAAGCGGTTGTGACACCCCTGCCCCTGCGCGGCGGCGAAGCCGTGCTGCGGCATTTGTTCGAGCCGCTCGGCTGGCAGGTCGATCTCACCGCGATCCCGGGACCGCAAGGCGATCCGTCGAGCCGCTACGTCCGGCTCACCTTGCGCGGCACCGCGCGGCTCAGCGCGCTCCTCAATCATCTCTACGTGCTGATCCCCGTCATGGACGACGCCAAGCATTATTGGGTCGGCGACGAGGAGATCGACAAGCTGCTCAAACGCGGCGAAGGCTGGCTCGACGCCCACCCCGCCAAGGAGCTGATCGTGCGCCGCTATCTGCGCCATCGCGGCGTGCTCGCGCGCGCGGCGCTGGCCCGGCTCGCGCCGGAGACGCAGGACGAGGCCATCGAGCCCGAGGCGCGCAGCGAGTCAGAAGAGACACTGGAGGCGCCGACCCGCCTCAACGACCTGCGCATGGCCGCCGTGGTCGAGGCGTTGCGGGCGAGCGGCGCCAAAATTGTCGCCGACCTCGGGTGCGGCGAAGGCAGGCTGCTGCAGCTCCTGGTCCGCGAGCGCTGGGTCGACAGGCTGATCGGGCTCGATCCCGCCGTCCGCGAACTGGAGCGCGCGGCCAAGCGGCTGAAGCTGGGCGCGCCCGGCGCGCCGCCCGAGGGTCGCGTCATGCTGTTGCACGGTTCGCTCACCTATCGCGATGCGCGCTGGGCCGAGGCCGATGCGGCGGCACTGGTCGAGGTGATCGAGCACCTCGATCCCGACCGACTGCCGATGCTCGAGCGCGTGGTGTTCGGCGCAGCGCGGCCGCGCGCGGTGATCGTTACCACGCCGAACGCCGAATACAACGCACTGTTTCCGAGCCTGCCCGCCGGGCAGTTCCGCCACCGCGACCATCGCTTCGAATGGTCGCGCGCCGAGTTTGCCGACTGGGCGCAGCGGATCTGCGCAACCTTCAACTATCAGGCCGCCTTCTCCGGCATCGGCCATCACGACGAGAGCCATGGCGCGCCGACGCAAATGGCCGTCTTCACCCGCTGAGCAATTCCATGAACATCGACATCCCCGATTTCGCGCTGATCGTGCTGATCGGCTCGACCGGCTCCGGCAAGTCGACCTTTGCTGCGAAGCATTTCCTGCCGACCGAGGTGATCTCCTCGGATCATTGCCGCGCGCTCGTCGCCGACGACGAGACCGACCAGGGCGTCTCCGCCGACGCGTTCGACATCGTCCGCGAGATCGCCGGCAAGCGGCTGAAGCACCGCCGGCTCGCGGTGATCGACGCCACCAATGTGCGCCCCGCCGACCGCAAGGGCTGGGTCGAGCTGGCGCGAAAATGGCATGCGCTGCCGGTCGCGATCGTGTTCGATCCCGGCATCGACGTCTGCATCGACAGAAACAAGTCGCGGCCTGAGCGCAGCTTCGGCGGCCCGGTCGTGCAGCGCATGGTCTCGGAGGTCCGCCGTGGCTTCGGTGGCCTGCAGCGCGAAGGCTTTCGTCAGGTGTGGAAGCTCGACAGCGTCGCGCGCATCGAGGCCGCCACCATCGCGCGGCAGCCGCTGTGGACCGACAAGCGGCACGACACCGGGCCGTTCGACATCATCGGTGACGTCCATGGCTGCGCTGATGAGTTGCAGGCGCTGCTGGCGAAGCTCGGCTATCAGGTCAGATGGCGCGATGACGACGGCCGGCGCGCCGTCAGCGTCACGCCGCCCGCAGGCCGCAAGCTCGTGTTCGTCGGCGATCTCGTCGACCGCGGCCCGCAATCGCCGGACGTGCTGCGCATCGTCATGGGCATGGTCTCGGCAGGCACTGCCTATGCCGTGCAGGGCAACCATGACCGCAAGTTCGGACGCTGGCTCGCCGGTCGCAAGGTCACGATCGCGCACGGCCTGCAGGCCACGATCGACCAGCTCACCGGCGCGGATCGAAGCTTCCGGGACAGCCTGCCCGGCTTCCTCGACGGCCTGCGCAGCCATGTCTGGCTCGATGGCGGCCGGCTCGCGGTGGCGCATGCCGGGCTGAAGGAGGAGATGATCGGCCGCGGCTCCGGCGCGGTGCGCGAGTTCGCGCTGTATGGCGAAACCACCGGCGAGATCGACGAGTTCGGCCTTCCCGTGCGCGCCGACTGGGCCGCGAACTATCGCGGACCGACCACCGTGGTCTACGGTCACACGCCCGTGCTCAATGCCGAATGGGTCAACAACACGCTGTGCATCGACACCGGTTGCGTGTTCGGCGGCCGGCTGACGGCGCTGCGCTGGCCGGAGCGTGAGCTCGTCGAGGTCGAGGCTGAGCGCGTCTGGTGCGAGCCGGTGCGTCCGCTCGCGCCTCGCGCCGGCAGCGCCTCCGCGCAGGCCGAGGCGGATCAGCTGCTCGATATCGATGACGTGAGCGGCCGCCGATGGATCGACACCAGGCTGCGCGGCCGCATGGTCGTGGCTGAGGAGAACGCGGCCGCTGCGCTGGAGGTGATGAGCCGTTTCGCGCTCGCGCCGCAATGGCTGGTCTATCTGCCACCGACCATGTCGCCATCGGAGACCAGCGCGCGCGACGGCTGGCTGGAGCGCCCCGAGGAAGCGTTCGCGCATTTCCGCGCCCGCGGCGTCGAGCAGGTGGTGTGCGAGGAGAAGCACATGGGCTCGCGCGCCGTCATCGCGCTGTGCAGGAGCGCCGATATCGCCGGGGCCCGCTTCGGCGTCGCGGGCGGCGAGAGCGGCGCGATCTGGACCCGCACCGGCCGCGCGTTCTTCGACGATCCCGCAATGAGCGAGGCGCTGCTGGCACGGCTGCGCGATGCTGTCGACAGCGCCGGCCTCTGGCAGGAGCTGCAATCCGGCTGGCTGCTGCTCGACGCCGAGATCATGCCGTGGTCGGCGAAGGCTGGCAGCCTGATCGAGAGTCAGTACGCGCCGGTCGCGGCGTCATCGGTTGCAGGGCTCGAAGCGGCGGCAGACGCGTTGGCGCGCGCCGCCGCGCGCGGTCTTGATGTCGCGGCACTCGGCGATCACCTCCGCGATCGGGTGACGCGGGCGCGGCGATATGGCGAGGCATGGGCACCCTATGTCTGGCCGGTCCGCGGCATCGACGATCTCAAGGTCGCGCCGTTTCACCTGCTCGCCAGCGAGGGCCAGGTCTGGTTCGATCAGGACCATGTCTGGCACATGACGCTCGCCGATCGGCTGGCCGCCGCGTCAGCATCCGTGGTCACCCGCACGCAGTGGCGCACCGTGGCTCTGGCTGACGAAACGGCCATCGCCAACGCCATCGCATGGTGGGAGCAACTCACGGCCGGCGGCGGCGAAGGCATGGTGGTGAAGCCCAAGAACTTCGTCGCGCGCGGACCGAAGGGTCTGATCCAGCCGGCGCTGAAAGTGCGCGGCCCAGAATATTTGCGCATCATCTACGGCCCGGAATATGATGCGCCGGAGCACATCGCCCGGCTGCGCCAGCGCAAGCTCGACGGCAAGCGCAACCTCGCTTTGCGCGAGTTCGCGCTCGGCCATGAGGCGCTGACCCGCTTCGTCGCCCGCGAGCCGCTGCGCCGCGTGCACGAATGCGTGTTCGCGGTGCTGGCGCTGGAGAGCGAGCCGATCGATCCGCGGCTGTGAGCCGCTCAAGAACCAACAAGGCCGATCTTCTGCGATGTACAAGCCGATCTTGCGTGATTGGATATGGGCCGACGGACGCGGACCAGAGCTGCGACGAGGGCACTTTTTTGGCCATGGATTGAACTTGATCGCCCTCGATTATCTGAACCCGGACTGGGCTGCCGAAGACGATATGCGACACTTGATTCTTCACAAGGCTCAAGTGCACCAAGTCACGCCAGAGGAAGTCCATGACTATTCCCGCGAAATAGTCAGTTGGGGGCCCGCGATCGATCAAGCCGCCGTGGTGGACCTGGGAAAGTCGGACTGGCTGCTGAGCTTCGCCCAGCGGCATCTGGCCCGCTGCCGACATTTTCGCATCATGTTCTATGACGAATATGTCGACGTCATCTGCGAGAGTATCACAGCCGCCCATGGTGCCTACGCTCCGGGTTGCGGCACCCAGTGACGGGCGCTCTCAAGCCAAAACGTGACTTTGAGCAACCGAGTTGCGGAAGGAAGCCATGGGGTCGTTCATCACCAACCTGCACATTCGTGACGTCGCACCTCACGCGGTCATCGAGGCGCTCAAGTCTCTCCGCGTCGTTCCGGCCTATGTGCGTGGCTCGCCCGCCGATGCCTGGACCAGCATTTTCCCCCAAGCCGCGTTTCAAGATGAAGCGGGCCTGCGCGATGACCTCACCCTGGTCCGCACTGTCCATGCCAGACAGCTTCGAGTTCCCCATCCAGCGACGCACCAGACCAGCCCCACGCGGCCATGGACTCCCCCTTCGGCTTGATCCTGCGCAACGAACGGACGCACGACACACGCCACCGTGCCTACACCGCTCCCCAAGGAGGCTTGAATGAGGACGTCCGTGCAACTCGCCATCGTCATCGCCGCCACCGTGGCCATGCCCGCTTTCGCTCAGGGAACCGGGCCGGTGGCAACGCAATGCGCCGCTGACATCCAGAGCTTCTGCTCCGGCAAGCAGCACGGCGCAGGCCAGGTTCGCGCCTGCCTCGAGAGCAACCGCGAGAAAGTCTCGGCGGATTGCCGCCAGGCCCTCGACACTACGGGACCCGGCCGAGGCAAAGGCCCAAGACGCTGAGTATGCGCATCGGCTGGCCTGGCCCCGTTCCGGGTGCAAGCCAGCCGGCAACTTTCACAGCGATCGGGCCAGGCCCGGGCAAGATTGTCTGCGCCGAGACGATGCGATCTTCGGCGCCAAACGCAGAAGGTCGGCACCCGCCTGATCCCATGGTGACAATGAATCAGTCCGCGGCCGTGGCCGCGACCTCAGGGCAGCGCACCGCCGGCGGGAAAAGGCGCGCGGCGAAACACTCGTTTCAACAGCCCCTGCAATGCGATCGCGGTTCGCACGCCTGGTCCACGAAAATTTCGCTTTTGTTTTTCCGAATTCTGTGAAATACTCCGCCCGTCCCGCCTCGCCATGAGGGGCGCTTCGCGATCGTCACGAACGTGGAGGCGGGATGCGATGGGCGCAGCTCTGCCGCAGCATGGCCTTGCCGTGCGGACGAACGGCAGGATGCGCCGGCGAAATCGTGTGGTCCTGGCCTCCCGATGCTGAGGTCAAGCCGGCTGAGATGATGATCGGCCGGCGACGGGGGCAACAAAGCCCGGTCCCCGAGGAGAGCACGTATAAGCCGGAAAACCGTTGCGCAGGGAAGGCCGGGATCGTCCGGCTGAGCCTGTGGTTCCTGCCCCGTGCACTTCTTCACGCACGGGGGCCGCGGGTATCAGCGGATACCCGGCCTTCCCTGCGCCCTCTGTTCAAAGAGGGACACCGTACGATCATCACCCGGGCGCGCAACGCGCCGCGGGATCGCGATGACATGCTGTTTGACATTCATATCAGAACGCCACGCGCATGACCCCTGCACGTGAGCGTCACTTGCCGTCGTCGAGATGGACCAGCACCGCCGCGTTGGCGATGATGATGGCGTCGCTGTCGGCCTCGGCCGCAATCTCCAGCCCGCCTTTGACCGCGGTCACGGTCACCGTGCCATAGGGCAGCTCCTTGGCCACTGCAGCGGTGTCGACAGCCTCCGGGTTCGGCACGCCGATGGTGACGTCCACGAACATGTCCTGCGGCGTCTTGCCGACCATGCGGAAGAAGCCGAGGCTGGAATGGCGGATCGCGTCCGACACCGCGCGCTTGGCCGCCTTGGTGGCGTCGCGGCCGTGGACGTCGACGCCCATGCCCATCTCGGTGATACAGCGGACGCGCGCCATGTCGTGTTTCCCTCGGTTGCTTGCCTCGTACGCCATGCGACCTTAGCCAACGGCGCGGCCGACGCAAGCCGGGTGGACATCAAGCGCCCCCGCCACAGAAAATGGTCATCTGATGCCGACATATATCGTGCAAGATGATGCGCTGGACGAACCTGAGAACAAGGTCTTCGAATGATGTTCCTCCCCGTCTTTCCCGTGATGGCGATCCATCGGCCGGATCCGGCTGGCATGGCTGACCACGAGGAACATTGAAGGAGAACGCCAATGGGTTTTTCACACACGCTGGGCGGCGCGCGCTACCGGTTCGACGACCTCAGAACCTTGCTTGCGAAGGCAACGCCGTTGCGCTCGGGCGACGTGCTGGCGGGCCTCGCCGCGGAGGATGCCGCCGAACGCGTGGCGGCACGGATGGCGCTCGCCGAGCTGCCGCTGCGCCATTTCCTCAACGAGGCCGTCATCCCCTACGAGACCGACGAGGTCACGCGGCTGATCGTCGACCAGCATGACGGCAAGGCGTTCGCTCCCGTCGCAAGCCTCACGGTCGGCGACTTCCGCGAATGGCTGCTGTCGGATGCGGCCGACGCAGATGCACTCAGCGGCGTGTCGCCAGGGCTGACGCCGGAGATGGTTGCTGCGGTCTGCAAGATCATGCGGCTGCAGGACCTGGTGACGGTCGCGGCGAAATGCGAGGTCGTGACGCGCTTCCGCTGCACCATCGGCCTGCCGGGCCGGATGTCGACACGGCTGCAGCCCAACCACCCGCTCGACGATCCCAAGGGCGTCGCGGCCTCGATCCTCGACGGGCTGATGTACGGCGTCGGCGACGCGACGATCGGCATCAACCCGGCGAGCGACGACGTCGAGACGATGGTGCGGCTGCTCGACTTGATCGAGACCTTGCGGCTTGCCTCGCATGCACCGATCCAGTCCTGCGTGCTGGCCCATGTCACGACGGCGCTGAAGGCGATCGAGCGCCGCGCGCCGGTCGATCTCGTGTTCCAGTCGCTGGCCGGCAGCGAGGAGGCCAATCGCGGCTTCGGCATCACGCTGTCGCTGCTCGACGAGGCGCTCGCCGCGGCCGAAGGCCTGCAGCGCTGCCCCGTCGGGGGCAACGTGATGTATTTCGAGACCGGACAGGGCAGCGAGCTCTCCTCCGGCGGCCATTGCGGCGTCGACCAGCAGACCTTGGAAGCACGCTGCTACGCGGTCGCGCGGCGCTATCGGCCGCTGCTCGTGAACACCGTGGTCGGATTCATCGGTCCGGAATATCTCTACGACGGAAAGCAGATCATACGCGCGGGCCTGGAGGATCATTTCTGCGGCAAGCTGCTGGGGCTGCCGATGGGCTGCGACGTCTGCTACACCAACCACGCCGAAGCCGACCAGGACGACATGGATGCGCTGCTGACCCTGCTTGGCGTCGCCGGCTGCACCTACATCATGGGTGTGCCGGGCGCTGACGACATCATGCTGAACTATCAAAGCACCTCGTTCCATGACGCGCTCTATGTGCGCAAGGTGCTCGGCAAGCGCGCGGCGCCGGAGTTCGAGACCTGGCTCGCGGCCACCGGCCTCAGCGATGCCAAAGGCGAGCTGCGCTTCGAGCCGGCGCGGCTGATGCCGGCGCTGCCGCTGCTGGAGGCCAAGTGATGGGCGGCTCCGACAAGAGCGACTCGCCGGCAACGTCGTCATCGGACGATTGGCGCTGGCTGTCACGCTATACCGAAGCGCGGATCGCGTTGGGACGCTGCGGTCCTGGCCTGCCGACATCGGCACATCTCGCCTTCCAGGCTGCCCACGCCGAAGCGCGCGATGCCGTGCTGAAGCCGTTCGACGCCGAGCGCTTTGCCGCCGAGGCGACCGCGCATGGCTGGCCGGCCCTTGCCGTGCACAGCCGCGCTGCCGATCGCGCGACCTATCTGCAGCGTCCCGATGCAGGGCGCCTGCTGTCGCCGGCGTCGGAAGCGCTGTTGTCCGAGCCGCGCGCGCCGGCAGACATCGTGCTGGTGGTGGCTGATGGCCTGAGCAGCCGCGCGGTCCAGGTCAACGCCCTGCCCGTGCTCGACATGTTGATGCCGCGCCTGGCTGCAACCGGCAGACGGCTGTCGCCGGTGATCGTTGCTTCGCAGGGCCGCGTCGGGCTCGCCGATCATGTTGGCGAGCTGTTCGGCGCGTCGGCCTCGATCATCTTGATCGGCGAGCGCCCGGGCCTGAGCGCGGCCGATTCCCTTGGCCTCTATCTCACCTGGATGCCGCGCCGGGGCCGCGTCGATGCCGAACGCAACTGCATCTCCAACGTCCGCCAGGGCGGCCTCGCACCGGCGGATGCGGCGAGCCAGGCGGCCGAACTGATCCAGCGCATGTTCCTCCACCAGGCCGCCGGCGTCAGCCTCGCCCGGCTGCCGCAGCTGCCGGCGCCGGATGGAGATGGCGCGTCATGATGCCGGCGCAGTCCGAAACATCACACCGCGCAATAGCGGTCCTGGATATCCTTGTCGGCCAGCAGCGCCGCGGCGCTGCTCTCATGCACGACCTCGCCCTGGTCGATGATGACGGCGCGATCGGCGAGCCGCAGCGCCCATTCGACGTTCTGCTCGACCAACAGCAGCGTCTTGCCCTGGTCGCGCAATCGCCGGAACAGCACGCCCATCTCTTCGACGAGCACCGGCATGATGCCTTCGGACGGCTCGTCGAGCAGAACCATGCGCGGCCGCGCGATCAAGGCCCGCGCGATCGCCAGCATCTGCTGCTCGCCACCCGACAGCGTGACGCCCTCCTGATCCAGCCGCTCGTTCAATCGTGGAAAGGTCTCCGCAACCTCGGCGAACGCCGCGCGCTCCTCGATATCGGCGCTGGCGGCGACCAGCCCAAGCCGCAGGTTCTCGCGCACCGACAGGCCCGGCACGATGCGGCGCTCCTCCGGAACATAAGCGAGCCCGAGATGAAAGCGCTTGTGGGCCGCAAGCGGCAGCAGATCATGGCCGGCAAAGCGCACGCGCCCCGCGGCCCGGGGCATCAGCCCCATGACGGTGCGCAATGTCGTGGTCTTGCCGGCGCCGTTGCGGCCGACGAGCGCGACCACCTCGCCCTCGCTCACGCGCAGCGAGATGCCGTGCAGGACGTGGCTGGCGCCATACCAGGCCTGGAGGCCGTCGAGCTCGAGCAACGCGGTCTCAGCCATAGCCTTCACTCTGTCCCAGATAGACCCGGCGCACGTCGGGGTTGGATCGGATGTCCTCAGGACGACCGTCGGCGAGCAGCCGGCCGTGATGCAGCACCAGCACCCGCTGGCTCAGGCCGAGCACCATCTTCATCTTGTGCTCGACCAGCAGCACCGTGCGCTTCTCCGCCAGCCGCTCCAGCAGCGCCACCATCTCCTTGGTCTCTTCCGGCCCCATGCCCGCGGTCGGCTCATCGAGCAGCAGAAGCTCCGGTTCGGAGACCAGCGCAATGGCGATCTCCAGCGCGCGCTGCTGGCCGTGGGCGAGATACTTCGCGAGCTCGCCACACCTGCCGATCAGGCCGACCGCCATCAGGGCCGCATCGGCGCGTTCGCGGAGTTCGGCAAGATCGGCGCGCTTGCGCCAGATGTCGTAGCTTACCCGCATGGCCTGGGCGGCGACCCGGACATTCTCGTGCACCGACAAATCGGGAAAGATGTTGGTGATCTGGTACGAGCGCGAGATGCCCTGATGCACGAAGCGATGCTGTGGCAGGCCGTTCAGCTCGCGGCCCTTGAACCGCAGGGTGCCGCTGCTCGGCGACAGCGTGCCGGAGAGAATGTTGAAGAAGGTGCTCTTGCCTGCCCCGTTCGGGCCGATGATCGAGGTCAGCTCACCGGCCGCGAACGCGACTGAGATGCCTTCGAGCGCGACGAAGCCGCCGAAGCGACGGCCGATCCCATCCGCGCGCAATAACTCGGTGCTCATCGGCGTTGCCTCGCGATCGGCAGCACATCGAGGAACGTGCCCCAGATGCCCTTGGGCAGGAACAGCACGAACACGACGAAGATGGCGCCGACCACGATCTGCCAGTGCGGCGTCCACAATGACACGACGTCCTCTAGGATCAGGAAGACCGCGGCCCCGACGAACGGCCCGAAGAAGCTGCGTGCGCCACCGAGCAGCACCATCATCACGATCATGCCGGAGGTCTGATAGTGCAGGATGTCGAGCGGAACGATGGACAAATGCAGGGCCGACATGCAGCCGCCGACGGCGGAGATGGCGCCCGACAGCATGAGCACGATCAGCTTGCAGCGCTCGACGTCGTAGCCGCAGGCCCGCGCGCGCTGCTCGTTCTCGCGGATCGCCTCGATGACCGCGCCGAATGGCGAGTTGAGGATGCGCGACTGCACCCAGATCGCGATCGCCGCGAGCACCATCAGCACGTAATATTTGTTCACCGGATCGAGGAAGTTGATCTGCGCGCCGAACAGACCGATGTGGTCGACCGTGAAGCCGCGCAGCCCGTTCTCGCCGCCGGTGAAGGAGGAGGCCTGCAGCGCCACGTAGTAGACGAGTTGCGCCAGCGCGAGCGTGACCATGGAGAAATAGATGCCGCGGGTGCGCGTCGAGATCGTTCCGATGAATGCGGCGAGCGCCATGCTCGCCGCGATCGCCAGCGGCACCGCGGCAAACCACGGCAGGCCCCAGCGGCCGATGGCGATGCCGGTCAGATACGCGCCGGTGCCGAAGAAGGCGGCGTGGCCGAACGACAGCAGCCCGGTGTAGCCGAACAGCAGATTGTAGCCCATCACCACGACGCCGTAGATCAGGACGTTCACGGCGAGCGCCTTCGACGGCAGCAGCCAGGGCAGCAGCGCCAGCGCGACCAGCGAGACCAGCACGCGGTGGTCCGCGAGAAGCGCGAAGAGGCGCTGCGCCTGAGGAAGCGGCGGTGCTTCGCCGGTCGAATGCACCGTCATCACGCTCTCCCCTTGAGGCCGAACAGACCCTGTGGCCGGATCAGCAGGACCGCGGCCATGAGCGCGAACATCACGATCGTCGCCATCTCGGGCGCAAACAGCGCGACCATGCTGATGCAGATGCCGACCATCAGCCCCGCGACCACGGCGCCGACGATCGAGCCGAGGCCGCCGATCACGGTGACGACGAAGGCCTCCGCCAGCACCAGCGTTCCCATCTCGGGATTGACGCTGCGCATGGGTCCCGCCAGCACCCCGCCGAGCGCGGCAAGGCCGACGCCCAGGCCGAAGATCGCGAGCCACGCCTTGCCGATGTCGACCCCGAGCACCCGCATGATCAGGGGATCACGGGCGCCGGCCCGCACGATCAGGCCGACCCGGGTCTTCTCCAGCATCAGCCAGAGCACCAGCAGCACGACGGCGACCAGCGCGATCACGAACAGACGATATTTGGGGAAGAAGCCGACGCCGAGATCGACGACGCCGATCAATTGGGACGGTGTCGGAAACGGAATACCGTCGCTGCCGAACACGATGCGCACCCCCTCGACCAGGATGTAGCTGAGACCGAAGGTGAGCAGCAATGGATCATCGATCGACCGGCCATACAGGCGCCGGACCAGGACGAGTTCGATCAGCATGCCGAACGCGCCGACCAGAATTGGGGCGAGCAGCAAGCCCCACCAGAAGCTGCCGGTCAGCGATGCCAGATACAGACCGGCATAGGCCCCGATCATGAACAGCGCCCCATGGGCGAAATTGACCACGCCGAGCATGCCGAACACGATGGTCAGGCCGAGCGCAGTGATGACCAGCACCGCCCCAAGGGCGATGCCGGAAAACAGCTGCATGATGATCAGCGAGAGGTCCATGCGATCAGGATCAGGTGGCGTGGCCGAGTTCGCCGCAGCTGCGCAGCATCTCGTCCGCCCCGGGATCGCTGGCCACGATCGCGAACAGGTCGTTCTCGCTCGCCATCGCCGACTTCTTCTTGGATTCCAGCACAAGCACCGACTGCACCGACTGGTGGTCGCATTTGCGGTAATGCTGCGGGCCCTTGGTCAGATCGTATTGCAGCCCCTCCAGCACCGCGATGACCTTGTCGGTGTCGGTGCCACCGGCGGCCTGCATCGCCTGCAGCAGCGAGCCGACGCCGGAGTAGCCATAGGCGCCGTAGTCGGTCGGGATCGCGCCGCCATTGGCGGCCCGGAACGCCTTGTTGAACTCGGCCGCGGTCTTGTTCTGTGTCTCAAGACCCCAATAATAGTTGGCGCCGCCGACGACGCCCTCGAACACGTCGGGCCCGACGGCGAGGCGCTGATTGTGTAGGATCACCGGCACCACGATCTTCATCTGCTGCTTGATGCCGAAATCCACCGCCTGCTTGATCGCGTTGGCCTGGTCGCGGCCGAAATTGCTGATGCACAGCACGTCCGGCCGCAGCGACATCAGCCGCGGCATGAAGGTCGAATAGTCGGCCGCACCGAACGGATGCAGGATCTCGCCGACGCTCTCGGCACCGATCGCCGTCTGCGCCCGCTTGAAGCCGCGCAGCATCTCATGGCCATAGGCATAGTCGGCCACGAGGTGGGCGACCTTCATGCCCTTCTTGATGGTCTGCCGCGCCACGGCGGCCGTGGTCATGTGCGGGTTCAGCGCCTCGTGGAAGGTGTATTTGCTGAAATCCTTGACCTCGTTGATGGTGTCGGACTGGCTGATCGACACGTAGATCACGCCGCGAGCGCGCGTCACCTCGTTGACGGCAAGCTGGACGGCGCTGGAGAGCGCGCCGACGATAGCGTGCACCTTGTCCTTCTCGATCAGCTCGAGCGTCCGCGTCGCCGCCTCGCCGGCGTTGAGCTTGTCGTCGCGCACAAGCAGTTCGACCTTGCGGCCGGCGACGCCGCCTTTGTCGTTGACCAGCTTGACGGCGAGTTCGGCGCACTTGACCTGGTCACGCGCCTCGGCGGCGAACGGACCGGTCAGCGGCGTCGGAAAGCCGATGCGGATGGTGTCATCGGCGGCACGCCCCAGGCGCGGCATCGCGAGCGTGGCGACACCTGCCGACATCCCCATCAGCGCCGTGCGGCGGGATATTCCTGCGCGTCGCAACTTCGTCTCGTAGACTTGCATGATGTCCTCCCTCACCTTGTTTTCTTAGTATCGATTGAGCGTCTTGAGCACGCGCGCTGGCGTGATCGGAATGGTGTTGATGGAGGCGCCGAAGGGCATCAGCGCATCATTGACCGCATTCAGCACACAGGCCGACGCGGCCGCGGTGCCGGCCTCGCCGCAGCCCTTTGCGCCGAGAATGGTGTCCGCCGTCGGCGTCTCGACGTGATCGATGGTAATGTCTGGCATCTCCATCGCCATCGGCACCAGATAGTCGGCCAGCGATCCGTTGAGCAATTGGCCGGTCTCACTGTAACGGCATTCCTCGAACAGCGCAGCGCCAAGACCCTGTACGACACCGCCGCGCAACTGCTCGTCGACCAGCATCGGATTGATGATGCGGCCGCAATCCTCGACGACATAGTGCTTCAGCAGCTTGATGAAGCCGGTTTCGACATCGACTTCAAGGTAGCTGCCCTGGATGCCATTAGTGAAGGCAAAGGGGTAGCCCTGCGGCGCGAAATGATGGCTGACCGTCAGTTGCGCCTGAGTGCCCGGTGGCAAGGTGTCGGACCGGAAATAGGCGATGCGCGCGATCTCAGCGACCGGCAGACGCGGCTGCCCCGTCGCGACACTGACGATCTGGCCATCGATGACGTCGAGCGCAGCAGGCTGCTCCTGCAGCACCAGCGCGGCGATCTCCAGAATGTTCGCCTTGAGCTTTCGCGCGGCCTGCAGCGCCGTCTCGCCGCCGATGCCTGCACCGCGGCAGGCCCAGGTCGCACCACCATGCGGCGTGACCTCGGTATCGCCGGTGATGATCTTGACACGCTCCTGGGCGAGACCAAGCTGGTCGGCGACGATCTGGCTGATGATCGCCTCGGTGCCCTGGCCCTGCTCGGTCACGGAGATCGCACAGCGCACCTCGCCCGACGGCGTCAGGCTGACGGTCGCGCCATCCTGCGAGGAAATGCGCGCGCCGCCGACGCCGTAGAACGCAGGGCTCGGGTTGGTGATCTCGACGAAGGTCGCAATGCCGATGCCGCGATAGATGCCGCGCCGACGCAGCTCGGCCTGCTCGGCGCGGAGCGCGTCATAGTCCATGATCCCGCGCAGCCGCCGCAGGCAGACTTCGTGCGACAGCGCCTCGAACCTGTAGCCGGTCGGCGATGCCGTCGGATAGGCGCTGTCGACAATCACGTTCCTGGCGCGCATCGCGAATGGATCGAGCCCGACGCGGGCAGCAGCGAGATCCACCATGCGCTCGGTGACCGCGCAGGCGATGGGATGTCCAACCGCGCGATACTGGCTGGTCTGCACCTTGTTCTGGAACACGACCTCGAGCGCGGCGCGGTAGGATTTGAAATCATACGGCGCACCGATCAGGCGGATGACCTGATTGCCTTCGACGACGCTGGTGCGCGGATAGGTCGAGAACGCGCCGATCGCCGTGGCATCGTGGACGTCCATGGCAAGGATCTTGCCGTCGGCGTCGACGGCCATGCGCGCGCGGACGTGGTGATCGCGGGCATGAATATCCGACACGAAGGACTCGATGCGATCGGCGACGTATTTGACCGGGCGCCCGAGCAGGATCGACAGCCCGACAACCGCCATGTCCTCGTGGTAGACATGCAGCTTCATGCCGAACGACCCGCCGATATCGGGCGCGATCACGCGCACGCTGGCTTCCGGGATGCCGTAGTGGCGAGCGTACAGATCCTGGAACTGGTAGGGCGTCTGCGTGGCGTGGTGCACCGTCAGCGCGCCGCTCTCGGAATCATAGTCCGCGACGATGGCCCGCGGCTCGAGCGTGACCGGGGTATGACGGCCGAAGCTGAATTCTTCCTCGATCACATGCGCGGCCGACGCGAAGGCCTCATCGACGCGGCCGCTGTCGAGCTGCGTGCGGAAACAGATGTTGGACGCCGCAACCGGATTGACCAGCGGCATCCCCGGCCGACGCGCGGCGTCGAGATCGACCACCGCCGGCAGCTCCTCGTAGTCGACCGAGATCAGCTCCAGCGCATCCTCCGCGATCGCCCTGCTCTCGGCGACCACGGCAATCACGGCCTGCCCAGCCCAGACGACGCGATCCAATGGCAACGGCAGCTGCGGCTCGGACATCATGCCCTTGAAATGATCGAGCGTCCCGGTCCACGGTGTGCAGATCTTCGCCAGATCGGCGCCGGTCGCAACCAGATGCACGCCCGCAAGCGCCCGCGCCGCATCGACCTCGATGCCGGTGATCCGTGCATGAGCATACGGGGTGCGCAGGAAGGCGGCATACAGCATGCGCGGCAGGCGAATGTCGGTCACATAGCGCCCGCGTCCGGCGAGCAGCCGCTTCGCATTCGGTCGCGGCACGGAGCGGCCGATATAGGAATTCGGGCGGTCCAGCGACGTCAGCGGCGGGCTCATGGCGACGAGCCCTCCGCGCCCTGCGATGCCGTTGCTGCCCGTGCCGCGGCGACCGCGGCGATGGCGTCGACGATCGCTTCATATCCGGTGCAGCGGCAGAAATTGCCCGAGAGCGCGTCGCGAATGGTCTCGCGACTCGGCCGTGCCACGTGGGTCAGCAGCTCATGAGCGGTGATCAGCATGCCCGGCGTGCAGAACCCGCATTGCAGCGCATTGCGCCGATGAAACTCGGCTTGCAGGTCGGCGATCACGCCGCTCTCCGAGAGCCCCTCGATCGTATCGATCCGCGCGCCATCGGCCTGCACGGCGAACATCAGGCAGCCATGCACGGCAGCGCCGTCGAGCTGAACCAGGCAGGCGCCGCAGGCCCCCATCTCGCAACCGGCATGCGTGCCGGTCAGCTCGAGCTGCTGGCGAAGACAATCCACCAGCGTGTCGCGAGGCGCGACGTCACACGCCACCTTGCGGCCGTTGACGATGAGGCGAATGCGGACCTGCTCCTCGGTCTCGATGTCGACCGGCGGGCTCATGCGGCTTCTCCGATCCGTCCCAGCAGCCGGCCGAGCAGAACGCGCGCCAGATGCAGACGCATCGCCGCCGGAACATCGTCGCTGTCAGCGGGCGCGAGATCGGCGTCGAGCGCAGCCTGCGCCGCCGCAATCCGTGCAGCATCGATCCGGTTGCCGGTGAGCGCTGTCTCCGCATGCCTCGCACGGGTCGGGACGTCGCCGACCGAAAAGAATGAAATGCCTATGCGCTCGATCAGATCGCCCTGGCAGGTCGCGAGCAGGCCGCAACCGACCAGTGCATAGTCGCCGCGCCGGCGGGCCAGCTCATCGAACGCAATGCGCTGGCCGGCTTGGAAGAGAGGAACATGAACCGCGACGAGGATCTCGCCGGGCGCGATCGCCGTCTCGAAAAGATCGATGAAGAAGTCATCGGCTTTGACGCGGCGCCGGCCGGACGCGCCGGCAATCTCAATCTCGGCGTCGAGCGCCAGCACCATCGCCGGAAACTCGGAGGCTGGGTCGGCCAGCGCGACACTGCCGCCAAAGGTCCCGCGATTGCGGATGGCAGGATGCGCAACGAACGGCGCTGCGGCGCGCAACAGCGGCGCAAACTCAGCGATCAGCGGATCGGTCAGCATCTCGCAGTGCCGGGTCAAGGCGCCGATCCGCAACCATTCGCCGTCCCGCGTGATGCCGCGCAGCTCTGCAATGTGGTTGATATCGATCAGAATTCGCGGGGCCTGAAGACGCAACGCCAGCGCCGGAACCAGGCTCTGACCACCAGCAATGAAGCGCACATCGTCGCCCGCGCCCGCATGAGCTTCGAGCGCCTCGCCGATCGTGTGTGCACGAAAATAGCTGAAAGCCCTCGCTTTCATCCGTTTCCTCACCGCCAGGGCTCGCCAGCCCGGATTCCCAAATTTGTGACCATCTGGTCTCAAAAGAGTTGCACGCAGCGGCACCGCGGTCAACCAGAAACGAACGATTGGTCACAAATCAGCTTTCGGCTATCAAGCAGGCTGTCGCCGCAATCGATAGAGACCATGGCTAGGACCCCGAAGACAGCGAGCGCTGAGACAACAGGCCGAGTTGATGGACGCCCGCGCAGGTCCGAGAACCGTCCTCAGGCGAGGCGCCGCAACATGCGCGCAGCCGACCGCGAGCGCGTGATCGTGGATGAAGCGATCCGCTTTTTCGCCGAGCGCGGCTTCGAAGGCCAGACGCGAGAGCTCGCCAAGCGCATGGGCATCGCGCATTCGGTGATCTACCGGCACTTCCCCAGCAAGGAAGCCCTGATCGAGCGCGTCTATCAGGAGGTCTATCTCAGCCGCTGGTCGCAGGACTGGGGCCCGCTGGTCCGCGATCGCAGCCTTCCACTCAAGGCGCGACTGACCGGCTTCTATCTCGACTACGTGGCACGCGTGTTCGAATACAACTGGGTGCGGATCTTCGTGTTCTCCGGCATGAAGTCGTTCGGCATCACCGGCCGCTATCTCGACCTCGTCCGGCACGAGATCATCGAGCCTGCCGCGATCGAGCTGCGGCATGAACTGCAGCTGCCAGACGCCGCCACCTGCCCTCTCGGCAGCCGCGAGACGGAGATGTTCTGGGGACTGCACGGACGCATCTTCTATCTCGCGATCCGAAAGTTCATCTACGAGACACCGGTTCCATCAGATCTCGAGCAGACCGTGCGTGATGCGATCGACCTCTTCATGGACGGCGCCAAGCTGGCGCTCCCTCGGCTCCTGCGCGACGATCAGGCCGGACCAGCACGATGATCCGGCCCGTCGTCGATGACCGTCACGCCGTCCGGCCGCGCCCGCCCTTGATCTTCGCGGCGACGAGATAGGACAGCGGCATCGCGACGACGAATCCGACCAGCGCCGCCAACGGCAGGTCCTTCATTGGACTCGCAACCAGCCCCTGCACCGTCAACAATGCCGTCACCGCGCTGCCTGCAAGCACGGTGCCCAGCATGACCCAGATGAGAATTGCGACCTTGAACATCTGTCTTTCTCCGTCAGTAGGAAAGCTTCCGATCCCTTGACGCGAGAATGCTCTGCCTGCGGCTTCGAGCCGGCATTGATTTGGAACAACCGGACTCAGCAATCGAGGGAGGAGCGACCGGTCCTCCCTCGATCAATCCCGATGAGCCGACAGAATGTCGCCGACGCCTTACAGTCGGCGATCGAACGACGCTGCTCTATCGTGTCCCCGGAACGAAGTGATCGCGCTTGCTGACCGACGTCCCGGTCGCCGGATCCGTGATCTTGATCTCGATGTCGACCGGCGCGGAAGGCAGGTCGGCCCCCTTGGCCTCGATCGACATGCGGATCTCGCGGGTCTGATCCTGGCCGACGTCGATCACCATACGACCGTCCTGCTCGCGCGTCTCGCCGGCCACCGTCACCTTGGCGTTCGGAAGCCCCACGACGTCCAGCACGAAGTCGCGCGGCCCGCGCTTGTTGAGCAGACGGACCGTGTAGTCGTTGCGGACGCCGCCATCCGACAACTGCACGAACAGCGGGTTACGTTCATGCAGCACGTTGATGCCCATCGTGCCGCGCGTCACCAGCGAGTACAGCATGATCCCGCCGACGATCGCGATGAAGGTCGCATAGATGATCGTGCGCGGTCGGATGATCCGGTAGATCTCGGGCTTGCCTTCCTTGCGGCGCTGGACGTTGATGTCGGTGTCGTAACCGATGAGGCCCGTCGGACGGCCGATCTGGGTCATCACGCTGTCGCAGGCATCGATGCACAGGCTGCACTGGATGCAGCCGAGCTGGATGCCGTGGCGGATGTCGACGCCGGTCGGGCAGACGTTGACGCATTGATGGCAGTCGATGCAATCCCCGGCGGGTGCGCCCTGCAGCCGTGCGGCTTCCGCCTTCTTGACCGACATGCGCGGCTCGCCGCGGTCGCCCTTGTAGGTGACGTTGAGCGCCCACTCGTCGGTCAGCGCCGCCTGGATGCGCGGCCACGGGCACATGTAGATGCAGACCTGCTCGCGAGCGTGGCCGGCGAACACATAGGTCGTCGCCGTCAGGATGCCGATCCAGAGATAGGCGGTGAACGGCGCCTGGAAGGTGGCGAGGTCCTTCACCAGGGTCGGCGCATCGTCGAAATACAGCACCCAGGCGCCACCGGTCCACCAGCCGATCATGATCCAGAGGAAATGCTTCAGCGCGGCCTGGCGGATGTGGGTGAAGGTCCAGCCGCGCTTGTCGCTGAGCATGCGCTCACGGCGGTCGCCCTCGGCCCAGCGCTCGACGGCGTAGAACAGGTCGGTCCACACCGTCTGCGGACAGAGATAGCCGCACCACAGCCGGCCGGCGACCGCGTTCATCAGGAACAGGGCGACCGCCGCGATGATGAGCAGCCCGGTGAAGTAGTAGACCTCCTGCGGCCACAGCTCGATGAAGAAGAAGTAGAACCGGCGATGCGGGAAATCGACCAGCACCGCCTGGTTCGGCATGCCGGGTCCGCGATCCCAGCGGACGAAGGGCAGCAGGTAGTAGATGCCGAGCGTGATGCACAGGATCGTCCACTTGATGCGCCGGAAGCGGCCGTGCACGGCCGCCGGATAGACCTTGTCGCGCGCCTTGTAGAGCGGCCCGACGATATAGGTTTCGTCCGAGTCAGCCATGATATCCCCGCTTCATCTTGCCGTCCTTCCGACCGATTCAGGAGAACGCGTTGCCGCTTTTGAGCCCCAGCTTCTTGAAGACGATCGCCGCCGGGCAGAAGCCCGTGAACGAGGCCTGGATCATGTTCACGCCCGCAAAGCCCGCCAGCAAGAACCAGTAGGGACTGACGTACCAGCCCAGCGTCAGGCTGAGCAGGACGACGACGCCCGCGAAGGTGAGAACTGCTTTGTCGACGTTCATGACATACTCCTTCATGGTTGCATTTGAGCGTAATCAAGCAAGTGCCGGCCCGGCCGTACGGCTACTGCCGCAGGCCGGACAGTGTCCAGGCGACGATTCGTTGCGAGTCCATCGCACCCGAGATTCGCGCCAGCTCCCGCCCCTGCTGCAGCAGCAGCATGGTCGGAATTCCGGAGATGCCGAACCGCGCCGACACCTCCGGCGCCTCGTCCGAGTTCAGCTTCAGAAGCTGCACACGCGGCTCCAGCTCTTGCGCAGCGCGCGCGAACATCGGCGCCATCGCACGGCACGGGCCGCACCACGGCGCCCAGACGTCGACGAGCAGCGGCAGACTGCTGTGCGCGACATGGCGTTCGAACGCGGCCTGGTCGACCTCGATCGGATGGCCGCTGAACAGCGGCGTATGACACTTGCCGCATTTCCCCTGCGTCGGCGCGCGGTCCGCGGGCAGACGGTTGATCTGCCCGCAATGGCCGCACACGATCTGCAAACCGTTGCTCATGTGCCGGTCCTGACTTCCTTGATCTTGGCGATGTTGAGCCGGTCGAGCAGGAACTTTTCGTAGAACGGCTCGGGCGTCCCGCGCCTCATCTTGCGCAGGAAGTACTTCTCGAAGGCGACCTTGGCGTAGTGCACCCACTCTCCCTTCGACGACCAGTTGACGTTGCGCGGCGGGATCTGCGGCTGGGCCAGGAAGGCGACGCCGGAATCACCGAAATCGGCAAGACAGATCGCGTTCCAGGTCGGCTCGGCTTTTGGCTCCTGGCCGCGCAGCAGCGCCCCGATGTTCAAGGCCGTCGCCGTCACCATCGATTCGATCATGAAGCCGGTCTTGGGCACGCCGACCGGCACCGGCGTCGGCCCGATCGGCGGAATCGCAACGCAGACGCCGATGGCAAACACGTTGGGGAAGGTCGGATTACGCTGATGCTTGTCCACGACGACGAAGCCGCGGGGATTGGTGAGCTTGTCGATGCCGCGGACGGCTCCCACGCCGCGAAAGGCGGGCAGCATCATCGAATAGGCAAACGGTAGCTCGTGCGTCTTGCGGACGGTGCCGTCGTCGGCGACCTCCTCCACGAACATGCGGCCATCCTCGACCTTGGTGACGCGCGCGCTGGTGATCCACTTGATGTGCTTTTCGCGCATCTCGCTTTCCAGCAGACCCTTGGTGTCGCCGACGCCGTCGAGGCCGAGATGGCCGATATAGGGCTCGGAGGTCACGAAGGTCATCGGCACCTGATCGCGCATCTTGCGCCGGCGCAGCTCGGTTTCCAGGATGAACAGGAATTCGTAAGCGGGGCCGAAGCATGAAGCGCCCTGTACCGCACCGACGATCACCGGCCCGGGTTTCTCGGCGAGCCTGTCAAAGGCCGCCTTGGCATGAGCGGCGTGGTCGACGTGGCACACGGATTGCGTATGCCCATCGGGTCCAAGCCCCGGGATTTCGTCGAAGGCGAGTTCGGGACCGGTGGCGACGACGAGATAATCGTATGCCACCATGCCGCCGTCCGTCAGCTCGACCTGGTTCTCGGCCGGATGCACGCGCTTGGCGCCCTGCGTCAGCAGCCGGATGCCCTTGCGCTGCATGACGTCGACCAGATCGATCTCGATCTCGTCGCGCTTGCGCCAGCCCACGGCCACCCAGGGGTTGGATGGCACGAAATGATAGGAGGAGCCCTGCGAGACGACGGTCACGCGATCCTCCTTCCTCAGTTGCGGCAACATTTCATAAGCCATCAGCGAGCCGCTCAGCCCCGCCCCGATCACCACGATTTCCGCCATTGGGATCCTCCATCCGCACTTGATTCATTCTTGCTTCATGTCACCGCGGCGCCGCCGCCGGCCTTGACTATATATTCGAATATCTGTATATACGCAACTATGAAAATTAACGCTGACATCATGGAGGCGGCGGCGGACCAGGCCAGCGACCTGCTGAAGGCGCTGTCGAACCGCCATCGCCTCCTGATCATCTGCCAGCTGGTCGACGACGAGCGGTCGGTCGGAGAACTCGCCGAGTTTCTCGGCCTGCGCGATTCGACCGTGTCGCAGCACCTGGCGCTCCTGCGCAAGGACGGCCTGGTCACCGCCAGGCGCGAGGGGCAGACGATCTACTATTCGATCACAAGCGATCCGGCCCGCGAGGTCCTCAAGACGCTCTATCAGGTGTACTGCGGGCCGAGACCGTCACCGAGACTATGAGGATGCCGGACCGGCATCTTGACCGATATCAAACGGGAACTCCCATCCAGGTGAGATGTCTGCAGCCGGCTGCGGACGGCTCGCCCGAACCTCACAAATCGAATCAAACCAGACAGGAATAGGCTGATGCGCAGATTATCGGTCCTGAGCTTGATCGCCGCGATGGCGTGGCAGGCAGCACCGGCCCTTGCGGAGACGCTGACGGTGGCGCCGCGGCAGGTCGCCGACGAGAAGGCGGTGTTCGCGACGGTGGAGAGCATCAGCGTGGTCCCTGCCCGCGGCCGCATCGGCGGCACCATCGTGCAGCTTTCGGTGCGCGAAGGCGACCCAGTCAGGCGCGGCCAGCCCATCGCCTTGATCGGCGACGACAAACTGGCCCTGCAGATCAAATCGCTCGACGCCCAGATCGAAGCGCTGCAGGCGCAAGCGAACCAGGCGCAGATCGACTTCACCCGCACCGAGGGCCTCGTCGAGCGCGGCACCCTGCCCCGCATCAAGCTCGACGAGACGCGCACGGCGCTGAACGTCGCCGAGAACGGGCTGCGGGCTAAGACCGCCGAGCGTGCCGTGGTCAACCAGCAGATGACTGAGGGCCAGGTGCTGGCTCCCGATGACGGCCGCGTGTTGAAGAAGTTGGTTGCCGTCGGATCTGTGGTTCTGCCCGGAGATCCCGTGGTCACGGTGGCGCAGCAGAACTTCAAGCTGCGACTGCGCGTGCCCGAGCGCCACGCTCTCTTTCTCAAGGCCGGCGACAAGGTCCGGGTCGACGGTGCCGAGTTCGGCGACAGCGCCGACAAATGGGGGGTGATCGACCTGGTCTATCCGCAGATCGAGGAAGGCCGTGTCGTGGCCGACGCGATCGTCTCCGGTCTCGGCCAGTATTTCGTCGGCGACCGGCTCCGGGTCTGGATCTCCGGCGGCCAACGCGATGCCTACGTGATCCCGCAGCGCTACGTCACAACGCGGTTCGGCATCGATTATGTCCAGTTGCAGCAAGGGACGCAGAAGGTGAGCGTTCCGGTGCAGCGCGGCCGCGCTCTGCCGAGCGCCAATCTCCCCGATGGACTCGAAATCCTGTCCGGCCTGCGCGCCGGCGACCAGTTGGTGCAGCCGTGAAACTCGGACTCTCAGGCAAGCTTACCCAGGCGACCATCGCCTCGCCGCTGACGCCGCTGTTCCTGCTCGCGGCGCTCGTGGTCGGCCTCATCGCCGTCGTCGTGATCCCGCGCGAGGAAGAGCCGCAGATCAGCGTGCCGATGGTCGACATCCGCGTCAACGCCGACGGCCTGCGTGCGCCTGACGGCGTCGAGCTCGTGACCAAGCCGCTGGAGACCATCGTCAAGGCGATCGATGGCGTCGAACACGTCTACAGCCAGACCGAGGACGACCGTGTCATGGTCACCGCGCGGTTCCTGGTGGGGACCAAGTTCGAGGACGCGATCCTGCGCGTCCACGAGAAGCTACGCGCCAACCTCGACCGCATCCCCGTCGGCATTCCCGAGCCGCTGATCGTCGGCCGCGGCATCAACGACGTCGCCGTCACCGTGCTGACGCTGTCGCCGAGGCCGGAGGCCGCCGGGCGCTGGTCGGACAAGGACCTCTACGAGCTCGCCGACAAGCTGCGTGCGGAGCTGACCAAGGTCGACAATATCGGCCTGACCTATATCTCCGGCGGCGGCGCCCAGCAGATCCGGGTCGAGCCCGATCCGGAAAAGCTGTCGCTGTTCGGCGTCACCCTGCAGCAGCTCGTCGCCAAGGTGAAGGACGCGAACCGCTCGTTCCTGGCCGGAGACGTTCGCGACGGCGGTATCGTGCGCAACGTCGCCGCGGGCCAGACGCTCACGGGCATCCCGGACATCGGCCTGCTGCTGATCTCGACGCGCGACGGCCGTCCCGTCTATGTGCGCGACGTCGCCACCGTCGTCATCGGGCCCAACCTCGCAGAGCATCGCGTCTGGGACGACGCCCGCACCGACAAGGGCGACTGGCACCGGGTGCCGGCGGTGAGTCTTGCGCTCGCCAAGCGCGCCGGCGCCAATGCCGTGGTGGTGTCTCACGACATCGCGCAGCGCCTCGAAGGGCTGAAGGCCAGTCTCATTCCGAGCGACGTCGCAGTCACGGTGACGCGCGACTACGGCGAGACCGCCAACGAGAAGGCCAACGAGCTGCTGTTCCATCTCGGCCTCGCCACGATCTCGATCGTCGTGCTGATTGCTGTCGCCATTGGCTGGCGCGAAGCCCTCGTCACCTTCGTGGTGATTCCGACCACGATCCTGCTGACGATGTTCGCCGCCAATCTGATGGGCTACACGATCAACCGGGTCAGCTTGTTTGCCCTGATCTTCTCGATCGGCATCCTGGTCGACGACGCCATCGTCGTGGTCGAGAATATCGCGCGCCATTGGGGCATGCATGACGGCCGGCCGCGCCTGCAGGCCACCATCGAGGCGGTCGCCGAAGTCGGCAACCCCACCGTTGTCGCGACCTTGACCGTGGTCGCCGCCCTGCTGCCGATGCTGTTCGTGTCGGGACTGATGGGCCCCTACATGGCGCCGATCCCGGCCAACGCCTCGGCGGCGATGCTGTTCTCGTTTTTCGTCGCCATGGTGGTGGCGCCGTGGCTGATGCTGCGGCTGGCGCCGAGGTCCACCAGCGCCTCGGCGGACTCTCATGACGCGCATGGCGAAGGCCGTCTCGGACGCATCTACCGCAGCGTCGCGCGCCCGATCGTCGCCAGCAAGCGCTCCGCCTGGATCTTCCTGCTCGGCGTCGGCATCGCCACCTTGCTGTCGATGACGCTGTTCGCCACCAAGTCCGTCACCGTCAAGCTGCTGCCGTTCGACAACAAGTCGGAGATCGCGGTGATGGTCGATCTGCCCGAAGGCGCGAGCCTGGAGGATACCGAGCGCACGCTGTTCGCGGCCGCCGACATTGCGCATGGGCTGCCGGAGATCACGACCGTGCAGAGCTATGCCGGCACGGCGGCCCCGTTCAACTTCAACGGTCTCGTGAGGCACTACTATCTGCGGGAGCGGCCCGAGCTCGGCGAGCTCCAGGTCAATCTCGCCGCGCGCGGCGACCGCAAGCGCGCGAGCCACGACATCGCGCTCGAGCTGCGCCAGCGGCTGAAGAGCATCCCTGTGCCGGCCGGCACCAGCATCAAGGTGGTCGAAGTGCCGCCCGGGCCTCCGGTGCTCGCCACCCTGCTGGCGGAGATCTACGGTCCGGACGCGGCGACCCGGCGCGCCGTCACCACCGAACTCAAGAAGGTCTTCGCCGACGTTCCCTTCATCGTCGACATCGACGATTCCATCGGTCAGCGACGGCCGCGTCTGCGACTGTCGATCGACCAGGACAGTCTCGAGTTCTTCGGTGTCGAGCAGCGCGACGTCTACGACACGATCCAGACGCTGTTCGGCGGCGTCTCGGTCGGCTACTCGCATCGCGGCGAAGACCGCAATCCGATCGAGATCGCCGTGCGTCTGCCGAAGCACGACAAGAGCTGGAGCCAGGCCCTGGCCTCGACGCCGGTGCCCGCCAACACGGTGCCCGGCAGCAAGACCGTCGTCGAACTCGGCCAAGTCGTGAAGGCCACCATGGAAGAGGGGTCGCCGATGATCTTCCGCCGCGACGGCCGCTTTGCCGACATGGTGATGGCAGAACTCGCCGGCCGCTTCGAGGCCCCGCTCTACGGCATGCTCGCGGTCGCCGACCGGATCGACGCCCATGACTGGGGCAAGCTGCCGAAGCCCGTGATCGGCTTCCACGGCCAGCCCAAGGACGAGTCCCGTCCGACGCTGCTGTGGGATGGCGAATGGGAGATCACCTACGTGACCTTCCGCGACATGGGCGCCGCATTCGGCGCGGCCATCCTCGGCATCTACGTTCTGGTCGTGGCGCAGTTCAAGAGCTTCCGGCTGCCGCTGGTGATCCTGACGCCGATCCCGCTGACCCTGATCGGCATCCTGCTCGGCCACTGGTTGCTGGGCGCGCCGTTCACGGCGACGTCGATGATCGGCTTCATTGCTCTGGCCGGCATCATCGTCCGCAACTCGATACTGCTGGTCGACTTCATCCGGCACAGTGGCGGCGAGGGCAAGACCCTGCGCGACGTCGTGTTGGAGGCCGGCGCCGTGCGCTTCAAGCCGATCCTGCTGACGGCGCTCGCGGCGATGATCGGTGCTGCGACGATCCTGCTCGACCCGATCTTCCAGGGGCTGGCGATCTCGCTGCTGTTCGGCCTGGCCTCCTCCACCCTGCTCACCGTACTCGTGATCCCCGCGATCTACATCGCACTGCGCGAGCCCGGCAAACCCACCACGAAGATGTCGTAGGAGCTATCATGACCAAGCTGTACAGCGAGATCTGCAAGGACATCTCGGGTAACCTGAAGACGCTGCGCAAGGACATTCCGGACGTCATGCAGGGCTTCTCTGCACTGGCGAGGGCCGCCGCCGCTGATGGCGCGCTCGACAAGAAGACCAAGGAGCTGATCGCGCTGGCGATCGGGGTTGCCGTTCGGTGCGACGGCTGCATCGGCTTTCACGCGGAGGCGCTCGTCCGTCTCGGTGCAAGCCGGCAGGAGGTCGAGGAGACGCTCGGCATGGCGATCTACATGGGCGGCGGACCGTCGTTGATGTATGCCGCCGATGCGATTGCGGCGTTCGAGCAATTCCAGCAACAGGCAGCCGCCGCCTGAGCGCGGGTTCAGCCGCAGATATCGAGAATGGCCAGCATGTAGATGCGGATCATGTCGAGATAGTCGGGAATGTCGACGCGCTCGTCCGGCATCGTGTTGTAGCGGCCGCCCGGTCCGCAGACGATGCCCTCCATGCCGCCATAGGTATAAAGATGGCCGGCATCGGTGCCATAGAAGCAGCTCGGCGTCACCGGGCCTGTCGGCTGGGCGGCGCCGCGCACGACACGATAGGCATTGTTGACGGCACGGACGATCGGGCTGTCCGGCGCGACCTCGAACGGCGGCATGGTCGGCACGCCGGCGCGGTCCTCCGACATCAGATGGGCCTTCAGGCCGGGAAAACGCCCCTCCAGCGCATCGAGCTCGCGCCGCATGTCCGCGAGCGCGCCCTGCTCGGTCTGCCCAGGAGCGTAACGGCCGGAGCCCTTGATGCGGACGAAATCCGCGACCTGCGGCGTCCGCCATTCGTGCAACTCACGACCGAGCGCGCCGTGCACGACGCCGACATGGACGCGATTGATGGCCTCATGTGCCGGCGAACGCGCGCCGGAGAACCGCATCGCATTGAGGCGCGGAATGAGATCGCAGGCGGCGGTGATGGCGTCCACCGCCTCCTCGCGCTTCGACAGATGCCGCGTGTTGCCGACGAGCTCGATGATGAACATGAATGCCGCGGCATGCATCGTCATCGCCTTGAGGTCGGTCGGCTCGGAATTGATGAAATAGTCCGCGCGCAGCCCCTGCTCCAACAACGAATAGGTGCCGACTCCGCCTTGCAGCTCGCCGACCACATAGGTCAGAACGACATCACCCCTCAGCCTGACGCCGGCCTCGATCAGCGTCTTGACCGCGCAGAAATAAGCGGCGTCGCCGGCCTTCATGTTTGACACGCCGATTCCGTAGACGAAGTCGTCGTCCACCTTCCCCGCCCAGGGATCGAGGGTCCAGCCCTCGGTCACTGGATTTGTATCGACATGGCCGTTGAAGAGCAGGCTCTTGCCGCCGCCGGTGCCGTGCCAGCGGCCGACCGCGTTGACACGGCCCTCGGCCCCGAACGGGGCGACCGCGGCATCCAGGCCGATCGCGCTCATCTGTTCAGCCATGAAGGTCGCGAGCTGCTTCTCGCCCTCGGTCTTCGAATAGCTCTTGTGCTGAACCATGCGCGACAGCAGCGCGAGCGAAGCTGGAATGTCGATGCGGGCGAGCAGGTCGTTGCGATCCATGGGGGCAATCCTTGCGGTCAGCCAACGGGCGCTGGCGAGGCCGCCATCAGCTCGCGGGTGTAAGGGTGAACGTCGTCTGCGCCGAAGGCATCGACGGCACGGCTGTCGACCAGCCGGCCGTGGCGCATCACGACGATGCGGTGCGCGATCTGCCTGATCAGGTTGAGATCGTGGGTGATGAAGAGATAGGCCGCACCCGTCTCGGCGCGCAAAGCCAGCAGCAGCTCGATGATCTGGGCCTGGACCGAGACGTCGAGCGGCGCCGTGATCTCGTCGCAGATCACCAGGCGCGGCCGCGCCGCAAAAGCACGCGCGATCGCGACGCGCTGCTTCTCGCCACCCGAGAGCTGGTGCGGCCAGCGCATGGCATACGACGCCGGCAGCCGGACCTGTTCGAGCAGGCGCGGCACGGCGGCGACGTCGCCGCCATAGAGCTTCAAGGGGCGCGACAGGATCTCACCGATCCGATGGCGCGGATTGAGCGAGGAATCCGGGTGCTGGAACACGATTTGGACATCGCGCCGATAGGCACGGTTCATATCACCGGCCCTGCGCAACGTTCGGCCGTCGAAGCTGATCGTGCCGTCGAAGCGGGCAAGCCCGGTGAGGGCGCGAGCGACGGATGACTTTCCCGAGCCGGATTCACCGACGAGGCCGACGATTTCGCCGGCACGGACGCGGACATCGACGGCCCTGGTCGCCGGTGGCGGAGCCGCACGGAACAGCCCGCCCCTGCCGTAATGGACTTCGATGCCGCGTGCGTCCAGCACCAGGGCCGCGCCCGGCTGATCGTTCACGAGCCGCCGCTCCGGACGCGGCACGGCGGCGATGAGAGCCTTGGTGTAGGCGTGCTGCGGCGTCCTGAAGATGTCAGACGCGGGCACCTGCTCGACGATGCGGCCGTGCCGGATCACCGCGACACGATCGGCGACCCGGGTCATCATCGCGAGATCGTGCGAGATGTAGAGCGCAGCGACGCCCGTCTCCGCACGCAACCGCGCAAACAGCTCGATGATGCGGGCACCGGTGATGACGTCGAGCGCCGTCGTAGGCTCATCGAACAGGATGACATCGGGCCGGCACCCGAAGGCCGTCGCGATGACTACCCGCTGCTTCTCGCCGCCGGAGATCTCGTGCGGATAGCGCCGCAGCACCGCCACGGGGTCGCGCAGCTCGACATGGCCGAGCAATTCGATCGCGAGGTTCCTGGCGGCCCACGCATTCAGATCGCGATGACGCATCAGCGCCTCGGTGATCTGGCGGCCGATGGTCAATGTCGGATTGAGCGCGGTCGACGGATCCTGGAACACCATGCCGATGCGGCGGCCACGGACCGCGGTCAGTCGCTTCGGGCTGAGGGACCGCAGGTCGAGGTCGCCCAGACACAGGGAGCCCGAGACCTCGCGGGCATTGGCCGGCAGATGCCGCATCAACGCCCAAGCCAGCGAGCTCTTACCGGAGCCGGATTCGCCGACGAGGCCGAGCACCTCGCCGGGCGCGATCTCGAGCGACACGTCACGCAGCACCTCGACAGCGCCCGCCGGGGTGACGTAGTCCAGCCCGTAACCAGTGATGGCGAGCGCCGGCTTCATCGATCGTCCCGCGGATTCAGCGCGTCGCGCAGGGCATCGCCGACGAGATTGAAGGCGATCGCCGACAGCGCGATCGCGGCCGAGGGCGCGATCAGGATCCATGGCGCCCGGTGCATGTATTGGCGCGCATCGGCCACCATCAGGCCCCATTCCGATGCCGGCGGCTGTGCACCCAGGCCGAGGAAGCTGAGCGTCGCGAACAGCATCACCGCAAATGACACCCGGATGGTGGCCTCGATGATGATCGGGCCCATCACGTTCGGAAGCATCTCGCGGAAAATGATCTGCGATGCCGCTTCGCCGCGCGCGATGGCGGCCTTGACGTAGTCCTGACTGCGCACAGCAAGCGCCACGGAGCGCGTGACCCGTGCCATGCCCGGCGCGAACGCAAAGACAATCGCGATCACCGCGTTGACAGCCCCATTTCCGAGCGTGCTGACCAGCAGCAGCGCCATGAGGAGACCGGGAATGGCCATCACAGCATCGTTGGTGCGCATGATGAATTCGTCGGCCTTGCCACCGAGATAGGCCGATGCGACGCCGATCACGGCGCCCATCGCGCTGCCGGCGAGCGTCGCCGCGAGCGCCATCGGAACGGTGGCGCGCGCGCCGGACAGCAGCCGGCTCAGCACGTCGCGGCCGAACTGATCGGCGCCCAGCCAGTTCTGCCATCCCGGCGGGCGGAAACGGCCGAGAAAATCCATCTTCTCCGGCCCATAGGGCGCGAGCCACGGGCCGAGGATGCAGACGATGGCGAGGGCAACGAGCAGCATCACGCTGATCGCCCCCTGCGGCTTGCGGATCATCCTGCCGAGCAGCTCAGTCATAGCTGATCCGCCTGTCGAGCAGCGCGTAGACGACATCCGCCAGCGTGTTGGTGATCGCATAGGTGACCGCCATGATCATCGCGCCGGCCTGGATCGACGGCAGATCGCGGGTGGTGATGGCGATCATCAATGCCCGGCCGATGCCGGGAATGGCGAAAATCTCCTCGATGACGATGATGCCGCCCAGGAGATAGCCGACGTCGAGCGCGACGATGGTGATGACCGGCAGCAGCGCGTTGCGCATCACATGCCGCACCAGCACCGTCCGCTCGGGCAGGCCTTTCAGCCGCGCCGCGCGGACGTAGTCGGACTGCAGCACGTCCAGCGTCTCCGAACGCATCATGCGCATCACATGCGCGACGAGAATGACCGAGACGGTCAGGACCGGAAGGATCAGATGGCGCAGCGCCGGCCCGGCATCCTCCAGCGGCGACACGTAGCCGGTCGCCGGCAGCCATGGCAGAATGTCGGTCAGCAGCAGCGCGAGCACGGTTGCCGTGACGAACTCCGGCAGGGAGACCCCGAGATAGGCGACCACGCTGGTGGCCGTATCCGCCGGCCGCCCCTTGCGGAGCGCCGCGAAGATTCCGAGCGGGACCGCGATCAGGAGGGTGACGACGAGTGCGCCCGCTGCCAGCAGCAGCGAGCGCGACAGCGCCGTCAGCATCTCCGGCGCGACCGGCAGGCCGGTGCGCATGGAGACACCGAAATTGCCGATGGCCGCGTGCGCGACCCAATGCGTGAATTGCAGCCAGACCGGGTCGTCGAGCCCGAGCC
Organism: Bradyrhizobium sp. SZCCHNRI3052; assembly: GCF_032484895.1. Classification (NCBI taxonomy): domain Bacteria; kingdom Pseudomonadati; phylum Pseudomonadota; class Alphaproteobacteria; order Hyphomicrobiales; family Nitrobacteraceae; genus Bradyrhizobium; species Bradyrhizobium sp. SZCCHNRI3052. The sequence goes on along the minus strand of NZ_JAUETW010000001.1, from coordinate 339,753 downwards.
GGCTGCGAATTGCGGCCAGCGCCTCCGGCGAAGCGTTCTCGCCAAGCAGCGTCTGCGCTGCGTCAGCCGGCAGCGCCTGTGTGATGGCGAACACCAGCACACTGACGACGACGACCGTATAGACCATCAGGAGCAGCCGCCGCAGCAGCCAGGCGAATGACACCGCTCGGATCCCCGCCTCAGCTGCGCCTGGGCGCGCCTGCGCCGAGCGAGACGAGATCGAGCCGGAACACCGATCCGCGCGGATGCAGCTGGTATCCTTCCACATAGGCGCGCTGCGCCGCCAGGATGTCGAAGAAGACCGGAATGACCGACGGCACCTCCTCGCTCATCATCGTCTGGGCCCGCGCATAGAGCGCGGCGCGATTGGCATCGTCGGTCTCGCTACGCGCCGCATTGACGATCTCGTCGAAGCGCGCATTGTTCCAGCGTGTCTCGTTCCAGGCGGCATCCGAGGTGTAGAGCAGCTTGAAGATCGCGTCGGCGGTCGATTGCATGTTGTAGAATCCGACGTAGAAATTGCCCTTCTTCCAGACCTGGTCGAGATAGGTCGCGTGCGGCATCGTCTGAACGTTGATGCGGAAGCCGGCCGGTGCCGCCATCTCACGGATCGCAACGCCAAGCTGCGTGCGCGTGTCCGGTTTGTCGGATGCCACCATCGTCAGGTCGATGCCGGAGGGATAGCCGGCATCGGCGAGCAATTGCCTGGCTTTCGCGATGTCGGGCTTCTTCAGCTTGCTGTCCTGATAGAACCGGTAGGCGGGGCTCAGCGGCGTGTCGTTGCCGGGCGTGCCGTAGCCGCCGGCCACGAAGCCGGCCATGGCCTCGCGATCGATGGTCAGCGCCAGCGCCTGGCGCACGCGAACGTCGTTGAACGGCTTCTGATCGCAGCCCATGTTGACGTTCAGAAACTGCCCCGAGGGGACCCGCACCGCCTTGACGCCGCTGGCCTTGCCGAGCCGCTCATATTCGCCGGGCGTGGTCGACAACATGAGATCGATGTCGCCCGAAATCAGAGCCGATGCTTCGGCGGTGCGGTCGGGATAGACGAGAATCTCGACGCGATCGAGCAAAGGCCGCGCCGGATCGTAATACGCCGGGTTGCGCTCGACGACGATCTTGCGGTCCGGCTCATAGGACACGAGCTTGAACGGCCCTGAACCATTCGCCTTTGTGGCGAGGCTGGCGAGATCGGCAGCAACGACTTTCGCAGGCACGATGCGCGCATTGTTGTAGGCGAGCGCGACCGGAAAATCGGCAAAGGCAACCGACAACGTGAACCGCACGGTCGACGCATCGACGGCAGCGACATCCTTGATCGGGCCGACATTGGTGCGCGCCGGTGATGCGGTCTTCGGATCGAGGATCGCCTTGAAGGTCGCGACGACATCCTCCGCCGTCAGCGGCGAGCCGTCGTGGAAGCTGAGATTGGGCCGCAGCCTGAACGTCCACTCGGTGAGCCCCGCGCCGGCCTGCCACGACAAGGCGAGGTCCGGCTCGACCGACATGTCCGGCTTCAACCGGGTCAAGTTGGAATAGAGCAGCTCGGTGATGAGGTATTCCGGATTGACACGCGCGAGCAGCGGATGAATGACCGCCGCGCCCTGGTCGACCGAGATCCGCAACACGCCGCCGCGCTTCGGCGCCTCGGCCGAGAGAGAGACTTGCGGCAGAGCACCAAGCACGAGCGCGGAGCCGGCAAGGAAATGACGACGGGTCACGGACGGCATCAGGCGAAGTCCTTTTCAGGCGTGATGGCTTCGGGACAGAGTTCGGGACGGAACTCGGCTGCGAGATAGGCGAGCACCGATTTCGCCAATGCGACGATGTCGGCGAGCGTCGTGGATTCGCCCGGCGCATGAATGCGGCTATCGGGCCTGCCGAGGCCCGTGAGCAGCACCTCCTGCACGCCCGTGGCCTGCTGCACCCAGCCGAAATCGGAGCAGCCGGCCGCCCCCCAGCGAGCGAAGTCTTCCGCGGCATAGCCGAAACCGGCCGACAGCGCCTGCTGCCAGCGCGACCAATGCGGCCCGCCGGGATCGGATGTCGGCATCAGATGGCCGGTGAGGATGATCTCGACGTCGAGGGTGCCGGCCGCCTGCCGGACGGCCGCTTCGATCTCGCGGCGTGCAGCGGCGAAGTCCTCCTCGGGCGTGTATCGGCGGCACAGGAGAATCTCGACCAGCGAGGGGATCTGTCCGCCGCATTGGCCGCCATGAATGGCTGAGATGTCGAGGCTCGCGGCGAGCGGTCCAGCCGCCTGCGGCGGTGGCGGCAACGCCGACGTCCGCTGCGCGATGACCGGCTCGAGGGCCGCGAGCGCATTGAGGATCGGCAGCGCCGCCTCGATCGCGTTGGCGCCGGCGCGGCGCTGCTCGCCGGCATGCGCTGCCTTGCCGTGAACCCGCACCGTGAGCGTGAACAGGCCGAAGCAGCCGGCCCAGATCCGCGGCATGGCACTGCCGTTGAAATTCAGAATATGCCCTTCGAGACGGCCCTGCTCGGCAAGGTAACGCACGCCGGGATAAAGCCCTGCCTCCTCGTCCGTGCACAGCAGCAACATCGGATCATAGGCCAGCGGCAATCCAGTCTGCTGCGCGCCGCGGAGTGCGAGCAGCGCCGCCGCAATCGATCCCTTCATGTCGGCCGCGCCGAGTCCGATCAGACGGTCACCGTCGCGGCTCAGCTGCAGCGGATCGGTGGCCCAGCCGGGCGCCGCCGGTACCGTGTCCACATGGAAATAGAGCCCGAGCACCGGTCTGCCGGCGCGGCGCCGTGCGATCAGATTCGTCCGCGATCCGCGCGCCCCCGGTGCGCGCCATAGGTCCTCCGGAACGATCACGCGCTCGCTATCCAGTGCCAGCGGGGCAGCGAGCTGCTCCATCACGTCGGCAAATGCATCGTAGCCGGCCCCCGGAGGAAAGCTGGTGTCGACCGCCACCATCTTCCGCAGGTCCTCGACCGCCGTCTCGGCCATGGCGTCGATCGCGGCAAAAGCGCTGGCCAGGCTGCGCGCGCCCCGGTCCGCTGGAATGCCCTCAGAAATCATTTGCGGCCAGCTCTATCCTATATTCTATATAGAAATAAAATTCACAACGCGGCGTTTGTCAATTCCATGAAAAAGGCAGCTGTGGCCAGCAAAGCGGCAGACGGGGTGGGGGCGGGTCCAGGCGCGCTTCCGGTGCCGCTCTACGAGCATGTCAAGCGCCAGATCGCCGAGGCGATCCTGATCGGCGACATGCCGCCGGGGACGGTGCTGCCCGGCGAGGTCGCGCTCGCCAATCAATATGGCGTCGCCGTCGGCACCATCCGCCGCGCGCTGGCCGATCTCACCGCGGGCGGCATGCTGATGCGCCGGCGCAAGACCGGCACGGTGGTGACGGGCCGCGCGTCGCAGCATGGGCTCAGCTTCTTCTTCCAGTACTTCCGCCTGCTCGGCGCGGACGGCGGCCTGCTGCACTCGGAGGCCGAGGTGCTGTCGGTGACGACACGCGCCGCCGAGCCAGACGAAGCGGCGCTGTTCGCGATGGCCGAGCGCGGGCCGCTGCTGCATCTTCATCGCATCCGCCGCGTCGCTGGCGCGCCGGTGCTGCATTCGCGGATCTCGATTGTCGCGAGCCGCGTGGCGGGATTTCCGGCCGAGCCGAAGAAGGTCCCTGCCCTGATCTACCGCCATCTGCTCGAGGCCTATGGCATCCGGATCGCCGCGGTGCGCGAGAAGGTGACGGCGGAGGTCGCCACCAAGGAGGACCGCAAGCTGCTCGGCCTGCCCTCTCCGAGCGCCGTGCTGGTGATCGACGAGGAGGCCTACGACCAGACCGGCGCGCTGGCGATCCTCAGCCAGCACCGCGCCACGACGGCGCAACACTACTACTCGAACGAGATCCGCTGAGCACGTATCGCTTCAGCAGCCCCAGCGCAGCGCCGCGGTGTGCACCGGCGCGTCCCACAGTCCCAGCGACGCATCATCGAGCGCGGTCACGGTGAGCGAGCAGCCGGCCATGTCGAGCGAGGTGACGTAGGAGCCGACCAGCCCGCGCGCGATGGCGAGCCCGCGCCCTTCCAAGATGCGCCGCGCCGCATTGGCCATCACGTACAACTCCATCGCTGGCGTGGCCCCGAAGCCGTTGACCAGCAGCAGGCACGGAGTCCCGGGCTTCGCTGCAAGATCGGCCAGGATCGCGCCCATCATCTCCTCGGCGATGGCGTCCGCGGACGCCAGCTTGACCCGGCGCCTGCCGGGCTCGCCATGGATGCCGACCCCCATCTCCATCTCGTCCTCGCCGAGCGTGAAGGTCGGCTTGCCCGCGGCCGGCACCGTGCATGAGGTCAGCGCCACGCCCATCGAGCGGGTGCGCCTGTTGACGTCGTTACCAAGCGCCTTCAGCGCGTCGAGATCGCGGCCCTGCTCGGCCGCAGCACCCAGCATCTTCTCCACGATCAGCGTGCCGGCAACGCCGCGGCGGCCGGTCGAATAGGTCGAGGTCTCGACCGCGACGTCGTCGTCGGTAATGACGGTCGCGACCTTGCCCTCCATCATCTCCGCGGCCATCGCGAAATTCATCACGTCGCCTTCGTAGTTCTTGACGATGAACAGCGCGCCCGCACCGGTGTCCACGGACTGCGCGGCCGCGAGCATCTGGTCAGGCGTCGGCGAGGTGAAAACCTGGCCCGGACAGGCGGCATCGAGCATGCCCGGCCCGACGAAGCCGGCGTGGAGCGGCTCATGGCCGGAGCCGCCGCCGGAGATCAGCGCGACCTTGCCCGGTTTGAGGCTCTTGCGGCGAACGAACTTGCTGTCCTCGCCCAGCGTGACTATGTCGCCATGCACGGCGGCAAAACCCTGCAGGCTCTCGCTCAGCACGTCGGAAACGGCGTTGATCAGCTTCTTCATGGCTTCCCTCCCGGTTCGGCGTCGTCGTTGTTTTCGTTGGCTGAGATCAGCGCGGTGATGCCGCGCGCGACGCCGGTGATGATGCGGTCGGCATGGGCGTTGAGCGCGGGGTCGCCGAAGTCCGGCAGCTCGACCACGAGGCGCCGCATCGGCCGCTGCGCCTCGACCTCGTCCAGCCGGCCCGGATGGGCGGCGCGGTAGGCGGTCAGAAAAGCCTGCTGCTCATGCGGCGAGAAGTGACAGATGTGGAAGATGGTCTCGAGATGCTGCAGCGGGATCGGCGTCGCATAGGCCGGATTGACGATCTGCGAGATGAAGCTGCGATTCTTGCCGATCGCCTCCGCCAGCCGCTGCCGTGTACCGGAGGGACGGCTGTCGATGACCGCGCGCAGGATCGCCTTGTATTCGGCGAGCGGACTCGCGGCCCCCGATGCATCCTGGTCACTCATGCGCCCTCTTCCGCGGTCTTTTCCGTGCCCTTGGCGAGGTCAAGCTCGCGGATCGCCGCCTTCACCAGCGGCAGCAGGCCCGGCGCGACCGACAGCGCGCGCACACCGAGCTCAAGCAGCGCCGGCATGGCTCTGACATCACCGGCGGCGTCGCCGCAGATCGAGACGTCCACGCCCCGCGCGCGACCAGCGCGCACCACATGGGCAATCATCGCCAACACCCCGGGATGCAGCACGTCGGCATAGTCGGCGACCTCGGCGCCGTCACGCGAAGCAGCGGTCGCGTATTGGGTCAGGTCATTGGTGCCGATCGAGAAGAAGTCCGCAGCGAAGTCATGCGCTGCCAACGCAGCAGCCGGCACCTCGACCATCATCCCGAAGGCCGGCGCGGCGAACGCGACGTTGCCGGCGGCCAATTCGGCGAGCACGGCGCGGAGATGGCGACGCGCGACGTCCAGCTCCGCTGCATTGGTCACCATCGGCAGCATCACCTTGAGCGGTCCGAGCGCAGCGGCGCGGGCCAACGCGCGCAATTGAACGCGGAAGATCTCGGGGTGACGCAAGGACAGACGGAGGCCACGAAGGCCGAGAAACGGGTTGCTCTCGCCATCGATCGTGTAGCCCGGAATCGGCTTGTCGCCGCCGGCATCGAGCGTGCGGATCGTGACCGGCCGGCCTTCGGCCCATCGCACGAGCTCGGCATAGGCGCGATATTGCGCCTCTTCGTCGTGAAGCAGGTTGCCGGTGAGAAACTCGGTGCGTGCCAGACCGATGCCGTCGCAGGCCGCGGCCGGAAGCAGCGTCATGTCGGCAGGGCCGGAGATGTTGACGAGCACCGAGACGCGGGTGCCGTCGCGCGTCAGTGCCGGTTCGTGCTGGCGCGCGATCGCATCCGCCTTGCGGCGCGAGGCGGTCACATCCTCCGCCCGGGCGGCGGCGATACGCTGCGCACTGGGATCGGCAATGACGACACCGCGACCGCCATCGACCAGCAAATCCCCTGTCAGCTTGTCCCAATCGTGACCGAGCCCGACCACCATCGGCACGCCCCGGCCGCGCGCCAGCATCGCGACGTGACTGGTCGGGCTGCCCTCGCCGAGCGCGATGCCGCCGCCGCTGGTCCAGTCGATGGCGAGAAAAGCCGATGGCGCCAGATCATGCGCGACGACGATCGCCCCTTTCGGCACTTCGCCGTTCTGCGGCAGGCCAAACAAGTGCCGCAGCACGCGGTCCCGGATGTCGCCGAGGTCGCTGGCGCGAGCACGAAAATACTCGTCCTCAGCGGACTCGTATCCCGCGATCTCCTCCGCCATCGTCGCGCGCCAGGCCGCATCCGCAGCGACGCCGCCCTCGATCTGGACGTAAGCCGCTTCTGTCAGCGCATCGTCTTCGAGCAGTGCGAGCTGAAAGCCGATCAGCTCGGCCGCGTCTCCCTCGAGCCCGTCGATCAGCTCGGCCACGGCCTCACGTGCATGTGCGACCGCTGTGGCGAGCGCTTCATGCTCCTCGGCGATCGCCCCTTTGCTCCGGCTGGCGCCCTCCAGCGCATGCAGGATCGCGGCGGGCCCGATGGCCAACCCGTCCGACGCTCCACGCCCGAAAATGCGCCGCTCCATCGTCACTCCTCGTCGAACTTGCGGTCGACCAGATCGACAAGCGCCGCGATGGCCGCCTCGGCATCAGTTCCGTTGGCGCGCAGGAACAGCGTCTCACCCTTGGCCGCCTTGACGCGCATGATCTTCACCGGGCTCTTGGCGTCGGTCCAGGGCCCGTCGGCCGCGATCGCGACTTCGATGCTCGACGCAAAGCGCTTGGCGAGCTGGGTCAGCTTGACCGAGGGCCGCGCATGCAGCCCGACCTCGTTGGTCAGCAGCGCACGCGCCTTCGCTTCCTGCATGCCGATCTCTCCACCGTCAGCCATTATCGTTCCTGCTCATCCGCCCATCAGCTCTTCGGCGGTCGCGCGCACCGCATCGAGCGGCGAGCCGCCGGAAGCTTCCGTCGCCGCCATCACGGCGCCCTCGACCAGCGGCGCGTTGCAGATCACGATGCGCTCGCGCCGCTCCTCCGGCATCATCTCCACCGCCATCTCGCTGTTGGTCTCGGCGCCGCCGAGATCGACCAGGATCGCAACGCCCGACTCCGACCATGCCTTGTCGATCGCGCCCATGATGGCGCCGACATCGGTGCCGAGCCCGCCATCGGCATTGCCGCCGACCGCCGCGAGCGGCACGCTGTCGCCGACCATCTGCCGGACCATGTCGGCCGCGCCTTCCGCCACCTTGGCGGAATGCGACACGATGACGATGCCGACATTCTTCTGCTCACTCATGCCCAGGCCTCATTGAATACGCCGCAGATCGCCTGCACCAGCAGGCTGGACGAGCGCGCGCCGGGATCCATGTGCCCGATCGAGCGCTCGCCGAGAAACGAAGCACGGCCGCGGATCGCCAGCATCGGCACCGTCGCGTCGGCGGCCTCGGCGGCGATTGCGGGCAGCCGGGAACTGAGATCGTCGCCACCGGCCGCAAAAGCTGCCTGCACCGGGATCAAGACGTCGAGCATGGTCTTCTGACCGGCTTCCGACTTGCCACGCGCTCTGACGTCCGCGATGGCGCGACCGAGCGCCGCCGCCGCTTCGGCGGCAGAGGGCTCTGATGGCAGCGCCTTGCCAAGTCCCATCGCCAGCGTGCCATAGAGCGGACCGGACGCACCGCCGACCTTCATCACCAGCGCCATGCCGACCGCCTTCAACGCCTCGGGAAGAGGCTTGGCGGAGATATTGTCCACATCGGCGAGCACGGCCTCGAAGCCGCGCTTCATGTTGAGGCCGTGATCGCCGTCGCCGATCGCCGAGTCGAGCGCGGTCAGCTCCTCCGCATGGGCGATGATGGCATCGGCCATCGCCACGATCACCTTGCGCTTGAACGCCTGGTCCATTGTCTATCTCACCCGCTGGCCCGCCCGGTCGAACAGCAGCGGCCGGGTGAACTCGATAGCGACGGAGTCGCCGACTTTCAATTCCGTATCCGGCTCCACCAGGCTGACGATGGTCTGGTCCTGCAGCGTGATATGCAGATGATTCTGATCGCCGAGATGCTCGATCCATTTCACCCGTGCGTCGGCACGGCTCTCGGCGCGCCGGACCGTCATGTGCTCGGTGCGCGCGCCGATCGTCGCGACGTCGCCCGGCACCGCAAGATCCGGAAACAGCCCGCGCGGCAGTAGATTGATGCCGGGACTGCCGAGCCGGGTCGCCACATAGGTATTGGCCGGATCCTCATAGACCTCCCGCGGGCTGCCGACCTGCACCAGCCGGCCCTGCTCGATCACGCCGATACGGTTGGCGAGCGTCATCGCCTCGATCTGGTCGTGGGTGACGTAGAGCATGGTGGCGCCGAGATCCTGCTGGATACGCTTGAGCTCGATGCGCAGCTCGGAACGCAGCTTGGCGTCGAGCGAGGATAGCGGCTCGTCTAGCAACGCGATCGCAGGTCTGCGCACCAGCGCGCGGCCGATCGCCACGCGCTGCATCTGGCCGCCGGAGAGCTGAGTAGCGCGGTTGCCGAGCTTGTCCTCGATCCGGAGCATCGCCGCGACGTCACCGACGATGCGCCTGATCTCAGCCTCCGCAATCTTGCGCACCGGCGAGCGCAGTGGGAAAGCCAGATTGTCGTACACCGACAGATGCGGATAGAGAGAATATTGCTGGAACACGAACGTGACGTCACGCGCGGCCGGCGTCGCCTTCGTCTGGTCGACGCCGCCGATGGTGATGCTGCCGCGATCCGGCATCTCGAGGCCGGCCACGAGCCGCAATGTCGTGGTCTTGCCGGCACCGGTCGGCCCGAGCAGCACGACGAGCTCGCCGTCGCGGATGGTCAGCGACAAATCCCGTACCGCCGGCTTGGAACCGAACGACTTGCTGACGGCGTTGAGCCGCGTCTCAGCCATGATGGCGCCCTCCTCTCACCGGCTGCTCATACAGCGCCGTGCGGACCGCGCGGCCCGTGGCGGCGTCGAACAGCGACAGCCGGTCGGCGCGGAAGCTGAGCCCGACCGGCTCCGCACGCTGCACCCGGACCGCCGCGGGCGCGCGCGCCTTGACGATGCCATGAGACGTCGTGACGGTGATGATCTGGGTGGTGCCGAGATATTCGGCGCCGAACACCTCGCCGCGCAGCCCGCCTTCGGCGCTGAGCGCCACCTGCTCCGGCCGCACACCGAGGACCAACTCGTCGCTCCCGGCATCCTCGCGCAGCTCGGGCACGCCGATCTCGGCGCCGTCGATCCGCACGCAGTTCGTGCCGGCGCCAAGCCTGCCCGCGAAGCGGATGAAGTTCATCGCCGGCGAGCCGATGAAGTCCGCGACGAACATGGTGGCGGGACGGTCGTAGATCTCCTGGGGCGTTCCGAGCTGCTCCACGACGCCGCGATTCATCACCGCGATCGTGTCGGCCATCGACATCGCCTCGAGCTGGTCGTGAGTCACGAACACGGTGGTGGCCTTGAGCCGGTCGTGCAGGGCGCGCAGCTCGCCGCACATGATGTGACGGAACTCCGCATCGAGCGCGCCGAGCGGCTCATCCATCAAGAACGCTTTCGGCTCGCGGACGATGGCGCGGCCGAGCGCGACGCGCTGGCGATCGCCGCTCGACAACCCGCTCACCGGACGGTCGATCAGATGGTCGATGCGCAGGATGCGCGCGGCTTCCTCGACCCGCCGCCGGATCTCCCCCTTGGGCACCCCCATCGAGACCAGGGGAAAAGCGATGTTCCGGCGCACGTTCATGTGCGGGTAGAGCGCGAACAGCTGGAACACCATGGCGATGTCGCGCTCGCGCGCGCGGCGGAAGGTGACGTCCTCGCCGCCGAGCCTGATCGCCCCCGAGGTCGGCAGCTCCAGGCCTGCAATCATGCGCAGCGTCGTGGTCTTGCCGCAGCCGGACGGACCGAGCAGGCAGAAGAACTCGCCGTCGGCGATCGTGAAGCTTGTGCCGCGCACGGCGGCAAAGCCGCCGAACTCCTTGAACAGATTCTCGATCCGGATCTCGGCCATGGCGTCAGTCCGGAAACTTGGAGACGATGGTGAACATCACGACGCCGGCGAGCGTGGTGATGAAGGAATAGGTGTAGAGCACCAGTGCGAACGGCTGCAGCAGCATCAGCACGCCGGCCGCAATGAGGATCGTTGCCAGCGTCTCCATCGGGCCGCGCCGCAGCGCCCGTGGCCAGCGCGAGTGCGCCGCATCGGCCGGCTGATCTTGTGCCATCTCGGTCATTTGCGCACCGCTCCGAAGGTGATGCCGCGCAACAGATGTTTTCTCAGCAGCACCGTGAACACGACGATCGGGATCAGGAACAGCGTGGTGCCCGCCGCGACCGCCGGCCAATCCTGGCCGCCCTCGCCGATGATGATCGGGATGAAGGGCGGCGCGGTCTGCGCCGTGCCCGAGGTCAGAAGCACCGCGAAGGCATATTCGTTCCAGGCGAAGATCAGGCAGAAGATCGCGGTGGCGACGATGCCGGTGGTGGCCTGCGGCAACACGACCTTGAAGAAGGCTTGCAGGCGGGTGTAGCCGTCGACCATCGCCGCCTCCTCGTATTCGCGCGGGATCTCGTCCATGAATCCCTTGAGCAGCCAGACCGCGAGCGAGATGTTGACGGACGTATAGAGCAGGATCATGCCGAGCCGCGTGTCGGACAGGCCGAGCTCGCGATACATCAGATAGATCGGGATCGCGACCGCGATCGGCGGCATCATCCGGGTCGACAGGATGAAGAACAGCAGATCATCCTTCAACGGCACCTTGAAGCGCGAGAACGCGTAGGCCGCCAGCGTGCCGAGCACGACCGACAGCGCCGTCGAGCCGAACGCGATCACCAGCGAATTCACGTAGCGCGGGATGTAGTTCGATGGACCCGCGACCACCATGTTGCGGCCGCGCGAGATGCGGTCGCACAGACTGGCAGCCGGTGGCAGCTTGGCCATGTACTCCGGCGCCTGCCGGGTCCGGGTCGTGAACAGGTTGCAATAGCCCTCCAGGCTCGGCTCGGCGACGAGCTTCGGCGGATAGGCGATCGCGTCCGACGGCGACTTGAAGCCGGTCATGAAGATCCACAGCAGCGGCACCAGAGTGATCAGCGCATAGGCGATCACCACGGTTGCCGCGATCCGCTTGGTCAGCGGCGACGGATCGACGACGGAATGGGCGGTTGCGAGACCGGTCATCGGCTTTTCACCCGGTTGAGCGCCTTGACGTAGATGTTGGCGAGGCCGAACACGGTGACGAACAGGATGATGGCGAAAGCCGAGGAATAGCCGGTCCGCCACTTCTCGAAGGCTTCGCGCTTCAGGGTGATCGAGGCGACCTCGGTCGTCGAGCCTGGACCGCCGCCGGTCAGGAGGTTGACCATGTCGAACATCTTGAAGTTCTCGATGCCGCGGAACAGCACCGCCAGCATGATGAACGGCAGCGCCATCGGCAAAGTGATCGACCAGAACTGCCGCCACGGCGAGGCGCGATCGACCTCGGCCGCCTCATAGATGTAGTCGGGAATCGAGCGGAGACCTGCAAGGCAGATCAGCATCACGTAAGGCGTCCACATCCAGGTGTCGACGATGACGATCGCCCAGGGCGCGAGCGGCACTTGCGCCAGCATCTGGAAAGACGATGCGGGCGCGCCCGTCGCGGCGGAGATGACGTAGTTGAAGAGCCCGATCTGCGGCTGGTAGAGGAACGTCCAGAAGTTGCCGACCACAGCCGGCGACAGCATCATCGGCAGCAGGATCAAGGTGGTCCACAGGCCGTGGCCGCGGAACTTCTTGTCGATCAGCCAGGCTAGCGTAAAGCCCAGCAGGGTCTGGATCAGGATGGTCCAGAACACGAAGCGCGCGGTCACCGTCATCGCCGCCCAGACGTCCGGATCGGTCAGGATCGACTGGTAGTTGGCGAGTCCGATATCGAGCACGGTGGCGTTCGGACGGTTCGCGCGATAATTGGTGAAGGACAGCCGGATGGTCCAGATCAACGGGAAAATGTTGATCGCGAGCAGCAGCAGCATGGTCGGCATGATGAATAGCCAGGCGATGGCGCGCTCGGACAGGCCGCGCACGCGCCCCGCCACGGCGGGCGGCGTCACCAGGGCGGCGCGGTCGACGAGGCTGCTCAGTCCGGTTTGGTCGGTCATGCGAGGGGCTGCTTCACTGGCGGCTTCGGGCTGGCGGTGAGACTGGCTGGTCCGCCCGGCAAGCCGAAGCTCGCCGGAGGGATTGTCGTGGCGGATCTCGCTTGCGCGAGAGGTGCCGCCTCCATCACAGCTTGCCGTCCTCCTTGAACACCTTGGTCCAGTCGGCGATCAGCCCGTCGAGCGCGCCTTTCGCCGTACCCTGGTCGGCGACGACATAGTCGTGGACGCGCTTCTGCATCGCGAGCAGAAGCTGGGCGTAGGACGGCTCGGCCCAGAAGTCGACCACCTGGTCCATCGCCACCAGGAAGTCGGCGGCGAACGGCGCGGTGTTCTTGAAGTTGGGATCGTTGAGCACGCCCTTGTGGCAGCTGTAGCCGCCGAGCGCCCACCACTTCTTCTGGGTGTCGAGCGCGGCGAACCACTTGATATATTCCAGCGCTTCGGCGCGGTTAGGCGAATATGCCACCACCGAGATGCCCTGCCCGCCGAGCTGCGAGCCCTTCTCCTTCTGCGCGGGGTTGACGAAGAAGCCGATCTTGTCGCCGCCGACATTGGGATCCTTGTAAAGGCCCGGGAAGAAGGCGAACCAGTTCATCTGCAGCGCGACCTGGCCGGACTTGAAGGCATCGAGTCCTTCCTGCATGTAGCCGTTGGAATAGCCGGGCGGCGTGCAGCATTTGTACAGCGCCTTGTAGAACTCGAGGCCCTTCACCGCATCGTCCGAGTTGACGAAGCCCTGCATGTCATACGGCTTCTTCGGGTTCTGATACTTGAAGCCGAACGGATAGAGCGCGTTGGTGACGCCCATGGTGATGCCTTCCGAGCCACGCTCGGTGAAGATGGCCGCGCCATAAACGGTCTTGCCGTCGATCACCCGCTTCTGGAAGAACTCGGCAATGTCCTTCAGCTCTTCCTGCGTCTTCGGCACCTCGAGCTCGCGGCCGAATTTCTTCTTGAATTCCTCGCGAATCTCCGGCCGCGCGAACCAGTCCTTGCGATAGGTCCAGCCGTTGGCGTCGCCCATCGCCGGAAGCGCCCAGTAGTTCGGCGAGCCCTTCGGCCATTCGGCGTAGCCGGCGACGGTGGCCGGCATGAAATCAGAGATCTTGATGCCTTCCTTGTCGAAGAACTCGTTGAGCTTGACGTATTGGCCATTCTCGGCCGCGCCGCCGATCCATTGGGAATCGCCGATCATCAGGTCGCACAGCTTGCCCTTGGAATTGAGCTCGTTGAGCATGCGGTCGGCGAAGTTCGGCCACGGCACGAACTCGAACTTCATGTTGACGCCGGTCTTGGCGGTGAAGTCCTTGGACAGCTCGACCAGCGCATTGGCCGGATCCCAGGCGGCCCAGCACAAGGTAATCGTCTTTCCTTCGGCGCGTGCCGGCGCGGACGCGCCGAGCACGGTCGCGGCGGCGACCGTCGCCGCCAGTGCAAATGTCTGCAGCAACTTCATCTGGCACTCCCTCCCTGTTGGCGCCGTCCCCGCTTCGCGTGGGTGACGGCGATGCATGGCCCGCGGCGAGCGGCGCCGTCACAACGACAGCGCGAGCCGCAAGCGTTTCCCCTGGCCCTCGGATCATCCGTCCGAGTTAAGTATTTTGTTTAGTAGATTGCGAATGACTAAACATGTCAAGCGCGTTTTCGCGACGTTTGCAGCGCATCATGTTTAGCGACTGCGGTAAGCTGCTCGTCGTCCGGAGGTTTGCCGGGAATGGCGATGGCGCGGCTCTCCGGCGCCGCCGCCAGGACGCAGGCGCGGCCCAACTCCAGGCTGCATCCGCGTGATCAGCCCTTCGCCAACGTCACGCCGCAACTGACCCGGCCGTCAGCGATGAGGAAGCGTCCGGCAAGGCGAGCAACGGCGGCCGGCCAGTCCTCTCTCATGACACGCACCTCGAACGTGCCCGCCGCCCATGCGATCGCGAGCTCGACATCCTGGAAATCCAGGAAGCCGCGCGTGAGCGGATACTGGCATTTGTAGTAGGCTTCCTTGGCGCTGAAGATCACGATCGGCAGCATCGGCTGCAACGCGTCGGGCTGGCCACGAAGCCATTGCCGCTCGGCCGGCGTGAGCACAAGATCGCGCATCGACGGATCGAGCTCGCGCAGGTCCTCGACATCCAGTCCAAGCGACGGGACATCCCTGCTTCGGGCCACGGCCACGGCGCAATGATCGGCACAATGGGAGATGCTTCCCGCATAGCCCGGCGGCCACACCGGCGCGCGATCCGGCGTCGGGACGAGCGCGACCGGCGAAGCTCCCAGCGACGCCAGCGCCCTGCGCGCCAGGATCCGCGCGGTCGCGAACTCGGCCCGCCGCTTGGCGACCGCGGCCTGGATATGCGCGCGCTCTTCGGGAAACAGCTCATCCTCCGCCAGCGAGAGGCTGGACGCCGCCACCACGACCGGGCCTTCAAACAGCTTTGCAAGCACTCACATCACCAACTCTGCGCGCGCGTCTCTTTGCGGACCGGCCTCGACCGGCCGCCACCGTATACGACACGGCGACGTCGAAGCGAATTCCAACGATTCAACATGTCCCGCGATCTCGCGGCGCCACGCGCCAGAGCTTTGCATGGCGAGCGCACGCTGCCGCTCGGCGAGCTGCACCACCGACCACTGCGGATCGGCATCGACCAGCACTTGCGCCCGGCGAGGTGCCAATGCACCCGGCCTCCCCCCGGGAGCCCATGGTTGGATCAGGATCAGAACATAATGCGATGCACGTCGATTCTGCCATAACTCGCCGGCTTGTCCAACGCGCCCCTGCCGCTGTCCCCCGCACCATGCTTCTCCGCGCCGCTGACATGCGCGTCAGCGGCCAGCTTTCGCTTGACGGCGGCGTCCCGCAACGGGACTTATCCAGTCCCTCTGTCTGCCGAAGAAGTGCATTCCCATGGCCGCCGATCCGCTCTCGATCCTCAAGACCGTGTTCGGCTACGACAGTTTCCGCGGCCGGCAGCGTGACATCGTCGAGCACGTGATCGCCGGCCACAATGCCTTCGTGCTGATGCCGACCGGCGGCGGCAAGTCGCTGTGCTACCAGATCCCGGCGCTGGCGCGTCCCGGCCTCGGGCTGATCATCTCGCCGCTGATCGCGCTGATGGAGGACCAGGTCGCGGCGCTGCGGCAGGCCGGCGTGAAGGCCGCGGCGCTGAACTCGCGGCTCTGGGGCGCCGAGAAGGACCTGCTGTGGCAGGACATCGAACGCGGCCAGCTCGATCTCCTCTACATGGCACCCGAGACGCTGCTCAAGGCGGAGAACCTCGAGCGGCTCAAGACCGCACGGTTGTCGCTGATCGCGATCGACGAGGCGCATTGCGTCTCGCAATGGGGCCATGATTTCCGTCCCGAATACCGCGCCCTCGACTGCCTCGCCGGGCTGTTCCCGACCATCCCGCGCATCGCACTCACCGCCACGGCCGATGCGCCGACGCGCGCGGAGATCGTCGAGCATCTTTCGATCGGCGACGGCAACAGCTTCATCGCCGGCTTCGACCGGCCGAACATCCGCTATGGCGCAGCGGAGAAAACCAGCACGATGCAGCAGATGCTGGCCTTCCTGAAATCGCGCGAGGGCGAGAGCGGCATCGTCTATTGCCTGTCCAAGCGCAAGACCGAGGAAGTCGCCGCCTCGCTCAGCGATCACGGCTTCCCGGCGCTGCCCTATCATGCCGGCATGGAGATGAAGGCGCGGGAGAAGAACCAGCGCCGCTTCCAGCTCGAGCAGGGCCTGATCATGGTCGCCACGATCGCCTTCGGCATGGGCATCGACAAGCCCGACGTGCGGTTCGTTGTTCATGCCGATCTGCCCTCCAGCATCGAGGCCTACTACCAGGAGACCGGCCGCGCCGGGCGCGACGGACTGCCCTCCGAGACTCTGATGCTGTACGGGGCGGAGGACATCGCGCTGCGCCGCCGCTTCATCGATGAGTCCGACGCGCCCGATGCGCGCAAGCGCACCGAGCGCCGCAAGCTCGATGCGCTGCTCGGCTTCGCCGAGACCTGCCAGTGCCGCCGCCAGGTGCTGCTGCGCTATTTCGGCGACGATTGCGCGCCGTGCGGCAATTGCGACATCTGTCTTGACCCGCCGGAGACCTTCGACGGCACCATCGCCGCGCAGAAGCTGCTGTCCTGCATCCACCGCACCGGCGAGCGCTTCGGCCAGGCCCACGTCATCGCGGTGTTGCTCGGCGAGACCGACGAGCGCATCGAACGGCTCGGCCACGACAAGCTCTCGACCTTCGGCATCGGCAAGGAGCACGACCGCAACGCCTGGCGCTCGATCGTCCGCCAGCTCGTCGCGCATGGTCTGATCAGCGTCGACGTCGCCGGCCATGGCGGCCTGTCGATCTCGCCCGAGGGTCGCCAGTTCCTGCGCGACAAGCCGCAGCTCAGCCTGCGCGTGCTGAAGAAGTCGCGGCGCGACCGCAAATCCCGGGAGCGGCAGACCACGGCGGCATTTCCCGACCTCGACCGCGACCTGTTTGAGAAGCTGCGCGTACGCCGGATGGAGCTCGCCAAGGCGCAGAACGTCCCGCCCTATGTCATCTTCCACGACAAGACGCTGGCCGAAATGGCGGCCCGCCATCCGCGCTCCGTCGCGGAGCTTGCGAGCATCCCCGGTGCCGGCACGGTCAAGCTCGCGCGCTACGGCGAGGCCTTCGTGGCGGTGATCAATGCGCATGATGCGGGCGCCTGAGCCGGCCATCGTCCAGCAGCACCGCGGCTCCTTCGCTCGACGATCAGACGGCACACATGGCTCACACATGGCCTCGCGATCCCGCCGCTGATGACGCCCGGGTTATGCAACTGAAGTCCCCTTCTCCTCGAAGAAGAGGCGCAGGGAAGACCGGGTATCGACTGATACCCGCGGTCCGCGTGCAGCAAAAAGCACGCGGCAGAACCACAGGTTCAGCCCAATATCCGGCCTTCCCTGCGCGACGGTTTGACGACTTATAGGCGCTCTCCCCGGGGATCGGCTGTCTTGCCCCCGTCGCCGGCGGATCATCATCACCGCCGGTTTGGCATCAGCACCGCGATGCCAGGACCACACCACTTCGCCGTCGCATCGCTCCGTTCGTCGGCGCGGGCTTTGACACCCGGCTGCGGAGCAACGCGCCCGTCGCCTCCCCGGCTCGACGCTCGTGACGATCGCGAAACGTCCCTCTTCAGCGAGCCGGGATAACAGGAAATGTGGATGTGATTTGCCCGACGGTGCAAGTGATGAGTTTGCGACAAACTGGCACGACGGGCAGTTGGCGCATACGCGCCATGCACAGATTGCCCGTCGTGCAGCTCGGGATGGCGCGAGTTCGTCGGGTCACAGCAGCCGGTCCCATCGACGCCTTCAAACGTCTTCAGTGATTGGAATGCACCGTCACAGTGATGAGCTTGGCTCCGGCACCGAGCTGCCGGGTCGGCAAAGCACGAGCCATTCTACTTCTCCGCGTGCCCGGCGGCACTGGTCCGACCGCATGGAAGTTCGGGCGGGGCCGGAAGATCGATGCTGCCAATCAGGTCCGAGCGCAACGTTTCAGCGGCGGCCGTCGCCGCCATGGTCTGTCGCAAGGTGCTGACGTTCGATCCGAGCGAAACGATGCCGCCGAGCACCGCGGCAATCGTCCCGAGGACGACGACCGCATTGGACCCCAGCAGGCCCAGCACCGCCCCGAGCAGCAACGCGGCGCAGCCGGATATCACGATCTTCGAGGCCATGATGATCTTTCGACACCGCTCGGCCGCGTCGGCCAGCTGTTCGATCCGCGCCTCGATGAGGGAGATTGATCGCTCGGGTCGTCCTCATCCATCAGACCAACTGTTCTCCTAATTCCGTCCCCGCCCACCAACGTACGGCCATTGGTTGGACAATCCAAGAGATGGTTTGCGGCCGTGAGGCATCGACCTTGATGAAGCTCGCGATCATCTGAGATATTACAGGCCTTGGATCACACCAACGCATGGCATCTGGCTTTGTTACGGCGCGACCAAGCCGAGGAGCCTCTCGAAACTAGGCCGGCACGGGAACCCCGGCTTTCTTCTCCAGCGCGGCCACCCGGTCGCGAAGGCTGCGGATCTCCGCGACCAGGTCAAGGACGTCCGGCGCGGGTTGATGCCCCATCATCCCGACATGGCTCGTTGTCACACGAATGGTCGACGAGCTGATCTCCATGCTGGTGCGGGAGCTCGCAACTGATAGACCCGGTTGCAATGCGGGCGGTGCGGGGACTGCGATCGTAACGCCACCCGCGACAATTCCGTCTGGAGCGGTAACGGTTTTCTCGAACCGCGCGGCGCCTTTAACGGTCACATCTTCGAGTTTCGCTGCACCGTAAATCGAAACGCCCCCGGCGTAATGCTTGCCATCGTTGAGAACAAGTTCGTCAGCCTGGGAGTGAGAGAGCGCCGCGCGCGCCGCCGGAGGCACTTTCGGGCTCTGGAGCTGCACGGTCTCGACGTTGCATGCCATTATCGCTCGCCCCAACCAAGCCGGGGCTAGCAAGAGACGTCCCGCGTGGGCCTCCGCGCCGTCAAACTCGATTCTGAGCATGCCGGGATAGCCCTGCGCGTCGACGGGAACCCTGACATTGCCGCTCTGCAGCACAGTCGTTGATCCTTCCAGGATGACCGACGTGTCGGTGAGTTTGATGTCGCTCGTCATGTTCGCCGCCTCCCGCTGAAGATGTAACTTAAAATATCGTCAACTCGGCCGCCGCAGTTTGATTCACGTCAACGCTCCATCGGCTGGCGCCTGCGACCGTTAACTACGAAGTAGGATGTTCTGGCGCGCGCCAGGCCGCGCTCAGAACATGGGAACTGGCGGGGTCTTGAAATGCCCAATGATCTGCACACCGTCCTGAGCGGCATTCACGGATTGAAGGTCGACGCAGTCGAGAGGTCGGTTCCGGCCTGCGCGGACCATGCCTTCGCCTGGGCAGGCAAGCTGCTCCCCACGCCCCACGTTCGAGCCCGCGCCGATTTCAGCTCGGCTCATCAGCGGGCTTGGCTCGAGGCCATGAGCAATCTAAGTGCATGGAAGACGCGGCAGATCGATCTGAACCTGCCGGCATCGGGGAAGCTGCTGATTGTCGGATGGTACTTCCCGGAGCTCGCGAGCCTGCTCGGCACTGCGGAAAAAAAGCATGTGGTCGTTCTGGTATCGAATGATGCTCCCTGGCTCTCCGAGTTGAAGGACGCAGGCACCACACTGAACTTCCGGGCCGAAGGCGGTGCGGCGGCGCTCGCCGCGTACATGCGCGAAGGCCGCAACGTGTTCGCGATGATGGACAATATTCATCCGGGCACCGAGTTCATCCGCAGCCCATTCTTCGGGCGCCCCACCAAGACTCCGGCCGCCATTCTGAGGCTTGCGATCCGCAACGGCTACACGCTGGCGCTGATAGCGCCCAGGGACAGCCGCGTGGAAGTGGTGGCGACACTGCCCACCGCCGGCAAGCAGCCGGAGGATCTCGCTGCCTGGGTGAACCAGAAGATCGAGCAGGAAGTCAGACGGGCGCCGGAACGCTGGCTGTCGTGGCCGACGCTCGCCTATCGCTTCCAGGCAAGCTGATTCACCAGTCAGGAGGACGCGCGCATGCCCACCACGTCGTTCAATCAGCTCGCGCAGCAGGCCGACGCACTTTACCCGCCGCAGTCGATGCACAGCCTGTTGTCCAGGCTGCGCTACCCCGGAGCGGCACCGGGAACGACCCTGCCGACGGCTTCGTTCGCCGAGGCGGCTTGGCGCCTCTCAGGCCCCTCCACGACACGAATTTCATTCCTCCACTACAACATCTGGTGCCTGCGCGCGAAGATCGGGCTGAAGGAGATCGTCGCCGCTGCCGGAGGGGTGGGCCACTTCGCGGCTTGTCTTGGGGTCTCATCGGCTGAGTTCATCGGCAAGGCACTGGAGATGATCGGGGCCGACATCGGAGATGTCTGCGACCGCATCTTCCCGCCGATCGTGGAAGTCTGCGGCGTTTCCGCCAACCCGCTGAACGATGCCTGCAAGCTGGTGGGCAACGGCCTCTCGCTCGGCGGATACATCATCGAAAATCTCAGTTCCGACCTCGACTGGCTGATAAGCCTCTTCTCGATCCCCGAGGAGGTCGTATTCGAGGTGCTGATGCAGTTGGTCGCGCCGGTGCTTGGCGTGTTCGAAGTGAGTGTCATGGAGAAGCCGGTCATCCCCGAGCGCGCCGACGAAATCGGCCGGAGGGTGTTCGCCTACGACCTCGTATCGCTGGTCGAGGCTTGGGACCAGGATACGCGGGATACGATCCTGGCACATGGCACCGCGCAGCATGTCGACGGACCGACCGGCTCCCTCGCCTACAAGCAACTGCAGAGCGGGATCCTCGTCCTCAGCCCAACGCGGACGATCGAGAATGGCGGCGGGCATGTCTATGCCGCGGACGGCGTGTCGCGAGTGATGCCCGGCGGATGCGAGATGGGCTACATGTTCGATTCTGACAAATGGGCGAACAAAGGGGTGCAACTCACGCGTATCCCGGTCGGCTTCGGTGCGATCGAGCTCTATTCGACGCATGTTTATGCCGGCGATGGCGGCCTTCTGCCGCCCGGCCCAACTGACGCGGAGAAGATCGACGTCAGGCGCACGCAGATTGATGAGTTGATTGCCTTCATCAAGGCGACGCACCTTCCATCCAACGTGGCCATTGTCGCCGGAGATTTCAACATCGGTGCTGATACCGACGAATACCACAACCTGGTCGCGGCGATGGAGCAGGCCGGCTTCTATGACCTGTGGAGCGTCCCGTACGATACGATGAAAAGCGACGGTTTGACCGACCGTCACGGCGAGGGCGACGAGCCGATCTACAACGACTTCAATACCAACTGTAAGGTCTATCGCGCCAGCGAGGCATATCGGCAAGCCTACGATCCGGCCGTTGCCACGCCGACGATGTCGGATGATGTCGATTACTACTGCGACGACATGCAGCCAGACGACGCGAATCCCACCGGATCGAGGATCGACTACCTGTTCATGGAACGTGCGACTGCATTTCACGGCTTCAATCTCGACGTCTCACGTGTGCGCCGGCGTGCTTTCAAGTCACGCATTCGCTGGGTCGTCACCCCCGGCCCGCAGGACTACCTTTCGAACCACATCGGACTGGAGGCGACTTTGTTCGCCAGCCCAAGGCACTAGAGCTCCGGGCGTTCAAGAAGCGCGGCAGAGGCTCGGAGTCACAGAATGGGTCACTCATCGTCGACAATGCCGACTTGGCCGTCTGCGCAGCGCTTGTCGGCGGGGATGCCAAGTTGAGGCGTCTTGGCACTCGACCTGGTAAACGGTAGGCCATTAGCATCACCAACCTCTCGCCGACCGCTGAGCATAAGGGTTCGGCCAGCTTCATGTTCATGCGCGCCGGCAGGCCGCCGACCTTGTGTTACGACTTGATCGTCACCGACAGGCCGCCGGTGAAGAAGACGCTCTCGATCACGTCGAGATAGGGCCGCAGATCACCTTGCGACTGCCCACTTGGTGCGGGACATCGCACGACCGCGTGTTGTACGTTTCAAACAGCAGGCAAGGCTGAGCCATCTCGCGGCGGCATCCGCCCGAGTTGTCATCTTGAGTGAACCTCTTCCTCCGAAGAAGAGGCGCAGGGAAGATCGGGTATCAGCTGATACCCGCGGTCCGCGTGCAGCAAAAAGCACGCGGCAGAACCAAGGGTTCAGCCCAATATCCGGCCTTCCCTGCGCGACGGTTTGACGACTTATAGGCGCTCTCCCCGGGGATCGGCTGTCTTGCCCCCGTCGCCGGCGGATCATCATCACCGCCGGCTTGGCATCAGCACCGCGATGCCTGGACCACACCACTTCGCCGTCGCATCGCTCCGTTCGTCGGCGCGGGCTGTGACACCCGG
Organism: Bradyrhizobium sp. SZCCHNRI3052; assembly: GCF_032484895.1. Lineage (NCBI taxonomy): Bacteria > Pseudomonadati > Pseudomonadota > Alphaproteobacteria > Hyphomicrobiales > Nitrobacteraceae > Bradyrhizobium > Bradyrhizobium sp. SZCCHNRI3052. The sequence goes on along the minus strand of NZ_JAUETW010000001.1, from coordinate 317,320 downwards.
CTGCGGAGCAACGCGCCCATCGCATCTTCCGGCTCGACGCTCGTGACGATCGCGAAACGTCCCTCTTCAGCGAGCCGGGATAACAGGAAATGTGGAGGTGATTTGCCCGACGGTGCAAGTGATGAGTCCGCGACAAACTGGCACGACGGGCAGTTCAGGCATGAGAGGCATGCACGGATTGCCCGTCGCGCAGGGATGGCCGTGGTCAGATGCGCCGCTGCACCGACGCGGGCTGGAGATCCTGCTCGCAGTGGCAGGTCCTCTGCGCCCTCTCCCGCAGGATCTGCGAGACCATCCGCTCCGTCCCGGTCAGGCCGGTCAGGATCGTCGCGCCGACAGCCATGCCCGATCGCAATCCGGCGGGCATGGCCGCCTTCAGCAGGCTGATCTTCAGCGCGATCCGCGCTTCGCCGGTTGGCGAGCCGGACGCCGCGCCGATCCACTCAGCATCCGCGACATGTCCATAGAGCCGGACGGGCAGGCCCGGCACGTCGATCGTGACCGCCTGTCCGATCGCGACATAGGTGATCTCGGAAACCGCGAGAGCTGCGATGACGTGGGGCTCGCCTGGCGTGACCACCGCCATCAACGACCGATCTGTCGTCACGGCGTCGCCGACATGGAGACCGCTTGCAGCCACGACGCCGGCGACGGGAGCGATGACGTCGTTCAGCGCGACCGTCGAAGCGCGCTCGTCCCGGTGCTCGATCCGCGCGAGAACCTGTCCCGCAGCGATCTCCTGATTGTCGGTCACGAGCAGGTCCCTGACCAGGCCGGACACCGCCGACCTGACCGGGATCTCGTTCATACTGACATAGGCGTCATCGGTGTGAACCAGATATTGGCCCACGGTCACATACTCGACCATCCACGGCACCGCGACCAGCATTCCGAACATCAGGCTGAGCGCGGCGAGCAACCACAGCGCACGTCCTGCGGACGCCCCGGCGCGCGGCTCCGCTGGGGGACGCTCCTGATGCAGAATGACCGGCCGGGATCCACCCGGCGCTTGCTGTCCGTCCACCACTCGCTCCTCACGACCACGGCATGGGGCGCGTTGCCGCCTCGGCGGCATCCTGTTGACGTCAGGGTCGCACCCATCGAATGCCCGTGACGCGAGATGTGGCGGCTCGCGGGCCGGTTGATAATGGCGCCTGGACCGAATTGGGTCTTCAATTTCTCGAAATAATGCCCGTGTCGACGACACCGCGACACCGCCGCAGCCTCGACACGAGACGGGGGTAACGCCGTTGACCGTCGCGCAAGCTTTGCCAGCGCTTCAAACAACGGCCCCAAACAGCCTTCCGATGCCTGCGGTGAGACCCAGGGCGAAGGCCCCCCAGAACGTCACGCGAAAGGTGGCGCGCGGAATGTTGGCCCCGCCTGCCTTTGCGCCGATCGCTCCCAGCACCGCGAGAAAGGCGAGAGAAGCCGCGGAGACGATCGGGACCAGCAAATTGGCGGGCGACACGACGACCATCAGCAAGGGCATGGCGCCCCCCACCGAAAACATCATGGCCGAGGTCAGGGCAGCCTGGATCGGCCGCGCTGCGGTGATCTCCGAGATTCCCAATTCGTCGCGGGCATGAGCCGTCAGTGCGTCTTTCGCCATCAACTGCTCGGCCACCTGCCGCGCAAGGGATTGATCCAGACCTCGCTTGACGTAGATTTCGGCAAGCTCGTCGCGTTCGAATGCGGGGTTGTCGCTCAGCTCCTTGCGTTCCCGGGCCAGGTCGGCCTGCTCCGTATCCGACTGCGAGCTGACGGAGACATATTCACCGGCGGCCATCGACATCGCTCCGGCGACCAATCCCGCCACGCCTGCGATCAGGACGTCGTTTCGTGTCGCTGCTGCCGCAGCAACACCGACGATCAGGCTCGCAGTCGAAATGATGCCGTCATTGGCTCCCAGAACGGCCGCTCTGAGCCATCCGATCCGCGCCACCAGATGGCTTTCGGGGTGGACGTGAAGGCGGCTCATGTCTTTCTCCTGATCACGCCTTGCAACTTCGTGGCGGCCGCCACGGTGTTGGAAATCGTTCCATACTTCCTGACATTCTGATGAAGCAGCTCGAGCCGGCGGTCGTCTTCGTCGGTGTCGACGATCAGCTCGTAATCGATCGACGCCATCATCGGCGGGCTGTCCTGACGGAAGCCGATCAGTCGCACCTCGACGCCACGAATATGGAACTTGAGCATCGGCGTCACGCGTTCGATTCCCTTGATCATGCAGGCGGCAACCGCGGCGAGAAGAAGCTCGGCCGGGTTGAACGCATCCCGCCGTCCCTGGACATCGGTGTCGAGCACCACGGTCGCATCCTTGCAGTCAGCCACGCTTTCATGCGCATCGATCCGTCGGGCGTTGACGCGATACTCTAGCATTGGGGGAGTCTCCGGGCCGCGTGTCCTTGGGGTTGGCAATCCGAACCATGAGCGGAGTGATCGATCGGATCGCGACCGTTCGGTTACGGCGGCGGAAGCGACCGGCGCAATCCATGGTTTCCGACAGGCGTGTCGCTTCCCTAGTCGTCCGAGTGAGGCAGCATGCGAAGCAGCGTCCGGTCCCGGAAGATCCAGTGATGGATCAGCGCGGCGGCCGCATGCATTGCAGCCACGATGACGAGGGCGTGGGCGAGAATTTCATGCACTTCCTTGACGTTGTGAGCAAACGCGCGGTCCTTGGGCCAGGGCGACGCGATCTCGGCAATGCCAAACAGCGGCAAGGAATCACCGCGCGCAAACTGCAACACGATGCCAACGACGGGCACGGCAAAGAGCAGCGCATAGAGAACGTAGTGCGCGAAACGCGCGGCCGGATACTGCCACTTTCCCATCCATGTGGCGAATTCGGTCGCTTCGGGCGGCGGAGAAGGATCGGCCAGCCGCCAAGCCAGGCGCACCGCCAGAAGCATGAGGATCGCGATCCCAGCCGTGACATGGACGAGCAGGCCGGACTCGCGCGGCGCGCCCTTGGGCAGCACGTCACCGAAGACCCCAAGCGCCCAGGCGACGGCCACGAGAACGACCGTCAGCCAATGCAGCGTCTGCGGAATCGCCCCGTAGTCCCTCGTCGAGTTGAAGAGCTGCATCTCAGACCTCTTTGGTCAAAAGATGCTCCTGGCGCGACCGTCCCTCGTTGATGTGGATCAAGCCCTTGCCGGTCCGGGTGCTCAGGACGGCGGGGCGAGTGCCAGCTCTGCATCGGCGATGACATAGCGGACGTAGCGGTAGTCGCGGATGAAGCTGATCTTGCCGTCGCGCCAGCTCAGCCACATGACGTAGCTGGGCCGCGGATCGCCCTGGCGTTCGAACACGGCGATCACTTCCCGGCCCTCGAGCCAGGCCGGCGCCAGCCAGACGCCGTCCATCCCGGCGTAAATGCTGAAGAACATCCCGACATCGGCCGGGCCGACACGGACGGGATGAGTGGACTGGTGCAGTTTGACGTCGTGTGCCAGCAGCGCGCGCAGGCCGTCCCAATCACGCCGGTTGAACAGGCTCACATAGCGTGTCGCCGCATCGGAGGCGGGTCTCGCCGCCGGCCGCGCCTCGGCCACAGCGTTGATCTCGGAGAGCCGCGCCCGGGCGCGGGCGAGATGCGCCTTCACCGAGTCCACCGTCAGGTCGAGCAGCGCCGCGATGTCGGCGAGCGACTCATCGAGCACATCCTTCAGAACGAGGACACTCCGCTGAGGGATCGGAAGCTCCGTGAAGCGCGACACCGCGGTCCGGATCGCCTCGTCGCGCATCATCGCCTCCACGGCATCCGGCACGGTGTCGTCGGCGACACCGTCAGCCGCCTCCATCGGTTCGGCGGCCCGGATCGCACGGCTGCGCAGCAGGTCCAGCGCCCGGTTATGCGCGACCCGGAACAGCCAGGCGCGCAGCATCGCGACGTCGCGCATCTCGTCCACCGCGACGAGCGCTTTTGTCAGGGTGTCCTGCACGACGTCCTCGCCGTCGATCACAGAGCCCATCAGGCGCGCGCAATAACGATGCAGCTCGGGCCGCAGCTGCTCTGCGAGGGCCACGAGCTCGGCGCTGCGCGCGCCGCGCGAAGCATGTCCGCCGTCGCTCAAGCTGCCGCTCCTTCCATCACCGTCACGCCGGAATCTCCGTTGAGACCGAACACGACGCCGTCGACGAACCGCGGGTCCTCCAGCACTGCGACCACACGATCGCCGAACGCCCGTGGCGGCATCGGCGCGCCGAAGCGGGCAACGAACGCTTCCGGCGCAATGCCCATGGACCCGGCATAAGCACCCGCGGCCGTATCCCCCACTCCCGTGCCGAGGATCATCATACGCGGCACGATCGCCTGGAAGCGGATGCCGAGCCTGTCGTCCTGCGACACGCCGTTGGCGTATTTCGCCATGAACCAGAGCATGCGCTTGGCGCCGCCGTAGCCGCCTGACATCTGCGAACCGCCCACCGCCGCGCCGCTCGATCCGACCAGGACGCGGCTTCCTGGTTTCAGGGGGAGCTTGAGCGCCGCCTGGATCCAGTACAAGCCCGCCTTGACGTCCGTTTCCCAGGCAACCGAGAAATCCCTCCAGGTCAGCCGATCCAGCCGGTCCATGTGCGGCGTTGTGCCGGCGTTCAAGATCAGGATGTCGGGGCTGATATCGCCGACGATGCGATGCGCAGCGGCCTCGTCGGTGACGTCGGCCGCGATCGTGGCCACACCCAGGCGCGCAGCAATCGCGTTCAGCGCCTCGGTTCCGCGCGCGACGACGGTCACCTTGGCGCCGCGATCGACGAGGGCCTCCACGACTCCCAGGCCAAGGCCGCGGCTTCCGCCGGTCACGACGATCGTCTTGTCTTTCAGGCTCATGATGATGCTCCAATGTCCAGATGACATGAAAACGATCGAGGCATCGGAAAAGAGTCAGGCGGCGAAACCAATGCGAGCCCCCTTGCGCAACCGGCCGCCCGGCTGGATGCTCCGGGCACATCGTTCATCACGGGAATCGCTTCATGTCCGTCGACACCACCGCCGCCACCGATCGTCTGATGCGTTTTCTCGCCGTCCAGGGCGTGACCGGACAGGAAAAGGCGATCGGGCGCGAGATCATGGCCGCGCTGAAGCAGGCCGGCGTGCCGGCCAAGGCGATGCGGCTCGACGATGCCAATACGCGCATTCCGCTGCCGACCGAGACCGGCAACCTGATCGTCGAGCTGCCCGGCCGCGGCAGCCAGCACAATCAGCCGCGGATCATGTTCATGACCCACATGGACACGGTGCCGCTGTGCGCCGGCGCGCAGCCGAAGATCTCCGGTCGCAAGATCGTCAACCAGGCCAAGACCGCGCTCGGCGGCGACAATCGCTGCGGCTGCGGCATTCTCGTCACGCTCGCGGCCGAGCTGATCCGGCAGAAGCTCGATCATCCGCCGATCACGCTGCTGTTCTGCGTGCGCGAGGAGAGCGGGCTCTATGGCGCGCGGCACGTCAACACCGACGACCTCGGCGCGCCCGAGATGGCGTTCAACTTCGACGGCAGCTCGGCCTCCGCCGTCACGATCGGCGCTGTCGGCGCCGACCGCTGGGAGGTCGAGATCTTCGGCCGCGCCTCGCATGCCGGCGTCGCGCCTGAGCGCGGCATCAGCGCCACCATGATCCTGGCCCTCGCGCTCGCCGAGGTGAAAGCCGGCGGCTGGTTCGGCAAGGTGGTGAAGGGCAAGGGCAAGGACGCGAGGCTTGGCACCAGCAATGTCGGTCCGGTCACCGGCGGCGAAGGCCGCCCCGCGGGCGACGCCACCAACGTCGTCACCGACTACGTCCACGTCCGCGGCGAATGCCGCAGCCACGATGCCAAATTCATCCGCGAGATCACCAAGGCCTACAAGGCGGCCTTCGAGAAGGCGGCCAAGCAGGTCACCAACAGCGAAGGCAAGTCCGGCCGCGTCAAGTTCAAGGCCGAGACCGACTATCATCCGTTCCGGATGAAGGAGACCCTTCCCGTCGTCAAGCGCGCCATGGCTGCCGTTTCCGACATCGGCGCAGCGCCGACCCTGCGCGCCGGCAATGGCGGCCTCGACGCCAACTGGATGGTCCGCCACGGCATCCCCACCGTGACCTTCGGCACCGGCCAGAACGAGCCGCACACGATCGACGAATGGATCAACCTGGACGAATACGATCGGGCGTGTGCGCTGGCGGTCAGGCTGGCGACGATGGGGTGAGACGACGCCATCCGGACACGCACTTGGATGGCTGCAACCTCCTTGCTCCCGCGCAACGTCGTGATGACGGGCTTGCCAGCAAACGCGCATGTTCCGAACAGGTCGAACAGCGAGGCCACGACGTCGCGCTCCCGCGGCGGATTGCACCCAGGCAGAGATTGCCCGTCGTGCAGCTCGGGACGGCGCGAGCTCGTCGGGTCACAGCGGCCAGTCTCATCGACGCCCGTCAAACGTCTTCAGTGATTGGAATGCACCGTCACAGTGATGAGTTGGCTCGGGCACCGGGCTGCCAGGTCGGCAAAGCACGAGCCAATCCTCCTCCGTGTGCCCAGCGGCACTGGTCCGATCGCATGGAAGTTCGGGCGGGGCCGGAACTCCAAAGCCGGACGGCGGTTCTAGTGCGATGGACCTGCCATTTGCGTTGGACCGTCGCCAGCTCCTCGGCGAGGTCAGGTCCAGAACCGCAATTGATCATCCGTTTGCCGGCATTGTTCGGCTCTGACGTTCGTCACAGTTCTCGGCAGAGCCGGACACCGGAGACATCAGCCAATCACGGCGCACTTCACTGGAGGCCTGACATGTCGACCAAACCAGCTCTGCTCGGCCGCACGGCCGCAATTGCTTCATTGACTGCACTCGCGATCGGCGCCCTGGCCCCGACCAGTGCCGACGCGCGAAATGGGCGCTGGCACGGCGGCGGCGGCGGCGCTGCGATCGGCGCGGCGCTCGCGGCGGGTGCCATCGGCACCGGTCTTGCGATCGCCGCAAGCCGCGACGCCTACGATTATTACGATGGCCCGGTCTATGACGGCCCGGCCTATTACGCGGCTCCGTCCTACTACGGCGTGAACCCCCACGCCTATGGCTATTACCGCAAGGGCGAATACCCCTATCAGGTCTATGGCGGCGACAGCCCGAACGCGGTCTGCGCGCAGGGCACGACCTGGAATTGCCGCTGAGACCGCTTCTGATTGAAACCTCGGCGCGGCACCGGGCGAGGTCTCGCGGCGCTCGCCCGGCGCTGGACTCGATTCTCTGCCGTCGGGATCAGTCCCGTAACATGCCATGAGCGCAGCGACATGCGGGACCGATCTCTCGCCGGGTCGCTTCCCCGAAGCCCATTTGAGCCGCGGCGGGCGCTACGCGTCGAACGCGAGGCGGATGACCGATCGCGATACCCTTGCCGGCATGCGCACCGCTGCCCAAATGCGGCGCGCCAGCCGGCATCATGATCCCGATGCGCCATCCGGCGGGATGACGCCCTTGCTGAAGATGAAGCAGCCGTAGAACCGGCGCTCGCCGGTGGCGATCACGCAATAGGCTGATCTGGCCATCTCATAGAATGCGAAGCGCTCGACGCCGACCAGCGGCCACGACCTGCCCTCGGCGCGGTCGATCACCGCCTGCACCTCCTGCTGCACCGGCGTCACCTCCGCAGGACTGCCCACGACCTCCATCCGCACGGCGGCATCGTCGATGAAGCTGTCGAGCGGCAGCACCGACAGCACGGCCTGGACCGCGCGCGCCGCGCTGACATTATCGATGCGCAGCAGCCCGCCGAACACTGTCTGCCGCGCGATCGCATCCGCCGGAAAATTGGTGTCGCAGATCACGAGACGGTCGCCATGCCCCATCGCGCGGAGCGCATGGAGCACGTCGGCATTGAGCAGTGGATCGATCCCCTTGAGCATGTGGTCTCCCTGTCATTTTCATCGAACGGACCAGGTCGCCGGGCCATCGGCCAAGGGCAACTGCTGCCAAACACCTGGAGCGCGTCACGCCATCATCCCATCGCGAACTACACGCTCCCTCGCCTCTCGCCGACCAGGCGAAGATCGATGCTGCCGATCAGGTCCGAGCGCAGCCTTTCAGCGGCGGCCATCGCCGCCATTGTCTGTCGCAACGTGCTGACATTCGATCCGAGCGACACGATGCCGCCGAGCAGCGCCGCAATGGCGCCGAGGAGCGCGACCGCATCGGATCCGAGCAGGCCCAGCACCGCGCCGAGCAGCAATGCGGCGCCGCCCGCTATCGCGATTTTCGAGGCCAGGATGATCTTTCGGCACCGCTCCGCCATCTCGGCAAGCTCGTCGATCCGCGCCTCGATCCGGGAGATCTCTCCGCTCGGGTCGTCCTCATCCATCACGCGAGCTGCCCTCCGCCATCAGCGCCTCATCCTGAAACGACCCGGTCCCCGATCATGCCACCTGTCACGTGGCGCGCGAGCGTACGACGCCGCCATCCCACCGGCAACCATCCACGGCCTGACTTCACCGCGCACAACAGGTCCCGATGCATGCGGACGCTCCTCCAGGGCCGAAGGCCCGGAACAAGGCCGGCAACTCCGGATTGTCGTAACCGGAATTTCCACACGGCAGATGGGCGGCTCATGCCGAGCGCCCGTTCGGCAACCATCGGCTGCTATTGCCTACACGGCAATGAGCAACTTCTGACCTTGGTGCCAGCAGCTCATCAATAAGAGCTGAGCGGAAACGACAATTCGACTACGAAAGCAGCGCGTCGGCCAGGCGATATCAGGAAAAGGCCGCAGAGGCGCGTGATGCTCAAGGCGCCTCGTTACGGGGCCGCGCAACCATATCATCTCGAGTTGCCCAAACACGAGCACCGTCCGCTACTCGTGGCGGCCCGAGCCGTTCGTCAATTGCAAACTTTCCAAGTTGATCCCGTGTTGCACGCGATATCGTAGCGAGCCGGCGGGGATCCGAAGCGGCGCGACTCCACTAGCGAGCCATTTGCGTGCGTTGGCCGGGCGGCGGGTGGGGAAGGCCACCCCACCCTGGACAACGACAACAGTTCTCCTAACCACTGCCGCGTCCCCACTTCAGGCAACGACCTGGGGCCGACTTTCACAAGCCGCGAAGTGTGACCAAGTCGTTCTCATGCCTCCAGGCTCCGAGAGGTCACATCGAGCCATGCCTGCGAGCTCACGAGCATGAGAGTCCTCAAACGTTCGCGCCGGCGACGTTCCTGCCCGCGAGCCAGCCGAAGACCAGCGCCGGACCCAACGTGATGCCGGGCCCGGGATAGGCCCCTTCCATGATCGAGGCCATGTCGTTGCCGCAGGCGAACAGGCCAGGAATGGGTGAGCCATCCGCGCGCAACACCCGCCCGCGCGCATCGGTGACGAGGCCCGCGGACATGCCGAGATCGGCCGGATAGACCGCGACGGCATGGAAAGGCGGCTCCAGGATCGGCGCGACGCAGGGATTGGGATGCCGATCGGCGTCGCCGAGCGCACGCTGATAGATGTCGCCGCCGCGGCCGAAGGCGGGATCTTCGCCGCGCACCGCACCGGCGTTGAACTGGTTGACGGTCGCAGTCAGCGCCTGCGCGGGGACGCAGATCGTCTCCGCGAGCGCGTCCAGGCTGTCGGCACGCTTGAGATAGCCCGCGGCGACGTCGTCAGCGACACTGCGCGTGAACGGCTTGATCTTGCCGAGGCCGTATCTCCACAGGAAGCGGCGATCGCAGATCAGCCAGGCGGGAATGGCCGCAGCGTGATCGAGCTGCGCGCGCACGAACTCGTGGTAGGACACCGCCTCGTTGACGAAGCGGCGGCCGGTGCCATCGACCGCGATCAGGCCGGGTTTGGCGCGGTCGGTGACCGTGTGCGGGAAGACGCCGCTTCTGCCGTCGGCCCGTGTGAAGGTCGAAGCCGGCACCCAGAACGCGCCCGCTTTCGTCGGTGCCGACAGGCACGCGCCCAGGGCCATGGCCAGCCGCGCACCGCGTGGTGCAGCGCCGGGGTCAACGGTGACCGACAGCAGGCCGGCGCCCTGCGGCACATAGCAGCGGCGCAGCTCGGCATCATGCGACAGCCCGCCGGTCGCGAGCACCACGCCGCGCCTTGCGGTGATCCAGGAGCGGCCGGAGCGATCGACAATTTCGAGCCTCGAGACCCTGCCCTGCGCGTCGGCCTCAAGCTGCTGGGCGGAGGTGCCGGTCCGTATCACGACGCCACGATCGAGTGCCGAGCGCAGCAGCCGCGCCGCCAGCGCGTTGCCGAGATAAAGCGTCGTGCCGCGCCGCGCCGTGAGCCGTTGCAGGCCATAGCGCGCGATCAACCTGGCCGCATGCAGAGCCGAGCGCAACGATCGGCCGGCACGGCGCAGATGCGGGATATCCTGGCGGCTGATCATCATGCCGCCGAACAGCATGAACTCCGGCAGCGGATCGCGCAGCAGCGCAAAGGCGTCGCCGAGGCCGCGCGCATCGAATGGCAGCGGCTCCAGCACCCTGCCTCCCGCGGTGGCACCGGGCAGGTCGGGATAATAATCCGGATAGGTCGGCACCGGCTGCAGCCGCAGCGCAGTGCGGGCCTCGAGATCGCGCAAGGCTTCGTCGCCGAATGCAAGGAACGTCTCGAGCCGCGTGCGGTCCTGCCCCGGCACGGTCCGGGCCAAATACGTGCGCGCCGCCTCCAGCGTATCCGCCCGCCCCTCCGCGGCCGCCTTGTGATTGGCAGGAATCCAGACCATGCCGCCGGAGATGGCGGTGGTGCCGCCGATAAATTCGGCCTGCTCCAGCAGCAGCACCGAGCAGCCGTCAGCAGCCGCGATCGTCGCCGCCGTCATGCCGCCCGCGCCGGCTCCGACGACCACGACATCGAACGTCTCGCCGGCGTGCGCCGCCGCCGTCATGCTCACACCATGCCGCCATTGGGCTGCACGATCTGTCCCTGGATCCAGGAGGCCTCGCCGGAGGCCAGGAAGCGCACCACCTCCGCAATCTCGCCCGGCTTGCCGATGCGATTGAACGGGCTCAACGCCGCCATGCGCTGCTTGGCCTCCTCGGTCTTGCCGGCATTGAAAAGTTCGGTGTCGACGGGACCGGGCGCTACCGCATTGACGCGAACACCGCGCGCCGAGAGCTCCTTCGCCATCGACCGCACCAGGCTTTCGACCGCTGCCTTGGTCGCCGCATAGGGCCCGGTGCCCGGCACCGCGTGACGGACCAGCGACGTCGTGATGGCGACGATGGCGCCGGCGTCGCGCACGCGCCGCGCTGCCTCCGCCAGCACGTTGAAGGCGCCTACGACGTTGACCTCCATCAGCAGCCGGAAGTCCTCCGGCTTGAAGCTCGCCAGCGGACCTGCCGGCACGTTGATGCCGGCGTTGGCAATGACGGCCTGCGGCGCACCACCGAAATCGGCGGCCACTTGCGCGAAGACCTGCGCGACCAACGCGGCATCGCGAATGTCGACCTTGTATTGCCGGCCGGGCCCTCCGTCCGACGGGCTGGCGGCGTAGGTCGAGGCCACCTGCCAGCCGGCGACGGCAAACGCCTGGGCGCAGGCGGCGCCGATGCCGCGGGAGCCGCCGAAGATGAGAACGATCGGAGAAGAGGTGGTCATTTTCGATTCCCTGATGCAGATGGTGTCTTCGCCATCGCGGCCCGCGTCGCTTCGATCGTCGCCTCGATGCCTTTTTGCAGATCGTAGCGCGGCTGGTAGCCGAGCTCCGCCTTGGCGCGGCCGATGTCGAGCGCGCCCTTGACGGCGCTCAGCACGCGGCCGCCATGATGATAGGGACCGGTGTCGCCGACCGTGATCCTCGCACCGGGAATGGCGCGATTGACGGCGTCGGCCGTGTCGCGCAGCGTCGGAGCCACTCCGGTCGCGACGTTGTAGGCGTCGAAGCTGTGATGCGGCTTGTCGAGCGCGAGCAGCACGCCGGCCACGGTATCGTCGATATAGACCTGATCGACCGCGAGATTGCCGCCGTCCTCTTGATGAAATGGCTCGCCGCGCAACGCGGCCTCGATGAAGGTGCGGGGCATGCGCAGGCGCGGCAGATGCGGTCCGTACACCCAGCAGGTCCGCACATTGATGCATTCGAGCCCGTGATCGCGCGAATAGACGCGACCATAGTGCTCGGCTGCGAGCTTGGTCACACCGTAGACGCTGGCCGGCTTCTGCGGGTGATCCTCGTCGATCACGGCGGATTGGAAGTCGCCATAGGTCTCCTCGGTTGAGATCTGCACGACGCGCCGGACGCCGGAGAGCCGCATCGCCTCGAACAGGTTGATCGCGCCCTCGACATTGACCCGCAGCGCCTTCAGCGGGATATCCGCGGCCTGAACCACGCCGACCACCGCGGCGGCGTGGATGACGGCGTCGGGACGAAATGTCTGGAACGCCCGCAACACCTCATGCCATTCGCCGAGATCGATCGCCGCGGTGACGAGCAGCTGTTGTTGCGAGGCGAGTGCAGCCATGGCCGGCGAGACCATCAGGTCGACCGCCACGACGCGGTCGCCGCGCGCGAGCAGCGCATGCACGATCGCCGAGCCGAGCCAGCCACAGGCGCCGGTGACCAGAATGGTCTTGCTCGTGGTCATGCCCGGCCCCTCACCGCGGCGCCGGCTCCTCGTCGGTCGGCGGGCTGGTGATCACGAGGAACAGCAGCGGGTCGTTGCCGGTGCAGTGGAATTCGTGCACCACGCCCGGCGGAATGTAGGTGACGTCGTTGGCACGGACCAGCCGGCGCTCGCCATCGAGGATCAGGATGCCCTCGCCCGACAGCACGTGATAGATCTGCTCCTGCACCTTGTGGGAATGGCTCTCGACATGCGCACCGGGCTCGTAGGACGAGATGCGATGGTCGAAGAAGCGGCAGCCGGTGGTGTCCGGCGTCACGATCGCCTTGGACAGCGCCTGATTGTAGTGGCCCGGATACTGGGTCCAGAAGATCTCGGCGAGATTGCGCGTCACCGCCTTCTTCTCTGTCGCCGCATTCGCGTAAGCGTTCGGTCCGGGAACGACGATGGTCATGTCTCATCTCCTCAGGAAGGTTCAGATCGGGCCGGCCAGCCGATGCCGATGGTCACGAACTCGCAGCTACTCATGAGCCGTTGGCCGCGCGTGGCACTGCCTCAGCGGTCTGAGTGATGCCAAGCAAACGCCCTTGCAGCTCGTGATCGGCCGCGAGCGCGGCAGCATCGCCGACATGGGCCACGCGCCCATTCACCAGCACATAGGCGCGGTCCGCCATCGCCAGCACGCTCTCGGCATGATGCTCCACGATGACGAGGCTCGCGCGCGACCTCAGTTTGGACACCGCGTCGCGGACCTCCTGCACCACGGCGGGCGCCAGGCCCTCGAACGGCTCGTCGAGCAGAATCAGCCGGCTCGGCACCATCAACGCGCGCGCGATCGCCACCATCTGCCGCTCGCCGCCGGAGAGATTTTCGGCACGCGCCTTGTGCAGGATGCGCAGCTTCGGGAACAGATCGAACACGTCGTCGAGCGACGCGCCGCCGGCGCGGGTCGCGAGCTTGAGATTCTCCTGCACGGTCAAGTTCGGAAACAGCCGCCGTCCTTCCGGCACCAGCGAGATGCCGAGCCGGTTGATCTCGTCCGGCCGCAGCCGGTTGAGCTCCCTGCCGTCGAACGTGATGCGGCCGCCGCTCGCCGGCACCGTGCCGGTGATGGCCCGCAGCGCGGTGGTCTTGCCGACGCCGTTGCGCCCCAGCAGCGCCACCACTTCGCCCGGCCGCACGGCCAGGTCGAGCCCGTCGAGAACGGTGCCACCGCCGTAGCCGGCGCGCACGCCTTCCAACCTGAGCAGCGGCTCGGCGGCGGCGCTGCCGGGAAGCGGCGTCACATTGGTCGCCCGCGACGGAGCCGCCGCGATCTGGCCATGGGCGGTGCCGAGATAGGCCGTAACGACTTCGGGATGGGCAGCCACTTCCACCGGCTTGCCGTCGGCGATCAGCCGGCCCTGATGCAACACCGTGATGCGGTCGGACATGGCCAGCACACGGTCGATGTCATGCTCGATCAACAGCACGGCGTGGGACTTCGCCAGCCGCATGATCAGCTCGCCTACGATCTTGCGGTCCGACTCCGCCAGACCAGCCAGCGGCTCGTCGAGCAGCAGGAGCTTGGCATCGATCGCGAGCGACACCGCGATCTCGAGCAGCCGCTTCTCACCATGCGCCAGCGCGGAGCAAAGCTCGGCGGCGCGATCGGCGAGGCCTACGGCATCGAGCAGCGACCACACCTTCGCGTTTGCAGCCGCATCGTCATAGGCATCGCGCCAAAGACCTGTCCATTGCCGGTTGGCAGCTTGGACCGCGATACGCACGTTCTCGAATGCGGTGAGGCTGGGAAACACGCTCAGGATCTGGAACGAGCGGGCGATGCCGAGCCGCGCGCGCTTGTACGGTGACAGCTGATCGATCGGCATGCCCTCGAACAGGATGGTGCCGGCGTTGGCCCGCAACACACCGGTCAGCAGATTGAACAACGTGGTCTTGCCGGCGCCGTTGGGACCGATCAGGCTGTGCAGTCCGGTCCGGCTCATCTCGAACGACACGTCGTTCTGGGTCACGATCGAGCCGAAATGCTTGGAGAGGTTGCGGATTGCGAGAATCGGCACCTGTGAGGCCGTCGCCGCAGCCTGACGTGCACGATCCGGCGCATAGGGAATGATGTCGCGCGGCCGCGGTGGAATGACATTGCGCGTCAGGGTCCAGCGGCTGCGGCCGGCGATACGCTGGAAGATGCCGTGAATGCCCTCATCTGACAGCAGCGCGAAGGCGATGATGATGGGGGCGAAGACCAGCCACCAATTCTCCGTGATGGCGCTGAGCCGGTCCTCCAAGACGATGAAGACGATGGCGCCCCACAACGGCCCCAGGAAATGATGCACGCCGCCCAGCGCCGCCATCAGCACCGGATCACCGGCATGCTCCCAGTTCAGATTGTTGGCGTAGACGCCCTGCAGCAGCAGCGCCATCAATCCGCCCGCGGCGCCGATGCCGCCGCCGGCAATGACGAGCGCAATCAGCTTGGTGCGGTAGGTGTCGAAACCCAGGCTTGCGACCCGCTGCTCATTGTCGCGCAACGCCTGCATCAGTCGGCCGAACGGCGCATGCGCCAGCCGCCACAGCATCCACAATGATCCGATCACCACGACGAGCGTGAAGCCGTGGAAGGCAAGCGCGGAGCGAAACAGCGGACGCGCGACGTTCTGCAGGCCGTTCTCGCCTCCGGTCACCGAGGTCCATTTGAACGCAATCTCGAACGCGATCTGGGAGCACGCCAGCGTCAGCAGCGAGAAGTAGAGTCCGCGCCGGCGAAGGATGATGGCGCCGACGATCAGCGCCAGCAGCAGCGAAAATGCCACCGCGATCGCCAGACCGGTGATTTCATTGGCGGCCGGCATGAAGCCCAGGCCGATTGCCAGCGCATAGCTCGCGCAGCCGAAGAAGAAGGACGCGCCGAACGGCACCAGGCCGAGATAGCCGATCAGGAAGTTCACCTCCGCGCCGTAGAGCGTGTAGATCGCGATCTGGGTCACGCGATGGATCGGCATGCCCACAGCGAGCGCGATGCCGGAGGCGAGCGCCAGTATCGCGGCCGCCACCAGCACCGGGTGACTTGCGAGCCGCTGCAGCACGGACTTGGCCGTCGTCATTCGAAACGCTCCCAGCGCTCGCCGAATAGCCCGCGCGGCCGTAGCAGCATGATCGCGAACATCAAGGCATACATCGATGCGGCAGCCGCCTCTGGCCAGAACTGAATGGTCAGCGAGGTGACGATTCCAACCGCGAGTCCGGCGACCACTGCGCCCCGAAAGGAGCCGAGGCCGCCGATGGCCACGATCACGAACGCTGGCATCACCGCATTGGCAGCCATTGACGGCGACACCGTCCACAGCGGCGCGGCCAGCACGCCGGCGATCGCCGCCAGCATGCAGCCGAGCCCGAACACCGCAGTGAGCACCCGCGGCAGATTGATGCCGAGCAATTCCACCATCTCCGGGTCCCGGCTGCCGGCACGCAGGATCCGGCCATAGGGTGTGAACGCCAGGAAGCCCCATAGGCCGAGCAAGGTCGCCGTGGTCGCGCCCAGCACGGCCACGCGATATTTGGTGATCAGGAGAGGACCAACTTCAACGATCCCTGCAAAGGCCGGCGGCGGATTGAACGGCTTGCCGTCGGCGCCCCAGGCGTAGCGGATCACCGCTTCGATCAGGAGCGCCAGAGCAAAGGTCACGATCAGGCTGAGCAACGGCTCCTTGCCGTAGAGGCGGCGGATGATCGTCACCTCCACAGCCATGCCGATCAGCCCGACCACCGGCGGCGCCAGGATCACGGCGCTCCATCCGAACAGCTGGAACAGCTGCCAGGCCACGTAGGCCCCCAGCGCGAAGAAGGCGCCATGCGCGAAGTTGATGACGCCGAGCAGGCCGAAGGTGATCGACAGACCTACGGCGATCAGCACGTAGATGAAGCCGAGCACGAGTCCATTGGCCGCCTGGGAGACGAGAGTGTCGAGCATCGTTCGAGCCTGTCAGTACGCTGCAGGAACAAGGGTCGCCGCCGCCTCAGAGCGAGGGCATGCTGCAGCCGATATCCTCCTTGGTACCGAACGCCTTCGCCGTCTCCTCGGCGGTCGCCGAGGTGTTCTTCAGCACGTCGAAATAGTCGAACTTGTCGGTGATCTGCTTCTTGATCTGGACGATGACGGCCGGGCGCACCAGCTGGTGATCCCAGTCGCGGAAGAAGAACGGAAACTCGCCTTCGGTGTTCTTCCACTGCTCGAGATGCGCCACGAGCTGAGCGGCCTCGGTCGACTTCGCCGCCTCGATCGATTCCAACAGCGCCCGCATGCCGATCCAGCCCGACCACGTCTTGTCCGATGGCGGCTGATTGTACTTCTTCTTGAAATCCTCGATCAGCTTCTGCTCGGCGGCGGTATTCTTCGGATTGTTGTAGTACCACGGCTTGATGTAGATGCCGGTCGAGGCCTGCGGCCCGACGTCCCAGAAGTCGGTGTCCGTGACGGCGACCGCCGCATAGGGGATCTTGTCCTTCATCCCCATCTCGTTCCACTGCTTCAGGAAGTTGGAGAAGTCGCCGCCCACCAGGCCGCCGACGATCACGTCCGGCTTGGCCTGGCGGATCTTGAGGATGTAGGAGCTGTAGTCCGCGGTGTTGATCGGCACCTCGTCGACCCCGACCTCGGTGGCGCCGACCTGCTTCAGCATCGCGCGCGAGGCGCGCAGGATGTCCTGGCCGAAGGCATATGACGCCGTGATGAAATAGACCTTCTTGCCGATGCTGGAGACGTAGGGCATCAGGCCGGCCATCTGAACCGGCACGGTCGCCTGGGTGCGGAACGTGTACTTGCTGCAGCTCTTGCCGGTGATCTCGCTGGCCGCGGCGCCGGTCAGGATCAGCGGCACCTTCTCGCGATTGGCAACGCTCATCATGGCGAGCGCCGAGGACGAGTAGTTGCCGCCGACCACGGCGACCACCTTGCTCTCGTCGACAAGCCGCTGCATGTTCTGCTGCGACACCTGGGGATTGGGCTCGTCGAGCCAGACCAGCTCGATCGGGCGGCCCAGCACCTTGCCGCCGGCCTGCTCGACCGCAAGCGCGCTGCCGCGTTGCAGGTACTCACCGATCGAGGCGCCCGGCCCCTGCTTGGCATAGATCATGCCGATGCGGACGGGCCCGTCGGACTGGGCCCTCGCGGGACCGCCGGCGCCGAGCATGGATGCGGCGGCCACGCCGGCCGATGCGCGCATGAAGGATCGCCGGTTCAGATCACGCTTCAACATGGTGCTCCTCCCTCTCAATGTTGTTATCTTTGTTTTGTATCGTCAGTCGCGTTTGTAAGGCTTGCCGAACACCGGCTCCTTGAATGGGATCGGCGGCAGCTCCCAGGTGCCCGTCGATGGCGGGCGCACCTCGGCGTCGACATGCAGATCGATCACGCAGGGGCGGCGGTTCTTGATCGCGGTCTCGACTGCACCGCGCAGGTCGGCGCTGCGGGTCACCGTCACGCCGTCAGCGCCGCAGGCGCGCGCCCAGGCCGCGAAGTCGGGGTTGTAGCGATCTCCGCCGGGCCCCTGATTGCCGCGATAGAACGCGGTGCCGAGCTCGCGGCCCTCGAACAGGCCATACTGCAGATCGCGGATCGCGCTCCAGGCGAAGTTGTTCCAGACGATCCAGATGCACGGCAGGTCATATTCGACGGCTGTGGCGACGACATAGGGCGCCATCATGAAGCCGCCGTCGCCGACGACGGCGACGCAGGGACGGTCGGGCGCGGCCAGCTGCGCGCCGAGCACGCCGCAGACGCCGAACCCCATCGACGAAAAGCCCCAGCTGTTCAGCATGCTCTGCGGCCGCTTCGGCTGCCAGAACTGCATGAACCAATTGTGATGCACGCCGGAATCGAGCGACAGGATGACGTCGTCCGGCAGCACGTCCTGCAGGGCTCCGACGACATATTCCGGCCGGATCGGCGTGGTGTCGGCGCTGAAGTGCGGCCGCACGAACGCCTCCCACTCCGCCTTCCAGGTCCCGATCTGGTCGCGCCACGCCGCGAAATTTTCGCGACGGATCGCGGGGCGACGCTCCAGCGCCGCGAGCAGTTGCCCGGCGAAGGTCTTGGCGTCGGCGATGATGCCGAGCGTCGGCGGATAGTTGCGGCCGAGCTCCGCCGGATCGATGTCGACCTGAAGCAGCCTGGTCGACGGGAAATTCCAGGAGTAGCCCTGGTGCCAGCTCGACGACGAGCGATCGTCGAAACGCGTTCCGATGCAGAGCACGAGATCGGCATGACGGCCGGCCTGGTTGGCGGGATAAGCGCCGTTGCGGCCGATGAAGCCGAGCGTCAGTGGATCATCCGCCGGCACGCAGCCCATGCCATTGGGCGAGGTGATGACTGGAATGCCGTAGCGGCTCTGCAGCGCGCTGATCTCGGGACCGGCCTCCGAGAGCGTCGTGCCCTGCCCGATGAAGAACACCGGCCGCTTAGCGGCTTCGATCAGATCGAGCGCCCTGGTGACGTCGGCCTCGCTCGCACTCGGCCGGTGACTGCCGTGAACATGCGACAGCGCCGGCAGCTCGACGTCGGCCTCCTCCTGGAAAACATTGTACGGGATATCGAGATTGACCGGGCCGGGACGTCCCGTGACCATGGTGTCGAAGGCTTGGCGCAGCGCCAGCGGCAGCATGTCGACGCGGCTCGGCTGGAACGAGCGTTTCACCACCGGGCGCAGCACCTGGGCGAAATCGGCTTGGTTGTGCGCGTACAATTCCTGGAACGGCGCGCGATTGGCCTGCGACGTCGGAACATTGGCGGTGATCGCAAGGAAGCTCGAGGAGTCCGACAACGCAGTTGCGAGCGACATCACCATGTTGGCCGAGCCCGGCCCGGTCGAGGTCAGGGTCGCGACCGGACTGTGTTTGACGCGGAAATAGGCGTCGGCCATGTGGCCGGCGCATTGCTCGTGGCGGGGCGAGACCAGCTTGACGCGGTCACGCACCTGGTAGAGCGCATCAAGAATGCCGACATTGCCGTGTCCGCAGATGCCGATTACGAAGGGCACCTTCTGCTTGACGAGATATTCGGCGATGACTTCGCCGCCCTTCATCTTGGTCATGGTCAGATCCTTGTCAGGTGACGGTTCGCGTCATGCGAGGATCGTCACGATACGCTCTTCGCTCATTTCGCGGATCGCGTAATGCGGCCCTTCGCGGCCGAACCCGGAATCCTTGGAGCCGCCATACGGCATAAGGTCCACGCGGGAGCTCGGAGTCTCGTTGATGTGAACGCCACCGACTTGCAATTGCCGCGCGGCCTGCAGAGCCTCGTCCAGGCGTTTTGTGAAGATGCCCGTGGCAAGTCCATAAGGTGTGTCGTTGACGCGCGCGATCGCCTCGTCCAGCACATCGAAGGGCGCGACGCACATCACAGGCCCGAACACTTCCTGGCAGCCGAGCGGGGTCGCCTTGTCGACATTCGTGAGCAGCGTGGGAGGAACCACGGCGCCCACCCGCGCGCCGCCGACCAGACGCCGCGCGCCGCTCTGCTCGGCCAGCGCGATCCAGGACTCGATGCGCTGCGCGGCGGCCTCGCTGACGACCGGCCCAACAACGGTGTCGTCCTCGCCGGGGTCTCCGTAGGGCAGCCCGGCAACGAGCTCTGAAAGTCTCTGCTCCACCTGCCCGATCAGCGAACGCTGCACCAGCAGCACCTGGATCGATGTGCAGACCTGGCCGGCCTTGCGGAAGCCCGCGTTGACGACCTTCGGCAACGCAATATCGAGATCGGCGTCCTCGCAGATCACGCAGTGCGAGATCGAGCCGAGCTCCATCTGCGTGCGGCGCAGTCCCGCCTTGCTTTGGATGATGCGGCCGATGTCCGTGCTGCCGGTGAAAGCGAAGAACTTCACGGCAGCTTCGCTCATCAGCCAATCGGCAACCTCGCTATCGCCATGCAGCACCGACATCAGGCCCGATGGCAGACCTGCCGCGATCAGGCACTCCGCCATGATGCAGGACGTCATCGGCGTATGCAGCGACGGTTTCAGCACCACGGCGTTACCAGCCGCCAGCGCAGGCGCAACCTTGTGCGCCACCGTATTGAGCGGAGCATTGAACGGCGTAATCGCGGCCACGACGCCGAGCGGCACGCGGATGGTGAAGCCGATGCGGCCCTTCTGGCCTGCGGCCCCTTCCATCGGCACCATCTCGCCGGCCAGCCGCCGCGCCTCTTCGGCGGAGAGCCGAAACGTCGTCGCACAACGCTGGACTTCGCCCATTGCATCGCGGCGTGGAAAGCCCGCCTCCTGGCGCAGCACCTCCACCAGCTCCGACGCACGCGTCTCAAGCTCGACCGCAGCGCGATCGAGGATGAGGCCGCGATCATAGGGCGTCAGTACATTGGCTTCGAACGCCCGCTCCGCGGCGACAATGCAGCTGCGGACCTGCTCGCGCGACGGCAGATGCGCGGACATGGCGGGCCGCAGGCGATATTTGTCGAGCACGGCGATGGTGTGCGGACCATTCACCCATTCCCCGGCGATCAAGAGGCGGCACGATGGCAGACCGGCCGACGCCTGTCCCTGAACCGCAGCGTCCGCCATCGTCTGGTTCCTCCCAAAGGGTCTTCACACCTGTTACCCTCGTCCTTAGAGAGAAATTGACATTAGCAAAAATACTGTTTTGGATTAGTTGCCATAAGCTGAGCATATAGCCCGGCGGCAAGGTCTCGTTCTTCCCAAGCAGTGCGGTTCCCGCTCATGGATTTGCGTCAGTTGCGCTATTTCGCCCAGATCGTCGAGAGCGGCAGCCTGTCGAAGGCGTCGCGCTGCCTGTTCGTTGCGCAGCCCGCACTGAGCCAGCAGATCGCAAAGCTCGAGGAGGAAGTGGGCAGGCCCTTGCTGCAGCGCTCCTCGCGCGGCGTGATCCCGACCGAGAACGGCCTTGCGCTCTACCATCACGCCCGGTTCATGCTGCGGCAGCTCGACCATGCGCTGTCGATTGCCCGCCAGGATTCGGCAGAGGTCAGCGGCATGGTATCGGTCGGCTTGCCCGCGACGACCGTGCTCGCGATCGGGCTGCCGCTCACCAAGTGCATCCGCGCCAAATATCCCGGCATCCTGCTCAACGTCGTCGAGGGAATGAGCGGCCACATCGCCCACATGATGCGGCTTGGCCAGCTCGACCTGGCCATCCTGTTCAACAACGACGTGTCATCCAAGCTCGACGCGATTCCGCTGCTCGACGAGGAATTGTTCGTGCTTCTCCCTGCCGACAGCCCGCTGGTGCCGCGCCACCGTTGCAGCATCACAGTTGCAGAAGTTGCAGAGCTGCCCCTGATCCTGCCGACGGGAACTCATGGCCTGCGCCGGCGTGTAGCTGCGGAGTTCGAGCGGCGCAACATCACGCCGAATGTGGTCGCCGAGATCGACTCGCTCTCGCTGGTGATGAGCTGCGTCGGTGAGGGCATCGGGGTCACCATCAAGCCGATGTCGGCGCTGCAGGCAGGAGGACGAAGCAGCGAGGACTGGCGCGCCCTGCCGATCTCGGACGCCCGGATCACGCGACGCAACTATGTCTATTCGATCAAGCCGGACCTGCTGGCGCCTGCAGCCCTCGCCGTCGCCAAGGAACTCCAGGATACTGCGCGAACGCTCGTCACATCCGGACAATGGCGCGGCGTCAGCTTGGTCGACGACTCCATGTCTTCCGCCATCCCGCCGGCGGCCTAGCGCACGCGCCGACCGTCTGACCGGCGGTCGCGACTGCATCACGCCCCGCCTCCGGCCCGGTCTCGTCTACTTCAGCGCCGCTTGCCCGGCCAGGGATACGACGTTGTCCTGGGCGCCCGACCCACCACTCACACCGACGGCACCGATGATCTTGCCATCCACGACCAGCAGATTGCCGCCTCGCGATGCGATCATGTCATCGAGCGTGGCGAGATAGGCGAAATACGCACCTTTGCCCAGCAACGTCTCGAACACCAGCGTGGGGCGTCGATAACGTGCCGACGTGCGCGCCTTGTGCTGAGACAGGCCGATCGACGCATATTGGCAATTGTCCTGCTTTTCGAAATAGACCAGATCGCCGCTCGGATTGACCACGGAGATGCAGAATGCGTTCCAATTGCGTTTCGTCGTCTCGGCAACGGCCGCAGCAGCCACCTTCTTGGCCATCTCCAGGCTGATCGGCTCGCCATAAGGAGGCGGAGTCAGTGCATCCGCGACCGCGTCGTTGGGATTGTCGGTGTTCGATGTCTGGGCGAGGCTGTTCGATAAGTGCAGAGCTGCGACGCATGCGATGACGCTCAAAATGGTCCGATAGTGCATGTCTTCCTCCCGACCCTGTTGCCTTCTCCGTGCTCTCGTCGGCCAGCCTGGGCGCCTTGTTTCGCTCGACGAGGCGTGTCGTTCTCAGCCTCCTCATTCCGACGGCCGTGCTTGGAGGTTGCCGAGATCTCCCGGCTGCCCTGCTTGCATCTCCAACGGAGTCATACGCTGCAGGTCAGCGCCGCTGGTCTCGGGCAAAGCCATCGCGGCGATGAAAGCAAGTCCATAGGCGGCGAGCGCGCAAAGGCCCATCGACAAGCCAAGAGGATGCGACGCAGCAAGCAGGCCCACGGTCGCAGGCACGACCGAGCCGAACCCACGCCCGCCACCGAGGCAGAAACCCTGCCCGCTCGCACGAATCTCGGTCGGAAACAAATCGGCAAAGGTCGGCAACATTCCTGATGCCAACCCACCCTGGAACGCGCCCAGAAAGAAGCTGAGCAGGATCGTCGTGTTGGCGCCGATCGGAGCTAGTAGATAGATGCTCGCGTTCACGGCCTGGCATAGCAGGAAGATCATGAATGCGGGACGCCGGCCCGTGCGATCCGAAAGCCAGCCATAGAGCAACGGTCCGACCAACGAACCCAGGATGTTCATGGCAAGATAGCCTGCACTGCTCCCCACGGTCAGGTTGAGGACGGTGCGCAGATAGGTCGGCAGCCACGTGATCATCACATAGGCACCGCCGAAAATGCCGGTGGCCATCGTGACCGCCGCCACGGTACGCCGCACATGGGCCCTGGTGAAGATCGTCCAGGCGGGCCGTCCGGCTGTCTTGTCCGCGCGGCCTTGACGATAAAGCCCGGACTCCGGCACAAGGCGGCGGATGAAGAACACGAGAAAGGCCGGCGCGATGCCGACCGCAAAGAACACGCGCCAGCCGAGCTCTTCAGGAAACAGCGATGAAATGACGGGGAGCAGCGCGACGGAAGCCGCATAACCCACCGCGTAGCTGCTCTGCACCGACGCGGCCACCCGGCCGCGCAGCGCGGGCCTGACGACCTCGCTGATCAGGACGCCACCCACGGCCGCCTCACCGCCGTAGCCGAGGCCCTGGAGAAAACGCACGATCAGCAAGTAGTTGAAGCCGGTCGCGAAAGCCGATGCGAGCGTGAACAGGGCAACCCAGAGGATCGTCAGTTGCAGGACCTTGATGCGGCCGATGCGATCGGCAAGGATCCCCCCGCCCCAGCCACCGATGGCTGCACCGACGAGGGCTGCGGTCGCGAGATAGCCGGCTTCAGGGCGCGTCAGTCCGATTGTTGCAATCAGCGCCGGGATGACCAGCGCGTAGATCGTCGAATCCAGCGAGTCGAGACCAAAGCCCGCGAAGCAAGCCCAATACGTCCGGCGTTCGACCTCGTCGAGTTCGGAATACCAGCCCAGTTTCATGATCGTTCACTTTCAGGCCAGGACTCGAACCAGATGCGCTTCTTCGTTGGCCGGGAGAACAACCGCGAGTGCAGTACAATCGGGTGGCCGCATGGACCATGCAGGCGCACTTTCCGAGCGTGCCTGCCGGTCGTGTCCATCATGATTGCCGACAGCTTCATCGCCCGCCGATTGGAGATAGACGGAATTCCAGCACAGCCAAAATACGATTTGGCGTTGGCGCTCATAAGCCAAAGATATGGCTTGGCCGGAGTTCACCACGGCATCACGGGGCGACCTTGGCGGTGACAAATCCACTTTGATCGAGCGCTCGGCGTACTGTGCCATTCGCCTTGGCATCTGCAAGAAATCCGGCCGCCCACTCCCGCGCCGTCACTTTGCCCTTCGGGACGACCACGACGACGCCCGTTGATTGGATGACCTCGTTCAAGACCCGGCTGCCCGGCAGTCGCCGCGACAGCTCCTCCAGTGCTTCCATGCCCATGGCGAGGGCGTCGAGCCGACTCTGACCGATCAAATCAGCGGCCGATTCGGGTTTGACGAATTTCGTCACGCTGGCACTTTTCATGCTCGCCTCGACCGTTCTGGACGTCGAGGTGCCTTCGATGCAGCCGACCCGGATTCCCGGACGGTCGATATCGGCGACGGCCGTGATGTCCGAGTTCGCGCGAATGAGATACCCGCTCATGTAGGCGACATAGGCAGGTCCTTGATCGACGAACTGCTCCCGCTTGCGATCCGCCGGCATGAAGGACAGATCCCACGCCCCTTTGCTGCCGGCGGCCGCGATTTCGTCCGAGCTCTGATATTCGACGAGCTCAAGCGGCACATTGAGCTTGCCCGCGGCCGCCTTGGCCAGTTCGACTGTCACGCCGACAGGCTTGCCTGTCGCCGGATCGCGCGTCGTCCAGAACGCGGAGGCGGCCGGCCCGACCGCAACAGCGACGCGCAGCACGCCGGTCGGAGCGATCTCGCGCGCATCCTGCGCAGCTGCTCCCGCCATCATGGCCGAGAGGCCCAAGCAAACACTTGCGATGGCAAAGCAAAGCGATGCGAGCAGACCGGTCGATTTCATGCGTGGTCTGGCGCGATCCGACATCGGTACCGCCGTGCTGATAAAATGCCGGTCTTTCATAGCGTCGGATTCCACGATGATGGGATCAGCCGATAGCCGGCGCCGTCTTTCTCGACGTGTCCGACCGACGGGAACGCGAAGTCGAATCCGATCACGGTCGCCTTCTCCGCCGCTGCATCCGCCTCTGCTTCATGTCTCGTCCCTCCCGCTTCGTCTTCTTTTTTCGTCATCCGCAGAATGCACCGGAGAGGACCGAGCCGGCGCGCTGCTCGCCTCGCCGCCAAGGGAACGGATCAGACGATGACGTTCCCTCGCCTCTCATCGCCATGACAGCCGATCACGCCGCGAATAGTGCGCGCAACTGGCCGATGTCGTCGATTTCTTCGAGCCGCCCGACCATGTCGATCAGCCTCTCCGTCTTTTCACTCCCCAGCACGGGCGCCATGAGATCCGTGGCTTTGGCGTTGACGGCCTCCGTGCCCAGCGGATTCTCCTTGGTGCCCAGCGGGTGTCTGGTGAAATGATCGACCTTGCGGCCATCGACCAGAGTCACCTCGACGATCGCACCGCGTGGCGCAGCCGGATCCATCAAGCCCTTGTCGCCTGCGAGCGTCACCTTCGCCCGTTGCTCCAGGATCGTCGGGTCGCGCATCAGCGCGACATCATGACTGTCTCCGAACGAGACCGCCCCCTTGACCAACGCAAGCGCGACGAGATGCTGACAGTTCACGTCGGGCATGGCGCTGTCGCCGACGATTCCCATCGCGTCGGTCGGAAGCTTGACGAGGATGCTGCGGACGTTGTCCGGAGTGAGCCCGTGCTGTCGGCGCAGCGTAAGTAGCGCATCCAGCGGCGACTGGATCGGATAGCCGACCGAAAAGGTCTTGATGGCCGTCTCCGTGACGTAGAAGCGGCTGCCGAGATCCCTGACCATCTCCTCCGGCTTCGGATCGCTCGACAGCGCGATGAACAAATTGTGGGTCCCATCGAGCACGTCATCGACGCCGGTGAGCCCGGCCATCACCATGTCGACGGCCATCACGCCGTTGCGCGCGCCCATGCCGGCGAAATCGAACGCCTTCTCGATATGGTCCTTGTCCTTCACCCAACTCCACAGCCCCGAGACCTGCTGTGCCGAGTAGGAGATGGCGTGACGCATGCCACGCTCGTCCAGTCGCGCCAGCGAGGCCGCCGCGCCGAGCGCACCGAATGTCGACGACGTGCCCTCGGCACTGCGATGCGAGCCACGCACCAGTTCCGGTCCGAGCGCCATCAGAAGGCGGCAGGTCAGGTCATAGCCGAGCACAACGGCGCGGATCACGTCGCGCCCATTGCGATGCTCCCGTTCAGCCATAGCGAGCGCGGCGGGGATGACCGCGCACCCCGGATGCGCCTTAGTGACCGGTTCGAAATCGTCGGTCTCGTCGGCGTGAGCGCACATGGCGTTTGCCATCGCCACATTGACGGCCGTCGTCCGGACGTCGGAGCCGACGACGGACGCCTGCAACTCACCGCCGAGGCTGCGCACGTATTTCAGCGCCATCTCGCCCGGATGCATGCGCGCGCCGGACACCATGGCGCCGAGCGTGTCGAGAAGGCGGTGCTTGCATGCGAGCATTACCTGCTCCGGCAGTTCCTGGTCACGCGCCGCGACCATGTAGCGCGCCAGGCGCTCGGTCACGCCCGGGCTTGCGGCCCAGGCCTGATGGATGGGCATGGCCGCGACGGCAGCGAACCCGCCCGCCGATTGCAGGAGACGGCGGCGCGACGGCATGGACCTCCTCGCCATGGTCACGCCGACGCCGACATCTTCGCGATATCGGCAGCATTCGACAGACCCTCGACATTCCAGCAGGCGTCCATGATCCGCCGGATCGACGCCGCAGGAACGATGCCGTCGGCAAGATCGGAAAACTTCGCCTCGAGCTGCTGGTCGGTCATCGGCACTTCAACGCTGCCGACGGCGTGCTCGATGCGGCGGCTGAGCTTCCGCCCATCCTTCAGCACGATCATCATCTCGACCTGCTCCGGCTTGATCTCGGGCGTGATGACCGGAATGACCTTGCTACGCAGCGACAGCACCGTCGGATCGGTTACCGCGCGATCGCTGAACTGCTTCTCTCCGCCCGCGCCTTCCACGATCGCCACGGCCACCGCGTGATAGATGCTGAACTTGCCCTCGAGCCCCTGCTGCGGCGTCTTTTTGCCGGTCAGCTCGAGCACGAGCGGGTTGACCTTGAGATCGACATGGTCGATCTGGTCGGCCGTCAGCCTGTTCTCGTTGCGCAGCTGAATCGCAGCGTCGATCGCCGGATGCAGAACGATGCCGCAGGCGAACGGCTTGTAGGTGTTGAGGGCGGCTTCGTAACGCTTGCCGAGATCGCCGACGATCTCGCCATAGTCCTGCTTCGTGCTGATCGTGTTGGCCCAGCCGCGCTTCGCCTCGATCATCCCGTCCGACGACGTGAAATTCTTCGACGCCAGAAGGGCGGCAAATATGCCGTTTGACGCCGCACGGCCGGGGTTGAAGCTCTTGTTCATGGACCCGAACGATTCGCGCAGGCCGACCGGCTGCGACGCGGCGAGGCCCAGCGCCCAGGTCATCTGCTGCTCGTTGAGCTTCAACAGCTTGCCGGCAGCCGCAGCCGCACCGAACACCCCGGCAGTCCCGGTGATGTGCCAGCCGACATCGTAGTGGTTCGGATAGACGGCGTTGCCGATCCTGCACTCGGTCTCGACACCGAGGACGAGCGCATTCAAGAACTCCTTTCCGGAGACCGGCTGCATTTCCGAGAGCGCAATGATCGCCGAAACCACCGGGCCGGCCGGATGGATGATCGTCTTCAGATGGGTGTCGTCGAAATCGAAGATGTGGCTGGACACGCCGTTGATGAAGGCGGCGTTCATGATGTCGAACCGCTCGCGCCGGCCGAACAGCGACGCCTGCTGCGGGCCGGAGAACGGCGCCAACGCCGCGACCGCGATGTCGACCGTTTCGTGTCGCGACCCGCCGATCGCGACGCCGACCCAGTTCAGCAGCGTCCTCACGCCTTCCTTGCGGACCTTGACCGGCAGATCATCATATCCCGCCGAGACGATGTACCGCGCAAGCGTACGCGTGACCTCCTTGGGCGGCGCCGCGGCGGGCGCCGCCGGTGCCTGAGCCTGTGCAAATGCCGCATTCGCGCCGACCGCGGACAAGGGAAGAGCGGCGGCGGCCTGAAGCAGGGTCCTGCGATCAGTGTGCATGTGACATCTCCCGGGCTTTGAACGAGGCCAATTGCGCGGCGAGCCGGACCGCGCTTTCGAGCGCGCCGGTGTCTGCGACGCCCTTGCCGACGATGTCGAACGCCGTGCCGTGCGAGGGCGTGGTGAAGACGGTCTCGAGGCCGGCCGTGACGGTCACTCCGCGATTGAAGCCGCGCAGCTTCGTCGCGATCTGCCCCTGGTCATGATACATCGCGACGACGCTGTCGAACTCGCCGGCAAACGCGCGAATGTAAACCGTATCCGCCGGATACGGACCGCTGCAGACAATGCCCTGTTTCGCAATCGCCTCGACCGTCGGCTTGATCATCTCGATCTCGTCGCGACCGAACAAGCCGCCCTCGCCGGCATGCGGATTCAGTGCGGCCACGGCGATCCGCGGCGCGGCGACTCCGGATCTCCGCATCATCCTGTCGACGAGGACCACCGCATCGGTGATCCGCGGCGGGCTGATGTCGTTCAGCGCCTCGCGCAGGGACTGGTGCCCGGTGACGCGCGACATCCATTGTCCATCCAACACGTTCATTTCAGAAAAATACGTACGGTGCCCGAGCAGGTCCGCGAACATCTTGTGCTCGTCCGGGTACCTCCAGCCGCCGTCGAACATCGCCCGCTTGTTCAAGGGCGCGAAGGTGATGGCATCGATCGCGCCGTCCTTGGCAAGATCGATCGCCCGCGACAGCGTCTCTCCGGTGAGCCGCCCGGACTCGGCGCTGGCCTTTCCGATCGGGTGCCTCGACGGGTCGGTGTTGCCGAGATCGATCAGCTGGATCTTGCCGGAAACCCAGGAAGCCTCCCTGGGTGAGCCGATCCGCTCGATATCGAGGCTCACGCCGGCATGCACCATTCCCATCTCCAGCACGCGGGCATCGCCCACCACGACGAGGCGCGCCGCATCGGCCAGCCGGTGATCGGAGAGGATTCGCGCCGTCTGCTCAGGACCGATACCGGTGCAATCACCGGGAACCAGCGCCACGATCGGCAAGTCTTCACTGAGAACCATGGATCCTACTTCGCTGCTTTCATCTGGACGACCCGCCCCCAATCGTCGCGGTCGAATTCACCATCCCATTTCGCGACCACGATCGCGGCCACTGCGTTGCCGACGGTGTTGGTGATCGCGCGCGCCAGCGACATGAAGCGGTCGATTCCGAGCAATAGCGCGAGGCCTTCGACAGGCAGCCCGGCCGCAAGGACGGTCGCCGCCAGCGCGGCGAACGCTCCGCCCGTGACACCGGCTGCGCCCTTGCTGGTGAACAGCATCACGACAAACAGGCTCAACTGCTGTGCCGTGCTCAGCTCGATGCCGTAGACCTGCGCCACGAAGATCGTGCTCAGCGGCAATGTCAGCGCCACGCCGTCGAGATTGAAGGAGTAGCCGGACGGAATGACGAGACCGGTCACGGCGCGTCCCACCCCCGCCCTTGGCAGCTTCTCCATCATTCCGGGAATCGCCGTCTCCGACGACGACGTTCCGAGCACGACGAGAAGCTCGGGGCGCAACAGCCGGAGCAGGTCCATCAGCCGGATGCCGACCAGACGGCAGATCATTCCCAGGACGACGAAGATGAAGAACGCCATCATCGCCCAGGCCGTCCCGACCAGGAGCGCGAGGGCGTACAATGTGGCGGCGCCGAACTTGCCGACCGTGAAAGCCATGGCGCCGAAGGCCCCGATCGGCGCCAGCATGACGACGACATGGACCACGCTGAACACGAGCTCGGTCAACCGCTCCATGCCCAAGCGCAACGGCAGCGCCTTTTCGCCGAGCATCAGGAGGCCAATGCCGCACAGCAGCGCGAGCACGAGAACCTGAAGCACGTCGCCGCTGGCAAAGGCGCCGAAGAAGCTTTCGGGGATCATGTGCTGGATATAGGCCGACAACGAGCCGACATGGGTCTGCGCATACCGGGCCACGGCTTCGGCCTGTTGCGGGGTGGCGTGCGCCACACCCGCGCCGGGCTGGACCCATCGCACCACGATGAAGCTGAACAGCAGGCAGAGCGTCGTGACGATTTCGAAATACAGGAAGGCCTTGAGTCCGATGCGCCCGACCGCCTTCATGTCGCCGACCTGCGCGATGCCGGTCACCACGACCAGGAACACCAGCGGCGCAATCGTGACCTTGATGAGCGAGATGAAGCCGTCGGCGAGCGGCTTGAATTCGAGCGCTGCAGCCGGAAACAGCGCGCCGACGAGTGCGCCCAGCACGGCGCCCGCCACGATCAGGACATAAGGCTCCCGCCAAAGCGAGCCGGCACGGGGCGCAGCAGCCTGCGTCGGGAGCGCCTCGGACAAAGGAGTCGTTGTGATCGTCAATTCCGTGTCCTCCCGCCTCGCGCTCTTTGGCGCTGCAAACAGCGTCTCCGCGGCCCTTATCTTTGGCCTGACATTGGACCAGCCGGTGCCGCGGTGCTAATGCCGTATTGGAATAATTCAATAACGAGCTGGCATCATGGACCTGAGCTGGATCGAGGATTTCCTCGCCATTGCGGAGGACGGCGGCTTCTCCCGCGCAGCGCTGCGCCGGCACGTGACGCAGCCGGCCTTGAGCCGGCGGATCAAGTCGCTGGAAGCGTGGCTTGGAGCGCCTCTGTTCGAGCGCAGCACGCATGTCGTGAAGCTGACGCCGGCGGGGGAGAGTTTTCGTCCGGTGGCGGAGGACGTCATTCGCAGGCTGTCAAACGGCCGCGAGGAGGCCCTGGAAGCGGCGCGCCTCAAGGCCGAGACGGTTCAATTCGTCGCCACCCACGCACTGTCGCAGACGTTCTTTCCGGACTGGATCCGCCGGGTCGACCGCGCGCGATCCGGATCCGCCGTTCAGCTCGTGGCGTCGAACTTCGCCGGGTGTGAGAAGCTCCTGCTCGAGGCCCATGCGCATTTCATGCTGGCGCATTACCATCCATCGCTCGCCAGCCGTCTAAATAACGATCGCTTTCAGCGCATCGATCTCGCCGACGACGTCCTGGTCCCGATCAGCGCGACCGGTTACAAGGCCGTCACGCGCAGCGGTCGCCGCCGACAATCGATGCCGCGGTTTGCGCTGCCTGGCTCTGCGGACAAACCGCTGCCCTATCTCGCCTATCATCCGGGTTCCGGCGTGGGCCGCATCGTGACCGCGTTCCTCGCGACGAAGCAGCCGAGCGCCATGCTGCTCCCCAGCTTCTCAGCACCGGTGATGCTGCTCATCAACATGGCCCGAGAAGGCCGCGGGATCACCTGGGCTCCACGCAGCCTGGTCGAGCTCGATCTCCAGAGCGGCCGATTGGTGAGAGCCGGCCCCAAGGACTGGGACATCAAGATCAGCATATGCCTCATCCGCGCGCGGGCGCGGATGATCCATGCCGCTGAGAGTCTTTGGAGCACGGCAAGGAAGTTGGCAGCGACGTAGCCAATTGGCGAAGATGGCTGCATAGCCAGCGTTGCTGGTCAGCCCAGGCAGGGCTTCGGCGTCGCGCTCCATCTCCGCATGTCCAGCGCCTCTTCGACCCGCTACCAGCGGCAGGTTCCGGTATGCGAATTCGTAGCCCGATACCCTGATCGGGTTCTTTCTCAGTTCAAACCTTCGCAAACCCTCGCAATTGGAGCGAATCCGACACCGGCGTCTGGAACTGATCTATTGTTTGGTTCAAGATTCGGGAGAACAGTTGGACCAGAGAACCGATGGCACGACGCCGAACCATCATCGCAATTCCCTCACTGGGCTCGCTCGACCGGACTGCTGGCCGCGTTGGATACCAACTGACTCAAGCGCTTCGCGAGGCGATATCGAAGGGGATCCTGAAGCCTGGCGAGCGACTGCCATCCACTCGCGCCCTTGCCAATTCATTGCAGCTCGCGAGAGGAACCGTCATCGAGGCGTTTCATCAGCTCCATGCAGAAGGCTACCTCGAGGCCCGGGCCAGAGGCAGCACGATCGTCGCGAACGTCAATGCCGACACCGATTTGATGACCCGCGCTCCGGCGTTGATCGAACGCGCAGACCCCAGTCCTCTGTTGCCGGAGAAAGTCGCCCGTCTTGCTGAGGTCGCGCGGACTCTCCGGCCTCAAGACTCGGCGCCGTTTGCGATCGCTCATCCCGCGGGTGCAGTTGCCCCCGGCGACCAATGGCGACGGCTTGGCAATCGCGTCCGGGCTCTGCGGGCAGCCGCCCCGTCGGGCTACATTGATCCGAAAGGATTACCCGATTTGCGGATCGCGATTGCCGAATATGCACGGAAGGCTCGGGGCGTGAAATGCGAGCCCGATCAGGTCATCGTTACGGCGGGCACGCAACAGGGGCTTTTCATATCGGCGACCGTCCTTCTCTCTGACGGCGATGCCGTGTGGGCCGAAGACCCGGCCTACCCCGGCATTATCGCCGTGCTCGAAAACTTCAATGTCCGGACTTTCCGGATTCCCGTGGATGATCAGGGCATCGACGTCCAAGACGGTCTCGTCCAGTGCCCGAACGCCCGGGTCGCTTTCGTCACACCTTCGCATCAGTATCCGTTGGGCATGCCCATGAGCATGGCGAGACGCACCGCGTTGCTGTCGTGGGCGCGGCAGAACAATGCCTGGATTGTCGAAGACGACTACGACAGCGAACTTCGCTACGCCGGACATCCATTTCCATCGTTGCAGGGACTTGATCCCGCGCGCGTCGTGTACCTTGGGACGATGAGTAAGGTCCTGTTCTCCTCGATGAGGATCGGATATGCGATCGTTCCCCCTCCCCTGGTCGACGCGTTCGCTGGCGCGCGCGCCCTCATCGATCGCCATTCGCCGGCGGTCGACCAGCACGTCCTCGCGCAGTACATGCGCGAAGGCCATTTCGAAGCCCACATCCGGCGCATTCGCGGCGCTTACGCAGAACGACGCGCCGCCCTGATCTCCGCCCTTGTCAAGGACCTACCGTCCTGGGCAACGCTGCAGCCGAGCGACCAGGGCATGCACCTGTTACTCTGGCTTCCGCCCGGCCTCGACGATGTCGCGGTTGCGGAGCAGGCGCACAAAGCGGGGCTGGTGGTGCGACCGATCTCGCCCATGTACCATGCGACCCCGCCTCGTGGCGGACTCATGCTCGGGTTCGGCGGCTTTTCGATTGCGGAGCTACAGTCCGCCGTCGTGCGCCTCAGAGGCGTCCTCGATGCATTCGTCGCAGCCAAGGGAACGGCTCGCCCATCCAAGCCCGCGCCGCTGAAGGCGGTCAGATCGTGAGACAGTCGCTCATGCTCACACCGGCGCGCCGGACGTCTCCTCGCCCCGCATGGGGACGCTGACAAATACGAAGGCTGGATCGCTCGCGCGCTGCTCTTATCGCCTGATTGCCGCGTCTCTACTCCTGGCTTGCCTTGACGGCTGCGGCCGCCAGCATGGCGTCTCCGATGAGATGCTCGCCTCGTTCTTTCAAGGCCTCGCCTGCGGAGCGTATGTCCCGCACCTCCTTGTTCTGGCTCAGCTTGGATTTTCCGACCAGGTTCGTGATTGCGATCTCCAGCCCGACGATCGCCTTGAGCATCGTGTCGATATAGTCCTTCGGACCGTCAGTCATCTTCCAAGGGACCGGTTGAGACGCTTCATGCTTCCGTGTCAAACGGGCGACATTGCCGCGCACGTAACGTTCGTCGTCGTGAATGGTCACGCGCCCGTACGCATGCGCGACGAGATAGTTCCAGCTCGGCACCTGCCTGTGGAAATCCTGCTTGCTCGGGTACCATTGAGGGGAGATATAGGCGTCAGACGCGCGG
Organism: Bradyrhizobium sp. SZCCHNRI3052; assembly: GCF_032484895.1. Lineage (NCBI taxonomy): Bacteria > Pseudomonadati > Pseudomonadota > Alphaproteobacteria > Hyphomicrobiales > Nitrobacteraceae > Bradyrhizobium > Bradyrhizobium sp. SZCCHNRI3052. The sequence continues at coordinate 283,034 of NZ_JAUETW010000001.1, read as the reverse complement.
AACACCACGAGCACCTCAGCGCCAGTGTCCAGATCCCGCCACACCGGGTTCGCGCGCGCCGCGTGGCAGTGCAACGTTCCCCACTGCCCCTGCGCTCGGTTCAGCTCGAACGGAATATGATTGGCGTTCAAGCCGCTCTTGCCGTGCGTGATCAAAATGCCAAGCGGATTCTTTTCGATCAGATCGTAGAGCATCTCAGGACGGGCTTCGTCGAAGTGCGAGGGAACGTACATTGCAACTCCTTCGGCAGGAAGAGAACGCCACGTCACCGTTGACGGTCACGCAGCCATTGTCAGGATTTGTTCAGACCTCGACCATCGCGAAGTCGCTCTTGCCTGCACCACAGTCGGGGCAGATCCAGTCTTCGGACACGTCCTGCCAACGCGTGCCGGGTGGAATGCCGTCGTCGGGCCATCCATCGCGTTCATTGTAGACGAGTCCGCAGAGCACGCATGTCCAACTCTTGTAGACGGGCACTTCAGCGGTCGTTTCGGAGTTCGGGTGAGCGCTGTCCCTGCTCATGATGGCTTGCCCTTGTGTCAGGAGGCGGTTCACGAGCGATTTAGGCCAGGCCTGCCCCATTCAACAGTGCCAGTTATTGGCATTATCACTGGACCAGAATTGTCCTTGATGGGACGGCTTGCCAGCTCCGTGCGGGCCGGCCGGTCCAACACGGCAGCTACCGGCCTCCAGGAGCGGCGGGTAAAGTCCTCCAGGCTGCGGTGCCGCGCGATCAGGAACTGATCACAGCCCTCTAGATTGTACCCGGCCGGGCGGCAGACTCGATGCTTTGCCTGAAGATCAGCTGCTCGTCGCCATTGTCGATTTGCCGAGCGGGAGCTTTCCTGCATGATCCCCTCGCCGGACCGCTCTCGGTGGAGTGCTCAAACGTCGCCCCGACGGCCGGCCCGGCCTCAACTGATCGACAGTCCCGCAACGCCCGCGAATGCAGACAAGATCGGTGGCGCGGCCGCGCCCTGGCGACGCTGCGGCGCAGTGCTTTGACGCCGCTGGATGGACCGCAGATCACCCTGCGACTGTCGACCTGATCAGGACATGGCACGGGTGCGTTGTATACGTTTCAAACAGCGGGTATGGCTGAGCCGTCTCGCGGCGGACTACGCCCGAGTTGTGTCCTGAGTGAACCTCTTCGTCCGAAGAAGAGGCGCAGGGAAGACCGGGTATCGGCTGATACCCGCGGTCCGCGTGCAGCAAAAAGCACGCGGCAGAACCACAGGTTCAGCCCAATATCCGGCCTTCCCTGCGCGACGGTTTGACGACTTATAGGCGCTCTCCCCGGGGATCGGCTGTCTTGCCCCCGTCGCCGGCGGATCATCATCACCGCCGGCTTGGCATCAGCACCGCGATGCCAGGACCACACCACTTCGCCGTCGCATCGCTCCGTTCGTCGGCGCGGGCTGTGACACCCGGCTGCGGACCAACGCGCCCGTCGCATCTCCGGCTCGACGCTCGTGACGATCGCGAAACGTCCCTCTTCAGCGAGCCGGGATGCGCGAGAATGTGGAGGTGATTTGCCCGACGTGGCAAGGGAGAAGTGCGCGACAAACTGGCACGACGGGCAGTTGGCGCATGTGGGGCATGCGTGGACTGCCCGTCGGGCAAGCGGTGAGCAGTACGCAATTGTCGCCCCTTATGACAGCTACCGAGAATAACGTAACGAGGCGGGCGTCTCTCCGAATTCGAGCCAGCATTGTCGATACAATTGCTGTTCAGCAACGATCAATCAATGACTACAATCGGATGGCCGCGATAGCGAGGAAAGCCTGGAAATCTAGAGTAACAGACGCGACTATTCTTCTTGGTCGCAGGTCTTCGTACGCCGTAGACACTCTCCATACTAAAAAACACTCCACCATCGACGTCGTTCGTAAACCCGCTGTAACCATTCTGAATGAGGTTCGTGACGTCGCCTTCCGTACGGTGCACGTTGATATAGCAAAGCTGCGAGAACTCCTTCACGAGCTGGTCTGCGGAGGGACGCTTATCTGCCTCATAGGCAAGGCACTTTTCGATAATTCCCTGAAGACTCTCAGCCAACGGCTTGTACTGCGGATTACTCACCATGAACGCAGGCCATCGTTTTCTGGTCTGATTTCTCACGTTGACGGCAGCTTCCAAGTAGACACCGAAGGGATACTCACCTGTCAAGACCTTGAACATCATCGCACCGAGGGACCAAATATCTGCCGCACTCCCAGGATGATCGCCGGGTGAACGGAACATCATCTCAGGTGCCATATAGGGCAACGCACCGCGGATCGTACCCGAGGTCGATCTCGTCAGATCACCACCATCGTTCGCCGCTCGCGCGAATACTTCTTCGGTCAATGTTGCAATACCGAAGTCCGTAATCTTCAATTCATGAAGATTAACACCCGATTCTACGATAATGTTGCTTGGCTTCAAGTCGCGATGAATCACCCCGGCGTGATGCGACGCCGCCACACCTTTCGACAGATGATGAAACACCCGCGCGCCAAGATGCGGATCAACTACTCCAAATCGAGATAGCTTGGCCTCCAACGTCTCGCCCGGCACAAACTCTTCAATTAGAAAAAGGCTATTATCCTCTTCAAAGTAGTCCAGCGTCTTTGCAACATTATGATGATTGACCATCGCTGCAATTTTCGCGCTTTGAGCAAAGCGCTTATCTGGCTGTCCTGGCTGCGGCGTTTTAAGCGCAACCTCGATACCAAGTAGCTGGTCGGACGCCAAATAGACATCCTGCATACCGCCGCGGCCAATGTGCTTTTGAATCGTATAACGCGAAGAAATAACATCGCCAGGCTTCACGGCATCACCTCCGGACTCGACACGTCGAAGGTCACAAAGCGCCGACCTCCTCCGCCATTTCCGAAGGTTATCACGCAACACCCAGGAACAATGCTTCCAGCCGTTGCGACGGTGTTGTTCAAATAGACAGATCCGGATGCACTGGATACTCTAAAGTCAAATCCGTCATACTCGATGGCCATCGAACCCACCGCGCCAGCGTTTAAAACTATTTTGCGATTCCGTCTGTCGAGGTGATGCGGCTGCCCGCCCATAACGACAAGAGCACGATGCTCATTCTCCAGAAGATGCCGCGCCAGCCTTGCTTGAACGTCGAACATCGTCGGTCGTTTTACCGGATCTACACTTAGACACCCGTGGATGACAGTGGCTAAGTCTGACTGAAGACCAAGAGAATGCAAAAATGCAGGCGATACTTGCTGTGGCGGCCGCAGGATTAGTTCGCGCGGAGCATTGCCAGTCAAAAGCGCAAGCGCTGTCGCACCAAAAGCGTAGACGTCTATCGATTGATCAAAACTTACTGTCAGATCAGCCCAAAGTTCGGGAGCCATGAAAACGGGGGTGCCAATTACACCGTGGGTCCTTGCATCGTCTCGAGCTCGAGCCAACCCAAAGTCTATAATCTTTACTACACCCTCTTTGTCGATCCGAATGTTATTCGGCTTGATATCCCTGTGAATCACGCCAGCTGCGTGAATGTCTCTAAGCCCTGACGCTATCTGCCACAGAATGTTCAGATAAGCGCGACCGGGCTTGAAGGAGTCGATTTCGAGATTGCCGCCATCAATGTATTCGAGGACTATAGCCTTCTCCCGTCGCCCTCGATCCATAATTTCAATAATATCAAACAACTGAACGACATGTTTTGATCGGAGCCTAGCCAAGGCTTTTTGTTCATCGAGGAGTCGCCGCTTTTCGACACCGACCTGCAATCGTTTGATTATTACGCGCCGCTGCAGATGGGTATCCATACACTCAATGATTTCACCCATGCCACCAGTAGCCGTTGCGCCGGTGGGCTCGTACCTACCCGCTATCTTCATCGGTCTCGTCCGAATTGGGGGATCGCTCGATTTGAATTTCTAGTTGAATATTTTCTTTTGGTTCTACGGGCTTTCTCGATTTCTTCGACTTTTTTGAAGCGGCCTTTTCCTTGCCCTCGGGGCGGGATAATGAGTTTTCCTCATGCACCGCGGCAGTTTGCGGTGGCGCTGATGGATTTGTCGCACGGTTTTCGCCGCGATTGATATCGTCTTTGATCAAAATCGATGTCAAATACCCAAATGAATCCCAAAGATCGATCTCGTCTTCCTCGCCTCTGCGAATTTCCTGCAGGAGAGACTGAACGTCGAGCATCGCTGAGGAGGCGTTATCGGGTCCTCCGCACCATCTCGCCAATGCTGCCAGCCGTTCAGAAGCCGACTTTAATTCATTCGCATGCGACAGAATGCGTTCGAGCGTCGCAGCTTCTACAAAATGAATACCGTCTGTTGTAATAGCCAGATTGCGCACAGTAGCCGGAACCGGCTGAATGTGCGGCCTCATACCCTCTCCCATCCCTACGAACTGCAAAAGCTCTCGACCATGTCCGCCAACAGCTTCGGCAAACGAGTCGTCGCGGGTTAAACGCTCAACCTTGGCGTCACGACCGAAGGCATAAACCCGACTATCTCCGAGATTAACAACAAGCGGTCGAAGATCGTGGTCAAGAAGAACAGAGGAAAGAGTCGCTCCCCCTTTCCCGTTAGCAAATTTGAAAACCTCGACATTCGCGTATGCGATTGCGGCAGCCGCCCGTTGTTGGAGATCGTGACCGCGATACGAAGCTAATGCATAGAAAAAACTAGACAATGCCAAAGTTGCGCATCTTCCTCCGTCTCGCATACCGCCCATGCCATCGGCGACAGCGACCGCAATTAAGCGACGACCCCCACTAGCCTTGGAGCGGATCCGTAGCGCCGCAACGCGATCCTGATTTTCAGATCGCTGTAGACCGATATCAGTCGCGAGAATGACTGGAATGCCAAAGCACTGATTGATTGAACGGTCTGGACTAGCTCTAGATAGCCATGCCGCGATTTTCTCTTGAAACGAATTCATCTCAAGTCCTATATCGAGGTACAACTTCCGCCTCGAAATCCTGTACCGCCAAAACTTTTTAGAACTGCCTCAGATTACTTCGTCGCGCACTGCAAGAGTTTGTGGAAGCATTTCCGACGATACATTTTACTCCCACTCAATCGTCCCCGGCGGCTTGCTCGTCACATCGTACACCACCCTATTCACGCCCTTCACCTCGTTGATGATGCGCGTGGCCGTATTGCCCAAAAACTTCATGTCGAACGGATAGAAATCCGCGGTCATGCCGTCCGTCGAGGTGACGGCGCGCAGGCCGACGACGTAGTCGTAGGTGCGGCCGTCGCCCATGACGCCGACGGTCTTGACGGGGAGCAGCACCGCAAAAGCCTGCCAGATGGTGTCGTAGAGGCCGGCCTTGCGGATCTCGTCGATGTAGATGGCGTCGGCCTTGCGCAGGATGTCGAGCTTGTCTGTCGTGATCTCGCCGGGGCAGCGGATGGCGAGGCCCGGGCCCGGGAACGGGTGGCGGCCGACGAAGACGTCGGGCAGACCCAGCTCGCGGCCGAGCACGCGGACCTCGTCCTTGAACAATTCGCGCAACGGCTCGACCAGCTTCATGTTCATGCGGGCCGGAAGGCCGCCGACATTGTGGTGCGACTTGATCGTCACCGAGGGGCCGCCGGTGAAGGAGACGCTCTCGATCACGTCGGGATAGAGCGTGCCCTGCGCCAGGAAATCGGCGCCGCCGATCTTCTTCGCTTCCGCCTCGAACACGTCGATGAAGAGTCGTCCGATCGTCTTGCGCTTCGCTTCCGGATCGGTGACGCCGGCGAGCTCGCCGAGGAAGAGTTTTGAGGCGTCCACATGCACCAGCGGGATGTTGTAGTGGTGCCGGAAGAGATCGACGACGGTCTCGGCTTCGTTCAGGCGCAGCAGGCCGTGATCGACGAACACGCAGGTGAGCTGGTCGCCGATCGCCTCGTGGATCAGCACTGCGGCAACCGCTGAGTCGACGCCGCCGGAGAGGCCGCAGATCACCTTGCCCTTGCCCACTTGCGCGCGGATCTTCTTGATCTCCTCGGCGCGGAAGGCGTGCATGGTCCAGTCGCCGCCGAGGCCGGCGATGTTGCGGACGAAGTTGCGGATCAGCTTGGCGCCGTCGGGCGTGTGCACCACTTCGGGGTGGAACATCAGGCCGTAATATTTGCGCGTCTCGTCCTGGATCACGGCGAAGGGCGCGTTCGGCGAGACGCCGGCGACCGAGAAGCCCGGCGGCATCTGGGTGATGCGGTCGCCATGGCTCATCCACACCTGGTGCTGCTCGCCGGTCTGCCAGACGCCGTCGAACAGGCGGCTCGATGTCTTGACCTCGACGTCGGCGCGGCCGAACTCGCGGTGGTGGCCGCCCTCGACGGTGCCGCCGAGCTGGGCGGCCATCGTCATCTGGCCGTAGCAGATGCCCATCACGGGGACGCCGCTATCGAAGATCAGCTGCGGGGCGCGCGGGGAGCCGGCCTCGTGGACGGATTCGGGGCCGCCGGAGAGGATCACGGCTTTGGGCTGCATCTGCCGGAAGGCGGCCTCCGCCTTCTGGAACGGCACGATCTCGCAATACACGCCGTCCTCGCGCACCCGGCGCGCGATCAGCTGCGTGACCTGGCTGCCGAAATCGACGATCAGGATCTTGTCGTGGAGCGCGGCCACGGAGGTGTCAGTGGCGGCGCTGGCGGGGGTGTTGGGCTGGGCTGTCATGGCAAGGAATTACGCCGAGAGCACGAGTCCCGCAACCCTTCGCCGGGGTTGACGCCCTTTCCTCCCCGTCATTCCGGGGCGCGCGGAGCGCGAGCCCGGAATCCATAACCACGACCGGGAGTATGGATTCCGGGCCCGCGCCAAGGGGCGCGTCCCGGAATGACAGCGTGCTTGTGGCAACGCCGTCATGCCCCGCGAAGGCGGGGTATCCAGTACGCCGCGGCGTCTCGGTCGGCCACGACCGGCGGGTGGATTACTGGGTCCCCCGCTTTCGCAGAGGACGACGGTGGAGGATGCCGCGGCTGCCTCCTCCGTCATTGCGAGCGCAGCGAAGCAATCCAGAGTCTCGCGCGCAACCCTGGATTGCTTCGCTGCGCTCGCAATGACGGCGGTGGGTGGAGTTTAGGCCTGCTTCTTCAATACCGACACGAAGAACCCGTCCGTACCCGTCCGGCGCGGGGTCATCAGCCAGCCCTCCTCCGACTTCAGCGCGGCCTCGGCGAAGGCCTCGGCCTTGTCCCAGAGGACGGTGGCGGTCTGGTCTGGGGGCTGGATGGCGAAGGCCGGGTGCCGATCCACGAAGGCGCGGACCTGGTCGCCATTTTCGGGCTGCAGCACCGAGCAGGTGATGTAGGCGATGCGGCCGCCGGGCTTGACCAGGGAGGCGGCGCGGTCGAGCACTTCGGCCTGGTCCTTCAGCCGGATCTCCAGCGCGCCGGGGCGCATGCGCCATTTGGCGTCGGGATTGCGGCGCCAGGTGCCGGTGCCCGTGCAGGGGGCGTCGATGACGACGAGATCGGCCGAGGCCTTGATGTCGGCGAGCGGATCGGCGTCACCCTTGGGGCTGCGCACATCGGCATTGTGGACGCCGGCGCGCGACAGCCGCTCGTGGATGGGCGCGAGCTGGCGCTTGTCGTGGTCGGTGGCGATCAGCCGGCCCTTGCCGCCCATCATCGCGGCCAGCGCCAAGGTCTTGCCGCCGGCGCCGGCGCAGAGGTCGATGACCTGCTCGCCGGGCTTGGCGGCCGTGAACAGCGCCGCGAGCTGCGAGCCCTCGTCCTGGACCTCGATCGCGCCCTTGATGAAATCCTCCTCGGCATGGATTCCGGGATTGCGCGCGTCGGCACCGAGCGTGATGCGCAGGCCGATCGGCGACCACGGCGTCGGCACCGCGCCGAGATGCTTCAGCGAGGCCTGCACCTTGTCGCGCTTGGCCTTCAGCGTGTTGACGCGCAGGTCGAGCGGCGCGCGGCTGGCCATCGCCATGGCCTCCGCAACGCGGTCGTCGCCGAACACCGCAGTGAGATACGGGTCGAGCCAGTCGGGATAGTCGCCGGCGACCGGCGGCGGCGCGCCCTCGGTCGTGCGCGAGGCCAGCGCCGTCTCCTCCTGCGCGGTCAAGGGCGGCGGCGCGAAGCGGCTGCCGTCGCACATCGCCGCGATGGTCGGCACATCGAGGCCGCGCTCGAGCTTGAGCATGCCGAGCACCCGCGCCCGCGCCGTGTCGTCCTCCATGACATAGGCGCTGGAGGCACGGCGGCGGAGCACGTCCCAGACCAGGCCGGCGATGGCGGCACGGTCGCCGGAGCCGGCGAAGCGGTGGCTGGTGCCCCAGTCCTTCAAGGCCTTGGCCGCCGGCGCCCTCTGGGCCTCGATGGTCTCGATGATGTCGATGGCGGCGGACAGCCGGGCGGCGGGGGTCATAGGAGGTCCAGTTCTAGATCAGGAGAAGGATCTTGAGGGCGAAATACAGCCACATCGCCAGCAACACCAGCGCCGAGGCGGTCCAGGCGAGGCCGCGCTGGCGGCTGTCCTTGGCGCCGCTGACGAGGCCGGCATTGACGAAGCGGGTCACCACGAACACCCAGGACAGCAGCACGATGACCAGATCGGCATGCCGCAGCGGCAGCGCAATCGCGATCAGCGCGTAGAACAGCGTCGGCAGGCCGAATTCGTCGGCGACGTCAGCGGTTTGTGCCCGTGTCCTGTTCCAGAACAGCAGCGCGAAGGTGAGCCCGACCTGCACGAAGACGGGCAGCAGCACCATGGTCAGCGACATGGAAATCCCCCTTGGAAAGTCGAAGGCCCGGCATGATGCCGGGCCCTCGTGGATGAACCGGTTCCCTCAGGACTCCCGATAAGCGCCCGTGGTTCCCGCTTTTTTCCAGACAGGCTTAAGAATTACATCAGGTGTGCTCAGGCCTTGTCGGGTCCGACCCGCACCAGCTGCTTGCCGAAATTGGCGCCCTTGAGCAGGCCCATGAACGCGGACGGCGCGTTCTCCAGGCCCTCGGTGACGTACTCCTTGTACTTGACCTTGCCGTCGCGGACCCAGGCCGACATGTCCTTGAGGAAGTCGCCATGGCGGGAGGCGAAATCGCTGACGATGAAGCCGCGGATGGTCAGCCGCTTGGTCAGCACGTTGCGCATCAGGGCGCCGGCCCATTTCGGGGCGACCGACTGGGTGTCGTTGTAATGCGCGATCAGGCCGCAGACCGGCATGCGGGCGAAGGCGTTGAACAGCGGAAACACCGCCTCGAACACCGGGCCGCCGACATTCTCGAAATAGACGTCGATGCCCTTGGGACAGGCCTCTTTCAGCTTCGCGGCGAGATCGGGATCGCGGTGATCGATGCAGTCGTCGAAGCCGAACTCCTTCTTCACATAGTCGCATTTGTCCTTGCCGCCGGCGATGCCGATGGCACGGGCGCCCTTGATCCTGGCGATCTGCCCGACCGCCGAGCCGACCGCGCCGGAGGCCGCGGCGACCACCACGGTCTCGCCGGCCTTTGGCTGGCCGATGTCGAGCAGGCCGGTGTAGGCGGTCATGCCGGGCATGCCGAGCACGCCCACCGCGGTCGAGATCGGCGCCAGCTTCGGATCGACCTTGGCGAGGCCCTTGCCGTCGGAGATCGCGTGCGTCTGCCAGCCGGCGCGCGCCAGCACGATGTCGCCGGCCTTGAAGCCGGGATTGTTCGAGGCCACCACCTCGCACACGGTGCCCGCCTCCATCACGCCGCCGACCGGCACCGGCTGGGCATAGGACGGCCCATCGCTCATGCGCCCGCGCATATACGGATCGAGCGACAGCCAGATCGTGCGCAGCAGCACCTCGCCAGCACCGGGCGTCGGGACGGCGTAGTCCTCGAGACGGAAATCAGTGGGCTTGGGCTCGCCGACGGGACGGGCGGCAAGAACGATGCGCTTGGCTTGGGACATGGTGTTTCCTCCTGATGTTATTATGCTTGCTGAGGGAGCGGTGCCCTCTCCTCCGTCATTCCGGGGCGCGCGTTAGCGCGAACCCGGAATCCAGAGGTGAGGTGCGCAGGTGATGATGCAAGACAATATCGGGATTCCGGGTTCAGCACGCCGCGCGTTGCGCGTCGCGCTGCCCCGGAATGACGTGGGTATGGCTTACGCCCCGCCCGGATAGTTCGGGCTTTCGCGCGTGATCGTCACGTCGTGGACGTGGCTCTCGCGCAGTCCGGCGCCGGTGATGCGGACGAACTCGGCCTTGGAGTGAAATTCGCCGAGATCCTTGGCGCCGACATAGCCCATGGCGGCACGGAGGCCGCCGGCGAGCTGGTGCATGACGTTGCCGACCGGGCCCTTGTACGGCACCTGGCCCTCGATGCCCTCCGGCACGAGCTTCAAGGTGTCCTTGATGTCCTGCTGGAAGTAGCGGTCGGCCGAGCCGCGCGCCATCGCGCCGACCGAGCCCATGCCGCGATAGGCCTTGTAGGAGCGGCCCTGCCACAGGAACACCTCGCCGGGGGTCTCGTCGGTGCCGGCGAGCAGCGAGCCGACCATGGCGACATCGGCGCCAGCGGCGAGCGCCTTGGCGAGGTCGCCGGAGAACTTGATGCCGCCGTCGGCGATGACCGGTACGTCGGCCTTCTTGGCGGCCTCGACCGCATCCATGATCGCGGTGAGCTGCGGCACGCCGACGCCGGCGACGATGCGCGTGGTGCAGATCGAGCCCGGGCCGATGCCGACCTTGACCGCGTCTGCGCCGGCATCGATCAGCGCCTGCGCGCCGTCGCGGGTAGCGATGTTGCCGGCGATCACCTGCACCGCGTTGGAGATGCGCTTGATGCGGTTGACCGCCTCGAGCACGCGCGAGGAATGGCCGTGCGCGGTGTCGACCACGACGAGGTCGACACCGGCCTCGATCAGCTTCTCGGTGCGCTCGAAGCCGCCCTCGCCCACGGTGGTCGCGGCGGCGACGCGCAGCCGGCCCTGGCCGTCCTTGCAGGCCAAGGGATGCGCGACCGCCTTCTCCATGTCCTTCACGGTGATCAGGCCGACGCAGCGATACTGGTCGTCGACGACGAGCAGCTTCTCGATGCGGTGCTTGTGCAGGATCTTCTTGGCCTCGTCCTGGCCGACGCCCTCGCGCACGGTGACGAGGTTCTCATGCGTCATCAGCTCGGAGATCTTCTGCCGCGGATCGGTGGCGAAGCGCACGTCGCGATTGGTGAGGATGCCGACCAGCTTGCCGGGGATGCCCTTGCCGCCGCCGGTGACCACCGGGATGCCGGAGAAGCCGTAATCCTTCATCAGCGCCAGCGCGTCGGCGAGCGTGGCGTCGGGCGCAATGGTCAGCGGATTGACCACCATGCCCGACTCGAACTTCTTGACCTGGCGCACCTGGGCGGCTTGGCCCTCGGGATCGAAATTGCGGTGGATGACGCCGATACCGCCGGCCTGCGCCATGGCGATCGCCATGCGCGCCTCGGTGACGGTATCCATGGCGGAGGCCATGATCGGAATGTTGAGCGGGATCTCGCGCGTCACGCGCGAGCGGATGTCGACCTCGGAGGGCAGCACATCGGACAGGCCCGGCTTCAAGAGCACGTCGTCGAAGGTGAAGGCTTCGCGAAGTGTCTGGACGGTCGCCATCGTCAACTCCTTGTCTGCGGCCAAAACGGCCGCGATGCGGGTACGGATGAGCGACGCCGCCGTCGAGACCATGCCTCGCCGTCGAATCGGTGCCCATCGGTGGGGTTGACGCGGGTCGATAGCATGGGCCTGTGACGAATCAAAGGGCCGATCCGCTGTCCTCCCGCGATTGCGAAGAACGGCCCAGACCGGCCCTGATCGGGTCCGAAACGCGCAACAAAAGGTCGCGAAGACCCCGATTCCGGAGCAGAAGTTCCGCGCCTCTAGCGCCATGCGCCCGGCGGTGGCCCGTAGCGGCGGATGGCCTCGACCACCTCGCGGTGCCGCCGGTCCTCCCGCCGCATGTGCACGGCGATCAGCGCGTGCGCCGAGGGCACCAGCAGCAGCACGTGGAAGAACAGGCCGAGGACCAGGCACACCAGACACAGCAGCAGGTTGAAGATCGCCGCGAACGGCTGCCCGTTGAGCAGCAGACCCAGCGGCGGCACCAAAGCGGCGAGCAGGTAGATCATCGGCACATCTCCAACAAAACGGGACGCGGCAGCGTCACGCTGCATCTAGGGGGCCATGCCAGCAGCGCAATGGCCTCGTTCGTCGCAGGGTGTTAAAGCCCCGGCGCCCGCCCTCGTCCTCCCGCTGCCGACCTCCGATGAACAAGCAACGCGTCATTCCGCTGATCGTCGCCACCGCCCTGTTCATGGAGAACATGGACTCCACGGTCATCGCGACCTCGCTGCCGGCGATCGCCAGGGACATCGGCACCAGCCCGCTGACGCTCAAGCTCGCCATCACCTCCTATCTGCTGTCGCTGGCGGTGTTCATCCCGGCGAGCGGCTGGACCGCCGATCGCTTCGGCGCGCGGCGCGTGTTCTCGAGCGCGGTCGCCGTGTTCATGATCGGCTCGATCGGCTGCGCGCTCGCCAACTCCGTCGAGAACTTCGTGTTCGCGCGCATCCTGCAGGGCATGGGCGGGGCGATGATGACGCCGGTCGGGCGTCTCGTTCTCTTGCGTTCCGTCGACAAGAGCGCCCTGGTCGGCGCGATGGCCTGGGTCACCATCCCCGCGCTGATCGGTCCGGTGATCGGACCGCCGGTCGGCGGCTTCATCACCACCTATTTCTCCTGGCACTGGATCTTCCTGATCAACATCCCGATCGGCATCGTCGGCATCATCATGGCGCTGCGCTTCATCGATCCGATCAAGAGCGACAATCCCGAGCCGTTCGATCTCTATGGCATGGTGCTGGCCGGCATCGGCCTCGCCGGCCTCGCCTTCGGCCTCTCGGTCGCCGGTCTCAACCTGCTGCCGTGGCCGGTGGTCGCGAGTCTCGTTGCGATCGGCGCGATCTCGATGACGCTCTACGTCCGCCACTCCTGGCGCACCAACTCTCCTGTGCTCGATTTCTCGTTGCTGCGGCTGCCGACCTTGCGTGCCTCGATCGTCGGCGGCTTCATGTTTCGCCTGGGCATCGGCGCCCTGCCCTTCCTGCTGCCGCTGCTGATGCAGCTCGGCTTCGGGCTGTCGCCGTTCCAGTCCGGCCTCGTCACCTTCGGCTCCTCCGCCGGCGCAATGGGCATGAAGGCGCTGGCCGCGCGCCTCATCCGCGCCTTCGGCTTCCGCCATCTGATGACCGTCAATGCCGTCGTCAGTTCGGTCTTCCTCGCCGCCTGCGCGCTGTTCACGCCGGCGACCCCGCTGCTGCTGATCCTGATCATTCTCGTGGTCGGCGGCTTCTTCCGCTCGCTGCAGTTCACCGCGATCAACACCGTCGCCTATGCCGAGGTCGAGACTGCCCAGATGAGCCGCGCCACGACGCTCACCAGCGTCAACCAGCAGCTCGCGATCTCCGCCGGCGTCGCGGTCGGTGCGTTCTCGGTGGAGACCACGATGTGGATGCACGGCGCGAGCCAGCTCACCGCGGCGTCCTTCGCGCCCGCCTTCATCGTCGTCGCGATCACGTCGGCGCTGTCGTCGATCCTGTTCTGGCAGATGCCGGACGACGCCGGCAGCGAGATCTCAGGCCGCAAGGTGGCCGCGATCGCGAGCCGCAAGGGCGCCGAGAAGGGCGCGGAGAAGGCCGCCAGGAAATCGGCGAGCGAGACCACGCATGATGCGCGGGATCAAAAGCTCGGCTGATCGTCCCGCTTCCGGCTCAAGGCCGCCTCGCCCCGGACTTCCAGTAGTCGGCCAGGCGATCGGCCCACATCCGCGCGTGCAACTCGGTGCCGGCATGGCTCATGTGGCAGCCATCGTGGCGCAGCTTGAGCCCGATCTGGTCGGTATCCGGGCCAGGATAAACGCCGAGTGCCGGGTTCGGCACGGCGGCCTGGGCTGAACGGATGATCTCGTCGGGAACACTGCCGCAGAGCGTCGCCGTGGCGACGAAGATCGGCGCCGTCAGGTCGGCCGCCCGCAGGCCGGCAACGATCTCAAGATAATTGCGCAAGTAGGACAGTCGTCCCGCTTCCTTCATTTTCGCAGTGACGTGCAGGGACGCGCCGTCCTCCGCGCCATTGGTGGAGAACGCGAAGGCGTTGTACTCGCCCTGATGCCAGAGCACCGCGCTCGGTTCGAGATTGGCCTCGCGCAGGCCGGCGACGGTTGCGAGCAGCACCTCGAAATACTTGCCGCCGCGGGCGCGCCACTCCTCGAGATAAGTCCCGCCGATCGCAACGGGTGCGATCACGACCGTCTTCGCCAGCCCGCGATCGATCAATTCGTCGCCCAACCGGGTGGCGACGTTCTCGCCCTCGCCCGGCGTTCCCAGCAATGGATTGCGCGCCACGTAGCAGCGGCCGTCGAAGCGGTCGAAATTGTAGAACCGGTTGTGAGGTTGATAGAGCCGGCCACTCTGATCGGGCGCGCCGGTGTTGGAGATGTTCGACTGGCCCGCGGTCAGAAGCACCACCAGCCCCTCGCGCGGAATCGCGTCGCAGGCGATCGGCGTGGCCCTGGCACGCACAGCCTCGTTGTCCGGCAGGAGGCAGCGCGAGGCGTTGCCGCCCGCGATGAAATCCGCGTCAGAACCGTACAGTGCACGGGCTAGGTTGCGTCCCTGCAGCAGGCTCTGCACCTCCGGGTCGCCGCTCGCGCCATCGATACGACGGTCGATGTCGGCAAAGGCGGCGCGCCGCGTGCGCACCTGCTCCAGCAGTGCCAGGAACCCAGGGGCGGTCGAGATGGGTCCGACGGCGCAGGGAACGCAATTGCCGTCGCGCGATTTGGCCGAGGTGGTCGGCTGGCAGACGTCGCGGGCCGGCAGCACCTCCGCAGCTCCTGCCGTCGCGGTCAACGAGACGGCCAACCACGCTGCGACAAGCGTGGCCACGATTGCGCGTCGCGTCATGCTCGGATCACTTCTTTCGTCGCCTCGGTTGACGGCCGCCTCAGGCGCCGGGCATCTGACTCCCGGCCTCGAACATGCCTGAGGAGACCGGATTTCCATTATAGTCCGACTTCATGAAAGAGAGCCGAATCGATCCGCAGCCGCTCGCGGCGATGGCGATGAACTGTTGGCCGTCCGCGCTTCTCCTGGCAGCGACGGCGCTTGCCGTCCCGGCACTCGGCGGCATCGTCAGACCAGCCTTCATCCTCGGCTGCGCGGTGGCCGGCTGGTTCGCGTGGCGTCGCAGCCCCGCGGCCCACGTGCAGTCGGCGATCCTGATGTTCGCCTTTGCTCCTTTCGTGCGCCGCCTGGTCGACATCTCCGCAGGGTTCGATTCGTCCGGCGTCATGCTGAGCGGCCCGCTGCTGTTCATCATCGCGCCAGTTCCGAGTCTGGTGCTTTCGCCCTCGGACAAGGACAGGCCGGGCAATCCCTGGCTCGTGGCGCCCTTCATCGTCCTCGCCTGCATCGTCTATGGCGGCGCGCTGTCGATCTTCCAGAATGACTGGTTCAACGCCGCCAATGGCGGAATGAAATGGGCCGCGCCCGTACTCTATGCGATCGCCCTGCAGCAGCGGGCGCGATCCGACGGCGCCCTGCTCGATGCAATCACGCGCGTATTCCTGCTGGTGCTGCCCGTCACCGGCCTTTACGGCATCTGGCAATATGTCGATCCGCAAGGCTGGGATCGGTTCTGGATGGTGAATGCCAGCATCACCTCGGCCGGCTATCCGCTGCCCTACATGGTGCGCGTGTTCAGCACGATGAACGGCCCGGCCAGCTACGCGACCTTCACGGCCACCGGCCTGCTGCTGGTGGGCTTCCTGCGCCCGGGATGGCTGGCAATGGCGGCGATGGCGCCCGCGGCGCTCGGCTTGTTGCTGTCGCTCTACCGCACCAGCTGGATCACGCTCGCGGTGGGCGTGCTGTTCTGCATGTTGTTCCCCGCGACGCGGCGTCGGGCCGTATCGATCACGGTCGGATTGGTCGGCGCGGTGATCGTCACCGTCATGTTCACGCCGTTCGCGGAGGTCATCACCTCCCGTCTGGAATCGCTCGGCAGCGCGTCGCAGGACAGCAGCGGCAGCGAGCGGCTGGATGAGTTCGTCACGCTGTGGAATGCGCCGAACAGCATGGTCCTGGGATCGGGCTTCACCATCACCGACGTCGGCGTCGCCGGCGCGATGCCGATCGACGGGCAGATCATCGCAAGCTGGGTGACGATGGGCATTCCGGTCGGACTGATCTGCCTCGCGGCCTATGTCTGGGTTGGGCTCGCCGCCACCGGCGCCGCGTGGCGGATACCGACGCGCGAGGGCGCCGTGCTCGGGGCGCTCGCCATCAGTGCGCTCTTGATTCAGCTGCCGCTGACCAGCATCTCCTCCGGCGAGGTCTCGGCGCTGTTCTGGATGCTCGTCGCGATGGCCTGTCCGCTCGACCAGATGGCCGACGGAGCACGGCGCACCGTCGCCGCTCGGCAGCATCAGGCCGGCGCCTGATCGGACGTTGCAGCGCGCGGCGTGATCGCCGCAGTCTGGAGCTTGCGGGAGGCCGGCGGTGCGAGCCCGAAGACGGCCAGCAGATTGAGCCGCCGCAGGATGGCATGCGCGATCAGAGGAAGCACCACGCCGGCCGCCGTTCCGGCCAGCAGATAGACCCATGGCGATGGCGGGATGTGCAGCTTCAGCATGATGATCCGCATGCCCGAGCCGGCAAGGATGTGCAGCACATAGATCGTCATCGACGCGACGCCTGCGGCCGCAAGCCAGCGATGGCTCGTTGGCGCGAGCAGCTTGCAGAGCCCGACCGTGCCGGCGATCCCGAGCACACAGGCCGGCAGGGAGGCGAGCCCGTTGGCGTCCATGCCGGACAGCTGGCCGCCCACCGCCACTGCGGCCGCAAACGCGATCCCGATCACGGCCAACGCGGACCAGCCGGACGGCCGCCATTCCGCCACAACGCTGACACCGTAGACACCCGCGACGTAGAACGGCAGATGATGCAGCGTGAGCGCGAGGTCCGGCCGGATCGGCAGCGCGAGGAACACGCCGAGCCCGGCCAGCGCGAGCGTGGTCAAAACCGTCCGCGACGGGACCAGCACCGCGATCACGTGGCAGATCATCAGCGCGTAGAGGAACCAGAATTGCGCGATTGGACGATACCAGATCGCGGTGAGATCGCCGGGATGTATCGGGATGTTGGCATCCCGCGCCAGCAGCATCGTGATCCCGCCCTGGATCAGCGACCACAGCACATAGGGATAGGCGATGGTCCAGAGCTTGGAGGTGAGGAAAGGACGCGCGCCGCGCCGCAAGCTGTGCTGCACGTTCAAGCCGGCCAGGAAGAAGAACAGCGGCATGTGGAACGTATAGAGCGTGTAGTCCATCCAGCGCGCGACGGCTCCATCCGGGAAGATGCCGGGGCGCACCAGACCGCCAAGCACATGACCGTACACCACCAGGATGACACCGAGGCCGCGCGCGAAATCGATCCACGCCGTGCGCGCGGTGTCAGCCGTTGCCCTCTGCGTTCCAGCATCCATGCCCGACTTGTCCTGCCTCTGTCGCGCAGCCCGCGTCCGGTCCGCGATGCTGCGAAGTCAGCGCCCCAAGTCATATCGCAGCCGGCTTTGCAGCGCCGTCGGCGCCTGCCAGGACATCGGAGGTATTCTCGCGTTAGTCTTAACCAACCGATAAGCCTCTGCCGGATGGCACGAGCTGGAGGCAAAGGCGCTGCCGTGATGCTTCTCCGAGGCGAGCTCGAGGTAACGCCGTGCCACCGTCTCGCGTCCAAGTGCGCGGTTCGACGGCGGGCCCGCTGCCGCCTGCGGCGGCCTCTCTGCCTACCCGACAGCACGATCGGCAACGTCACCGCCCGACGAAACCGCGTCGCGCCAGCCCTGCCAGCGCACCGCGCACGCGGGCGCGATCGGTGATGACGCCGCGGGATGAGCTGAACAGGCGGACCACCAATTGCCGCCGTTGCGCTTCGTCGGGCTGCAGGCGCAGATGCGTGGTCGTCCTGGAGACGGCCTCGACCGACGCCTCGAGCCATCCGAGGCCGTCGAGATGCAGCGGCAATCGGGTGCCCGGCCGGGTCATGCGATGATGCGGTGGACCGGCCACGCGGGCCGACGACAGCGACAGCGCCTCGATCTTGCACGGCACGACCTCGCCGCTCTGCGCCAGCCAGCCCGCCTCGTCGCTCGGAAACAGGTCCTCGCCGCGCGGCAGCTCGAAGCAGACGAGAAACGCGATGAAGGCGATCAGCATCGCGATGCCGGCCCATAACAGATTGAAGTAGTCGATCGACGAGATCTCGCTGGCTGCATTCGGCGACACGAACGCCCAGACGATGGCCGCCGCCGAGCTCGCGGCGATCCCGCCGAAGATCGCGGCGAGCTTGCCGTGGACGCGCGGCTTGGAGCGGTCGCCGCCCTTGTCGGTCACCTTGAAGGGGCGGCCAAACGGCCGGACCAGCGCGCTGAACAAGGTGACCGTGACGGCAAAGCAGGTCACTGCATGGGTCGCTTCCATGAACAGCGGCAGGGTCTTGGAACGCGAGATCCAGCCCATGTAGATGATCGTCCCGAGCAGCGCCGGCACGCCGTAGCGCAGGAACGACAGATAGTCGGCCTCGAACGCCGGCAGCCCGGCGAACCAGTAGATCGGCGGCGCGATCAGAAGCAGCACCATGAACGGCTTGCAGGCCCAGTTGAGCACGCCATGCAGGAAGTGCCAGCGCTGGGTGAAGCTGTAGCCGCGGCTGCGCAGCGGACCATCGCGCAAGAGCGCGACCTGAATCGTGCCGAGGCACCAGCGGGCGCGCTGGGTGATGTATTCGGGCACGCCTTCCGCCGAGAGGCCGAAGCTGAGCGGTTCGTTCAGCCAGACCGTGCGATGGCCGCGCTTGAGCAGCGTGTAGGTGAGGTTGAGATCCTCGGAGATCGCCGCGTGCGGGAAGCC
Organism: Bradyrhizobium sp. SZCCHNRI3052; assembly: GCF_032484895.1. Classification (NCBI taxonomy): domain Bacteria; kingdom Pseudomonadati; phylum Pseudomonadota; class Alphaproteobacteria; order Hyphomicrobiales; family Nitrobacteraceae; genus Bradyrhizobium; species Bradyrhizobium sp. SZCCHNRI3052. Next base: position 264,136 of record NZ_JAUETW010000001.1, on the reverse strand, counting down.
GCCGATCTCCATGAGCCGCTCGCGGCGGACGACGAAGGAGGTGCCGACACAGAACGCGCAGCCCCAGGCGTCCTTCGCCGGCTGGAACACGTCGAAGAAGAAGCGCTGGTCGTCGACCCAGTGGCTTGACGCCAGCAGATTGTGCTGGATCGGATCGGGGTTGTAGTAGAATTGCGGCGTCTGCACGACGGCGATATCGGGCTCGGACAGCAGCAGGCCGACCGTCCGCTGGAGGAAGTCACGGCGCGGGGCGAAGTCGGCATCGAGCACCAGGATCACCGGCGCGTTCGATAGCTGCGCCGTCGCCGCAAGCGCGTTGTTGAGATTGCCGGCCTTGGCGCCCTTGTTGTCGGGCCGCGTCAGATGGCGCGCGCCGACCTCGTCGCAGAAGGCGCGGAGCCGATCGCGCCTGGTATCGTCGAGCACCCAGACGGTCTTGTTGGGATAGTCGAGCGCGAGCGCGGCGAGGATCGAGCGCTCGACAATCTCCATAGGCTCGTCATAGGTGCAGATGAACACGTCCACGACCGGCTGCTCGCCCCGTGCGGCCAGCGCAGCTTGCGCGGCGTCGGCCTGTCCCGAGCGATCGACGCTGCGGGTCAAGATCAGAATCGACATCAGCGTGTAGGAGATCGCCACGATCTCGAGCGTGATGAACAGCCGCGGCCACAGCGCCTGCAGGGTCAGGTCGAACACCGGCAGCGTGTCGTGCCAGCGCCACAGCGTGTAGATCAGGAGGAACGACGCTGCGGTAGCGCCGAACAGCAGGCGGTCGCGCCGGCGCGTCGGATCGAGCAGACGCGCCATCACGAGGAGCCCGAGCAGGACTCCGAGATCGGTGGTCAACACCGAGGCGTCATTGCTGGGGAGCGGAAACATCAGGGGACCCTTGCGCCGGTGAAAGGATTCCAGCCGGTCTCGGCGAGCACGGCCCAGGCGGTAGCACCGAGATGCGGGCGCTTGTAGTAGAAGAAGTCCTGGATGGTGGTCGCGCCCGTCGGGTCGATCGACAGACCCGTGGTGAGGCGCGCGTTGCGCGTCGCGTTCAGCAGTCCCGTTGCCGTGCGGTCGGCACGCAACCCTGCAAGCAGCTCCTCGCTGGCAGCGGCATCTCCGACCATGCGATAGGCCAGCGCCGCCTGCGCGGTGCCCTCGACCCAGACGCCGTCGCGATCGCTGTTGAAATCGAAGCCTCCGTCGACGGCAAGATGAGTTTCGGCAAAGCGCAGCGCGCTGCGCCAGTCGGGCGCATCCGTCACCGCCATCCACGGCCAGAGCTGCACGTCGAGCGCGAGCAGATTGTCGTCGGCGAGGCGGCCGTCGGGCTTGGTGCCGAGCAGGAAGCGATCGCCGCGGAACGTGCGATCGAGCAGGCGGCGCGCCGTCTGCGCGGCATCCTGATAGCGCGGCTCCAATGTGATACGATGGAGCCAGGAGGCCACGGCGTAGACATCGGCATTATGCTCGGTCGACATCCAGCTGAGGCGCACCTGCTGCGGATCGTAACCGTGATAACCGCCGCTGAAGCCGTCCGCTCCGTTCGTTGCGCTGGCAATGATCCAGTCCATCAGGCGCCGCGCGCTGGACAAGTAGCCCTCCTCGCCGGTCGCCTGATGCAGCGTCAGCAGCGCCAGCGCTGCCCAGGCGACGTTGCCGGTCGCGGTGCCGTCCTGCGCGGCATCCTCGCCCCAGATCTTCTTCTGGTCGTCCCACCAGCCAGGCAGCAGCGCCGCCCCGGGGCCGACAGGACCGGCGCGATAGGCATTGCGAAGGCGCCCATCGCCGAAGGTGCGATCATGAGCGGCGGCATGCATCAGCGCGTTGCCGATCACGCGGCCCTCGTCGGTGCGACCGCATGCGACCAGCGCGATCGCTGCCAGAGCGTTGTCATAGGTGAACGCCGTCGTCGAAAGGCCGAGCGGCAGCCCCTCCTCGTCGGCACCCGGCTCGTAGCTGCGAATGAACGCCGCGTCACGGCCGGCGAGGCCAGGCTCGACGGCCTGCACCAGTCCCGCACAGAGCGGAGTCTCGGCCCGCATCGGCGATGCGCCGCCGAGCAGAGCGATCACCGCCATCATCATGGAGAGAAGCCTCATTGTGCCGAGACCGCGCGCGCCGTCGGAAGCCACTGCTCGTCCAATACCGGCTGCTGCGCCGGGTGCGACCGCAAGGCGGAGTCGAGCTTGGTGACACCGGCACGGCGCGTCGCTTCGTCCGGCTCAGACGGGTCCAGGTCGGTCAGCGACGCAACGAGGTGGCCGAGCCGGCGCCATGTCACCGACATCGACGGCACGATGCCATTGTCGCGCGTCACGGTGACCCACTGCCCCACCGTGCAGGCCGGTGTCGCCGCGGAGGTCGGCTGCGCCGCCGGTTTTTCGTCGGCAGCATCAGGTGTAATCATGACATAGAGCTCGCGCCGCTCGGTCTGCGGAAATGGCACGGCAAAGCGCTCGTCGACCTTGTCGCTGGTCTTCGGCAGCACGGCGCTGACGATGCCGCTATGAAAGCCGCCGCCATCGATGCGCACCTTGGTGCCCGGCTTCATCGCTTCGCCCTGGCGATAGGAGAAGATCGCGACCACAAAACGCTTGTCGCAATCGACCACCGAGGCGATCGTATCGCCGGCGCTGACGTGGCGTCCGGTGTCGGCGCCCACCGCCAGCACCTTGCCGGGACCGGGCGAGAGCACGTCCGCGGCAGCGAGCCGCGCCAGCCGCGCGCGCTCCGACTTGATCAGGCCCTCGAGATCATCGAGCACGGCCGCCTGCTGTTTCTCCTCGATCTCCATCCGCCTTGCATCGAGATCGATGTCACGGCGCTTCTGACTGAGCATGTTCAGCGCGACCAGATCCTCGCCGACATAGACGCCGGCGTCGAGCGCCTTCAGCTGTGTCAGCTTCTGGTTCAGCTTGGCAGTCTGCGCATCGGTGTCGTGCAGCGCCGCCGCATATTGCTGCTCGGTCGGCTTCAGCATCTCGACGCTGGCGGCATCGCGCGCGACCATGCGGTTCTGGCGGTCGACGATGGCCTTCTTCTCGCTGCTCTGCGCGTTCGACTGCGCGACGCGGGCACGCAGCTCCTCGATCTGGGACTGCAACTGCGCCTTCAACTGACCGGCTTGGCTCGCGATCTCCCGATCGAGCGAGCTGACATAAGCGACGTCGGACTGATGCTTGGCGCGGGTGGCGTCGAGCTTCTGACGCGCGTCGCCCGCCTTTTCTTCCAGCGAGATGAGCGTGGCGCGGTCCAGCCGCGGATTGGTGATCTCTGCGAGGCGGTCGCCGGACCGAACCTCGCCACCCGGCTTGGCCGTGAGCGAATCGACCTGGCCCGCGATCGGGGACGTCAGCAGCATCACCGGCGCATCGACCACGGCGCGATCGGACTGGTCGGCCACGATCGGCGGCACCACCGCGGTCAGCATCAGCGCCGAGAGGATGCCGGCCACGCCGAGCGCCGACACCCTGAGGATCACGGGATGGCGCTGTGGCTGGGTTGCGGTCTTCGGAGCGGCGGGACGTTGCGCGGGGGCTGGCTTGAAACCGTCATCGAAGCGATCGGTCATCAGGTCTCTTTCGGTTTGGGGTGACACGCCCCGAAAGACGCTTCCTCGGCTGATCCGGAGTTCCAGGCTCCGGTCTCGATGGCTCAACCCAAACCAGATCGCGGGCACATCGTTTCAAGCTGCGCCCGATCTCCGCGCTCACCTCCGGTCACGTTATGTTGCAGTGCGATGGCGCGGTTTCCGCTTGCGGCCGCGCTCAATCCTCATTCGCCTTGAAGCGTCCGAGTCCCTTCAAGATGAACGGCGCGATCAGAGCAATCAGCGCGACGACCAGAAGCGTTGCAGAGATCGGCGACTGCAGCAGGGTCATGGGGTCCCCAAGGCTGATCGCGAGCGCCCGCCGCAACTGGCTCTCGGCGATCGGCCCGAGGATGAGCCCGACCACGACGGGCGCAATCGGGAAATCGAACCGGCGCATCAGGAAGCCGAGCACGCCGAAGCCGGCCAGCATCGACAGTTCCACGACCGACGGTTTTGCCGCGATCGTGCCCATGGTCGCGAACACGAGGATGCCAGCGTAGAGCCATGGTGTCGGGATCGCGAGCAGCTTCACCCACAGGCCGACCAGCGGCAGGTTGAGGACGAGCAGCATCGTGTTGGCGATGAACAGGCTCGCGATCAGGCCCCAGACCAGGTCGGGCCGCTCGGCGAACAACAGCGGGCCCGGGTTGAGACCATACTGCTGGAAGCCGGCGAGCATCATCGCGGCGGTCGCCGACGTCGGCAGGCCGAGCGTCAGCAGCGGCACCAAGGTGCCCGCGGCGGAGGCGTTGTTGGCGGCCTCAGGGCCGGCGACGCCTTCGATCGCGCCTTTGCCGAATTGGTCAGGATATTTGGTCAGGCGCCGCTCGGCAGAATAGGACAGGAACGTCGGGATCTCCGCCCCGCCCGCCGGCAGCGCGCCGATTGGAAAGCCGAACATGGTGCCGCGCAGCCACGGCTTCCACGACCGCTTCCAGTCCTCGCGCGTCATCCACAGCGAGCCCTTGATGGCCTCGATCTTCTCCTCGGTATGATGCCGGCGCGAGGCGACGTAGAGCGCCTCGCCGACCGCGAACAGGCCGACCGCCAAGGTCGTCACCTCGACACCATCGAGCAGCTCGGGCACGCCGAAGGCGAGCCGCGCCTGCCCGGTGAGCTTGTCGATGCCGATGAGGCCGAGCGTGAGACCAATGAACAGGCTGGTGAGGCCGCGGATCGGTGAATCGCCGAAGGTCGCGGACACCGTGACGAAGGCGACGCACATCAGCGCGAAGTAGTCCTCCGGCCCGAAGCGCACGGCGATGTCGACGAGGTAAGGCGACAGGAAGGCGAGACCGATCGTGGCGATGGTGCCTGCGACGAAGGAGCCGATCGCCGCGGTCGCCAGCGCCGGGCCGCCGCGGCCGGCCTTGGCCATCTTGTTGCCCTCGAGCGCGGTCGCCATCGAGGCGCTCTCGCCAGGCGTGTTGATCAGGATCGCGGTGGTCGATCCGCCATACATGCCGCCATAATAGATGCCAGCGAACATGATCAGCGAACCGCCGGGATCGAGCTTGTAGGTGACCGGCAGCAGCAGGGCGACCGTGAGCGCCGGCCCGATGCCCGGCAGCACCCCGACGGCGGTGCCGAGGAACACGCCGACCAGCGCATAGAGCAGGTTCATGGGCTGGACGGCGATCGCCATCCCATGCGCGAGTGCGGCAAAGGTGTCCATCAGAGCAGTCTTTCGAGCGGACCGGCGGGAAGGCTCAAGGTCAGGAGGCGGTCGAAGGCGAGATAGATCGTGGTCGTCAGCACCGCGCCGATGACGAAATCGGTGACAAAGGCGCGCCGGCCGAACGCCGCCGACGTCGTCACGAACAGCGCCGTCGTCGCCAGGATGAAGCCGCCGCCGAAGCCGATGATGGCGATCAGCAGCGCAAGTCCGACAAGAATGAGCAGCACCGCGACCGGATCGGAGCTCTCGCGCGGCGGCAGGTTGCCTCTGACGGCATCGATCAGATTGGCCAGTGCAAGAATGCCGAGCCCGATCGCGATCACGACCGGCATGACCTGCGGGCCCATGCCGTACATCGTGGTCGCCGGGATCTGATTGGCGTCGTAGACCAGCACGAGCGCGACGGCCGCCAGGAGCGCCGCAATGACGATGCCGGCCTTGTCGACGCCTCCCGAGGCGGGTGTCTCGGTGCCGGCGCGCTCCGTCGTCATGACTTGACGAGGCCGACCGACTTCAGCACGTCGGTGACGCGCACGTTCTCCTTCTTCAGGAACTCGGCGAAGGCGTCCCCCGGAAGATAGGCGTCATCCCAGCCCTTCTGTTTCAGGATCTCCTTCCAGGAATCCGACTTCACCATCTTCTCGACGGCCTCGCTGAGCGTCTTTTTCTGCTCCGGCGTAATGCCGGGCGCAGCGACGACCGAGCGCCAGTTGGCGAGCACGAGATCGATGCCCTGCTCCTTGAAGGTCGGGATGTCGACGCCGGGAATGCGCTTCTCCGAGGATATGCCGATCGCGCGCAGCTTGCCGCTCTTGATCTGCCCGTCATACTCGGACAGGCCGGAAATGCCGGCGGTGACCTTGCCGCCGAGGATCGCCGCCAGCGACTCGCCGCCGCCTGAGAACGGGATGTAGTTGACCTTCTTGGCGTCGGCCCCGACGGCGCCGGCGAACAGCGCGGCCATGACGTGATCGACACCGCCGGCCGAGCCGCCGGCGAAGGTGACCTTGGCGATGTCGGCCTTCAGCGCCGCGGCGAGATCCTGCGCGGTCTTGATCGGCGATGCGGCCGGCACGACGATGACCTGGATCTCCTCGGTCAGCCGCGCGATCGGCGTCACCTGCTCCAGCGTCACCGGCGACTTGTTCATGGCGAGCGCGCCGACCATCACGAAGCCGTTGACCATCAGCTGGTTGCCGTCGCCCTTGGCGCCGGTGACGAACTGCGCGATGCCGACGGTGCCGCCGGCGCCGGCGACGTTGGTCACCTGGACGCTGCGTGCCACACCCGACGCCACGAAGGCCTGCTGCATTGCCCGCGCGGTCTGGTCCCAGCCGCCGCCGGGCGCGGCCGGCGCCATGACCTTCAACTCGAGTTGCTGGGCGAAGGCTGGAGTACCGGCAAGCACAGTCAAAGCGACGACCGCGCCGAACAGGCGCGTACAGAACGAATTCAAAGCGGTCCTCCACGGTCGGCCGAACGAACGGCTCGCGTTTCTTTTGCCTCTGAGGAACGGCATTTCAGCGGGAAATGCGGCCGCTGTCCAGACGGGATTGCTCGCGCCGTCGCCCGCGTTGCAGCAGCAGCCTTGGGAGAACGAGACGGTTGTGGGAGGAGCGGCCTAACCGCAAGTCCAGACCATCCCCACCGGCGTCCGCGTCCAGCACGGGCCGAAGCTGCCGCCATTGTAATGGCCGCGATAGAAGCCGGGCTGGCCGAAATAATGCCACTCGCCGTTGTAGAGCATGTATTTCGGCGTACCGTCGATATACCAATGGCGGCGGCTGCCGCGCGGCCCGTTGCGCATGGCCTCCTTGTCGGCATAGAGCGGCAGGCTGTTGTTGGGCGGCTGCTTGTAGCCGGGCAGGAAGCCATAGCCCTGCCAACGGTGCGCCTTGCGCTTGTGCGACGGCGCCGCGGACGCGATCGCGGGCACCAGCAGCAGAAGCATCACGATCGCGACGATGAAACGATGCGGCATCACGGCAGCCCGATGGATACGAGGGTCTCGAATCTTCAGTTCGATTGCGGCACGGCAACGGCCGTTCCGTCATGAAATGTTTCAGCGATGCCGCCGATGCGCGCGGCGCGGCGGAGGCGACGGCGGGGCGTAGAAGGGATTGAGGTCGCACATCGCCGCACGGCCCGACGCCGTCGCGCGACATTGCGGCAGCGACGTATAGCTGCAGTCGATCCACTCGCCACCGCCAAACCGGCCGCCTTCATAGACCTTCATGCACACGGGATAGCGCGGATCGTAGGCTTGGGCGTGAGCAGAGCCCGATAGGACGGACCCGACCGCCAAACCCAGCGCGAGGGCGCTCCAGTTGAGGACACGCATGCAGGACCTCCGGAATCGACGTCTCGCCGGCCCAGGCCGATTCCCGAGACGGTGATTGCCCCTGCTCTGTATCGCCAGGGCGTCAAGGCCGCAATGACGCCATTACAACAGGTCGGCCTGCTCTCCGCCGCGGAACCCCATCGCCAGCACGTAGCGCTCCGACGAATCCTGCCGGCTCGCCGCCGGCTTGACGTGACGGACGCTGGCGTAATCGCGCTTGAGCTGCGCCATCAAGTCGGCATCGGCGCCGCTCTGGAACGTCTTGGCGAGAAAGCTGCCGCCCGGCTTGAGCACCTCGCTGGCGAAATGCGCGGCGAGTTCGACGAGACCGACAATGCGCAACTGGTCGGTCTTGCGGTGGCCGGTGGTGTTGGCCGCCATGTCCGACATCACCACATCGGCACGCCCGCCGAGCATCGCGCGGAGCTTTTCGGGCGCATCCTGGGCATGAAAGTCGAGCTGGGTGAAGGTGACGCCGGGGATCTCGCCCATCTCCAGCAGATCGATCGCGATCACCCTGCCCTTCCCGGCTTCGGCCCCGACCCGGCGCGCCGCGATCTGGCTCCAGCCGCCGGGCGCGGCGCCGAGATCGAGCACCGTCATGCCGGGCTTGAGCAGATGATGCTTGTCGTCGATCTCGAGCAGCTTGTAGGCCGCGCGCGAGCGATAGCCGTCGCGCTTGGCTTGCGCGACATAGGGATCGTTGAGCTGGCGCTCCAGCCAGAGTTTCGAGGACAGCTTGCGCTTGCCTCCGGTCTTGACCTGCACATGCATGCGGCCGGTGGTGTCTTTTGCCATGTGTTTCTCGGTCGTCGTGACCAGACGCGGGAGGCGAAAATCCGTCCACGCTCGAGGTCTGGCGGAACTACAAAGGTCACCCTCCCCCTCCAGGGGAGGGTGAAGTCGCTACGCCGTGCGCAGCGCGCCGTCTTCGCGCATCATCTCGACCAGCATGCCCTCGCGCAGGCCGCGATCGGCGACGCGCAGGCGCGGCAGCGGAAAGGACCGGCGGATGGCGTCGAGAATGGCGCAGCCCGCCAGAACGAGATCGGCGCGGTCGATGCTGATGCAATTGTTCTCGGCGCGCTCCTGGTAGCTCATCGCCAGCAGCCTGCCGATCGTCGTCGTGATGTCGGCGTCGTTGATCCAGATGCCATCGACCCGGCGCCGATCGTAGCGCGCGAGGTTGAGATGGATGCCCGCCAGCGTCGTCACGGTGCCGGAGGTTCCAAGCAGATGCATGCCGGCGAGATCGCCGCCGTTCTCGGCCGCGAACGGGCCAACATGCTCGGCCACGGCCTCGACCATGGCGGCATAGATCTCCGGCGTCACGTCACGGCCGCCGAACCGTTCGGCCAGCGTCACGACCCCGAGCGGGATCGACATCCATGCCTTGATCCGCGGCTCGGCGTTGCGGTCGCCCGCATCGCGCTCGATCCGGACCAACTCGCTGGAGCCGCCGCCGATGTCGAACAGGATCGCCCCTCGCCCGCCGGGATCGAGCAGCGGCGCGCAGCCCTTGACGGCCAACGCCGCCTCGGTCTCGCGGTCGATCACCTCGAGCTCGATGCCGGTCTCCGCCGCAACCCGGCTGCGGAACCCCTCGGCATTGGCCGCAGCGCGGCAGGCCTCGGTCGCGATCAGCCGCAGGCGCCTGGCCTTCTTCGACTGGATCTTGTCCCGGCAGATGCTGAGCGCCGCGATGGCCCGATCCATCGCCGCGTCGCTGATGCAGCCGGTGGTCGAGATGCCCTCGCCCAGCCGGACAATGCGCGAGAAGGAGTCGACCACGCGGAAACTGTCGCCCGAAGGACAGGCGATCAGGAGCCGGCAATTGTTGGTTCCGAGGTCCAGGGCCGCGTAGACGCTGCTGCCATTGCTGGCGCAGGAAGGCGTCGCGACGTCCAGACCCGGACGCAAGCCGGGCTCCAAGTTCCCGCGCGGCGCGGGACTCTCCCGCAGCCGCGTGTCATTGATCATTCAAATGTCTTTCCGCTGGCCGAACCGGCCCAGATGGAAGTTCTCTTTCGTGAGACATTATCAGTGGATAGCGCCGGCGCAACAGCCCCTCCATCAGGCGTGATGCACCATTCCTAATCAACCGTTGTCCGGCCGCGGGCGCTGCACTATCTGGGAACAGCCCGCATTTGCGACCAATTCAGCCCCTTGGGTCCTCATCCATGCAAGATCACACCTCCCCGGCCTCCCTCGAAAACGCGATCGCGCTGCAGAAATTCGGCGTCGGGCAGCCGGTCCGGCGCAAGGAGGACGACACGCTGGTGCGCGGTCACGGCAAATATACCGACGATTTCAACCTGCCCGGCCAGGCCCATGCCTGGATCGTGCGCTCCAGCCACGCCCACGGCATCATCAAGGGAATTGATACCGCGGCCGCAAAGGCGATGCCCGGCGTGCTCGGGGTGTGGACCGGCGCCGACCTCGCCGGAGCCAATTATGGTCCGTTCACCTGCGGCCTGCCGCTGAAGGGCCGGGACGGCTCGCCGCTGCTGCAGACCAACCGGCCGGCGCTCGCCACCGACAAGGTCCGCTTCGTCGGCGACCCCGTTGCGTTCGTAGTCGCGGAGACCGCGGCCCAGGCCCGCGACGCGGCCGAGGCGGTCGAGCTCGATATCGAGCCCCTGCCCGCGGTCACCAATGCCGAGGAAGCCGCCAAGCCCGGCGCGCCGCAGCTCTATGACCATATCCCCAACAACGTCGCGCTCGATTATCATTACGGCGACACGGCCAAGATCGAAGAGGCCTTCGCCAAGGCCGCGCACGTCACCAAGCTCGACATCGTCAACACCCGCGTCGCCGTGGTGTCGATGGAGCCGCGCGTCGCGCTCGCGGCGTTCGACGGCAAGACCGAGCGCTTCACCTTGCAGGTGCCGACCCAGGGCGTGTCCGGCAACAAGGCGACGCTGGCGAAGATTCTGAACGTCGCGCCGGACAAGGTCCGCATCCTCACCACCAATGTCGGTGGCTCCTTCGGGATGAAGAACGTCTCCTATCCCGAATATGTCTGCATCCTGCACGCCGCCAAAGAGCTGGGCCGCCCCGTGAAATGGCGCGACGAGCGCACCACCGCCTTCCTGTCCGACAGCCAGGGCCGCGATCAGATCATCCATGGCGAGCTGGCGCTCGACGCCGACGGCCGGTTCCTCGCTGTGAGACTGTCCGGCTACGGCAATCTCGGCGCCTACATCATGGGCGTCGCGCCGCTGCCGCTGTCGCTCAACACCGGCAAGAACCTCGCCAGCGTCTACAAGACGCCGCTGCTCGGCGTCGATATCAAGACCGTGCTGACCAACGTCACCCTGATGGGTGCCTATCGCGGCGCCGGCCGTCCCGAGGCCAACTACTTCATGGAGCGCTTGATCGACACCGCCGCGCGCGAGATGGGCATCGACCGTCTCACCATCCGCAAGCGCAACTTCATCAAGCCGAGCCAGATGCCGTTTCCGGCGGCGTCGGGCGTCACCTACGACTCCGGCGACTTCGCCGCGGTGTTCGAGAAGGCATTGCAGGTCTCCGACTACGCCGGCTTCGCCAAGCGCAAGCGCGAGAGCCGCAAGAACGGCAAGCTGCGCGGCATCGCGGTCGGCTCTTATCTCGAAGTGACCGCGCCGCCCTCGGGCGAGCTCGGCAAGATCACCTTCGACGCCGATGGCGGCGTGACCCTGACGACCGGCACGCTGGACTACGGCCAAGGCCACGCGACTCCGTTCTCGCAGGTCTTGTCGGCGCAACTCGGCGTGCCGTTCGAGAAGATCAGGCTGGAGCAGAGCGATTCCGATCTCGTGCGGTTCGGCAACGGCACCGGCGGCTCGCGCTCGATCACCGCGACCGGCCAGGCCATCGTCGAGTCCTCACAGCTCGTCATTGCCAAGGGCAAGCAGGCCGCCGCGCATCTGCTCGAAGCCTCGGAAGCCGACATCGAGTTCGCGGGCGGCCAGTTCACCATCGCCGGCACCGATCGCAGCATCGACATCATGGAGCTGGCGCGCCGCCTGCGCGAGGGCAAGATGCCCGACGGCGTGCCAGCCTCGCTCGACGTCGACCACAACTCGACAGTAACGGAATCGACGTTCCCCAATGGTTGTCATGTCTGCGAGGTCGAGATCGAACCGGACACCGGCGTCGCGCAGATCGTCGCCTACACCGCGATCAACGATTTCGGCACGGTGATCAACCCGATGATCGTCGCCGGCCAGCTCCATGGTGGCGTCGCCCAGGGCATCGGCCAGGCGCTGATGGAGCATCTACGCTACGACGAGAGCGGCCAGCCGATCACAGGATCTCTGATGGACTATGCGCTGCCGCGCGCCTCCGACGTGCCGATGATGACGGTCGACAACCATCCGGTGCCGGCGAAGTCCAACCCGCTCGGCACCAAGGGCTGCGGCGAAGCCGGCTGCGCCGGCTCGATGGCATCCGTGATCAACGCGGTGATCGACGCACTGTCCGACTACGGCGTGAAGCATCTCGACATGCCGCTCACCACCGAAAAGCTCTGGCGCGCGATCCAGGACGGCAAGGCGAGGACCGCGGCGTAGCCGCTTCGCTCGCGATGAGGCGAAAACTCTCATTGCCAAACGAAAAGCCCGTAGCCCGCATGCGGGGTCTCACGGGCTGTATCGGTGAACCCGGATGTCGCTCCCGCCTGCACCCGCTGGGCGCCGGCGTGCGCGCATCCGGGCTACGGACTGTCGAGATTGGGCCGCGGGTCCTCTCCACGTCATTGCGAGCGTAGCGGCGTAGCGAAGCAATCCAGACTGCCTCCACGGCAACACTCTGGATTGCTTCGCTGCGCTCGCAATGACGGGAGTGTGGGCAAGCAGCGTACCCAGAACTTCGCCGTCATCGTCCGCGCAGGCGGAGCATGACAGCTGTCTTTTGGATGCCGCGTGCCTCTTGCCAAGTCCGTCCGCTAGGCGGCCGCCTGCGCGCGCGGCTGATAGATCGCCACGTGATGGCAATGCGCAAGTGGGCGGTCGCCATTGGCGACCACCAGCGCATCGATCTCGACGAAGCGGTGGCCCTTCTTCTCGTAGTTCGCGACCACCCGGCCACGCGCCGTGATCTCGTCGGCTTCTGCAATCGCCGACAGCAATTGCATTCGGCTGCCGACGTGAATCCAGGGGCCGAGGACGACATTGTCGACCAGCAGCCGGTTCATCACCCTCTGCAACATGCCCGGGTGACCAAGCCGCTCGTTTGCATAGATCGGATCGCGCTCGCGAATCTCAGAGAGATAGGCGGTGGCCGCCTGCCCTGGCCACGCGCGTGCCGCCGTGCCGAGCCAGCTGCCGACAGCGAACGACTCCGCGCTGACGAGCGGCCGCACCGCCGCGGCTGGAACCTCTCGATATTCGGCCAGAGCGATGTCGGGCGCTGACGCGGGCAGCGACGCGGAACCGGTGGCGCAGATCTCACCTTTACTCACGACCTCCAGGCTGAGCCCGTCGCCGACCTCCTCCGCCCTGACCTCGGCGATCTCGCCGTCATAGACCGGCTTGGTGAACCGCGCCTCGATCAGCCCGCGCTCCAGGAATGCCCGGCCCCAGCGCACAACCGGCTGATGCAGCATATAGGCCAGCACTTCGACGCCGGGCACGAGGCCGCCCGCGAAGCCGAACCGGCGCGCCACGCTGTCATCGTGCATCTTGTTCTCGGACTGCTTGGCCGTGTTGAACGCCTCGACCGCATAGGTCGCGATTCCGTCTGCCATCCTTGCCTCCCTTTGACCCTTTTCGGGCGATGGTAACGGCCGGAAAGGTCCTGGCAAGGCCAGCGTTTGGCTCGCAATTTGGCTGGCGATGGGGTACCAACCGGCCACCCCCAGCAGAACGCCAGATGACGACCGAAACCGCCGAGCTCGCCCCTGTCACGATCTATGTCGACGCCGACGCCTGTCCGGTGAAGGACGAGATCTATCGCGTCGCGATCCGCCACGGCCTGCCAGTGATCGTGGTCGCGGGCGGCTTCATCCGCGTGCCCGAGGATCCCCTGATCACGCGCGTGGCGGCGGGCAGCGGCATGGATGCCGCGGACGACTGGATCGCAGAGCGCGCCGGCGCCGACGACGTCGTCATCACAGCGGACATTCCGCTGGCGAGCCGCTGCGTCAAGGCCGGCAGCGCGGTGATCGCGCCGAACGGCAAGGCGTTCACCGAGGAGTCGATCGGCATGACGCTCGCCGTGCGCAACCTCATGACCGATCTGCGCTCGTCCGGCGAGGTCACCGGCGGGCCGCGCTCGTTCACGCCGCGCGACCGCTCCACCTTCCTCTCCACCCTCGATCAGACCATCCGCCGCATGCAGCGCCAGCGCGCCGCGCGGATGCAGCAGCAAGGCTAGACCCATGGCGCCGCCTCTCATCCAACTCAAGGACATCCGCCTGACCTTCGGCGGCACCGCCCTGCTGCAGGGCGTCGAGCTGTCGGTCTCGCCGGGCGAACGCGTCTGCCTGATCGGCCGCAACGGCTCCGGCAAATCGACGCTGCTCAAGATCGCCGCCGGCCTCGTCGAGTGCGACAGCGGCACGCGCTTCGTGCAGCCGGGCGCCACCGTGCGCTACCTGCCGCAGGAGCCGGACTTCTCCGGCCATGCCACCACGCTGTCCTATGTCGAGGCCGGGCTCGGTCCCGGCGACGATCACTATCAGGCGCGCTATCTCGTCGAGCAGCTCGGCCTCACCGGCGAGGAAGATCCGGCGCATGTTTCCGGCGGCGAGGCGCGCCGCGCGGCGTTGGCGCGCGTGCTCGCGCCCAACCCCGACATCCTGCTCTTGGACGAGCCGACCAACCATCTCGACCTGACCACGATCGAATGGCTGGAGAACGAGCTCGACGGCCGAAGCTCGGCGCTGGTGCTGATCAGTCACGATCGCCGTTTCCTCACCAATCTGTCGCGCGCGACCGCCTGGCTCGACCGCGGCCAGATCAAGCAGATCGACCGCGGCTTTGCGGCGTTCGAGGCGTGGCGCGACGAGGTGCTGGCGGAAGAAGAGCGCGAGCAGCACAAGCTCGACCGCAAGATCGTCAACGAAGAGCACTGGCTGCGTTACGGCGTCTCCGGCCGCCGCAAGCGCAACGTCAAGCGGCTCGCCAACCTGCATGCGCTGCGCCAGCAGCGCCGCGACTATCGCGGCACGGCGGGCGCCGCCAACCTCGCCGCGGCCGAGGCCGACAAGTCCGGCAAGCTGGTGATCGAAGCGAAGGGCGCGTCGAAGAGCTTTGGTGATCGCAAGATCGTCGACAACTTCTCCATCCGCATCCAGCGCGGCGACCGCATCGGCATCGTCGGCCCGAACGGCGCCGGCAAGACCACGCTGGTCAACCTGCTCACCGGCGGCAGCGAGCCGGACAGCGGCAGCATCCGGCTCGGCGTCAATCTGGAGACGGCGACGCTCGACCAGCACCGCGAGAGCCTCGATCCCCGGACGACGCTCGCCGAAGCGCTGACCGGCGGCCGCGGCGATCACGTCATGGTGGCCGGCAAGCCGAAGCACGTCGTCGGCTACATGGAGGACTTCCTGTTCTCGCGCGAGCAGATGCGCACGCCGCTCGAAGTGCTCTCCGGCGGCGAGCGCGGCCGGCTGATGCTGGCGCGCGCGCTGGCCAAGCCATCGAACCTGCTGGTGCTGGACGAGCCGACCAACGATCTCGACCTGGAGACACTCGATGTGCTCGAGGACATGCTCGGCGACTACGAGGGCACGGTGATCCTGATCAGCCACGACCGCGACTTCCTCGATCGCGTGGTCACCTCGGTGATCGTCCCCGAGGGCAACGGCAAATGGCAGGAATACGCCGGCGGCTACAGCGACATGCTGGCGCAACGCGGCGCCGACCTGAAGCGCCAGCATGCCAAGGCGGCTGAGGAGAAGAAGGAAACCAAGCACGCGGCCACGGCGCCTGCGAGCGCGCCGAAGCGCAAGCTCTCCTTCAACGAGAAGCACGCGCTGGAGACCTTGCCGAAGACGATCGCCAAGCTGCAAGCCGAGATCGCCAAGCAGCAGGCCGTGCTCGCCGACCCCGCGCTGTATGCGAAAGACCGCAAGAAATTCGACGCCGCCTCCCTCGCGATCGCCACTGCGCAAGCCGAGCTCACCGCCGCCGAGGACCGCTGGCTCGAGCTCGAAGTGCTGCGCGAGGAGATCGAGGGCGCGTAACGTTCATCGAAATCACTTCGTCATTGCGAGCGACGTGAAACAATCCGGGGCTGCAGCCGGACTCTGGATTGCTTCGTCGCTTCGCTCCTCGCAATGACGGCAACATGGAGTAAATGACATGACCACCCCGCTCGCCGCCAGGATCGCCCGGGAGTACGGCACGCCCTGTGCCGTCATCGACATGGACAGGGTCGAGCGCAACATCGCGCGCATTCAGGCCCAGTGCGAGGCCGCGGGCGTCGCCAACCGGCCGCACATCAAGACGCACAAGAGCCCGGTGCTCGCGAAGCTGCAGATCGAGGCGGGCGCGCAAGGCATCACCTGCCAGAAGATCGGCGAGGCTGAGATCATGGCGGGTGCCGGCATCGACAATATCCTGATCAGCTACAACCTGATCGGCGAGGAGAAGATGGCACGCCTCGCCGCGCTGCAAGCCAAGGCCGACATGACGGTCGCCGCCGACAACGCGACCGTGATCGCCGGCCTGCCGCAGGCGGCAAAACAATCCGGCCGCACGCTCTCGGTCGTGGTCGAATGCGACACTGGGCGCAAGCGCGCCGGCGTCGAGACGCCGACGGAAGCGATCCAGCTCGCGCGCCAGATCGCAGCGTCAGACGGCCTGCGCTTCGCCGGCTTCATGCTGTATCCGACCGAGACCGGCTGGGACGAGACGCAGCGGTTCTATGACGAGGCGCTGGCCGGCGTCCGCGCCGACGGGCTGGACGCGGCCATCGTCTCGACCGGCGGCTCGCCCAACCTGAAGAATCTCGGCAAGCTCAAGGGCGCCACCGAGCATCGGCCCGGCACCTACATCTACAACGACCGCATGCAGGTCGCCGCCGGTGTCGCGACCTGGGACGACTGCGCGCTGCACATCTATTCGACCGTCGTCAGCCGCGCTGCACCGGAGCGCGGTATCCTCGACGCCGGCTCTAAGACGCTGACGACGGATACCGGCGGCCTCGACGGCCACGGACTGATCCTGGAGCACCCGGAAGCGAAGATCGCGCGCTTCGCCGAGGAGCACGGCTTCCTCGACCTGTCGCGCAGCAATACCCGTCCCAATGTCGGCGACGTCGTGCGCATCATCCCCAACCACGTCTGCGTCGTCGTCAACATGATGGACGAGGTCGTCATGGTCCGCGGCGAGGAGATCCTGGGCACGCTGCCGGTCGCCGCCCGCGGCAAGCTGCGGTAGGGCGAAACTCTCTCGCAGCGTCATTCCGGGGCAGCCGCACTAGCGGCTGAGCCCGGAATCCATACGCCCGATCGTGGTTATGGATTCCGGGCTCGCCCTCCGGGCGCCCCGGAATGACGACGGTGTTTGTGGCCGCCCGCTCGGCTATTCACTGCAACTGTTCCGCCAATCTTCCATGGAATCGTAGATGACGGCCTCGGGCCAGCGAGGATCAAGCTCGCGGCGCCGTGTCCACGTCAAATGGACTTGAGCCACGCAGCCTCCCCCGAGCGCTACAAGAACGTCGTCGCAGTCCTCGCGTCGGGCGACGATCCTGAGGGACCGATTAGCCAGCGCATGATTGGGACCTACTTCGCGCGCAAGTTCTTCTTCGAACGCGGCACGGAGCTGATCGTCCGTCATCCAAGACCAGGGCTCGGGAAGCTGGTCAGACATTGCCTGCCATTTCCCCCGCACGCCACTTCAACACGCCCTTCCCCGCGGCGACCCCGGTCGCAAACGACGCCTGCAGCAGGTAGCCGCCGGTCGGGGCTTCCCAGTCGAGCATTTCGCCGGCGGCGAACACGCCGGGCAGGCGTTTGAGCATGAAGTCGGCGTCGAGTTCGTCACGCGCGATGCCGCCGGCGCTGGAGATCGCGCGCGCCAGTCCGGCGGTGCCCGTCAGCTTGATCGGCACGGCGTTGATCAGTGCAGCGAGACGGTCCGGCAACAGCGATGACAGCGACAGGCCTTGCGCTTTTGCCGCCTCCTGCAGCAGGCCGATCGCGACGGGGGACAGTTGCAGCGCCTTGCGCAGGACATTCGAGAACGACTGCTTGCCGCGGGGCGCTGACAGCCGCTTGACCAGATCGGCGGTCGCAAGATCGGGTCGCAGCGCGACGTCAAGAATGGCCGCGCCTTCCAGAGCGATTGCCTCGCGCAACTCGGCGGACAGCGCATAGACCGCGCCGCCTTCAATGCCGTCGCGCGTGACGATAGCCTCGCCGCGGACGCTGCGATCAGCAAACGACAGCGCGATGCCTTTGAGCGGCTGGCCTTCGAAGCGGCCGCGGAAGATGTCCGACCAGGCGACAGTGAAGCCGCAATTGGCCGGCCGCAGCGGCGCAATCGCGACACCCTTCGCGGCGAGAAGCGATGCCCAGCCCCCGTCGGAGCCGAGCCGCGGCCAGCTGGCGCCGCCGAGCGCGAGCACGGTCGCATCGGCCGTGATCGCGCGCAGTCCTGCCGGTGTCTCGAATGTCAGCCGCCCTGCCTCGTCCCAGCCGGTCCAGCGATGCCGCAGCTCGAAGCGCACACCCTGCGTGGCCAGCCGGCGCAGCCACGCGCGCAGCAGCGGCGAGGCCTTCATCGCGGTCGGAAACACGCGGCCGGAGGAGCCGATGAACGTGGGCTCGCCGAGCGCCTCGCACCAGTCGCGCAGCCGCTGCGGCGGGAACGCGCGGATGGCCGGCTCCAGCCACGCCGCCGCCTCGCGATAGCGCGACAGGAAGGCGGACAGCTCTTCGCTATGGGTGAGGTTGAGGCCGCCGCGCCCTGCCATCAGGAATTTGCGCGCGACCGACGGCATCGCGTCGTAGACGGTGACGGCGGCACCGCCCTCAGCCAACACCTCGGCCGCCATCAGCCCGGCCGGCCCGGCTCCGATGACGGCAACTTGCTTGGATAAGGTCATGACTGGAGTTTAGGGCCATGGCGTCACCACACAACAGGTCGTCATGCCCGGGCTTGACCCGGCCATGACGGCGGAGGGTGCGATGCGTATGGTGCCTTACAGCTTGATCCCCAGCCGCGCTGCGGCCTGACCGACGTATTTCTGTGTCTGCTCGAACGCACCCTGCAGCGCCCGCGCCTTCGACATGTCGCTGATCTCGGCAAAATGCGCGGCGATCGCGTCCGGCGTCCACTCCTCCGGCGGCAGGTTGATGCCCTCGCTCTCCAGGATCCTGATGACCGCGAACGAGCCCGCACCCGCGCCCATGATGGTGCGCGTGGGCGCGTCCTCGCTGAGCAGATATTCCACCGCGGGCGTGATCGATTCCGGCTTCATCAGCTGCAGCGCCTGCGGCGGCAGCAGCTCCTCGGTCATGCGGGTCGCAGCCGTCGGCGAGATGATGTTGACGCGGATGTTGGTCTTGCGGCCCTCCTCCGCCAGCACGTTCATCAGGCCGACCATGCCGGTCTTGGCCGCGCCGTAGTTGGCCTGGCCGAAATTACCGAACAGGCCGGACGACGACGTCGTCAGCACGATGCGGCCGTAGTTGCGCTCGCGCATGCCGTTCCACACCGCCTTACAGCAGTAGAAGCTGCCGACCAGATGCACGTCGAGCACCTTGGCGAAATCGGCAACCTCCATCTTGCCGAACGACTTGTCGCGCAGAATGCCGGCATTGGCGCACATGATGTCGACGCTGCCCCACTCCTTGCTGGCGCGCTCCACCATCGCGGTGACCTGCTCGAAATTCGAGACGTCGGCGCCGTCGGCCATCGCGGTGCCGCCGGCCTTGCGGATCTCCTCGACCACCGTCTCCGCCGCGGTCATCGAGCCGCCGGTGCCGTCGCGCGCGCCGCCGAAATCATTGACCACGACCTTGGCGCCGCGGCTCGCCAGCCCCAGCGCATGCGCGCGCCCCAAACCATTGCCTGCGCCGGTGACGATGGCGACGCGTCCGTCGAATCTGATTGCCATGTGTCGTTCCTATTTGTCGCTCGTCATGCCCCGGCTCGACCCGGGCATCCATCCACTTCGAAAGACTCTCGGACTTGATGGATCGCCGGGTCAAGCCCGGCGATGACGAAGGGTGGGTTGTGACGAGGTGAGTTAGCTCAGATAGATGAGTCCGATCCAGTCGGCGACCAGCGCGGGCTTGTCCTCGCCCTCGATCTCGACCGTGACGTTGGTGCGCGACTGCAGCTCCTTCGGCTTGCGCAGAGTGGCTTCGGCAAGGACGAAGCGGCCGCGCACGCGTTTTCCCGATCTCACCGGCGAGATGAAGCGCAGCTTGTCGAAGCCGTAGTTCACGCCCATCGCCGTACCCTCGATCGCCGGCATGACCTCATAGGACATGACCGACAGCAGCGACATCGTCAGGAAGCCGTGCGCGATCGTGGTGCCGAACGGCGTCGCCTTGGCCTGCTCGGGGTCGACGTGAATGAACTGATGATCCTCGATCACGTCGGCATAGGTGTCGATGCGCTTCTGATCGAGCACGTGCCATGACGACACGCCGATCTCCTGGCCGACCATAGCCTGATAGGCTGCAAGCGAAATCGGCGGCTTCTTCCAGATCTTGTTCATGCGTTCCTACACCTCGTGCCCGGATGGCCTCGTTTTCAACTCCGGGAAATCCTCTTCCTTGAATTCCGTGCCGCGCAGATGGTCCGTGCGGTTGTCCTCGTGCTCCAGCCTGCGCAGCTGCACCCGGCGGATTTTTCCGGAGATCGTTTTCGGCAGCTCGCTCACGAGCTCGAGCCGGCGGATGCGCTTGAATGGCGCCAGGCGCGCCTGCAGATGGGTGAAGATCGACAGCGCCGTGGCGCGCGAGCGCTCCGCGCCCGCCGTCAGCAACACATAGGCTTTCGGTATAGCAAGACGGATGGGATCCGGAGACGGCACAACGGCAGCCTCGGCGACGGCCTCATGCTCCAGCAGCACGCTTTCCAGCTCGAACGGCGAGATGCGGTAGTCGGACGATTTGAACACGTCGTCGGAGCGGCCGACGAAGGTGAGATAGCCGTCATCGTCCTGGAACACGACGTCGCCGGTACGGTAGCGCATGCCATCGGCGCCGGACAGCTGACCGTCGTCGCCCTGATAGCCCTGCATCAGGCCGGCCGGACGCTCGCCGGTGAGCGCCAGCGTGATCTCGCCTTCGCCGGAGAGATTGCCGTCGATGTCGGCGACCTCGACGCGATAGCCCGGCAGCGGCCGCCCCATCGAGCCGATCTTCAGTTTCTGGCCCGGCGAGTTGCCAACGATCGCCGCGGTTTCGGTCTGGCCATAGCCGTCGCGAATCGTCAGCCCCCAGGCGGCACGCACCTGATCGATCACCTCCGGATTGAGCGGTTCGCCGGCGCCGCAGGCCTCGCGCAGCGAGACCTTGAAGTCGGCGAGATGCTCTTGGATGAACAGCCGCCACACCGTGGGTGGCGCGCACAGCGTCGTGACGCCGCAGCGCTTGATGATCGCGAGCAGCCCCTTGGCGTCGAAGCGCGGCTGATTGACCACGAATACCGTGGCGCCGGCATTCCAGGGCGAGAAGAAGCAGCTCCAGGCATGCTTGGCCCAGCCCGGCGAGGAGATGTTGAGGTGCACGTCGCCCGGCTGCAGGCCGAGCCAGTACATGGTCGAGAGATGGCCGACCGGATAACTGCGATGGCTGTGCCGCACCAGCTTCGGCTTGGCCGTGGTGCCCGAGGTGAAATAGAGCAGCATCGGATCATCCGGCTGCGTCGGCCCATCCGGCGTGAACGCCTCGGCTACGCCGGCCGCCTGCTCGAACGGCAGCCAGCCGGCAGGTGCCGCCGGCGCGCCGACGACGATGCGGACGAGATCATCGGCGCCCAGATCGGCGAACTTCGCAACCTGATCCTGCGCCGCGACCACGGCCTTGGCGCGGCCGCGCTCCAGACGATCGCGCAACTCGTCGGTGGTCAGCAGCGTCGTCGCGGGGATCACGACGACGCCGAGCTTCATCGCCGCCAACATCGTCTCCCACAGCGGCACGACGTTGCCGAGCAGCAGCAGCAGATGGTCGCCGCGCTTCAAGCCCTGCGCGCGCAGGAAATTCGCGACCTGGTTGGAGCGGCGCGACAACGCCGCAAACGACAGCTTGGTCTGGCGGTCCTGCGCGGCGTCGAAGATCCAAAGCGCGGTGCGGTCGCGGCTCTCCGGATCGGACGCGAGTTCGGCATCGAACCAGTCGAGCGCCCAGTTGAACGGGACGGCATCGGGCCAGCGGAAACCCTTCACGGCCGCATCGTAGTCGGTGCGATGCGCCAGCAGAAACGCGCGTGCGTCCTTGAATGTCGTCATCAGGTGGTCCCGGCGAGCTTGCGAACGTGCTGAATGATCCCGGAAAAATCGACGCCGCCATGGCCGGCGGCCTCGAACGCCTTGTAGATCTCCTGCGCGTGCTGGCCAAGCGGGGTCGCCGCGCCGGCGGCCTTGGCGGCGTCCTGCGACAGCGTGAGGTCCTTCAGCATCAGCGCGGTCGCAAAGCCGGGCTTGTAGTCGTTGTTGGCGGGCGAAGCCGGCACTGGGCCCGGCACCGGGCAATAGGATGTCAGCGACCAGCACTGCCCCGACGAGGTCGAGGCGACGTCGAACAGCGCCTGATGCGACAGGCCGAGCCTTTCACCCAGCGCAAACGCCTCGCTGACCGCGATCATCGAAATGCCGAGGATCATGTTGTTGCAGATCTTGGCCGCCTGCCCCGCGCCGGCGCCGCCGCAATGGACGATCTTCTTGCCCATCTTCTCAAGGATCGGCTTGGCCGCAGCGAACGCGCTCTCCTCGCCGCCGCACATGAAGGTAAGCGTTGCGGCCTTGGCGCCGCCGGTGCCCCCGGACACCGGCGCGTCCACGGCGGCGATGCCGTGCCTTGTGGCCAGCGCATGCGCGGCGCGCGCGCTCTCGACGTCGATGGTCGAGGAATCGATGATCAGCGCGCCCTTGGACATCGCCGGCACGACCTCGTTCCAGACCGCCTGCACATGCTTGCCGGCCGGCAGCATGGTGACGACGGCATCGGCGCTTTTGGCCGCGGCGACGGCGCTGTCGGCGATTTCGGCGCCATCGGCCTTGGCCTGGGCGCGCGAGGTCTCGACCAGATCGAACGCGACCACCTTGTGGCCGGCCTTGACCAGGTTGGCGGCCATTGGTCCACCCATGTTGCCGAGGCCGATGAATGCGATCGTTGCCATGGTTCGTTCTCTCCCCTCGACCTGATTGTTATCTGCTCTGCGGAAAGGTCAGCTCGTCGGCGCCAATCTCGGCAAGATATGGCGCCAGCATGTCCGGTGTCACCTGATCGACATCAGGCGGCGACCATCTGGGATTGCGGTCCTTGTCGATGATCGCCGCACGCACGCCCTCGCGGAAATCGTCGCTGCGGAACACTTCGAGCGCCGCACGATACTCGCGCACCAGGCATTCCTCCAGGGACGCCGCACCGCGTGCCAGTCGCAGCAGCTCGAGCGTCACGACCATGCCGCGCGGCGACTTCTCCTGCAGCGTCTTCAGCGTCGCCAACGCGAGCTCCGAGCCGTCCGCTTTCAAGGCGGCAAAGATGTCGTGCATGCTGTCATGGGCGAACCAGGCGTCGATCTTGGCCTGCTGCGCCGCCACCGGGCCGGACGTCTCCGACGTCGCGAAGCCTGCGATCAGCCGGTCGATCTCGATCGACAGCGTCCCCGGCCTGACTTTGGTCAGGACCTCGCGCAGCGCCGGCCATTTCTCGGTCGGCACCACGGCATCGGCAAAGCGCGCATGGATCGCATCGGGCCCGTTCATGGTCTGCCCCGTCAGGCCGAAATAGGCGCCGAGTTCGCCGGGCGCGCGCGACAAGAGCCAGGTGCCGCCGACGTCGGGAAAGAAGCCGAGCCCGACTTCGGGCATTGCGAGCTTGGTCTTCTCGGTCACGATGCGGTGGCGGCCATGCGCCGACAGCCCGACGCCGCCGCCCATCACCAGCCCGTCCATATAGGCGACATAGGGTTTTGGAAACGCCGCGATGCGCGCGTTCATGATGTATTCCTGGCGCCAGAACACCTTGCCGAGATCGCCATTCGTCTTCGAGCTCTCATAGAGCCCGCGGATATCGCCGCCTGCACAAAGTCCACGCTCGCCCGCGCCTTCGAGCACGACAATTGCGACGGCCGGATCGCCCTCGAACCGATCCAGCGCGGCGTCGATGCCCATCGACATCTCCAGCGTCATCGCGTTGATCGCCTTCGGCCGGTTCAGCCGGATGATGCCGGCCGAGCCTTCGCGGCGGACGATCAGGTCGCCTTCGATAGCCTCGGTCATCGCGCCGCCTCGATCAGCTTGCGCGACACGATCAGGCGCATGATCTCGTTGGTGCCTTCGAGGATCTGGTGCACGCGCAGGTCACGCACGATCTTCTCGATGCCGTATTCGCTCAAATAGCCGTAGCCGCCATGCAGCTGCAGCGCCTGGTTGGCGACCTCGAAGCCGACATCGGTCCCGAAGCGCTTGGCCATAGCGCACAGCATGGTCGCGTCAGCATCCTTGCGGTCGAGCGCAGCCGCCGCGCGCCAGACGAAGGTGCGCGCCGCCTCCAGCTCGATTGCCATGTCGGCGATGCGAAACTGCAGCGCCTGGAATTCGTCGAGCCGCTTGCCGAACGCCTTGCGCTCTTTCGTATAGGCCAGCGTCTTGTCGAGCGCCGCCTGCGCGCCGCCGAGCGAGCACGCGGCAATGTTGAGGCGGCCGCCGTCGAGCCCGGCCATGGCGATCTTGAAGCCGATGCCCTCCTCGCCGAGCCGGTTGGCCACCGGAACGCGCGCATTCTCGAAGATCACCGCGCGGGTCGGCTGCGCGTTCCAGCCCATCTTGCGCTCATTGGCGCCGAACGACACGCCGGGGGTATTGGCATCGATCACCAGGGTCGAGATGCCGCCGGGACCGTCGGCTCCCGTGCGAACCATCGCAACGAGGATATCCGTGGCGCCCGCGCCGGAGATGAACTGCTTCTGGCCGTTGAGCACGTAGTCGTCGCCCTCGCGCGCCGCGCGCGTGCGCAGCGCCGCCGCATCGGAGCCCGCGCCCGGCTCGGTGAGGCAATAGCTCGCGATCAGGTCCATGGCGCAGAGCTTCGGCAGGTAAGCTTGGCGCTGGGCCTCGGTACCGAAGGTGTCGATCATCCATGAGGCCATGTTGTGGATCGAGATGAAGGCCGACACTGTGGGGCAGCCCGTCGCCAGCGCCTCGAAGATCAGCGCCGCATCGAGCCGGCTGAGACCCGAGCCGCCGACATCGTCGCGGATGTAGATGCCGCCCATGCCGAGGCTTGCGGCCTCCCGCATCACATCGACGGGAAAATGCTTCTCCTCGTCCCAGCGCAGCGCATGCGGCGCGATCTTCTCCGCCGCGAAGGCGCGCGCCATGTCGCGCACCGCGATCTGATCCTCGTCGAGAGCGAACTGCATCCGTTCTCCGCGTTTCCTGGTCTTGTTTGTTGGCAGTGGCGCCTCTTCACACTCCGTCATTGCGAGCGAAGCGAAGCAATCCAGAGTCTTTCCGCGGAGGCAGCCTGGGTTGCTTCGCCGCTCCGCTCCTCGCGATGACGGAGTGGGAGCCCTAGCGGGCTCCCACTGTTGTCAGTTCATCTCATCACTTCATCAGCGGGATCGAGAATTCCGCGCCTTCCTTGACGCCGGACGGCCAGCGCGAGGTGACCGTCTTGGTCTTGGTGTAGAAGCGGATCGAATCCGGGCCGTGCTGGTTGAGATCGCCGAAGCCGGACTTCTTCCAGCCGCCGAAGGTGTAGTAGGCGATCGGCACCGGGATCGGCACGTTGATGCCGACCATGCCGACATTGACCTTGGCCGCGAAGTCGCGCGCGGCGTCGCCGTCGCGGGTGAAGATCGCGACACCGTTGCCGTAATCATGCGCCGACGGCAGCGCCAGCGCCTCGGCATAGTCCTTGGCGCGAACGACCGACAGCACCGGCCCGAAGATCTCCTCCTTGTAGATCCGCATGTCCTTGGTGACGTTGTCGAACAGACAGCCTCCCATGTAGAAGCCGTTCTCATAGCCCTGCATCTTGAAGCCGCGGCCGTCGACGGCGAGCGTCGCCCCCTCCTTGATGCCGATGTCGACGTAGTTCTTCACGCGCTCGACCGCCTCGCGGGTGACCAGCGGGCCGAAATCGGCCGATGGGTCGACTGACGTGCCGATCTTGAGGCTTTCCACGCGCGGGATCAGCTTCTCCATCAGCCGGTCGGCCGTGGTCTTGCCGACGGGCACCGCAACCGACACCGCCATGCAGCGCTCGCCGGCCGAGCCGTAGCCGGCGCCGATCAGCGCATCGACGGCCTGGTCGAGATCGGCGTCGGGCATCACGATGGCGTGGTTCTTGGCGCCGCCGAAACACTGGCAGCGCTTGCCGTGGGCGGCGGCGCGCTCATAAATGTACTGCGCGATCGGCGACGAGCCGACGAAGCCGATCGCCATGATGTCCGGATCCTCGAGGATGGCGTCGACCGCCTCCTTGTCGCCGTTGACGACGTTGAGGATGCCCGGCGGCAGACCGGCCTCGATCATCAGCTCGGCGAGCTTCATCGGCACGCCCGGATCGCGCTCCGACGGCTTCAGGATGAAGGCATTGCCGCAGGCGATGGCGGGAGCGAACTTCCACATCGGAATCATCGCCGGGAAATTGAACGGCGTGATGCCGGCAACGACACCGAGCGGCTGGCGCATCGAATAGATGTCGATGCCCGGACCGGCACCTTCGGTGTACTCGCCCTTCATCAAATGCGGAATGCCGCAGGCGAACTCAACCACCTCGAGGCCGCGCTGGATGTCGCCCTTGGCATCTGGAACGGTCTTGCCGTGCTCGCGGGCCAGCAGCTCGGCGAGCTGGTCGTAATCGCGCTGCGCGAGCTCCAGAAACTTCATCATGACGCGCGCGCGGCGCTGCGGATTGGTGGCGGCCCAGGCCGGCTGCGCCGCCTTGGCGTTCTCGACCGCGGCCCGGAGCTCGGCGCGGGACGCCAGCGCGACCTTGGCCTGAACGTCGCCGGTCATGGGCTCGAAGACATCGGCCGTCCGTCCAGACGTGCCCTTGACCTCTTTGCCGCCAATAAAATGACCGATCGAACGCATGGGGTATCCTCCGCAGGGGTAAGCAGTGCCGAATTGGCCGGCATCTTGCAGTCTTTGCGGCGTTTGGGAAGGGTCTAAGCGCTGATCGGCGCTGCGAAAATGCCGCCCCTTCGCTCGGTCGGCACGATCACGGCAGACCCCGCGGCGTGCAGCGTGCCGCGTCCCGCATCCGAGCCGCGCGACGGATCAGCGCTTCGCGGCTACCACCTTCTTCACGGGCCTTTTTGCGGGTGCCCGCACAGGTGCCCTGCCCGCCGGCCCACCTCCGCTGGCGACGGCCAGCGCCACCTCGCGCCCGGAGTTCAGGATATCGTCTGACAATTCGCCGCTGCCCATGAGTCGCGCCATCACGAGCGTCCCCGCCAGCGTCGCGAGCATCGCCGAAGCCCGCTTTCGCGCAGTCTTGGCCGGTACGTCGACGATGTACTCAGCGAACAGGTCGATCAACTCTTCCAGCTTCGCAGCAAAGGCCTTGCGGGTCTTGGCGCTCTCGCGGGCGATTTCCGCTCCGAGCGCAGGAACCGCGCAGCCGTGACCGACATCGTCGCGATGGCCGGCGGACAGATAGCCGTCGACGATGGCCGAGAGCCGCTTCTGCGGCGGCAACTGGTCCAGCAGCTTGCGCCAATGCTCCATCGAACGATCGATCGCATAACCGAACGCCTCCACGACCAACGCCTCGCGCGAATCGAAATGCGCGTAGAAGCCGCCGTGAGTCAGTCCGGCCTCCTTCATCAGGTCTGCAACCCCGACACCATGAGCGCCACGCTCGCGCAGCCGCACCGATGCCTTGCGCACGATCCGCGCGTGGGTTTCCGCCTTGTGTTCCGGAGAGTAACGCATTGCCGTCCCATTGAATGTCTGCGGTCATACTATAACAGCTCTGCGTCCTGCTCGCTGCAGCTATTTGATGAATTCGAGTTGATCTAAATCAACTTCGCTGGCCTGATTTATTCCCGGCACACCCCTGTTGCCCAGGAACCCGACGAGGACGACCATGGACATGCTCAATTCCCACTGCGGCGTGAGTCGTGACGGCCAAGGCGTCGTTCGGCTGACGATCTGCAATGCAGGCGCGCTCAACATTCTCGGTTCGGCGGCGATTCTCGACGTGGAAGCCGGGCTGCGATCGCTCGCCTCCGACGCCGCCATTCGCGTTCTCGTTTTGGCCGGCGAAAGCGGGAAGAGCATGATCGGCGGCGCCGACATCAAGGAGATGGCAACGCTGGACCAGGCTTCAGCGGAAACCTTCATCTCGCGACTTGCCGGGCTCTGCGAAGCGGTGCGACATTTTCCTGCCCCCGTGATTGCGCGGATGCCGGGGTGGTGTCTGGGTGGCGGATTGGAGGTCGCAGCGGCCTGCGATATCCGTGTCGCGGGACACGACGCCAAGTTCGGCATGCCCGAGGTGCGTGTCGGCATTCCCTCGGTCATTCATGCCGCGCTGCTGCCACGTCTCATCGGCTGGGGCCGCACGCGCTGGCTGCTGATGACGGCCGAGACGATCGACGCGCCGACCGCTCTCGCCTGGGGCCTCGTCGATGCCGTCGCCGCCGAGGGAGAACTCGACATCGCGGTCGAGAAGGCCGTGGCATCCCTGCTCGCCTGCGGTCCCGAAGCGCTGCGGACGCAGAAGGCTCTGCTGCGGCAATGGGAGGAGCTGCCGCTGAAGGAGTCCATCGAGATATCGATCGGCGCCTTCGGACGGTCGTTCCTCACCGACGAGCCGAAACGGCTGATGCAACATTTCATCGACCGCAAGCGATAGCAAGTTTCTCCAAGTCTCGCCTCGCAGATCCCGGCAGCCTCGCGCCAGCTTCACGACGGTTCAGCAGGGACCGCCGGGGTTTCCTCTTGCGAGAGATTACTATATGATGATTATCATATTTCATCAGAAAGCCTTGTCATGGCCTCGTCCGATTCCGTCGTGATCCTGTCCGCCGCCCGCACGCCGTTGGGCCGTTTCATGGGCGAATTCTCGCCGCTGAGTGCGAACAAGCTCGGCGCGCACGTGATCGGATCCGCGCTCGAACGCGCCACCGTTTCGCCCGATGCGGTCCAGGAGGTGTTCATGGGCAACGTGCTGTCGGCCGGCCAGGGCCAGGCTCCGGCACGGCAGGCCGCGCGCGGTTCCGGCCTGCCCGACGCCACCGGCGCCACCACCATCAACAAGGTCTGCGGCTCCGGAATGAAGGCCGCGATGCTGGCGCACGACGTCATTCGGGCGGGCTCCGCCGAGATCGTCGTGTCGGGTGGCATGGAGAGCATGAGCAATGCGCCATATCTGCTGACCAAGGCGCGCGGCGGCTATCGTGCTGGCCACGATCGGATCCTCGATCACATGATGCTGGATGGCCTGGAGGACGCCTATGAGACCGGACGCTCGATGGGCGATTTCGGCGAGGCCACGGCTGAGGCCTATCAGTTCACCCGCGCCGACCAGGATGCCTACGCCATCGAGACGCTGACGCGTGCGCGCAAGGCGGTCGAAGGCGGGGCGTTCAAGGCCGAGATCGCCCCGATCACGATCGTCGAGAAATCCGGCCCGCGCCTGGTCGCCAACGACGAGCATCCGCTCAAGGTCGATCCGGTGAAGATCCCGGCGCTGAAGCCGGCGTTCCGCAAGGACGGCACGATCACGCCCGCAGCGTCCTCCGCGAACGCGGATGGTGCCGCGGCGCTCGTGCTCGCCGCGCGGTCGCGTGCCGATTGCGACGGGCTGCCTGTCATCGCGGAGATCAAGGGCCACGCCACCCACAGCCAGGAGCCGCAATGGTTCACGACGGCGCCGATTCCGGCGATCAGGAAACTGCTCGACAAGGTCGGCTGGCGCGTCGAGGATGTCGACCTGTTCGAGATCAACGAGGCCTTCGCCGTCGTTGCCATGGCCGCGCAGCGCGACCTTGGCATCCCGCGTGACCGGCTGAACGTCAACGGCGGCGCCTGTGCGCTCGGCCACCCGATCGGCGCCACCGGCGCGCGGCTGATCGTGACGCTGCTGCATGCGATGGACGCGCGCGGGCTGAAGCGCGGCGTGGCCGCACTGTGCATCGGCGGCGGCGAGGCGACTGCGATCGCCGTGGAGCGACCCTGATGTCCTGAAACGAGGGAACTTAGCCATTTATGTCATTTGGGCGCCCTGGCAGAATGGGCGCGCAACCCCATTGTACTGAGAGCCTCATGATCTCGAACCAACTTGCAGCGATCCTTGGACGGCGCAACATCCATTACGGCTGGGTGATGGTCGCCGTGACGTTCTTCACGGCCCTGGTGTCCGCCGGCACGGTGGGCGCACCCGGCGTGTTCATCGTGCCACTCCAGCAGGAATTCGGCTGGAGCACCGCGGAGATCTCCTCGGCGCTCTCCATCCGCTTCGTGCTGTTCGGGCTGATGGCGCCGTTCGCCGCCGCCCTGCTCAACCGCTACGGCCTGCGCAACATCACGCTGCTGGCCCAGTTGATCGTGGTGTCGGCGCTGCTGGCGTCGCTCGCGATGACACAGGTGTGGCACCTCGTGCTGCTGTGGGGCGTCGTGATCGGCATCGGCACCGGCATGACCGCCTTGGTGCTGGGCGCGACCATCGCCACGCGCTGGTTCGTCGCGCGGCGCGGCCTCGTCGTCGGCATTCTCACGGCCAGCGTCGCCACCGGACAGCTGGTGTTCCTGCCGCTGCTCGCCAGCCTCACCGAGCGGCTCGGCTGGCGCGTCGCGCTCGGGCTGATCTGCATCATGCTCGGCGTTTCCGCCACCGCCGTGCTGCTGCTGATGCGCGATCGCCCGAGTGATCTCGGCCTCCGACCCTATGGCGACAACGACACCGACCCGATCGCCGCCCCCTCGCCCGTCACCACGCCGATCCTCGCCGCCGCCCTCGGCACCCTCCGCGACGCCTCGCGGGCGCCGGTGTTCTGGATGCTGTTTGCGACGTTCTTCATTTGCGGCGCCTCGACCAACGGCCTTGTCCAGGTGCATCTCATCCCGATGTGCCTCGACTTCGGAATTCCTCAGGTGCAGGCGGCGAGCCTGCTCGCCGCGATGGGCATGTTCGATTTCGTCGGCACGATCGTCTCGGGCTGGCTGTCGGACCGGTACGACAATCGCTGGCTGTTGTTCTGGTACTACGGCCTGCGTGGTCTGTCGCTGCTGTTCCTTCCGTTCACCGACTTCTCGTTCTATGGCCTGTCGCTGTTCGCGATGTTCTATGGCCTCGACTGGATCGCCACCGTGCCGCCGACGGTGCGGCTGACGGCGCAGCGGTTTGGGCCCGAGCGGGCCAACCTGGTGTTTGGCTGGGTGTTCGCCGGACATCAGCTCGGCGCCGGCACCGCCGCGTTCGGCGCCGGCCTGTCGCGCACACTGCTCCAGAGCTACCTGCCGGCGTTCTTCACCGCCGGCGCGCTCTGCATCGTCGCGGCGCTTCTGGCGCTGGCGATCGCGCGGCAGGCGAAGCCCGCCGCGGCGTAAGCTCACGGCCGCGTCGTCATCGCCGTGGGCGGCCCGGGCGTGCGCAGCGGCTCGGCGAGGCGGGCGAACTCGCACAGCAGCGCGCGCGTCTTGCGGGGATCGATGATCTCCTCGACCCAGAACTTCTCGGCCGAGCGGAACGGCGAGCGCAGCTTGGTCAGCCGCTCCTCGATCTCCTTGAGCTTGGCCTTCGGATCCTGCGCGGCATCGATCTCGGCGCGATACGCCGCCTCGATGCCGCCCTCGAGCGGCAGCGAGCCCCAATGGGCCGACGGCCAGGCATAGCGGATGGAGAATCGATCGGCCGGCTGATGCACGACGCCAGCGACGCCGAAATTATTGCGCACGATCACCGTGCACCACGGCACCGTCGACTGGTTGACCGCCGCCATTGCGCGCACGCCGTGGCGGATGGTCGCGGCCTTCTCCGCCTCGAGGCCGACCATGAAGCCGGGACAGTCCATCAGGTAGACGATCGGCAGATGAAAGGTCTCGGCGAAGTCGACCCAGCGGATCACCTTCTGGCATGCATCCGCCGTCCACGAGCCACCGAAGTGATAGGGATCGCTCGCCAGCACCATCACTGCGCGGCCTTCGAGACGCGCGAGGCCGATGATGATCGGACGGCCATAGTTCTGCGCCACCTCGAAGAACGAGCCGTTGTCGACGACGGACTCGATGATCGGCCGCATCTTGTAGACGCGCCGGCGATCCCGCGGCACCGCGCTGATGAGCTGCTCGTCGACGCGCTGCGGATCGTCGGTGCAAGGCAAGGTCGGCGGCAGCTCGTAGACCGACGACGGCAGATAGGACAGGAAGCGCCGCGCGCAGGCGAACGCTTCCGCCTCGGTGTCGACCGCGTGGTCGACGCCGCCGGCCTTGGTCTGGATGTCGGCGCCGCCGAGCTCCATCTTGCCGAGGTCCTGGCCCAGCCGCTTCACGACCGGCGGCCCGGCGACGAACATCGCCGACTGCTTGGTCATCACCGAGTAGTGGCTCGCCGCGAGCCGCGCTGCGCCAAGCCCCGCGACCGAGCCGAGGCCGAGCGCGACCACCGGGACCAGCGACATGTTCTCGGTCGTGTAGCGGTACCAGCGATTGCCGCCGATGCCGCCGGGCAGATTGGCCGCGCCTTTGGTCTCGATCGTCTTGACCGAACCGCCGCCGCCGGAGCCCTCGATGATACGGATGATGGGCAGACGGAAGTCGTGCGCCATCTCCTCCGCCATCAACGGCTTGGCGGCGATTGAGGCATCGGCCGAGCCGCCACGCACGGTGAAATCGTCGCCGACCACGACCACGGTGCGGCCGTCGACGCGGGCGCGCCCGAACACGCAATTGGCGGGCGTGACGTGCTTGAGCTCGCCCTGCTCGTCATACTCGCCGAGGCCGGCGACCGCGCCGATCTCGTGAAAGCTGCCGGGATCGACGACGCCGTCGATGCGCTCGCGAACGGTGAGGCGGCCCTGGTCGTGCTGACGCTTGACCTTGTCAGGCCCGCCCATCTCCCGCGCGAAGGCTTCGCGCCGGGCCAGTTCCTCGAGCTCCGGCTGCCAACTCATTCGTTCCCCCTGCCCCGGTGATGGTCTTGTTCTTGTGGTTAGTCTTCGCGTTCACCTGGAGCGGTTTTCTGTCCATCCGGTTGTTGAAGACGTCGGCTTCCGCGCCCTGCAGCAGCGCGGCGATGCTGCGGCCGAGCTCGCGCATCGGCTGGGCGACCTCGTCATGCAGCCGCTGCTCGTCGTACATCGCCGACAACAGCCCGATCGTGAGCACGACATAGGTCTGGTATTGCGGCGACCACAGCGGCAGCGCGACGCCATTGATGTGCGGGCTCCACAGGCCGCAGGCCACCACGTAGCCGTGCTCCTTGAGAAACTGCCTGTTGTGCTCGAGGCGCGGCCGCAGCAGCTTGGCCGCGTCAGGCATCTCGCGCTCCATCTCGGCCAGCAAGGCGTCGCCGACCTCCGGCTCGAGCGCGGCGACATAGGCATGACCGGCCGCGGTCGAGGCCATCGAGATGCGGCTGCCGGTGGTCTCATGCAGTCCGAGCGCATTCGCGGCGCGGCCGAACTCCAGATAGACGAGGTGGAAGCGATCGGGAATCACGAAGCCGACAGTGCCGGGCAACTGCTCGGCGACGTCCTGCAGCCGCTGCCGGATCAGATTGCGCAGCTGCAAGCCTCTGGTCATCGACGTGCTCATCGCCACGGCACTCGGGCCGATGCGGTATTTCTGATCGCGCGGCAGGTAGACCAGCTGGCCCATGCGCGTCAGCGTGTGCGTCAGCCGCGACACCGTCGACCGCGGCAGGCCGCAGCGGTTGGAGATTTCGAGATTGCCGAGCCGCGCCTCGTGCCCCTCGAAACAGCGAAGCACGTCGAACGCCCGCGACACCACCTGAATGACCTCGCCCTCGCCGGCGAGATCTCCGGGCAGCATGCTGCCCCTGCTCAATCGCTCAGACCGTCGTCCCATGCGTTTCCCACCAATTCCGTCATGCGGAATGATATTCCGCTTGTTGAACAAGCTAGCCCAGCCGTTTTGCCGTCACAACAGCAGACCGTCTCCAAAACCCGCCATTCTTCAGCGTGTTGGCACAAGACTCGGCATCCTCAGGCAATCGGCTGCAGGATGCGGGAGGGACGATCGTCGCCGGTTCCAACGCGCGGTACCGCAGCGGCGGCTTTCGATGGGCATCGCCTCTCGCGCATGGCAACACGGGACGGTCATCGCGCCCGCAAACCCGCTCAATCGGTGAGCAGCGGCAACATTTGACCAGCGTTGCGACAAGTGTGGGCTGGCTGCGCCGTCGCGGCTGCGACATAACCGGCGCGAGACCTTGTTCCCGCCGAGCTTGCCATGACCACCCACCCGAGGCCGATCCGACATCCGCAGCATTGGGCGACGGCCGCGATGCCGCCGCTGCAGCGCTTCCTGTCGGCCTGCCATGCCGACTTCTGGCCCGATCATGACGGCACCGTTGCGAACTACATCCCCGAGCTCGGCAAGGCCGACCCGGCGCATTTCGGCATCGGCCTCGCCACATTGGACGGCCACGTCTACGAGGTCGGCGACAGCCGCGTGCCGTTCACGATCCAATCGATGTCGAAGCCGTTCGTGTTCGCGCTCGCGCTCGATACGCTCGGCTCCGACGAGGTCGAGCGCGTGATCGGCGTCGAGCCGTCCGGCGATCCCTTCAATTCCATCCGGCTCAATGCGGAGAACCACCCGTTCAATCCGATGGTCAATGCCGGCGCGATCGCGTGCAGCGGTCTGATCCGCAAGGCACGTCAGAATGACGCCTTCGAGACCATCCGCGACGCGCTCGGCCGCTTCGCCGGCCGCAAGCTCGATGTCGACGACGCGGTGTTCGCGTCGGAAGCCGCCACCGGCGATCGCAACCGCGCGATCGCCTATCTGCTGCGGACGTCGGAGGTCATCAGGGAGCCTGTCGACGACGTGCTCGCGGTCTACTTCCGGCAATGCGCCGTGCTCGTTACCGCGCGCGACTGCGCGATCATGGCGGCCACGCTCGCCAATCGTGGCGTCAATCCCGTCACCGGAGAGCAGGTGGTGACGCCCTATGCGGTGTCGCGCACGCTGTCGGTGATGACCTCGTCGGGCATGTATGACTTCGCCGGCGAATGGATCTACCGCGTCGGCATTCCCGCCAAGAGCGGCGTCGGCGGCGGCATCCTGGCGAGCCTGCCCGCGCGGCTCGGGCTCGGCAGCTATTCGCCCAGGCTCGACGGTCACGGCAACAGCGTGCGCGGCATCAAGGTCTGCGAGGCGCTGTCGGCGCATTACGGCCTGCACATGCTCAACCGTTCCGACGATGCGCGCACCACGATCATCGCCGACTACGACATCGGCGCCAACCCGTCGCGGCGCAGCCGCCGCGCGCAGGAACGCAACATCCTCGCCGCACATCCGGACGCGGTGCGCGTGCTCGAGCTGGTCGGTACGCTGTCGCTCTCCAACGTCGACTACGTCTCGCGCCAGCTTGCGGCGAGCACGCGACCGCAATTCGTCATCGTCGACCTCCATCGCGTCACCGCGATGACACAAGCAGGCGTGCGCCTGCTTTCCGAGCTGTTTCACGAGCTCGCCGACTTCGACGTGACCGTCGTGCTGTCGGGCATCCGCCGCAGCTCGCCGGAATGGCAGGAGATCGCGGCCCGCACCGGCGACATCAGGAACGTCCGCGACTTCTACCTGCTCGACGCCGCGATCGAATGGGCCGAGGACCAGATCGTCTATCGCTATGGCGGGGCGATCGACTTCCTCGAAACCACCGAGCTCGCCGAGCAGCCGCTGCTCGCCGGGCTCTCCGCGGACGAGCGCCACGAGCTCGCGGCGCTCGCGACCATCCGGCACTATCAACAGGGCGAACGCATCCTGGCGGCCGGCGATGCTGCGGCCTCGCTGTTCTTCCTGCGCTCCGGCGTCGTCCACGTCACCCTGCCCGACGGCATCCGGCTCGCGACGCTGACGGCAGGGCAATGCTTCGGCGAGATGGCGCTGCTGGAGCCCGTGCGCTCCGCCGACGTCGTCGCGGATTTCTCCGCCACCGCTTTCGAGATCTCGCTGGTGGATTTCGAGCGTTTCCGCGTGCGCCATCCGAAAGCCGGCGAGCGCATCATGCGCAATCTGGCGCAACTGTTGGCGGAGCGCCTGACGGTCGCCAATGCGCGGCTCAACCTGCTCGCGGCAGACTGATTTCAGTGCGTCGAAGTCCGTCATCGACGTGTCGCACGCGGTCGAAGCAAACAAATACTCAAGGTTGCAATTCACAGTAACTAACAGCTTCCGGTCGATAATTCGCATCACTCGTATTTGTACGGGCTCGCCTAAACGTTACCGGGACTCGGTCGCAGGACAACCATAAGCGAGCCCAATTCACGCCGCATTACCCGACGATGTTCTGAACCGTCGATGAACGCCGAGTGGGGACTCGCGAAGCGAACGTCGAAGTGGGGTGTTCCGAGTAAAATTCCAGCCGACGTAGCGTGTGTATTTGCGCCACGGAGAGTCGTGTCCAGTGTCCAGGGAGGAAACGGCATGAAGGAAGCCACTAAGAGGGCAACGTCGGAGGCACTCGCGCATATGCTGGCGGTGACATCCATGATCGTCATCGCCAGCGTCCTGTTCTACGGGCGATGAAGGGCTGTCTGGAGGTTCTGCGTCGCAGTTTCTTCATCGCCCGTAGGTAGGAATGTGAGCTTGATTGCTCACGCGAACGACCGAGTTGAGTTGCGTTTGAGTTAGTAGGCGTAGCGTAACAGTATTGTGTCAATCGCGCGGCGATCCGGGTCGGGACGAATTTTTCATGCGTATCGTCCCGCCTCGGCCGCCCGCGGTCGACCTTTTCAGACGTCGTTCTGTTCCCCATCTTCATTTGACTTTCCCGAAGTACGGCACGATGCCGCCTGCGAAGGTGACGAAGCAGGCCATGACGAGATCGCCGATCGCAAGTTCGTGGTCGCCATGGGCCATGATGCGAAAGCCCTCACGCATATCCACCAGCACGATGTTGTAGGGCACATGCGCGCGCGTCTCCGGCGTCGCGGCACGACAGACCAATGATGCCGCATAGATGGTACCTTCGCCCGTCGCCGCGTGATCGGTGAGCGCAAGCGAGCCGCAGGCCGCGCAGAAGCCGCGGCGGAAATACTGCAGGTGGGCACAGCACGCACAGCGCTGAAAGCGAATCGCTGCAACCCCCCTGGTCCAGTCGGACGATTCGCTCATCGCACACGCTCCCAGAACATGCTGACATGCGACGACAGCACGCCGCCATCGCCGTGCAGCAGCGCCAGCGCTGCTTCGCGGACTTGGCGAGGTCCGGCGCGCCCCGTCATCTGCAGATGCGCTTCGCTCAGATGCGCCATGGCGCCGCCGACGCCGCAATGACCGTAGCTGAGCAGCCCGCCATGGGTGTTGAGCGGCACGGCGCCGTCGCGGCTGAAATGACCGGCCCTGACCCGCGCCGCCGCCTCGCCGCGGCCGGCGAGGCCGAGATCCTCGAGCAGCATGCAGAGCGTGATGGTGAAACTGTCATAGACGGCGGCGTAGTCGACGTCTTTGATGTCTACACCCGCTGCTGCCTTCGCCTTCGCGATCGCAATCTCGGCGCCGAGCTCGCTCAGGGCCGGCGCCGCCGTGACGTGCTGATGCGTGTGCGCCTGGGCGCAGCCACGCACGCGCACCGCCGTCGCTCCGGTCGGCTCGCGGCTGATGATGATGGCGGCGCCGCCGTCGGACACCGGACAGCAGTCGAGCAGCTTGAGCGGCCGCGCCACCGGCTTCGATGCCATGACGTCCGCGATGGTGATCGGCTCATGGAATTGCGCGCCGGGATGATCGAGCGCATGCGCCCGCATCAGCACGGCGAACTCGGCGAGGTCATGCTCGGTGACGCCGTATTCGTGCATGTAGCGCGAGGCGACGAGGCCGTAATAGGCAGGGATGGTCGGCCCGAGCGGCAGCTCATAATCGGGATGGCCGACCTGGGCCAGCGCCTGGATCGACGCATCGCGGCTCTGCCCGGTCAGCCGGTTCTCTCCGGCGACCACGAGCATGTGCCTGACGACGCCGGCTTCGACCAGGTGATGCGCGAGCATCACCATCGCGAGCCCGGTGGCGCCGCCGACCTGCACCGCATGGGCGTAAGAGGGTGTGATGCCGAAGTGCTCGGCGAACACGGTTGCGAGCATGATGTGCGGCGACACCGTGGAATAGCCGCACAGGATGCCGTCGATGTCGCGCCGCGTCAGCCCGGCATCGTCGAGCGCGAGCTGCGCGGCCAGGCTCATGAGATCGAGCGAGGAGCGGCCGTCGTGTTTGCCGAACGGCGTGAGACCGGTGCCGGTGACGTAGGTCATCTGGCGCACCAAGAGCACCGCCGCGCTCCCCTCCCCCTTGCGGGGAGGGGTCGGGGGTGGGGGTGGCCGCACGAGGAGTCGTCGTGGGGTACCCCCCTCCCTGCCCCTCCCCCACAAGGGGGGAGGGAATGCGGGCAGCGTGCGTCCATCACGATTGGGTTCATCATTTCAGCAACAGTTCATCTCAATACGACTTCGGCATGCCGAGGACCTTCTCGGCGATGAAGGACAGGATCAGTTGCGGGCTGATCGGGGCGATGCGGGGGATCAGGGATTCGCGCAGGTAACGTTCGACGTGATACTCGCGCGCGTAGCCGAAGCCGCCATGGGTCATCACCGCCTGCTCGCAGGCGTGGAAGCCGGCTTCGGCGGCGAGATATTTCGCGGCGTTCGCCGCCGGGCCGCAAGGCCGGCCCTGGTCGTACTGCCAGCCGGCCTGCAGCACCATCAGCCACGCGGCCTCCAGCTCCATCCAGTTCTTCGCCAGGGGATGCTGGATGCCCTGGTTCTGGCCGATTGGGCGATTGAACACGTTGCGCACCTTCGCATAGGCCGACGCGCGCGACAGTGCGAGATGACCGAGCCCGACGGCTTCGGCGGCAATCAGGATACGCTCCGGATTCATGCCGTGCAGGATGTAGTCGAAGCCGCGCCCCTCCTCGCCCAGGCGATCCTCGACCGGAATCTCGACATCCTCGAAGAACAGCTCATTGGAGTCGACCGGCTTGCGGCCCATCTTCTCGATCTCGTGCACCTTGATCCGGCTGCGGTCGAAATCGGTGTAGAACAGGCTGAGCCCATGGGTCGGGCGCTTCACCTCCTCCAGCGGCGTCGTGCGCGCCAGCAGCAGAATCTTCTCGGCGACCTGCGCGGTCGAGATCCACACCTTCTGGCCGTTGACGATGTAGCGGTCGCCCTTGCGCACGGCACGCGTCTTGAGCTGGGTGGTGTTGAGGCCGGTGTTCGGCTCGGTCACGGCGAAGCAGGCCTTCTCGCTGCCATCGACGATGCCCGGCAGCATCCGCGCACACTGCTCTTTGGTCCCGAACACGACGACCGGATTGAGCCCGAACACGTTCATGTGGATCGCCGAGGCACCGGACATGCCGGCGCCGGATTCGGCGATGGTGCGCATCATGATCGCAGCATCGAGAATGCCGAGCCCGGAGCCGCCATACGCCTCCGGGATGCAGATGCCGAGCCAGCCAGCCTCGGCCAAGGCCCTGTGGAAGTCGGCGGGAAAACCGCCCTCCTTGTCCTTCTTCAGCCAGTAGGCATCGTCGAAGCGAGCACAGATTTTGGCCACCGCATCGCGGATCGATTCCTGGTTGGCGGAGAGCGCGAAATCCATCGTCTCACTCCCTGGCAGGCGCCGGCGTCGTCACGCCGTCGCGGATCATCGCGGCGATCTCCTCGTCCGAGAAACCAAGCTCGTGCAGGATAACCGCGCCATGCTCGTTCGGCCGTGCCGCCAGACGCAGCGGCTCGGCCTTGGTCTCGGACCAGGTCGCGGACACGCGGGTGCTGCGGATCGGACCTTCGGTCGGATGTTCGACCACGGGAAAGAAATCGGTCGCCACGAGGTGCGGATCGTTCAGCAGGCTTTCGAGGTCGTGCATCGGCATGACCGGCACATCGGCGGCATCCAGCAGATCGGTCCATTCGGCCGTGGTCCGCGTCTGAAAGATGCGCGCGAGCTCGGCATAGACGAAATCGATGTTGGCGGCACGCCGGGCAAAGCTGTTGAACCTGTCATCCGCGCGCAGGTCGGTGCGGCCGGACGCGGTGAAGAACGCGTCCCATTGCTTGTCGTTGTAGACGATCACGCAGATATGGCCGTCGGCGGTCTTGTAGGGCCTGCGGTCGGGCGACAAATGCCGCGCATAGCCGCCCTTGTCGAGCGGGGGCTGGTAGGTGAGCCCGCCCATGTGGTCGCCCATGATGAAGGCCGACATGGTCTCGAACATCGGCACGTCCAGGCGCTGGCCGCGCCCGGTGCGGTCACGGTGCACGAGGCTGGCGCAGATGGCACCGACCGCCGTCAGGCCGACGATGCGGTCGACCAGCGCATTGGGCACATAACGCGGCGTGCCGTCACCGGCGACCGCCATCAGATGCGACAGCGCCGCCCCGCCCTGGATCAGGTCGTCATAGGCCGGTTTGGCCGCATAGGGACCATCCTGGCCGAAGCCGAACACACCGGCATAGACCAGCCGCGGATTGAGCGCGGAGACCACGT
The DNA here is from genome assembly GCF_032484895.1 of Bradyrhizobium sp. SZCCHNRI3052. Lineage (NCBI taxonomy): Bacteria > Pseudomonadati > Pseudomonadota > Alphaproteobacteria > Hyphomicrobiales > Nitrobacteraceae > Bradyrhizobium > Bradyrhizobium sp. SZCCHNRI3052. The sequence continues at coordinate 223,714 of NZ_JAUETW010000001.1, read as the reverse complement.
CATAGCCGAGGTTCAGCCGCGCCATCGCCTGCGGCCGGATGTTGTAGAGCAGGACGTCGGCGTCCTTGATGAGCCGCAGCGCGGCCTCGCGTCCCCTGGGCTTCTTGAGGTCGAGGCAGATCACGCGCTTGCTGCGGTTGGTATTGAGATAGACCGGCCCCATGCCCGGATGATGCCACGGGCCGATCTTGCGGGTGACGTCTCCTTCCGGCGATTCCACCTTGATGACATCGGCGCCGTAGTCGCCGAGCGTCTGGGCGGCATACGGCCCCATCAGCACGGTGGTCATGTCGATGACCTTGATGCCCGCAAGCGGTCCCATCGTGGCGTCGGCTCCCTCGATGCTTGTTGTCGCCAGAGCTAACGGCACCTGATGTTCCCTAGCAAGCCGCCGCGCGGGTATGGGGCCATGCGTCAGATCCCCCGCCGCAACATTCCGTGTCGCGGATCACGGACGACGACCGCCGCGCTGCACCAGATGTTCCCCGCCGCGAGCTGCATTCTAGGATTCCATTTCAGCGTTCAGGTGTGTCAGCATGCCGGTCCAACATCCAAAACAAACACGAGGGAGAACACTCATGACGCTCTATCAGGGCAAATGCTTCTGCGGCGCGGTCGAGATCGAGGCCGATGGCGAGCCGGAGGCGATGGGCTATTGCCACTGTTCGTCGTGCCGCTCCTGGTCGGCCGGTCCGGTCAACGCCTTCACCCTGTGGAAGCCTGCGAACGTGCGGGTGACCAAGGGGGCTGACGCGATCGGCAGCTATCACAAGACCGACATGAGCCACCGCAAATACTGCACCAAGTGTGGCGGGCATCTGATGACCGACCACCCGCCGCTCGGCATGATCGACGTCTATGCCGCGACGATTCCGACGCTGAAGTTCACGCCCGGTGTGCACGTCAACTACGCGGAGACGGTGCTGCCCATCAGGGATGGCCTGCCGAAGCTGAAGGATTTCCCGGCGGAGTTCGGCGGCTCCGGCGAGATGATGCCGGAGTGAGACAAGGTCTGCTTTTCGCAAGCACCCAAGCATCGATGGCCTCGCGACAGGATCTGTCCGAGCTGTGCTGATCGAAGCCGCCCCCTTCGAAACAGAGGGCGCAGGGAAGGCCGGGTGCCGACTGGCACCCGTGGCCCCCGTGCGAAAGAAAGCACGGGGAGAGAACCACAGGTTCAGCCGGACCGACCCGGCCTTCCCTGCGCGATGGTTTTCACGCTTATTTCGCGCTCTCCTCGGTGCGCCGGCTTTTGGCCACCGTCGTCCTTGGGGATCATCATGCCCCGCGAACTTGGCATCAGCGTCGGGATGCCGGGACCACGCGACTTCACGTCCGCGCCATGCCGTTCGTCCGCGCAGACAAGCTACGCTGCGACACGTCGCGGCCACCGCCTCCCTGCCTCAACGTTCGTGACGATCGCGAAGCGCCCCTCGTGGCGAAGCAGGATGGGGAGAGTGAAGCATATTTTCTGGAAAAGCGAAACATGAATCTTTTTGACCAGGGGACTGGACAGGCCAAATCAGCCTGAAGGCCCTGGAGAAAATCGCCGCTTGGCCGATCCCGGCAGAGTTCCGCAAAAGCGCATGGGGATGATGCGCTCCGGCCCGCCGAAATGGATGGTGAAGGGAGCACGGAGTTCCGTATGATCTGCGGCGAGCCATCACGGGGTGCCCTGATCAATGCCCGCCGATCTCGTCCAGACCTTCCGCGCGTTCGCCTACAACAATGCCTGGGCCAATCACCGGCTGCTGACCGCCTGCGGCCAGCTCAGCGCCGAGGATTTCGCTGCCGAGCGCACGGGCTTTTTCCCCAGCCTGCAGCGGACGCTGAACCACATCTACATCATCGACCTATTCTACATCGACGCGCTGGAAGGCGGCTGGCTCGGCCCGATGGCGTGGCAGAACGAGGTGCCGTTCCCGCGCCTCGCAGATCTTGCGAAGGCGCAGGGCGCGATGGACCGCCGGCTGATTGCATTCTGCGAGGCGCTGACGCCGGCGCGGCTCGACGACACCGTCCGCATCAACCGCGAGAGCCGGGTACAGAACGAGCGCTGCGACCGGCTGCTGCTGCACCTGTTCCAGCACGACATCCATCACCGCGGCCAGGCGCATGCCATGCTGTCGAGCACGTCAGTGAAGCCGCCGCAGCTCGACGAGTTTTTCCCTGCGGATGATTCAAGCTTGCGGGCGAAGGATTTCGTCGAGCTGGGGTTCAGCGAGGAAAAGGTGTGGCGGAGCTGATGCACGCGTGGCTTCCCTCCCTCCGTCATTCCGGGGCGCGCGCAGCGCGAGCCCGGAATCCATAGCCACAACCGGCCGTGGGGCGCGAGATGCTCGTGGCGCCTGCCTTCGACACACCTCGTCCTGTGGTTATGGATTCCGGGCTCATTCGCGCTGCTTCAAAATGGCTTCGCCATTTTGCGCGCGAATGCCCCGGAATGACTGGGAGGAGAGATCAGCACGAGGCATTGGCCCACACCTCGCGCGGAAGCCGGTACATCACCTGCCGGCGCAACGGGCTGTCCGCCTCGACTCGCGGATGATCGAAATCCGACGCCTCGTTCCTGATCATGCCGAGCTTGCGCATGACGTTCTGTGACGCCTGATTGGCCGGCGCGGCATAGGCGATGATCTCGTGGAGGCCGAGCTCATCGAAGCCGAACGTGAGCGACGCCCGCGCCGCCTCGGTCGCAATCCCCCGCCCCCAGGCCGCGCGCGACAGCCGCCAGCCGATCTCGACCGCCGGCGTGAACGGCGCATCGAAGGCGACGCGGAACAGGCCGGTGGCGCCGAGGAAAGTGCCGGTGGCGCGATCTTCGACCACCCAGAAGCCGAAGCCGTGCGCGGCCTGATGGGCGATCTGGAAATCGATCCACCGGTCCGAGTCCTGCCGCGTTGGCAGCGCGCGGAGGAATTGCATCACGGCCGGATCGGCGGACATCGCCGCGAACGGCGCGCGATCGTCGTCGCGCCACTCGCGCAAGGTCAGGCGTTCGGTGGAGATGATCATGATGGGCAATCGGACCAGTCAATGACAAAGAGCTTCCGCATCGCGGAAGCTCTCCTGTATCACCGTCATTGCGAGGAACGCAGCGACGAAGCAATCCAGAGCGGCACGCGCGGCCCCGGATTGCTTCCGCCGCCGCCTTTCGGGCGATGGCGGACAAGTCGCTTCGCTCGCAATGACAAACGATAGACGGTCGTTGATCCTTACTTCGCCGGCTCCAGGATCGAGACGTAGTTGGCCACGGCCGCACCGCCCATGTTGAAGATGCCGCCAAGCTTGGCATTGGGGAGCTGCATGCCTTCCGGCGCGGAGCCGGTGAGCTGCATGGCGGTCATGACGTGCATGGAGACGCCGGTGGCGCCGATCGGGTGGCCCTTGGCCTTGAGGCCGCCGGACGGATTGACCGGCAGCTTGCCGTCCTTGAGCGTCCAGCCCTCCTTGATGGCGCGGGCACCCTGCCCCCGCGGCGTCAGGCCCATCGCCTCGTACTCGATCAGTTCGGCGACCGTGAAGCAGTCATGGGTCTCGACGAAGGAGAGATCGGACAGCGTGACGCCGGCTTTCTCCAGCGCGCGCTGCCAGGCCACGGTGCAGCCCTCGAAGGCGAGGATGTCGCGCTTGGACATCGGCAGGAAATCCTGCGCGTGCGCGGTCGCGCGCACGTTCACTGCTTTCGCGAAGGACTTCGCGGTCTCGCTGTCGGTCAGCACCAGAGCGGCGGCGCCGTCGGACACCAGCGAGCAGTCGGTGCGCTTCAGGGGGCCGGCGACGTAAGGGTTCTTCTCGCTCTCGGAGCGGCAGAACTCGAAGCCGAAATCCTTGCGCATCTGCGCGTAGGGATTGGCGACGCCGTTCTTGTGGTTCTTGGCGGCGATCAGCGCCAGCGCGTCGGACTGGTCGCCGTATTTCTGGAAATAGCCCTGCGCGATCTTGCCGAACACGCCGGCGAAGCCGCCGACGGTGTCGCCGTCCTCCGGCAGGTAGGACGCCTTGAGCAGGTTCTTGCCGATCTCCGGGCCCGGTGTGCGCGTCATCTGCTCGACGCCCACGACCAGCACGATTTTCGCGGCGCCGGCGGCGATGGCGCGGATGCCCTGGTGCACGGCGGCCGAGCCCGTCGCGCAGGCGTTCTCGACCCGGGTCGCCGGCTTGAAGCGCAGCGCCGGATCGGCCTGCAGCACCAGCGAGGCGGTGAAATCCTGGGGCGAGAAGCCCGCGTTGAAATGGCCGAGCACGATCTCGTCGACGTCACCGGCCGAGATGCCGGCGTCGGCGATCGCCTCGTTGGCGACCTTGACGACGAGGCTCTCGACGGTCTCGGCGTCGAACTTCCCGAATGGCGTATGCGCCCATCCGACGATGCTGGCGGTCATGCTCTCTCTCCCGAATGTCTCCCTGCCCCTCAAATGGCGCTTTGCGCCATGTGAGTCCAGAGGCTGGCGGCCGTCTCAGGCCACGAACTTGCCACCGAGCTCATCCTCAATGTGAATCCGGATGATGTCGTCGAAGGTCTTTTCCTCGGTGGTGAAGCCGAGTTCGCGAGCCCGCTTGGCCTCGAAATTCCGCGGCCAGCCGGCGACGATGCCCACAATGAAGGGATCCGGCTCCCGCTTGATGCGATCCGCCACCTTGTCGCCTGCCACGCGACGCAGGGCTGCGATCTGCTCGCCAACCGTCGCCGACAGGCCGGGCATGGTCAGGTTCCGGCGTGGGCCGATCTTGGCCGTGTCCATGGTTGCGGCATGCAGGAGGAAGCCGACCGCCGAGCGCGGCGTGGCGTGCCAGTGGCGGACGTCCTCGGACACCGGCAGCACGGCCTCCTTGCCGGCCAAGGGCTCGCGCAGGATGTTGGAGAAGAAGCCGGAGGCGGCCTTGTTGGGCGCGCCGGGGCGGATGCAGATGGTCGGCAGGCGGATGCCGACGCCATCGAAGAAGCCGCGGCGGCTGTAATCGGCCAGCAGGAGCTCACCGATCGCCTTCTGGGTGCCGTAGCTGAGCAGCGGCGCGTTGACGAACTCGTCGCCGATGGCCTCGGGGAACGGCGCGCCGAACACCGCGATCGACGAGGTAAAGACCAGCCGCGGCTTGTAGCCGTCGCCGATCAGCCTGACCGCGTCGAACAGCATCCGCGTGCCGTCGAGATTGATGCGGTAGCCCTTGTCGAAATCGAGCTCGGCCTCGCCGGAGACGATTGCGGCGAGATGGAAGATCACGTCGGGACGGTCGGCGACCAGCTTCTCGGCGAAACCGGGCACGGCGAAATCGCCGGCGATGGTGTCGACGGCGATGGACGTGTCGGGCTTGGCCGGCGCGACGATGTCCTGCAGCGTCATGCGAGTGATGGCCTTGTCGCCGAGGCGGCCGTCGCGGACGAGACGCTCGACCAGCTTGCGCCCGACCATGCCGGCGGCGCCGAGAACGAGAATATGCAAGGGTATGCTCCTTCAAATGCAACGATTGGGCGTGGTCTCAACGTTCGTCATTGCGAGCGAAGCGACTTGTCAGCCATAGCCCGAAAGGCGACGGCGGAAGCAATCCAGAGTCATCGGAATGGCTCTGGATTGCTTCGTCGCTTCGTTCCTCGCAATGACGGGAGTTGAGATCCGCGTGAGCAGCAAGCGACGCCTTGACCCGGCTCGCGGACAAAGCCGCCTACTCCTTCACCGCGCCGGTCATGGCCGACACATAATGCTCGACGAAGAAGGCGTAAAGAATGACCAGCGGCAGCGAGCCGACCAGGGCGCCGGCCATCAGCGATCCCCATTTGTAGATGTCGCCGTCGACGAACTCGTTGACGATGGCGACCGGCACGGTCTTGTTCGGCGTCGACTGCAGGAAGGTCAGCGCGTAGATGAACTCGTTCCAGCACAGGGTGAACGAGAAGATGAAGGCCGAGATCAGGCCGGGCACGGCGAGCGGCACCACGATCTTCACCAGGATCTGCCAGCGGCTGGCGCCGTCGATCAGCGCGCATTCCTCGAGCTCGAACGGGATGGTCTTGAAGTAGCCCATCAGCAACCAGGTCGAGAACGGGATGAGCAGCGTCGGATAGACCAGGATCAAGGACAACGGCGAGTCGAACAGCCCATAGGCCTGGATCACCGAGGCTAGCGGGATGAACAGGATCGACGGCGGCACCAGATAGGCGAAGAAGATCAGCACGCCGACGGTGTCGGCGCCCTTGAAGCGCAACCGCACGATCGCATAGGCCGCGAGCACGGAAGCGAAGATCGACAGCGTGGTGGCGCCGACCGCGACATACATCGTGTTCCACAGCCAGCGCGGATACTGCGTCTCGAACAGCAGCTTGGAGATGTGCTTGAAGGTCGGATGCACCACCCAGAACGGATTGTACTTCTCCATGTCGATCAGCTGCTCGTCCGGTTTGATCGACGTCAGCCCCATCCAGTAGAACGGGAACAGCAGCACCACGAGGATGATGCCGAGCGGCAGATACAGCGTGATCAGCCGGCGCGGCAGCGACTCGAGGTAGCTCATGCCCTCGGATTCGTCGGTGCCGGCCGTGGTGGGCGCCTTGGCGTGCAGCGTGGTGTCGGTCATTGGTCGGATCCTTGCTGCCATTTGCGCCGTTGCATGCCAAACCAGGAGATCGCGATCGCCGCCATCAGGAACGGGATCATCGCGGTGGCGATCGCGGCGCCCTCGCCGAGCCGTCCGGAGATGATGCCGCGCTGATAGCTCAAGGTCGCCATCAGGTGCGTGGCGTTGACGGGGCCGCCACGGGTGAGCGCCCAGATCAATTGGAAGTCGGTGAAGGTGAACAGCACCGAGAACGTCATGACGACCGCGATGATCGGCGTCAGCAGCGGATAGGTGATGAAGCGGAAGCGCTGCCAGCTGGTGGCGCCGTCGAGCGTGGCGGCCTCATAGAGCGAGGGCGACACGGTCTGCAGGCCGGCCAGCAAGGTGATCGCGACGAACGGCACGCCGCGCCAGATGTTGGCGATGATGACGGAGGCGCGCGCCCAGGAGGTGTCGCCGAGGAAGTTGATGTTCTGGGTGATGACGCCGAGCTTGATCAGCGACCAGGAGATGATCGAGAATTGGGAATCGTAGATCCACCAGAACGCGATCGCCGACAGCACCGTGGGCACGATGAAGGGGATCAGCACGATGGCGCGGATCATCGCCTTGAACGGCATGTGCCGGTTCAACAGCAGCGCGAGATAGAGCCCGATGGCGAATTTGATGGCGCTCGCCACGATCGTGTAGAGCAGCGTGTTGAACACCGACAGCCAGAAGATCGAGTCGTCCCACAGCCATTCGTAGTTCTCCAGACCGACGAAGACGCCGCTGCGGCCGATCTTCTCGTCGGTGAAGCTCATCCAGACGCCGAGCCCCAGCGGATAGGCCAGGAACAGGATCAGGAAAGCCGCCGCGGGCAGCATGAACCACAGCGCGATCACGTTGCGGTTGGTCTTGATGCGCACCCATGCCGAGGGCTCGCCGACGGCGGCGCCTCGTGGCAACGAGGTCTGAATGGTACTCATTTATCCAGCAGCTCCCTTCGAACCGTGGGGTGAGCGACGCGCGCCCACCGGCGTTCGGGACGGATAGAGTTACTCCGTCATTGCGAGGAGCGAAGCGACGAAGCAATCCAGAGTCCAACGTTCGGCCCTGGATTGCTTCCGCCGTCGCCCGTCGGGCTATGGCGGACACGTCGCTGCGCTCGCAATGACGGTGGGCACGGCGCGTTGCGCCTTGCCCACCCTCCGACGATGGCGACCGGCGCTCTCGCGCGCCGGTCGGCCTCGCCTCAGCGGAAGATGCGCTTGGCGGAGCGCTCGGCGCTCGCCATCGCCGTCTTCACGTCCTCGCGGCCCGTGCAGTAGTTCGCGAACATGTCGACCAGGACGAAGTCGGCGATCGCGGCCGCAGCGGCCTCGCCGAGCTTGCCGACGCCGGCCGGCGTGGTCGCGGTCGCCGCGACGTCGCGATACGGCGTGTTCTTCGGATCGACGGTCCAGATCGGGTTGGCGTCATAGGCCTTGAGGAAGTGCGACAGGTAGCCCTGCGCCGCCTCGATCCACGGATTGAACTGCTCCGGTTCCAGCATGAAGGCGGTGAACGCCTTGCAGGTCTGCGGATACTTCGAGAAGTTGAACACCAGGATCGGGAAGCCCAGATGCATCTCGCGGGTCTTGCCGTCGAGGCCGGGCGGCAGATGCGCGTGGTTCATGTCCTCGGCGATCTGCGGCGCCTCCTTCTTGGCGGTCACGTAGATCGAGATGCCGTTGACCGTCGCGTAGAGCTGGCCGGCCAGGAACGCCTTGTTGTTGGAGCTATCGTTCCACGACGCGGTGCCCGGCACGAAATTGTCGTACAGGCCCTTGACGTATTCGAGCGCCTTGGCGGTCTCCGGCGAGTTGATGACGACCTTGTTGTCCTTGTCGATCAAATTGCCGCCGTGCGCCCACAGCGCCCAGTGCACCCAGCCATTGGCGTCGCCCGAGGCATGGCCGAGCGCCATGCCGCCCGGGGTGCCGTTCTTGTTCATGGCCTTGAAGAACTCGGACATTCCCGCGAGATCCTTCGGGAACTCCTTGAAGCCGGCCTTTTCAGCCGCCGAGACGCGGTAGTTGATGAGACCGCCGGTGGCCGCCACGGGAATGCCGATCCACTTGCCGTCGAGCATGCCATAGGCCTTGCCCGAGTCGGTCCAGCCGCCGCACTTCTTGCCGAGGTAATCGGCGACGTCGGTCATGTCGACGCACTTGTTGGAGAACAGGAAGGGCAGCGTGTAGAGGCCCCACACCATGTCGAGCCCCTGCCCCGTATTGGCCGCGACCGAGGCCTTGGGCTGGACGTCGTCATAGGATTCGTTGGAGACGTTGATGGTGACGTTGTTGGCCTTCTGGAAGGCGTCGACGATCTTCATGAAGGCCACGTCCTCGGCCTCGACGAAGCGCTTCCAGCGCATCATGTTGATCTTGGCGCCGGGCTCGGGCTTGAAGGGCGAGGTCTGCGCCCAGGCCTTGGCGTAGCCGAGCAGGTCCTCGGCCGACATGGTCGCGGCAGCCGCCAGCAAGGTCGCGCCGCCCTTGAGCAGAGACCGTCGATCGGTGGGGAAATGAGCCATCTGAAGTTTTCTCCCGTTGAGTATTTTGCTTGTTTTGTTTGTTGTGTCGTTGCGTCGAGCGGCCGGCTCAAATCCTCCGGCCGCTATCCTTGTCGAACAGATGCGCCGCCGACGCGCGCGGGCGCAAATGGATCTTCTCGCCGGGATTGACCTCGTGGCGATCGCGGAACACCGCGATGATGTCCTGGGTGCCGATGCGGGCGACGATCTGCGTCTCCGAACCGGTCGGCTCGACCACGACGACCTCGGCTTCGATGCCGTCGCTGGCGAGCTCGAGATGCTCGGGCCGCACGCCGTAGACGACGGGGCGGCCGTCGGAGGCAGCCGGCGCGGTGAGGATCGGCAGCCGGGCGCCGTTCTCGGTCTCGACATAGACCGAGCCGTTGGACTTGAGGTGGCCGTTGAGGAAGTTCATCGCCGGCGAGCCGATGAATCCGGCCACGAACTGGTTGTCCGGCTTGTCGTACAGATCGAGCGGCGAGCCCATCTGCTCGACGATGCCGTCATGCATCACGACGATCTTGTCGGCCATCGTCATGGCCTCGATCTGGTCGTGGGTGACGTAGACGGTGGTGGTCTTGAGACGCTGATGCAGCTCCTTGATCTCGGTGCGCATCGCGACGCGCAGCTTGGCGTCGAGGTTCGACAACGGCTCGTCGAACAGGAACACCTGCGGATCGCGCACGATGGCGCGGCCCATCGCGACGCGCTGGCGCTGGCCACCGGAGAGCTGGCGCGGATAGCGGTCGAGCAGCGGCGTCAGCGCCAGGATCTCGGCGGCGCGCGCGACGCCCTTCTTGATGTCCTCCGGCCGTGCGCCGCGCAGCTTCAGCGAGAAGCCCATGTTGTCGGCGACCGTCATATGCGGATATAGCGCGTAGTTCTGGAACACCATCGCGATGTCGCGCTCTTTCGGCTGCACGTTGTTGACGACGCGCTCGCCGATCGAGATGGTTCCGGCGGTGATGTTCTCGAGCCCTGCGAGCATGCGCAGCAGCGTCGACTTGCCGCAGCCGGACGGCCCGACCAGCACGACGAACTCGCCATCCTCGATCGGAATCGTCACGCCGTGCAGCACTTCGAATCCGCCGAATGATTTGCGCACGTCGCGAATTTGCACCGACGACATCAATTTCCTCCTCAAAGACCGACAGCATTGGCTGCTTGCCGGCGGCATTCTGACCGTTGTTCTCGGCCGTTTGATCAGGCCGCTTGTCGTTTTGTAGTCCTGGTCGTGCAGTCTTGTTTTTGATGGTCTTGTTGGCTCTGGTCGTTCCGACCGGCTCCGAAACAGGGCCAGTGCGGCCGACATTGTCCGCAGTTCAGTTCGCTTCCGCAATGCCTCGCTTAGCAACCGCGTGATAGCGCTGTCAATATCGCTTGTGTACCAGACCGCCTATGCTATGAGCGAGGCATGGGACGGAAACGCATCGAGCCGGGCAAAGTCCGGCTGACCGAAGTTGCGGCACTGGCGGGCGTCAGCCCGATCACGGTGTCACGCTTCTTCCGTAATCCCGACACGGTCTCGGCCGGCCGCCGCACGAGGATCGAGAGTGCCGCCAAGGAGCTCGGCTATGTGCCGAACCTCGCCGCGCGCGCTCTCGCATCGCAGCGCACCGAAGTGATCGGCGTGCTGATACCCTCCCTCACCAACAACGTGTTCTCCGACGTGCTGCGGGGCATCTATGATGCGTTCGAAGGCAGCCGCTACAGCATCCAGCTCGCCAACACCCGCTACAGCGTGTTGCAGGAGGAGCGCCTGCTGCGGTTGTTCCTGATGCAGAAGCCGGCCGGCCTGATCGTGACCGGTCTCGACCAGACGGCGGAGAGCCGGTCGATCATCCAGGCAGCGGACTGTCCCGTCGTGCAGATCATGGAGCTCGGCGCCGACCCGATCGACATGATGATCGGATTTTCGCACGTCGATGCCTGTTTTGCAGCCATTTCACACCTTCTCGCGCAGGGCTGCCGCCGCATCGGCTTCATCGGCGCCCGCATGGACCCAAGGGTGCAGCGCAGGCTGCAGGGCTATCAGAACGCGATGAAGGAGGCCGGCTTGTTCGACCCGCGTCTCATCGTCACGGCGCCTGTTCCGACCTCGACCACAATGGGCGGCAGCCTGTTCTCCGATCTGCTGATGAAGGCGCCGGATCTCGACGCCGTGTTCTGCGCCAACGACGATCTCGCGCTCGGCGTGCTGTTCGAATGCCAGCGCCGGCACATTGCGGTGCCCGAGCAGATCGCGATCGTCGGCTTCAACGACATGGAATTCATGGCCGCGGCGGTTCCGACGCTCACCAGCGTGCGTACCAATCGCTACGAGATGGGTCGGCGTGCGGCGACGATGATCATGGACGCCGTCGAAGGCCGTCCCGTGGCGCAGCGCGTCGTCGATCTCGGCTTCGAGGTGATCGAACGGCAGAGCTCGACCTTGCAGCGCGCCGCCGCAAGTCCGCAGCCCGCGTCGGGGCGCGCTTCCGGAACAAAATGGTAGCGCAACCAAAAGCCATGAACTAGAACCACTCGAACCAACGACGACTTGAACGAAAGACGTAGGCGATCTTCGACAGCGGGCCGATGGCGCGCAGACGACGGACCGGCCTCGCCACGTTTGCACTGCGGGAGAAAACACATGACGAACTCGAACGGGCATGCCGGCAACGGCGCTGACAAAAGCCGCAAGCTGCGCTCGCAGGCGTGGTTCAACGATCCGCACAATCCGGGCATGACCGCGCTCTATCTCGAGCGTTATCTGAATTACGGCCTGACCCGGGCTGAGCTGCAGTCGGGCAAGCCGATCATCGGCATTGCCCAGACCGGCAACGATCTCTCGCCCTGCAACCGCCACCACATCGAGCTGGCGCACCGCGTCCGCGAGGGCATCCGCGCCGCCGGCGGCATCGCGATGGAATTTCCGACCCATCCGATCCAGGAGACCGGCAAGCGCCCGACGGCCGCGCTCGACCGCAACCTCGCTTATCTCGGCCTGGTCGAAATCCTGTTCGGCTATCCGCTCGACGGCGTGGTGCTGACGACCGGCTGCGACAAGACGACGCCGGCCTGCCTGATGGCCGCGGCGACCGTGAACATCCCCGCCATCGTGCTGTCGGGCGGCCCGATGCTGAACGGCTGGCACGAGGGTCAGCGCACCGGCTCCGGCACCGTGGTGTGGAAGTCGCGCGAGCGGCTCGCCGCCGGCGAGATCGGCTATGAGGAGTTCATGGAGATCGTCGCCTCCTCGGCGCCGTCGGTTGGCCATTGCAACACCATGGGCACGGCATCGACGATGAATGCGCTGGCCGAGGCGCTCGGCATGTCCCTGCCCGGCTGCGCCGCGATCCCCGCGCCCTATCGCGAGCGCGGCCAGATCGCCTACGAGACCGGAACGCGCATCGTCGACATGGTGTGGGAAGACCTGAAGCCATCCGACATCCTGACACGCAAGGCGTTCGAGAACTGCATCGTCGCCAACTCCGCGATCGGCGGCTCGACCAACGCGCCGATCCATATCAACGCGCTGGCGCGCCATGTCGGCGTCGAGCTCGACATCGACGACTGGCAGAAGGTCGGCCACGACGTGCCGCTGCTCGTCAACATGCAGCCGGCCGGCTTCTATCTCGGCGAGGAATTCCATCGCGCCGGCGGCGTGCCGGCCGTGATCGGCGAGTTGATGCGGCACAAGCGCATCCACGAGGACGTCATCACCGTCAACGGCCGCAGCATGGGTGAGAATTGCCGCGAGGCAGCGAAGCCCGACGGCGACGTGATCTGGTCCTACGACAAGCCGCTGGTGAAGGATGCCGGCTTCCTGGTGCTGCGCGGCAACCTGTTCGATTCCGCGATCATGAAGACCAGCGTGATCTCCAAGGAGTTCCGCGACCGCTATCTCAGCAATCCGAAGGACCCGAACGCCTTCGAGGGCCGCGCCATCGTGTTCGAGGGGCCTGAGGACTATCACGACCGCATCGATGATGAGCAGCTTGCGATCGACGAGCACTGCGTGCTGTTCATCCGCGGCGCCGGTCCGATCGGCTATCCCGGCGGCGCCGAGGTCGTGAACATGCAGCCGCCGGCGGCGCTGATCAAGCGCGGCATCCTGTCCCTGCCCTGCATTGGCGACGGCCGGCAGTCCGGCACCTCGGGCTCACCGTCGATTCTCAATGCGTCGCCGGAGGCCGCCGCCGATGGCGGGCTCGCAATCCTCAAGACCGGCGATCGCGTGCGCATCGACCTCAACAAGGGCTCGGCCAATATCCTGATCTCGGACGAGGAGCTTGCGAAGCGGCGCGCCGAGCTGAAGGCCAAGGGCGGCTTCCCGCACCCCGCCAACCAGACGCCATGGCAGGAGCTCTATCGCAACACCGTCGGCCAGCAGGCCACCGGCGCCTGCATGGAGCTTGCCACGCGCTATCACAACATCGCCGGCACCGTGGGTGTGGCAAGGCATAATCACTAGACCCAACTGCCGTCATTCCGGGGCGCGCGAAGCGCGAGCCCGGAATCCATACTCCCGATCGTGGTTATGGATTCCGGGCCCATCGCTTCGCGATGTCCCGGAATGACGATAACTAAGAAGTCAATTCCCAAGGGAGACTCCATGTCCGACCGTCTCAAGGGCAAGCGCGCCTTCGTCACTGCCGCCGCTGCCGGCATCGGCCGCGCCTGTGCCATTGCCTTCGCGCGTCAAGGCGCCACCGTATTCGCCACCGACATCGATGAGAACGGCCTGAACACGCTGAAGAGCGAAGGCATTGCCGAGGTCGCGACGCTCGACGTGCGCAACACCGCGGCCGTGAACGCGATGGCCGAGCGGGTCGGCAAGGTCGAGATCCTGCTCAATGCCGCCGGCTTCGTGCATAACGGCACAATCCTCGACTGCTCCGACGACGACTGGGATTTCTCGTTCGATCTGAACGTCAAGTCGATGCATCGCACGATCCGCGCCTTCCTGCCGAAGATGCTCGATCAGGGCGGCGGCGCCATCGTCAACATCGCCTCCGCCGCGGGCGTGTTCAAGGCGGCACCGAACCGCTACGTCTACGGTGCGACCAAGGCAGCCGTGGCGGCGCTGACGCGCTCGGTCGCAGCCGATTTCGTCGGCAAGAAGATCCGCTGCAACTGCATCTGCCCGGGCACGATCGAAACGCCCTCGATGCTGGGACGCGCGGCCTCGGCCGGCCCGAACGGGCTGGAGATGTTCATCTCGCGCCAGCCGATGGGCCGGCTCGGCACGGCGGAGGAGATCGCCCATCTCGCGGTCTATCTTGCCAGCGACGAGAGCGCGTTCACGACCGGCGTCGCGCATACCATCGACGGCGGCTGGACGCTGTAGTTCTGCTCCGTCATTCCGGGGCAGCCCGCAGGGCTGAACCCGGAATCTCGAGATTCCGGGTTCGCGCTGCGCGCGCTCCGGAATGACGACAACAAAGATCGACCGGGGAAACATCATGAACCACATCGACCTTACCAACCGCTGCGCCGTGGTCACCGGCGGCGCGCAAGGTTTTGGCCGCGCCATCACCGAGCGCTTCAAGTCGTCGGGCGCGAAGGTTGCGATCTGGGATCACGACATCGCGCTGGCGGAGAAGACCGCGCAGGCGATCGGTCCGGAGGTGCTGGCGCTGCAGGTCGACGTCACCGACACCAAAGCGGTCGAAGGCGCCCGTGACGCGACGCTGGCCGCGTTCGGCAGCATCGACATCCTGGTCAACAATGCCGGCATCGCCGGCATCAACAAGACGGTGTGGGAGACCGATCTCGAGGAGTGGCGCAAGGTGCTGCGCATCAATCTCGACGGTCCCTTCATCTGCGCCAAGGCGATCGTGCCGGTGATGCTGAAGCAGGGCTATGGCCGCATCGTCAACATCGCCTCGATCGCCGGCAAGGAGGGCAACCCGAACGCTGCGCACTACTCCGCGTCCAAAGCCGGCCTGATCGCGCTGACAAAGTCGCTCGGCAAGGAGCTGGCGCAGCACAACATCACGGTCAATGCGGTGACGCCCGCCGCGGCGAAGACTGCCATCTTCGACCAGATGACGGAAGCGCACATCAACTTCATGCTGTCGAAGATCCCGAAAGGCCGCTTCGTGCTGGTGGAAGAGCTCGCCGCGCTGGTGTCGTGGCTCGCCTCTGAAGAGTGCTCGTTCTCGACCGGCGCCGTATTCGACATTTCCGGTGGCCGCGCAACTTATTAGTCGGCGTGCCGATCGATAGAGCCCGTCCTCACCGAGAAATCGTCATTGCGAGGAGGCGAAAGCCGACGAAGCACTCCAGAGCTCCTCGCGCGGCCCTGGATTGCTCCGCGGCGCCGCTGCGCTCGCAATGACGGCGATAGGCAGAACCGTTCCGGTACTGCTGACGATCGCGAGAGATCATGACCAGTTGGAGGTCCCACCATGACCCACCACGGCGGCTGCTTCTGCGGCGCGGTGCGCTTCCAATGCACCGGCGAGCCGATCAACGTACGCGTCTGCCACTGCCGCAACTGCCAGCGGGCGACGGGCGCGCCGTTCTTCGCCCGCGCGCTGTTCGCGCACGACGCGCTGACGATCACCGGCGAAACCGCGCGCTTCCCCTCCTCCGACGCGCTCGATCGCATGTTCTGCCCGCGCTGCGGCGTCAGGCTGTTCTCATGGCGCAGGACGCGCCCGGTTGTCGGCGTGGCCCTGGCCTGCTTCGACGACCGCAACGCCTTTGCCCCGACCGAGCACATCTGGGTCTCGGAAAAGATGGATTGGGTGCAGCTCAGCGACGGCCTGCCGCAATTTCCGGAGAATCCCGCGTAGCATCGGGGAACCATCGTGCCTATGTAAGGCGGTAACGCGTCCGGAACCCCGATCCTTGAACATCTCGCTCTACGGCATCTCCGTCTGGATCCTGCCGATCATCATCGCCATCACCTTTCATGAGGCTGCTCACGCCTTCGTCGCCTGGCGGTTCGGCGACGACACCGCGTTGCGACTCGGTCGCGTCAGCTTCAACCCGCTCAAGCACATCGATCCGTTCGGCACCGTCCTGCTGCCGGGCATGCTGCTGCTGTCCGGCTCGCCGTTCCTGTTCGGCTACGCCAAGCCGGTGCCGGTCGATTTTCGCAATCTGAAGCCGCTGCGCGCCGGCATGGTGATGGTGGCGCTGGCCGGACCGGCCACCAACATCGCGCTGGCGCTGGCGGCCGGACTGGCGTTCCACGCCCTGCCGCTGGTTCCACCGGAGGCGGCGCGGTGGGTGGCCAGCAATCTGTGGAATATTTTCTCGTTCAACATCCTGCTCGCCGTGTTCAACATGCTCCCGATACCGCCGCTCGATGGCGGCCGGGTCGCGGTGGGCGTGCTGCCGGCGGCGCTGGCGCGGCCGCTTGCCCGGCTCGAGCCGTATGGCATGCTGATTCTGATCGGATGTCTGATCCTCCTGCCGCTGGCGGGTTCCCAATTTGGTCTCAATCTTGATCTCGTGTCGGGGCTGCTCCGCGCCACGACCGATTCTCTGAAGCAGCTGCTTCTGCTATTGACGGGTAATGTCTAGATCTACCCGTCAGGGATGGTAACGAACGAGCCCCGAGGCACTCTTGGTCAAAGCCGCTGACATGATGATCGCACGCCGCGCCGACACCCGCGCCCGTGCCGATTTCGCGACCTGGAAGATGATCGCCAAGCTGAACGGCGCCTCCGGCCTGCCGCCGGCGGCGCAGGACTTCCTGGCAAGCTACAAGGCCCGCCTCGGCGACATGCCGGAGGACGAGGCGACCGAGGCCACCATCCGCGAGATGTACAAGGCCTATTATGCCGAGATGGGCGGCGGCGGCGCCCCGCCCGAGGTCAAGCCGGTCGCCGCCGAGCCGGTGACCGGCAATGTCACCGCCTTCCGCAAGCTGCCGCCGAAGAAGGCGGCGCAAAGCGGGACGACCGCTCCGCGCAAGCTGCCGGTTGCGCTGATCTTCGCCGCGCTCTGCGTGGTCTACGTCGGAGTCAGGCTGTATTGGCAGTGAGGTCAGCCGAACCCCACCCGCTCATTTCGGCGGGTTGAACTTGACCGGCAGGATGAAGGAGAACTCGTCGTCGGTGAGGCCCGCGGGAGGCTTTGGCACGGGATCCGAACGGCGGACCATGCTGAGGGCGGCCTGATCGAACTCCGGATCGCCGGACGTTTCCTTGACGTCCACCGAGACGACACGGCCGAGCCGATTGAGCACGAGCGCCAGCTTGAGCTGGGCAGCGGCCTTCTTTCCGGATGGATACTTCTTGTGCAGTTCGAAATAGGCGCTGATCTTGCGGCCCCAATTGGCCGTCAGCCTTTGCACGTCCTTGCCGATACCGGCATTCGGCGCTTTGGTCTTCTCGGCTTCAGGAACCTTCTCGTCCAGGGCCTTGCGCGCGCTGTCTTCGGAGGCTTCCTGCGCCTCCGACGCCTGTGTCTGGACCGTCGCGACCTTCTGCTCCTCGGTCGGCTTCTTCACGTCAGAGGTCGTGACCTCGCGGTCGGCCTCCTCGGTCGTGGTCGGCACATCCTTCTGCAGATCGGTCTGCTCGACCTCGGCCTTCTGCTCCTGCATCTGCGGAGCGGCGGTCTGCGCTACCGAGTCCTGTCCGACCGGAACCTCGTCGTCCTCGACCTTCGGCGAGCCCATATCGATGTCGATGACCTCGGCGCCCGCCGCGCCGAGGCCGCCGGCGTCCTCGTCGTCGTTCAGATGCGTCAGCGCCAGCGCGGCCCCGCCGACATGCAGGATCAGCGCGCCCATGATCGCCAGAAACCAGAGACGGCGCGAGGGGGAGTGCCCGATGTCGAGGTCGCTCATCACAAGCCGGCGCTCCTCACGGCTGCGCGGGCTGGGCCGGCGGCACCTGCACGGCCGCGGCAGGCGGCGCTTCCAGCGCCACCAGCTTGATCTTGGTGTAACCGCCGGCGCGCAGCAGTTCCAGGACGCCCATCAGCTCGCCATAGGGCACCAGCTTGTCAGCGCGCAGGAAGATCGGCCGGTCCTTCGGCTGATCGGTCATGGCATCGAGCTCGCGCACGAGATCGACGCGCTTGACCAGATTTTCCCCGATCGCCAGCGACAGGTCCGGCTTGATCGAGACATAGGTCGGCTTGTCCGGCTTCTTCTGCGGCGTGGCGCTCGAGGACGGCAGGTCGATCGGCAGGTCGACGGTCGAGAGCGGCGCGGCCACCATGAAGATGATCAGCAGCACCAGGATGACGTCGATGAAAGGCGTCACGTTGATGTCGTGGGTCTCGTCGAAATCGTCGTCGAGATCGCCTTCGGAGAGCGAGACGGCCATCCTCGGCTACTCCGCCGCCCGGACGTGAAGGCCGGTATGGCTGCGATCGAGATCGCGCGACAGCAATCGTCCGGTGGTGCCGGAGGCGCGGTTGACGAGCTCGAGATAGCCCTTCGTGACCCGCGAGAAGTGATTGTAGATGATCACGGCCGGAATCGCCGCGGCCAGACCGATCGCGGTCGCCAGCAGCGCTTCCGCGATGCCCGGCGCGACCACCGCGAGGTTGGTGGTCTGCGATCTGGAAATGCCGATGAAGCTGTTCATGATGCCCCAGACGGTACCGAACAGTCCGACGAAGGGCGAGATCGCGCCGACGGTGGCGAGCAGGCCCATGCCGGTGCGGACCCTGCGCGCTTCGGCGCGAACGATCTCGGTGAAGCTCGAGGCTGCGCGCTCCTTGATGCCCTCGTCACTGCCGAGCCCGGCCGACAGCCGTGCCTCTGATATCGCAGCCTGCAGCAGCAATGCCGCGACGGTCTTGCCTTGACCAAGCGCAAGATGGGCCTCGGCCAGCGACTTCGCCCCGGTCAGCTTGCGCAGCGCGCCGACCAGCCGGCGGCGCAGGACGGAGAATTCGAGGCTCTTGGCGATCAGGATCGTCCAGCTTGCGATGGAGGCCAGCGCCAGCATGATCATGACCGCTTTGACGACGATGTCGGCCTTGAGAAACATGCCGAACGGTGACAGCTCGTCCAGCCCGGTGGTCACCGACTTGCCATTGCGGGTGCCGGTCTCGATGCCCACCGGGGCGGCAGCCGTTGGGGCGACCTGTCCCGACGCGGGAGGGGCCATCGTCAGGGCTGTGCCCGGCGCCGGCGCCGGCGCCGACAGATCGGTCGAGACCGCCGGGGCGGACCTGGCCGGCTCCTGCTGCGCATGTGCAGGTAGCCCCGCAGCAACAGACAGACATGACAGGACGATTGCAAACCTAACGAGGAACGATGTCATCATATCTCGGCCCATTAGACCTCGGCCCATTGCCGGATCAGATTGTGATAGATGCCGGTCAGCTTGACAGCATCGGGATCGTCCCTCCCGAGGCGGTCCGCCAAGCTCTGGATCGCCGCGTCCAGATCGAAGATCATGCTCCGGACGTGGGCATCCCGTATCATGCTCTGCATCCAGAAAAAAGAGGCGACCCGGGCGCCGCGCGTGACCGGCGTGACCATGTGAAGGCTCGATGACGGATACAGCACCGCGTGCCCCGCGGGCAACTTGACTTCGTGCGAGCCGTAGGTGTCCTCGATCACAAGCTCGCCACCGTCATAGCTGTCGGGCTCGGCCAGGAACAAGGTCATCGACAGATCGGTGCGGATGCGCAGGCCGGTCAGCGGATCGCCGCGCACGGCATTGTCGACATGGATGCCGAAATGGTCGCCGCGCGAGGCGGTGTAGCGGTTGAACAAAGGCGGAAAGATCTGCAGCGGGATCGCCGCCGACAGGAAGCGCGGATTCTTCGTCAGTGCCGTGATGATGCGCTGGCCCAGCACCCGCGCCGCCTCGCCGTCGGGCGGCAACTGCTCATTGCGCTTGACCATGGCCGACTGCGCCCCGGCCGTCGAGCGGCCGTCCTCCCACTCCGCCGCATCCATGATGCGGCGGAAGTCGGCGACCTCGTCTTTGGACAGAACGTCCGGGATGCAGATCAGCATGATCAGAACTTTGCAGTGGTGACGATGTAGAAGGCGCGCCCCGGGGCCACGGCGACGAACGGCACCGCGCTCCGATACAGCGTGTCGTAGTACAGCTTGTTGGTCAGGTTCTGGGCATAGAGCTTCGTGGTCCAGTTCGCGTCGAGCTTCTTCTCGACGAAGGCGTCGAAGCGCCAGTAGCTCGGCAGCTCGTTGCCGGTGTTGGCCGCGAAGGTGCCGCCATAGACCTTGGAGCGGTAGACCGCCTGCCCGCCGATCTCCCAGCCATTGTCGAGCTTGTACTTCGACAGCATGCTGAACGACTGATGCGCGATGTTGGCGAGCTGCAGGCCGATGTTGGAGGCGACGCCGCTCTGCGTGACCTTCGACTGCATCAGCACCAGGCCGCCGAAGATGCTCCAGCGATCGGTGAGCTTGCCTTCCGCCTCGATGTCGATGCCCTGGATGCGGTAGGCCGCGCCCGAGGTGAGCAGGCCGCCGACGGTCTCGCGGGCATTGTCCTTGGTGGTCTGGAACAGCGCGGCCGAGACCAGCAGATGGCGGTCGACCAGCTCCCATTTGGTGCCGAGCTCGGCCGCCTTGTTGCGCTCGGGTCCGAGCAGGACCGCGGTGTTGGCGGGCACGCCGCCGTAATCGGTGCCGGTGGCGTCGAGTTCGGAGCCGAACGGATTGGCCGAGGTCGCATAGGCCGCGTAGATGCTGCCGATCGGCATCGGCTTGTAGACCAGGCCGACATTGTAGTTGACCAGGTCGGCGTTCATCTTGAGGTATTTCGGCGAATTGGTCGACGAGCTCATGTTGTAGCCGTCATAGCGCACCCCACCGTTCAGGATGACCGTGTCCTGCCAGTTGGCCGTGTCCATGACGTAGACGCTGTTGGTGTTGACGCCGTAGCGCGTCGGGTTGCCGATCAGCGACGGCGTATTGCTGAATGGGATGTAGGTGTATTGCGGCGAGTACACGTTGACGCCGGTAACCGCGCCCGAGCTGGTCGAGCCGCCGCCGAACAATTCGGACGAGAGTCCGGTGTAGCGATCGATCGAGATGTTCTCGTTCGAGAACTCGGTGCCGAGCACCGCGGTGTGCTTGACGCCGCCGGTATCGAGCTTGAACGTCGCATCGTTCTGGTTGGCCCACACGTCCACCGTCTGGTAGCGGCTCTGTGCGCTCGCCGTCGTGGTCCAGAGCAGCGGATTCGGGCTGGTCGTGTTGGGGCCTTGCGGCAGCGTGCCGATATAGTTGAGAAGCGAGTGCTCGCCGCGGAACTTGCTGCTGAGGGTGATCGCCTCGTTGACCTTGTACTCGGCTGCGGCAGTGCCGAAATCCTGCCGCGCGGTCTGGAAGTCGCGATTGAGGAAGCCATACCAAGTGCCGCGCGGAATGCCTGCCGAGGTCACGGGGACGTTGCCCTGCTTGTAGTAGGGCACGCCGAAATCCGGATAACCCGACAGATCGGTATGGACATAGTTCGTCGTGATCTTGAGATCGTCGATCGGCGTCCACTTGGTCGAGAGGAAGGCGCCCCAGCGGTCATCGGTGACGAAGTTGCGCCCCGCCACATTGGAGTCCTGGAACAGGCCGCCGGTGCGCACCGAGAAGGTCGGCGAGATCACCTGGTTCACGTCGAGCGTGACGCGCTTCTGCTGGTCGGTGCCGAACTCGGTATCCATCCGCTTGAAGTTCGTATCGCCAGCCTGCTTGGTGACGATGTTGATGGCACCGCCGGCGGTGCCGCGGCCGGCATAGGACGAGGCCGGACCGCGCAGGATCTCGATCTGCTCGGTGAAGAAGTTCTCGCGGATCGACACCGCGGGATCGCGGATGCCGTCGATGAAGACGTCGTTGCGGGCATCGAAACCGCGAATGAAGAAGCGGTCGCCGAACGCATTGCCGCCCTCGCCCGAGCCGAGCGTGACGCCGGCGGTCGAACGGCCGATCTCCTTGAGCGCGGTGACGTGCTTGTCGGCCAGCACTTCCTTGCTCATCACGGTGATCGTCTTCGGCGTGTTCAGGAGCGGCTCGGGAAACTTGCCCGACGCCTGCACGCGGTTGACCTTGTAGGGCTCGGCTGCGTCCGCGTAGGGGTTGGCGTCCGGCGCGGACAGTCCGCCTGCGTTCGGGAACGCCACCGCGGCCTGCTGCGCCGACTGCTGACGGGCCGCCGCGCGGCGCAGGGCATTGCGCGCGCGGACCTGCTCGGCGGTCGGCTTGGAGGACGTCGGCTTGGCCCGCGCGATCGGCGCATCGACGTTGACGGGCGGCAGGTCGGACGCCGGTTGCGCCTCGGCCGACGACATCGATGCCACCGCCATCAGCCCGGCCACCGCCGACACCTTGGTGACGGAGGGCCCCTCTCCGCGTCCGTCATTGAACCTCATCGCTGCGACCCCACGCAGCGAACGCGGTGCTATCACCTGTCCCATTTTATTTTCACGCGCCCCAGATCTTCATTCCACATCGCTTACGCGGATCATTCGCAGTGCGACGATGTGTCGTTGGTATCGGGCGCGTTTCAGGGGGTCAATTTGAGGAGCCCTAATTTGGCCTTGAATAGTTCCAGATCAAAACAATTCTAAAAACGCTCAACTAACAACATGCGGAACTTGAAATCGTTCTAAACAGCGCGATTTGACTCGCGCTGCCGTCGAATCAGCACCGCGTCGGGCGTAACCCCGGCGCAGGTCAGTTCGACGAGCCAGCCGGCGCGTCGCTGCTCGGCGGCTTCATCAGCGAGAACAGCTCGTCCACGGTCTGCACCGCGATCTGGCGCACGCGATCGGAATCATCGATCCCCGCGATCCGCACGCCCTTGACGACGGCCCTGATCTCATCGCGAAAATCGGTCAGGAAACGCAACGGATCGCGCTGCTCGTTGGCGACGCGCGCGATCAGGCCGGTGACCAGGATCTGGCACGCGAGCATCTTTCCATTCAGTTCTTCCATCGTGAGCTCCCCATTCGCTATCGTCGCACGGCGCATCGTCGGCGACACAGCCTCGCTCCGGTTGAATCCTGCCGCGGCCCGACGGCGCCATGACGGCGGCGGGACCCATCGGCTTCTAATCAGCTCCCATCGGGCGCGACAAGACGGCGAGAATAGGTCGGAGTGCGGCATTCGCACGAGAGACCCGCGCGGCCGGCGAATGGTCCGGCGCGGCGCGCCAGCCGACGATGGCGGCAGAGGATCGCCGCAGACCGCCCTGCTCTCGCGCAGGCCACGCCGCGGCAACGGCAAGCTTCCCCGCCATTCTTCGCACTCAAGATGTTTTACTATATGACGCAACTCAAGATGGGGTCAGAACGGTCTGCGGCGCGGCTCGGCTATTTGAGCGCCACCTCGGCTTTCGGACCGGACAGCATCTTGATCCGATCCTTCAGGTCCCTGAGCGTGGACAGGCTGGTGGCGACGGCCTCGTCCGGAATGTCGTGCAGAACGTCGCCGGCGATCGCATCGCGCAGCTCGTCGAGATCATCGACGAGCTCTCGTCCCGCGGCGGTGAGATGGAGACGGTTCGCGCGGCGATCCCTCGGATCGTGTCGGCGCTCCAGCAGCCCCTGCTCGACCAGCCTGTCGAGCAGACGCACCAGTGAAATCGGCTGCAGTTCCAGCACTTCTGCGAGATCGACCTGTGACATCCCCTCATGCGCGCGCAGCCGAAACAGCACCACCCATTGGGCGCGGGTCGTGCCGCGCTGTTTGGCACGATGATCAATATAGTTGCGCAGGATGCGCGAGCTTTCGACAAGCTGCGCAACGAGCTGACGTCTCATATCCAGCGACATGGCTGTGAACTCCCTTGCGATTCCCCGAAGCTTGCCGATTGTTTAGGTTTGTCCACGCGCTCGTGTGTTTACACATTAATTGCGTGCGTACTATATCTGGCATGCTGGGAATGGTTTTAAAGACCGGTTATCCTGTTCGTCTCAGCATGTGGGCCAGCATGAAGACATCACGAACCCTCGGTTGGATCCTGCTCGTCGCGGCTCTCGGCGGCGCCGGCTATTACGGCTGGCAGCGTCATCAGGGCGCCGAGGCAGCGAAAAAGACCGCTGAGCAGACATCGGCCCGACCGCAGGCGGTTCGGGTCTCGACCGTGCCGGTCGAGAAGACGGACTTCCCGGTCTTCCTCACCGGCCTGGGGACCGTGCAAGGCTTCAACACCGTCCAGGTCCGCACCCGCGTCGACGGCCAGATCGACAAGATCGCCTTCACCGAAGGCCAGCTTGTGAAAGAGGGCGACCTGCTGGTCGAGATCGACCCGAGGCCGTTCCAGGCCGCGCTCGACCAGGCCAAGGCCAAGCGGGCGCAGGACGAGGCCAATCTCAACAACGCCAATCTCGATTTGCAGCGCACCACCAAGCTCGGCGAGTTCGCGACCCGGCAGCAGCAGGACACCCAGCGCGCCACCGTCGCACAGCTCACGGCACAGATCGCCGCCGACGACGCCGCGATCGCCAATGCCCAGACCCAGCTCAGCTACACCCAGGTCAAGGCGCCGATCTCCGGGGTCGCCGGCCTCCGCCAGGTCGACATCGGCAATATCGTCAACGCCTCGAGCCAGACCGGCATGGTCTCGATCGCGCAGATCGAGCCGATCGCGGTGATCTTCACCGCGCCGGAGGAGCAGTTGCCCTACATCAACGAGGCGCAGAAGACCGCTCCCTTGAAGGTGATCGCGTTCACCACCGACGGCAGGAAGCAGCTCGCCGAGGGCAAGCTGATGGTCGTGAACAACCAGGTCGACACGTCGAGTGGAACGATCCGGCTGAAGGCGGTGTTCGACAACAAGGACCACGTGCTGTGGCCCGGACAGTCGGTCTCGACGCGGCTGCTGGTGCGGACGCTGAAGGATGCCACGGTGGTTCCCGACGACGCCGTCCAGCATTCGACCAACGGGCTGTATTCCTACACGGTGAGCCCGGACAGCAAGGCCGAGCTGCGCAAGGTGAAGGTCGGCGTTTCGCTCGATGGCCGTACCGTCGTCGAAGAGGGGTTGACCCCCGGCCAGCAGGTGATCACCGGCGGTCAATTCAAAGTTCAGCCAGGCTCGGTCGTGACCACCGCGGTGGCCAGCTCGGAGCCGGCGCCAGCTAAGGTCCGGCAGGAATGAACGGCGGCATCTCGGCACCCTTCATCAAATACCCCATCGGCACCTCGCTGCTGATGGCAGGTATCCTGTTCATCGGCCTGGTCGCCTACCCCCTGCTGCCGGTCGCACCGCTGCCGCAGGTCGACTTCCCGACCATCCAGGTGACCGCCAATCTGCCGGGCGCCAGCCCTGAGACCATGGCGACCTCGGTCGCCCAGCCGCTGGAGCGGCAATTCGCACAGATCCCCGGCATCGCCCAGATGACATCGACCAGTTACCTGGGCACCGCATCGGTCACGATCCAGTTCGACCTGAACCGCAACATCGACGGCGCCGCCAACGACGTCCAGGGCGCCATCAACGCTGCCTCGGGCCAGTTGCCCAAGACCCTGCCGTCGCCGCCGACCTACCGCAAGGTCAACCCGGCGGACGCGCCGATCCTGATCTTGTCCGCCACGTCCGAGACGCTGCCGCTGACGACGGTCTCCGACTCCGTCGATGCGCAGCTCGCGCAGCAGATCAGCCAGATCTCGGGTGTTGCCCAGGTGATCATCGGCGGCCAGCAGAAGCCGTCGATCCGTATCCAGATCGACCCGGCCAAGCTGGTCGCCAAGGGCCTCTCGATGGAGGACGTGCGCAGCCAGATCGCGATCACCACGGTCGACAGCCCGAAGGGCAACATCGACGGCGAGCGTCGGGCCTACACCATCTACGCCAATGACCAGCTCACCGAGTCGAAGGACTGGAACGACGTCATCATCGCCTACCGCAATGGCGGTCCGTTGCGCGTCCGTGACATTGGCCGGGCGGTGACCGGGCCGGAGGATGCCAAGCAGGCCGCCTGGGCCAACGGCAAGCGCGGCGTGTTCCTGGTGGTCTTCAAGCAGCCTGGCGCCAACGTCATCGAAACCGTCGACAAGATCAAGGCGACGCTGCCGCGCCTGGTCGCGGCGATCCCGCCGGCCATCAAGGTCGAGCTGATGTCGGATCGCACGACGACCATCCGTGCCGCGGTCGAGGACGTCCAGTTCACGCTGCTCCTGACCATCCTTCTCGTGGTCATGGTCATCTTCATCTTCCTGCGCAGCTTCTGGGCCACGGTGATCCCGACGATCACCGTGCCGCTCGCGCTGCTCGGCGCCTGCGCGATGATGTGGGGGGTCGGCTATTCACTGGACAACCTCTCGCTGATGGCGCTGACGATCGCGGTCGGCTTCGTCGTCGACGACGCCATCGTCATGCTCGAGAACATCTCTCGCTATGTCGAGGAAGGCGAGTCCCCGATGGCTGCCGCCTACAAGGGGGCCAAGGAGATCGGCTTCACCATTGTCTCGATCTCGATCTCGCTGGTCGCCGTGCTGATCCCGCTCCTGCTGATGGGCGGCATCATCGGGCGCCTGTTCCGCGAATTCGCGGTCGTGCTGGCGATGACGATCTTCGTCTCGATGTTCGTCTCGCTGACGTTGACGCCGATGATGGCCTCGCGTTTCCTGCGCGGCGGCCACCAGGCTCATGGCAAATTCTACCAATGGAGCGAGCGCGGCTTCGAGGCGCTGCTCAGGGCCTACGAGAAGGGATTGGACATCGCACTGCGCTGGCGCTTCGCCACGCTGATGGTGTTCTTCGCCTCGCTCGGCCTGTCGATCTACCTGTTCGTGCTGATCCCCAAGGGTTTCTTCCCGCAGCAGGACAACGGCCTGATCACCGCCGCGTCGGAGGCGTCGCAGGACATCTCCTTCAAGGCGATGCAGTCGCGCCAGGAGGCGCTGGCCAAGATCGTGCAGGATGATCCGGGCGTAGCCAGCGTCGCAATGGCGATCGGCGGTTCCGGCCGCGCCGGCAATACCGGCAATCTGTTCATCACTTTGAAGCCGCGTGACGAGCGTGATGCATCGGCGCAGCAGATCATCGCACGCCTGAGGCCGCAGCTCGAGAAGGTCGAGGGAGCCCGGCTCTACATGCAGGCCGCGCAGGACGTCCGCCTCGGCGGCCGGCCGTCCCGAACCCAGTTCGAGTTCACGCTGCAGGACTCCAATCTCGCCGAGCTCAACGAGTGGGCGCCGAAGATCCTGGAGAAGATGCGCTCGCTGCCGCAGCTGCGCGACGTCGCCACCGACCAGCAGGCCGACGGCACCACCGTGCAGCTCACGATCAACCGCGACACCGCCTCGCGGTACGGCATCTCGCCCCAGCTGATCGACGACACGCTGTATGACGCGTTCGGCCAGCGCCAGGTCGCGCAGTACTTCACCCAGCTCAACTCCTACCGCGTGATCCTGGAGATCCTGCCTGAGCTGCAGGGCAACATCGACACGCTCAACAAGCTCTACGTGAAATCGCCGACCACCGGCGACCAGGTGCCGCTCTCGACCTTCGCCAGTTGGACCAACGTGCCGGTGCGGCCGCTGTCGATCAGCCACCAGGGTCAGTTTCCGTCGATCACGATCAGCTTCAACCTCGCCCAGGGCGTTGCGCTCGGCCAGGCCACCGATGCGGTGCAGCGCGCGATGGTCGAGCTCGGCGCGCCGGCAACCTTGAACTCGAGCTTTCAGGGCACTGCGCAGGCGTTCCAGCAGTCGCTGTCGACCGTGCCGCTCTTGATCCTCGCCGCCCTCGTCGTGGTCTATCTGATCCTCGGCATCCTCTACGAGAGCTACATTCACCCGATCACGATTCTCTCGACGCTGCCCTCGGCCGGCGTCGGCGCGCTCGCGATCCTGATGGCGTTCGGCTACGATTTCAGCCTGATTGCGCTGATCGGCGTCATCCTGCTGATCGGCATCGTGAAGAAGAACGGCATCATGATGGTCGACTTCGCCATCGCCGCCGAACGTGACCAGCATCTGCCGCCCGAGCAGTCGATCCGCCAGGCCGCCCTGCTGCGCTTCCGTCCGATCATGATGACGACGATGGCAGCCCTGCTCGGCGGCGTGCCCCTGATGCTCGGCAACGGCACCGGCTCGGAGATCCGCCAGCCGCTCGGCTATGCGATGGTCGGCGGCCTGATCGTCAGCCAGATGCTGACGCTGTTCACCACGCCGGTCGTCTATCTCTATCTCGACAAGGTCAACAACGCCTTCGCGCGCTGGGGCCGCACGCATATCGACCACGAGCCCGAGACCGCGGCCGCAGCTCCGGTCAAGGAAGCGGCGGAATAGTCCGCCGCTTGTCGCCGCCTACTGCCGCGCCATCTCGGCGGTGGCCACGCCCTCGCCGTCCAGATTCTGTTCGTCCTGCATCGTCACGGTCACGTGCGAGAGCCGTCCGGTGAACGCAAACGGCGCCGCATAGTCCGACACCGGGCTGCCGCGGTCATGGCCGATGTCGAGCCCCGACCAGGAGATCAGCGTGTGGAAGGCGAGCTGCGTCGTCAGCGCGCCGGCCTCCTCGCCGTCGATCAGCAACGTGTACCGGCTCATGCCGGTGCGCGCGGCCTTGGCCGGCTCGGTCTGCCGCCTGAGACGTTCGACGCGGACACCCAGGCGATGCGATCCCGCCGGCACCGGGCGGGTCGAGCTGATGATCTCGTGCCGGCCGCCGATGTTGAGATCGTGCACGAGATGACCGTCCTTGACGTAGAGGCTGTAGCCCGACGTCGCATCGCCATGGGCGATGAGCACGCCGGATGCGCCCTCTGCATCGATCTCGACATGGGCCTCGATCAGATAGTCGCGGCTGCGCACGTCGGGCGCGACGTCGGTCGGCACATGGCCCATGCCGGCGTGGAACGTAAAGCGCGTGCGCGCGCCGTGGAAACGCGCCGCGTTCTCGGCAAAGCGCGGGCCGAAGCGATCGTCGAGCGGCAGCACCTGGTGCGCCTCCGCCTGCTCCCACCACAGCTTCACCAGTGCCGCGAGCCGCTCCGGCTCGGCGGCGGCGAGATCATGCGTCTCGGAGAAATCCTGCGTGAGATGAAACAGCTCCCATCTATCGTTGTCGAACGGCGTGCCCGACGGGTGAAAGGCCACCGCCTTCCAGCCGTCGTGCCAGAGGCCACGATGGCCGAACATCTCGAAATATTGCGCGACCTGCTTCGACGGTGCCGCCGGATCGGTGATCGAGGCGGCGAAGCTCACGCCCTCGAGCGGCATCTGCGGCACACCCGCGATCATGGCCGGCGCATCGATGCCGATCAGGTCGAGCAGGGTCGGCACGAGGTCGCAGGCATGGACGAACTGGTGGCGGATTTCGCCGCGCGCCGCGATGCGCTGCGGCCAGGAGACGATGAAGGGATCGCGGATGCCGCCGCCATGGGTGTTCTGCTTGTAGCGGCGCAGCGGCGTGTTCGACGCCATCGCCCAGCCATGCGGGAAGTTCGAGTGCGTATCCGGCCCGCCGATGTCGTCGATCCGCGCGAGCTTCTCGGCGATCGGCTCCGGTTTGAAGTTGAACGGTCCCATCGCGTTGACGAAGCCGAGCGGCCCGCCCTCCTGGCTGGCGCCATTGTCGGACATGACGATCACGAGCGTATTGTCGCGCTGGCCGGCCTTGTCGAGAAAAGCGAGCAGCCGGGCCAGATGCAGGTCGGCATGATCGAGCATACCGGCGAAGGCCGATTGCAGCCGGGTGAAGACGCGCCGCTCATCCTCGGAATGGGCCTCCCAGGGCTTCACGCCATCATTGCGCGGCGGCAGGTCCGTGCTCTCCGGCACCAGCCCCATCGCCTTCTGCCGCGCCAGCCGCTGCGCGCGCTCGGCGTCCCAGCCATGGGCGAAGACCGCGTCGTAGCTCTCGATGATGTCGTGCGGCGCCTGATGCGGCGCGTGGCAGGCGCCGAGCGCGAGCCAGGTCAACCATGGCAGCTCGGGCCGGTCGGCCGTGTGGTCGGCGATGAAGCGGATCGCCTGATCGACCAGGTCGGCAGTCAGGTGATAGCCGTCGGCGTAGCTGCCGGGCGGGCTGACATGGGTGTTGTCGAGCACGAGCTCCGGCGCATATTGATCGGTCTCGGCGTCGAGGAAGCCATAGAAGCGGTCGAAGCCGCGCCCCAGCGGCCAGCCGTCGAACGGCCCGGTCGCGCCGCTCTCGGTCAAGGGCGTGACGTGCCATTTGCCGACCATGTAGTTGCGATAGGCATGGGCGCGCAGCATCTCGGCCAGCGTCCCCGCCTCGCGCGCGATCTTGCCGCGATAGCCGGGATAGCCCGAGTCGAAATTGGCAAGGCAGCCGACGCCGACTGAATGATGGTTGCGACCGGTCAGGAGTGCCGCCCGTGTGGTCGAGCACATCGCTGTGGTGTGGAAGCCCGAATAGCGCAGGCCCTGCGCGGCCAGCCCGTCGATCGCGGGGGTGCGGATCCGCGAGCCGTAGCAGCCGAAATCGGAGAAGCCGACATCGTCGAACAGCACCACCAGGATGTTGGGCGCGCCCTTCGGCGGCTGCTGCGGCGCCGGCCACCAGGGTCTGGAGCCTGCGATGGTCCTGCCGATCGTACCGCCGAATGCGGGCTCGCTCATGCCTCGTCCTCCCTCTCGCTCGCGTCCCGGCTGCGCCTCGCAGCCCGTACGAGTTTATCGTTGTGATTGCTCTGGGATCCGCGACGCCCCGGGGCTGGGTGGCACGGCCAGGCTTGCCTCGGATCATAATCATAGTTATCATTATTATTCCAGATGGAGCCAGCGACATGCCGCAGCGGATCGCGCCGGACCACCTGCCCGGCGTGACCCCGTCGCGGCAGCAGCGCAGCCGCGAGACGACGCTTGCCCTGCTGATGGCCGGCGAGGAGCTGCTGCGCACGCGCAGCCTCGCGGAGCTGTCGATCAGCGACCTCTGTGCGCATATCGGGGCAACGGTCGGCGCCTTCTACAGCCGGTTCGACAGCAAGGAGGCCTACTTCAACGCCCTGCTCGCGCTCACTTTGGCGGACGGGCGGAAACAGCTCTTGAGACTCCCGCCGCCCGATCCCGTCCGCGCGGGCGACCCGCAATGCCACCTGCTGGTGCGCGGCACCGTGCTGTGGATGCGCCGTCACAAGGGCGTGCTACGCGCAGCGCTCGTGCGCAGCGAGCCCGGACCGAACCACTGGAGCGGCTTCAAGGAGCTGGCACAGGCACTGTCGGAGCGTGCGGCGCTGCTCCTGCTGCCTGCGGGCCGGCGCGCCGGCCCGGCCTCGCGCACGCGGTCGCGAACAGCGGAGGCGCGAAAGACGGTCGCGTTCGGCGTCCAGGTCGTGCTCGGCACCCTGGTGAACGCCGTCCTCAACGATCCCGGCCCGCTGTCGATCGACGATGACGAGATCGCGGAACGGCTCGGCGCCTGCCTGGTCCTGCTGCTGCGCGCCGGCCCGGACGGCGCGCCGCGAAAGCCGCAGGCCGCGAGAGGCAAACGCTAGACCCTGCCGGCCCGTGGCGCGGCGGGGCGGCAGAGCACGTTGGAAATCCGTCATCCAGCGGCTTGCCAAAGCCTGAGACATGCGGGTAGAAGGACCCGTCGTCGCCGCCCTGCTTTGCCGGCCGGCGCGCAAAACGGTGCCAGACAGTGCGGCAATTGCTTGAAACTGCAGGGCATTCCGGTGGGGAATGGTGTAACGGTAGCACAACAGACTCTGACTCTGTTTGTCTTGGTTCGAATCCAGGTTCCCCAGCCAGCTTGATCACTGCCGCGACGGCCTGAAGCACGACAGCCTCATCCTCGTGATCTGAGAAGCATCGGGGTCGTTTTTGCCTCGGGCACGAGATCCATCCTCAAGGCGCGGACACGCTGCGGCGTCCGCCACCCCTTCGGCACGCGTCCCGCGCGTTAACGTCTGCTCATTGCGAATCGGCGAGAACGGAACAACCATTGCGAGCAATGGACCGGTTCTGTGGAGGAAACACTTGCAAAGCAGCGTCGGCTCCCGTGCCTTCCAGAACGCAAGGCTGCAAAAGCGGGCCAAGAGACAGGCGGACGTGCTGTTGCCGGCGGCGGTCAAGGCCTACCGCGAAGGCCGGCATCCGGAGGCTCAGGCCCTGTGCCAGCAGATCCTGCAGGACCTGCCGCAGCATTTCGGCGCCCTGCATCTGCTCGGCGTCTCCGAACGGGACTGCGGCCGTTTCGACCAAGCCGTGCTCGTCCTGGCACGCGCGATCGAGGTCGACCCGCGCTCGGCCGAAGCCCAGTCCGATCTCGGCCTGTCGCTGTTCCGGCTCGGCCGCTACGACGAGGCTCGCACCCGTTACGAACGCGCCATCGGACTCCAGCCGAACTTCCCGACTGCGCTCACCAATCTCGGCAATGCGCTGATGAGCCTGTCGCGTTTCGACGAGGCGATATCAGCGCACGACCGCGCCATCGCGCTGAAGCCCGGCTATGCCGACGCCCACGCCAATCGCGGGATGGCGCTGCTGCTCACGGGCCGGTACGAAGACGCCGGTCAGAGCTTCGATCGCGCGCTCGCGCTGCAGCCGCGGCTGCTGACGGCCCTGTTCGGCAAGGGCCTGGTCAGCATGAACCTGCGGAACTTCGATACTGCAGTGGCCGCGCTGACGTCGGCGCTGGCGATCAATCCGACTGCGGCCCCTGCCCTCGCCCAGCGCGGGCGAGCCTATCAGGAGCAGGGCAAGTTCGACGAGGCGGAAGCCGATTTTGACGCGGCATTGGCCCTCGAACCGCTGCTGGAAGACGCCCTGCGCGGCAAGGCCACGGTTTCGCTCGTGCGCGGCAACATCGCCCTGGCGACCTCGCTCATCGACAAGATGCTGGCGCAGAACCCGAAGCAGGAGAGCGCCTGGACCCTGCTCGGGGTCTGCTCCGCGATGCAAGGCGACATCGCCACGGCGATTGCGGATTACGACCGCGCGCTCGCGATCAACCCGGACTACGAGGACGCGATCACCAAGAAGATCTTCGCGCTGGATTTCCTGCCCGACGTCGGGGTCGAACGTCTCCAGGCAGAACGGAGACACTGGTGGGAGGCGATCGGCGCGCGGTTGCCACGTCTGCCGCTCGGCGAGCGGAATCTGGACCCGGACCGGCGCCTTGTCGTCGGCTACGTGTCGTCCGATTTCCGCGAGCATTCGGCGGCGCTCGGCTTCCTGCCGATCCTTCGCCATCACGATCGCGCCAGGTTCGAAATCGTCGGCTATTCGTGTTCACCGACGAGGGACGCCAAGACGGAGCTGTGCCGTTCGCTGGTCGATCGCTGGGTCGAGGCCTGGCAGTTGACCGACGACAAGCTCGCCGAGCAGATCCGGGCCGACAAGATCGACATCCTCGTCGACCTCTCGGGACATTCAGCCGGCCACCGGCTCACGCTGTTTGCGCGCAAGCCTGCCCCGATCCAGGTCTCGGCCGTCGGCAGCGTCACTGGCACCGGATTGCCCGTGATGGATTATCTGCTGGCCGATGCGGTGACGATTCCGGCCGCGGTCCGGCATCTGTTTGCCGAAAAGATCTACGATCTGCCGTCGCTGATCACGATCGAACCGCCGCCTCCAATTCCGCCGTCGCCGCTGCCGATGCTTCGCAACGGCCACGTCACCTTCGGCTCGTTCAATCGCGCCGACAAGTTTTCGGAGCCGACTCTGGCTCTATGGTCGAAGCTGATGGCTGCGACGCCGGGCTCGATGATCGTCGTCAAGAACCATGCGATGAACGATCCCCTGCTGCGCGACGGCTTGATCGCCCGCTTCGTCGCCCACGGCATCGCCGCGGAACGCGTCCGTTGCGTCGGAAAGACGTCGCGCGAGGAGCATCTTGCGATGTTCGCCGATATCGACATCGCACTCGATCCGTTCCCGCAAAATGGCGGCATCTCGACGTGGGAGGCGCTGCAGATGGGCGTGCCTGTCGTCGCCAAGCTCGGCAGCACCCCCTCGGCACGGGCGGGCGGCGCGATCGTCAAGGCAGTCGGCCTCGACGCGTGGGTCGCCGATGACGACGAAGGCTATCTCGCGACAGCGCTGAAATTCTGCTCGCGGCCCGGCGAGCTTGCCGCGCTCCGTGCCGAGCTGCCCGCCAGGGTGTTGAATTCAGCCGCCGGAAACGGCGCGCTCTACACGCAGCATGTGGAACAGGGATACCGGACGTTCTGGCGTGACTATTGCGCACGAGCGACGACCGGCTAGCGCTCGAATCAGATCTCGTCGGGCCGGCACAGCGTCGCGCCCGTGCGCCGTTCGACCCATGCCGACGCTTGCGGTGCATCGACGACGCAGTCCGGCCGATCCATCGTCGGCTCGCCGGGACGATCCTTCCAGCGTGCGCCCGATCACGGAATTAACCCGTCATTCACCACGATCCTCATCCGGCCGGAACGATGCAATTTGCTTCAAATTGTCTGGCCAGGGAGACGGGACATGACCAAGCTGATGGACCTCGACGATCAGATCGAGCGGGCCGAGCGGCTCGAGCGGAGCATCACCGACGCGCTGACGATCGAGCGGCTGCGCCAATTCGCGGCCGGGTGCCGGCGCGAGCGCGAGCGGCTGTCGCAGCACCAGCAGCACGCGGCCTGAGCAGGCGCGACGACCTGCAACGCAGCCGTGGTCAACGGGCTGCCCGCGACGGAGCTCGGCGAGCGCACGCTGTCACGAGCAGGTCGTCACCATGTTGGTGCAGAGCTGCCGGGTCCAGCCGATGCCCTTCTTGACGCGGATCTTGGCGAAGTCGCCGAAGCAGCCGAGCAGCTCGACCGCCTGGTCACCGCTCGCATGCGGGTCGAGCTTCGCGCTCGATGTGGCGTGATCGCGGTAGATCGCCGCGCCGTTCTGCAGGCCGCCGGCGCCGACGATGCTCCGATGCAGGAAGCCCCTGCCCTGAAAGATCACGGTCTCCTTGCCCTGATCGACGTCGTTCAGCATGGCCCGGTCGATCTCGAACCAGTCGCCCTGCTGCGCGACGAGATGCACGACGATCCAGCTATCGCTGGTCGGATTTTTCAGGACCTTGACGATGCTGCCGCCAGGCTCGGCACGGACATTGGCACCATTCGGATCGCGGTCGGTGACGTCGGCCTCGACGTTGCAGGCTTCGCGATGCGGCGCCTGCGCAGTGGCAATGCCCGGCGCGATGAGCATTGCGGTCAGCAGCAGAATTCTCGTCAGCATTGAACGGTCACCGGCCTCCGATCCGTCCCGCATTGGTCGCGCGGCCGACGCCGCGGTTCAACATCGAGCAAATGGCGGCGACCAGCCGAGCTCACGGCAACCGCCGATCAGGTCTATCCCGAGGACATCATCGAGATGCTCGGGCATGCGGAGGTCTGGTGAGAGGCGCTACAGCCGACCGCCCGCGAGTGCGGCGGCGCGCGGTCGGCCGACGTCGTCCAGCGCCTGCGGCATCGGCGACACCGGAAACACCGCGTTGATTTGGCCCGTCCCCGATGACGGGAAGAACGGCGTCACCACCTCGACGCCGCGGTCGTAGTGGTTCCAGCCGAGCGCGCCCAGCAGCATGGCGGTATCGTGCATGAAGCCCTCGCCATGTCCCTTGCTGGCATATTCCGGCAACATGTCGCAGAAATCCGGCCACTCGCCGTGCTCCCACATCTGGATCACCTCGTGGTCGAGCCGCTCCAGGAACGGGCTGAACATCCGGTCGCGATACTCGTCGGCGGTGCCGTTCTGGGCAAAGCGATGGCTCAGCGAGCCCGAGGCGAAGAAGGCCACCGTGCCGTCGTAATGATCCTCGACCGCGCGGCGGAACGCCCAGCCGAGCTTGGCGCTGTCGGCGAGATAATGCGAGGTGCACAGCGCCGAGACGGAGACGACCTTGAAGTGGCGGTCGGGGTTCATGTAGCGCATCGGCACCAAGGTGCCGTATTCCAGCGCCAGCGACGTCGCATCGTGGGCCATGGTGGCAACGCCATGGGCGTTGGCGCCCTCGGCGAGGATGTGGCCCAGCTCCGGGTTGCCGTCGTATTCATAGGTCATGTTGGCGATGAAGTGCGGCAGCTCGTTCGAGGTGTAGAGCCCCTCGAAATGCGGCGCGCAATTGATGTGGTAGCCGGCATTGACCAGCCAATGGGTGTCGAACACGACGATGGTGTCGACGCCGGCCTCGCGGCAGCGCCGGCCGATCTCGATATGACCGTCGATCGCCGGCTGTCGCTTGCCCTTGGCCGGACCATCCAGCTCGCTGAGATACATCGACGGCACGTGCGTGATCTTGGCCGCCAGTGCGAGCTTGCCCATCCTCTCGTCTCCCTTCCGGTCGTTCCCCCGGCCGGCATCGCCGACCGTTTGCTTGGAAGGCAGATTACCCCTGCAGCTCCGCGAAAAAAAGGGCCGCACGCGCGGCCCTTCCTTGGTGTCCGATCCATCGTCTGTCCCATGATCATGGGACGGACAGCCACGAGATGCGGTCACGCCGCCTTGATGTCGATGGTCTTGGCGGCCTTCTGTACCTCGGGCTTCTTCGGCAGGGTGACCTTGAGCACGCCCTGCTTGAACACGGCCTCGATCTTGTCGGTGTCGACGCCGTCGGGGATCTGGAAGGAGCGTTCGAACGAGCCGAAGCTGCGCTCACGGACGTAATAGTCCTTCTTCTTCTCCTCCTTGTCCTCCTGCTTCTCGCCCTTGATCGAGAGCACGCCGCTCGCAACCTTCACCTCGACGTTCTTCTCGTCGAGGCCGGGCAGCTCAGCGGTGACCTCATAGGCATTGTCGTGCTCGGCGACGTCGACCGCCGGCGCCACGGCAAAGGACCGTGCGCGGGCCAGGCCCGGCAGTTGGTCGAACAGCGACGGCGTGCGCCAGATCCCGCCATGGAAGTCCTCGAACACGCGATCGATCTCGCGGCGCAGGTTCTCGAACGGCCGCCATCCCTGCATGGATGGCGCACCTGCCTTCTCGGTGTTGACGGGCAGCTTGGTAGGTTCAGCCATAACATCATCCTCCTGCTTCACGCGAGGATCGGGTCCGCAACGGCATGGGCGCGACCGATTTCGTTGATCGGCCGGCATCCGCTCCCTCGCGCTTGACGAGAAAAATATAGGCGGCACGCCCGGGTTCCAGATTGATTGCGATCAAATCGCTGAGCGGCTGGAGGTTCGGATCGGCGCGGCAGCCCCTCCAGGTTTCTTTCGGCGCCGGGGCCTCCACAGCCGAAGAGCCGTTCAGGAAGAGCCTTGGAGATGGTGAACCGGACGTTAACCCGAACGGTTCGCGCGACGCTTGAGGAAAGGATGGAGAAAGCCTTACAGTGCAAGGCCTTAGGTCCCATTGAGGAGGTGCGATCGCAACGCCCCGCGCGACCCTCCGACCACCGGGCTGGGCGGCCGGCGCATTCACAAACATTGCCCGCTTAACAAATTTTCCAGTCCCAGCAGAGAAGGTGTCAACTCAACAATTCACCACAGGTTTCATGACCGTGACATCCTTCGGACGCGTGATCTCGGTGCGGGGCTCCCAGGCCCGCGTCGGCATTCTGTCGACACAGCAGATGAACGTCTCCGATATCCGCGCGACAGTCGGCCGTTTCGTCAGCATTCGCTGCCCGAGCGCCACGATCATTGCGATCATCACCGAGGTGACCAGCGAGGACCTCTCGCGTGCCAACGAATACGTCGCGACGGCTTCGGTAGACCTGCTCGGCGAGATTCTCGGGCCGGCCGAACGGCCCAAGTTCCAGCGCGGCGTCACCCACTACCCGACCATCGGCGACGCCGTCGACATGATCACGAGCGAGGAGCTGCGCACGATCTACACGCCGACCGCCGGCGACCACATCGACATCGGCGCGCTGCAGCAGGACACCTCCGTGCGCGCCTGTGTCAATGTCGAGGAAATGCTGTCGAAGCACTTCGCCGTGCTCGGTTCGACCGGCGTCGGCAAATCGACCGGCGTGTCGCTGCTGCTCAACGAGATCCTGAAGGCGCGGCCGAACCTGCGCATCTTCCTGCTCGACGTCCACAACGAATATGGCCGCTGCTTTGGTGAAAAGGCGCTGGTGCTGAACCCGCGCAACCTGAAGCTGCCGTTTTGGCTGTTCAATTTCGAGGAGATCGTCGACGTCCTGTTCGGCGGCCGACCGGGCGTGCCGGAAGAGCTCGACATCCTGGCCGAAGTGATCCCGCTGGCGAAGGGCATCTACACCCAATACCAGAACACAGACCGCATCGGGCTCAAGCGCATCGACCCGAAGACCGTCGGCTACACCGTCGATACGCCGGTGCCCTACCGCCTCGTCGACCTGATCAACCTGATCGACGAGCGCATGGGCAAGCTCGAGAACCGCTCCTCGCGCATCATCTATCACAAGCTGATCTCGCGGATCGAGACGGTACGCAACGACCCGCGCTACGCCTTCATGTTCGACAACGCCAATGTCGGCGGCGACACCATGGCCGAGGTCATCAGCCACCTGTTCCGCCTGCCGGCCAACGGCCGGCCGATGACGGTCATGCAGCTCGCCGGCTTCCCGGCCGAGGTCGTCGACTCCGTGGTCTCGGTCGTGTGCCGCATGGCCTTCGATTTCGGCCTGTGGAGCGACGGCGTCTCGCCGCTGCTGTTCGTCTGCGAGGAAGCGCACCGTTACGCCTCGGCCGACCGCTCGATCGGCTTCGGCCCGACCCGCAAGGCGATCTCGCGCATCGCCAAGGAAGGCCGGAAATACGGCGTCTATCTCGGCCTGATCACCCAGCGGCCGGCCGAGCTCGACGCCACCATCATCTCCCAGTGCAACACGCTGTTCACGATGCGGCTTGCCAACGAGCGCGACCAGTCGCTGCTGCGTTCGGCGGTCTCGGATGCCGCTGCCAACCTGCTCTCCTTCGTTCCCTCGCTCGGCACCCGTGAGGTGCTGGCGTTCGGCGAAGGCGTCGCGCTGCCGACCCGGCTGCGCTTCAAGGAGGTGCCGCTGCATCAATTGCCGCGCAGCGAGGCGACGATCGCCACCGTCCGATCGGTGAATGCCGGACACGACATGCATTTCGTCAGTGCCGTGCTGGAGCGCTGGCGCGGAGCGACCTCGAGCCGGGACGCGTCGAGCGGCGACAGCGGCGCCGGCAACCTCGGAGATCGCGGCAGCCTGTCCGCCTCGCTGGACGCGCCAATGCTGCAGCCGTCGATGGGCCTCGACCCGGACCGCTTCTCGCTGCTGAAGAAGCCGCTGCGCTAAAGCCGGCGGCGGCTCCTCTCAACTCCCGATCGACGACGGCTGCCGAGGGGGCCTTGCGGGCACTCCGCCACTGGCGGGTGATGGACCGAGCTGGACCGTTGCGCCTGCGCCGCGATCGACTAAGGTTCGCCCCCTGCCACGCATGCCGGACCCGTTGCCATGACCCAGCCCGCCATCAGCCGCTTCCCCGTGCCCGCAATCGATGCGCTGCCGGACGACATCCGCACCCGCCTGCTCGGCGTGCAGGAGAAGAGCGGCTTCGTGCCCAACGTGTTCCTGACACTTGCGCACAGGCCGGACGAGTTCCGCGCGTTCTTTGCGTATCACGACGCGCTGATGGAGAAGGACGGCGGGCTGACCAAGGCCGAGCGCGAGATGATCGTGGTCGCGACCTCGAGCGCCAACCAGTGCCAGTATTGCGTGATCGCGCACGGCGCGATCCTGCGCATCCGCGCCAAGAATCCCCTGATCGCCGACCAGATCGCGATCAACTACCGCAAGGCCGACATCACGCCACGGCAGCGGGCGATGCTCGATTTCGCGATGAAGGTGGCGCTCGAGGCGCAAACGGTCGGGGATGCCGATTTCAAGGCGCTGGCCGGCCACGGCTTCGGCGACGACGATATCTGGGACATCGCCGCGATCGCGGCGTTCTTCGCGCTGTCGAACCGGATCGCGAATGTCACGGGCATGCGGCCCAACGACGAGTTCTACCTGATGGGGCGGCTGCCGAAGACCACGTGAGACGATCAGTCGTCCGACGCCGGCCCGCACCAGCCGGGCAGATAGACCGCGTCGTGGCTCTTTGCGGCCGCCAGCGCGTGCTCCATGGCGGCGGCAAAATGGGTCTCGACCGTCTTGCGCTTGACCTTGCGGCGCAGGAAGTCGGCCCATAGGAACTCGCTGAACGGCGTCGTGTCCTTGGCGAAGCCGCCGGCGCGGCGCAGCTCGCCGGCCAGGCTGCGGAACGGATCGTCCTTCAGATTCGCGACGGACTTCGGCAGATCCTTGAAATGCCGCCGCTCGCCCTTGGCGTCGTAAGGATAGACCCAGCGCTTGTTGTCCATCACGCCCCAGAACGCCTCGCGATCGACCATCGAGAGGTCGCCGATCACCGTGACCAGCACGTCCTTGACGCCCTCGTCATGGAGCGCGCGGGCGAGGTGATGGTGGTCGACGACGTAGTGCCGCTCATCGGGACCAAGCACCACCGGGATCATGTGCTTGCCGAGCAGCTCGGCCTGCTTCTTCTTCGACTTGTGCTCGCGCCAGCGCTCGCGTTTCTCCTTCACCTCGCGCATGCCCACGGTCATCTGCGTCGGGCGCAGGGACAGGATCGGCACGGGATGAAGCAGCGGCTCGCGGGTATTGGCCATGGCTGGGCTCCGGGGGATGATCAGCATTATGCCACGCCTGCCGAGCCGTTCCAGCGCATCTGCCCGTAGCTGCGACGCCGTTCGGACCGGCCGCGGCAGGTTCCAATCACCCGCGGAGCGGGCGCCGATTGGATGCATCCGAGGAGCGAGATGCTTTGCTGATGCAGCTCAATTATGGCAAAGTTTCTTTGTGAGAGGTCGGGCCTGCGTGCTAGAAAGGACCATCGGAGTCGAGGCATGAAGTCCCAGCGCCCCATTGCAGCGGAGGAAGAGCATCGCGTGGTGCCGTTCCGGCCGCGCAGCAGTCCGGTGCGGCGCGTCACCGAGGGCGGCAGTCCGCCGATTCAGCTGCATCGGGGCGAGCGGCCGACACTCGATCTCTCCCGGTATGAGCAGCCCCGCGAGGAGCCCGATGACTTCCGTCACCGCATCCTGGCCAACATCGCCGCCATCGCCTTCACGGTCGCGTTGACCGCGATCGGCATCTGGCTGGCGATGAGCATTGCCGACCTGCGCAAGACCCAGGACTGCCTGCTGACCGGACGGCGCGACTGCGCCCGCATCATCACCGAGACCTACACGCCCTGATCCCCCTGCTGGACGCGGCTGCCGCGGCCGACGAGGCATCACAATCCCGCCACAACCGCCGTGTCCGGCTCCATTGAACTCACCGCGTCGCTCCGATATACGGGCACACGACTCCCGGGCGACGGGGGTAGAAGGGCTCGCATCAGACGGCCCCGGGGGCGCGGTGTCCTCCCGTCGCCACCTACCGGATTAGCTCCAAAATATCAAAGGCTTAGTGATGTCCTCAACATTCGATCAGGTCGCCACGATCATCGCTGAAACCTGCGACATCCCGCGCGACACGATCACGCCGGATAGCCATGCCATCGACGATCTGGGCATCGACAGCCTCGATTTCCTCGACATCGCATTTGCGATCGACAAGGCCTTCGGGATCAAGCTGCCGCTCGAGAAGTGGACGCAGGAAGTCAACGACGGCAAAGCCAGCACCGAGCAGTATTTCGTGCTGAAGAACCTGTGCGCCCGCATCGACGAGCTGGTCGCCGCCAAGGGCGCGTGAGCGCCCGCCATGCAGATCGAATACTTCCTGCTCATCGACCGCATTCTCGATCTCCGGCTGGACGAGAAGACCATCACCGTCGAAGCCAAGGTCCCCACCGAAAGCACGATCTTCGAAGGACATTTCCCGGGCTATCCGATCATGCCCGGCGTTCTCCTGATCGAATCGATGGCGCAGACATCGGGCTGGCTGCTGCTCGCGCTGATGAAGTTCGAGCGGATGCCGTTCCTTGCCGCAGTCAAGGAGGCCAAGATGCGCGGCTTCGTGTCGCCGGGCGAGGTGCTGACCGTCGAGGCCAACGTGCTGCACGAGGGCTCCGGTTACGCCATGACCGAAGCGCGCGTGAAGGTCGGCGGCAAACTGCGCTCGAATGCGACCATCACTTTCAGTCACGTCCCCTTCCCCAATCCGGAGCTGCGCGGACACATGGACGCCGTCGCCGAGCGCGTCGGCTTTCCGCAACAGGTCCTTCAGCGATGAGTGAGACGACAGCCGTGACCTCCGAACCCGTCGAAGTCTGGATCACCGGTATCGGTCTTGCGACCTCGCTTGGCGAGGGGCTCGACGCGAACTGGGACGCCCTCAACTCCGGCCAGATCAACGTCGACGAGCAGGGTTTCGCGCCCTACATCGTGCATCCCTGGGCCAAGGTGAATCTGGAAGCGCAGATCCCGAAGAAGGAGCAGCGCCAGATGGAGGCGTGGCAGCGCATCGGCACCTATGCCGCCGGGCTTGCGCTGGATTCCGCCGGCCTCAAGGGCAACAAGGACATCCTGTCGCGGATGGACATGATCGTCGCCGCGGGCGGCGGTGAGCGCGACATCTCCGTCGACACCGCGATCCTCAACGCGGAAGCCCAGGGCAATTGCACGCCCGGCTTCCTGAACGATCGGCTGATGAGCGACCTGCGCCCGACCCTGTTCCTGGCGCAGTTGTCCAACCTGCTCGCCGGCAACATCGCGATCTCGCACGGCGTCTGCGGCACCTCGCGCACCTTCATGGGCGAGGAGGTTGCGGGCGTCGACGCGTTCAAGATCGCTTTGGCCCGCATCGCCGGCGGCCAGAGCGACATCGCGCTGGTCGGCGGCTCGCACAATGGCGAGCGCAAGGATCTGCTCGTGCTGTACGAGTTCGGCGACTACAATCTGAAGAACGAATTCAAGCCGGTCTGGTCCCGCAAGGACCATCCGGGCTTCGCGCTCGGATCGGCCGGCGCGTTCCTGGTGCTGGAATCCAGGCCGCATGCCGAGGCCCGCGGCGCCAAGCCGCTGGCCCGGCTCAGCAAGGTCGTCGCCGACCGCGCCCGCCGCAAGGAGGCAGGCGCG
This sequence comes from Bradyrhizobium sp. SZCCHNRI3052, assembly GCF_032484895.1. Taxonomy (NCBI): domain Bacteria; kingdom Pseudomonadati; phylum Pseudomonadota; class Alphaproteobacteria; order Hyphomicrobiales; family Nitrobacteraceae; genus Bradyrhizobium; species Bradyrhizobium sp. SZCCHNRI3052. Next base: position 180,758 of record NZ_JAUETW010000001.1, on the reverse strand, counting down.
GTGACCGGAACGCTGGACCGTCTGTGGTCGGCGCTCGATGTCCACGAGGCCCCCGGCGCCATCATCACCGGCGCGACCGGCGCCGAGCCGGTGACGTCGGAGGAGCGCGCATTCCTCGACCATCACAAGGCGTTCGCGGTGCGCTCGAGCGGGACCCGCTTCGGCCATTCGATGGAGGCGCAGTTCGCGCTCGGTCTCGCGCTCGCTGCGCTCTCGATCTCGCGCGGCGCCCTGTTCGCGCCGGGTGACGCCTCGGGCGTGGAGACCGACATGAAGGATGCTCCGGCCCAGATCGTGGTGGTCGGCGCCGGCCACTACCGCGGCGAAGGCATGGCCTTGGTCGAAGCAGTCAAGTGAACGCGGCACGGCCTTAAGAAGACACGACGGGGGACATCATGAGTGTACGCGACAAGTTTGGACGCCCCATCGTGGTCGTGACCGGGATGGGCATCGTCACCTCCCTTGGGGCCGGCAAGTCCGATAATTGGAACAAGCTCGTGGCCGGCGAGTCCGGAATCCGCACCATCACGCGGTTTCCGATCGACGGCTTGAAGACGACCATGGCCGGCACGGTCGATTTCGTCCCCGTGGCGCCGTTCACGTCGACGGGACTGTCCGAGCGGCTCGGTCACATGGCCGTCGAGGAAGCCATCGCGCAGGCTGGAATCGGCAGCAAGGGCGATTTTCCGGGCCCGCTGTTTCTCGCCGTGGCGCCGGTCGAGATCGAGTGGCCCCAGCGTCTGGAGCTCGCGCACGAGGTTGGCGGCACTCAGTTCACCTATGACGACCTGCTGAAGGTCTGCGGCGGCGGCAAGTTCGTCAACTATCACCACCGCTTCCTGTTCGGCTCGGTCGCCGATTCGCTGTCCGACACCTTCGGCACCAAGGGCTCGCCGATCTCGCTGTCGACCGCCTGCGCCTCCGGCGCGACCGCGATCCAGCTCGGCGTCGAAGCCATCCGACGCGGTGAGACTGACGTCGCGCTATGCGCCGCCACCGAAGGCTCGGTCAATCCGGAAGGGCTCGTGCGCTTCTCGCTGCTGTCGGCGCTGTCGACCCAGAACGACCCGCCGCAGGCCGCCTCCAAGCCGTTCTCCAAGAACCGCGATGGCTTCGTGATGGCCGAGGGCGCCGGCGCGCTGGTGCTGGAAAGCTACGACGCGGCCGTGGCGCGCGGCGCCAAGATCCTCGGCGTCGTCGCTGGCTGCGGCGAGCTGACCGACTCCTTCCACCGCACCCGTTCCTCGCCGGACGGCAAGCCGATCATCGGCTGCATCCGCAAGGCGCTCGCCGATGCCGGCATGGCCCCTGAGCAGATCGACCATATCAATGCCCACGGCACCGCCACGCCCGAGAACGACAAGATGGAATATGTCGGCGTCTCCGCCGTGTTCGGCGAGCACACCAGCAAGATTCCAGTGTCGTCGAACAAGTCGATGGTCGGCCACACCATCTCGGCAGCCGGCGCGGTCGAGGCGATCTTCTCGCTGCAGACGCTCGAGCATCAGCGCATTCCGCCGACCATCAACTACGACATTCCGGATCCCGCGATCCTGTTCGACGTCGTCGGCAACAAGGCCCGCGATGCGCGCGTCACCACCGTGATGTCGAATTCGTTCGGCTTCGGCGGCCAGAACGCCTCGCTGATCCTGACGCGCGAACCGGCCTGATCCGCCGCTGCCATCGATGAGTCTCCTGCCCCTCCGGACCAAGCTCGTGATCCGCCGAGCCGTGAAGTCGGCCGGGGCTTCCACCGTCGGCGCGCTGACGGTCGGAATGCTCAGGACCACGCGCTATTTCGACCCGCAGAAGACGGCCGACCGCTTCGCGCGCATTGCGCAGATGATCGGGCCACGCCTGCGCGAGCAGCGCATTGGTCGCGACAATCTCACAGCGGCCTTCCCGGAGAAATCGCCCGAGGAGATCGAGAGAATCCTCGCCGGCGTGTGGGACAATCTCGGCCGCGTCGGCGCCGAGTTCGCCCATCTCGACAAGATCTGGGATTACGACGAGGCGCATCCCGAGCGCAGCCGGATCGAGCTGTCGCCGCGCACCCATGAGCTGTTTCATCAGCTCCGTCTCGACGGCAAGCCAGCCCTGATCTTTGCCAGCCATCTCGCCAATTGGGAGATGCCGGCGCTGGCGGCGGTCGCCCATAAGCTCGATACGGCGATCCTTTATCGTCGACCAAACATCGCCGCCGCCGACCGCATCATCCAGGAGATACGGCAGGTCAAGATGGGCACACTCGTCCCGGCCGGCCGCGATGCGCCGCTGCGGCTGGCACAGGCGCTCAAGAACGGCCAGCACGTCGCGATGCTGGTCGATCAGTACCTGACCGGCGGCGTGGAGGTCACCTTCTTCGGCCGCAAGACCCGCGCCAATCCGATGCTGGCCCGTCTGTTACGCCAGGTCGAATGCCCCGTTCACGGCGTCCGCATCATCCGCCTTCCCGGCAATCGCTTCCGCGCCGAAGTATCGGAGGAAGTGAAGCCGGTACGGACGGCCGACGGTCAGATCGACATCCAGGGCACGACGCAGGCGGTCACCGACGTCGTCGAGAGTTGGGTCCGCGAATATCCCGAGCAATGGCTCTGGCTGCACCGGCGCTGGCGGTAGTCGGCGCCCGGGCAAATTCCACCACGAGGAAGTGGGACTGCAGCATCTTCTACCGCTGACGGGCCATTCGAAGAAAACTCTTACCTCTTCCATCGCCGCTCGCTACCTTTGCCGCGTATCCGACGGCTGTTCGGAAGCTCCAGGGAGGACAAGCGCGAATGTTTTCGCACGTGATGATCGGCACCAACGACCTCGACAAGGCCAAGGCCTTCTACGACAAGCTGCTGGGGACGCTGGGCGTGCGCCCCGCCAGGGTCGACGGCCACCGCATTTTCTACATCACACCGACCGGCATCTTCTCGGTGTCGAAGCCGATCAACGGCCAGCCCGCGACCCCTGCCAATGGCGGCACCATCGGCTTTGCCTGCAGCTCGCCCGAACAGGCCGACGCCTGGCATGCGGCGGGGCTCGAAGCCGGCGGCACCACCTGCGAAAACCCGCCTGGTGTTCGTGAAGGTTCGGCCGGCAAGCTGTATCTCGCCTACCTGCGCGACCTCGACGGCAACAAGCTCTGCGCGATGCACCGGATGACGTGATCGATCTCAACCGATTTGTCAGATCAAACCAAGCGATCAAGTCTCGTCATTCCGGGGCGATGCGCAGCATCGAACCCGGAATCTCGAGATTCCGGGTCTGGTGCTTGCGCACCATCCCGGAATGACGGGAGTCATCACCTGCCCGTCTTCACCTTGGTCCAGAGCCGGTTGATGATCCGCTGCGTCGCCGGCTCACGTGCGGTGATGACGAACAGCTTCTTCAAGGTCGCGTCGTCCGGATAGATGTTCTTGTCGCCAAGGATCTTCGGGTCGATCAGCTTCTGGCTGGCCAGGTTGCCGTTGGCATAGGACAGGAAGTCCGAGTTCTTCGCCGCGACCTCGGGCCGATACAGATAATTGATCAGCTGATAAGCCTCGGCGACGTGCTGGGCGTCGGCGGGAATGGCAAAATTGTCGAAGAACATCTGCGCGCCCTCTTTCGGGATCGCATAGCCGATCTCGATGCCGTTCTTCGCTTCCTCGGCACGGCTCCTCGCCTGCATGATATCGCCGGACCAACCGACGACGAGGCAGATCTCGCCGGTGGCGAGCGCGCTCAGATATTCCGACGAATGAAACTTGCGCACCGATGGCGCGACCTTGCCGACCACCTCGGCCGCCTTCTCCAGGTCGGCCTGCCTGGTCGAGTTCGGGTCGATGCCGAGATAGTTCAGCGCCGCCGGAAAGATGTCGTCGGCGGAATCCAGCATGTGGACTCCACAATCCTTGAACTTGGCGAGATTCTCCGGCTTGAACACCATGTCCCAGCTGTCGATCCGCGCGCCGGGACCCAGGATCTTCTCGACCGCCTTGACGTTGTAGCCGATCCCGGTCGTGCCCCACATGTAGTTGACGGCGAACTGATTGCCGGGATCGTAGGTGGCGAGACGCTCGGTCACGACAGGCCAGGCATTGGCGAGATTCGGCAGCTTCGACTTGTCGAGCGGCTGGAAGATTTTTGCCTTGATCTGGCGCTGTAGGAAGTACGCGGTCGGCACCACGACGTCGTAGCCGGATTTGCCGGCGAGCAGCCGCGTCTCCAGGGTCTCGTTGGCGTCGAACGTGTCGTAGACCACCTTGATGCCGGTCTCCTTGGTGAAGTCGTCAAGGACACCGGGCGCCATGTAGTTCGACCAGTTGTAGAAGTTGACGACGCGCTCCTCGGCGCGCCCCGCCGGTACGGAAAGCGTCAACGCCGCGACGGCCAGCGCCAGAGCCGAACCCATGCAGCCGCGCGTCATCACTTGTCTCCTAGCGCCGGTGGATGGCGTCCGACAGGCGCTCCAGCGCCGTATCCAGGGTTGCGTCCTTCTTGGCAAAGCAGAACCGCACCACGGAGGTCACAGCGTCCGTCTCGTAGAACGCCGACACCGGGATGGCGGCCACCTTGTAGTCGTGTACGATGCGGCGGCAGAACTGCTCGTCGGTCTCGTTGAGGCCGAGCGGCGAAAGGTCGACGGTCAGGAAGTAGGTTCCCTGCGCCTTCAGCACGGGAAAGCCCAGGCTTTCGAGACCGGCCGTGAGCCGGTCGCGGCTGCGCGCGAGCTCGCTGCGCATGTTGACGAAATAGTCGTCCGACTTGCCGAGGCCGTAGGCGACTGCGACCTGCAGGTTCGGCGCGGTCGTGAAGGTCAGGAATTGATGCACCTTGGCGGCCACGCGCAACAAATGCGGCGCGGCGCAGACGAAGCCGATCTTCCAGCCCGTCAACGAGAAGATCTTGCCTGCCGAGCCGACCTTGATGGTGCGGTCGCGCATCCCGGGAATCGCGATCAACGGAATGTGCGCGCGGCCGTCGAACACGACGTGCTCCCATACCTCGTCGCAGATCGCGACCGCGTCGAACTCCTGGCAGAAGCGTGCCAACAGCTCGAGGTCCTCGCGCGGGTAGACCACCGCGGCCGGGTTGAGCGGGTTGTTGAACAGCACCGCCTTGGTCTTTGGCGAGAACGCCTGCCGCAGCATCTCCTCCGAGAGCCGCCAATGCGGCGGCTCGAGGCGGACGAGGCGCGGAATGCCGCCGGCCTGGCGGATGATCGGCAGATAGGAATCATAGACCGGCTGAAAGCAGATCACCTCGTCGCCCGGCTCGACCACCGACAGGATCGCCGACGTCAGCGCTTCGGTGCCGCCGGAGGTGACCATGACCTCGCTCATCGGATCGAGATCGAGCTTGTGCCAGTGCTTGTAGTGCGCGGCGATGGCCTGGCGCAGCTCCGGTAGGCCCATCATCGACGGATACTGATTGTAGCCGTTGAGGACCGCGTCGGCTGCGGCGCGGCGGATATCCTCCGGGCCCGGATCGTCGGGAAAGCCCTGCCCCAGATTGATGGCGTCGTTGTCGCGCGCGAGCTGCGACATCTGCTCGAAAATGGTGACGGGCAGGTCGGCGAAGACCTTGTTCTGCGAGATCATGATCGCCTGTCAGCCGCCGGTCCTGGTCGGCAGGCCGGCCGCCTTCCAGCCGAGCATACCGCCCTGGAGATGCTTGTCGTAGGGCAGCCCGGCGGCCTGCGCGGCGAGCGATGCCGTCACCGAGCGCTTGCCAGAGCGGCAGGCGAACACGACGTCCTTGCCTTGGGGATCCGGGATCAGCTTCGGGTCGAAGCCCGACAGCGGAACGACGACGCCGTCGGGATAGGCTTCCGCGGAAACTTCATTCGGCTCGCGCACGTCAACCAGAAGAATTCGCCCTTCCGCGATCCCCTGGGCCACGTCCTGCGGGGTCAAATCGTGCACAACAGCCACGCCCATCCTCCAAGCCTTCAGCGGGGCCGTATCGGCCCTGATCCGGCCGCCAAACTCACCCCAGACGCTGCGAAAATCAAGCGCTTCGGCACGCTGACGGGATGGGTCTCGAGCTCAGATCGTGACCTGGGTGCCGACCTCCACCACCCGCCCGCTCGGGATCTGGAAATAGTCGGTCGCATCGTTGGCGGAGCGGCTCATCGAGATGAACAGGTGATCCTGCCAGCGCGGCATGCCTGAATGCGCAGCCGGCTTCAGTGCACGGCGCGACAGGAAGAACGAGGTCGACATGATGTCGAACTGCCAGCCGAGCTTGCGCGCGATCGCCAGGGCGCGCGGCACGTTGGGCGATTCCATGAAGCCGAAGCGCAACGTCACCTTGGAAAACGTCGGACTGATCTGCTCGAGGCGAACGCGTTCGGACGGCTCGATGCGCGGCGTCGGCGCGGTCTCGATCGTCAGGATCACGTTCTTTTCGTGCAGCACCTTGTAGTGCTTGAGGCTGTGCATCAGCGCGGTCGGCGCGCTCAAGGGATCGCTGGTCAGGAACACGGCCGTGCCGGCCACCCGCTGCGGCGGACGCTTCTCAAGCATGGTCACGAGATCGGCGAGCGGGAATTCGAGCTTGCGCGACTTGTCGAACAAGAGCCGGCTGCCGCGCCGCCACGTGTACATCAGCGTCATCACGAAGCCGCCCAGCGCCAGCGGCACCCAGCCGCCTTCGAACACCTTCAGGAGGTTCGCCGCCAGGAAGGTCAGGTCCAGGAACAGGAACGGCGCAATCAGCGCGGCGGCCGCGAACGGCGACCACCGCCAGACCTTCCAGATCACGACGAAGCCCATCATGGCCGTCACGACCATGGTGCCGGTGACCGAGATGCCGTAGGCCGAGGCCAGCGCGCTGGACGACTTGAACATCAGCACGAGCAGCATGACCGAGATCAGCAGCAGCTTGTTGATGCGCGGAATGTAGATCTGGCCCGAATGCGCCTCGGAGGTGTGACGGATCTCGAAGCGCGGCAGCAGGCCGAGCTGGATCGCCTGCCGGGTCAGCGAATAGGCACCGGTGATGACGGCCTGGCTCGCGATGACGGTCGCCATGGTGGCGAGCGCGACCATCGGGATCAGCGCCCAATCCGGGAACATCAGGAAGAACGGGTTCTCGATCGCCTTCGCGTCGGCGATCACCAGCGCCCCCTGCCCCAGATAGTTCAGCGCCAGCGACGGCAGCACGATGAACAGCCAGGCGGTCTGGATCGGCCGCTTGCCGAAATGGCCGAGGTCGGCATACAGCGCCTCGGCGCCGGTGACGGCCAGGAACACCGCGCCGAGCGTGATGAAGCCGATGATCCCGTGATGCAGCATGAAGGTCACGGCATGCAGCGGGTTGATCGCCCACAGCACCTCCGGATGGTGCAGGATCGGCGGCAACGCCGCGATCCCGATCACCAGGAACCAGATCAGCATGATCGGGCCGAAGAACGCCGCCACCTTGGCCGTGCCGCGCACCTGGACCGCGAACAGCATGACCAGGATGATGACCGTGAGCGGCACGACGTAGGGATCGAACGCCGCCGTCACCAGCTTGATGCCCTCGATCGCCGACAGGACGGACAGGGCCGGCGTGATCACCGCGTCGCCATAGAACAGCGCGCCGCTGACGATACCGAGCAGAACGATGACGCTGGCGCCGCGCGTGACCGCGCGCTGGGCGAGCGCCATCAGCGCCAGCGTTCCGCCCTCGCCGTGGTTGTCGGCGCGCAGCAGGATCACGACGTATTTGAGGGTCACGACGACGATGAGAGCCCACAGGATGAGCGAGATCACCCCCATCACGGCGTGAGGCGCAGGTTCGCCGCTGCTGCTCGCAGCCATGACCGCTTCGCGCAACGCGTACAGCGGGCTGGTGCCGATGTCGCCATAGACGACACCGATGCTTCCCAGTGTCAGCGCCGCAAAGCTCGCCGTGGAGTGTGCGTTGCCATGCCCGTTGGTCGCCGGCGCTTCCGCGGGCGTAGCTGCGACGTCGACTGTCATGGGGTAGCCCCCTCGAGGACTCGTTAATGCTTCACTGCACAACGCGGCAGAGCGCGCGGCTTATAGCGGCAGCGCGTTGCGACGGACCTGTCGGGAATGCGCCTCAGCCATGCATTTAGGCATACATGGGACATCAGGGAAGACCAACCGATCAAATCGTTACCTGGGTACCGACCTCGACGACCCGGCCCGTGGGAATCTGGAAATAGTCCGTGGCGTCGTTGGCCGACCGGCTCAGACCAATGAAGAGATGGTCCTGCCAGGTCGGCATGCCCGACTGGGACGATGGCTTCAACGAGCGGCGCGAGACGAAGAACGACGTGGACATGATGTCGAACTGCCAGCCGAGCTTGCGCGCCACCGCGAGCGCGCGCGGCACGTTCGGGGATTCCATGAATCCGAAGCGCAGCCGCACCTTGGAAAACTTCTCGCTGATCTTCTCCATGCGCACGCGCTCCGAGACATCGACCCGCGGCGTCTGCGCGGTCTCGATGGTCAGGATCACGTTGTGCTCGTGCAGCACCTTGTTGTGCTTGAGATTGTGCAGCAACGCGGTCGGCACCGAGGTCGGATCGCTCGTGAGAAACACCGCCGTGCCCTTGACGATGTGAGGAGGCCTCTTCTCCAGGCTGGTGATCAGGTCATCCAGCGGGACCTCGATCTTGCGCGTCTTGAGCACCAAGATCGCCGAACCACGCCGCCAGGTCCAGATCGTCACGACCATCGCGGCACCGAACAGCAGCGGAACCCAGGCTCCTTCGAGGAGCTTCAGCAGGTTGGCGCTGAAGAAGGTCATATCGACGATGACGAAGGGAGCGATCACGGCAGCCGCCACGGCCGCACGCAAGTTCCACAGCTTCCAGATCACCACGAAGCCCATGATGCCGTCGGCGACCATGGTGGTGGACACTGCGATGCCGTAGGCGGAGGCGAGATTGCTCGAGGTCCGGAACAGCAGGACCAGCAGCAGCACGCCGATCAGCAACAGCCGGTTGACCCGCGGCAGATAGATCTGGCCGGCATGGCTCTCCGACGTATAGCGCACCTCGAAACGCGGCAGCAGGCCGAGCTGGACCGCCTGGCTGACCAGCGAATAGGCGCCCGTGATCACGGCCTGGCTCGCGATGACAGTCGCGGCGGTGGCCAGCACCACCAGCGGCAGCAGCAACAGTTCAGGCACCATCCGGTAGAACGAATTCTCGATCGCGGCGGGATCGGACAGCACCAGGGCGCCCTGCCCGAAATAGTTGATCAGCAGCGCCGGAAGCACGAAGAACAGCCAGGCCGACTGGATCGGCTTGCGGCCGAAATGACCGAGATCTGCGTAGAGCGCCTCGCCGCCGGTGACCGCGAGGAACACCGCGCCCAGGGTGACCAGGCCGATCGTGCCGTGCGAGAGCAGGAACTGCACCGCATAGTAGGGATTGATGGCCGCGAGCACGGAGGGGTCGTCGCGGATGTGGACCAGCCCCATCACGGCGAGGGCGGTGAACCACGTGACCATGACCGGGCCGAAGGCGGAGGCGACGCGCGCCGTCCCCTTGCTCTGGACCGCGAACAGCACGACCAGGATGAACACGGTCAGCGGCACGACATAATGCTCGAGCGCAGGCGCGGCGAGCTTGAGGCCTTCGACCGCCGACAACACCGAGATCGCCGGCGTGATCATCGAGTCTCCGATGAACATCGAAGCGCCGATCACGCCCAGCGACATCAGGAACAGGCTGCGCCGACCCAAAGCCCGCTGTCCGAGCGCCATCAGCGACAGCGTTCCGCCCTCGCCGTTATTGTCGGCGCGGAGCAGCAGCAGGACGTATTTGGCCGTCACCACGATGAACAGCGACCAGAGGATCAGCGAGAGCACGCCGAGCACGATGATCCGCGACACCGGGTGCCCCTGAGCAGCGCCGTGCGCGGCCTCGCGAAAGGCGTAGAGGGGCGAGGTGCCGATGTCTCCGAACACCACGCCGATGCTGCCTAGCGTCAGCCCCCAGAACCCCGACGTGCTCGCGGTGTCTTGTCCTTCGGTCGATGTCGCGCTGGCCGTCATGTGCTCGGAACGCATCTTCCCTGTTTGGCCCGGCGCGTGTGAACGTAGACCGTTCGCAGGTCAAGTCTCTACCGTAAGCAGACCTATGTTCCCAGCCCGCAACCAAACGGCACGGCTGACACAGATGTCGCATGCCGCATCGCGGCAAGTGCCTTTAGCCCAAGCACCCTGAGGCAGATGTCGGATCTGCCTCAGGCGAATCAAGTGCCTGCTGATGCTCCTCGTTGCCGTTCGCAGTCGCCCGTGCGGCAATATGATGCGGGAAGCGAAGCGTCCCGGCTACGGCTTCAGATCGGGCGGCAATGGCGGGTCTTCCCGCATCAAGGTGATCGTCACGCGGCGGTTGGCGGCCAGCGAGGGATCGTCCGGGAACAGTGGCTGGCTATCCGCCTTGCCGGAGACCGCGTAGATGTGGCTCGCCGGCAACCCTTCCCGCTCCAGGATCTGGCGTACTGCGTTGGCGCGGTCCGCCGACAGGTCGAAACCATCATAATCGCTCCGGGCGGGAACGAAGCCGGCGGCCGTGTGCCCGGTGATCTGGACCCGAAGCGGTGTCGCCTTGAGCGGTGCGGCCAGCTTCTCGATCAGGCGTCGCGTGCGGTCGAAGGGCACCTTCGAGCCATCCGCGAACATCGACCGCCCGTCCTGGTCGACGATCTCCAGGTTGAGCCCCTGCTTGGTCTCTTCGAACATGATGTGCTTGGAGATCTCGGTCATCTCCGGCATGTCCTGCAGCGCCTGACGCAGCGAGGCGGACGCCAGCGCGAACTGGCGATCGATCTTCAGCTTGGCGCCATTGGTATGCTGGCGCTCCTCCTGCTCGGGGCTGGGCTCGCGCGCGGTCTCCTCCGGCGAGATGTGGGCGGCGTTCTTGAGCTTCGGCCGGGTCGGCAGGCCGTCGGATTCCACGATGCCCGAATAGCGCGACTCGGACTGCACGCCGAAGGCGTCGCGCATCGAGCCTGCGACGACTTTCAGCTTGTTGTTGTCCATGGTCGAGAACGCGACCAGCATCACGAAGAAGCTGACCAGAAGTCCCATCAGGTCGGCAAAGGTCACGAACCAGCCGTGACCGCCGCCATGCGCATCGCCCCTCTTCTTCTTGGCCATTGCCTACCCCACCCCGGATCGCCCCGCCGCAGCCGATCAGGCCGGCACGGGCTCGCCTTCGGCGTGGCGATGCTTCTCAGGCAGATAGGCCAGGAGCATTTCGCGGACCAGGGCGGGGCTCTTGGAGTCGCGGATCATCAGGATTCCGTCGATGATCAGCGTCCGGTTGGTTTCCTCGTCCAGCAGCTTGCCATGCAGCTTGTCGGCGATCGGCAGACAGATCAGGTTCGACACCAACGCGCCGTACAGGGTCGCGAGCAGCGCGGTCGCCATGAACGGGCCGAGCTTCGAGGGGTCGGTCATGTTGGCGAACATCTGCACCATGCCGATCAGCGTGCCGACCATGCCGAACGCCGGTGCGCAGTCGCCGATGGCGCGATAGATCTTGCTGCCTTCGTCGAGGTGCATCAGGAAATTGTCGCGGTCACGCTCGAGATTGTCGCGGATGAATTCGAGGTCGTAGCCGTCGGCCACGTAGCGGATTCCCTTGGCGAGGAACGGCTCGTCGGTCTCGACCTTTTCCAGGCCGACCGGGCCCTGCTTGCGCGCGATCTCGGCAATGCGGGCGAGCTCGTCGACGAGCTCGCGGGCCGACAGGCGGCTCATGGTGAAAGCGTACTTCATTCCAAGCGGAACGCCGTGCAGCATGACGCCCAGCGGGAAGCGAATCATGGTGGCTGCGATCGAACCGCCGAAGATGATGATTGCGGCGTGCTCGCTGACGAACATCTCGAGATCGCCGCCCAGCAGCATCATCGTCGCGATGACGATCACGCCAGCCACGAGCCCCGCACTCGTCATAATATCCATGAGTCAACTCCACCCGCGTACGCAAACCACGACCCTGCCGGACCGACGCGGTGCTTCTGGACCGCATGTCACGAGACTAGATGTCCGCCATTAAGGACGAGTTACTGAATTCGGTAGGCATAATGAAACGTAAACAGCAGCGCCGCAGACCACGCCGACTCGCTCAAGCGGCTGAGGATCCGGACTTGAGCAGGTTCGCCGCGGCGAAGACGGCCGACTGATCGAATGATCGCTGCATCTTGTGGACCATCTCCAGCATCTGCGCCGGCTCCATCGTCGCCGATCCCACCTCGAGTTCGCGCGACAGGCGCGACAGCGCCGAGAAACCGAACGTCGCCGACGAGCTCTTGATCGAATGCGCCTCACGCCTCAGTTCGAGGCGATCCTCGAACTTGGCCGCAAGCGTGCCGAACTTTCCGGACGTATCGTCGAGGAACGTGCGCAGGACCTCCAGCGCATCCTCTTCGCCGAGCTCGGAGACCAGGATCTGATAGACGGATTCGTCGAATTGCACCCAGTCGGTCATGCGACAAGCCTTTCCTTGTGTGTGGCAGCGGCCGCGCGAAGCAGAGCGGCATTCAGTCGATCGCGCGTGACCGGCTTGGTCACGAAGTCGTTCATGCCGGCGTCCGTGCAAGCCAGATGATCCTGGCTGGTGGCGTTGGCCGTCAGGGCAACAATGTAGATGTCCTGGGCGGGCGGCGGCAGCGAGCGGATCATCCGCGTCGCCGTCAGCCCGTCCATCTCGGGCATCATCATGTCCATCAGCACGAGATCGTAGGCCTGCCTCTGCACGGCCGCGATCGCCTGGGTTCCGTTCTCGACGATGTCGTAGCGGTGACCGAGCTTGTCCAGGAGCTTCTTGATGACGAACTGATTGGTCAGATTGTCCTCGGCAACGAGGATCTTCAGCGGCTCGAGGCTGCCCGGACGTTCCTCGGCGATCGTCTCACCGACCGGCACGATGGTCGCCTCGGGCGCGCTCACCTGCTCGACGTCCGGCTGCGTCTGGACCTGGATCGAGAAGGTGAAGGTGCTTCCCTCCCCCACCTTGCTCTGCACCGTGATGTCGCCGCCCATGCAGGTGACGAGGCGCTTGCAGATTGCGAGCCCCAGACCGGTGCCGCCAAAGCGGCGCGAGATGGAATTGTCGACCTGCGAGAACTGCTTGAACAGCCGGCTGACGGCGTCTGCGGGAATGCCGACGCCGGTATCGGCGATCGAGAACACCAGCGTCAGGTGCGGCCCGGCAAGGTTCTCGGCACGGACATCGATATGGACGCCGCCCGATTCGGTGAATTTGAGCGCATTGCCGACCAGGTTGAACAGCACCTGGCGCAATCGCGCGGGATCGCCGACCACGTAGTTCGGCACCTCCGGCGCGATCGAGGTCGTCAGCTGCAGACCCTTTTCCTTGGCGCGGGACACCAGCAGCTCGGCGGTCGCCGTCACCGACCGGTGCAGGTCGAACTCGATGTGCTCGATCTCCAGACGATCGGCATCGAGCTTGGAGAAGTCGAGGACGTCGTTGAGCAGCTGCAACAGATAGTCGGCCGACTCGCGCAAGGTGGTCGCGATCTTGCGCTGCTCCGGCGCGAGGTCCGCCGACAGCAAGAGATCGGCAAGGCCGATGACGCCGTTCATCGGCGTGCGTATCTCATGGCTCATCATCGCCAGGAATTCGGAGCGCGCCCGCGTACCTGCCTCGGCGGCATCACGCGAGGCGGCAAGCCCCGCCTGATAGCGCGCAATCAGGATCGTGATGATGCCGATGACCACCGTCAGCAACGCTCCGACCAGCAGATCACGATCGCGGTTGAGCTTGAAGGCGCTGAAGATCTCCTCGAAGGCCTGACCGACGATGACCACCAGCGGCAGATCATTGATGCGCTGGAACGAGTAGATGCGCGTGACGCCGTCGATCAGACTTTTGAAGGTGTAGAAGCCGCTGCTTCTGTGCTGAATGGCGCTCATCACCGGGCTGCCGGCGAGCGAGGATCCGACGCCCCCTGGACCCGCAGAGGCCCGTGCGCGCACGATGCCGTCGAGACCGAGCAGTGTGACATTGCCCTTCTTGCCGAGATCGACCGAATTGTAGAAGCTCGACAGATATTCGGGGTCGAGCGAGACCACCACGACGCCGCCGAACGAACCGTCCGGCATGATGATGCGGCGGGTCAACTGGATCGACCATTTGTTGGAGACACGGCCGAAGATCGGCTTGCTGATGAAGAGAAAATCATCCTTGCCGTCGACATGAACGCGGAAGTGCTCGCGGTCGCGCAGGTCGAGGCCCCGCATCTTCGGATCGATGTTGCTTGACAGCATGATGCCGTCCTTGCCGATCACGACGACCTGAAACGAGAAGTCGGACAGGAACTGGCTGTTCTTCGACCATAGCGACATGTCGAAGTTGTGCGGGTCCCTGGCATAGGAGTCGCGGACGTAGAGCAAGGTCTGATCTGCCGCGCGGATCGAGCGGATGATCTGCTCCTCGAACGCGCGGGCCAGATTGGCGCCGTTCTTAAGCGCCGACTGCTCGGTGCGCGTATACTCTTCAGAGATGGTGTAGAAGATGCCGGCCCACACCAGGGCGATCGCCGAGAGGCCGATCGCGGCGCTGCCGAAATGTCCGATCAGCCGAACCATCTTGTCGACGGTCCGGTCGAGCCGCCCGAACAACGGCCCGGATTTCGATATCAGCCTGCGCATGTCCTTCGCCCTCGGGCGACATGCCTATCGGGACAGGCTAGCCATCAGGTAAAGCTTGATGGATAAAATCTTCTCAACGAGCGACGGCCGCTCAACCTTCGGCGAATTCCGGCCTGTTTGCGGGTAATTCGTCACCGTGTGCGATATTTTCGGCGGAGGGTCAGCCGTCACCCCGTAGTCATCCGGATGCGGTTGCAGCGTCGCAGTTCGGCGAGCGCCCTGCGCAAGGCCGGCGGGCCGCACCGCCGCGCGGTACGGCTCGCCCATTGGGACCGGAGCGAAGCGACGCTCAATGAATCTCCGCCGACCGCTTCAAGGCGGCCTTGAGCTTCTCGAGCGAGAAATCCGCAGACCGCGCGATCTCCAGGATCGGCGTTTCACGGCGCGCGCACAACTCGGCCGCCTCGGGAAGCTTCGCCGCGATGTCGGCGGGGATGACGATCGCACCATGGCGATCGGAGTGGATCAGGTCGTCCGAGCGCACGGTCATCCCGGCGACGCGGACCTCGCCGCCGAAGCTCTCGGCATGCACCCACGCATGCGACGGACCGATCGAGCCCGCCAGTGCCTGGAAGCCGGCAGCCCATTGCGGGATGTCGCGGATCGATCCATCGGTGATCACGCCGAGGCAGCCGAGCGCCTTGTGGACGTTGCTCTGTACCTCACCCCAGAATGCGCCGTAGCCGATGTCGGGGCCGTCGATATCCTGGATCACGACGATGCGGGGACCATGACCGGTGCCGGCATATTCGTAGTAGTCGGTGCGTCGCCTCGCCTGCTCCTCCGCCGGCAATCCCGATTTGACGACGGACCGGATCGTCGCCGTCCGCGCGTAGCCGACCATGGGCGGCAGATCGGGGAACGGACACACCAGCGGCTTGGTCGTGTAGCCGATCAGGCGCCGCTCGGGCGCCACGATCTCCATCGCGTTGCAGATGGTCGGCGTATCGTAGCGCGCGAGCGCCTCGAGGACGGAAGCAGCGAGGGGCGCGGCGGCAGTGCTTGTCACGGGCGTTTTCTCCGGATGATGCGGACGGCATTCGCGGCCGTCCTTGGCCATCCGGTATAACTGAGGCGCCCAAGCCGGCAAAGCGCGCGCCGGGTCTTGGGCCCTGCGCTCAGTGCAGCCGTTCCGGCGGCCGCTGCCCCTGCTCCACCGCTGGCGCGCCGGTCGGCGCAAAAGCCGTCGTGGATGAAGACGAGGCGTGCGACGCCGCAGCCGCGGCACCAAGGACCGCGGCGTGCCGCGCCGCCTGGTGCCGATACAGCCGCCAGCCGAACGGAAGGCTCAGGATGTAGAGGATCGATCCGGCCGACAGGATGTGCCAGGGATAGACCACCAGCAGCGCCACGAAGAACACCACCGAGGCGAACACCGGCAGCACGAGTTCGGGCGAGACACGCATCCGCGTGGTCTTGCCGGAGAACACCGGCAGCCGCGACACCATCAGGAAGGCGATCAGCAGGGTGTAGAACGCCGTCACCAGCGCCGGCGGCCTCGGCAGGTCCAGGAACGCCAGATAGACGGGCAGCAGCACGGTGATGGCGCCGAGCGGTGCCGGCACGCCGGTGAAGAAATTGGCGGCGAAGGGCGGCTTGTTGGGATCGTCGATGCTGGCATTGAAGCGCGCCAGCCGCAGGCCGCCGCTGATGGCGTACATCATGGCGGCGATCCAGCCGCCGTCGCGCAGCTCATGGAGCTGCCAGAAATACAGGATCAGGCCCGGCGCCACGCCGAAATTGACGAAATCGGCCAGGCTGTCGAGCTCGGCGCCGAACTTCGACTGGCCCTTGATCATGCGGGCGATGCGGCCATCGATGCCGTCCAGGAAGGCGGCAAAGACGATGGCGCCGACCGCGAGCTCCATCCGTCCCTCGGTCGACAGCCGGATCGCGGTCAGGCCGGCGCAGATCGCCAGCAGGGTGATCATGTTCGGCACCAGCAGCCGCACCGGGATCGGGCGGAAACGGCGGCGGCGCAGTTCGGGAGAGTTCACGTCGAAGCTCATGATCACACCACGTGTGGTTTGGCCGGAACCTTGTGCCTGAACACAGCTCAAGGTCCCCTTAATGGGTCACCAGCGGGCAGCGACGGTTCACTGGCTCCGGAACGTCAGGCCGGGCACGGGGACGTCGAAATCGGCCAGGATCGTCTCGCCGGCAATGGCCGTCTGCCCCTCCGAGACCAGAACCTCCGTGCCGTCGGGGAGATAGACGTCGAGCCGCGAGCCGAAGCGGATCAGGCCGAAGCGCTCGCCAGCCCCAATGGTCTGCCCCTCGCGCACGAACGACACGATCCGGCGCGCCACGAGGCCTGCGATCTGGACCACGCCGATGCGGCCATGCGGCGTCGAGATCGCGAGCGAGTTGCGCTCGTTGTCCTCGCTCGCCTTGTCGAGCTCGGCATTGATGAAGGCGCCCGGACGGTAGGCGATCTTCTCGATCCGGCCGGCCACCGGGCTGCGGTTCACATGCACGTTGAACACGCTCATGAAGATCGAGACCCGCAGCAGCGGCCGGTCGCCGAGGCCGAGCTCGGCCGGCGGCAGGGCGCGCGTGATCATGGAGATGCGCCCGTCGGCCGGCGCCACCACCAGCCCTTCCCGCTGCGGCGTGACCCGGATCGGGTCGCGGAAGAACAGCGCGCACCAGACGGTGAGCAGCGTGCCGATCCAGCCGAGCGGGGTGAATATCCAGAACAGGATCAGGCTGACGAGGGCAAATCCCCCGATGAAAGGATAACCTTCCGGGTGGATCGGCGGGATCTGAGCGCGGATGGAATTGCTGATCGACATGGCCTGCTTCGTTGAGTGTTGTCGCTCTGACCTCAGAGCGGACCGCCGCCTTGACTAGGTCGATGGCCGGCGAAGGTCAAAATGAATCCTTAATGCATTCTTGAGTTCAGATCAGGGCGGTTCGCGGCATCATTCGGCGGCACTCGCCACCTGTCCGGTCCGATCGGGCCCGGCCGCGTCCGGCTCGCTCCGATCCGGCGGATTGCGGTTCGGCGCCCCCGCATCGTCGCCGATCTGCGCCAGTTTTTCGCGCGCCTCCTCGGCCTCGCGCTGCCGGTTCCACATGCCGGCATACAGCCCGCCTTTGGCCAGCAGCTCGGCATGAGTGCCGCGCTCGGCAATTCGCCCCCGGTCGAGCACGATGATCTCGTCGGCCGCCACGATGGTCGAAAGCCGGTGCGCGATCACGAGCGAGGTACGATTGCGCGACACGCCATCGAGCGCCTCCTGGATCTCGTGTTCGGTATGGCTGTCCAGCGCCGAGGTCGCCTCGTCCAGCACGAGGATGGGCGGCCCCTTCAGGATGGTGCGGGCAATCGCAACGCGCTGCTTCTCGCCACCGGAGAGCTTGAGGCCGCGCTCGCCCACCTGGGTCTCGTAGCCCTTCGGCGCCATCCGGATCAGACCGTCGATCTGGGCCAGCCTCGCTGCCTCCTCGACGGCGGCGTCGTCCGCATCCCAGCGTCCGTAGCGGATGTTGTAGCGGATGGTGTCATTGAACAGCACGGTATCCTGCGGGACCATCCCGATCTGGGCGCGCAGCGACACCTGGGTAACGTCGCGGATGTCCTGGCCGTCGATCAAGATGCGTCCGCCGGAGACGTCGTAGAGCCGAAACAGCAGCCGCGAGATGGTCGACTTGCCAGCACCGGACGGCCCCACGATCGCGACCGTCTTGCCCGCCGGCACCTCGAAGCTCAGCCCCTGCAGGATCGGCCGCTCCGGCTCATAGGCGAAGCGGACATCGTCGAAGCGGACATTGCCCGAGGTGACCACCAAAGGCGTCGCTCCGGCCGCGTCCTTCACCTCGGCATCGCGCGTGAGCACGCCGAACATCTTCTCGATGTCGATGATCGCCTGCTTGATCTCGCGATAGACCATGCCCATGAAGTTCAGCGGCTGGTAGAGCTGGATCATCATGCTGTTGATCATGACGAAGTCGCCGACCGTGTTGCGTCCCTGACGCACGCCCTGGGCGCACATCAGCATGGCCACCGTCAGCCCGATCGTGAAGATCACGGCCTGCCCGGCGTTGAGCACCGCGAGCGAGGTATAGGTCTTCACGCTGGCCCGCTCGTAGCGCTCCATGGAACGGTCGTAACGCTCGGCCTCCCGCGCCTCGGCGCCGAAATACTTCACTGTCTCGTAGTTGAGCAGCGAGTCGATGGCCTTGGTATTGGCATCCGTATCCGAGTCGTTCATGCGGCGCCGGATCTCGATGCGCCACTCGGTCGCAATGTAGGTGTAGTAGAGATAGGCCGCGACCATGGTGAGCGTGACCAGAACGTAGCGCCAGTCGAACTGCCACAGCAGCACCGCCGTCAGCAGCGAGACCTCGACGATGGTCGGGATCAGCTGCAGGATCACCATGCGCACGATGGTCTCGATCGCGTTGCGGCCGCGCTCGAGCACGCGGGTCAGGCCGCCGGTCTTGCGCTCGAGGTGAAAGCGCAGCGATAATTCATGCATGTGGACGAAGGTGATGGTCGCGAGCTTGCGCACGGCATGCATGGCGACGCGGGCAAAAATACCGTCGCGCCACTGCGTCAGCACCGCCATCAGCACCCGAATCCCGCCGTAGCTTGCCGTCATGACGATCGGCGAGGCCACCAGCCAGAACGCCCAGTTATCGGGCGCGATCGGCGCGGTGTTGGCGCCGGTCAACGCGTCGATCGCCCATTTGAAGGTGAAGGGCAGGACCAGCGTCGCGACCTTGGCCGCGATCAGCAGCACCACCGACCATAGCACGCGCATCTTCAGGTCGGCGCGATCGCTCGGCCAGATGAAGGGCCACAAGTGGCGCAGCGTGCCGGCCAGCGTTCCCTGCTCGAGGGACGAAGGCTGGTTGGCGGCTGGTTCGGAGGAGGAATCGGGCGGCATCAAACGTTCTGGAGCAGCGAGTGTTTTGGCATGTTGTGATGCCGGGCGTTGCCTGCGTCATATAGAGTGTCCGGGCACCGGATGCACCGGTACGTCGACGGAATCCGTTGCCGCGGCGCAGTATTTGCATACTTGTTTTCGGACAAATGGACCCATTCAGCCTGCATCAATCCGTGAAAGCCCGCGAATCCACGTCCTCCGCCCTCGTCTTGACGCCTTTCAACTGCAGTGTCACACCGATCCAATGACTGAAATCCGCACCGTTTGCGTCTATTGCGGCTCCGGCCCGGGGACGAATCCCAGCTTCATCGAATCGGCGAAAGCACTCGGCAAGGCGCTTGCCGAGAACGGCGTCAGGCTCGTCTATGGCGGCGGCTCCATCGGCATGATGGGCGCGGTTGCCAAGGCCGTGCTCGACCATGGCGGCGACGTCACCGGAATCATTCCGGACTTCCTGGTGAAGAAGGAAGTCATGATGCCGCTCAAGGATCTCATCATCACGCCCGACATGCACGAGCGCAAACGGCTGATGTTCGAGCACTCCGACGCGTTCGTGGCGCTGCCCGGCGGCATCGGCACGCTCGAGGAGCTCGTCGAGCAGCTGACCTGGAAGCAGCTCGGACGCCACGCCAAGCCGGTGCTGATGGCCAATATCGACGGCTTCTGGGAACCGCTGTTCGGGCTGCTCGCGCACATGCGCGAGACCGAGTTCATCCGCCCCGGCTTCCAGATCGAGCTGCTCAGGGCCGAACGCGTCGAGGACATCCTGCCGCGCCTGCGCGAGGCCGCCGCCCGCGTCGCCAAGGAAGAGACCGAGATGGCGCCTGAGATCGCCAAACGGCTCTGAGCCCCTACTCGCTCGGGAATGTGACCGCCTCGATCCGGTTGCCATCGGGATCAAGCACAAAGGCCGCATAATAGCGCACGCGATCATGCGGCCGCAGTCCTGGCGCACCGTCGGAAACTCCGCCCGCCTCCAACGCTGCCGCGTGAAACGCATCGACCTCCGCCATGCTCCTGGCTCGCAGGCCCACATGAGAGCCGGTGTCGGCCGGCACGCGCGCCATGGCGGGGCGTAGATTGATCCAGAATTCCGGATAGGCCTTGCCGAAGCCGATGGTCGTGGGGCGCTCGATCAGCCGCGTCAGCCCGAGCGGCGCCAGCGCACGCTCATAGAACCGCGCGCTGCGGACGAGATCGCTGACACCGACGGAGACGTGGTCGATCATGCGTTTGCTCCTGGCCTCTCCAGGTCAATGCGAGGAGCGAAGCGACGAAGCAATCCAGAATCGCGCATTCAGCCCCGGATTGCTTCGCTTCGCTCGCAATGACGGATGCATCATCTCACCCTTTCGCGCCGGACTTCACCAGCTTGTAGAATACCGAGTCCATCAGCGCCTGGAACGAGGCGTCGATGATGTTGGGTGACACGCCGACCGTGGTCCAGCGCTCCCCCTTTTCGTCCTCGCTCTCGATCAGCACGCGCGTGACCGCCTCGGTGCCGCCATTGAGGATACGGACGCGGTAGTCGATCAGCTTGAGGCCGTCGATGAAGCCCTGGTACTTGCCGAGATCCTTGCGCAAGGCGACGTCGAGCGCATTGACCGGGCCGTTGCCTTCCGCCGCCGAGATCAGCCGCTCGCCAGCGACGTCCACCTTGACCACGGCCAGCGCCACCGTGACGCGTTCACCGAGCGCGTTGTAGCGCTGCTCGACATTGACGTCGAACTGCTCGACCCGGAAATACTCCGGCACCGAGCCCAGCGTACGCCGCGCCAGCAACTCGAACGAGGCGTCGGCGGACTCGTAGGCGTAGCCCGCGGCCTCGCGCTCCTTCAGTTCCTCGACGAGGCGCGTCAGCTTAGGATCGCTCTTGCTGAAGGGAATGCCGCCACGCTCCAGCGCCGCAATGACGTTGGATCGTCCGGCCTGGTCGGAGACCAGCACCTTGCGATGATTGCCGACGCGCTCGGGCAGGACGTGCTCATAGGTCTGCGGATCCTTCAGCACGGCCGACGCATGAATACCGGTCTTGGTGACGAAGGCGCTCTCGCCGACATAAGGCGCGTGCCGGTTCGGCGCACGGTTCAGCATGTCGTCGAGCGTGCGCGAGACCTTCATCAGGCCGGCGAGCTGCCGGTCCGATACGGCGATCTCGAACCGATCCGAGAACTCCGTCTTCAGCTTCAAGGTCGGGATCAGTGAGCACAGATTGGCATTGCCGCAGCGCTCGCCGAGTCCGTTCAAGGTGCCCTGGATCTGCCGCACGCCAGCGCGGACCGCGGCAAGCGAGTTCGCCACCGCCTGCTCGGTATCGTTATGGGCGTGGATGCCGAGATGATCGCCCGGCACATGCTTGGCGACCTCGCCGACGATCACCTCGATCTCGTGCGGCATGGTGCCGCCATTGGTGTCGCACAGCACGACCCAGCGCGCGCCGGCCTCATAGGCCGCGCGGGTGCAGGCCAGCGCGAACTCCGCATTCTCCTTGTAGCCGTCGAAGAAATGCTCGCAGTCGAGCATCACCTCGCGCCCCGCAGCCTTCGCGGCGGTCACGCTGTCGCGGATCGAGGCGAGATTCTCCTCGTTGGTGGTCTCCAGCGCGACGCGGACCTGGTAGGCGGATGACTTCGCGACGAAGCAGATCGCGTCCGCCTCGGCCTCCAGCAGCGCCGCCACGCCCGGATCGTTGGACACCGAGCGTCCCGCCCGGCGCGTCATCCCGAAGGCGGTGAAGCGGGCATGGCCGAGCTTGGGCTTGGCGGCGAAGAACTCGGTGTCGAGCGGGTTGGCGCCGGGATAGCCGCCCTCGACATAGTCGATGCCGAGATCGTCGAGCATGCGCGCGATCGCCTGCTTGTCGGCCAGCGTGAAATCGACACCGTTGGTCTGCGCGCCATCGCGCAGGGTGGTGTCGAACAGATAAAGCCGTTCCCTGCTTGTGCCTGCCCTGCTCATGCCTGCGCTCCCCCGGAGCCGAGCGTCTTCTTCATCGTAGTGTTGGCGAGCCACTCGCCATTGATGGAGACGCTATTGCGCTGCTGCGCGACGTAGCCGCGCTTGCGGAAGAATTCGACCGCCGTGTCGCTGGCGTCGACCGACAGACCGGTCGTGCCGCGCGCGCCCGCCAGCTTTTCCAGCGCGTCGCACAGCAGGGCGCCGACGCCCTGCCCGGCCGCATTCGGATGGACATAGAGCATGTCGATGTGATCGTTGCCCTTCAGCGCGGCGAAGCCGACCGGCGAGCCCTGCAGGGTCGCAATCAAGGTGAGCTCGGATGCCAGCCTCTTGCCAAAACCCGTCTCATCCTCAGCAGCGGACGCCCAGGCCTCCTGCTGCTCCTCGCTGTAGTCATCACCGGTCAATTGCTGGATGCTGGCGACGAAGATCGCGGCCAGCACCGGCGCATCAGCGGGAAGAAACGGCCGCAGCGCGGGCCTCGGGAGAGCCTGTCCCATGCGTCACCACATGCCGTAGAGTTTCGTGACCAGCGCCACTGCGCCCGCGATCAGCACCAGCTTGAGCAGGATGTAGTACAGCCAGTGCCGCGGAAACGGCGTGTCGGGCTTGCTCATCGCGCAATCTCCCAGGTCGTGACCGGCTTGCCGTCGGCGCCCTTGCCGTCCTTCAATACGATACCCATCGCGGCGAGTGCGTCGCGGAGGCGATCGGACTCCTTGAAGTCCTTGCGCGCCCGGGCCGCGGTACGCTCGGCGATCAGGCTTTCGACCTTGGCGGCGTCGACGCCTTTGGCCTGCTGCTTTCGCGCTTCCCATCGCGCGACTGTGTCCGACAGGAAGCCCGCAAAGCGGAGCGAGCCGGCAAAGGCCGCGCGGTCCGTCTCGCCGCCGGACGCCGCACGGCTCCGCAACGCGTGCAGCTCTGCGATCATCAGCGGCGTGTTGAGGTCGTCGACGAGGGCGGCGATGATCTCGGGCCCCGGCTGCTCACCCGGCGCATCGGCCACGACGCGATACCAGTCGTCGAGCGTCTTCGCGCTCTCCTCCAGGCCCTTGACGGTCCAATCGGCCGGCGAGCGATAATGCATCTTGAGCATGTTGAGGCGCAGCACCTCGCCAGGCCAGTCCGCCAGCAGGTCGCGGATGGTGACGAAATTGCCGAGGCTCTTCGACATCTTCGCGCCCTCGACCTGGACGAACTCATTGTGCAGCCAGTAGTTCGCCATCACCGACGTGCCGTGCGCGCAGCGCGACTGCGCGATCTCGTTCTCATGATGCGGGAAGATCAGATCGAGTCCGCCGCCATGGATGTCGAAGACCTCGCCGAGATAGGCTGCGCTCATCGCCGAGCACTCGATGTGCCAGCCCGGCCGGCCGCGGCCCCACGGGCTGTCCCAGCCCGGCTCGTCCTCCGACGACTGCTTCCACAGCACGAAGTCGGCAGGATTCTTCTTGTGCGCATCGACGGCCACGCGCGCGCCGGCGAGTTGCTCGTCGAGCCTGCGGCCCGACAGCGCGCCGTAGTCCGGCATCGACCGGGTGTCGAACAACACCTCGCCGCCCGCCTCATAGGCGTGGCCACGCGCGATCAGTTGCTTGATCAGGCTCACCATATCCGCCTTGCCATCAGGGCGCGGCAGCACGAACTCGGTGGCGCGTGGCTCGAAGGTCGGCGGCAGGCTGCCGAGCGCAGCCGCGTCGCTGCGGAACTGATTGGCCGTCAGCTCCGTCACCTTCCGGATCGCCTCGTTCAGCGGCAGCCCGGGAAAGTCGCGCGCGGCGCGGGCGTTGATCTTGTCGTCGACGTCCGTGATGTTGCGGACATAAGTGACGTGATCCTTGCCATAGAGATGCCGCAGCAGCCGGAACAGCACGTCGAAGACGATCACGGGCCGCGCATTGCCGATATGGGCGAAGTCGTAGACCGTCGGTCCGCAGACATACATGCGGACATTGTTGGGATCGAGCGGCACGAAGGGGCGCTTCTCCCGCGACGCGGTGTCGTACAAACGCAAGTCCATGGTCCGTCCCCGAATGCCCTGTGCTCACCGCCCCGCCGGACCGACAGTCCATGACGAAGCGAAACGGGTGTCCTACGCCGCACGACCGCCCGCGAGCGGGCCGCCACGGCACGAATCACACTTCCGACCTGCCGGCCGGGCGTCCTGATCATCTCTGTTGAGAAAAGACGGCCTCAGCCAGCGAATCGCTAGCGCGTAATCTCGCGGCAAATGCAGCAGATGGCGAGGAAACCGTTCATGAAACTCACCATGCTGCAGCAGACTGTCTCCGTCAAGAGCCGCAAAACGGCCGTTTTCACTGCCCAAATGCTCGCGCCCCGCCTCATGGTTAATCATTTTTAAGCTTTTGGGCCTAACCATGAGTTGTCTCCTACACCCACCGGTGCACCATGCGAATCTCCCCGGCGCTGCTCGCCTGCTGTGTTCTCCTCGCCGCCGCGACCACCGCCACGGCGGAGAGCCGCATCTTCATCATCGCCAACGAAGCCGACGGCTACGGCGTCGACCAGTGCCTCGCCAAGGGCGACCGATGCGGCGCCTCGGCCGCGCGGTCGTACTGCCAATCACGGGATTTTGCACAGGCCTCCTCCTATCGCCGCGTCGACCCCGATGAAATCACCGGATCGGTGCCGAAAGCCGGCGCAAACTGCGCCCGTGGCGGCTGCAGCGACTTTGTCGCGATCACCTGCCAGCGCTGAGACGGCCGGGAACGGCGGTTCCCGCCACCCCGGCGCCCTGGAAACGACGTGACGATGCCCGACAAAGCGGCTATGGCATGCCCGCCGCTGCCGCGATTTTTCCGAATTCTGTGCTAGTCCCGCGGCTGCACCCATGGACCGGAATACCGCATCTTGATCGCATCCCTGTCTCCGCGCCTGCTGGCCGTGTCTGCGCTGCTCGGACTGACCCTGACCGGCTCGCACGCCCTGGCGCAATCCAGCTCCGAATCCTATGCGCAGATGCCGCCGGGCCCGCCCGGACCGCAGGCCGGCGTCAATCCGATCTGTCCGCGCCTGGAGGCGCAGCTCGCCTCGATCGATCGCGGTGGCGGCGATCCCGCGCGTGAGGACCAGATCCGGCGCTATCAGGATGCTGCCGCCAAGCAGCAAGGCGAGCTCGACCGCGTCAGCATGCAGGCCAAGCGCATGGGCTGCGACAGCCCGGGCTTCTTCTCGATCTTCAACGGCCGCTCGGCCGAATGCGCCCCGGTGAACAACCAGATCCAGCAGATGCGGTCCAACCTGGACCAGATCATGAGCAGCCTGGAGCGGCTCCGTGGCGGCGGGTTCGGCGGCGAGCGCGACAACCAGCGCCGCTCGGTGCTGGCAGCCCTCGGCCAGAACAATTGCGGCCCGCAATATCAGCAGTACGCTAACGCCAATCGCGGCGGCGGCGGCGGCAACTTCCTGACCAGCCTGTTCGGCGGCGGTGCCGACAGCAATCCCGCCGCATCGCTGCCGCCGCCGAGCGCCGATCTCGCGGCGCCGCAGGGCACCTACCGGACCGTGTGCGTGCGTAGCTGCGACGGCGCCTATTTCCCGATCTCGTTTGCCACCGTTCCCGGCCGCTTCGCCGACGACGAGCGCGCCTGCAAGGCGCAATGCCCCGCCGCCGACGCGACGCTGTTCACCTATCGCAATCCCGGCGAGGACATGAACCAGGCGGTCTCGGTCAATGGCCAGCCCTACACCGCGCTGCCGAACGCCTTCAAGTATCGCACCGAGTTCAACCCGAGCTGTTCCTGCAAGGCGCCCGGCCAAACCTGGGCCGATGCGCTGAAATCGATCGACGACCGGGCCACAGCCGCCGAGCAGGGCGACATCATCGTCACCGAGGAGAGCGCCAAGCGGATGCAGCAGCGCCAGACCGGCAAGCCGCCGGCGAACGCCGCCCGCAAAGGCGCCACGCCGGCCGATGCCGCAGCGCCCGCGACCGCGGACACCACGACGGGCGCCGGTGGCGACAAGCAGATCCGCACGGTGGGACCGACCTTCATTCCCGCGCGTTGAGCGAGATCGCCGGGCCATCGGATCATCCTTCGAACGCATCCGAGAACGCACGGCCAGCTAGATCGGGCGACATGACGTCGCCCGACGGTCCCAGCGCGTTCACGGGCTTCCAACGATTGCGCAGCGCTGCGAGACGAACGATCTCGGCCGGGGACACGCCGTCGACGAGAGTGGCACCGCCAGTCGCGTCACCGATCTCGCAGCCATGCAGGTCCGACGTCTTGCGAGGCACGACCGCGAGCGCACCGGAGAGGCTCGCCAAGGCCAGCAGCAGCGAGCCGCGCACGCGCGCCAGGAGAGCGTGACGGGCGTCGCCCGCCAGCGGCCCGGGGAGAACCGTTTCGAAGCCTGCCACTGCCGGTGCGATCGGCAACGTCTCGGCGGTGACGCCGAACCGCGCCGCGACTGCAATAGCCGGCGATTCCTGCGGCATGTCCGGCCCGGACAGCACCACACCGCGCACCCTCGCAGCTCCGAGCGCATCGACGGCCATCGCCAATGACAGCGCGGATTCGATGCCTCCGGTCAGAGCCAGCACGATCCCGGTGAAGCCATGCTTCTCGACGTGGTCGCGCAGGCCGAGCACGCGGGCCGCGTAGTCCGCCTCGTCGCCCTCGCTCGGCGTGGTGACCGGTCCCCGACACTGCCAGCCGTCGTCTCCCCTGCTCCATGCCAAGGTCGTGACCTCAGCGGCGAAGCCCGGAAGCTGCGCGGCCACCGAGAGATCGGCGTTCAGCGCGAACGATGCGCCGTCGAACACCTTGCCGTCCTGACCGCCGACCTGGTTGAGCCAGACGAGCGGCAGATCGCTTTCGGTGACGCGGGCGACCGCGGCCGACAGGCGCCGGTCGCCGCCGCTGCGCAGGTAGCATGAGCGGCTCGGCACGACGATGAGTTCGGCCCCGGTTTCCGCCAGCGTCTCGATGACGTTTTCGTAGCTCGACGATTCTTCGGGCGAGATGTCTTCGCCGATCGCGACGCCGATGCGGACGCCCCGCACGCTGAGCGGGCCGGCCGCCGGGCCGCGCATGAACACGCGCTTCTGATCACCATCGGCCAGGTTGGCCTTGAAGCGCGTCGCGGCGATGCGGCCGGTGTCGAGCAGCACGCAGGCATTGTAGAGCTTGCCGTCGTCGATCCAGGGCGTGCCGATCAGCACCGCCGGCCCGCCATCGGCGGTCTCGCGCGCGAGAGCCTCGATCGCGGCCCGGCACGCGGCCTGAAATGCCGGCTTCAGCACCAGGTCCTGGCATGGATGCCCCGCCAGGAACAGCTCCGGCAGCACCACGAGATCGGCGCCGTCGGCCGCCGCCCTCGCCCGCGCCTCGCGCGCCTTCGCGGCATTTCCCGCGATGTCGCCGACCGTCGGGTTGAGCTGGGCCAGCGTGATCCTGAAGATGTCGGCGGCCATCGCTCAACTCGTTCAAAGCAGCCCGAGCCGCTCGGCGATCGCGAACAGCCAGAAGCAGCCCGACATCAGCAGCGCGACGCCGACGGCGGCCGAGCCGAGATCCTTGACCCGGCCGATCTGCAGATCGTGCTCGGTGGTGAGGCGGTCGGCGAGCTTCTCGATCGCGGTGTTGAGCAGCTCGACGACCAGCACCAGCACCACCGCGCAGACCAGCTCGACGCTGCGCATCGGCGTCGCGCCGACGACATAGGCCAGCGGCAGCGCCAGCAGGAACGCGACCACCTCCTCGCGCACCGCCTGCTCGGAGCGGAGCGCGAAGGCCAGGCCGTTGCGCGAGTTGACCGTCGCGCGCCACAAACGCAGCATCAGAAGCCCGCGACGGCCGGCATCGGTGCGGTCTTGCCGCCGCGCTGCTGCTTCAGCAGCTCGGCGATCAGGAACGCCATGTCGATCGACTGCTCGGCGTTCAGCCGGGGATCGCACACCGTGTGATAGCGGTCGTTGAGATCCTCGTCGGTGATCGCGCGCGCGCCGCCGATGCATTCGGTGACGTCCTTGCCGGTCATCTCGAGATGGATGCCGCCGGCATGGGTGCCCTCCGCGGCATGCACCGCGAAGAACGCCCGCACCTCGGATACGATGCGATCGAACGGCCGCGTCTTGTAGCCCGAGGTCGAGGTGATGGTGTTGCCGTGCATCGGATCGCACGACCACACCACCTTGCGCCCTTCCCGCTGCACCGCGCGGATCAGTCCCGGCAGATGATCGCCGACCTTGTCGGCGCCGAAGCGGTTGATCAGGGTCAGCCGGCCCGGCTCGTTGTCGGGATTGAGGATGTCGATCAGCTTCAGCAGCTCGTCCGGCTTCAGCGACGGGCCGCATTTCAGGCCGATCGGGTTCTTGATGCCGCGGAAATATTCGACATGGCCGTGGTCGAGCTGGCGGGTGCGGTCGCCGATCCAGATGAAATGGCCCGAGGTCGCGTACCAGTCGCCGGTGGTGGAATCGACCCGGGTGAAGGCCTGCTCATAGCCGAGCAGCAGCGCCTCGTGGCTGGTGTAGAAGTCGGTGGCGCGCAGCTCCGGATGGCTCTCGAGGTCGAGGCCGCAGGCGCGCATGAAGTTGAGCGCGTCCGAGATGCGGTCGGCCAGCTCCTTGTAGCGCCGCGACTGCGGGGAATCCTTGACGAAGCCGAGCATCCACTGATGCACGCTGCCGAGATTGGCGAAGCCGCCGGTGGCGAACGCGCGCAGCAGGTTCAAGGTCGCCGCCGACTGCCGGTAGGCGTCGAGCTGGCGCTGCGGATTGGGGATGCGCGCCTCGGGCGTGAAGGCGGTGTCGTTGACGATGTCGCCGCGATAGCTCGGCAGCTCGACGCCATTGATCTTCTCCGTCGGCGACGAGCGTGGCTTGGCGAACTGGCCGGCGATGCGGCCGACCTTCACCACCGGCACCGCGCCGGCATAGGTCATGACCACGGCCATCTGCAGCAGCACGCGGAAGAAGTCGCGGATGTTGTTGGCGCCGTGCTCGGCGAAGCTCTCGGCGCAGTCGCCGCCCTGCAACAGGAATGCCTCGCCCGCCGCCACCCGCGCCAGCGCCTTCTTCAGGTTGCGCGCCTCGCCGGCGAACACCAGCGGCGGGAAGGTCGCAAGCTGCGCCTCGACCTCGGCGAGCGCCTTCTGGTCGGGATAGTCAGGCACCTGCTGCACCGGCTTGGACCGCCAGCTCTCCGGGCTCCAGCGCTCGGTCATGGCTCTCTACTCCCTCTCGGCAACTGCACGCCAAATTCCCCGCGCGGCGGCGCGCGCCTTATACACAGCCTGCTCCCGTGCCGCCACTTGGAATTTAGGGCGCGGACACAAGGGCTTGCACCGCCACCCGAATTTGACTTTGCTGCGGAAGGGCAAGTGATGGGAGGACGAGGCGTGGCTGAGACGGGATCCGACGGCGTTTCGAGCGAGGATCTGACCCTTCCGGCCGTCGATGGCTTTGCGCTCGCGGGCACCCTGTTCATGCCGCGCGGCACGCCGGCGCATGCCGTGCTGATCAATTCCGGGGCGGCGATCCCGCGCCGGATCTATCGCGGCTTCGCTGCTCATCTTGCCCAGCAGGGTTGCGCGGTTCTGACCTACGACTATCGCGGGATCGGCGGCAGCCGTCCCCGCTCCCTGAAGGGCTTTGCGGCCTCGATGACCGACTGGGCCGCACTCGACATCACCGGCGCGGTCGGTTGGATGCGTGCGCGCTACGGTGCGCTGCCGCTGCGCTATGTCGGCCACTCCTTCGGCGGCCAGACGCTCGGCCTGCTCGCCAACAACACCGAGGTGTCGCGCGCCCTCTTCATCGCCTCGCAGGCCGGCTATTGGAAGCTGATGGCCCCGGGCGAACGCTGGCGCGTGGCGACGATGCTCAACGGCGTTGGCGTCCCGCTGACTCATGCGCTGGGTTACACGCCGGGCTGGAGTGGCGTCGGCGAGGACCTGCCGAAGGGTGTCTTCCTGCAATGGGTGCGCTGGATCATGAGCCCGCGCTATCTGTTCGATGACGCATCGCTGCCGCTTGCCAACTACGCCAACTTCAAGAGTCCCGTCCGGGCGCTGTGCCTCGCCGACGATCCCTGGGCCACGCGGCCCGCGGTTGAGCTGCTGTGCGCTGGTTATACGGGCACGACGCCGGAGCTGCTCGACATCGCGCCGCAGGACGTCGGGGCGTCCGCGATCGGCCATATGGGCTTCTTCCGCGCGGCGCATCGCGACACGCTGTGGCGCAGCGCGACGGAGTGGCTGCTCGAAAGCTGACGCGATCGGTTCGTCATAGCCCATGAGCGAGCGCTCCCGCGGCAGATGCTGCCCGAGCTGTGCTGATGTCGTTCACCCTCATCAAGTCGGAGGGCGCAGGGAAGGCCAGGCGTCGGCTGACGCCTGCGGCCCGCCTGCGAAAAAAATGCAGGCGGCAGGTACCACAGGTGCAGCCGAGAACGCCCGGCCTTCCCTGCGCGACGGTCTTAACGCTTATACGCAGTCTGCCTGGTGCGCCGGGCTTGTTGGCCACCATTCGCGACAATGCTTGCGCATTGCGCGGGACACCAGCATCGGGGTGTCAGCACGCTGCGACTTCACGTCCGCACCATGCCGTTCGTCGGCGCGTCCGAAGACACGCTGCGGCACAAGTGCGGCCATCGCTCCCCGCCTCGCGTGTCGTGACGATCGCGCGCAACGCCCCTCCGGCCGAGGCGGGATGCGCGCATCAAAGCACAATTTCTGAATTTCGTAAAGTAGATTCTGCCCGACGGGCCGTTTGCGCAAGGCACATCTGTGGGGAGTCCTGCCTCGATCCGCCGGGTGCAGAAGCCGGACCGATTGCGCTGGTCGAGCTCGGCCGGAACGCTCGGAGGTCGACCTACACCCCGACCATGCGCGCCAGGACGGCACAACGGAACGAACCGCGTGACCGGCCGTTGCCCCTGCGCTGCATCATTTCTCGGATCCTCCGGATGTCGTGCACGCCTTTCCATGAGGGCAGATGATGACCGCAGCCCGGACCACAGCGCGCGCGCTCGCGGCGTCGACGCCCAGCCGCCTGACCAACTCGACACCATCCCTCCAGCCGCTGGCGCATCGCAGCCGGTCGCTGGCGAAGACTCATCCATTTCTTCTGGCGGCAGCGGCGGCCACGACCGTTCTGGCCGTCACAGCACTGATCAATCGCCGCCTCGCCAAGTCTGCCGAGCGGGCCAATCCTCCCGCCGGCCAGTTCATGGACGTCGACGGCGTCCGGCTGCACTATGTCGAGCGCGGCACCGGCGTGCCGCTGGTGCTGCTGCACGGCAACGGCAGCATGATCCAGGACTTCGCCTCCAGCGGCCTGATCGATCTGGCGGCGCAGAACTACCGTGTCATTGCGTTCGACCGGCCGGGCTTCGGCCACAGCGACCGGCCGCGCAACGTCGTGTGGACGCCGACGGCGCAGGCCGGGCTAATCAAGAGCGCGCTCGATCGCCTGGGCGTCTCGGAGGCCTTCGTCCTGGGTCATTCCTGGGGCGCATCCGTCGCCGTCGCGCTCGCCCTCGAACATCCGACCATGGTCAAGGGCATGGTGCTCGCCTCCGGCTATTACTACCCGACCTTCCGGTCCGACGTGGTGGCCGGATCGGCTCCGGCCATTCCCTTGCTGGGCGATATCCTGCGCTACACCATCTCCCCTCTGATCAGCCGGATGATGTGGCCGCTGCTGATGGCCAAGCTGTTCGGCCCGCGATCGGTTCCGGCGAAGTTTGCCGGCTTCCCCAAGGAAATGGCGGTTCGCCCGTCGCAGATCCGCGCCTCCGCCGCGGAGGCCGCGCTGATGATTCCCGATGCTTTCCGCTTCAGGAGAGCGTACGGTGAGCTGAAGATGCCGGTCGTGATCGTTGCAGGTGATCAGGATCGCCTGATCGACATCGACGCGCAGTCCAGACGGCTTCATCACGACGTCAGCCAGAGCACCTTTCGCCGCGTGCGCGGCGCTGGGCACATGGTGCATCAGACGGCGACCGAGGCCGTCATGTCCTCGATCGACGAAGTCGCAGCGGCGGCGTAGTCGGAGGGCGAACATGGCTGCGGCTGCCGGATTGCGGGATCCGTAGCCTGCAGAGCGGCGAAAAGCGGGGATCGAACTTATGCCGGCCGAGGACGCGTGCATGCCGATCTGGCACGAAAAGCATCTGCGCGCTGCCACCAAAGCTGCCGGCGTCGCCCTGTGGTCGTGGAACGTCGACACCGACGCCATCACGATGGACGAGCGCGCCTATGAGCTGTGGGAGGTGCCCAAGACCAAGAGCAGGATCACGTTCGAGGTGCTCTCCCAGAACATTCACCCCGCCGATCTCGAACGGGTGAGATCGGCGTTTTCAGCGACACGGGCGATCGTCGGCGCTTATGAGATCGATTTTCGCATTCTCGCGGATGGCGAAATCCGCTGGATCTCCGCCCGCGGCCAAGGTGACGATGCCGACATCGCCGAGCGGCTGATGTTCGGCGTCTTCCTCGACGTGACCCAGCGCAAGCAGGCCGAAGAAGCCAACGAGCTGCTGGCGGGCGAGATGAGCCATCGGGTCAAGAACCTGCTGACGATCGCCACCGCGCTGACGCAGATGACGTCGCGCACGGCGGCGACAAAGGAGGACATGGCCCACGAGCTCGCCAGCCGGTTGATCGCGCTGGGCCGTGCCCAGGATCTGATACGTCCGCGGCCGGGCGGGACGAACCAAGCAGCCCTGCTCGGCGATCTCGTCTCGGTGCTGCTTGCCCCCTATGACGAGAAAGGCGCCAGCGTCCGCATCCGTGTGTCGGTGCCCAAGATGAATGTCGGAGAACGCTCGAGCACGACATTGGCACTGGTCATCCACGAGCTCGCGACCAACTCGGCGAAATACGGCTCGCTGTCGGTTTCGAGCGGCACGCTGGACGTGTCGTGCAGCGCGCATGACGACGAAGTGGTGATCATGTGGACCGAGCGCGGCGGGCCGCCGAAGTCGGCCGACACCACCGAAGGCTTCGGCAGCAAACTGATCCATCGCAGCATGAACGCCCAGCTCGGCGGCACCATCGCCTTCGACTGGTCCGCCGAAGGCCTGGTCGTGACGCTGCGCATGAGCCGGGAGCGGATGGCGAATTGACACGGCGGAGGCGGAAGCTGGCACCGATCGCATGATCGTGGACACGGCGATTGCGTGCCTTTACGATGGCCGCCGGACTAGCGTGCGCAGAGGCCGGACCAATTGCCTTCCGTGAGATCGGGCTGGGCTGCCCGGATGTCGACCGGCGCGTCCGACGACCATGGAAAGTGTCCGTCGCGATCGGGATAGACCAATTGCAGACATTCGAAACCGTTACCGCCGTAGAACCAGCGGCTCCAGCCGAGATGATTGCGATAGTGCTGTTGCGCGACGGGTAGCAACACGGCGGGGATGTTCTTGAACACATCGCCGGACTCACTGCCGATGGGGATACGCCGTCCCGCTTCGAGTTCATGATACAGATGCCAGAAGACATCCTGAGCGATTTGTCCCCGCAGCGAGAAGACAATCAACTCGGGATGGCCAAACTTCAACCAGAAGCCGGTTGTGTAGGCGAAGCCAGGCCCTTCAGCGTCGGCTCCGACATGAACCGCGAACCAGCCGTGCTCACGAATGTTGGCGACGAACTTCCGCTCATGCTCGTCAAGCTTCTCCGGATCAGCATCGAGCGCAGTGTGCATCGGTTGTGCCTCTTACGTTCGTCCAGACGATTCCATCCTGCGAGCTGTCCGTGAGCGCCGGCATTGCGAGCGAAGCGAAGCAATCCAAGGCATCACGCGGACTCTGGATTGCTTCGTCGCTCCGCTCCTCGCAATGACGGAGAGGCCAAGCCTTACTCCGCCGCCATCTGCCTTGGCGCGGGCGGTGGATTGGCGAGGTCGGCGGCGAGCTGGGCGTAGCGCGCCTTGGCGTCCTGCACCGCCTTCTCCTTGACCGGGCCGTAGCCGCGGATCTTGTCCGGCAGCGACAGGAATTCGACGGCGATGTCGACGTTGGCAGGCGACAGCAGGTTCAGCACGGTGGCGACGTCTTTCTCATAGCCGGCGATCAGGTCGCGCTCCATCTTGCGTTCGGCCGCGTAGCCGAAGACGTCCAGTGGTGTGCCGCGCAGGCCCTTCAGTTTTGCCAGCAGGCGGAACATCTTCATCATGCCCGGCCCGAAGCTGCGCTTCTTCGGCCTCCCTTGCGGATCGAGGCCGGAATTGAGGATGGGCGGCGCGAGGTTGAAGCTGATCTTGTAGTCGCCCTCGAACGCGTCATGGAGCTGCTTCTCGAAGCTGCCGTCGGAGAACAACCGCGCCACCTCGTACTCATCCTTGTAGGCGAGCAGCTTGGCATAGTTGATCGCCACTGCGCGCGGCAGCGCCTCGCCGTAGCCGCCCTTGTCGGCGGCTTCGCGCACCTGATCGACCAGCTTGCGGTAGCGCTTGGCGAGCCGCGCATTCTGATAGCCGGTAAGGTACGCCATGCGGTGGGCGATGATCTCGTCGAGCGTCATCGCCTCAAGCGATTTCGGCGGCACCGCCTCGTCCTTGCCGGTCATCATGTCGGCGAGCCGCTCCGGGTTGACCACCGCGAGGCGGCCGAGCCGGAACGCCTCGGTGTTCATCTTGACCGCGACGCCGTTGATCGCGATCGCCTTCTCGATCGCCTCGGCCGACAGCGGCAGCAGGCCCTTCTGGTAGGCGTAGCCCATCATCATCATGTTGGTGGCGATGCTGTCGCCAAGCAGCGCTTCGGCCGGCTTGGTGAAATCGAGGAAGGTCGAGTCCTTGTGCAGCGCCGTTTCCAGCAGGCTCGTCACCTTGCGGTTCTGGAAATTGAAGTCGCGGTTGAGCACGAAATCGGCGGTCGGGATCAGATGGCTGTTGATGACGCCATGGGTGCGCTCGGCATCGCACAGCGTGATCGTCTCCTTGGCACCCGCCACCACTTCGTCGGCGGCGATGACGAGGTCGGCGGTCCCGGTGACGATGCGCGAGCAGGTCACGTCAGCCGTATTCTCGGAGAGGCGGACATGGCTGAGCACCGCGCCACCCTTCTGCGCGAGGCCCGACATGTCGAGGATCATCGAGGCCTTGCCCTCGATGTGCGCGGCCATGCCGAGCAGCGCGCCGATCGTCAGCACGCCGGTGCCGCCGACGCCGCCGACCGCGACGTTGTAGGGCCGCTCCAGTGACGGCTTGGTCAGCGGTTCCGGCATCTCGCCGATGTCGCCGAGCTCAGCGGGCGCGCGGCTGCGCGGCTTGCCGCCGTCGATGGTGACGAAGGACGGGCAGAAGCCCTTCACGCAGGAATAGTCCTTGTTGCAGGAGGACTGGTTGATGACGCGCTTGCGGCCGAGCTCGGTCTCCAGCGGCTCGACCGAGATGCAGTTCGACTGCACCGAGCAGTCGCCGCAGCCCTCGCAGACGGCGGGATTGATGAAGACGCGGCGCTGCGGGTCCTCCATCGTGCCGCGCTTGCGGCGGCGGCGCTTCTCGGCGGCGCAGGTCTGCACGAACACGATGGCCGAGGCGCCCTTGGTCTCGCGCAGCGTCTTCATGACGTTCTCGAGCTCGTCGCGGTGCGCAAGCTTGACGCCGGGCGCGATGCTGTCGGCCGGATAGGCATCTGGATTCTCCGAGACCAGATAGATCTCGCGGATGCCCTCGGCATGGAGCTGGAAGGTGATCTGCTGCGGCGACAAATCGCCGTCATGGCGCTGGCCGCCGGTCATCGCGACCGCGTCGTTGTAGAGGATCTTGTAGGTGATGTTGGCCTTGGAGGCGATCGACTGGC
The DNA here is from genome assembly GCF_032484895.1 of Bradyrhizobium sp. SZCCHNRI3052. Classification (NCBI taxonomy): domain Bacteria; kingdom Pseudomonadati; phylum Pseudomonadota; class Alphaproteobacteria; order Hyphomicrobiales; family Nitrobacteraceae; genus Bradyrhizobium; species Bradyrhizobium sp. SZCCHNRI3052. The sequence goes on along the minus strand of NZ_JAUETW010000001.1, from coordinate 144,499 downwards.
GGATCGCCAGGCTCCCGGAATGGAAATAGGTGCCGTCGCCGAGATTGGCGAAGATGTGCTTCTCGTCGGTGAACGGTGCGATGCCGACCCACGGCACGCCCTCGCCGCCCATATGGGTGAAGGTCTCGGTGTTGCGGTTCATCCAGAGCGACATGAAGTGGCAGCCGATGCCGGCCAGTGCGCGGCTGCCCTCGGGCACCTTGGTCGAGGTGTTGTGCGGGCAGCCCGAGCAGAAATACGGCGTGCGTGCCACCGGCGAGATCAGCTGCATCTGCGAGGCGTCGCGGCCGTTGAACCAGTCGGCCTTGGCGCGCAGCATCGCCTTGATCTCGGGGTTGAGGTCGAGGCGGAGAAGACGCTCGGTGAGCGATGTCGCGAGCGAGGCGACGGAGAGCTCGGTGGCAAACGGCAGGAAGCGCTTGTCGTGGTCGTCCATCTTGCCGACGATGCGCGGGCGGACGTCGTCGCGCCAGTTGAACAGCTCCTGCTTGACCTGGTTCTCGACGATCTCGCGACGCTCCTCGATGATGAAGATCTCCTCGAGGCCGACCGCGAACTGCCGCACGCCTTCCGGCTCCAGCGGCCAGGGCATGCCGATCTTGTAGAGGCGAAGCCCGATCCTGGCGGCGACCTCCTCGGTGATCCCGAGCTCGCGTAGCGCCTGGCGGATGTCCTCGTAGCTCTTGCCCGACGCCATGATGCCGTAGCGGGCGTTCGGTGAGTCCATCGTGATGCGGTTGACCTTGTTGGCGCGGGCAAAGGCGATCGCGGCAAAGCCCTTGTAGTCCTGCAGCCGCCGGTCCTGCTCGAAGCGGTCATCCGGCCAGCGCAGATTGAGGCCGCCCGGCGGCATCTCGAAATCGGCGGGGATGACGAACGGCGTCATCTCGTCGTTGAGGTTGATCTCGGCGGTCGTCTCCACCGTCTCGGTGATCACCTTCATTCCGACCCAGCAGCCGGAATAGCGCGACATCGCGATGCCGAGCAGGCCCATCTCGATCATCTCGTGAATCGAGGACGGATAGAGATAGGGCATCAGCGCCGAGATGAAGGCATGGTCGGACTGATGCGGCACGGTCGAGGATTTGGCGCCGTGGTCGTCGCCGGCGAGACAGAGCACGCCGCCGTTCTTGGCGGAGCCGGCCGCATTGCCGTGGCGAAACACGTCGCCGCAGCGGTCGACGCCGGGGCCCTTGCCGTACCAGATGCCGACGACGCCGTCATACCTGCCGCCGGGCGACAGTGCGAGTTGCTGCGAGCCCCAGATCGCGGTCGCCGCGAGGTCCTCGTTCACGCCGGGCTGGAACTTGATGTTGTACTGCTCGAGATGCTTGCGGGCCGAGAACAGCTGCTGGTCGTAGCCGCCGAGCGGCGAGCCGCGATAGCCGGAGATGAAGCCGGCGGTATGGAGGCCGGCGGCGCGGTCGCGCCGGATCTGGGCCATCGGCAGCCGCACCAGCGCCTGGATGCCGGTCAGGAAGATGTGGCCGGAGCTTGCGGTGTATTTCTGGTCGAGATTGATCTCGCTCTCGTTGAGTCCCATTCCGCCCTCTTGCCGTGCCTTGTCGGGGTGCGCGGCTGCCGCCGGCCGGCGGAAGCGCGCGTTCTGCCAATCATTTATGTCTGCTTTTGAAGAATGCGCATCACAAATCTCGTCTGCGCAGGGCAGCCAACCGAAATCGCAATTTCGTGGCGGGAGCCGGCTGCGGCTTTTGCGGTTTGTGTCGAAAACGGCCACTGCCGCGAAATGGGATGATGCGCACCATGGCTTTGGCGGCTCGGCGGACGGTTAGTGAACCGTTGTGGCCGGCACGATTCTGGCCCGAAACGAATTGTGCGATGCGACAAGACCGCGGTCGTTCATCCCCGATCGTCGCCCGCGAATACGAAGCGCGGCATGTTCCATTTGTAGCGGATCGCGAGCAGCCGGAACGACAGTCCGAGCGCGAAGGTCAGCGCCGTCCACCATCCGCTGGCGATGCCGAGCGACAAGCCGGTCGCATAGACCAGGCCCGTGACGAGGGACACGCTGGCGTAGAGCTCGGCGCGAAACAGCAATGGCACGTCATTGCACAGGATGTCGCGCAGCACGCCGCCGGCGCAGCCCGTGATCATCCCGGCGACGATGACGATGCCGATCGGCACGTTCATCTGCCAGGCGATGTCGCAGCCCGTCATCGTGAACACGACGAGGCCGACCGCATCGAGAACGAGGAACGCCATGGTCAGCCTGTGAACCAGGCGCGCCATGGCGATCGTCACGAACGGCGCCAGCACGGTCAGCAGCAGCAAGGACGGCTGCTCGACCCAGGCAAGCGGATAGTGGCCGAGCAGCACGTCGCGCAAGGTGCCGCCGCCGAGCGCGGTGATCCCCCCCAACAAGCAGACGCCCATCCAGTCCATGCTGCGGCGTCCCGCCGCCAGCGCGGCCGTCATCGCCTGCGCCGCCAGCGCCACCCAGGTCAACAGATGCAACACGCTGTCACCGGGCGGCAGGTTCCACATCGAAGGCTCCAACAAACAGGACGGAGAATCGCAGTGCATGCGAGGCACCTTAGCGCGCGGTGCAACGGATCGACTGGGGATTTCGTAAGGTTTCGCGGAACAGAGCCGGGGCCCGACTGGTTGTCGGGTGACAATCGCAAGGAGGACATCATGGCCAACGAACGGCTCCCGAACGAACGCTATCCCGACGGCATGAACCGGCCGGACATGACGACGCGGCCCGGCATGCCCGGTGCCGACATGACCGGCGCCGACTACGAGCGCGCGGCGCGGACGGACAGCCAGCTGCAGCCCGACCGCGCGGCGCGGACGGACAGCCAGCTGCAGCCCGATCCCGAGTTGAGGGAAGGCTCCGCCTCGACCGGCCGGATCGCAGCATACGCCCTGGGCATCGCGATCCTGCTCGGCGCCGTGTTCTACGGGCTGAACAACATGTCGATGCGCAACGATCAGGCGAGCACCACGCCGGCCTCGCAATCCGCCTCGACCACCAAAGATAACACCTCGCCCGGCGTGACGACCGGCGCCGCGGGAGATCGCACCACACCGCCGCCGGCGGCCCCGAGCGACAAGCCCAACGCCGTCAAATAATCTCGCGGACGGCAATCAGCGGTCCCACTCCTGGGCGGCGGGTGAGCAATCGCCCGCCGCCGTTTTTTGGCGAGTCCTCCAACAAATTACGCGAAGCGTGCGAGGGCCGCCATGGAACCATAGCAGCGCGAACCGGTTGGCTCATTGACACTCTCACCCAGGAGATACGTAATGAAAGCTCTCTCCATAGCTATCGCAGCCGCGGCAAGCACGCTGGCCGTGACCGCCGCTTCGGCGGCACCGATCTCTCCCGCAGCCTCGGCGGTCCCGCAACGAGACATCCAGAACGTCCGGATGGTCTGTAACGAGGAAGGCCGCTGTTGGCGCGAGCGCAGTGAACGCCGCGTCATCATTCAAGGCGAAGATCGCGATTCCTACGCGTACGCTCCGCGTGAGCGCTACATCGAGCGGCGCGGCTACGAAGACCGCGGCGGCATCGGCTTCCGCGCCCCGGGCGTCAGCGTCGGCATCGGAACGGATCGCTACTAAGCGATTTCAGCGAATCAGACTGAAAAGCCGCGGCAGAGTCCGCGGCTTTTCTACAGGCAGATGAGATCAGTATCTGCGGGAGGACGGGCGCGCAGCCTGATCTCAACCGAAGAGCTTGTTCAGCTCGCCCCCGGGATAGCCGTTGGCCAGTTCGATGAAGGTGCCCTGCTCGGCCATCTCCTTGGCCGCCCGGACGAAGCCGGCCCAGGCCACCCGCGCCAGCGAACCGCCGACGCTGATGCGGCGCACGCCGAGCTCGGCGGCCTGGCTCAATGACAGACCCGACGCGCTGATCAGCAGGTTCACAGGCTTGGGCGCCACCGCGTTGACGACAGCCGTGATCTCCTCGACCGTCTTGATCCCCGGAGCGTACAGACAATCCGCGCCGGCCTCGGCATAGGCCGCGAGGCGATCGGTCACGAGCTTGAGGTCGGGCTTGCCCCAGAGAAACGCCTCGCAGCGGCCGGTCAGCAGCACGTCCCCACCGCTTGCATCGATCGCCTGACGTGCGGCGCGGATGCGCGCAACCGCCAGTTCGCGCGCGTAGAGCGGATCATCCTTGTCACCCGTGGAGTCCTCGATCGACAGACCGGCGACGCCGGTGGCGACCGCGCGCGTGACGTTGGCGGCCACGCCCTCGGGGGCATCGGCGAAGCCGCCCTCGAAATCGGCGTTGACGGGAATGTCGACCGCCGCGGACAGCGCCACCAGATGCGCGAGCATCTCATCGAGCGTCGTGCCGGTATCCGCCTTGCCGATCGACCATGCGAAGCCGGCGCTGGTCGAGGCGACCGCATTGAAGCCGAGATGTTGCAGCATTTTGGCCGTTCCGGCGTCGAACGGGTTCGGCAGCACGAAGCAGCCGGCCGCGTGCAGCTTGCGAAAGGCCGCGCGCTTGTCCGCCGTGTTGATCAACGTCATGTCATCCTCCCATGCATCCTCGCGTTGCGGCAGCATAGAGCCGCGATCATTGCGCCGCCACGACGTTGCGCAAGAATGTTCGCTCTTCGCCCCGAATGAGCTTGTGCTCCTCGGCCAGCGCAAAGTTCGCCCGGCCCTCGGCATCGCCGCGCAAGGCTGCGCGATAGCGCTCGTAAGCTGCGAGACTGTCGAATGAAATCAGGCCGTAGGCGATGTCGTTGGTGCCTTCATGAGGCATGAAATAGCCGATCAGGTCGCCGCCGCAACGGGGGATGATCGACAGCCAGCGCCTGGCATAGGCCTCGAACACGTCGCGCTTGAACGGATCGATGCGATAGCGGATGAAGACGGTGATGGTCATGACAACCTCCGGTAAGTTCTGTATCGTCGACACTATCCGCTTGCCGGGCGAGAATGCTTCGGCTAGCATCGAAGTATGAAATCAGGTCCGGACATTGCGATGGTGGCGGCGCTGGTCGGCGATCCCGCCCGCGCCAATATGCTGACTGCGCTGCTCTCGGGCCGTGCGCTGACCGCGACCGAGCTCGCCCAGGAAGCGGGCGTGACGCCGCAGACGGCGAGCTCGCATCTTGCCAAGCTCGAAGGCGGCGGCCTGGTCGAGCCGGAGAAGCAGGGCCGCCACCGCTACTACCGGCTCGCCGATCCCGATGTCGCCGACGTGCTGGAGAAGCTCGCCGGCCTTGCCGCGCGCGCCGGCCACATGCGGGTGCGCACCGGGCCGAAGGAGCCGGAGCTGCGGCGCGCACGCATCTGCTACGACCACCTCGCCGGCGATCTCGGCGTGCAGATGCTCGACAGCATGACGAGGCAGAAGCTGGTCCGCCGGCGCAAGCAGGAGATCGTGCTGACCGAGGACGGCAAACATTTCCTGGCGCAGCATCTGCGAATCTCGCCGGAAATGCTGGCGCATCCGCGCCGGCCCGTCTGCAAGGCCTGCCTCGACTGGAGCGCGCGGCGGCATCATCTCGCCGGCACGCTCGGCGCAGCGTTGATGAAGCGCTTCACCGAGCTGAAATGGGCGGCGCGCGATGCCACCCCAGGCAGTCGCGTGGTCAATTTCAGCCGCGCCGGGGAAAAGCATTTCGCGGCGCTGTTCGGTCCGGCCGACGACTGACGATCACGCGCTCTTTATCGCAGCGCGGCCCTCGTGCCTTGCGGCCAAGGCGAACGCGGGGCACCGCGTGACGGTTGACGACCATCTCGTCACGTCCGTCGTGGAGTCTTCATGTCCCGTTTCGCTGTCGCCTTCTGTGCCGCCCTGCTCGTCCTCGCCCCGACTGTCGCCCCGGCGGCAGAGGCGCCGCGCGAGCCCTATGGCATCAATCTCGAAGGTTTCCCCTATCCGTATCCGGTCAGCCTGCTGCCCCTGGTCAATGACGGCGAGCAGCTGCGCATGGCCTATATGGATGTGGCGCCGGCGCAGCCGAACGGCCGCGTTGCCCTGCTGCTGCACGGCCGCAACTTCCCCTCGAGCTACTGGGCGCCCGTGATCAAGACACTGACCGACGCCGGCTTCCGCGTCGTGGTGCCCGACCAGGTCGGCTTCGGCAAATCATCCAAGCCTGCAGGCGAGCTGCATTTCGACACGCTGGCGCGCAACACCATGACGCTGCTCGATCACCTCGGCATCGCCAAGGTGGATATCGTCGCGCATTCGATGGGCGGCATGCTGGCCGTGCGCATCGCCCACGCCTATCCCGACCGCGTCGCACATCTCGTGCTGACCGCGCCGATCGGGCTCGAGGACTATCGCGTCTACGCGCCGCCGATCCCGTCGGAAAAGATCATCGAGAGTGAGGACCGGCTGACGGCGGACGGCTATCGCAAGCAGCTGGAGACCAACTACGCGCTGAAGCTGCCGCCGGAGCAGGTCACGCCGTTCATCGATGCACGCTTCAACCTGAAGCAAAGCGCCGACTATTCGCGCTGGCTGAAGAGCTTCGTCAGCTCCTATCAGATGATCTACCGCGAGCCGGTGGTGCACGAGATCCCGCTGCTGACGCAGCCGACGCTGTTCATCATGGGCGCGGACGATCACAACGCGCCGGGGCGGCCCAACGCGCCCGAGGCCTTGAGAGCGAAGATGGGCCAGAACGCCGAGCTGGCAAAGGGCCTGGCAAGCCGGATGGGCGATGCGCGCGCCGAGGTGGTCGCCAATGCCGGCCACCTCGTCTTCCTCGATGCGCCGGACAAATACGACGCACTGCTGCTGGGCTTCCTCGGCAGGTGAAAGCAAACAATGAGCGACAGGGATCGCGCCACGCCGACCCCTGCCGTGTTGCGGTCACACGTCTGAAACTGCGCTTTCTCGCAATGCGGCTGCGCCGATCACCAATGGTGGCGGCGATGCCAATGGCGGTGCCAGTGCCGATGATGGTGGCGCCAGCCCCAATGACGGCGCCGCCAACCCCAATGCCGCCGGCGCCAGCCCCAATGGTGTCCGTGACCATGGTGTCCGTGATGATGACCGTGATGCCCCCAGCGAACCTGCTCCGGCGCGAGCCGGTCGGCCTCATCCTGCGAACCGACCGCGGGCTCGACGTGCTGATCCCTGGCTGAAGGCGCCGCCTCGTTCAGCGGCAATGGCGCGAGCGGCGCAGCGACTGCATCGGTGGTGCGGAGCACGGCGCCGGCCGCCGCCGCGCAGCCGACCCCCAATGCCAGCTTGAGGAAGTTCCGTCGTTCCATCGCACGCCTCCATGATGCACGAGCCAGGGCATGAAGGGAGTATTCGACCGATCACCTGAACGTGAGCTGAACTGGCGCGTGCCTGCGGCACAACCATGGCTCTGCCACCTTCGCCGATCTTGGTACGCGCCGCCGGCCGATCACTCCTCGACCGCCTGCGCCAGTACGAAGATTTCGCGCGTCCGCGTCACGTCGGGCCAGTCGCGATTGAAGTCGGCGATCAGGCGCTTCATCTCGTCGCCGCCGACGGCGCGCTCCATCGCATCGATGGCATCGAACTGATACATCGCCTGATGCACCGCCGGGTCAGCGAGGCTCCAGACCCGCCACGCCTTGCGCACGCCAAAACTCCTGATCGCGTCGGGCAGATGAACGTCGCGATACCAGCGATCGAACTCATCGCGCCGGGCGGGATCAGGCAGGGTCGCGCGAACGACGAAAATGGCTGACGGCATCGAGTTTCCTCCGGACCATGTTGGTGTTGCCGCGGAGTCTACCTGCAATCGGCCGCTCAGCGAAACCCTGCGGCCAGGCCGACCACCTGCCCGTCGAGCCCGTTGAAGCCGTGATGGCCGCGCGCCTGACAGGGATCCCCCGCCTCCGCGCCGCCCGACAGCCACTTCACCCGCGCGCGGCCGCCCGACCATCTGATGAATGGATCGACGCCCGCCGGCAGCGTGAACTTGCAGCCGTCACTGGTGTGATGAATGACCAGCGTCCGCGGCAAGGCGGAGGGCGAGCCCAGGATCGACATCACGTTCGAGGAGCTGCCGGACTCCGAGCTGAGGAAGCCCGAAGTCAGCACCAGCGCATCCGGCCGGGCACCGCGGGCAATGCCTTCCGCGGCGCGCAACGTGCCTCGGCTGGTCCCGATCACCGTCACCGGCCGCTTGATCGCGGCCATGTAGTCCACCGCGGCCTTCAAATCGGTGCTGGCGTCCGCGACCATGACGGCGAGCCCGCGGGCGGCATAGGCGTTGCGCGTGCGCACCAGCTGGTTGCCGAGCAGGCCGTGAATGTCGCCGCGATCGCCGACATTGATGGCGCCGTCGCCGCCGGGCAGCAGGATCACGCTGGCGCGCACCAAGGCCGGCCTGATCAGGGCGACGCGGGAGCCGCCGATCGTCACGGTCTCATCGGCGCCGGCGGCTTGAGCGGCGGCGGCCGATATCATCAGCGCCATGCAGATGCGCACGATGAAAAAACGCGACCTCGCCGTCGTCTCGATCATTGGAGCCTCCCCCGCGCCGACTCGCGCGATGACGGGAGACTATCAGAATCAACGAGGCCCGGAGTGCCTAGGAGTCCGGGCCTCGTCACCTCGCGACCTCGCGCGAGCGAGGCCGGTCGGTATTTGATGAAATCTAGCGCCGGTTCACACGGGTCGCATTGAGCTGGCTCAAAACGTCAGTAGCAGCGGGTGATCGTGACGGAGTGATCGCCGCCGCGGCGTCCCGGCACCGTCACGGTCTGCATCGGGCAGCTCGACACATAGGGGCGATCCGACGGCACGACGTTCGGCGGAAAGCGGTGGACCCAGTCCCACGGGACGTCGTAGGTATAGGTGTAGCGCACATCGGCCGATGTGTGCTCGGGGATCTGCTGCGGCACGGGCTCGCCATAGCCGCCATAGGCGAACGCGCCGGCAGCCGGCAGATAGGAACGATAGCCGCGGTGGTGGTGACGGACGAAGGGCCGCACGCCAGGCGCCGGCGGGACGACTTGGCTTGCCCCCGCCTGACCGGCGGCCACGGGCGCAGCCACGGCAACGCCAGACCGGGCCGACGCGGCCTCGGAGGAGAACACCAGCGCGGCGGCGGCCGCGCAGACGACCAGAACTCTGGAATTCCGATATGCCGATGTTCTAACAGCCATGATACGCGACCCTACTCTTCTGACCCATCAGCGATCGACAAAGGCTAGGCCAGCGGCCCAGTTCCCGCAAACCCTTCGTTAAAGGTTAGTTAAGCCGTAAGCTTAACGCCAGGGGCGAAAACGGCGCAGATTGCCGCGCCGATCCGGCGGCAGCGCGCGGCGGCCGCCAGACTTCGTCAAATACGACGGCGACCCGCCGTGCGCCGCCCTCCCTGCTCTTCAACCGCCGCTCACAGCGGCAGATTGTCGTGCTTCTTGGCCGGCATCTCCATCTTCTTGTCACGCAGCATGGCGAGCGCACGGGCGATGCGGCGGCGGGTGGAGTGGGGCATGATGACGTCGTCGATGTAGCCACGCTCGGCAGCGATGAACGGCGACAGGAAGCGGTCCTCGTATTCCTTGGTGCGCGCGGCGATCTTCTCCGGATCCGCCATGTCGGCGCGGAAGATGATCTCGACGGCGCCCTTGGCGCCCATCACCGCAATCTGCGCCGTCGGCCAGGCGTAGTTCATGTCGGCGCCGATCTCCTTGGACGCCATGACGTCGAAGGCGCCGCCATAGGCCTTGCGGGTGATCACGGTGACGAGCGGCACCGTGCATTGCGAGTACGCGAACAACAGCTTGGCGCCATGCTTGATCAGGCCGCCATATTCCTGCGCGGTACCCGGCAGGAAGCCCGGCACGTCGACGAAGGTGACGATCGGGATGTTGAAGGCGTCGCAGAAGCGGACGAAGCGCGCGGCCTTGCGCGAGGCGTCGCTGTCGAGCACGCCGGCCAGCACCATCGGCTGGTTGGCGACGAAGCCCACGGTGCGGCCGGCAATGCGGCCGAAGCCGGTCACGATGTTCTTGGCGAAGCCTTCCGCGATCTCGAAGAAGTCGCCCTCGTCGACGACCTTCAGGATCAGCTCCTTCATGTCGTAGGGCTTGTTCGGATTGTCCGGGATCAGCGTGTCGAGCGACATGTCGACGCGCTCGATGTCGTCGAAGCTCGGCCATTCCGGCACGCCGTCGGAGTTGTTCGACGGCAGGAAGTCGATGAGGCGCCGCATTTGCAGCAGGGTCTCGACGTCGTTGTCGAAGGCGCCGTCGGCGATCGAGGAGCGCGTCGCATGCACCGAGGCGCCGCCGAGCTCCTCCGCGGTCACGACCTCGTTGGTGACGGTCTTCACGACATCCGGGCCGGTCACGAACATGTAGCTGGTGTTCTTCACCATGAAGATGAAGTCGGTCATCGCCGGCGAATACACGTCGCCCCCGGCGCACGGGCCCATGATCACCGAGATCTGCGGGATCACGCCGGACGCCAGCACGTTGCGGCGGAACACGTAGGAATAGCCCGCGAGCGCCGCGACGCCCTCCTGGATGCGGGCGCCGCCGGCGTCATAGAGGCCGATGATCGGCGCCCTCGCCTTCATCGCCATGTCCTGCAGCTTGGTGATCTTCAGCGCGTGGGTCTCGGACAAAGAGCCGCCGAACACCGTGAAGTCCTTGGCGAACACAAAAGTCTTGCGGCCGTTGACGGTGCCCCAGCCGGTGACGACGCCATCGCCCGGGACCTTGGTCTTCTCCATCCCGAACTCGGTCGAACGGTGCTCGACGAACATGTCGAACTCCTCGAACGAGCCCTTGTCGAGCAGCAGCTCGATGCGCTCCCGCGCCGTCAGCTTGCCGCGTGCGTGCTGCGCCTCGATGCGCTTCTCGCCGCCGCCGAGCTTGGCGCCTTTGCGCCGCTCCTCGAGGGTGTCCAGGATGTCCTTCATGCGCTTCCCGCCCGTTCCCGATGTCGTGACTGTTGGCGGCCTTCTATCACGGCTATTTCGGAGCCGGAAAGCCGCTTTCGGCCGTGCCGCCCCTCCTCCCACAGTTCGGAATTGGAAGCAGAATCATGGATATGGCCGCTCAACCGGATCTGGTCACTGAGCCTTCCGGCACATCCCATGGCGCCGTCCATGGCGGCCCGCGCCTGCTGCTGCGGCTCGAAGGGCTGGCGCTGGCCGCCGGCGCAGCCGCCTTCTATGCCCACCAGGGCGGGTCGTGGTGGCTGTTCGCGGCGCTGTTTCTGGCCCCGGACACCAGCTTCGCGGCCTATCTCGGCGGACCGCGCGTCGGCGCGGTCGTCTACAATGCCGTCCACAGCACGCTGGCGCCCGCCGCCCTGCTCGCCCTCGGACTCCTGGCCGGACAACCGCTGGTCACGGCGATCGCGACCGTCTGGCTTGCCCATGTCGGCGTCGACCGCCTCGCCGGCTACGGTTTGAAATACGCCGACGGCTTCGGCTTCACCCATCTCGGCCGGATCGGACGGCGCGTCCCCTGCACGCCCCGGATCAGGGCGCGGCCGACGGCAGCTCCCGGTTCGGCGTCGCCGCGGCCGGCTTGTCGCGGGTGAAGAACCGGATCACCACGACGAAGAACACCGGTACCCAGAGCACCGCGAGGAAGGTCGCCGTGATCATGCCGCCGAGCACGCCCGTGCCCAGCGCCTGCTGGCTCGCGCCACTCGCCCCCGTGGCGATCACCAGCGGCACGACACCGAGGATGAAGGCCAGCGACGTCATGATGATCGGCCGGAAACGCAGCTCGCAGGCGGTGACGGTGGCCTCGATCAGCGGCATCCCGCGCGCCCGCAGGTCCTTGGCGAACTCGATGATCAGGATCGCGTTCTTCGCCGACAGGCCGATGATGGTGATGACGCCGACGGTGAAATAGACGTCGTTCGGCAGGCCGCGCAGCCAGGCCGCGGCGACCGAGCCGATCAGGCCGAGCGGCACGGCGAGCATGACCGCGAACGGGATCGCCCAGCTCTCGTACAGCGCGGCGAGGCAGAGGAAGACGAACAGGATCGACAGCCCGAGCAGGAACGCGGCCTGCGATCCCGCAAGCTTCTCCTGCAGCGACTGGCCGGTCCAGGCGTAGCCGAAGCCCTTCGGCAAGGTGCCCATCAGCCGCTCCATCTCGGCGATCGCGTCGCCGGAGGTGTAGCCCGGCTTGGGATTGCCGGTGATGCGGACCGACGGGTAGCCGTCGAAGCCGACGACCTGGGTCGGCCCGACCACCCATGACAGGCGGGCGAAGGAGGAGAACGGCACCATCTCGCCGGCCGTGTTGCGCACGCTGTAGGTCAGCAGGTCCTCCGGCTTGAGGCGCTTGTCCTCATTGGCTTGCACGATCACGCGCTGCATGCGGCCGAGATTGAGGAAGTCGTTGATGTAGCTCGAGCCGAGGCTCGTCGACAGCGCGCCGTTGATGGCCGCGAAGGTGACGCCGAGCGCGGCCGCCTTGGCACGGTCGATCTCGAGACGGACCGAGGGCGCCGGCGGCAGCCCCTCGACGCTCAGCTTGCCGAGCACGGGCGAGTTCGCCGCGGCCGCAAACAGCGTATCCTTGGCCGCCATCAGCGCATCGTAGCCGCGCTGCGAGCGATCCTGCAGGCGGAAACTGAAGCCGGAGGTGTTGCCGAGATTGTCGATCGGCGGCGGCGCCAGCACCGACACCTCGGCATCACGGATTTTCGCGAACTCCGGATTGAGCTTGGCGATCAGGGCGTCCGCGCTCTGGGCCTTGTTGCGCTCCGACCAGTCCTTCAGCGTCACGAAGGCCTGCGCGGTGTTGGCGCCCTGGCCGTAGAAGCTGAAGCCGGCGACGAACGACACCGTGTCGATGCCGGGCGTCGCGACCAGCTTCTCGTTGACCTCCTGCAAGATGTCGAGGGTCCGGTTGGCGCTGGCATCGGCGGGCGCCAGCACGTCGACCATGACGAAGCCCTGGTCGTCCACCGGCAGGAAGCCGCCGGGCATGCGCCAGAACGAATAGCCGAGCCCCGCCAGGATCAGTGCATAAACGATCATGAAGCGTCCGGCGCGCGCCACGATCCAGCGCGTCGCCTGGCTGTAGCGGTTGGTCGCCGCGGCAAAGCGGCGGTTGAACCAGCCGAAGAAGCCGCGTGCGGCGTGGCCGTGCCCCTTCTCGATCGGCTTCAGCAGGGTCGCGCACAGCGCGGGCGTCAGCGACAGCGCGAGGAACGCCGAAAAGCCGATCGACACCACCATGGCGGCGGAGAACTGCTGATACATGATGCCGACCGAGCCCGGGAAGAAGGCCATCGGCACGAACACGGCCATCAGCACCAGCGTGATGCCGATCACCGCGCCGGTGATCTGATCCATCGCCTTGTCGGTCGCCTCGCGCGGCGGCAGCCCCTCTTCCGCCATGATGCGTTCGACGTTCTCGACCACGACGATGGCGTCGTCCACGAGGATGCCGATCGCGAGCACCATGCCGAACATCGTCAGCACGTTGATGGAGAACCCGAGCGCGAGCAGCACGCCGCAGGTTCCGAGCAGTGCGATCGGCACCACGATGGTCGGGATCAACGTGTAGCGGATGTTCTGCAGGAACAGGAACATCACCAGGAAAACCAGCACGACGGCCTCGCCCAGCGTCATCAGCACCTTCTTGACGGAGGCCGCGATCACCGGGGTCACGTCGTAGGAGACTTCGTACTTCACGCCCGGGGGAAAGAACGCGGCAAGCTCCTCCATCCGCGCCTTGACTGCCTTGGAGGTGGCGAGCGCATTGCCGGCCGGCGCCAGTTGCACCGCGACCGAGGCGGCGGGCTTCCCGTTGAGCCAGGACGAGAACGCATAAGAGAGACCGCCGACCTCGATGCGCGCGACGTCCGCAAGCCGCACGGCCGAGCCATTCAGGTTGGCGCGCAGCACAATGTTGCCGAACTCCTCCGGCGACTCGAGCTGGCCCTTCACCAGCACGGTGTTCTGCACCCGCTGGCGGGTCGGCGACGGCTGCACGCCGAGCTGGCCGGAGGCGACCTGCGCGTTCTGCGCCGCGATCGCCTGATCGACGTCCTGCGGCGTGAGGCCGAGGCCGAGCAGCTTGTCGGGATCGAGCCAGATGCGCATCGCGCGCTCGGTGGCGAACAGCCGCGCACGGCCGACGCCGGGCAGCCGGCGCAGCTCGGGCAGCACGTAGCGCGTCGCGACGTCGCCGAGCCCGATCTCGTCGAGACTGCCGTCGGTCGAGGTCAAGGTGACGAATTGCAGGATGGCGCTGCTCGCCTCGAGAATGACGATGCCCTGCTGCCGCACCGCCTCGGGCAGGCGCGGCTCGATGCGCTTGATGCGGTTCTGGACGTCGACGGAGGCGAGGTCGATGTCGGTGCCCGGCTTGAACGAAGCGAGGATCTCGACCTCGCCGGTGGTGTCGCTGGTCGATTCGTAGTTCAGGATGCCGGCGGCGCCGTTCAGCTCCTCCTCGATCAGGCGCGTGACGCTGTAATACAGGTTCTCGGTCGACGCGCCGGGATAGGCGGTCGAGATCGAGATCGAGGGCGGCGCGATGATCGGATACTGCGCGACGGGCAGGAACGGAATCGACAGCACGCCGGCCAGGCAGATGAAGATCGCCACGACCCAAGCAAAGATCGGACGTGCGATGAAGAAGCGCGACATGACAACCTCCGGGCCGTGACTGCGTCAGTTCGAGGCGGACGGCTTGTCGGAGCCGGAAACCTTCCAGGGCACGGCTGTGACGGCACTGCCGGGCGCCACCTTCTGGACGCCGTCGACGACGACGCGCCAGCCGGGCTTGAGGCCATCCTCGATCAGGACGCCGGAGGCGAGCGTGCGCCCGGAACGTACCGGCTGAAGGGTGGCGCGGCCTTCGTCATTGACGACATAGACGGCGCTGCTGCCCGACGTCGTGCGCTGCACAGCCTGCGCCGGGACCACGATGCCGTTGGTATCGATCGCCTCCTCGATCTGCACCCGGACATACATACCGGGCAGCAGCTCGCCTTCGGGATTCGGAAACTCGCCGCGCAACGTCACCTTGGCGGTGCCCGGATCGACGCTGACGTCGGAGAACAGCAGGCGCCCTGCATGCTTGTAGATTGAGCCGTCGTCCAACACGAGGCGGACGCGCGCCGCGTCGGGCGCAACGCTCTTCAGCCGCCCTTCCGCGAGATCGCGCCGCAGTTCGTTCAGCTCGGCAACCGACTGGGTGAAGTCGGCATAGACCGGATCGAGCTGCTGGATGGTGGCGAGATGAGTCGTCTCGTTGGGATTGACCAGCGCGCCTTCGGTGACCAGCGCACGGCCGATGCGGCCGCTGATCGGCGCGCGCACCGTCGCCCAATCAAGATTGAGCTGCGCCTGCGCGACCGCGGCCTTCTGGGCCGCAACGTCGGCCTCGGCCTGGCGCTCGGAGGCAACCGCGAGCTCGTACTGCGCCTGGGACGTGGCCTGGCCGGTCAACAAGGTCTTGAGGCGGTCTTCCTGGCGATCGGCCTGATAGAGCACGGCCTCCGCCTTGGCGAGCGCAGCGCGAGCCTTGTCGAGCTCGACCTGGAACGGCGCCGGATCGATCCGGTACAGCACGGCGCCTGCCTCGACGAGCGCGCCCTGCTGGAAGCTGCGCTCGACCACGATGCCGCTGACGCGCGGCCGCACCTCGGCGATCCGCATCGACGTGATCCGCCCCGGCAGGTTCTTGGTCAACGTCACCGGCGCCGCTTCGACCGTGATCACGCCGACCTCGGGCGGGCTCGACGCTTGGGAGGCACCGGAGCCGTCACGGTCGCTGCACGCTGCAAGCGTGAGAAACGAGACCGCACAGATCGTCGCGCCGGCCGAACGGATCAATTGCTCTCTCAGCATGAAGTCCATCTTGTTACGTCGCCGGCGCGCATGGATGCTGGACGATTATCGAGGACATCGGATCGCCGAGGATCCGCCGCCCGTCTTCCAGATCGTCGCTCACCAACTCGGCGCGTCGTATGCCACCGTCGCGAGCCGGCGAACGTTCGTGCGCTCCTCATAGGCGAACTGATAGCTGCAATCCAGAATTTTTCCGCAACATGCGGCGACTGCGACAACTGCGCACCATGTATCATCGCAGACGTCTGCAAGGATGCTGGGCGATATGTCGCGCTTTGCTTCCCGGGCGTTGATGCGGAGTCCGAAAGGCACGAAGAATCCGCAACGACACCGAAAGGATAATGGATCACCCACAAGTCGGATCACGCGACGCTGACGGTCGATGATCGCCTCGTCCTGATCACGTTACCGGGCGCAGAGGCCGCGATCGCCAAACGGTCGCACGAGCGCCGCGTGATCAGCATACCGCTCTCCGCCGGGCTGCCCGCCCGAGCAACGCACATGCCCCCTCGATCCGTTGTCCACCATGCATCTCACGGGATGGTTTGACAGCGCCATGATCGCTCGTTCTACTTGGTTGCAAAGCCGCGCCACAAGCGGCGAGCCAGGAGGACGGTCATGGAGCGACACCATGGTAGCGCGCCGTTGGCGCTTGCCGCGCGCGCCTGTTTCTGTCTCAGACGCGTATCGCAGACCACCGCTGGACCAGCGCGGCGTTCGGGAGCAACGGCGATGGTCATGATGCTGCTCGCTGCACTCGGTCCTGGGCTCGGCGGCAGCGCTAGCGCGCAAGGCATCACCAAGGACGTGCCCGCCCGGGTCGAGATGTACCCGATCCCCTCGCTGACCCTGTCCGACCGGCAGTTCCTCTCCGGCGACGACGGCGGCAAGCCGGTTACAGTGGTCGGCGAAATGCGCGTGGCGCAGGGCAGCGGCAGGCTGCCGGTCGTGGTGCTGATGCACGGCTCGGGCGGCGTCGGCGCCAACATCGCGGCGTGGGGCCGCACGTTCAACGCGATGGGCATCTCGACCTTCGTGATCGACGGCTTCACCGGGCGCGGCATCACCGCGACCAGCACCAACCAGGCCCAGCTCGGCCGGCTGAACCTGATCATGGACATCTATCGTGCGCTGGACGTGCTGGCGAAGCATCCGCGCGTCGATCCCGAGCGCATCGTGCTGATGGGCTTTTCACGCGGCGGACAGGCGGCGCTGTATGCGAGCCTCCAGCGCTTCCACAAGCGCTGGAACAATTCCGGGCTGCAATTTGCCGCCTACATCCCGTTCTATCCGGACTGCTCGACGACCTATCTCGGTGAGACCGACGTCGTGGCGCGGCCGATCCGGATCTTTCACGGCGGACCGGACGACTACAATCCGGTGCGGACCTGCAAGGCCTATGTCGAGCGGCTGAAGGCAGCGGGCCGCGACGTCGCGCTGACCGAATATCCGGACTCGCCGCACGGCTTCGATCTCGGCCTGCTCGGCGCCAACATGCTCGCCGTCGCGCCGAAGGCGCAGACCGTGCGCAACTGCCACATCAAGGAGAGCGACGGCGGGATGCTGATCAATGCCGACACGCAGCAGCCCTTCACCTATCAGGACGCCTGCGTCGAGTTCGATCCGCATGTCGGTGGCAACCCCGCCACCGCGGAGGCCGCCCGCCAGGCGGTGACGGATTTCCTGCGCGCACTGTTCAAACTGTCGTGAGCAAAAATAGAACGATTTGGATCAATTCTTGAGGTGACAGGTCGAACGCATCGGGTCTTGCTGCGTTGTCGCTCACTTTTCGACGATGAAACGGAGCCCGATGATGCGCGCCTCTCGCCTTGCGATCCCAACTTTGCTGACCGCCCTCGCCTTGGGCGGCGCGGCCCATGCGGCGCCTGCCGCGCCGTTCCGGGGGCTGGAGGGCTCCTGGACCGGCGGCGGCGTGATCAGCATGTCCGACGGCAACCAGGAGCGGCTGCGCTGCCGCGCGGCCTATGACGTCGGCGGCGCCGGCGAGCAGCTCCGGCTCAACATCCGCTGCGCGAGCGACAGCTACAACATCGACCTCTCCAGCGACGTCGCCTATCGCGGCGGCGAGATCTCGGGGCAATGGAGCGAATCGAGCCACAACGCATCCGGCACGATCGAGGGCCGCGCGGTCGGCAACCGCATCGAAGCCCAGGCGCGCGGGCAGACGTTTTCCGCCGGGCTGTCGCTGACGACGCAGGGACGCCGGCAGACCGTGTCGATCCGCCCGGCGGGCACGGAGATCAGGGGCGTCGACCTGGAGCTGGCGCGGAGATAGGCCACCAACATTTCCGCGTCATTGCGCGCGAAGCGGCGAAGCGAAGCGATCCCGAGTCCCTCGATGACTCTGGATTGCTTCGTCGCTTCGCTCTTCGCAATGACGACAGTGTCCTGGTCTTCGAGGAACTCACGTTCGCTGGTCCCGGATATCGCTGCGCCCATCCGGGCTACGCCACGACATCACGGCAGTTCGATTCACACCGCGCCGATGTCTTTCAGGCAAGCCTGCGTCAGCGTCATCCGAGCCTCGACGTGGCGCGGCTCAGGGCAGTCCATGTTGAGCGCGAACACGGTCGGCTGATCGCCCTTGTCGACCCAGCCGACCATCCAGCCAAGCGCCCCCTGCTCCTTGCCGAGCAGTCCGGACTTGAAGTGAATGACGGCATCGCCGACCTTGGTCACGGGGATGATGTCGCGGGTCAGATCCTGGCTGCGCTTGGAGACCTGAAGCGCGCCACGCCTGAGGCGATCGATGAAATCGACCTGCTCGACGGGATCGATGCGAAGCGCGCCGGTCAGCCAGAACTGGTCGATGCCGCCGCCGATGTCGTGATTGCCGTAGTCGAGCTCCTCGAGATATGTCTGCATCCGCTCAGCGCCGATGCGGCGCGCGATCTCCTGATAGACCGGCACGGCGGAGACCGCGATCGCGCTGCGCAAGGTGTGATCCTTGTTCCAGGCCTCGATAGATCTCGTGACGCCATCCCATTTGAACACGTCCTTGTCGGGATCCTCGACGACGCCCGTCTCCAGCGCGATCAGCGAGTTCGCGATCTTGAAGGTCGAGGCCGGCAGCCTTGCCTCGCCGGAGCGATCGGTGTCGCTGGCGATGACGAGATATTCCTCGACCTTGTAGGCCAGAAAAGTCCCCTTGGTGCCTTCGTCGGTGAAGCGCTTGGCGAGATCGCTGCGGATATCGTTGCGCGGCGGCGCGACATGCGCGAATGAACGTCCGGGCAGCAGGCTGGCGCCGGTCATCAGGGCGAGCACGTGGCGGCGGCTCATCATGGGCATCGCGAATTTCTCCGTCGTCGTCGGCTCCTCCCTATCACAGGGCGGTGACGACCGACGCATGACGGAGATCACAAATGCGGCGCGCTCAGCGCATCGGCCGCGACAGGTTGAGCACGAACACCAGCACCTCGGCGACGGCCTTGTAGAGCTCCTCCGGGATCTCGTCGCCGAGCTCGACATTGGAGAGCGCGCCGGCCAGCACCTCGTTCTCCTCGATCGGGATGTCGTGCGCCTTCGCGACCTCGATGATCTTGGCGCCGATCGTGCCCTTGCCCTTGGCGACGACGCGCGGCGCGCCCTGGCCCTTGTCATAGTGCAAGGCGACGGCGAGCTGGGTCTTGTTGGCGGCCTTCACCTCGATGCTCATAGCGCGCGATCCAGGAAATGGCCGGCCCTGGGCGGCATCGCCGCCGGCGGCGCGCCGTCCTGCACCACGAGATCGCCCGGCGAGAGCTCGGCACGGCTGAGGGCCTGGCTCAGTTCGGAGAGACCGGCCCGCAAGCGCGCGGCGGTGACCGGACGCTCGGCCCACATCCGCACGGAGGTGCGCTCGGCGCTGAAGCTGATCATCGCATGCACCGGGCCGGCCGGCTCGACGTCGAGCGAGAAGCGCGCCCGCCAGACGCGCTTGGCGGCGTCCGGCGATTGCGTGCCGCCGTCGCGCGAGATCTCGAACTGCGCCATGGCCGTGCCCTGCGGGGTAGCGAAGGGAATCTCGAAGTTCCAGCGCGGCGGCGCGGGATCGGTGCGCGCGGTCGAGGCGTCCGGGCGATCCGGCAGCGACGCCACCTGCAGCAGGGTCTGGCGCGACAGCGCCTGGTCGGTCTCGTCGAGCAGGCGGTGCGCGATCGCCGGCAGCGGCGTGTCCGGGCCGAGCGTCGGCGTCGCCACGGCCTGCGGCATCGGTGCAGCCCCGCGGAACGGCGGCGGCGGCGTGTTGGTGCGCACGACCATATCGGCGCGGCCGTTGGCGTTGCGTCCGGGAACGAGGCCGGCGGCGCGCGGAATCTGCTGCTGCGCTTCCTGCAGCACGGCCAGCACCGTGCCGGGCGTGAGCGACTGCGCCTTGGCGCCCGTCAGGGCCTCGATCAGCGCCGAGCCGGTGAAGCCGGCAGACGCGGCGTCGGGCCGCCCCATTCCCGTGGCCCAGGGCTGTGGCGGCAGCTCGATCTCGATGTCGGGCACCAGCGAGGGTGCGCCGCTCTGTTGCTGCGCGGCGGCGGCGCGGCCGGCCTCGGACAGCACCGAGGCGTAGGAGCCACCGGGCGATGGCTGCGTCGACGCCGCCATGCCGGGCTCGGCGGTCTGCAGCACCGTCGCCAGCGTCTGGCGCAGCACGATCAGCGCCGCCTTCAGGTCGGGCGTGCCGGCACCGGCGGCGCCATTGGCGAGCGAGGATTCCAGGAACAGGCCGGATTGCTGTACGGCGTTCTGCACATCCTCCGCGGTCAGCGCCGGCGATAGCTGGGTCTGCTGCGCCAGCACCTGGGCCACGGCGGCGCGCAAGGCCGGTGGAAGGTTCGGCGAGTCGGCGACGGCCTGGAGATCGGCGAACAATTGGCCCTGGCTGCCCTGGCGGGTCGCCGCCTCCTCGCTGGCAATCGACAATGCGAGCCGCTCCAGCCCGGTCAGCGGATCCGGCGGCGGAGGCAACGCCGGCGCCAGCCGGCCGGTGACGTCGACGACGGTGGCGGCCGGCGTCGGGGTGCCGGTGGTGCCAGCGGCAGCGCTGCCGCCTTGCCCGACGATGGCGAGCTGCAGCCCTTGCGCGGTCTGCGACACGGCGACCTGCACCGTCTGGCCGGCCTGCAGCGGCAGCTCGCTCGCGAGCTCCATCGACAGGTTTCCGATCGCGACTTGGACCAGATTCTCGGCGAGCACCTGCTGCACCCTGGCGCTGACCAGTGC
The DNA here is from genome assembly GCF_032484895.1 of Bradyrhizobium sp. SZCCHNRI3052. NCBI lineage: Bacteria > Pseudomonadati > Pseudomonadota > Alphaproteobacteria > Hyphomicrobiales > Nitrobacteraceae > Bradyrhizobium > Bradyrhizobium sp. SZCCHNRI3052. Next base: position 123,512 of record NZ_JAUETW010000001.1, on the reverse strand, counting down.
GCCGGCCTGCAGCGTGGTTGCTGCCGCCACCGTGGATCCGGCCGGCGAGCTGCCGACGCCGCGGACGGCGCTCACGGAAGGCGGCGGGGTGACACTCTGGACCATGCGCGTACTCGGGTTACGCGCACAGCCTAGCGGTTGCCCCTAAACCCGGCGTTAACCGGCCTCAGAGCGCGGCGTCGACCGCCTGGAGGATGCGGACGGCGGCCTCGTAGTCGATCTGCTTGGCGACGCGGCGGCTCATCGCCTCCTCGTCGGCCCCCCATTGCGCGACGTTCCAGTCCTCGTCGACATGGGCTGCCGCCCAGACCTGGTCGGGGTCGCGCACCCCATGAACCAGCGCCAGCGCCAGCAGCGCCGAGCCGGTCAGTGTGGTGACGACATGCGCCGCCGCCACCGTCCACGGGCCGGTCGGCAGCGCACCGCGCGCCGCCTGAACCGCAGCCTCCGGCTGGGTCACATGCATGATGCCTTCGGACAGGATGAAATGCGCGCCGAGACTATCGCGGGCCCAGTCCAGCACCGGGTCCCAATGCTCGGCCTCGCGCGCGACCAGCCCCTCAGGATGACCGGCCCGGTAGAACAACAGGTCGGATTGGAGATATTTGGCAATGTCCTCGCGCACGTCATCGGTGCGGTCGACCACCGACTGCACGACGCTGTTGGCGAACCGCGTCAGCGGCATCGTGGCGGGATCGATGTTCTCACCCTGGGCCTGCCACTCGGCGGCCACGGCCGCCGCCAGCTCCCCGGCGGGAACGATGACGACGCGCCCCGACGGCGTGCGGATCGGCCGGCCGTCGAGGGTCACGTTGAAGCCGCCCTCGGCGGCGGCGGTCCCGGCCTCCTTGTAGAAGCGCTTGCGCAGCGGCGTCCGCATCGCCTGGCGCGCCGATTCCTGCGGATCGAGCGGCGACCGGCCGACGACGTCGTCAAACAGTTCACGCATCAGAATTCCAGCCCTCTCGCGGGATGATCACACGGGATCCGTTGTTTTCGCGGTAGATAAGCCCTGTCCGCCCGAAATGCGAGCTGCCGATGCGTCCCCTGCTCTCCGCTCTCGTCCTGCTCGGCAGCACCGTCCCGGCCGCAGCCGGCTTCCGCACGCCGGAATCGCTGGTGCGCAACGTCTATGCGCATTACGGCCGGGGCGCGCCGGAGCTCTCCGCCGGGCTGCCGCGGACGGCCGAGGTCGCACGGCAGTTCTTCGATCCGAGCCTCGCCAGGGCCTGGACGGCGCCGCGGCGTGAGCCCTACGATTTCCTGGTGCAGAGCCCGCGCTGGAAGCTCGGCCCGGTCGCGATCTCGATTGTGCGCAGGCAGTTCGACAAGACCTATGTCGCCGCCAGCTTCGACAACCAGGGCCACCGCGTGACGATGAACTTCATCGTGGTCAAGGGGCCGGACGGCTGGGTCATCCTCGATGTCGAAACCCCGCACGATTCGCTCACACTGTTCCTGGAGCAGTTCCGGAACTGAAGGCCGCAGCGGAAACCGATTCTCCTCCCCTTAAGCAGAGGCTGCAAAGAGGAGGACGACCATGAACATGCCGGAGATCGTTCGCCGGCTGATCGCGATGAGCGAGCAGGATGGCGAGATCACCTTCGACGAGTTGAACGCGCTGTGCGGATGGGACATGCCGCCCGAGGATATCGAAAACATCTTCTGCGCGCTGCGGGACGCGGGCATTCAACTCGTCGAACAGAGAGGCTGAGCGCTCCGGAGCCGCTCACTCCTCCGGCGCGTTCTCGATCGGGTCGAAGCGGTCATGCTCGAGGCCGAGCAGGTTCCACGACTGCAGCATGTGCGGCGGCAGCGGCGCGGTGGCGTCGATGAACCCGCCGCGCGGATGCGGGATGACGATGCGGCGCGCCAAGAGATGCAGCCGGTTCTGCAGGCCGCCGGGCAGCGCCCAGTTCTCGATGTTGAAATATTTGGGATCGCCGACGATGGGGTGGCCGATATGGGCCATGTGCGCGCGCAACTGATGGGTGCGCCCCGTCACCGGCTTCAAGGACACCCAGGCGAGCTTGTTGGCCGAGGCCTCGACCACGGCGTAGTAGGTCACGGCGTGGCTGGCGCCCTCGTCGCCATGGGCGGCGACGCGCATGATGGTGTCGTCCTCGCTCTCCTCCTTGGCAAGATACGTGGAGATGCGGCCCTGCTTGGGCTTGGGCACGCCCGCCACCAGCGCCCAGTAGATCTTGCGCGCGGAACGGCTGCGGAAGGCGCCAGTCAGATGCGTGGCGGCGAAACGGGTCTTGGCGATCAGGAGGCAGCCGGAGGTCTCGCGGTCGATGCGGTGCACGAGCCGCGGCTTCTGGCCCTTGGCGTCGCGCATCACCTCCAGCATCTGGTCGATGTGGCGGGTCATGCCGGAGCCGCCCTGCACCGCGAGCCCGGCGGGCTTGTTGAGGACGAGCACGTCGTCGTCCTCGTACAGCGTCATCGCCTTGAGGCTCTCAAGCGTCTTTCGCTCGCCCTCGGAGAGGCCGGCGCGCTCCTTCGGCGCATCGAGCTTGAGCGGCGGAATGCGCACGCTCTGCCCTTCCTCCAGGCGGTCCTTGGAGTCCGCGCGCTTGCCATCGACGCGCAACTCGCCTTTGCGGACGATGCGCTGGATGTGGGAGAACGACAGACCGGGGAAGCGCGCCTCGAGGAAGCGGTCGACGCGCATGTTGTTCTCGTCGGCCGTGACCACCACGGTCTGCACCTTCGTCGGCAGCAGCGGCGTCTCCGGCTCGACCTTCTTCGGCGGCGGCGCCGCAGGCCTGCGCTCGGCATGCTCCGAGCTGAACCGCGCCGGCTTGCCGGCGCCGGCGCGCTTGGCCGGCGGCTGTTTGCGCGGCGCGAAGCTGTCGCGGCGATCCTCTCCCTCGGCGCGCGGCGCACGGCTGCGCTCGGCTTTACCGCGCCCGAAATCGCCGCGCGGTGCCGCCTCGCGGTCACCGGCAAAACGGTCGCGCCGCGGCCGCTCGGCATCGGGACGCTTCGCAGACTCACGCTTGGCCGCGGCGCCTGGGCTGCGGGCCGCCTCGGCCTTCGGCCGCTCGCTGCGGCGATCGGTCGGGCGATCGGATCGGGTCTGGGTTCGCTTGATACGGCGGCTCATGGCAGGTTGCGTATCTCAAAAGCCACTGCCAGTCACGGCGAAATCGCGATAAATCCGCTTGTGAGTCGGCCCCTTGGGCCATCGATACTGATCGGAGCGAATCGAATGACGCTCACGCGACTGGGCCTGGCGATCCTGGCAGCCACGCTGGCGACGACCGCCACGCAGGCGCAGCAGAGCCCGATGCCCGACGACATCGCCTGGAAGCTGATCGAGATCGGCCGGGTCGTCGCCCCGCCGAAGACCGCCGCGATCTACGCGCCGCTGCAGGCCAAGGAACCCTACACCGGCGTCAAGGTGCAGCGCGATGTGAGATACGGCACGGCCGAACGCAATCTGCTCGACGTCTTCACACCGGATGCCGCGGCCCCGCCCCGGCCCGTGCTGATCTTCGTGCATGGCGGCGCCTTCATCGGCGGCAACAAGCGCACCACGCCGGACGGCCCGTTCTACGACAACATCATGCTATGGGCGGTGAAGAGCGGCTTCGTCGGCGTCGACATCACCTACCGCCTCGCGCCGAAATTCCCCTGGCCTGCCGGCGTCGAGGACGTCGCCAGCGCGGTGCAATGGGTGGCCGCCCACGCCGCCGAGAACGGCGGCGATCCCGCGCGCATCTATCTGATGGGCCATTCGGCCGGCGCGGTGCACGTCGCAACCTATGTGGCGCATCCCGAATTCCACAAGGTCGCCGGCGGCGGCCTTGCGGGCGCGATCATGGCCTCGGGCGTCTACGACCTCACCGCGACGCCGCTCGGCGACCAGGAGATGGCCTATTTCGGCACCGATCCCTCGCGCTTCAAGGAGCGCTCGTCGCTATCAGGCCTGCAAGCCTCGAGTCTGCCGCTGATGATCGTCTCCGCCGAGCTCGACCCGCCGCGCTTCGTCGAGCAGTTCGACCTGTTGAAGCAGGCCGCCTGCAAACGGCCATCCGGCTGCGCCCGCGCGGTGATGCTGCCGCAGCACAGCCACATGTCCGAGGTGTATGCGATCAATACCGAGGACGACCGGCTGACGCGGGAGATCGCGGAGTTCGTACAGACGGGCAAATAGTTGATGGTCACTTGGCATAGCGGTCTCCGAGTCAGGCGTCCGCAGGAGAGCTCGGTGTTTCCCGGCAAGCGGGCCGAGGTGAACCGAGCAAGCCGCAAGGTCAGCGATGCTACCCGCCCCTCTCCTTCCTCAGCTTCGCCCAGTAGTCCAGCCGCTTCCGGATCTCGCGCTCGAAGCCGCGCTCGGGGGGATCGTAGAAGTGCTGGCGACCGAGGGCCTCGGGAAAGTAGTCCTGCCCCGAAAACGCGTCGGGCGTGTCGTGGTCGTACTGATAGCCGGTGCCGTAGCCTTCGCTCTGCATCAGCTTGGTCGGGGCATTCAAGATGTGCTTGGGCGGCAGCAGCGAGCCGCCCTCCTTCGCCACGCGCTTGGCGGCGCCGAACGCCTTGTAGGCGGCGTTGGATTTCGGCGCGGTCGCCACATAGATCACGGCCTGCGCGATCGCGAGCTCGCCTTCGGGCGAGCCCAGGAAATCATAAGCGTCCTTGGCGGCGTTGGCGATGACCAGCGCCTGAGGATCGGCGAGGCCGATGTCCTCCACGGCCATGCGCACGATGCGGCGGGCGAGGAACAGCGGATCCTCGCCGGCGTCGAGCATGCGGGCGAAGTAGTACAGCGCCGCATCCGGGTCCGAGCCTCGCACCGATTTGTGCATGGCCGAGATCAGGTTGTAGTGGCCGTCGGCGGACTTGTCGTAGATCGGCGCGCGGCGCTGCAGGATGTCCTGCAGCTGCACCGCGTTGAATATCTCGTCCTTGCGCGCCGAGCGCCAGACCTCCTCGGCGAGCGTCAGCGCGGCGCGGCCGTCGCCGTCGGCCATGCGGATCAGCACGGCGCGCGCCTCGTCATCGAGCGGCAGCTTGCGGCCCTCGACCGCCTCTGCGTTGCTGTAGAGCTTCTCGATCGCGGCGGCGTCGAGCGAGTGGAACACCAGCACGCGCGACCGCGACAGCAGAGCGGCGTTGAGCTCGAAGGACGGGTTCTCCGTGGTCGCGCCGACCAGCACGACGGTGCCGTCCTCCATCACCGGCAGGAAGGAATCCTGCTGGGCGCGGTTGAAGCGATGCACCTCGTCGACGAACAGCAGCGTGCCCTGCCCGGTCTCGCGCCGCGCGCGCGCCGCGTCGAACACCTTCTTCAAATCGGCGACGCCGGAGAACACCGCCGAGATCTGCTCGAAATGCAACTCCGTGGCGTCTGCCAACAGCCGCGCCACCGTGGTCTTGCCGGTGCCGGGCGGGCCCCAGAAGATCAGCGAGCCCAGCGTGCGCGTCTCCAGCATGCGCGTCAGCGCGCCGTCGGGCCCGAGGATGTGATCCTGCCCGACGACGTCGGACAGCTTGTGCGGGCGCAGCCGCTCCGGCAGCGGCCGTGGCGCATCCTGCTCCATCCCCGCCGCAGCGAAGAGGCTCGGGCCTCCCTGCTGGGGACGCTTCGGGCTCATCCGCCGAGCGTGACGTTGATCTGCTGGCCGCCGCGCAGCACGGTGATGCGCCAGATGCGGGCGGCCTCGCGCGAGGCCTTGTCGAGATCGGCGGTCTTGGCGATCTTCTGGTTGTTCACGGCCATGATGACGTCGCCCTTCTGGAAGCCGACATTGGCGGCGGTGGTGCCGTCGCCCGGCTCGAGCACCACCACGCCCTCGGTGTCGGCATCGAGGTGCAGCTCGTCGGCGACCGCCGGCGAGATGTTGGCGACCTTCGCGCCCTGGAATGGCGAGCGGCCGTTGATGACCATCTCGTTGCGCCCGGTGTCCGGTGCGGTCTCCAGCGCGACCGCGACCTTCACCGGCTTGCCGCCGCGTTGCACCTCGATCTGCGCAGTGCCGCCGAGCGGACGGGTCGCAAAACGGTAGTCGAACGCGTTGGGATCATCGACGGTCTGGCCGTCGATCGACACGATCAGGTCCGACGACTTGATGCCCGCCTTCGCCGCCGGGCTGTTCGCGACCACCGAGGCGACTAGCGCGCCGGTCGGCGAGCGCAGGCCGAGGCTCTCGGCGATCTCGGGCGTCACCGCCTGCAGCCGCGCGCCGAGCCAGGGGCGCTTCACCGCCTTGCCGCCGCTCTTGGCCGAGGCCACGACGACGCGCACCATGTTCGCAGGAATGGCAAAGCCGATGCCCTGCGAGCCGCCGGATTTGGAATAGATCGCGGTGTTGATGCCGACCAGACGGCCGTTGATATCGACCAACGCACCGCCCGAATTACCGGGATTGATCGCGGCATCGGTCTGGATGAAGAACTGATAGTCGGTGATGCCGACCTGTGTGCGCGCCAGCGCCGAGACGATGCCGTGCGTCACGGTCTGGCCGACGCCGAACGGATTGCCGATCGCCAGCACGATGTCGCCGACCAGCAGATCGTCGGAATTGGCGAGGTCGAGCGTCGGAAACTGCTCCTTGGTGCCCTTCAGCTTGAGCACGGCGAGATCGGTACGGCTGTCCTTCAGCACGATCTCGGCCTCGAACTCGCGCTTGTCGGCGAGCGAAACCTTCACCTCGTCGGCGCCCTCGATCACATGCACGTTGGTGACGACGAGACCCGACGCATCGATCATCACGCCCGAGCCGAGCGAGCGCTGCATCTGCTCCTGCGGCCCGCCCTGCAGACCGAAGAAGCGGCGGAAGATCGGATCGTCGAGAAAGGGATTGCGGTTCTGCACCACCTTGGCGGCGTAGACGTTGACGACCGCCGGCTGCACGCGCTGCACGATCGGCGCATACGACAGCCGCAGCTCGGCCTGGGACTGCGGCACGCGCCGGTCCTGCGCCGCGAGCGGAGACGCGGCCAGCAGGGACAGCAGCAGGACCAGTGTGGAGCGAATCAACGACATGCGAACAATCCTGGAAAATGACGGTTTCGATATAGGCGGAACGGCCGGTGCGGCCAAGCTCAGGCGGCCTGATGCGGCGATTTGATGGTCTCTGCAACGGGCGCGCAGGACAGCCGTTCCTGGTGCCGCTCGCCCCAGCTTCTGAGAACCTCGATCACCGGCCGCAGGCTCTCGCCGACCTCGGACAGGCTGTATTCGACGCGCGGCGGCACCTCGGCATAGACCTTGCGGACGACCAGCCCGTCCTCCTCCAGCGCACGCAGCTGCTTGGTCAACATGCGCTGGGTGATGCCGGGCATCAGCCGGCGCAGCTCGCCGAAGCGCTGGCTGCCACCCTGCAGGTGGTAGAGGATCACGCCCTTCCACTTGCCGTCGATCAGATCGAGCGTGGCTTCGACCGCGCAGCCGGGACGGCGGGTGAAATTCTTCCGTTTCATCGCGTGCTGGCCCAACAGTATCCAAACGGGGACTAGTTCCCCATTTTTACAGTACTTGCTGAACTGGCGCCAGCAGGACAAACAGATCCTATCGCCAAGCCAACCAGGAGGCTGTTCATGAAGGCCGTCGGATACCAGCAGTCGCTGCCCATCACCGAGGACCGCGCGCTGTTCGATTTCGAGACCGCCAAACCCGAGCCGAAGGGACGCGACATCCGCGTCGCCGTGAAAGCGGTCTCGGTCAATCCAGTCGACACCAAGGTGCGCAAGCGCGCCGCACCGCCCGCCGGCGAAACCAAGATCCTGGGCTATGACGCCGCTGGCGTGGTCGAGGCTATCGGCCCGGACGTGAGCCTGTTCAAGCCCGGTGACGAGGTGTTCTACGCCGGCTCGATCCTGCGCCAGGGCACCAATGCCGAATTCCATCTGGTCGACGAGCGCATCGTCGGCCGCAAACCGAAGAGCCTGTCGTTCGCCGAAGCCGCCGCCCTGCCCCTGACCTCGATCACGGCCTGGGAGCTCTTGTTCGACAGGCTCGGCGCAATCCCCGGCAGGAGCCTCGACGACCGCACTTTGCTGATCACCGGCGCGGCCGGCGGCGTCGGCTCGATCCTGATTCAGCTCGCGCGCCGGCTCACCGGGCTGACCGTGCTCGCCACCGCGACGCGACCGGAGTCGCGCGACTGGTGCCTGAAGCTCGGCGCCCATGCCGTGATCGATCATGGCAAGCCGATGAAAGAGCAGATCGACGCGCTGAAGCTGCCGCCGGTCAGCCTCATCGCCAGCCTCACCCACACCGAGCAGCACTACAAGGCGATCGCCGACTTCATGACGCCGCAGGGCAAGTTCGGCCTGATCGACGATCCCGCCGAGTTCTCGCTCGCCGCCTTCAAGGGCAAGGCTATCTCGATCCACTGGGAGTCGATGTTCACGCGCTCATCTTTCACGACACCCGACATGATCGCGCAGCACCATCTGCTCAACGACGTGTCCGACCTGATCGACAAGGGCGTGATCCGCACCACCCTCGGCGACAATTACGGCACCATCAACGCGGCCAACCTCAAGCGCGCGCACGCGTTGATAGAGAGCAACACCTCCCGCGGCAAGATCGTGCTGGAGGGATGGAGCTAACTAACAGGCAACAATGGGCAAAGGCGCACCCGCAGTCTCCCCGCGCGCGAGATCGCGGTGGCGCCGTGCCCCACCATCCCGCCGATCGAAGGCATAAGATGGCCGGCAGCCGACGCGCGGTCCGATCAGCGGCCATGAGCGATCGAGACTGGCCGACGGTCCCGTTTCCCCTTAACGAAAGCCGATAAGAACCTCCTCGCGACTGGAACGAACGTCCGTGAGCAGCCTGAAGTCCGCGACCAACCCGCCCGCCGATCACGGCCGGCGCTCCGGATCACCGCTCGAGGTTCTGCGGATCTTCCTCACGCTCGGCCTGACCTGCTTCGGCGGTCCGATCGCCCATATCGGCTACTTCCGCGACGAGTTCGTCGTCAGACGGAAATGGATCGACGAGCATGCCTATGCCGATCTGGTCGGGCTGTGCCAGTTCCTGCCCGGCCCCGCCAGCAGCCAGGTCGGCTTCTCCATCGGGCTGATGCGGGCCGGCTATCTCGGCGCGCTCGCCGCCTGGACCGGCTTCACCCTGCCGTCGGCCGCCGCGCTCGTCCTGTTCGCCTATGGTGCGGGCCGATTGAGCGGACCGATCGGCAGCGGCCTGCTGCACGGGCTGAAGCTGACCGCGGTCGCCATCGTCGCGCAGGCGGTCTGGGGCATGGCGCGCTCGCTGTGTCCGGATCGTGCGCGCGCCTCGATCGCGGTCGCCGCAACGCTCATCATCCTGTCGAGTACGGCCTCGGTCGTGCAGATCGGAGCGATCGTCCTCGGCGGGCTCGCCGGCCTCTGGCTCTGCCGCGGCGAGGCGGCGCCGTCGGGACACGTCGCGATCCCCGTCTCGCGGAGCGTGGGGCTGATCGCGCTCGCGCTGTTCGTTGTCCTGTTGGCGGGACTTCCGCTGCTGCGCGGCGTCACGGGATCGACCGGCGTCGCCTTGTTCGATGCCTTCTATCGCTCCGGCGCGCTGGTGTTCGGCGGTGGACATGTCGTGCTGCCGCTGCTGCGCGAGGCCTTCGTCGGACCTGGCTGGCTGAGCGACGACGCCTTTCTCGCCGGCTACGGTGCGGCGCAGGCCGTCCCGGGCCCGCTCTTCACCTTCGCCGCCTATCTCGGCGCCGTCGTCGGTCCGGAGCCGCATGGGATCGTCGGGGCCGCGCTCGGTCTCCTCGGCATCTTCCTGCCGGGCATGCTGGTCCTGCTCGCCGCGCTGCCGTTCTGGGACTCGTTCCGCAAACGCGCCGGCGCCCAGGCGATGATGCGGGGTGTCAACGCTGCGGTGGTCGGTGTGCTGGGAGCGGCCCTGTACGACCCGGTCTGGACGACCACCGTCCACAACGCCGCGGATTTTGGCATCGCGCTGGTCGGTTTTGTCCTCTTGGTCGCCTGGCGCGCGCCGCCGCTCGTCGTGGTCACGTTCAGCGCCCTAGCCGGCGTCGCAGCCGCGCTGGTGTGAGCGGCGGCGCCGCCGCATCACGTGGTGGCAAAGCACCGCCGAAGCGGCGCTTTGCCACCAGCGAGCTGCCGTGCGCGGCTAATTGTGCTTCTTCCAGAAGATGCGCGCGCCCTGCACGGATTGCGCGACGTTGATGCGGGCACGCTCGAACGGCGTCACCACGCCGTCCGCCTTGGCCTTGTTTTCCAGCTTCTGGACGTGGATCTGACCGCGGACGAGCTGCTGCGCCTCCGGATAGGTCAGCCGTCCGCTCGCGATGCCGTTGTAGATGCGATGTGACTGGTTGTGCTGCCGCGCATCGATCAGCGGCGTGCCCGCAAGGCTTGCGCCCGACATCAACGCGAGCAGCAACGCAGCGGCCATGATGGACTTCATTTCACTCTCCTGTGGTTGCTGTCCACTGGCGTGAAGACCTCATTGTCCGCACTTCTCCAGCGAACGGCCGCCAGGATGCACGCGATCCGTGGTGTCAACCGTGCCTGCGCTCACACTGCAGCCCGTGTCGGCCGGTGAAGACGAATGCTGCCGCGAGCCGCATTCCACTGCCGCGAGGGGCGTCCGAAAAAAATTGCGGACTGAGTGAGCTGCCGGTCTTGCAAATCTCACCTTTGGGTGCATGTTCGCCGCGCACTACTTTTGAATGAATCATTTTTAACAATCATTTGCGACGCATGGCGGCGAGATTCATCGGCCCATCCCAGCGCGCACATCAATGGAGACCGGCCATGAAGACGATTCAGTGGCTCATGCTCACTTTCGCGACGACCGTCACCGCGAGCGGCCTTGCCGGCGCTCTCAACCCCGCCAGCGCTGCGCCGCCGCCGCCGGCGAAGAACTGCCCGGCCTTCGGCTGGTCGGAAGGACTGGGCAATTATCTCAAGCCGGACGCCGCCTTCCCCACCTCCGACACCAAGACCATCCCGACGCCGGACTGCAATTTCCATCAATGGTCGTGGGAAGCGTTCGTCTGGGCGACAGCGCTGGTGAAGGACTCGGGCTCCGGCGCCGCCGTGCCGCGGTTCATGACCTTGGCGACGCCCGACGAGCTGCTCGGCAACGCCGAGAATGCCGGCGCACCACGGCCGCGCCCGCTGACGCTGGCGGCCCGCGCCCAGGTCTTCCACGGCACGGCCGGCTTCACCGAAGGCGCCGGCGCCATCGTCGAAGCCGACGGCAACATGCTGGTCGCACAGAACGGCTATCCCGTCTACGCCTCGGTCCACATGAACCAGGGCTATTTCAACACGGCGCGCAAGAACCTGATCGCGACCGGCGGCTACCAGAGCCAGCCGGCGGATTCATCCTTCGCCGTGGGCGATGCGGTGTTCAAGGCGACGTGGCTGCGGCTCGACCCCGGGCAGGCACCGCCTGCGGGCGCTTATACGACCCAGGCACAGGTGCCGGTGCTGGAGAACAACGTCACCCCCGGCCTGATCACGATTCGCCCGACGCCCGGCAAGTTCGTCACGGTGACCGTGGCGCTGATCGGCTTGCACGTGGTCGGCTACACCGAGAACCACCCCGAATTCCTGTGGGGCACGTTCGAGCTGAAGAACAACTCGCCGCAGACGCCGGACAACACCTTTGCGCCATCGGCAAGCCGCTCCGATCCGAAGAGCTACACGCTCTACAAGGGCCGCACGCCGTTCTCGCAGGTCAACATCGCGGCGCTGCCCGGCGCCAACCGGCCGCAACTGCGGCTCGATCCGGCGACCCAGAAGCTGACGCCGGTGACCAACGTCGTGCTCGAGAACCAGACCGGCGGCGAGAACCAGCCCAACGGCGTCGGCAACATCTTCGCGATCACGGCGCAAGCCCAGGGCTTTCTCTCCGGCCTGAAGGGCCCGCAATCGACCTTCGCGAGCTACAGCCTCGACGGCACCGTCTGGATGCTCCCCAACTCGTACAATCTGAACAGCAACCAGACCAGCGCAGTCGGATCGGTCAATCTCGCCAATGCTACCGCCGAGACCTTCGTGCAGAACGCCGACAACACGCCGATCAAGAACGTGCTGAACTGCTTCCTGTGCCACAACCCGACGTCCTATTCGTTCCAGACACCGCCGCCGGCCAAGCTGCCGAACCGGCTGATCGCGCTAAGCCACGTGCTGTCGATCGGCTCGCCCTACGAGGTGCCGAACTCGATCTCCGGCCGGCTCTTGATGCGGCCGGATCCGTTCAGGAAGTAGGCCGACGAGCCTTGCGCGGCGGCGCCGGCAACGGGGCCGCCGGCAGCCCTTTCGAGCCGATGGCAGATCTCAGGATCTGCCATCAAGCGATTGAACCGACAGCCGTTATCGGCGCGCTCCGAACATGGTGGATGAGCGCTTGGTCAGGACGGCGCTGTGGCCTGCTTCGACTCCTGCGCGGCCTCAGCCTTGGTCTCAGCTCGGGCGACGAAGCCCTTGGCGAGAGCGTGATAGAGCCCCTCCTCGCAGATCAGACGCGAGGTGCCGTAGGCGATCAGCGAGGCCATCATCAGCGGCACCACCATGGCGTGGTTGTCGGTCATCTCGGTGACGATGACGAAGGCGGTGATCGGCGCCTGCACGACGCCGGCGAAATAGGCGACCATGCCGAGCAGCATGATCGGCGCCAGTAGCGACTGCTGGAACAGGCTGGCGACGTTGGCGCCGATCCCCGCCCCGACGGCGAGCGACGGCGCGAAGATGCCGCCAGGAATGCCGCTGATCGCAGCAAAGGTGGTGGCGAGGAATTTCAGCACGCCGAAATCGCCCGGCAGCGGCGTGCCGGTCTCCAGCGCCCCTTTCACCTGGGCATACCCGGTGCCGTAGATGGTATCGCCTGACGCCAGCCCGCACAGCGCGACGGCAAAGCCGCAGGCGAGCGCGAACGGCAGGGGGTGGCGCTTGATGAGCCGGCCGGATGCCCCGGGCAGCCCGCGCGCCATCGTGATCAGGATGCGGCTGAACAGGCCGCCGGCGGCGCCGCCCAAGACCCCGCAGACGGGCACCGCCAGCCAGTCGATGCCCTTGCCGAGCGCGATCGGCGTCGTGCCGAAATAGGCGTAGTTGCCCATCAGGGCCAGCGAGGTCAGGCCAGCGGCGATCACGGTGGCGATGACGAGGCTCGAGGTCCGTGTCTCGAAGGCACGGCTCATCTCCTCGATGCCGAACACGATGCCGGCCAGCGGCGTGTTGAAGGCGGCCGCGACCCCGGCGGCGGCGCCGGCCAGGATCAAGCCCGGCTGCCGCCGCGGCGACAGCCGGCCGAGCGCGAACATGATGGAGGCGCCGACCTGCACGGTCGGCCCCTCGCGGCCGACCGAGCCGCCGCACAGCAGCCCGAGCAGGGTCAGCAGCACCTTGCCGATGGCGATGCGGATCGACACCAGCGGGCTGCGCGCGCTCGTGTCCGTCAGGTGGCGCGCGGCGATGGCCTGCGGGATGCCGCTGCCTTGCGCGTTCGGGAAGAAGCGCTGGGTCAGATAGACCGACAGCGCGAAGCCGGCGGGCGTCACGATCAGTGAGGCGTAGCGTGATTTCGACAGCAGCCAGTTGAAGGCGAGCTGGGCCAGGTCGGCGAGCTCCGCCAGCGCCACCGCCGCCGCGCCCACCACCAGGCCGCCGGCCACGAACAGCACCCGCCGCTGCCACCGCGCCGAGGTCAGCTTGAGCCAACGCCTGCGGCGGGGGGTGATGGTCAGCATGGGCGCAACAGAGTCCGTTCTCTACGCAGGTGCAGCACCCTCGACGAAAATCAGCCGGCGGTCCAGCGCCTTCCAGCGCTCGCCCAGGGCGTCGGCGTATTCGGCCGACGCATACCATTCTCGCAGCCGGGCCATCGACGGGAACTCGACGATAATGAGGGTCTTGGCCGGCGGGCCGCCTTCGACCGTCTCGGAGGTCCCGCCGCGGACCAGATAGCGCCCGCCATATTGCGCGATCGAGTGCGCCGCGCGGGTGCGATAGCGTTCCATCGCCTCGATGTCGCGCACCTCGACCTCGGAGATGACGTAAGCCGCCATGGCCGGCCTCAGGCGATGGTGTCGAGGATGCCGCCCTCGGCGCGCAGCGCGGCGCCGTTCGTGGCGGAGGCCTGCTTGGAGGCGGCGTAGACGACCATGTTGGCGATCTCGTCGACACCGGCGAAGCGCTGCAGCAGCGAGGCCGGCCGGTGCTGCTTGACGAAAGACGAGGCCGCCTCCTCCTCCGACTGGCCGTTCTGACGGGCGAGATCCTTGACGAAGGTCTCGACGCCTTCCGACATCGTCGGTCCCGGCAGCACTGCATTGACGGTCACGCCGGTGCCGCAGGTCAGTTTGGCGAGGCCGCGGGAGACCGCGAGCTGCGCGGTCTTGGTCATGCCGTAATGGATCATCTCGGTCGGGATGTTCACCGCCGACTCCGAGGAGATGAAGATGATGCGACCCCAGTTGCGCTTCAGCATGCCCTGCATGTAGGCGCGCGCCATGCGCACGCCGGACATGACGTTGATCTCGAAGAAGCGGCTCCAGTCCTCGTCGGGAATGTCGAAGAACTCCTTCGGCTCGAAGATGCCGGCATTGTTGACGAGGATGTCGACCTCGGGCAGCGCGGTGACGATGGCGTTGCAGCCGCCGATCTGAGCGACATCGCCGGCGACGCCGCGCAGCTTGGCCGCGGGAACCGCCTGCTTCAGCTTCGCGACGGCCGCATCGACACGGGCTTGGCTGCGACCATTGACGACGACCTCCGCGCCGGACGCAGCAAGCCCCTTGGCGATGGCAAAACCGATGCCGGCGGTCGAACCGGTGACGAGCGCGGTCTTTCCCGAGAGGTCGATGTGCATGAGCAGCTCTCCGTTGTGATGGAGGAAAGGATGTGGGGCGTCGCGCGTCGACACTCAACGCGCCGCGCGCAGAGCTGATCCTCAAAATAAGACGGCGCCCGAAGGCGCCGTGGTTATCAGCTCGTGGACCCTATCAGGATAGCCGCCTCGCGCTTGCCGTTCAGGACCTGCGCCAGCTCGGTCGCGAAACGTTCGACGAGTGCATATTCGGTCAGGAAGCGGATCGAAGCGCTGTTCTGCACGTCGGCATCCGCTGTGCTCTGAACGAGCGTAGCCAGATCCGCATGCACCAGCAAATGCCCACGGAAGTCGTATGGCCTGATGACGATCCGGACGAGGCATTGCGCGAGGCCGCCTTGTCCATCGAAGTAACCGCCTTCGATCATCGGCGGCTTGTCCCACGATAGCGGATAGGAGCGCAGACCCTTCACGAAGGCATTCAGGTCGCAGCCGAACCACGCCTCGCCGCGCGCGGCAAACACTCCGGCTCTGGCCGTCGCTATGATCTTGCCGGTGCGGTCCTCATCCGCCTCGTAGACGATGTGCAATTCTGCGGCGCTCATGGGCGGCGCTCCGGTCTATGCTGTTAAAGTCACACGAGCTGCGCAGGCGAACCCGGATGTCGCTGCGCTCATCCGAGCTACAGAACCTCAAAATGAAAACGGCGCCCGAAGGCGCCGTTTTGAACGTCGGGTCGGAGCTGCGCTTACGCCGCTTCCGAGGTCTCCTGGACCGGACCCGAGTCCAGGCCCTTGGCATCGACGTCGCGGTCGACGAACTCGATCACGGCCATCGCGGCATTGTCGCCGTAGCGGAAGCCGGCCTTGATGATACGGGTGTAGCCGCCGTTGCGGTCCTTGTAGCGGGGTGCCAGGACGTCGAACAGCTTCTTGACCTGGTCGACATCGCGCATCTCGGCGATCGCCTGGCGACGCAAAGCGAGACCGCCCTTCTTGCCGAGGGTGACGAGCTTCTCGACGATCGGCCGCAGCTCCTTGGCCTTCGGCAGCGTGGTGACGATCTGCTCGTGCTTGATCAGCGCGGCGCACATGTTGGCGAACATTGCCTTGCGATGCTCGGCGGTGCGGTTGAGCTTCCGATGAACCTTGCCGTGACGCATTGTCTTAGTCCTTCATTTCTATCTGCCGCGACGGTTCGTCGGACATGTTGCTCAGGTGGGCTGCCTGCGTTCGCCCAGAAGGGCGAGTAGCGAAGGGCGAGTAGCGAATGGTGTCATCCAATTCGCCAGATCCCAATTCGCTATTCGCCACTCCCTATTCGCTCAGTAGTGATCCTCGAAGCGCTTGGCCAGTTCGTCGATGTTCTCCGGCGGCCAGCCCGGCACTTCCATGCCGAGATGCAGACCCATCTGGGCCAGCACTTCCTTGATCTCGTTCAGCGACTTGCGGCCGAAGTTCGGGGTACGCAGCATTTCCGCTTCCGACTTCTGCACAAGGTCGCCGATGTAGACGATGTTGTCGTTCTTCAGGCAGTTCGCCGAACGCACCGACAGCTCGAGCTCGTCCACCTTCTTGAGGAAGGCCGGGTTGAAGGCGAGGTCCGGGATGATCTCCTGGGCGACTTCCTTGCGCGGCTCTTCGAAGTTGACGAAGACGTTGAGCTGGTCCTGCAGGATGCGGGCGGCATAGGCCACCGCGTCCTCCGGCGTGATCGCGCCGTTGGTCTCGATCGTCATGGTCAGCTTGTCGTAGTCGAGGATCTGGCCCTCGCGGGTGTTCTCGACCTTGTAGGAGACCTTGCGGACCGGAGAGAACAGGCTGTCGACCGGGATCAGGCCGATCGGGGCGTCCTCGGGGCGGTTGCGATCGGCGGCGACGTAGCCCTTGCCGGTGGCGACCGTGAACTCCATGCGGATCTCTGCGCCCTCGTCCAGCGTGCAGAGCTGCAGGTCAGGGTTGAGCACCACGATGTCGCCGACGGTCTGGATATCGCCGGCGGTGACGGCGCCCGGGCCCTGCTTCTTCACGACCATCCGCTTCGGGCCTTCGCCCTGCATCTTGATCGCGATGTCCTTGATGTTCAGCACGATGTCGGTGACGTCCTCGCGGACACCAGCGATCGAGGAGAACTCGTGCAGCACGCCGTCGATATGCACCGACTGCACGGCGGCGCCCTGCAGCGACGACAGCAGGATGCGGCGCAGCGCATTGCCGAGCGTCTGCCCGAAACCGCGCTCCAGCGGCTCGGCAACCACGGTGGCGAAACGGGTCGCGTCGGAGCCCGGCGTGACCTGGAGCTTGTTCGGCCGAATCAATTCTTGCCAATTCTTCTGGATCGTCACTGTTTCACCCATGGGCCAGTCATGGGATCTGACTGACTGGCGTTGGAGAACCGCGCTTCAGATCGCGGCAGTCGAAATGTCTCAAAAGCACGACGAGGCGGACATGCTGTCCGCCTCTTTCAGATTAGACGCGCCGACGCTTGCGTGGGCGGCAACCATTGTGCGGGATCGTCGTCACGTCGCGGATCGAGGTGACGGTGAAACCCGCAGCCTGCAGCGCACGGAGCGCCGATTCACGGCCGGAGCCCGGGCCGGCAACCTCGACCTCGAGGGTGCGCATGCCGTGTTCCTGAGCCTTCTTGGACACGTCCTCCGCTGCGACCTGCGCGGCATACGGGGTCGACTTGCGCGATCCCTTGAACCCCATCGTGCCGGCCGACGACCAGGCAATGGTGTTGCCCTGCGCGTCGGTGATGGTGATGGTGGTGTTGTTGAACGACGAATTCACGTGAGCGACGCCGGAGGCGATGTTCTTGCGCTCACGACGGCGGACACGTGCGGCTTCCTTGGCCATATAAGTACCTTTCTCGAGATCTCAACGCCGCCGTAGTGCCAGCGGCTACACCAGAAAGGCGAATGGTGAATAGCGAGTAGCGAATAGGGATTGCCCCTACTCGCCACCCGCTATCAGCAATTCGCCAAATTACTTCTTCTTGCCGGCGATCGCCTTGGCCGGCCCCTTGCGCGTGCGCGCATTGGTGTGGGTGCGCTGGCCGCGCACCGGCAGGCCACGACGATGGCGCAGGCCGCGATAGCAGCCGAGGTCCATCAGACGCTTGATGTTGATGCCGGTCTCGCGCCGCAGGTCGCCCTCGACAACGTAGTCGCGGTCGATGATTTCGCGGATCTGCAGGACTTCCTGGTCGCTCAGCTGGTTGACGCGGCGATCCTCGGCAATCTTGACCTTGTCAATGATCTCGCCCGCGATCTTCGGGCCGATGCCATGGATATACTGGAGCGCGATCAGGACGCGCTTGTTGGTCGGGATGTTGACACCGGCAATACGGGCCACGGACTTCTCTCCTGTCACCGATCCCAGGATGGACCGGCCTTCGTTCTCGCTATCTCGGGCAGGTGTCCGCAAACGCGAACAAGACGCCCACCCCTCGATTCGTGGGGCCCGGCATCTTTGGAAAACCATCCGACTTGGATGCGGGCTTATTAATGGATTCACACGGCGGTCGTCAACCGCCCCTACAAGATTCGGTCACCTCTTGGCGCGCTTTTTTGCAGCCTTTGCAGAGGTTTTCCGGGTTCCCCGGGTCGCCTTGGCAGCGGGCTTGGGGGCCTTCTTCGCAGCCTTGGAGGCTTTCTTGGGGGCCGCTTTTGCTCCCTTTTTCGCAGTCTTTGCGGCCTTTTTTGCTGTCTTTGCGGCCTTTTTCGCCGGTGCAGGCGCCCTCGGAGCCTTTTTGGCCGATTTTGCCGGCGCGGTCTTGCCCCGAGCCTTGGCACTGCGCTTGGCCGGGTTCGCCTTTTTGGCCGCCCGGCTCCCGCTGGACTTGCCAACGGCGGCCAGGATCCGTCCGATCTCCTCGGTGACCTGCTCGATCGGCATCATGCCGTCGACGGTCGCCAGCATCCGATGGTCCGAATAATAGTGGATCAGGGGCTCGGTCTGGTCGCGGTAGCTGGCTAGGCGCTTGGTCAGGACCTCCGGCGTATCATCGGCCCGCACAGCCTCGCCGCGCGCGCGGGTCTCGGCGGCCCGGCGCTCGACGCGCTCAAGCAGCACGCCTTCATTGACCCGGAGTTCGATCACCGCGTCGAGCTTCATCTGCTTCTGCTTCAGCAGCGCATCCAGCGCCTCCGCCTGCGGCACCGTGCGCGGGAAGCCATCGAGGATGAAACCATTGGCGGCGTCCGGCTGCTCGATCCGGTCGGCAATGATGCCGACCACGACCTCGTCCGGGACAAGGCCACCCGCCGCCATGATGTCCTTGGCCTTCAGCCCGATCGGCGTCTGCGCCGCCACCGCGGCACGCAGCATGTCGCCGGTCGACAGCTGAACGATGCCATATTGCTGCACCAGGCGCTGCGCCTGCGTTCCCTTGCCCGAACCGGGCGGCCCCAGAAGAATGAGTCTCATCGAATTTCGCCCCCCGGCACACGGTGAGCGACCCTCCCGCACACCTTGTTCTTGGCTTGGTGGTTCCCGGGCCGCGATCCGCCGCTATCCGCGGCGGCGCCCCCGCAGCTTCGACTTCCTGATCAGCCCCTCATACTGATGGGCGAGCAGATAACCCTGAACCTGCGCCACGGTATCCATCGTAACGCTGACCACGATCAGAAGCGAAGTGCCACCAAAGTAGAACGGGACGGAAGCGTAGGAAATCAGAATTTCCGGGATCAGACACACGATCGCCAGATAGATGGCGCCGAGCACGGTGATCCGCGACAGCACGTAATCGATATATTCCGCGGTGCGCTCGCCCGGCCTGATGCCGGGGATGAATCCGCCATGCTTCTTCAGGTTGTCGGCGGTCTCGGTCGGGTTGAACACGATCGCGGTGTAGAAGAAGGCAAAGAACAGAATCAGCGCCAGATACAGCACCAGGAACAGCGGCCGGCCATGACCGAGCTGCGTCGTGATCCACTGGAACCACTCGGGTCCCTTGCCGGCGTTGAAATTGGCGACAGTGGTCGGCAGCAGCAGCAGCGACGAGGCAAAGATCGGCGGGATCACGCCCGAGGTGTTCAGCTTCAGCGGCAGATGCGAGGACTGGCCCTCGAACATCTTGTTGCCGACCTGGCGCTTCGGATACTGAATCAGGAGCCGGCGCTGGGCGCGCTCCACGAACACGATGAAGGCGATCACGGCGACGGCCATCACGATGACGATCAGGATCAGGCCGGTCGACAGCGCGCCCTGGCGGCCGAGCTCGAGCATGTTGGCAAGCGCCGAGGGCAGCTCGGCCACGATGCCGGACAGGATGATCAGCGAGATGCCGTTGCCGATGCCGCGCGAGGTGATCTGCTCACCGAGCCACATCAGGAACATGGTGCCGCCGGTCAGCGTGATCGCGGTGGAGAGGCGGAAGAACAGGCCGGGATCGGCGACGACGTTGCCCGCGCCTTCGAGGCCGACGGCGATGCCGTAGGACTGCACGGCAGCAAGAATCACCGTCAGATAGCGGGTGTATTGATTCAACATCTTGCGGCCAGCCTCACCCTCTTTCTTGAGGGCTTCGAGCTGGGGCGAGACGGTGGTGAGCAGCTGAATGATGATCGATGCCGAGATGTACGGCATGATATTCAGCGCGAAGATCGCCATGCGGTGGATGCCGCCGCCGGCGAACATGTTGAACATGCCGAGAATGCCGCCGGCCTGCGTGCGGAACACCGAGTCCCAGATGTTCGGGTCGATGCCCGGCAGCGGAATGTAGGTGCCGAGGCGGTAGACCAGCAGCGCGCCGAGGGTGAACCAGATGCGCTTCTTCAGCTCATCGGCCTTCGCAAGCGCGCCGAAATTGAGGTTTGCCGCCAGTTGTTCCGCTGCTGAGGCCATATCTAGCTTTCTCCCGCCGCCCTTCTTCACCGCACTGGGCCCCGCGAGGGCTCGCAGGGCTGGGCAGACGCCGGATATTATCTGGTGCGCGGGCGCGTTCTGTCCATTGCCCTGCCCTCTCCGGCATGCGCCGGCGGCAGGGCAATGACGCAGATGTTACGCCGCCTCGCCTTCGTCCTTGGCTGGCGCCAGGAGCTTGACGGTGCCGCCGGCCTTCTCGACCGCCGCAATCGCCGACTTCGAGGCGCCATGCACCTCGATGTTGATCTTGGCCTTGAGCTCGCCGCGGCCGAGCAGGCGCACGCCGTCCTTGGCGCGGCGCAGCGCACCGGACTTCACGAGGGACTCGGCGTTGATCACGCTGCCGGCGTCCAGCTTCTTGGCATCGATCGCCTGCTGGATCCGGTCGAGATTGATCTCGACGAAATCGAGCGCGAAGATGTTGTTGAAGCCGCGCTTCGGCAGACGGCGATGCATCGGCATCTGACCGCCCTCGAAGCCCTTGATGCGCACGCCGGAGCGCGCGGTCTGGCCCTTGCCGCCACGGCCCGAGGTCTTGCCCTTGCCGGAGCCGATGCCGCGGCCGACGCGCATGCGCTTCTTGCGCGCGCCGGCGTTGTCGGCGATATCGCTGAGCTTCATCGCCCTTCTCCTTACTTCTCGTCGACGATGCGGACGAGATGATGAACCTTGGTGATCATGCCGCGGACCGCCGGCGTATCCGGCAGCTCGGTCACGCGGCCGATCTTGTTGAGCTTCAACCCGATCAGCGTCTCGCGCTGCGAGTGATGCCGGCGGATCGGGCTGCCGATCTGCTCGATCTTGATCGTCTTGGCGCTAGCCATCGTGTTCACTCCGAGTTGCGCCATCCAGCGGACGGCGCGCGTTCGTTAGTCGGCCCAACCTTAGTCGGCGGCGGCTTCGGCATCGCCACCGACGCGGCGGGCCTGCAGGGTCGACACCTTGATGTTGCGGCGCGCGGCGACCGAGCGCGGGCTATCCTGGTGCTTCAGCGCGTTGAAGGTCGCGCGCACCATGTTGTACGGGTTGGACGAGCCGATCGACTTCGCCACCACGTCCTGGATGCCCAGCGTCTCGAACACGGCGCGCATCGGGCCGCCGGCGATGATGCCGGTACCGGCCGGAGCCGCACGCAGATAGACGCGACCCGCACCGTGACGACCGAAGATGTCGTGGTGCAGGGTGCGGCCCTCGCGCAGCGCAACCCGGGTCAGGTTGCGCTTGGCGGAGTCGGTCGCCTTGCGGATCGCCTCCGGAACCTCACGTGCCTTGCCGTGGCCGAACCCGACCCGGCCCTTCTGATCGCCGATCACGACGAGCGCCGCAAAGCCGAAGCGCTTACCGCCCTTCACGACCTTCGCGACTCGGTTGATGTGGACGAGCTTGTCGACGAACTCGCTGTCGCGCTCCTCGCGCTCCTTGCGATCGCGACCGCCTCGTTCCCGTTCACCTGCCATGGTGCTATCCAATCTTCTGAGGGGCTCTGACGCCCATATCCATTGATGTTAGAAGCTCAGCCCGCTCTCGCGCGCCGCGTCGGCCAGCGCCTTGACGCGCCCGTGATAGAGATAGCCGCCGCGATCGAACACGACTTCCTTGATCCCCGCCTTCACCGCGCGCTCGGCGAGCAGCTTGCCCACCGCCTTCGCCGCGTCGATGTCGGCACCGGTGTTGCCGGTCGAGCGCATCTCCTTCTCCATCGACGACGCAGAGGCGAGCGTCTCGCCCTTCTGATCGTCGATGACCTGAGCGTAGATGTGCTTCGACGAGCGGAACACCGACAGACGCGGACGGCCGCCGGCGGAGCGGCGCAGCGACAGCCTCACGCGCTGCTTGCGCCGGGCATTCGTAACCTTGGCTCTCGACATGTCCGGCTCCGTTACTTCTTCTTGCCTTCCTTGCGGAAGATGAATTCACCCGCGTACTTCACGCCCTTGCCCTTATAGGGCTCCGGCGGCCGGTAGGCGCGGATTTCAGCGGCCACCTGGCCGACGCGCTGCGGGTCGATGCCCGTGACCGTGATCTCGGTCGGCTTCGGCACCGCGATGGTGATGCCCTCCGGGATCTGGTAGACGACATCGTGGCTGTAGCCGAGCGCGAGCTGCAGGTTCTTGCCCTGCATCGCGGCGCGGTAACCGACGCCGGTGATCTCGAGCTTCTTCTCGAAGCCCTTGGTCACGCCTTCGACCAGGTTGGCGATCTGGGCGCGCGCGGTGCCGTACAGCGACCGGGCGCGCTTGGTCTCGGAACGCGGGGCAACCTTGACCTGGCCGTTCTCGAACTTCACGTCCACGTCGTCATGAACGATGAACTGAAGCTGGCCCTTCGGCCCCTTCATCTTGACGGTCTGTCCGTCGACGGAGGCCGTCACTCCGGACGGCACCGCCACAGGCTTCTTGCCAATACGTGACATGGCTCAATCCTTCTTAGAACACCGTGAAGAGAACTTCACCGCCGACATTCGCGTCACGCGCGCTGTGGTCGGCCATGATTCCCTTCGGTGTCGACAAAACAGAAATTCCGAGCCCGTTGTTCACACGCGGCAGGTTCTTCACCGAGGTGTAGACGCGGCGGCCGGGCTTGGAGACGCGCTCGATCTCGCGGATCACGGGCTCGCCGTCAAAATATTTCAGCTCGATCTCGATCTCGCTGCGGCCCGACGGATGCTCCAGCGTGGCATAGCCACGGATGTAGCCTTCGGACTTCAGCACCTCGAGCACGCTGGCGCGCATCTTCGAGCCAGGCGTCGAGACCTTCGACTTCGAGCGCATCTGCGCGTTGCGGATGCGGGTGATCAGATCGCTGATGGGATCGTGCGTTGACATGGTGCGACCCTCCTTACCAGCTCGACTTCACGAGGCCCGGAACCAGGCCCTTGGACCCGAGCTCGCGCAGCGCGATGCGGCTCAGCTTGTTCTTGCGGTAGTTCGACCGCGGCCGGCCCGTCAGCTCGCACCGGTTGCGGATGCGAGTCGCCGACGAATTGCGCGGCATCTCGGCCAGCTTCAGGGTCGCGGCAAAGCGCTCCTCCATCGGCTTGGACTTGTCGGCGATGATCGCCTTCAACCGGGCGCGCTTCGGGGCGGCGTTCTTCGCCATCCGCTTGCGCCGGTTGTTCTTCTCGATTGAACTCTTCTTTGCCATGCTTGGCTCCTGGGTATCCGCGTTTGAGAAGCTTGAAGTCAGCTGCTCACTGCCGGAACGGGAAATTGAATGCGGTCAGAAGGGCACGGGCCTCGTCGTCGGTCGTCGCGGTGGTGCACACCGTGATGTCCATGCCCCAGCTCTCCCCGGCCTTGTCGAAGTCGATCTCGGGGAAAATGATGTGCTCCTTGATGCCGAGCGAATAGTTGCCGCGGCCGTCGAAGCTCTTCGGGTTCAGGCCGCGGAAGTCGCGGACGCGCGGCAGCGCGACGTTGATCAGGCGGTCGATGAACTCGTACATCTTCGTCTTGCGCAAGGTGACCTTGCAGCCGATCGGCTGGTTCTCGCGTAGCTTGAAGGTCGCGATGGCGACGCGCGAATAGGTCACGACCGCCTTCTGGCCGGCGATCAGCGACAGGTCGGCCGCGGCGGTTTCCGCCTTCTTACGGTCGTTCACGGCCTCGCCGATACCCATGTTGAGCACGACCTTGTCGAGCCGCGGCACCTGCATGACGTTGGCGTAGCCGAACTTCTCGGTCAGCTGGCTCTTGATCGTGCGGTCGTATTCCGTGCGGAGGCGCGGGGTGTAAGCAGTCTCAGCCATCGATCTCAACTCCCGAGCTCTTGGCAACGCGGACCTTCTTGCCGTCCGCCTGAATCTTGAATCCGATGCGCGTCGGCTTGCCGTCCTTGCCGACATAAGCGACGTTCGACAGCTGGATCGGCGACTCCTTGCTGATGATGCCGCCCTCCTGGTTCTGGGTCTGCTTCTGGTGACGCTTCACCAGGTTGATGCCCCGCACCAGCGCCGTCCCCTCGTCGGGACGCACCTCGAACACCTCGCCGGTGCGACCCTTGTCGCGACCGGTCAGGACGATCACCTTGTCGCCCTTGCGGATCTTGGCAGCCATCACAGCACCTCCGGCGCAAGCGAAATGATCTTCATGTGGTTCTTGGCGCGCAGCTCGCGCGGCACCGGCCCGAAGATACGGGTGCCGACCGGCTCCGACTGGTTGTTGATCAGGACGGCCGCATTGCGGTCGAAGCGGATCACCGAGCCGTCGGCGCGGCGGATGTCCTTGCGGACGCGCACCACGACGGCTTTCATGACGTCGCCCTTCTTCACCTTGCCACGCGGAATGGCTTCCTTGATCGACACCACGATGACGTCGCCGACGGTGGCATAGCGGCGCTTCGAGCCGCCCAGCACCTTGATACACATGACACGGCGTGCGCCGGAATTATCGGCCACGTCGAGGTTGGTCTGCATCTGAATCATTGATGCACCTCGTCCTCTTCATCTGCTGCGCAGGAAAGCTGCGCCTTGTTTGATCCCGAAAGCGAAACGGGCCCTCTTCGACGAGGGCCGCGGTCCGCGCCTCAGGCGGTTTTCTTGTGCTCGCCCCGGACCACGGTCCAGCGCTTGAGCTTCGAGATCGGCTTGCTCTCCTCGATCCACACCATGTCGCCCGGCTTGAACTCGTTGTTCTCGTCGTGGGCGTGGTAGTTCTTCGAGCGGCGGATGGTCTTCTTGTAGATCGGGTGGGTGAAGCGCCGGTCGACGCGCACAACGATCGTCTTGGCCTGCTTGTCGCTGACGACGACGCCCTGAAGGGTCCGTTTCGGCATGTCGAGCCTCTTACTTCGTCTTGGCGCGCTGCTGCGCGGCGATGGTCTTGATACGGGCGATGTCGCGGCGCGCCTCGCGCAGCCGCGCGGTGTTCTCCAGCTGCCCGGTGGCACGCTGGAAGCGCAGGTTGAAGCGCTCCTTCTTCAGGTTGACGATCGCATCGTCCATCTGATCGGGGCTCATCGCGCGAATGTCGGCAATCTTCATCTCGGCCATGACCATTACTCCGCAATGCGCTCGACGAAGCGCGTCTTGATCGGCAGCTTGGCGGCCGCCAGCAGCAGCGCCTCGCGCGCGATCTGGTTGCTCACGCCGTCGATCTCGAACATCACACGACCCGGCTTGACGCGGGCCACCCACAATTCAGGCGAGCCCTTGCCGGAGCCCATGCGGACTTCAGCCGGCTTCTTCGACACCGGGAGATCCGGGAACACGCGGATCCAGACGCGGCCGGCGCGCTTCATGTGACGGGTCAAGGCACGACGGGCGGCCTCGATCTGGCGCGCGGTGACGCGATCCGGCTCCATCGCCTTCAGCCCGAACTGGCCGAAGGCCAGCGTCGCGCCCGAGGACGCAACGCCGTGAATACGGCCCTTATGCGCCTTTCGGAACTTGGTCTTCTTTGGTTGCATCATGGCTTTGAGCCCTCAAACCTGTCTTGTCGCGGCTGATCGATCAGGCCGCGTCGCGGCGCGACCGGGGCTGCGAGCTCTCGCCGCCGCCTTCGTTCATCCGCTTGTCCTGTGCCATCGGATCGTGCTCGAGGATCTCGCCCTTGAAGATCCAGACCTTCACGCCGCAAGTGCCGAAGGTGGTGAACGCGGTGGCCACACCGTAGTCGATGTCGGCGCGCAGCGTGTGCAGCGGCACCCGGCCCTCGCGATACCACTCCATGCGGGCGATTTCCGCGCCGCCCAGACGACCCGAGCAGTTGATGCGGATGCCCTCGGCACCGAGACGCATCGCCGACTGCACGGCGCGCTTCATGGCGCGGCGGAACGCGACGCGGCGCTCGAGCTGCTGGGCGATCGACTCGGCGACCAGGGTCGCATCGAGCTCCGGCTTGCGGATCTCGACGATGTTGATGACGACGTCCGACGAGGTGATGTCGGCGACGCGCTTGCGCAGCTTGTCGATGTCCGCGCCCTTCTTGCCGATCACGACGCCCGGACGTGCCGAGTGGATCGTGACGCGGCACTTCTTGTGCGGACGCTCGATCACGATGCGGGCGACGGCCGCCTGCTTGAGCTCCTTGTGCAGGATCTCGCGGATCTTGACGTCTTCATGCAGCAGCTTGCCGTACTCGGCCTTGCCAGCGAACCAGCGCGAATCCCAGGTCCGGTTGATGCCGAGACGCAGACCGATCGGATTGATCTTTTGACCCATCGTATTCTCCCAGCGCCTGCTTTAAGCGCTCGCCTCGACCTGACGCACAATGATCGTCAGCTGCGAAAACGGTTTGAAAACTCGGCCCGAACGGCCACGACCGCGCGGCGAGAAACGCTTCATCACGATTCCCTTGCCGACGAAAGCCTGCGAGACGACGAGATCGTCGACCTCGAGCTCGTGATTGTTCTCGGCATTGGCGATCGCCGATTCCAGGCACTTCTTGACGTCGACCGCAATCCGCTTGCGCGAGAACTGCAGGTCGGCGAGGGCGGCCGACGCCTTGCGGCCGCGGATCATCTGCGCCACCAGGTTCAGCTTCTGCGGGCTCACCCGAAGCATCCGGGCCACAGCCTTGGCCTCGTTTTCGGGGAGGCTCCGTTCGCGCTTTGGTTTGCTCATCGCTTAATCCTCAAGCCTTCTTGGCTTTCTTATCGCCCGAATGGCCGTGGAAGGTGCGGGTCGGCGAGAACTCGCCGAACTTGTGGCCGACCATCTCTTCGTTGATCGCCACCGGCACGTGCTTCTGGCCGTTGTAGACGCCGAACGTCAGGCCGACGAACTGCGGCAGGATGGTCGAGCGGCGGCTCCAGATCTTGATGACGTCGTGACGGCCGGACGCGCGCGCCGCATCTGCCTTCTTGAGCAGCGACGCCTCGACGAACGGGCCTTTCCAGACTGAACGAACCATGTCCGTCGTTCCTTACTTCTTCCGCTTGTGGCGGCTCAAGAGAATGAATTTATCGGTCGACTTGTTGGTGCGGGTCTTCTTGCCCTTGGTAGGCTTGCCCCACGGAGTGACCGGGTGACGACCGCCCGAGGTACGGCCTTCGCCGCCGCCGTGCGGATGGTCGATCGGGTTCATCGCGACACCGCGGTTGTGAGGCCTGCGGCCCATCCAACGCTTGCGGCCGGCCTTGCCGATCGAGGTGTTCATGTGGTCCGGGTTCGACACCGCACCGATGGTGCCGCGGCAGCGGCCGTGCACCAGGCGCTGCTCGCCCGAGTTCAGGCGGACGATCACGTAGTCCTGGTCGCGGCCGACGATCTGGGCGTAGGTGCCTGCCGAACGCGCGAGCTGGCCGCCCTTCCCGATCTTGACCTCGATGTTGTGCACGATCGTGCCGACCGGCATGTTGCCCAGCGGCATGACGTTGCCCGGCTTCACGTCGACATAGTTGCCGGCGACGATGGTGTCGCCGACCGCCAGGCGCTGCGGCGCCAGGATGTAGGCGAGCTCGCCGTCCTGATACTTGACGAGCGCGATGAAGGCGGTCCGGTTCGGATCATACTCCAGGCGCTCGACGGTCGCGGGAACGTCGACCTTGTCGCGCTTGAAGTCGACCGTGCGGTACGACTGCTTGTGACCGCCGCCGAGGAAGCGAACGGTGATGCGGCCGGTGTTGTTGCGACCGCCGCTCGACTGCTTGCCTTCGGTCAGCGCCTTGACCGGCTTGCCCTTGTAGAGGGCCGAACGATCGACCATCACCAGCTGGCGCTGGCCGGGCGTCGTGGGATTGAATGTCTTCAGTGCCATGGCAGCTCAGCCTTACAGTCCGGTGGTCACGTCGATACGGTGGCCCTCTTCGAGGGTCACGATCGCGCGCTTGCTGTCCGATTGCGAACCGAAATTGCCGCGGAACACCTTGGTCTTGCCCTTGCGGACGAGCGTGTTGACGCTCTTGACCTTGACGTCGAACAGCTTCTCGATCGCTTCCTTGATCTGCGGCTTGGTCGCCTTGGCGGCCACCTTGAACAGAACCTTGTTGTGCTCCGAGGCGAAGGTCGCCTTCTCGGTCACGACCGGCGCGATGATGATGTCGTAGTGGCGCGGATCGATGGTCTTCATTTGAAGCGCGCCTCCAGCGCATCGATCGCCGCCTTGGTCAGCACGAGCTTCTGACGGCGCAGGATGTCGTAGACGTTGATGCCCTGGATCGGCAGCACGTCCATGTTCGGAATGTTGCGGGCGGCATTGGTGAAGCCGGTATGCAGCTCGGCGCCGTCGATGATCAGGGCGTTGGTCAGGCCGAGACCCGAGAAGTGACCGATCAGCGCCTTGGTCTTCGCCGCCTCCAGGGTGGCGTTCTCCAGCACGACCAGATCACCGTCCTTGGCCTTGGCCGACAGCGCATGCTTCAGCGCCAGCGCACGGACCTTCTTCGGCAGGTCCGTCGCATGCGAGCGCACGACCGGACCGAAGGCGCGGCCGCCGCCCCGGAACTGCGGCACGCGAGCCGAGCCGTGACGAGCACCGCCGGTGCCCTTCTGCTTGTACATCTTCTTGCCGGTGCGCCAGATCTCGGCGCGGCCCTTGGCCTTGTGGGTGCCGGCCTGACGCTTGTTGAGCTGCCACTGGACGCAGCGCGCGATGATGTCCGCACGCGGCTCCAGACCGAAGATGGCGTCGGACAGCTGGACGGAGCCGGCTTCCTTGCCCTCGAGGGTGGTGACTTTCAGTTCCATTTATGCGCCCTCCTGCACGGCCGGCGCTTCGGCAGCCTGCTCACCCGCGACCTTGAACTTGCCGGGCTTCGGCGCTTCCTTCGGCAGCGGCTTCTTGACGGCGTCGCGCACCGAGATCCAGCCACCCTTGGAGCCGGGCACCGCGCCTTCCACCAGGATCAGGCCGCGCTCGACGTCCGTCTGCACCACACGCAGGTTCAGCGTGGTGATGCGATCGACGCCCATGTGACCGGGCATCTTCTTGTTCTTCCAGGTCTTGCCGGGGTCCTGACGGCCACCGGTCGAACCGATCGAACGATGCGAGATCGACACACCGTGCGTGGCGCGCAGACCGCCGAAGTTCCAGCGCTTCATGCCGCCGGCGAAGCCCTTACCGACCGAGGTGCCGGTGACGTCGACGAACTGGCCGACGACGAAATGGTCGGCCTGGATCTCGGCGCCGACCGGGATCAGCGAATCCTCGCTGACACGGAATTCGGCGAGCTTGCGCTTCGGCTCGACCTTGGCGACCGCGAACTGGCCGCGCTCCGCCTTCGGCATGTAGACCGTCTTGCGGCTGCCGCTGCCGAGCTGCAGCGCGACGTAGCCGTTCTTCTCGGTGGTGCGGTGACCGACCACCTGGCAATTGCCGAGCTTCAGCACGGTCACGGGGATATGTTCGCCGGTCTCCGTGAAGACCCGCGTCATCCCGACCTTTTGTGCGATCACTCCGGAGCGCATCGGCGTGCTTCCTGTTCTTCTCTATGTCCGCGTGAGGTGCGAACGTGAATCCAAAAACTTAGAGCTTGATCTCGACGTCGACGCCGGCGGCCAGATCGAGCTTCATGAGAGCATCGACGGTCTGCGGGGTCGGATCGACGATGTCGAGCAGGCGCTTGTGAGTGCGCATCTCGAACTGCTCGCGGCTCTTCTTGTCGACGTGCGGCGAACGGTTCACGGTGAACTTCTCGATGCGGGTCGGCAGCGGAATGGGTCCGCGAACCTGCGCGCCGGTCCGTTTCGCCGTGTTGACGATCTCGCGCGTCGACGTATCGAGGATACGATGGTCAAACGCCTTGAGACGGATGCGGATATTTTGGCCGTTCATTGCCGTATCTTTCTGTGAGTAGTGAGTGGCGAGTAGCGAACGGCGAATGGATAATCTCCATTCGCCACCCGCCATTCCCTATTCGCTGTTGTTACTCGATGATCGAGGCGACGACGCCGGCGCCGACGGTGCGGCCGCCCTCGCGGATGGCGAAGCGCAGCTTCTCCTCCATCGCGATCGGCACGATCAGGTGCACTTCCATCGCAATGTTGTCGCCCGGCATCACCATCTCGGTGCCTTCCGGCAGGTGAACGACGCCGGTCACGTCGGTCGTGCGGAAGTAGAACTGCGGCCGATAGTTGGTGAAGAACGGCGTGTGACGGCCACCCTCTTCCTTCGTGAGGATGTAGGCCTCAGCCTTGAACTTGGTGTGCGGCTTGACCGAACCCGGCTTGCACAGCACCTGGCCGCGCTCGACGTCCTCGCGCTTGGTGCCGCGGAGCAGCGCGCCGATGTTGTCACCGGCCTGGCCCTGATCGAGCAGCTTGCGGAACATTTCAACGCCGGTGACGGTGGTCTTCTGGGTCGGACGGATGCCGACGATCTCGATTTCCTCACCGACCTTGATGATGCCGCGCTCGACACGGCCGGTCACCACGGTGCCGCGGCCCGAGATCGAGAACACGTCTTCGACCGGCATCAGGAAGGGCTGGTCGATCGGACGCTCCGGCTGCGGAATGTACTCGTCGACATTGCGCATCAGCTCGAGGATGGCGTCGTGGCCGAGCTTCTTGTCCGAATCTTCCAGAGCGGCCAGCGCCGAGCCCTTGATGATCGGGATCTTGTCGCCCGGGAATTCGTACTTCGAGAGCAGCTCGCGGACCTCGAGCTCGACGAGCTCCAGCAGCTCGGGATCGTCGACCATGTCGCACTTGTTGAGGAACACGACCAGCGCCGGCACGCCGACCTGGCGGGCGAGCAGGATGTGCTCACGGGTCTGCGGCATCGGGCCGTCAGCGGCCGACACGACCAGGATCGCGCCGTCCATCTGGGCAGCGCCGGTGATCATGTTCTTCACGTAGTCGGCGTGGCCGGGGCAATCGACGTGGGCGTAGTGGCGGTTCTTGGTCTCGTACTCGACGTGCGCGGTCGAGATGGTGATGCCGCGCGCCTTCTCTTCCGGGGCCTTGTCGATCTGGTCGTAGGCAGTGAACGTCGCACCGCCCGTCTCGGCCAGGATCTTGGTGATTGCAGCCGTCAGCGAGGTCTTGCCGTGGTCGACGTGACCGATGGTGCCGATGTTGCAGTGGGGCTTGTTACGTTCAAACTTAGCTTTGGCCATTTGACTCTCCGTTCAGTCGCTAACTTGAGCTAACGACAATCAGGCAAACTTCTTCTGGACTTCGGCCGACACGTTGGCCGGCGCTTCAGCGTAGTGCGAGAACTGCATCGTGAAGGTCGCGCGCCCCTGGCTCATGGAGCGCAGGTTGTTCACGTAACCGAACATGTTCATGAGCGGCACCATCGCGTTGATGACGTTGGCATTGCCGCGCATGTCCTGGCCCTGGATCTGGCCACGACGCGAGTTCAGGTCGCCGATGACCGAGCCGGTGTAGTCTTCCGGGGTCACCACCTCGACCTTCATGATCGGCTCGAGCAGAACCGACTTGCCCTTCTGCAGCGCCTCGCGGAAAGCCGCACGAGAGGCGATTTCGAAGGCCAGCGCCGACGAGTCGACATCGTGATACTTGCCGTCGACCAGCGCCACCTTGACGTCGACCACCGGGAAGCCGGCGACGACGCCCGCGCCGAGCACGCTCTCGATGCCCTTCTCGACGCCCGGGATGTATTCCTTCGGAACCGCACCGCCGACGATCTTGGACTCGAACACGTAGCCGCCACCGGGCTCGTTCGGCTCGACCACGAGGCTCACGGCCGCGAACTGGCCGGTACCACCGGTCTGCTTCTTGTGGGTGTAGTCCACGTTGGCCGGCTTGGTGATACGCTCACGGAACGCCACCTGCGGCGCGCCGATGTTCGCATCGACCTTGTAGGTGCGCTTGAGGATGTCGACCTTGATGTCGAGATGGAGCTCGCCCATCCCCTTGAGGATGGTCTGGCCCGACTCGTGATCGGTCGACACGCGGAAGGACGGATCCTCAGCGGCCAGCTTCGCCAGCGCGACGCCGAGCTTCTCCTGGTCGGCCTTCGACTTCGGCTCGATCGCAATCTCGATGACCGGCTCCGGGAATTCCATCTTTTCCAGGATCACCTGGTTGGACGGATCGCACAGCGTGTCACCGGTGCGGGCTTCCTTGAGGCCTGCGAGGGCGACGATGTCGCCGGCATAGGCTTCCTTGATGTCCTCGCGGTTGTTCGCATGCATCAGCAGCATGCGGCCGATGCGCTCCTTCTTCTCGCGGGTCGAGTTCACCACGCCGGTGCCCGAGGTCAGGATGCCCGAATAGATGCGGCAGAACGTGATCGTGCCGACGAAGGGGTCGTCCATGATCTTGAACGCGAGCAGCGCCAGCGGCTCCTTGTCGTCCGCCTTGCGCACGACCTCGTTGCCCTTGTCGTCGGTGCCCTTGATCGCAGGCACGTCGAGCGGCGACGGCAGATAGTCGACGACGGCGTCGAGCAACGGCTGCACGCCCTTGTTCTTGAAGGCCGAGCCGCACAGCACCGGATAGAACGCGCCGGTCAGCACGGCCTTGCGGATCAGGCGCTTCAGAGTCGCCTCGTCCGGCTCCTTGCCGTCCAGGAACGCGGTGAGCGCGTCGTCGTCGAGCTCGACGGCGGCCTCCACCAGCTTCTCGCGATATTCCTTGGCCTGGTCGGCGAGATCAGCCGGGATCTCGACGTAGTCGAACTTCGCGCCGAGCGCCTCGTCGTTCCAGACGATCGCCTTCATCGTCACGAGATCGATGCAGCCCTTGAAATTGTTCTCGGCGCCGATCGGCAGCTGGATCGCAACAGGCTTCGCGCCCAGGCGATCGACGATGTCGGCCAGGCACTTGAAGAAGTCGGCACCGGTCTTGTCCATCTTGTTGGCGAAGACGATGCGCGGAACCTTGTACTTGTCGCCCTGGCGCCAGACGGTCTCGGTCTGCGGCTCGACGCCCTGGTTGGAGTCGAGAACGCACACGGCGCCGTCGAGCACCCGCAAGCTGCGCTCGACCTCGATGGTGAAGTCGACGTGGCCGGGGGTGTCGATGATGTTCAGGCGCTTGCCGTTCCAGAACGCAGTGGTCGCAGCCGAGGTGATCGTGATGCCACGCTCCTGCTCCTGCTCCATCCAGTCCATCGTCGCGGCACCTTCGTGCACTTCGCCGATCTTGTGGCTCTTGCCGGTATAATAGAGGATGCGCTCGGTCGTCGTGGTCTTGCCGGCGTCGATATGCGCCATGATGCCGAAGTTGCGATAGTCTTCGATGGCGTGTTGGCGGGGCATGGGTGTGTTCCCTGATTTCCGTTCGGGTCGCCGTTACCAGCGATAGTGCGAGAAGGCGCGGTTGGCTTCCGCCATCCGGTGCACGTCTTCACGCTTCTTCACGGCGTTACCCCGATTGTTCGAGGCGTCGAGCAGCTCCGCCGAAAGCCGCTCGGTCATCGTCTTCTCGTTGCGGTCGCGCGCGGCCGAGATCAGCCAGCGGATGCCCAGCGCCTGCCGGCGGGTCGAACGAACTTCGACCGGCACCTGGTAGGTCGCACCGCCGACGCGACGGGAGCGAACCTCGATGGTCGGCATGACGTTTTCGAGGGCCTGCTCGAACACCGTCAGCGGGCTCTGCTTGGTCTTGGCCTCGATGATGCCGAACGCGCCGTAGACGATACCTTCGGCGACCGACTTCTTGCCGGCGTACATCACCGAGTTCATGAACTTGGTGACAATGATGTTCCCGAACTTCGGATCCGGAAGCACTTCACGCTTTTCGGCTGAATGGCGACGCGACATGTGATCTTGTTCCCGCTTCTCTCGAACGTCTTACTTCGGACGCTTCGCGCCATACTTCGAACGGCGCTGCTTACGGTTCTTGACGCCCTGGGTATCCAGCACGCCGCGGAGGATGTGATAGCGCACGCCCGGCAAGTCCTTGACGCGGCCGCCGCGGATCATGACCACCGAGTGCTCCTGCAGGTTATGGCCTTCACCCGGAATGTAGCCGATCACCTCGAAGCCGTTGGTCAGGCGCACCTTGGCGACCTTACGAAGCGCCGAGTTCGGCTTCTTCGGGGTCGTGGTGTAGACGCGCGTGCAAACGCCACGCTTCTGCGGCGACTGCTGCAGCGCCGGCACCTTCTTGCGCGACTTCTGCACTTCGCGCGGATTTGCGATCAGCTGGTTGATCGTCGGCATCTTGGCCTTCACCCTTCTCAACGTTCGCACGGAGACCGCGACCGGCTTCCGCAAATTCTGTTCGAGGTTCCCCGCCTCACCGGGCCGTTTCGCGCGATCAAAACCCACGCAAAACGAAATCGCGCCAACCGTCCATCGCTGAACGGAAAGCGCTTGACGCCACAGAGGACCGCGATCACCACCAGTCAGCTTGCGCTGGCGGGCGGCCTACCGAGGTCATGCATCCGAAATTGGTCTCAGGAGAACGAGCTCGAGAGATCTAATATCGTTTTGGCATTGCCTAGCTATGATCGACAGCGTTTGAGCGGCATTCGTCGAGGGTGGTGCCCGTCCCGCCCGGTTTCGGGTGGTCTGGGTGATCCGTACCGACGCTGGCGAAGCTCACCGCCTGTCGTTGAGTGCCGGCCTTTTATAAGCGGTAAATATCCAAGTCAAGCAAAACGACGCCGCAGGACGCGCAAAGAAGCGCTTCTGGCCGCTGCGGTTTCCGGTCCCGACAGGGCCCCCGCCGTCCGAGGTATCTGCAGACCGCACAGCCCTGCGAGTGCAGGCGCCTCTCCAGCCCGGGACATGTCCAGAAACATCGAAGATAAGGCTTTTTTCGGCTTTGGCCGACAAGGATGGCGCCGCGACGAGGCGCCTGGTGACAGAATATACCGACATTGCGATCATTGGCGGCGGCCTGAGCGGCTCGATCACGGCCGCCATGCTCGGAATGGCCGGCATCCCCGCGATTCTCGTCGATCCCCACGCGGTCTCCCCGCCCGACTTTCGAATCGAGAAGATCTCCGGTGCCGAGCAGATCGGCCGATTCCGTCGCACCGGGATCGCCGACAAGGCGTTGACCCAAGCCACCCTGGCCCCGGAGAACTGGATCGCCCGATTCGGCTACGTGCTCGAACGGGCTCAGGTCCAGCAATACGGCATTCCGTATGATGCGCTCGTGACGGCGGTGCGCGACCAGATCCCAGGCGCTGTGACGCGAATCGTCGCCAAGGCCGTAGCGATCACGCCAACCGAGGATCGCCAGTCGGTCGTGCTGTCCAACGGGCAGACGATCTCCGCCCGCCTCGTCGTGCTCGCCAACGGGCTGAACGTCGGGCTGCGGCACATGCTGGGAATCACCCGCACGATCACCAGCCCCGCCCATTCGATCTCGATCGGGTTCGACCTGACGCCGGTCGGCCGTTCCGCCTTCCCATTCCCGGCCATGACCTATTTCCAGGAACGAGCCAAGGCGCGGGTGCCCTACATCACCCTGTTCCCGATCGGCGAGCGCATGCGGGCGAACCTGTTCGCCTACCGCGAGGTCGATGATCCCTGGCTTCGGGCGGTCCGCCGCAACCCGGTCGAAACGCTGGCCGCCGCCCTGCCCGGCCTGCGGCGGATCACGGGCGAGTACGCCGTGAGCGGCGAGGTGCGGGTCCGGCCCGCCGATCTCACCATCAACAGCGGGTACCGCATGCCGGGTGTCGTGCTCGTCGGCGACGCCTTCTGCACCACCTGCCCCGTCACCGGCACCGGTTCCGACAAGGTGTTCACCGATGTCGAGCGCCTCTGCAACGTCCACATTCCGCGCTGGCTGGCGACTGACGGCATGGGCGAGGCCAAGATCGCGGCCTTCTATGCGGACCCGGTCAAGACGGCCTGCGATGCGTGGTCGCTCGAGAAGGCATGGAATTTCCGATCGGTCTCGATCGGGGCCAGCCCCTATTGGCAGGCGCAACGCTGGGCGCGCTTTGCCGTCTCGCTCGGCCGCGGGGTTCGGCAGCGGCTGACGAAGACCAATGCGCCGCTCAACGTCTATTCCTCGTCATCATCCTCCTCGTCGTCGTCCTCCTCGTCATCGCTGTCGTCGTCGGCCTGATCCTGCCGGCTCGGCTGATGGCCCTGGTCATCCCAGAGCTTGCGATAGGTCCCATTCTTCGCCAAGAGCTCCGCGTGGCTGCCGCGCTCGATCGCCCGGCCGCCGGAGATGACGATGATCTCGTCCATCTCGACCACCGAGGTCAGGCGGTGGGTCGACCAGATCATGGTGCGGCCCTTGGCGACCTTGAGCAGGGTGCGGTTGATCGCGGCTTCCGTGGTCTGGTCCAGCGCCGAAGTGGCCTCGTCGAGCAGCAGCACGGACGGGTTGCGGATGATGGCGCGGGCGATCGCGATGCGCTGGCGCTGTCCACCGGACAGCGTGTCGCCGCGCTCGCCGACGATGGTATCGTATTTCTGCGGCAGGCTCATGATGTAGCGGTGGATCTCGGCCTTCTTGGCCGCCTCCTCCACCTCCGCGTCGGTGGCGCCCTCCTTGCCGAGCCGGATGTTCTCCCGCAGCGACATGTTGAACAGCATGTTGTCCTGGAACACCACGGCCATGCTGCCGCGCAGCGAATCGCGCGTCACCTTGCGGATGTCGACGCCGTCGATGGTGACGCGGCCTTCATCGGGTACGTAGAGCCGCAGGATCAGGTTGAGCAGCGTGCTCTTGCCCGAGCCCGACGGACCGACGATCGCGATCCGCTTGCCGACGTCGAGCTTGAGGCTCAGATTGTCGAGCACCGGCGTCTCGCTGCCCTCGTACTGGAAGGTCACGCGCTCGAAGGTGATGTCGTGGCTGATGCGGGGCAGATCCGGCGCGCCCGGCCGGTCGGCGCCGCGGGTCGGCTCGTCCAACAGCTCCTGCATGTGCCGGATCGCGGCCGCCGAGGAGATCGACACCGGCACGAAATGCATGACATGGGCGATGTTGTAGGACACCTCCCAGAATGCGCTCTCGAAGGTGACGAAGGTGCCGATCGTGATCTGGCCCTTGGTGGCGAGATAGGCGCCGAGAGCGAGCACGACGAGATGCAGCAGCAGCACGGAGATCGTGACGGTGCGCTCGACCATGGTCGACAGGAACATCGCATCGGCCATCTTGCGCCGCGCCGCGTCGTTGCGGAAGCTGAACCAGCCGAATACCTTGCGGTGGAGGCTGAAGGCCTTGATGACGGCTTGCGCCGCGATGTTCTCCTGGATCACGCCGAGCAGCGACGCTTCGTTCAGTTTCTGCTCGTAATTGGCCTGAACCGCCTTCGGCGTCAGGATACGCGGGCCGATCAGGGTGATCGGAAACACCAGCAGCGCGATCGCAGCGAGCTGCCAGTTCAGGAACAGCATCAGAATGATGCCCGCAATCAGCTCGAGGAACGGCAGCACAGCGCTGTTGGCGAAACTCTTCACGACGTTCTCGAACGCCGACATGTCGACCGAGAAGCGCGACAGGATCTCGCCGCGCTTGGTACGCTGGAAATAGGCGGCCGGCAGGTTCTGCACGTGATCGAACAGACGGGTGCGAACGTCCGAGATGACGCAGGCCGCGAGCCGCGCATCCCAGCGCTCGTAGAGCACGGCAATGATCGAGGTGAAGATGCCCGCAGCGGCGAGCACGCCGAGGATGCGATAGAGCGCCTCGAAATCCTCTTCGCCGAGCGCATCGTCGATCAGGAACTTGAGGCTGAGCGGCATGATGACGTTGAACAGCGTCTCGATCAGGACGCCGATCGACACGAAAGCCAGCATCTTCTTGTATCTGGCGAGCAGCGGCGAGACGAAGCCGTAGATGGTTGCAAGCGCACCTGCGGCCTCGCGGGCCGTGTAGACGACGAGATCCTCGTCGTCGTCATCATCGTCGAGGTCGAGGCCGGCCTCTTCACCGTCCTCCTCGTCATCGTCCTCATCGTCGCCGACGACGTCAGCCGTCTCTGTCGCCGACGTCTTCGCTGTTCCGGGTTTTGGAACGGCAGGCACGGCCGCCGCCGGCCCCCGCTTGTCCAAATCATCGGCAGGATCAGCTGCCGTTGCGGACGTCTGATTTCGCGGCGGTGAAGATTTGGGCGCCATTCAACGAACCGATCCTGCACGGCCAGTATGACCGTAACGGATTAAAGCGGCTCGGCTTTACCACCTGTGTCCGCCTGCCGCCAGCATTCTCGCCATACGGTGCCGCACCCGCCGCGACCAAGACGCGGCCCTGTCACGCAACCAGCACGGTCACAAGCGCCGCGGACGCAAGACAGCATCGAGATGCCGGTCAACGCCCGCGGCCCTGCCTCGAAGTGCCGGCGGCTGTGCCGCGAGCCTAGTCTTCGTCCTCGACCTTGTCGAAGAACGAATAGCGCAGGCTGTCGGCGTCGGCGTACCACTGGCCGGGCCCCTTGTTGGCCGCGAGCGTCGCTGCCCACACCTCGTCGGTGCAATCGCGGCGGTGCATGGCCAGATCGAACCCGTTGCCGAAGAACAGCTCCGACCACTCCCACCAGGTGCCGAGCTTCTTGACCCCGCGCAGCAGGTCGTAGCGGTCGACCAGCGCCGGAGCCATGTCCGAGGTGATCGAGCCGAACACGAGGCCGGTCTTGACGACGCGGTTGAGCTCGCGGATCGCGCGCGCAACCTGCTTGTCACCGAGATGGCAGAGGCTGGTCTCGAACACGAAATCGAACTCACCGGTCTTGAATGGCATATCGGTGATCGAGCCGAGCTTGTTGTATTTCCTCAGCGCCTTCGGCGTCTTGCCATGGATGTAGCGGTTGTTCTCGATGCCCCAGGCATCGATGCCGCGCTCGCGGAGCGCTCCCACCAGTTCACCGCTCGCGGAGCCGGCGACCAGGAGCTTGTAGCCTTTGCCCTTGCCGGCCCGGTTCCAAACGATCTTGATCAGGCTGGTCAGATAGTCCGGATCGGTGAACTGCGACCACGCTTCGCTGTACGGCCCCTGCCCGCGATAATTGTCGAAATAGTCACGGTCGATCTTGTCGGACAGCGGCGTTTCGGCCTGCGAGCGGGCGCGGCGCAGCCGCATCATTTCGGTCAGGATGATGTCGGTGGCGGCGTCCGACGAATCGAGCAGCCCGTTCAGGGTCGAGTCGAACAGGTAGTCCCCGACCACGACGATGCCGGGGTGCTCCTTCGGCTCAGGCCGGTGATTGGTCATGACGTCGCGTACCGGCAGACCGCCGGGCAGCGCGTTGACGGACGACAGCCAGCGGTGGATCTTGCCTTCCATGAAGTGTGCGCGCGCGTCGCCGAGCGCCGCAGGGAGCGACTTCAGCGCGGCATCGATCAGCTCCTGGTCCGAGAGGTTGGCGAAGGCGAGCGCATCCGAGCCCGCGATCAGCCAGTTGAGCACGCCGTGCTTGCCGACATCGTGGCGCGAGCCCTCGTTGTAGATGCAGCAGCCGCCGAACGCCTCCGACATGAACCAGGAGCCCGGAATCTTCTCGCCCCAGAACGGCTCGTCGAACAGGATCGAGACGCGCAGATAATGCGCGGGACGATCGAAATAGGCGATGTGCTTGACCATGGACTGGCGCAGCTTCTCGCCCTCCCAGCCGACCGTCGACAGCCAGGAATGCGGCAGGCACACCAGGACGAGATCGAACTCGCGCGTCTCCGGCCCCTTGCCGTTCATCATGTTGAGCCGGTAGCGACCCGCCTCGGTCTTGCCGATGCGGAGCACGCGATGATTGAGCTGGATGTCGGCATCGACCTCGGAGCGCAGGCACTCGATCAGTTGCTCGTTGCCGTTCTGAATCGAGTACAGGCCGATATAGTCGTCGATATCCATGACGAAGTTCTTGAGCGCATTGAGGCCGTTGGTGTTGTGGGCCTCGGTCGCGAGGTCGGAGCGCGACATCACCTTGAAGAAGCGCTTGGCCGTGGGATCCTCGACCTCCTCGTCGAGCAGCTCTTCGCAGGTCTTGTAGGCCCAGGGGTGCTCGTTATCGTGGGCGCCGACGCCCTCGTAATATTCGACCGGCGACATCACGTCGGTACAACGCTTGCGGAACGCCTCGACCGCAGCGGCCGTCTTCGGGCCGTATTTGCGGCGCAGCCCCGGCACGTCGTCGAGCAGCTCGCCGTCGAGTTGCACCTGCAGCGCATCCATCGGAATCGTCTGCAGCCCGAAATGCTGGATCAGCTCGCGCAGCGGATCAGGGCCGGTCATCGAGTAGTCGTAGATTTCTGCGACACCAGCCTCATACATCGCCGGTGCGGTATCGAACTTGCGCGTCACGATCTTGCCGCCGAGCCGGTCGGATGCCTCGTAGATCGTCACCTTGCAGAGATCGCCGAGTTTGCGCCTCAGATACCAGGCGCTCATCAGGCCACCCGGACCGCCACCAACAATCGCAAGGTCAAGCATCGAAGTTCCGCCATCTCCGGCTGTCAGCGACGTTGCCGGTCGTCCATACAGGGGTCCTGCCACCCTCGGGGCTCGATCGGCCATAGCGTAACCGGCCCGCAAAAGATTTGCGCCGGAGCAAATCGGCGCATCGCCACGGGAATCGACGGAAATCAGCTCAGCGGATCTGATGCTTCCAAAAGCGCCTCTGTCCCTGAAGGGAAGATGAACAACGGGGCAGCAGCGCGGCAACAGGAGAAGAAAATGTCAAAAAAAGGCCGGCAAACGCCGGCCTTTTCTACGCGCGATGAACGCACGGCAGACCCCGACACCGTCGGGGTCATGCCGCAACCGTCCGTTTACTCCGCCGGCGGCAGCGCGAGCGGCTGAGGCTCGGGCTGCGCCGGCACGATCGCCGCCTGCTTCTCGCGCTCGTCGAGAATCAGCTTGTCGCGCTTCAAAGCGACTTCGCGGATGCGGGCCATCGAGGCGCCGGTGCCGGCCGGGATCAGGCGTCCTACGATGACGTTCTCCTTGAGACCCTCGAGTGGATCGATCTTGCCGTTGACCGCCGCCTCGGTGAGGACGCGGGTGGTCTCCTGGAACGAGGCCGCCGAGAAGAACGACCGGGTCTGCAGGCTCGCCTTGGTGATGCCGAGCAGAACCGGAGTGCCTGTGGCCGGCTTCTTCGCCTCCTCCACGGCCTTCGCGTTCAGCAGGTCGAACTCGATCTTGTCGACCTGTTCGCCCGAGATCATGTCGGTATCGCCCTGGTCGGTGATCTCCACCTTCTGCAGCATCTGGCGGACAATCACCTCGATGTGCTTGTCGTTGATGAGCACGCCCTGCAGCCGGTAGACCTCCTGGATCTCGTTGACCAGATAGGCCGCGAGCTCCTCGATGCCCTTGATCGCCAGGATGTCGTGCGGCGCCGGGTTGCCTTCGACGATGAAGTCGCCCTTCTCGACGATGTCGCCATCCTGCAGATGGATGTGCTTGCCCTTCGGGATCAGGTACTCGCGCGGCTCCTCGGTCTTGTCGACCGGCTCGATCGAGATGCGACGCTTGTTCTTGTAGTCGCGACCGAACCGGATGGTGCCGGCGATCTCGGCGATGATCGCGGCATCCTTCGGCTTACGCGCTTCGAACAGCTCCGCCACCCGCGGCAGACCGCCGGTGATGTCGCGCGTCTTGGCGCTTTCCGTCGAGATACGCGCGAGGATGTCGCCCGGCTTCACCGTCGAGCCGACGTCGACCGACAGAATCGCGTCGACCGACAGCATGTAGCGGGCATCGCCGCCGCGGGCGAGCTTGAGCACCTTGCCGTCCTTGCCCTTGATCACGATGGCCGGACGCAGATCCGCGCCACCGCGCGTTCCACGCCAGTCGATGACCACGCGCTTGGCGATACCGGTGGACTCGTCGAGCGTTTCCGAGATCGACAGACCCTCGGTCAGATCCTCGAACCCGATCGTACCCTCGGCTTCCGTGAGGATCGGACGGGTGTAAGGGTCCCACTCGGCGATGCGCTGGCCGCGCTTGATCATGTCGCCGTCGTCGACATGCATGCGCGCGCCGTACTGGATGCGGTGCGTCGCACGCTCGGTGCCGTCGGGGTCGACGATCGTCACGACCATGTTGCGGACCATCGCGATCAGATGACCCTCGCTGTTGCGGGCGATCGCCTTGTTCTTGATGACCACCTTGCCTTCGAAGTTCGATTCCACGAAGGACTGCTCGTTCAGCTGCGCCGCACCACCGATGTGGAAAGTGCGCATCGTCAGCTGGGTGCCGGGCTCACCGATCGACTGCGCGGCGATGACGCCGACGGCCTCACCGTGGTTGACCGGCGTGCCGCGCGCCAGATCGCGGCCGTAGCACATCTTGCAGATGCCGTTGACCAGCTCGCAGGTCAGCGCCGAGCGGATCTTCACCTCCTGCACGCCAGCCTGCTGGATGGCGTCGATGTGGCTCTCCTCCATCAAGGTGCCGGCCTTGACCAGCACCGCGTTGGTCGCGGGATCGCGCACGTCGTCGCAGGGCACGCGGCCCAGGATGCGCGAGCCGAGCGAGGCCACGACCGTGCCGGCATCGACGATGGCGCGCATCTTGATGCCGAGATGGGTGCCGCAATCGTCCTGCGTGATGATGCAGTCCTGCGCGACGTCGACCAGACGACGGGTCAGGTAGCCCGAGTTCGCGGTCTTCAACGCGGTGTCCGCGAGACCCTTGCGGGCGCCGTGGGTCGAGTTGAAGTACTCGAGAACCGAGAGACCTTCCTTGAAGTTCGAGATGATCGGCGTCTCGATGATCTCACCCGACGGCTTGGCCATCAGGCCGCGCATGCCGGCGAGCTGACGCATCTGGGCCGGCGAACCGCGGGCACCGGAATGCGACATCATGTAGATCGAGTTGATGTC
The DNA here is from genome assembly GCF_032484895.1 of Bradyrhizobium sp. SZCCHNRI3052. Taxonomy (NCBI): domain Bacteria; kingdom Pseudomonadati; phylum Pseudomonadota; class Alphaproteobacteria; order Hyphomicrobiales; family Nitrobacteraceae; genus Bradyrhizobium; species Bradyrhizobium sp. SZCCHNRI3052. The sequence goes on along the minus strand of NZ_JAUETW010000001.1, from coordinate 80,285 downwards.
GGCATCCGCCCCCGTCGCCGTCTTCTTGGTGACGGAGATCTCCTTCATCATCTCCTTGGCGATCTCTTCGCTGGCCTTCGACCAGGCGTCGACGACCTTGTTGTACTTCTCGCCGTGGGTGATCAGACCGTCATTGTATTGCTGCTCGAAATCCTTCGCCAGCGTACGGGTGGTGTCGACGATCTTCCACTTGCCCGCCGGCACGACCATGTCGTCCTTGCCGAACGAAATGCCCGCCTTGAAGGCGTTGTAGAAGCCGAGCGCCATGATCCGGTCGCAGAAGATCACCGTCTCCTTCTGGCCGCAGTGACGATAGACCTGATCGATCACGCCCGAGATCTCGCGCTTGGTCATCAGCTTGTTGATGACCTCGAACGTGACGCGCGGATGCTTCGGCAGGAGATTGCCGAGCATGACGCGGCCCGCGGTGGTTTCGATCCAGCGCTTGGCGATCTTGCCGGTCTCGTCCATGCCCTCCCAGCGATACTTGATCTTGCTGTGGAGATGGATGGCCTTGGCGTGCAGCGCATGCTCGAGCTCGGCCATGTTGCCGAACGCCATGCCCTGGCCGGGCATGCCCTCGCGCATGATCGAGACGTAGTAGAGGCCGAGCACGATGTCCTGCGACGGCACGATGATCGGCTGACCGTTGGCCGGATGCAGGATGTTGTTGGTCGACATCATCAGGACGCGCGCTTCCAGCTGCGCTTCGAGCGACAGCGGAACGTGCACGGCCATCTGGTCGCCATCGAAGTCGGCGTTGAAGGCCGAGCAGACCAGCGGATGGAGCTGGATCGCCTTGCCCTCGATCAGCACCGGCTCGAACGCCTGGATGCCGAGGCGATGCAGCGTCGGCGCGCGGTTCAGGAGCACCGGATGCTCGCGGATGACCTCGTCCAGGATGTCCCAGACCTCCGGACGCTCCTTCTCGACCAGCTTCTTGGCCTGCTTGACCGTCGTCGACAGGCCCTTGGCGTCGAGCCGCGAATAGATGAACGGCTTGAACAGCTCGAGCGCCATCTTCTTCGGCAGGCCGCACTGGTGCAGGCGCAGCTCGGGACCGACCACGATGACCGAACGGCCGGAGTAGTCGACGCGCTTGCCGAGCAGGTTCTGACGGAAGCGACCCTGCTTGCCCTTGAGCATGTCGGCGAGCGACTTCAGCGGACGCTTGTTGGCGCCGGTGATGACGCGGCCGCGGCGGCCGTTGTCGAACAGCGCATCCACCGCCTCCTGAAGCATGCGCTTCTCGTTGCGGATGATGATGTCGGGCGCGCGCAGCTCCATCAGCCGCTTCAGGCGGTTGTTGCGGTTGATGACGCGGCGATAGAGGTCGTTGAGGTCGGAGGTCGCGAAACGGCCGCCGTCGAGCGGCACCAGCGGGCGGAGGTCCGGCGGGATCACCGGAACCACGGTCATGATCATCCATTCCGGCTTGTTGCCGGAGTGGCGGAACGCCTCGACGATCTTCAGGCGCTTCGCGAGCTTCTTGTGCTTGATGTCGGAGTCGGTCTCCTGCATCTCGGCACGCAGCGTCTGCTCGAGCTTCTCCAGCTCGAGGCCGCGCAAGAGCTCACGGATGGCCTCGGCGCCGATCATGGCGGTGAAGCTGTCCTGGCCGTATTCGTCCTGCGCCTTGAGGTACTCGTCCTCGGACAGCAGCTGACGGTCCTTGAGCGCGGTCAGACCCGGCTCGAGAACGACGTAGTATTCGAAGTACAGGATCCGCTCGAGATCCTTCAGCGTCATGTCGAGCAGCAGGCCGATGCGCGACGGCAGCGACTTCAGGAACCAGATGTGCGCGACGGGAGCGGCGAGCTCGATATGGCCCATGCGCTCGCGCCGGACGCGCGACAGGGTCACCTCGACCGAGCACTTCTCGCAGATGATGCCCTTGTACTTCATCCGCTTGTACTTGCCGCACAGGCACTCGTAGTCCTTGATCGGCCCGAAGATGCGGGCGCAGAACAGGCCGTCGCGCTCGGGCTTGAAGGTACGGTAGTTGATCGTTTCCGGCTTCTTGATCTCGCCGTAGGACCAGGACAGAATCTTCTCCGGAGACGCAATCGAGATCCGGATCTGGTCGAAGACCTGAGCCGGCGTCGTCGGATTGAAGAGATTCATAATTTCTTGGTTCATCGTATTCTCCTCGCGGGCCGATCGGGGGTCGGCCGCAAATTCGAAAATCTCTCAACGGGCGCCTTGTCCTGACCCGCGGGGGAAGGCGCCGGCACCCGGCCGTCCGAGACGGCCGGGCATGACCTCTTGAACTACTCGGCGGCTTCCGACGTCGGCGCCGGTCCGAGCTTGGAGTTGTGCAGGTCGACGTTGAGGCCGAGCGAGCGCATTTCCTTGACCAGCACGTTGAACGATTCCGGAATACCGGCCTCGAACGTGTCGTCGCCGCGCACGATCGCCTCGTAGACCTTGGTGCGGCCGGCGACGTCGTCCGACTTCACCGTCAGCATCTCCTGCAGCGTGTAGGCCGCGCCGTAGGCTTCGAGCGCCCACACCTCCATTTCGCCGAAACGCTGGCCGCCGAACTGGGCCTTGCCGCCCAGCGGCTGCTGGGTGACCAGCGAGTACGGGCCGATCGAACGCGCATGGATCTTGTCGTCGACCAGATGGTGCAGCTTCAGCATGTAGATGTAGCCGACCGTCACCTTGCGATCGAACGCATCGCCGGTGCGGCCGTCATAGACCGTCGACTGACCGGATGCGTCGAGGCCGGCGAGCTTCAACATCTCCTCGATGTCGGCCTCCTTGGCGCCGTCGAACACCGGCGTGGCGATCGGCACGCCGCGGCTCAGATTGTGACCAAGCTCGATCAACTCGTTGTCGTTGAGCGACTTGATGGTCTCGTCATCGCCGTAGATCCGCTTCAAGGTCTCCTTCAGCGGCTTGACGTCCTGCTTCGACAGGTAGGCATCGACCGTCTGGGCGATGCGCTTGCCGAGGCCGGCGCAGGCCCAGCCGAGATGGGTCTCGAGGATCTGCCCGACGTTCATGCGCGAGGGCACGCCGAGCGGGTTCAGCACGATGTCCGCATGGGTGCCGTCCTCGAGGAACGGCATATCCTCGATCGGCACGATCTTGGACACGACGCCCTTGTTGCCGTGACGGCCCGCCATCTTGTCGCCCGGCTGGATCTTGCGCTTCACGGCGACGAAGACCTTGACCATCTTCATCACGCCGGGCGGCAGCTCGTCGCCACGCTGCAGCTTCTCGACCTTGTCGAGGAAGCGCTGTTCCAGCCCCTTCTTCGACTCGTCGTACTGCTTCCGCATGGCCTCGATCTCGGCCATCAGCTTGTCGTTCGGCGAGGCGAACAGCCACCACTGCGACTTCGGATACTCGTCGAGCACCGCACGCGTGATCTTGGTATCCTTCTTGAAGCCCTTCGGCCCCGAGATGCCCTGGCGGCCGTCCAGCATGTCGGCGAGACGGCTGTAGACGTTGCGGTCCAGGATCGCCTGCTCGTCGTCACGGTCCTTGGCCAGACGCTCGATCTCTTCCCGCTCGATCGCCAGCGCACGCTCGTCCTTGTCGACGCCGTGACGGTTGAAGACGCGGACCTCGACGATCGTGCCCTGCACGCCCGGCGGCACCCGCAGCGAGGTGTCGCGAACGTCGGAGGCCTTCTCGCCGAAGATGGCGCGCAAGAGCTTTTCTTCCGGCGTCATCGGGCTCTCGCCCTTCGGCGTGATCTTGCCGACCAGGATGTCGCCGGCGCGCACCTCCGCGCCGATATAGACGATGCCGGCTTCGTCGAGGTTCTTCAGCGCCTCTTCCGACACGTTCGGAATGTCGCGCGTGATTTCCTCCGGACCCAGCTTGGTGTCGCGGGCCATCACCTCGAATTCCTCGATGTGGATCGAGGTGAAGACGTCCTCCTTCACGATCCGCTCGGAGAGCAGGATGGAGTCCTCGAAGTTGTAGCCGTTCCACGGCATGAACGCGACCAGCACGTTGCGGCCGAGCGCGAGCTCGCCGAGATCGGTCGACGGACCGTCAGCGATGATGTCGCCCTTCTTGACGATGTCGCCGACCTTCACCAGCGGACGCTGGTTGATGCAGGTCGACTGGTTCGAGCGCTGGTACTTCATCAGCCGGTAGATATCGACGCCCGACTTGGTCGGATCGAGATCTTCCGTGGCGCGGATGACGACGCGGGTGGCGTCGATCTGGTCGATCACGCCCGAGCGGCGCGCCGCGATCGCGGCGCCCGAGTCACGGGCAACCACGCCTTCCATGCCGGTGCCGACGAACGGCGCCTCGGCGCGAACCAGCGGCACCGCCTGGCGCTGCATGTTCGAGCCCATCAGCGCGCGGTTGGCGTCGTCGTTCTCGAGGAACGGGATCAAGGCCGCGGCAACCGAAACCAGCTGCTTCGGCGACACGTCCATGTAGTCGACCTTGTCGGGCGTCATCGGCACGACTTCGCCGGCATGACGGCAGACCACGAGGTCCTCGGTGAAGCGGCCCTTGGCATCGAGCGGCACGTTGGCCTGCGCGACGCGGTAGCGCCCCTCCTCCATGGCGGACAGATACACTACCTCGTCGGTGACGCGGCCGTCCTTGACCTTGCGGTACGGCGTCTCGACGAAGCCATACTTGTTGACGCGGGCGAACGTCGCCAGCGAATTGATCAGGCCGATGTTCGGACCTTCCGGCGTCTCGATCGGGCAGATGCGGCCGTAATGCGTCGGATGCACGTCGCGCACCTCGAAGCCGGCGCGCTCGCGCGTCAGACCGCCCGGTCCGAGCGCCGACAGGCGGCGCTTGTGGGTGATCTCCGACAGCGGGTTGGTCTGGTCCATGAACTGCGACAGCTGCGACGAGCCGAAGAACTCGCGCACCGCGGCGGCGGCCGGCTTGGCGTTGATCAGGTCCTGCGGCATCACGGTGTCGATGTCGACGCTCGACATGCGCTCCTTGATGGCGCGCTCCATGCGCAAGAGACCGATGCGGTACTGGTTCTCCATCAGCTCGCCCACCGAGCGGACGCGGCGATTGCCGAGATGGTCGATGTCGTCGATCTCGCCCTTCCCGTCGCGCAGGTCGACCAGGGTCTTGATGACCGCCAGGATGTCTTCCTTGCGCAGAGTGCGCTGGGTGTCCGGCGCATCGAGCTCGAGGCGCATGTTCATCTTGACGCGGCCGACCGCGGAGAGGTCGTAGCGCTCGGCATCGAAGAACAGCGACTGGAACATCGCCTGCGCCGAATCGAGCGTCGGCGGCTCGCCCGGACGCATCACGCGGTAGATGTCGAACAGCGCGTCCTCACGCGTCATGTTCTTGTCGGCCGACAGCGTGTTGCGGATGTAGGGGCCGACATTGACGTGGTCGATGTCGAGCAGCGGCAGGTCCTTGTAGCCCTGCTCGTTCAGCACCTTGAACAGCTTGTCGGTGATCTCCTCGCCGGCCTCGGCATAGATCTCGCCGGTCTTCGGATTGACGAGATCCTCGGCGATGTAGTTGCCGAGCAGCTCCTCGTCCGACATGCGCAGCGCCTTCAGCCCCTTCTCCTGGAGCTGGCGGGCGGCGCGAACGGTGAGCTTCTTGCCGGCCTCGAGCACGACCTTGCCGGTGTCGGCGTCGATCAGGTCGTTGACGGTCGAATAGCCGCGGAAGCGGTTGGCGTCGAACGGAACGCGCCAGCCTTCCTTGATGCGCTTGTAGATCAGCTTCTTGTAGAAGGTCGACAGGATCTGCTCGCCATCGAGACCGAGCGCGAACATCAGCGACGTCACCGGCAGCTTGCGGCGACGGTCGATGCGCGCGAACACGATGTCCTTGGCGTCGAACTCGATGTCGAGCCAGGAGCCGCGATACGGGATGACGCGGGCGGCGAACAGCAGCTTGCCCGACGAGTGGGTCTTGCCCTTGTCGTGGTCGAAGAACACGCCCGGCGAACGGTGCATCTGCGAGACGATGACGCGCTCGGTGCCGTTGACGATGAAGGTGCCGTTCATGGTCATGAGCGGAATGTCGCCCATGTACACGTCCTGCTCCTTGATGTCCTTGACCGACTTCGCGCCGGTCTCCTCGTCGATATCGAACACGATGAGGCGCAAGGTCACCTTGAGCGGCGCAGCGAAGGTCATGCCGCGCTGACGGCACTCGTCGACGTCATATTTCGGCGGCTCGAACTCGTAGCGGACGAACTCCAGCATCGAGGTGCCGGAGAAGTCGGAGATCGGGAATACCGAGCGGAACACCGCCTGCAGGCCCTCATCCGGCCGGCCACCCGTGGGCTCGTCCACCATCAGGAACTGGTCGTAGGACGCCTTCTGAACCTCGATGAGGTTCGGCATCTCCGCGACTTCCTTGATGTGTCCAAAGAACTTGCGAACGCGTTTGCGACCGGTGAATGTCTGCTGCGCCATCGTGGCCTCTCATTTCGTCGCCCGGAGGGGCGAACCTTCCGAAACAGCGGCTGCCACCGCCCCTTCGGGTTGAATTTCGATCCATTTCGAGGATCTGAGGCCCAGAGCCGGAACGGAAATGTCCCAGATCTGTTCTTCAGACCAGCAAAACGCAAAACGACGCGCGAGGCGCGAGGACGCACCCGCTCGTCACAACCATCTCGTCACGGACTGCAAAAGCCCGAAATTGCCTATCTCCCAACGGCTTACGGACGGAGACGCCACTCCACCGATCAACCGGCTTTTCGTGCTGCCGACCCAATATGGGTTGACAATAATCGAGATTCGAGAGCGAAGCCCCTAAATCTCCACACTTTTCCGTGTTCGGCCCACAACGGACGGTTCCGTTGCACGCCTTTTGCAGTGATTCCGAGCCGCGCCCAATACCCCTGCAAAACTCCTTGTCCACATGATGACCGGGCGATGTTACCACCCGGTCATCATAATCTGTCGAAAGCCCCCGGACCCGCCCATGGCAGCCCGGGGACTTCGTTCGCGCAATCGAAGCGATTACTTGAGCTCGATCTTGGCGCCGGCCTTCTCGAGCTGAGCCTTGATCTTCTCGGCCTCGTCCTTGTTGACGCCTTCCTTGACCGGCTTCGGAGCGCCCTCGACCAGGTCCTTGGCTTCCTTCAGGCCCAGGCCGGTGATGGCGCGGACTTCCTTGATGACCTCGATCTTCTTGTCGCCGGCCGAAGCCAGGACAACGGTGAACTCGGTCTTCTCTTCCGCCGGAGCGGCAGCGGCGCCACCAGCGCCCGGAGCGGCGACGGCCACGGCGGCCGCGGCGGACACGCCCCACTTCTCTTCCAGGAGCTTCGCGAGCTCAGCAGCCTCGAGAACGGTGAGGGCCGAGAGGTCGTCGACGATCTTCTGCAGGTCAGCCATTGATGTAGTCCTTTAGTGTGGTTCGGTTCGAAACCAGGTTGTGAGTGTTTGCGAAGGGCGTCAGGCCGCTTCGCCCTTTGAGGCATGAGCCTGAATGACGCGCGCGACCTTGGCCGCGGGAGCGTTGGCGAGCTGGGCCAGCTTGGTCGCCGGAGCCTGGATCAGGCCGACGAGCTTGCCGCGCAGTTCGTCCAGCGACGGCAGCGAGGCCAGAGCCTTCACGCTGTCGACATTCAGGACGGTTGAGCCCATCGAGCCGCCGAGAATGACGAACTTTTCGTTCGCCTTGGCGAATTCGATGGCAACCTTGGGCGCCGCGACAGGATCGTTCGAAGTTGCGATCACGGTCGGCCCCTTCAACAGGGGACCGATGCCGACGACGTCCGTGCCTTCAAGAGCAATTTTGGCGAGACGGTTCTTCGAGACCTTCACCGATGCGCCAGCCTGCTTCATCTGCTTGCGCAGGTTCTGCATCTGAGCCACGGTGAGGCCGGAATAGTGAGCGACGACGGCAACGCCCGTGGTCTTGAAGACCTCGTGCAGCTGCTCGACCGCCTCTTTTTTTGCCGCTCGTTCCACAGCAAGCTCTCTCCGGTTGGCGGCCTTCGCCCGAAAGCGGGACCGCCGGGTTGCACCCGCCGTCCCACCAAACCTGACCTCCGGACGGAAGAACCCGAGGACACGAAAGGCAAAACGGCGATGAATAGCCTGCCCTTCCGAAAGCCCTGAGAGCCCGCGGAGTGTCGAGGTTCGAACCAAACCTGCATGCCACCACGACAAAGGCAGTGGACATGCCGAAATCCGGTCTTCACCCGTCTATGCAGGCTGGATGATTAAGCCATTGAGGAAACTGGATTTCCGCGCCGGCGCCTGCAGTCTCGGACAGGATTCGGAGTGATCGGCGAACCGACCTCCCCTGCGGCATTCGAGAGCAGAAAGATCCTTCTTCCTTCCGAGAAATCCAAACGGATATCCTCAAAAGGAATGCTGGCTCCTCTCAACTTTCGGAATGCGCGCACAGGCGCGCCAGCAACAGCCGGCCCGCCTGGAAGCCGGTTCTTTAACGGGTCCATTGCGACTTGCCAAGACCCCAAGAGCAAAAATCGCACCAGTTGGGCCATGCCGTGGAGCCGGGTGGGAGCCCCGTCGCCCGGATGAGCGACAGCCGGCGCGCGGGACGCGCGTCGGCGATAGCGACATGCGGGGTCTCACGTGCTCTGCCGGAAACCCCGGATGTCGGCAGCGCTCATCAGGGCCACGGGGCATTGCACGCGCAGGGGCACAATCCCGCCTCAGCCCTTCGGACAGGCCGCTCCGGCGTCGGCCCAGGCCTTGATCAGCTCGCCGAACTGCTTCTGGGTTCCCGGGGCCGGGGTCCGCCCAGCTCCCGGATTCCAGCCCCAGCCGACCAGCTCATCCTCAGCCATATGGTGAATCAGCTGCGCCATGGTCTTGCCGCCGTTGCGATTTGGATCCTTGATCTGTGCGCAGATCTGGCCGAGCGACTTGCCCTGCCAAGCCATCTCGATCGGGGCCAGCTGCCACTTGGGATTACCGGGCACGCGCGCCGCGTCGAAATTGGCCTCGTGGTGGCAGGTCGTGCAGGCGAGCCCGCCGGGCGCACCCATGCCAGCCTCGCCGCGGACCACCAGCGGCTGATGCGGAATCATCCTATCGGTCTGGGTCGGCCGGTCGCCGGCCGGGTGGCAGTTCATGCATCGCGGCGACTGCAGCACCTTGCCGGCCTCTTCGAACAGCGCCACGGCGCGCTCGTCCTTGCTCTTGATCCTGGCGAAGTCCGCCACCGGCTTGAGCCCGCCGGCGACGTGCGTGGCCTCGGGCGCCGCATCGGCGCGCCGCAGTGCCGGCAGGGCTACGATCGCAACCGCAGCCAGGCTGCCAGCGAGCAGCGCCATCGTCGCCGTTCTGAACGGGCTCATGCGGTGTCTCCCGGCCGGATCGGCAGTTGGGTCGGGCGCGGCAGACCCAGCCTGGCCATGGCGTTGGCGACGGCAGGTCCCAGCGGCGGCACGCCGGGCTCGCCGACTCCCGAGGGTTTCTCGGTCGACGGCACGATCGCAACCTCGATCTGCGGCATCTCGTGGATGCGCAGCGAGCGGTAGGTGTCGAAATTGCCCGACACCGGTCGTCCCTCGTCGAGCGGCTGCTGCGCATAGAGGATGTGGCCGAGCGCAAAGCCGATGCCGCCCTCCATCTGGGCGCGGATGATGTCGGGATTGACTGCGACGCCGCAGTCGACAGCGCACCACACCTTGTGCACGACCGGTCCGTCGGCCCCCATCGACAGCTCGACCACCTGGGCGACGTAGGTGTTGAAGCTCTCGACCACGGCAACGCCGCGGGCGCGGCCCGCCTCGAGCTTGGCGCCCTTCCAGTCCGCGAGCTCGGCGACCGCCTTGAGCACACCGGCGTGACGCGGCTTGTCGGCCATCATCGCCAGTCGTCCCTCCACAGGATCCTGGCCGGCGGCTTCGAGCAACTGATCGACGAACGCCTCGACGGCGTAGCCAGTATGGGTGTGGCCGACCGAGCGCCACCACAGCACGGGCACGCCGACATCGACCTGATGCAGGTCGCAGCGGAAATTCGGCACCTGGTAAGGAATCTCGTTGGAGCCCTCATAGGCCGTCGAATCGAGGCCGTTCTTCATGGTCATCGCCTCAAACGGCGAGCCCTTCATGATCGACTGCCCGACGATCGTATCCGACCACGCCACGATCTTGCCGTCGCGGACCACACCGCGCATTCGGTGCAGGCTGAACGGTCGGTAGTAACCGCCGCGCATGTCATCCTCGCGGGTCCACACCAGCTTGACCGGACGTCCCGGCCCGATCGCCTTGGCGACCTGCGCCAGCTCCATGGCGACGTGGGTCGACTGCTGCGCCCGCCGGCCGAAGCTGCCGCCGGCGAGAATCGTCTTGAGATCGACCTTGGCGATGTCGAGCCCAAGCACCTGCGCGATCACGGCGTGATCAGGCGTCGGAAACTGGCTGCCATAGCGCGCCGAGGCGGTATCGCCCTTCCAGTGAATGAAGGCGTTGATTGGCTCCATCGGCGCATGGGCCAGATAGGGAAAGACGAACTCGGTCTCGATCAGCTTGCCGCCCTTGGCGATCTCGGCGTCAACGTCGCCCTCCTGCTTCACCAGGGCGCCCTGCTTCTTCGCACGGGCGCGAAACTCCTCCAGCAGTTGCGCCGTGCCGCGCGTCTCCGCCTTGCTGTCGTCCCAGGTGATCTTGAGAAGGTCACGTGCCGTCTTCGCCGGCCAGAACCCCTCGGCATAGACGGCTACACCGTTCGGCACCTCCTTGACGTCGACCACTCCCGACACGGCCTTGGCCGCCGACGCGTCGAACGACGCCACCGTGCCGCCGAACCGCGGCGAGCGCGCCACCAGAACGGTCAACGTCCCCGGATCCTTGATGTCGAGCGTGTACTCGGCCGAGCCGTTCGACTTCGCCACGCTGTCGAGCCGGGTCACCGCGCCTTCCTTGCCGATCAGCTTGAAGGCGGAGGGATCCTTGAGCTGCGGGTTCGCCGGCACCGGCTGCTGCATCGCCTTGGCGGCCAGCGCGCCGAAGCCGCTCTGCTTGCCGGACGGATGCTTGATGAGGCCCTTCTCGACCGTGATCTCCTCGGCCGGGACCTTCCATTCGTCGGCGGCCGCGGCCACCAGCATCGCGCGCGCGGCGGCGCCGACCTTGCGCATCTGCTCGTAGGAATTGGCGATTGCGCTGGAGCCGCCGGTACCCTGCACCCCGAACAGCAGGTTTTTGTAGAGCACCGGATTCGAGGGCGCATGATCGGCGCGCATCTGCGACCAATCGGCATCGAGCTCCTCGGCCACCAGCGTGGCCATGCCGGTGAACGGGCCCTGCCCGAACTCGATGTGCTTGCAGAGAACGGTGACAGTGTCGTCCTGGCCGATCACAAGGAACGTGTTCGGCGCGATGTTGACGGACTTCGCCGCGTCTTGCGCGTAAGCGACACCATTGCGGGCGACATAGGTGGCGAGCGCCAGCCCCGCTCCCGCCTTCAGCAGCGAGCGGCGGGACAATGTCGGAGCGGACGTGGCGGGCTTCATATGCACATTCATGATCAGCCCTCCAACGTCTTGGCTGCGGTATGGATGGCAGCGCGGATGCGCACATAGGTGGCGCAGCGGCAGATGTTGCCGTTCATCGCGAGATCGATGTCCTCATCGGTCGGCTTGGGATTAAGGCCGAGCAGCGCGACCGCGCTCATGATCTGGCCGGACTGGCAGTAGCCGCATTGGGGCACGTCGAGTGCCGCCCAGGCCTTCTGCACGGCCGCACCTTCCTTGCCGCTCAGCCCTTCGATGGTGGTGATCTCGCTCTTGCCCACCGCCGACACCGGCAGCGAGCAGGAGCGAACGCTCTGGCCGTCGAGATGCACGGTGCAGGCACCGCACTGCGCCACGCCGCATCCGTATTTGGTGCCGGTCAGCCCGGCATTGTCCCGGATCGCCCATAACAAGGGCGTATTCGGGTCGACGTCGATCTGATGCTCGCGCCCGTTGATCTTGAGGGTGAACGCCGCCATGCCGCTCTCCTGAATTGCAGGAGAGGAACTTAGAAGCGTTTGAAAATCACTCGCAATTCACAGAGGCGTGCAGTGCGTCAGAATATTTCTGCACCACGCGTGGAACTTATCTGCGGTCTGCGCGTTTGGCGTTGCGGTGCTGGGGGAGCGCCATCTGCGCTTGCCTATCCGACCCGAAACGGCAGTGGCTCCCCTGCAAAGAACGCCGTGAGATTGGCCACCACGCATTCCTGCATCGCCACGTGAGACTCGCGGGTGTTGCCGCCGATATGCGGCGTGACCACCACGTTCTGCAACGACGTCAGCCCATCCGGGGCGTACGGCTCGGTTTCGAATACGTCGAGCCCGGCGCCAGCGATGATGCCGTCCTTCAGCGCTACCAGCAGCGCCCCTTCGTCGATCACGGAGCCACGCGAGATGTTGACGACATGGCCATCGGGCCCGATCTTCTTCAGGAGATCGGCATCGACGACGTGCGTGGTCTCCGCGCCGGCGCGGACCGCGATCATCAGCACGGTGCACCATTCGGCCAAGGCATCAAGGCTTGAAAAATACTGATACGGCAGATCGTCGTGGCACGTGCGGCTGAAATAGCCGACCTCGGTCTCGAAAGCGGCGACGCGCGCGGCGATCTTGCGGCCGATTTCGCCCATCCCGTAGACGCCGACCTTGCAGCCGGACAGACCAGGCGGCGGCTTCAACAGCGGCGACGGCCGGGCCTCCACCCAGCCACCGGTGCGCACATAGGAATCCGCCGCCGTCAACCGCCGCACGCTCGCCAGCATCAGCATGAGCGCGACATCGGCGACCGCTGCAGCGTTCGCGCCGGGACTGTGGCCGACCACGATATTGCGCGCCGCGGCCGCCTTCAGGTCGACGCCATCATAACCCGTGCCGTAACAGACGATGGCCCCGAGCGCCGGCAGCCGGTCCATGTCGTCGTCCCCCAGAGGCGTGCCGCCGGCTGTGATCAAAGCCCGGATCTGCGCAACCTCCTCCGCCGGAAACACCTCGTGCGCCGGCGTGCCGCCGCTGTCGAGCAGCTCGAAGCGATCGGCGAAGCGCTGGGTCAGCGACTTCGGCAGGCGGGAATAGATCAGGACCTTCTCGGGCATCGGGATTACCTATTCGGGCGGTCGCACGTCGCCACTCAGTGTCGCGTCAGCAGGCTCAGCAGAATGATGATGATGATGAATTGAAGCGCGCAGAGCATCCTCCAGAACAACAGCGGGTTGCGGTCGTGAAGCGAGCGACGCTTGGCGATCGCCGGACCCGCCCATGACGCACCGTTCTCCAACTCGTGGGCGAATTCGATGGCATCACCGTAACGCTGTGCAGGATCGACGTTCAACGCCTTTCCGATCACGGCGTCGAGCCAGGCCGGCAGTTCCGGTCGGTAGCGTGAAATCGGCACCGGTTTGCCGAAGCGCGGGCGCGAGAACGGCTCGATCTCGCCGAACGGATAAGAGCGCGTGAACATGCGGTAGACGGTGACGCCGAGGGCGAACAGGTCGGACGCTTCGTCACCCGGCTTACCGGCGAACAGCTCCGGCGCCATGTAGCTCGGGGTCCCCGGAATATCCTCGGCCGGAAAGTCCTCGAACCGCGGCACGCGCGCGACCCCGAGATCGATCAGGCGCAAGCCGCCGTTCTCGAGCAGGATCACGTTGTCCGGCTTGATGTCGCGATGGATGATGCCGGCCCGGTGCAACGCCACCACCGCGCGCACGAGCTTGGTCGCGATCGCGGTGCCCTCCGCAAGCGACAATCGGGGCGGCCGGTTCAGACGCTGCTCGAGCGTCTCCCCCGCGTAGAATGGCATTGCCGAATAGAGCCGGGTCTGGCGCTCGACGGGAAGCTCGATGATCTCGCCGATCCAGATGCTGCGCACACGCGCAGCGACCCAGGCTTCGCGAATGAACGCCAGGCGGAACGAACCTTCGCTCGCGACGCGCGGATGCGGAAATTTCAGGACGACCTCCCTGTCACCCTGCCCCGCGTCGATCGCCTTGAACAGCCGGGAGTAGCGGCCATCGGACAGGAGTTCGCCAAGCCGGAATCCGTCGATCACGTCACCGGGCGAAGGCAGCTCGCCGATCGGCAGGGACGAGATCGAACCGGTGAGCTCGTCGCGGTCAGCGGGCGGAAGATCGACGACGTCGAGCACCAGCGCCGTCGAATTGTCATTGCTGCCGGCCGCGAGCGCGGCGGCGACGATCCCGCGCGCGGAATCGTCCGGGGGCGTGCGCTCGGCGAGGATCTCCTGAAGGCGCGAATCCGGCAGGATGCCGTGGATGCCGTCGCTGCAGATCAGAAACCGGTCGTGCTGACGCATGCCGAGCGTCGTGTAGTCGAAGCGGGCGAACTGCTCGAAACCGATGCCCCGGTTGAGGACGTGGGCAAGGTCAGCGCGGCCCGCGACATGGTCGGTCGTCAGACGCTCGAGGCGCCCTTCGCTCAGGCGGTAGACGCGAGTGTCCCCGACGTGGACGACGTGGCAGGTTCGCCGCGACAGCACCACCGCGGAGAAGGCGCAGCTCATTCCATGCAACTCGGGGTCGACGCGGCCCTGCGCATGGATCCAGCTGTTGATGGCTTCCAGCGCACGCGCGGCTCGGCTTCGCACGCCCGCCGTCTCGGGCAGAGAATGATAGGCATCGATGAAGCCGCGGACGGCGAGCTCCGCCGCCTCGCGCCCACCCTTGTGGCCGCCGACGCCGTCGGCGACGGCGGCGACGATATCGCGATCCGTCGCCCCCTGCAGGCCAAGGCGGGCGCCGACGTAATCCTCATTGTTCGGTCGCTTGCCGGTCTCGCTAGCGAAGCCGACGCGAACCTGAAGATTGCGATGCGCGCCGGCCACGCCTGAACACCTTGCCTATGGAGCGACGGCGCGTCGGGTCAGACGCGCGCGCCGGAAACGGCGCCCCACGTGGTGCGCCAACGGACCTTGACCATGGCAAGTCCGACGAAACCGAGCAATGCCAGCAAACCAAAGAACAGGAAGCCGGCCCCGAATCCGCCGGTCATTCCCTTGGCCGTGCCGAGCGCCTGGGCGAGGAAGAATCCGCCGATGCCGCCTGCGCAGCCGACGAGACCGGTCATCAGGCCGATCTCGTGGCGGAAGCGCAGCGGAATGAGCTGGAACACCGCGCCGTTGCCCATCCCGAGCGCGAGCACGCCGATCGAGAACAACAGCACCGAAATCCACGCAATGCGTGGCATGTTCATGAGCTCCCAGCCCGCCTGGGTCGGCGCAGCCGGCCCTTCCGGCATGAAGGCGATCACGACATAGGCGGCGACCACAATGCCAAACAGGATCGAGAGCGACCGGATGCCACCGATCCGGTCCGCAATGAGACCGCCCACCGGACGGAAGCCGGAGCCGAAAGCGACGATCAGCGCCACCAGCAATCCGGCCGCCACTCCGGAGACATGATACTGCACCGAGAAGTACAGCGGCAGGGCGTTGGCGAGGCCGACGAAGCCGCCGAAGGTGATGAAGTAGAAGAACATGAACCAGCGGCTGTCGGGATCGCGCAGCAGGCCGCCATAGGCCTTGAGCGAGACCGGCTTGCGTTCACCGGGCGCATCCTTCGCGGCGACGATGTAGTAGATCAGGACCACGACCATTGGGATGAGCAGCACCCCGAAAACGGCCTGCCAGCCCCAATGTTCGGCGATGGTCGGCGCGAGCAGCGTGTCGAGCACGACGCCCATGTTTCCGGCCCCTGCGATCCCCATCACGATGCCCTGATACTGCGGCGGATACCAGCGGCTGGCCTGAGGCAGCGCGACGGCGAACGAGGCGCCGCCGATGCCGAGCACGACGCCGAACAGCTCGACGGCCAGCTTGCTGGGGAGTCCGAAATAGGCAACGCAGGCGGTCGCCGTCATGACCACCAGCTGCGCGATCACGCCCGTGCGCTTGGCGCCGATGGTGTCGGCCAGAATGCCCATGGGAACACGCAGCAGCGCGCCTGCCAGCACGGGGATCGCGACCAGCGTGAACTTTTCGTTGACCGCAAGATTCATGTCGCGGGCGACATAGACGATCAGCGGTCCGAGTGCGACCCAGGCCATGAAGCTGATGTCGAAATAGAGGAAAGCAGCCAGCAGTGTCGGCCAATGACCGGCCTTCTTGAAGTCGTCGAGCTTCATGGTCTCAAACCTCGTGACGCAGGCGCGCGCGAGCAGGCTCGGCAGGAGCTGCGTAAAGGGGACAAATTGTCGGGTGAGTTGAGCGGCGGTCTCGTCGTTGAGATACGCCCGGTCCTGCCCGCCTTTCAGCAAGTTTCGCACCAACTTTGGTGATTCACGTTTTTCTCAACCCGTACCGGCGCTTGGGACTTCGAAGCCGCAGTTCTACGGATCGCTGATGCTCAACATGAACGCAGGGCCCGCCTGCACCGCGCGCACAGTGATGGCTTTTTGAGCGCCCGCCGAAGCCGACGCGATCGGTACTCGAACGGCAGGGCCTCCATCGAGGATGCACATAATCTGATCTGCCGCGGCTACTATTTGAGCGCAGGTGTCGCCAGCGGCGCGCGCAAGCGGCGGCTCAACCCTTGAATTACCGCGATTTCCGGCGACGACCCGAATGGCACGAGATTTGAATTAGTTGGCTCGCGACCGTCATTGGCGACGATCAGCTTTGCCCGCAGTTGGGCCTCCCCCAAAATTCAAACATGACCACAGCGACCGATGGGCCGATGCCCGTTCGCGTCGCCGCTGGATATCGCTGGCATTCGAAAGGCAGACCATGCTCGACAAGACGATCAAGCAGAAACTGGTGGTGATCGGCAACGGCATGGCCGGCATTCGCACGGTGGAGGCACTGCTGGAACGGGCGCCTGATCTCTACGACATCAGCGTCTTCGGCGCCGAGCCCTACGGCAACTACAACCGCATCCTGCTGTCGCCGGTGCTCGCGGGCGAGAAGACCGTCGACGACATCATGCTGAACACGGAGCAGTGGTACGAGGACAACCAGATCACCCTGCGCAAGGGCGAGACGGTCACGATGATCGACCGCCGGAGCTGCGAGGTGGTCACCGAAACTGGCGAACGCTATCCTTATGATCGGTTGCTGATCGCGACCGGCTCGAGCCCGATCGTTCTTCCGGTCCCCGGCGCCGCCCTGCCCGGCGTCATCGGCTTCCGCGACATCAAGGACGTCGAGCACATGGTCGAAGCCTCGACGCGACATCGCCACGCGGTCGTGATCGGCGGCGGCCTGCTCGGCCTCGAAGCCGCCAATGGTCTGATGAAGCGCGGCATGAAGGTCACGGTCGTGCATCTTCTCGACACGTTGATGGAGCGCCAGCTCGACCCGGTCGCCGGCGGCATGCTGCGCAAATCGCTGGAGGAGCGCGGGCTGGAGTTCAAGATGCCGGCGCAGACGCAGGCCATCCTCGGCGAAACGCACGTCACCGGCGTCCGCTTCACCGACGGCACCGAGGTCGCGGCCGATCTCGTGGTGATGGCCGTGGGCATCCGTCCCAATATCGAACTGGCAAAGAAGGCCGGGCTGTACTGCGAGCGAGGCATCGTGGTCTCCGATACGATGCAGACCTATGACGGTCGCATCTACGCCGTCGGCGAATGCGTGCAGCACCGCCGTCAGACCTATGGTCTGGTGGCGCCGCTGTTCGACCAGGCGAAGGTCTGCGCCAATCATCTGGCGATGAAGGGATTCGCCACCTATGACGGGTCAGTGGTCTCGACCAAGCTGAAAGTCACGGGCATCGACCTGTTCTCTGCCGGCGACTTCGCGCCGGGACCCGACAAGGAGGAGATCGTCCTGCAGGATGCCAATCGCGGCGTCTACAAGCGGATCATCCTGCGCGACAAGAAGATCGTGGGCACCGTGCTGTACGGCGACACCATCGACGGGCCATGGTATTTCCAGCACATGCGCGACGGCACCGATGTCTCCCACATGCGCGAACGTCTGGTGTTCGGCTCGGCGCATCTCGGCGACGGTGGCCACGGCGGACAGAACTCGGTTGCCGCCATGAGCGACGAGGCCGAAATCTGCGGCTGCAACGGAGTCTGCAAGGGCGCGATCGTCAAGGCGATCAGCGAAAAGAAGCTGTTCACGCTCGACGACGTGCGCGCCCATACCAAGGCGTCGTCCTCATGCGGCTCGTGCACCGGCCTGGTCGAGCAGGTGCTGGCGTTCACGCTCGGCGGCGACTACTCGGCGGCGCCCAAGGTGAAGCCGGTCTGCGCCTGCACCGACCACAGCCATGACGACGTCCGGCGCGTCATCATCGAACAGCAACTGAAGTCGATCCCCGCTGTCATGCGATTCATGGACTGGAAGACGCCGAACGGCTGCCATTCCTGCCGACCCGCCTTGAACTACTATCTGCTCGCGACCTGGCCCGGCGAGTATCGCGACGACCAGCAATCCCGCTTCATCAACGAGCGCGTTCACGCCAACATCCAGAAGGACGGCACCTACTCCGTGGTGCCGCGGATGTGGGGCGGCGTGACCACGCCCGGCGAATTGCGCGCGATCGCCGACGTCGCCGACAAGTTCAACATCCCGACCGTCAAGGTGACCGGCGGACAGCGTATCGATCTGCTCGGCGTCAAGAAGGAAGATTTGCCGGCGGTATGGGCCGATCTCAACGATGCGGGTATGGTCTCCGGCCACGCCTACGCCAAGGGTCTGCGCACCGTGAAGACCTGCGTCGGGTCGGAATGGTGCCGCTTCGGCACCCAGGACTCCACCGGCCTCGGCATCAAGATCGAGAAGTTCATGTGGGGATCATGGACGCCCGCGAAGGTGAAGCTCGCCGTCTCCGGTTGCCCGCGCAACTGCGCGGAATCGACCTGCAAAGATGTCGGAGTGATCTGCGTCGATTCAGGCTACGAGATCCATTTTGCGGGCGCCGCCGGCCTGCACATCAAGGGCACGGAATTCCTGACCAAGACGGCGACCGAGGACGAGGCGCTCGAGATCATCGTCGCGCTGACCCAGCTCTATCGTGAACAGGGCTGGTACCTGGAACGGATGTACAAATGGTGCGACCGCGTCGGCTTCGACAACATCCACAAGCAGGTGGTCGAGGACGTCAAGAACCGCAAGGCGCTGTTTGAACGCTTCGCCTATTCGCAGCAATTCTCGCAGAGCGATCCATGGGCGGCGCGCGCCCGTCGCGGCGTCGATCGCAACGAGTTTACGCCGATGGCCGAATTGGAGCTCGCATGACCACCTGGTTTCAAGTCGGCCCGCTCGACGACATTCCCCCGCTCGGCTCGCGCGTCGTGCGCACGCCGCGCGGCAACATCGCGGTCTTCCGCACCGATGGTGACGAGGTGTTCGCGCTGGACGATCGCTGCCCGCACAAGGCAGGCCCCTTGTCGCAGGGCATCGTCCACAACCGCCGCGTGACATGCCCGCTGCACAATTTCGTCATCGAGCTCGCGACCGGACAGGCCGTGGCACCCGACCAGGGCTGTACGCCATCCTATCCCGCGAAGGTCGAGGATGGCGTGGTGTGGTTGTCCCTGCAGCAGACGGCCGCGGCCTGAACGGTATCGCATGAGCGTCAGGACGACATGCCCCTATTGCGGCGTCGGTTGCGGCGTCGTCGCCGATCGGGACGACTCAGGGACCATCAGCGTCCGCGGCGATCCGCAGCATCCCGCCAATCTCGGCCGGCTGTGCGGCAAGGGATCGGCGCTGGCGGAGACGATCGATCTCGGGGGACGTCTGCTCGAGCCGATCGTGAACGGGCGGGCAGCCGGCTGGGATGAGGCGCTCGACCTCGTCGCGAGCCGTTTCACCGAAATCATCCGCGACCATGGACCGGATGCCGTCGCATTCTATGTTTCGGGGCAGTTGCTGACCGAGGACTATTACGTCGTCAACAAGCTCGCCAAGGGCTTCGTCGGGACCGCGAACATCGACACCAATTCGCGCCTGTGCATGGCGTCGAGCGTCGCGGGCCACAAGCGCGCATTCGGCAGCGACACCGTTCCGGGCTGCTACGAGGACCTTGAGCAGGCCGGCCTGCTGGTCCTGGTCGGCTCCAACGCTGCGTGGTGCCATCCGGTGCTGCACCAGCGCATGCTGGCGGCCAAGGAGCACAATCCCGGCTGCCGTATCGTCGTTGTCGATCCGCGGAGGACCGCGACCTGCGAAGGCGCCGACCTGCATTTGCCGCTGCGTTCCGGAAGTGACGCGGTGCTGTTCAACGGCCTGCTCGCCTATCTCGCACGCGGCGGCTATGCGGACGACGGCTTTGTCAGTGAGGTCACCAGCGGCGTTGAATCGGCGCTGCAGGCCGCCGGCCGGCAGACAGTCGCCGAGACGGCGGCGGCCTGCGGGCTGAGCGAGGGCGCGGTCGAGCTGTTCTTTTCATGGTTCGCGAAGACGGAGCGCGTTGTCACGCTCTATTCCCAGGGCGTCAATCAGTCGAGCAGCGGGGTCGACAAGGTCAATGCGATCATCAACTGCCATCTCCTGACTGGCCGTATCGGCCGTCCCGGCATGGGACCGTTCTCGCTGACCGGCCAGCCCAACGCGATGGGGGGCCGCGAGGTGGGCGGCCTGGCCAACCAGCTCGCCGCGCATCTCGAGATCGAGAATGCCGAGCACCGCGAGCTGGTGAAGCGATTCTGGCGGTCACCGGTGGTCGCGCCAAAAGCGGGGCTGAAGGCGGTCGAGATGTTCGATGCGATTGCCGATTGCCGCATCAAGGCAGTCTGGATCATGTCGACCAACCCCGTGGTCAGCCTTCCCGACGCCGATCGGGTTCGTGCCGCGCTGGATCGCTGCGCGTTCGTGGTGGCGTCCGATTGCATGCACGACACCGACACCAACCGGCATGCCGACGTCCTGTTGCCCGCGCTGGCCTGGGGCGAGAAGGACGGCACCGTGACCAATTCGGAGCGCCGGATCTCACGGCAGCGGGCGTTCCTGCCCGCACCAGGCTCGGCGCGTGCCGATTGGCGCATCATCTGCGACGTCGCGCAGCGGATGGGGTTTGCCGGTTTCGACTATGGCAGCGCCGCCGAGATCTTTCGCGAGCACGCGGCACTGTCCGGCTTCGAGAACAATGGCACGCGCGATTTCGACATCTCGGCCCTGAGCACGCTCGACGGCCGCGCCTATGAGGCGCTGGCGCCGATCCAGTGGCCCGTGACGCGGGACTTTCCGACCGGCACGGCGCGGATGTTCGAGAATCGGCAATTCTTCACCGGGGATCGCAGAGCCCGTTTCGTGGCCGTCACGCCGCGACCGGCGCGGAACGCCACCAGCCGTGACTATCCGCTGGTCCTGAACACCGGGCGCATTCGCGACCAGTGGCACACTATGACGCGGACGGGAAAATCCGCGCGGCTGCTCGCGCACGTCTTCGAGCCTTGCGCCGAATTCCACCCGGAGGATGCGCGCCTGGCCGGTCTGGAGAACGAGGCGCTGGTGCGGCTTACGAGCCCCTGGGGCAAGATGGTGGCGCGCGTCGCGATCTCGACCGAGCAGCGGCGGGGCTGCGTGTTCGTTCCGATGCATTGGAACGAGGAGTTCGCCGGCGCTGGCCGTGTCAACGCGCTGGTCAATCCCGCGACTGATCCGCTGTCGGGTCAGCCCGAGTCCAAGCATACGCCGGTGAAGGCGGAGCCCTATGCGCCGAACTGGCACGTCTTCATCCTGAGCCGGCAGGAGATCCGCCGTCCGCCATGCGAGTACTGGGTGCAGGGCAAGGTCGGAGCGTGTTTCCGGCTCGAGCTTGCCTTCGACCAGCGGCCTGCGAGTTGGCGCGAGTGGGCCGCCGAACAGCTTGGGATCGCTGGAACGGAGATCGATTGGATTGCGTATCGCGACCCGGCCGCCGGCCGGTTCCGCTACGCAGGCGTATCGGATGGCCGGCTGCAGGGCTGCGTCTTCGTCGCGCCCGACCAGCGGCTGGGATCGCGGTCGTGGCTGATCGGCCTGTTTGCCGAGCAGCGGCTGTCACCGAACGCCCGCAACGCCCTGCTCGCGGGCCAGCCATTGGCGGCCGCCGACGACATCGGTGCGGTCATCTGCTCCTGTTTCGGCATTGGTCGTAACCAGATCTCGTCGGCGATCCAGAACGGCGCAGGGAGCGTCGAGGCCGTCGGCCAACGTCTGAAGGCCGGGACCAATTGCGGCGCCTGCAAGCCCGAGATCGGCAAGCTGCTGGCGGCTGCGAGGCCCAGCATGCGATCCGAGGCCCGGACATCCGAAGGCGCCCGGGGCTGAGCCTCGTTGTGTTTGCGCCAGCCCGGCTGCAATTTTGCAGCGGGCGTGCCGCTCACTTGGGGTGCGGAAATGCGAAGGGCGGGATCGATTGCCGATCCCGCCCCACTGAATGCTGACGATGTCCGAAGGTGTTACGCGAGCAAGGTGCCCGGCTCGACCTTGACGCCCGGGCCCATGGTCGACGACACCGCGACGCGCTGGACGTAGGTGCCCTTGGCGCCGGCCGGCTTGGCCTTCACCACCGCATCCGCCAGCGCCTTGATGTTCTCGACCAGCTTGTCCTCGGCGAACGAGGCCTTGCCGACGCCGGCCTGGATGATGCCGGCCTTCTCGACGCGGAACTCGACCGAGCCGCCCTTGGCGCCCTTGACGGCGCCAGTGACGTCCATGGTTACGGTGCCGATCTTCGGATTCGGCATCATACCGCGCGGACCGAGCACCTTACCGAGACGGCCGACCAGCGGCATCATGTCGGGGGTGGCGATACAGCGGTCGAAGTCGATATTGCCGTTCTGCACCTTCTCGACCAGGTCCTCCGCGCCGACCACGTCGGCGCCGGCGGCCTTGGCTTCCTCGGCCTTCGCGCCGCGGGCGAACACGCCGACGCGGAGCGTACGGCCGGTGCCGTTCGGCAGCGTCACGACGCCACGGACCATCTGGTCGGCGTGGCGCGGATCGACGCCGAGGTTGATCGAGACCTCGATGGTCTCGTCGAACTTCGACACGGCCCGCTCCTTGATCATCTTGATCGCGTCAGCAAGCGGGTAGAGCTTGGTGCGATCGATGCCCTCGCGGGCCTTCTTCAAACGCTTTCCGAGTGCCATGGCGCCTTACCCCGCAACTTCCAGACCCATCGAGCGGGCGGAGCCCTCGACCATCTTCATGGCCGACTCGATCGAGTCGCAATTCAGGTCCTTCATCTTCTTCTCGGCGATCTCGCGCACCTGCGCCTTGGTCACCTTGCCGGCCTTGTCGCGACCCGGGGCCTTGGAGCCCGACTGGATTTTGGCGGCCTGCTTGAGGAAGTAGGACATCGGCGGGGTCTTCATCTCGAAGGTGAAGGACCGGTCCGCATAGATGGTGATGACCACCGGGATCGGGGTGTTCTTCTCTTCCTTCTGGGTCTGGGCGTTGAACGCCTTGCAGAACTCCATGATGTTGAGACCGCGCTGACCGAGCGCCGGACCGATCGGCGGCGACGGATTGGCCGCGCCGGCCGGAACCTGAAGCTTCAGGTAACCGGTTACTTTCTTTGCCATTATGACTCTCCAATGCGTTCGCGATTCTGCCTGATGCGAACGCAACGCCTTGGGGCGACAAAACCCGTCAGGCGAGGTTTGGGACCGTGGTCCGGCGCGCTTGGCCCGGCTGGCAAAGCCGGTCACGCCTCCCACGAACGAAATCGCCCCCCGTTCGGGGAGCGAAGCGCGCCCGATACACGAGATCGGACGAAAAGGAAAGCCCGGGACGCCGAGAGAGCCGGCAGCCCGGCCCTTAACCGACGATCTTCTCGACCTGGTTGAATTCCAGTTCGACCGGCGTCGCACGGCCGAAGATCGACACCGCGACCTTGACGCGCGAGCGGGCCTCGTCGATTTCCTCGACCACGCCGGAGAACGAGGCGAACGGGCCGTCGGCAACGCGGACGTTCTCGCCGATCTCGAACGACACCGAGGATTTCGGCCGCTCCACGCCTTCCTGCATCTGGTTCAGGATGCGCATCGCCTCGCCTTCGGAGATCGGCATCGGCTTGTTCTCGGCGCCGAGGAAGCCGGTCACCTTGGGCGTGTTCTTGATCAGGTGGAACGCCTCGTCGGTCAGCTTCATCTTCACCAGCACGTAGCCGGGGAAGAACTTGCGCTCGGCGTCGATCTTGCGGCCGCGGCGCACCTCGGTGACCTTCTCGATCGGCACCAGCACCTGCTCGAACAGGTCCTCGAGATTGCGCTGCTTGGCCTGCTCGCGGATCGACTCCGCGACCTTCTTCTCGAAGTTCGAATAGGCGTGGACGATGTACCAGCGCTTGTCGGAGCTTTGCGTTGCGGTTGCCATCAGTGGATGCCCAGCACGAGGGTGATGAGATAACGGATGATCTGATCGGCGGCGAAGAAGAACACCGAGGCCAGCGCCACCATCACGAACACCATGATCGTGGTGATGGTGACCTCGCGACGGCTCGGCCACGAGACCTTGGCGGTCTCCGAGCGCACTTCCTGCAGGAATTTGAACGGGCTGGTAGCCATCGTCAGGGGTCCGCGTCCGTCATCGGACGATTGAAGAGTTGACTGGGAAAACCGAACAGCCGTCCTTGGCCCACCCTCTTGTCGGAGAGATGAGCCGAATCCACGGGCTCGCTTGTTCGGGGAGTGAAAAGCCGCGCCGGATATCCGCTTTTGTCGCGGGCCGGCTGCAGGTTGCCAAGATATCTACTGTCCGGCGGGCCAAAGGTCAAGATATGGGCATGCCGGGCGTCGGCGGTCATTCCCGTGGCAGGCCCCCGCCAGGCTCGCAACAACGCGGTTTTTCGTGCCGCGGCAAGCCATTTCCGCACCACGGCAGGTTGAGCAGTTGCCGCGACGAAATGCCCGCGGTGGAGCGGCTCCTGCTCTTGCCGGGCCTGCGGCGCCCGCTCATTCTCGTCCGCACAAGAACAATCCGGAGGAAACCCATGACCTTTGCCCCGCGCAAGGGACGGACGCGCCTTGCCGCCGTCAGCCTTGCTGCTCTCGGTCTTGCCGCTCTCGCCCTCACCGCCATCCCGGCCCGGGCACAAGCCCCGCTCAAGATCGGCGTGCTCAGCGACTTCTCGTCGGTCTATTCGGACATCGGCGGCCAGGGCAATCTCGAGGCGACCAAGCTCGCGGTCGAGGCGTTCGGCGGCAGCATGTTCGGCAAGCCGATCGAGGTGATCAGCGCCGATCCGCAGAACAAGGCCGACATCGCCGCCGCGATCGTGCGCAAATGGTACGAGAACGAGGCCGTCGACATGGTGATCGACATGCCGACCTCGGCCACCGCGCTGGCCGGCATGGAGATGTCGAAGCAGTTCGAGAAGCTGATGATCGTGACGGATGCCGCGAGCTCCGACATCACCGGCAAGTCCTGCTCGCCCTACACCGTGCACTGGACCTACGACACTTATGGAAACGCGCACACGGTCGGCAGCGCGATCGTCAAGAACGGTGGCAATACCTGGTTCTTCATCACCGCCGACTATCTGTTCGGCCATTCGATCGAACGCGACACCGGCGACGTCGTGCGCGCCGCCGGCGGCACGGTGGTCGGCAGCGCCCGGCATCCTCTCAACAACCAGGACTTCTCGTCCTTCCTGCTGCAGGCGCAGGCCAGTAAGGCCAAGATCATCGGCATGGCCAACGGCGGTGGCGACACCATCAACACCATCAAGCAGGCCGCCGAATTCGGCATCGTCGCCGGCGGCCAGAACCTCGCCGGCATCGTGATGTTCATCTCCGACATCCACAGCCTCGGCCTGAAGCTGGCGCAGGGCCTGATCATCACCGAGGCCTATTACTGGGACCTCAACGACCGCACCCGCGCCTTCGGCAAGAAGTTCTTCGAGCGCATGAAGCGGATGCCGACCATGAACCAGGCCGCGACCTACAGCGCCACCCTGCACTATCTCAATGCCGTCAAGGCCGCCGGCACCCGCGACACCAAGCCGGTGCTCGCGAAGATGCGCGAGACCCCGGTGCGCGACGCCTTCACCGACAACGGCATCCTGCGCGAGGATGGCCGCATGGTGCACTCGATGTTCCTGTTCGAGGTGAAGAAGCCCGAAGAGTCGAAGGGCCCGTGGGACTATTACAAGGTGCTGGCGGAGGTGCCCGGCGACCAGGTGTTCCGGCCGCTGAAGGACGGAAACTGCCCTTATGTGAAACAATAAGGGGTCGCCGAAATGCATTCGGGGCTCGCGCGCTGCGGGCCCCGACCTCACCTGTCTCGTCGATTTTTGGCTTAAGTGCTTGATCTCGCTGGCAGGAGTGGAGAGGCTCGAACTCCCAACCCCCGGTTTTGGAGACCGGTGCTCTACCAATTGAGCTACACTCCTAGCGAGCCGGGACAGTGTCGCCGGCTCGCGCGCTTTGAAGCATAGACCTCCCCCCGAATGCAAGGGTGCAATGGGGCAAATCGACTGGTCAGACCACAACTTCCGCGCCAGACTTGATGCAAACCGACAACAGGACTTCAGGGAGAGCCCATGACCCCACCGACTGCCGCATCCAGCGCGCACCTTTCCGCGCTCCGCTCGTTGACGCCGCCGCTGCCGGATGACCGCCCCGAGGCGCTGGGCCTGTCCCAGGCGCGGCTGCAGCGAGCTTCGGATGCGTTCAAGCGCGAGGCCGACAAGGGAACCATCCCCGGAGCCA
This sequence comes from Bradyrhizobium sp. SZCCHNRI3052, assembly GCF_032484895.1. Lineage (NCBI taxonomy): Bacteria > Pseudomonadati > Pseudomonadota > Alphaproteobacteria > Hyphomicrobiales > Nitrobacteraceae > Bradyrhizobium > Bradyrhizobium sp. SZCCHNRI3052. The sequence continues at coordinate 53,757 of NZ_JAUETW010000001.1, read as the reverse complement.
CCCTGCTGGTCGGCCGCCGCGGCCGGATCGCCTGGTTCGACGCCATCGGCCGGCAAGCGCCCGACGCCGACACGCCGATGCGGCCGGATTCGATCTTCCGCATCTTCTCGATGACCAAGCCGATCGTCTCGCTCGGGATCATGATGCTGGTCGAGGACGGCGAGCTGTTGCTGTCCGATCCGGTCGCCAAGTTCATCCCGAAATTCGGCGAGCAGAAAGTGGGCGTCGAGACCGGAGGCAAGCTGGAGCTGGTCCCGGTCGCCCAGCCGATGACGGTCCAGGACCTGCTGCGCCACACCTCGGGCTTGGCGTATGAGCACACCGGCACCGGGCCGGTGCACCAGCTCTACCAGCAATCTCGGGTGCGCAGCCGCAAGATCACCAATGCCGAGCACGCGGCCATCGTCGCCGGCCTGCCGCTGATCTGCCAGCCGGGCGCCGAGTTCAACTATAGCCGCTCGACCGACATCCTCGGGCGCATCATCGAGGTCGTCTCGGGCCAGACGCTCGGCCCCTTCCTTTCCGAGCGCATCCTCGAGCCGCTCGGCATGAAGGAGACCGGCTTCTCCACCGCCGAGGCGAATGCTGGCCGGCTGGCCGAGCCGTTCGCCCAGGACCCGTGGACCGGCGAGGCGGTCAACCTGTTCAAGATGACCGAGCAGCCGCTGATGGAATCCGGCGGCGGCGGGTTGGTGGCGACCACGATGGACTACGCCCGGTTCTGCGCGATGCTGCTCGGCAAGGGCAGCCTCGACGGCACCCGGCTGGTCGGCCGCAAGACGCTGGAGCTGATGGCGTCGGACCACCTCGGTCCCCATGTGAAGACGCAGGGCACGCTGCTGTCGCCCGGTCACGGCTTCGGCCTCGGCTTCGCCGTGCGTCGCGAGGCTGGCATCGCCCCCTTCCCCGGCTCGCCCGGCACCTTCTTCTGGAGCGGCATCGCCGGCACGTTCTTCTGGATCGATCCGAAGGAGGAGCTGTTCTGCGTGTTCATGGCGCAGGCCCCCGGACAACGCGACTATCTGCGCACGCTGGTGCGCGACGTGGTGTACGCGGCGGTGGAATGAGGGCGGCGCGCAGCAAATGCTGTCGTCCCGGCGGACGACAGTTGAGAGTGTGGCGGCATCATCGCGCACCACACCCGTATGTCCCCCTCAACTGATCGTCGCGCCGCCGTCGATCACCATGGTCTGGCCGGTCATGAAGTCGCCCGCGGCGGAGCCCAGGAAGACCGCGGCGCCGGCGATCTCGTCGGGGATGCCGATGCGGAGCAGCGGCGAGCGCGCGGTCGAGGCCTTGAGGTTCTCCGGATTGTCCCACAGCGCTTTGGCGAAATCGGTCTTGATCAGGCCGGGCGCGATGCAGTTCACGCGCACATTGTGCGGGCCGTATTCGCAGGCGAGGTTGCGCGCGAGCTGCATGTCGGCAGCCTTGGAGATCGCGTAGGCACCGAGGATGGTCGAGCCCTTCAGGCCGCCGATCGACGACACGATGATGATCGAGCCGTCCTTGCGCGCGATCATCTGCGGCACGACCATGCTGATCAGCCAGTTGTTGGCGACGATGTTGTTGTCGAGGATCTTGCGGAACTGATCGTCGGAGATGCCGGCGAGCGGCCCGTAGTAAGGATTCGACGCCGCGTTGCAGACCAGCACGTCGATCTTGCCGTAGATGCGGTTGGCCTCGTCGACGAGGTTCTGCAGGTTCTCCTTGCTGGAGATGTTGGCGGCGACTGCCGCCGCCGTGCCTGCACCGAAGCGGTCATTGATCTCGCGCGCCACCTGGTCGCAGACATCGGCCTTGCGCGAGGAGATCACCACCTTGGCGCCGTGCTCGGCCATGCGCTCGGCAATGGCGAGCCCGATGCCACGCGTGGATCCGGTGATGACGGCGACCTTGCCGGTCATGTCGAACAGGGTCATGGGGAGTTCCTCCTACTTATTTGGCTGTTGTCGGTTTCGAAATTGGCACGGCGACGTCCACGAGACTTTTCCGCGGTGCCAGTGACTGCGCCCTCTCCCACAAGGGAAGAGGGTGCACTGCCCGTTTGGCGGGCGAGATTTTTGAACGACGCGCATAGCAACTCACTATCTCGTTTCACGCCAGCTTGCTCGTCGTCACCTCCGGCCCGGCCGGCTGGTGCATCGCGCGGTGCGCGGCGTCCGCGATCCAGGGCTGCTGATTGACCATCGGCAGCCGCCATGTACTCGTCTCGCCGGCCACGATGTGGTCGAGCCGGGTCACCGAGCAATTGTCGATGTCGAAGGCGAGCCCCTTCTCGACCAGGCCGCCGAGCGCCAGGCCAACAGCCGCCTTGATGGTGCCGCCATGGCCGACGGCGATGACGTCGCGGCCGGCTTCCGAAACCGTGATGCGCGCAATCGCCGCCGTCACGCGGGTGTACAGATCCATGTAGCTCTCGCCGCCCGGCGCCGGCTCATCGATGTCGGCGAACCAGTGGCTGCCCGCGGGACGGCTGGCCAGGAACGCGGCGCGGTTCATGCCCTGCCATTGCCCGAGATGCTGCTCGGCAAGAGCGGCCTCCCTGATCATTGCTGCGGGACGCGGGAATCCGGCGGCCCAGATCGCCTCCGCCGTCTGATGCGTGCGCATCAGATTGCTCGCATACCACACCGCGCTGCGCGGCAGGATTTTCGCGACCGCCTCGAACACCTCGCGATCGGAGGTATCGCAGGCGATGTCCGACTGGCCGTAGATGTTGCCGCCGTCGCTGCGCACCGGCGCGTGACGCACCCACCACCAGCGCGTGGTGACGACAGAAGGTTTCGTTCCATCAGCCGACATCGCTCAAACCCTTCCCTCCGCTCGTCTCCCGCTGTACGTGAAGGCCCAGATCGTCTCAAGCCGCTTGGCGATCTCAGCACGTTTGAAACGGCGTTTGAATTCCGTTGCGCGGCACGCAACTGATCACAATTGAAGCAGGAGGAAACATGGGCCGCCTCGAAGGCAAATCCGTCATCATCACCGGCGCCGGCAGCGGCATCGGCCGCGCCGCATCCTTGATGTTCACGAAAGAAGGCGCGCGACTGATCGCGGTCGATCGCAGCGAGGCCGTCAAGGAGACGGTCGAGATGGTCAAGCAGCAGGGCGGCATTGCCGAAGCCGTGCTCGCCGACGCCGGCTCCGAGGCCGATGTCTCGGGCTTCATCGACCGCGCCGTGGCGACCTACGGCAAGCTCGACGTGATCTGGGCCAATGCCGGCATCTCCGGCGGCTTGATCCCGATCGCCGAGCAGACCGTCGAGCACTGGCAGGAGATCCTGCGCATCAACCTGATCGGCCCGTTCCTCGCGGTGAAATACGCGATGCCGCACATGGTGCGGCAACAGCGCGGCGCGATCGTCTGCACGGCCTCCGTCGCGGGCCTGAAATCCGGCGCCTCGGGCCATCCCTACGCGGCGAGCAAGGCCGGCGTCATCAGCCTGGTGCAGACCACGGCGTACTCCCTCTCCGGCACCGGCGTGCGGATCAACGCGGTGTGTCCCGGCCTGATCGAGACCGGCATGACCAAGCCGATCTTCGACGGCGCCAAGGAGCGCGGCACCGAGGGCAAGATCGGCCAGCTCAATCCGCTGAAGCGCGCCGGCCAGCCGCATGAGATCGCCGCCATGGCCCTGTTCCTCGCCAGCGACGAGGCCTCCTACGTCAACGGCCAGGCTTTCCCGGTCGACGGCGGCCTCACGGCGTCGATGCCGTACGCGGGGAAGCCGATCTAGCGCTGTCTCCCCTCGCACTGGTGTCGACATCGCCTCTCCTCTGTCATCCGTCATGGCCGGGCCTGTCCCGGCCATCCACGTCGGTCGGCACGCGAGGAGCGACGTGGATGCCCGGGCCTTCGCCGCGCCGAAGCGGCTTCGGCCGCGCAGGCGGGACAAGCCCGGGCATGACGAGCTTGGGACTGCCGGCATCGCGCCCCACAAATCGCTCGCTGTCGAACTCATCGACATGCGTGAGCGATCTCGCGACGCCCCCGCGCCCGAGTGATCCTGAATTTCACCGCCCTTCCATCGAAGGGCGCAGGGAAGGCCAGGCGTCGGCTGACGCCTGCGGCCCGCCTGCGTAAAAAAATGCAGGCGGCAGGTACCACAGGTGCAGCCGGAAAACGCCCGGCCTTCCCTGCGCGATGGTCTTCACGCTTATACGCAGTCTGCCTGGTGCGCCGGGCTTTCTGGCCACCATTGCCCGCGCGGCGCGCGAGCGCCGTCGCGACGTAGCACCAGCATCGGGGTGCCAGCACGCTGCGACTTCACGTCCGCGCCATGCCGTTCGTCCGCGCATCCCTCCGGACACGCTGCAACATGATCGCGGCCACCGCTCCCCGCCCCGCGTGTCGTGACGATCGCGCGCAACGCCCCTTCGGTGGGACGGGATGAGCGCATCAGATCACAAATTCCGAAAAAGCGAAAGCAAAATCTTTTAGCCTTCCGGACTGGACGAGACCATCACATTGACCGCGCTCGCGAACTTTCTTCATCGGCGACGATGATTGCAGTCATAACCGCAGCCTGCGCGGGGCCGACAACGCCACGCTCGCACATGCCGATTTGCCCGACGGGCAAGCGTTGGCCGAACGGACCTGGATCACGATGCGCTTCCAAGGAAACGCATCATGATCTCATCTCTTTTTGTTTGAGCATGATCCTTTCGGAAAACCGGTTTCCACTTTTCCGGATCATGCTCTAGCCGCTCACAAGGCGGTCGAGGTCCTCGATGAGCGGCGCGAGCTTTTCGGCCGCCCCAAACTGCCGATACCAGCACCACAGCTCCAGCGAGAACAGCAGACGATAGATCGCGAGCGTCGGCTCGATCTTCGTTCGGCTCATCGAACCATAGCCGCCCAGAAACGCCTCGCGCTGCTCCGGCGAGAGATAGTAGATCGCCTTGGCGACATCCTTGAGCGGGTCGCCGGCCAGCGCGCCCTCGAAATCGACCACACCGGTGAGCTCGACCCGGCCCCCGGTGACGCGCGCAAGCACGTTCCCGGGATGAAGATCATTGTGACACAGCACCGGCGCGCCGCAGGCGGCGAACAGATCACTCGCGTCGGCCACCTGGCGCGCGATGCGCGCGGCGAGATCAGCCGGCCCGCCGCGGCTGCGGAATTCGCCCAGTTTGCGTTCGAACTGGGAGGTGAGATAGCTACGATTGTCGGCATGGCCCGACATGATGCCGTCGGCGCCGATGTAGCCAAACGCATCCATCGCAATGTCGTGAAAGGCACGCGACAATCGACCGACCTGCTCGAAAGCCTCACGCCGCTCCGGCGCGGACAGCGCTTGTTCGAGAGGACCGAGCGGATCGCCGTCGAGCCGGCTCATGACCACGTAGTCCAGGCCGATCAGCTCGCGCGAGGCGTCCGCCGCGCGCAGCCGCGGCGCCGGCACCGGCAGGCGGTCCCGGACCAGATCGAGCAGGCGCGCCTCCTTGCGCATCTTCCAGCTCATGCTGTCAGGATAGATCTTCAGCACCAGCGACGGCTGGCCGCCTTGCAGAGCCAGCGCATACACGGCACTGATCTCCCCACCATGCAACAGCGACACCGAAGCGACCCGCGCGTCGATCTCCGCGCGCGCAAGCATCGCATCGGCGGTTGCGGGATCGACCTCGAGATCCGGGCGAATCGAAACCGGCGACATGGCAGCAAAGCTCCGCTCGCGGGACCTTCTTGCGAGATGGCCTGCGACGACCGTTTCCTAACTGCGCGCGCCCGTCGTGGTCAAGCTCCCGGCAGTCAGGTCAATGCGCCGCGCGGACCAACCCGTGTCGATGGAGCGTGGCGGCAAGACCATCGCGTCGCCATGAGCCACGCTCGGGTTCAAGCATGCCCCCCTAATGACCGGCGATTTTTTACGCCCACGTCCTCGAACCCCCTTCTCCGAGCCGCCGTCGAACCTCGCAAGCGGACCATTCCGGCCTCGCCGAAACGAAGGATGGTTAACATGTCGAGACTATCGAAACTCACGCTGCTCACCCTGATGGCCGCCACGGCGGCTGGCTCGCTGGTGACGAACGCAAGCGCCCGTGAATTCCAGTGGCCGGGCTGTGAACTCGTCTCCTGGACAGCCTGCGGCACCGAGGTCCAGGTGCAGCAAGCCATGCGCCGTCAGAGCCGCGACACCTCGCCGATCTACATGAAGCAGACCGATCCGCGCTACAGCGGCGCGATGACCACGGCCGGTGGCGGCGGTGGAGGTGGTGGCGGAGGCGGAGGCGGCGGTGGGCGGTGATTGGCCCTAGCCGGCGCGCGGAATTGGTAGCCCGGATGGGCGGAAACGACATCCGGGTTCATCGCCGCAGCGCGTGTGACCCCGGATGTCGCTTCGCTCATCCGGGGCTACAGGAGACTACACCGCCCCCGCCTTCTGCGCATAGGACCAGGCCTGCTTGGTCATGGGCACCATGCGCTTGACCGACTCGATCGCCTTGTCGTTGGCGGCGGTGCCGTCGCGGATGCGGCCGATGATGCCCTGCAGGATGCCGGCGAGCCGGAACAGATTGTAGGCGAAGTACCAGTTGAGATCGGGCAGCTCGGTGCCGGTGACCCCACGATAGATCTCCGCCGCTTCTTCCATGGTCGGGATGTTCAGCGCTTTCAGGTCGACGCCGTCGAGGCCCGGCATGATCCACTGCATCAGCAAATAGGTGAAGTCCGCCATGGGATCACCAAGCGTCGACAGTTCCCAGTCGAGCACCGCGATGACGCGCGGCTCGGTCGCGTGGAAGATCATGTTGTCGAGCCGGTAGTCGCCATGCACGATCGAGACGCGCTGCTGCGCCGGCAAGGTGCGCGGCAGCCACTCGATCAGCTTCTCCATTTCCGGCAGATGCTCGGTCTCGGAGGCGCGATATTGCTTGGTCCAGCGGTCGACCTGGCGGGCAAAGTAGTTGCCGGGCTTGCCGAAGTCGGCAAGGCCGATCGCCGCCGGATCATAGCTGTGCAGCCTGGCCAAGGTTTCGATCTTGCTGGTGAAGATCGCGCGCCGCTCGGGCGCTGCGACATGCGGCAGGGTCGGATCCCAGAACACCCGGCCCTCCTCCATCGACATGATGTAGAAGGCAGCGCCGATGACGCTGTCGTCGTTGCACAGCGCATAGGCCTTGGCGACCGGAAAGCCCTGCTTGCCGAGTGCGGCGATGACGCGGAATTCGCGATCGACTGCGTGCGCCGACGGCAGCAGCTTGCCGAACGGCTTTCGCCTGAGCACGTAGGAACGCGCCGGCGTGTTCAGACGATAGGTCGGGTTCGACTGGCCGCCCTTGAACTGCAGCACGGTCAGCGGGCCCTGATAGCCTTCGACATGCTCGGCCATCCAGGCCGCGAGCTTGGCCTCGTCGAAACGATGCCGCTCCTCGACCGGCTTGGTGCCGGAGAATTCTTCGTCCTTCTTGACGCCGTCGGCCACGACGAGGCTCCCTTCTCACGTGTTCGTCATTCCGGGGCAGCCCGCAGGCTGAACCCGGAATCTCTATCTTGGCGGACCCATCTCTGGATTCCGGGTTCGACGCTGCGCGTCGCCCCGGAATGACGCAAGTGGTGCGTCACCGCTCGGCATTAGAATTCGTAGGGTGGGCAAAGCGAAGCGTGCCCACCATGTTGCTTTGAACTCGAAAGTGGGTGGGCACGCATCCGCCCCCGCGCTCTGCGCGGCGACGGACGCTTTGCCCACCCTAGAAGTCGACGCTCAATGCCGCGGCTCGTTGGCGTATTTCTTCATCTCGAGCCGGGCAATGGCGCGGTTGTGCACCTCGTCCGGGCCGTCGGCAAGACGGAGCGTGCGGATGTTGGCGTAGTCCTTGGCGAGACCCGCATCATCCGACACGCCGGCGCCGCCGAACGCCTGGATGGCATCGTCGATGATCTTCAGCGCCATGTTGGGGGCGGCGACCTTGATCATCGCGATCTCGCCCTGGGCGGTCTTGTTGCCGACCTTGTCCATCATGTCGGCCGCCTTGAGGCACAATAGCCGGCACATCTCGATGTTGGTGCGGGCCTCACCGATGCGCTGCTCCCACACCGAATGCTCGATGATCTTCTTGCCGAACGCCTGGCGCGTCATCAGCCGGCGCACCATCTTCTCCAGCGACTCCTCGGCCTTGCCGATGGTGCGCATGCAGTGATGGATGCGGCCCGGACCGAGACGGCCCTGCGCGATCTCGAAGCCGCGGCCCTCGCCGAGCAGGATGTTTTCCGCAGGAACGCGGACGTTCTCGAGCAGCACCTGGGCATGGCCGTGCGGCGCGTCGTCGAAGCCGAACACCGGCAGCATCTTCTCGACCTTGATGCCGGGGGTGTCGAGCGGCACCAGGATCTGCGACTGCTGCTGATGCTTGGCGGCCGATGGATCGGTCTTGCCCATCAGGATCGCGATCTTGCAGCGGGGATCGCCGACGCCCGACGACCACCATTTGCGGCCGTTGATGACGTAATGATCGCCGTCACGCACGATCCGCGTCTCGATGTTGGTAGCATCCGACGAGGCCACCGCCGGCTCCGTCATCAGGAAGGCCGAGCGGATCTCGCCGTCCATCAGCGGGCGCAGCCATTTGCGCTTCTGCTCCTTGGTGCCGTAGCGGATGAACACTTCCATGTTGCCGGTGTCGGGCGCCGAGCAGTTGAACACCTCGGACGCCCAGGAGATGCGGCCCATTTCCTCGGACAGCAGCGCATATTCGAGATTGGTGAGGCCGGCGCCGCGGAACTCGTCGTCCTCATGCGGCGACGGCGGCATGAACATGTTCCAGAGGCCTTCCGCCTTTGCCTTGGCCTTGAGGTCCTCCAGGATCGGGATCACCTTCCAGCGGTCGCCCTCGGCGTCCTGCTGCTTGTAGATCGGCACCGCCGGGCGGACATGCTTGGTCATGAAGCTGCGCACGCGCTCCAGCCATTCCTGCTGCTTCGCCGACATCGTGAAGTCCATGGGACTCTCCTTGGGTGTTTCCTCTGAAACTTTGGCCGCAGTGTCGGCCCGCCCACGGCGTCCGTGCAAGTGTGATCTTGCGCGACACGACCGCGCGAACCGTCGCTGCAGCGCCGAAATGTCGCCCCACGGAAGAACCGTGATTGACATTGCGGCCGTCTCAAACAATAGTTTCATACAATTGTTTGAAACGCAACTCCCACCCCGCTTCATCGTTCGGGAGGACGAGCATGGCGACCGACCAGACCCGGACTGCGATCCTGATCGCCGCCGAGCGGCTCTATGCCGAACGCGGCTTCTCCGACGTGACCTTGCGCGACATCGTGGCGGAGGCGAACGTCAATCTCGCCGCGGTGAACTATCATTTCGGCTCCAAGGACGAGCTGATCGCCGAACTGTTCGTGACCCGCTCGATCGCGCTCAACCGCGAGCGCCTGCGCGAATTGCGTGAAGCCGAGGATGCGGGCGGCGGTCGCGCCGACATCTCCGACATCCTGCGCGCCCTCGTGGGCCCGATCCTGCGCGGCTGCCTTGGCCCTGAGAACCAACGCTCGGCGGTGGCGCAGTTCATGATCCGCGCCTCGATCGAATCGGTGCCGCCAATTCGCCGCATCAAGACCAAGGAAATCGACCATTTGCGCAAATTCGCCGGCGCAATGCAGCGCGCCCTGCCCGACAGCTCCGAGGTCGATCTGTTCTGGGGCCTGCATTTTGCGCTCGCCATGGCGCATCACACCATCCGCGAGAGCGAGCGCCTCACCAAGCTCTCCGACGGCCGATGCGACCTCGACGATGTCGAGGATGTGATCGCGCGGGTGGTGCGCGGCGCCGTGCTCGGCTTGACCACGCGCGATCAGGCGGCAAAGTCGAAGGCCAGGATTGCAGCGCGCTGAGCGCCGATCGCCACAGATGACGTCGCCACCAATGACAATGGAACTCGCCCGATGACGGTCCGTTCGCGATTGATCCTGGCCGCTGCGGCCAGTGCGCTCGCCATGATGATGGCGAGCGAGCCGGCGCTGGCGCGCGGCGCCGCCGCCAGCATCATGAACTCGCCCGGCTATCAGCGCCGCTTGCAGGAATCCCGGCAGCAGCTCGGCACGCCGCCGCCTGCCCCATACGTGGCAGAGCCGCGCTATCACCGCCCCAAATCGAAGCGGCATAGGCATCACCGCACGCGATAGCCGCGCGTCCGCCTGCTCCATTCCCGCTGTCATTCCGGGGCATTCGCGCGCAAGATGGCGAAGCCATCTTGAAACAGCGCGAATGAGCCCGGAATCCATAACCACGAACAGCAGTCGTTCGGAGACAGCGGCCACGTCCAGCTCGCTCTACCATGACCGCTTGTGGCTATGGATTCCGGGCTCGCGCTTACGCGCGCCCCGGAATGACAAACGGAGAGAGCGGGGATCCGGAGGAGCTACACCACGCCCTGCTGCTTCAGCGCCGCGATCTTCGCCGCGTCGTAGCCGAGCCCCGACAGCACGTCCTGCGTATGCTCGCCGAGCAGCGGCGGCGCGCGATACTCGGTGATCGGGGTACCGGAGAAGGTCAGCGCGTTGCGGATCAGGGACAGATGCGGCTCGAACGGGTGTTCGACCTTCACCTCCATGCCGCGCGAGCGGACATGCGGATCGGCGAACACGTGCGCAAAATCGTTGACCGGCCCGCACGGCACGCCCGCCTTCTCCAGCTCCTCCAGCCAATGCGTCACCGAGTTCTTCAGGAACAGGCCGGCGAAGATCGCCATGATCTCCTTGCCGTTGACGACGCGGTCGTTGTTCTTGAGGAATTTGGGATCGGTCGCGAGCTCCGGCGCCCCTAACACCGCGCAGGTGCGCGCGAACTGCGCGTCGTTGCCGACCACCAGCATCAATTCGCCGTCGGTGCAGCGGAACACGCCGGCCGGCATGCCGCCATTGCCCCAGGTGCCGCGGCGCGGCGGCGACTTGCCGTTGATCAGGAAGATCTGGGCATAGTGCGACAGCGAGGCGATCACGGTGTCGAACAGGCAGACGTCGATGTGCTGGCCGCCGCCGCCATTGACGTCGCGGTGATACAGCGCGGAGAGGATGCCGATCGAGGTGTTCATGCCGGTCATGTAGTCGACGATCGAGGGACCGACCTTCATCGGCCCCGCCCCCGGTTCGCCGTCCATGTGGCCGGTCACGCTCATCAGCCCGCCCATGGCCTGGAAGATCGCATCGTAGCCCGCCCGCGGTGCATACGGCCCGGTCTGGCCGAAGCCGGTGACCGAGCAATAGATCACCTCGGGATTGACGGCGCGGATCGCCTCATAGTCCAGGCCATAGCGCTTGAGATCGCCGACCTTGTAGTTCTCCATGAACACGTCGCAGTCCTTGGCGAGCGCGCGGATGATCTCCTGCCCCTCCGGCGAGGCGATGTTGACCGTGACGGACTTCTTGTTGCGGTTGGCGCAGATGTAGAAGGAATTGTTGTTGTTGGCCTTGCCATCGGGGTCCCTGAGGTAGGGCGGACCGAACGCGCGCGCATCGTCGCCGGTGCCGGGCCGCTCGATCTTGATCACCTCGGCGCCGAGATCGGCCAGCATCTGCGCGGACAGCGGTCCGGCCAGCACGCGGGTCAGATCGAGAATCTTGATGCCAGAAAGCGGCAGGGCCGACATGGAGTTCCTCCGGGAGCTTTATTCCTTGTGGCGGACATCCCGAGCGAGAGCCCCGCCTGTCACCCGCGGATACACCATTTCCCGCGCCGGAGCACTGCGCTGGCGGCATGCCGCCTTGCCGCGGACCGTCGCCCGGATGCGCGCAGCGATATCCGGGGTCTCCACCCGCGCTCGTGCCGAACCCGGATGTCGCTGCGCTCATCCGGGCTACGCAGCCATGCTGACTTTCTTGCTTCGTTTTGTGTGCAGCCTGCGGCGGGACACATCCAGAAACACGGAACAAGGAGCTGTTAAGCGTTCCGGTCGCACCTGGGCGCAGGTTTGATGTCGCACCCCGGAGCACGCCATGACGTCGATCTCTGCATCCTCCATGAGCGGATATTCGCCGCTCGACCTGCTCAAGCAGGAACTCACCAAGGAAGTCTCGGCCGGCAAGGTCAGCTCCGCCGACCAGACTGCGCTGTCCTCGGCGCTCGACGACATCGATTCCGCATTGCAGAGCGGCAGCTCGTCGTCATCGTCGAGCTCCAGCGCGCCGCCGTCGCCCAAGGAGATGCAGTCGAAGATCGACGATCTCATCCAGAGTGAGGTCGACAGCGGCAAGCTGACCTCGGACCAGGCGACCGAGCTGAAGAACGTATTTGCCAACGCCTTCTCCGGCGGTCCGGGCGGCGCAGGTGGCGCCGGCGGTCCGCCGCCGGCCCCGCCGAGCGATGAGTCCAGCACCGACACCACGTCGAGCACCTCCTCCTCGTCGTCTTCATCGTCCTCATCCCAGGTCGAGGAGCTGTTGAAGAAGCTGCTCGAGGCGCTGCAGAGCTCGAACAGCAGCACGACCTCCTCGTACAGCGCCAGCGGCACCAGCTCGTCGAGCTCGACCAGCAAGTCGCTGGTGGTGGATTTCTCGGCCTGACCGGCGAGAGATGGAGCCGTTTGGCCCGGATGAGCGCAGCGACATCCGGGTTCTCCGAGACTCCGCGTGAGACCCGCATGTTGCTTCGCTCATGCGGGGCTGGAAGAGGCGACCACGCCGTCAATCCGGCGCGTTGAACGTTCTGGCGAAATACACCGGCGCCGCCGCCGCCTTCAGCCGATAGAGCTGCGCCGGACGGTTCGGCCCCTTGCGCATCTTGGCGATCGGCTCGATCAGGTCGGCCGAGAGCATGCGGGTGCGAAAGGCGCTCTTTTCCAGCGGACGATCGAGCACGATCTCGTAAGTCCGCTGCAGCTCGGGCAGTGTGAACTCCTCCGGCATCAGATAGGCCGGCAGCGAGGTGTACTCGACCTTGTTGCGCAGCCGCTGCACGGCGGCCTGCAGGATCTCGGCATGATCGAACGCGAGATTCGGCTTCACGCTCATGCCCACGAGCGGAAACCATTGCGCATCGGCCGCGAGCGCGGCCTCCGCCGCTGACGCCGGGATCAGCGCAAAATACGCGTGCGTCGCCGACCAGCCGCGCGGATCACGGTGCGCACTGCCCCAGCTGCCGAGCTGCTCCAGATAGGTGCTGATCACGCCGGTCTTCTCGGCAAGCTTGCGCCGCGCGCAGGCTTCGAGATCGCGATCCTTGTCGACATCGACGAAGCCGCCCGGGAGCGCAAACGCGTCCGGGAACGGCTCTCCCTCGCCGTGGCCGCGCCGCACCAGCAGCACGTGCAGCGCCTCCAGCCGGATCGTGAAGATGACGATGTCCACCGTGGTCAGCGGCCGCGGAAAATCCAGTCCGCCCGCTCTCGCAGCCGCTCCGCCGCCCTGCCCCTGCCGTGCTGCCATACCGTCCGCCCCCGAATTTGTCCCTTGACACTAGCATACTTAGTTGTACTGTCCAACTTACTAAGTTGGCGTGACACACTTATCCATTGAACGTCAGGAGGCCGCCATGTTCGGCTTACGCTTCATCAAGGCCCAACCCACCACCTATCTCCTCAAGTACCGCGCCGGCAGCGTGGTCGAGGAAGGTGCCGGGCTCTCCACCTTCTATTACGGGCCCGCCACTTCCCTGGTCGCGATCCCCATCGGCAGCCGCGACGCCGCCTTCATCTTCCAGCAGATCGCCCGCGACTTTCAGACGCTGACGATCCAGGGCCAGGTGACCTACCGCATCGGCGAGCCGAGGAAGGCGGCGGCGATGCTCAACTTCACGCTCAAGCGCGACGGCAAGACCTACGAGTCCGATGACTCGGAGGAGCTGCCGCAGCGCGTGCTCGGCGCGGTCGAGGTGCTGGCGCAGCAGGCGGTCAAGGACATGACCCTGAAAGAGGCGTTGCGTGCCTCCGACCGCATCGCCGAGACGATTGCGGCCGGATTGAAGCGGCGCGCCGACATCGAGGCGCTGGGCCTGGAAATCCTTGGCGTCGCCGTGCGCGCGGTGAAGCCGACGCCGGAGACCGCCAAGGCGCTGGAGGCCGAGGCGCGCGAGGCGATCCTGAGGACCGCGGACGAAGCCATCTTCGCGCGGCGCAATTTCGCCGTCGAGCGCGAGCGGGCGATCCGGGAGAGCGAGCTCGACACGGAGATCGCGGTCGAGCAGAAGAAGCGCTCGATCCGCGAGACGCAGATGGATGCGGAGGCCAGCGTCGCCGCGAAGAAGAACGAGCTGCGCGAGGCCGGCATGGTCGCCGATATCGGGCTGGAGGCCAAGCGGAAGGATTTCGTGTCGCTGAATGCGGCGAACACCCGCACTTTGGCGGATGCCGAAGCCTATCGCGTCGGCGCGCTGATGAAGATCTTCGAGGGCGTCGACACCCGCGTGATCCAGGCGCTCGCCGCCACCGGCATGCAACCCGGCCAGTTGATCGCGCAGGCGTTCTCGGGCCTCGCCGAAAAGGCCGAGAAGATCGGGCAGCTGAACGTCTCGCCGGAGCTCCTGAACAGCCTGATGCAGAAGCCCGCGGAGGCCGCCCGTGTCCGGCAATGACCGCAAGGTGGTGCTGGTTGTCAGGAGAACGCGGCTCGAGGAGCTGATCACCAGATTCCTCACCGCGGACCAGGCCCGCTTCTATGTCGAGCATCTCGGCGCCGACTTCTCCGACTACGAACGCGAGCACGCGGCCTACCAGGCCGCGCGCTTGACCAGCGTCCAGACACTGGAGCGCTGGGGCCGCTACCAGATCGTCGACCGCGGCTTCCTGCCGAACTTCATCTTCGGCCCCGCCGACATCGTCGCGGCGCTCGGCCCCGACGGGCTCGTCGCCAACACCATGAAATATCTCGACGGCCAGCCGCTGCTCGGCCTGAACCCGGACGCGGCCCGGCATGACGGCGTGCTGCTGCCGTTCGCGCCGGCCGATCTCGCGAACCTGCTGCCGGAGGTTGCTGCCGACCGGCGCGCGGCCAAGACGGTGACCATGGCGCGCGCGAGCCTCGCCGACGGCCAGGTGCTCCATGCGGTCAACGACCTCTTCATCGGCGCGCGCACGCATGTCTCGGCCCGCTACGAGATCGCGACCCGCGAGCATCAGGAGCGGCAGTCCTCCAGCGGCCTGATCGTCGCGACCGGACTCGGCTCGACTGCGTGGTTCAAGAGCATCGTCACCGGCGCGCTGGCGATCGCCGGCAACTTCGGCAGCCCCACGACGGGCGGCGACTACACCGCCCTGCCCTGGGACGCCCGGAGCTTGCGCTTTGCCGTGCGCGAGCCGTTCCCGAGCAAGACGTCACAGACATCCCTGGTCTGCGGAGGGCTGAACGGCGCCGAAACACTGCGCCTGCGCTCGCTGATGCCCGAGAACGGCGTCATTTTCTCCGACGGCATCGAGGCGGATCACCTCGATTTCAATGCGGGGACGGAAGCGGTGATCGGGATCGCGGAGCGCCAGGGGCGGTTGATCGTGTAGCCACACGGCGACGCTCGTAGGCCGGATGAGCGCAGCGACATCCGGGATCATCGCAACAGTCGTGGGACCGCGGATATCGCTGCGCTCATCCGGGCTACGCGTCCGTCACTCCCTCGCGAACACCAGCACGCCATTCGCCGGAATCGTCACGTCAGCCGAGCTGCGCTGGCCGTGCAGCGGCGGGCCGCCTGCGGTGACCGAGCCATTGTTACCAACCACATCCGGATTGACCCAGTTGTCATAGACGTCGCTGTTGAATACCTCCTTCCACTGCCCCGCTGCCGGAAAGCCGATCGCATAGTCGCGCCATGGCGTCTCGCTGAGGCTGACGATCACCATCACGTCGTCGCCCTGGCCGTCCCAGCGGTGGAAGGCGAGCACGCGGTTGCCGTCATGGACGTGGACGATGGCGCATCCCTCCGCGGTCAGCGCCGGATGGGTGCGGCGGATCGCGATCAACTCGCGCGTGAAGCGCATCGCATCAGCGGTGATCTTGTCCTCGCCGTCGAGCAGCGCCCATTGGATGGTCGTGTCCAGGCTCGGCGTGTCGCTCCACGGCCGGTCCTCGAACAGCTCCTGGCCCATGAACAGCATCGGGACGCCGGGCGCGGTCAGCAGCAGGCTGGTGGCGACGCGGCTGCGGCTGCGCGCGTACCAGCAACGGCTGTCGACGGGATCGGCGAGACGCGAGATGCGCGGCTCGCGGCCGGCATAGACGATGTCGTGGTTCTCGATCGAGTTGACGGCGCGCCAGCGCTTGTCGAGGCTGAGATCGGCGATCGCCGCGGCGATCGGCTGCATCGGGACGACGGCGCCCGCGCCGCCGGCAGCGCTCGCGACGGCGCCGCGCACCGCGAGCCGCAATCCGTCGCTCCAGGTCGCATCGAAGCCGGCGCCGCCATGCGCGATGTCCCTCACCACCCACGGGTTCACCGGCCAGTATTCCGCGATCTGGATCGCATCCGGCTTCTCCGCGCGCAGCGCTTCGGTGAGCTGCTGGCAGGTCGCCCAGCCGCCGAAGCGGTCCATCACGCTGACCTCGTCGAAACGCAGGCCGTCGGCGTGATACTCGCGATAGAACATCACGGCGTTGTCGACGAGATACCGCCGCACGTCGGCGTTCCAGTAGGCGAACACCTGGCCGCCCGCCCAGCCCTGATCGGTGAAATACAGGCTGCGATTGGGATCGCCATAGGCCTGACGGTCGAAGAACCAGATGCTGCTCTCGTCAAAACCGCCGCCGGCGTGGTTGTAGACGACGTCGAACAGCACGGCGATGCCATGGACATGACAGACGTCGATCAGCGCGCGGAGCTGGTCGTCGCAGTGACGCACCACGCCGATATCGGCGTAAGGTGTCGCGCCGGCTGCGACGAGGATCTCGTTGGTGCGTTTGAAGTAGGCCGCGAGATGCGCGTCTTCTGCCTCCCCGTACTCGGTCTCCGGGCTGAACAGGTCGGTGCCGTTGTAACCCATGCTGAACATGGTCGGGAATTCCTGCACCGGCAGCAGCTCGATCGCGTTGACGCCGAGCTTCGCCAGATGCGGCACTCGCTCGATCACGTCGAAGAAGCAGCCGTCGGGATTGCCCGCCTTCATGTCGAAGGTGCCGACATGGAGCTGATAGATCACGAGCTCGTTGTTGGGCGGCGGCGTGTAGTCGGTGTCGTGCCAGGGAAAAGCGTGCGGATTGCGCAGCACCGAATGCGCCTGCGGAAACGGCGGATCGACCGTAAGCAGCCGTGCATGCGGATCGCGCTTGTAGCCGGAGCTGCCTTCACCCTCGACGAAGTACATATAGGCGTCGCCGTCCTTCAGAGACGGCACGAAGATCGCCCAATGGCCGTTGCCGATCGGCGCCAGCCGGCAGCTCGCGTCCTGCGCCCAGTCGTTGAACGGGCCGGAGACGTAGACCGCCTTGGCATGCGGCGCGAACACGCGGAAGGTGGCGCCGCCGGTCACCAGGGTGCCGCCCATGGGAGCCTGGAGAAGATGCATCTGCCTGAGCGAAATCCTGAGGCCTTCGGGGAACGGCGGCAGCGTAACAGGTTCGAGCAGCATATCCATGGCGGTCGGCTCTCCGCGCGTCAGAACAGCCGCGCGCCGTTCGGCACGCGCTTGTCGGGCTGGAACAGCACGACGTTGCCCTGTTCATCGGGAAAGCCGAGCGTCAGCACCTCGGACATGAACTTGCCGATCTGGCGCGGCGGGAAGTTGACGACGCCGGCCACCTGGCGGCCGACCAGGGTGGCCGGATCGTAGAGCGTGGCGATCTGGGCGCTGGAGCGCCTGGTGCCGATGCCGGGCCCGAAATCGATGGTCAGCTTCAGCGACGGTTTGCGCGCCTCCGGATAGGGCTCGGCCGCGACGATGGTGCCGATGCGGATGTCGACGGCCAGGAACTGGTCGAAGCTGATCCCTGCCGCCACCGGCGCTGTGGGATCATGGGCAAGATGCATGGCGGCCTCATCGAATGCGCGACCGCGCGGGAAGGCTAGCGGTGCCGACGCGGTCTGGGTCGGAATCTTTAATCGCCATAAGGGCTCCTGACAATGCACGCGCCCGGCGACGGCACGGCATATGGACGATTGGCTGTATTGGTGTGGCAGGCCGGTCGCAGCCTGCGGAGCCTTCAATCGCAGGCCAGGCAAGCGGGGGTGCAGCTGCCCCCCATCGCCGAGCGGGAGGTGCGTGAATCGCCATGGCATGTCGCTAGCGGCGAATGGCCGCGTGCACGCCTTGACCCGCCCTGCAGCATGTCCGCCGCCGAGCGCATGACTATGACACGTCGCCCGTAATGTCGCAGTTCGGTCGCTTTGCCTCCAGACCCAGCACGGTGGCCCAGCCTGGCTGCGAATACTGGACATCATCAGCAAGCTTCGCCGGGCACAACCTGCCCACCGCGCGTTGCTGGCCCCGGCGCTCTTTGGAATGGTCCTGCCCGGCGCCTCTGTCAGGCGAGCTAGGCGGCTCGCCGCCCGCGCGACAGAGTGTCGGATGGAAGCTCACCGAACATCTCGCGATAGTCTCTTGCGAAGTGTCCGAGATTTCCGAAGCCGCAATTGAAGGCGACTGCAGAGACGGAGGTGCGCTGATCTGCCCCCGAGAGCATCTGTTTTGCCTGTCGCAATCGCACCGTTTTTGCAAACGTCGTCGGAGAGTATCCGCGGCTTTTTTTAAACGCCGCATACAGCGCGCGGATGCTGACGCCTGTCTGCGATGCCAGCTCCTCGATCGTGATGGCGCGCCCACAAGAGGCCTCGATATACTCTTCGGTCAGCCGAACGATCCGCGGCGCGACGTCCTTTTCGTCTCTCTCCAACAGCTCGCTGAAATTGTGGCGGTGAGCCGACAGGAAGGAAACGATGAGAGCCTGCTCCAGTTCGGCCAGCACCGCGCGTGGCAGCTCTGTAGCCGTCGCATCCAGCTGATGAGCGAGGAACATCGTCAGATCGCGCAAAACCAGAGCGTTCGGCTGCACCGCAGCCGCCATGGGATCAAACCTGAGGACGCCAGCCGGCTTTGCGCCCAGGAGCGTCGTCAACGACCTTTCCAGCGCCCCCGTACTTATTCGAAGAATGAGCTGCGCATAACCTGGCTCGAACACAATCCTGATCGGTTCACCCGGCGGAATTATACAGGCCTGCCGCTCAGTTATCGCGATCGCCGTGCGATTTAGAACGGTCAAAGCTCTGCCTTTGAGGCCAATTTGCAGGCGCGCGAAGTCGCCCTCCGGGAACTTAACGACCGACGTTCCCCCGTCATATGAACAAAAGCCAAGGCCGATATTCGCAAGCCGAAGGTAGTTGCCCACCCCCAGGAAGCCATCTGGCTTGGTGACTGTGAAGCCAGTTGCCCCGTAGACGGTACGCAACGCGTGCTCCATCGCCTCCGGATCGTCTGTACGAATGACGGGAGCGCGGCTCAGCAGGCTTACGGATTGATCTAGGTTCATCGGAAGATGGTACCTCGGTTTGACCGAACTGATACTCCGGGAAAACACCGGTCAGCGGCGAGGTGTCGCAGTTCCATCTTCTTCATCGACGCGCTTCAATTTCCTTCCAGATTACTACTTGGCCTCATCTCATGAGGTCTGCGCTGGACGATGCGGCAACCCTCCCGCCTACCCCCGAGAGAATATCCGCCATGAAGTTGAAGCTCGCTACGCGTATATCCAGCAGCGACGTCAGGTGAACGTGACCCGAACAAGTTGAAAAGCGCGGCGCTTTCTACGAGACGAGAATATTCGAAAGACCTGACCCGCTTCTTGGCGCCTCGCCGCAGTCGGACGGCGTCATCATGATTGGCTCTCAGCTTGAGTTGGCGACCCGCGCTTTGCTTCGCCGCTGCCCAAGCGCTATTGGGACTGGCCTGACCGACGCTTCTGTAAGGCGAGCTAGGCGGCTCGTCGCGAGCGCAACAGAGTTTCGGATGGAAGCTCACCGAACATCTCGCGATAGTCTCTTGCGAAGTGTCCGAGATTTCCGAAGCCGCAATTGTAGGCGACTGCAGAGACGGAGGTGCGCTGATCTGCCCCCGAGAGCATCTGCTTTGCCCGTCGCAATCGCACCGTTTTCGCAAACGCCATCGGCGAGTATCCGCGGCTCTTCTTGAACGCAGTATAGAGCGCGCGGATGCTGACGCCTGTCTGCGACGCCAGCGCCTCGATCGTGATGGCGCGGTCCCAAGAGGCCTCGATATACTCCTCGGCCAGCCGGACGATCCGCGGCACGACATCCTTTTCGGCTCTCTCCAACAGCTCGCTGAAATTGTGGCGGTGAGCCGACAGGAAGGAAACGATGAGAGCCTGCTCCAGTTCGGCCAGCACCGCGCGCGGCAGCTCTGTCGCCGTCGCATCCAGCTGATGAGCGAGGAACATCGCCAGATCGCGCAAGACCAGAGCGTTCGGCTGCACCGCAGCCGCTATGGGATCAAACTTGAGGACACCGGCTGGCTTTGCACCGAGCAGCGTCGTCAATGTCTGCTCCAACGCCCTCGCGCTTATTCGAAGAATGAGCTGCTCATAACCTGGCTCGAACACAATCCTGTTGGGTTCGCCAGGCGCAACTATGCAGGACTGCCGCTCGGTTATCGCGATCGCCGTGCGATTCAGAACGGTCAAAGCGCTGCCTTTGAGGCCAATTTGCAGCCGCGCGTAGTCGCTTTCCGGGAACTTGACGACCGCCCTCGCCCCGCCATAGGCACAAAAGCCAAGGCCGATATTCGCAAGCTGAAGGTAGTTGCCCACCCCCTGGAAGCCATCTGCCTTGGTGACTGCGAAGCCAGTTGCCCCGTAGACCGTACGCAACGCGTGCTCCATCGCCTCCGGATCGTCCGTACGAATGACGGGAGCCCGGCTCAATAGGCTCACGGATCGGTCCAAGTTCATCGGTCTGTCCTCGCTCACGGCTCGCTTGAATACTGAAGAGTACGTCCTCCGGACTGATCCAAGTCAACTCCGCGAAACTCCCGTCACGCGGGAGGCGGCCAGGCGCCGCAGCTCGATCATGTTCCCGACTTCTCACATGTTAACTTGAGCAGGTAACTGGCTAGTGTTGCGGCTAATTCTGAGCAACGTTTGCAGAGTTTGGACTTGAGAATAACTTCAAAATCGCCGCGCGACGCGCTTCAATCTCGTTGAGATGAGCAGGCAGCAGGTTCTGTAGAGTGCGACCGGAAGAGAGGAGATGAACGTGGCGGCACGGGAACCGGCATCCCGGCGAAGTGGAACTCATGAGTTCCGTGCTGGACGAGGCGGTGATCCCCTGCCCAAGGCCGGGCAAAACTCCACCACGAAATCAAGACTCGCTAAGCGCATCCTCGCAGCGACAGACAGGGTTGAACGTGACCGAGCGAGCCGAGACCCGCGGCACTTTTGGGAGACGATAATGTTCGGAACACCAACACACCTAACCGGCGACGCTCGGCGCTTGAGATTCTCGATCTTGCGAAGCAGGTCACCGAAGCGATGAACTTATGCCCTTGTCACAACGCGAACCTGGCAACGTCCACACGCCTGTCGATATGAGGCGAGATGAAGTGAGTCCAATCATGCTTATCAAGACGGTCACGTTGCATTCTCTTAGTTATCTTGTAGGCATTACCAGTTCAGTGGCGGTGCACCAGGTCATCCCCTCGCCGGGCACAGCGAGCGTCTTCCAGTCTGGCACGGCTGCAATAGGTCATCAGCAGGTCGCCAATCGCTCGACCAAGAGCGATAAGTTGCCAATCAGGCAGGCAAAGCGTCAACTCAACGTGCCAAGTTTCAATTTCGGAACCAACTGTAAACCGCCGATTGATGTCCGTGGGCGCTGCTTTGCAGACGCCGGAGGGACCCGCAAGGTCGCGCTGTCCGCTCGCGGCCCCCTTCGCGGCACACCGATTGTTTTGAACCAAATTGGTCCTGATGCGACAGATCTCGTGTAGTGGTGGTGCAGGCAAAATGACCGATATTCGAGGCGGCGACCTGTCCAATCATTCGGTATTGAAATCGCTAAGCAGAATCCGCACAGCAAAGCTACACCTCGATCGGCCGACGTCGTACCAATCGACAGAGGCCGCCCTGCTGTCGCAGATCGCGCTTTGCGACGTTCTATTGGACGAAATTCAATCGGTCGCCCGCAGCCTGAAGCGGGCGAGGCCGTGCCCCGGTGAGCCGACGCCTGGTCGCAACCGGGCGCGGCTGCGGTACCATTCCTCAAGACATGATCTGCAGCGACGACGCGCGGCGCAGCGATGCCGTATGCCGTCGAAGTTTCGTTCGGTCGCCACCTAGCCCGGACGAGCGCAGCAACATCCGGGTTCGCCGACACGGCACGCAAGACCGCTGGCGCCGACGCGCGTCCCGCGCGCCGGCTGTCGCTCATGCGGGCTACGCGCTGCACCCATATCCGCGCGAGAAACGCACCATCTCTCCTCCCTCATTGCGAGCTGCGCTCGCAATGAGGATTGGCGCGGCAGTCTCGTGCGTCAAGCTGTCATTCGCACCGGGCGCAGTGGGCAGGTCGCTTCGCGGCTTTCGCCGCGTAGCGCCTTTGCCCACCCTACGCTACTACAACTACGCATTCTCCAGATGGCACGCCACCCACTGGTCCTCGCCCTTCAGACGCAGCTCGGGCGCCTCCATTCGGCAGCGGTCGAATGCGAGAGGGCAGCGGGTGTTGAAGCGGCAGCCCTTGGGCGGGTTGACGGGGCTGGGAACGTCGCCCTTGAGAATGATCGGGGTGCGCTCGGCGCCGGGTTCGGGAATTGGGACGGCTGAGAGAAGCGCCCTGGTGTAGGGATGGCCGGGAGACGCAAAGATCTGCCGTCTGGGGGCGAGCTCGACGATGCGGCCGAGATACATCACGGCGACGCGGTGCGTCATGTGCTCGACGATGGCGAGATCGTGGCTGATGAACAGCAGCGCGAGGCCGAATTCGCGCTGCAGGTCCTGCAGGAGGTTGACGATCTGCGCCTTGACGGAGACGTCGAGCGCGGAGACCGCCTCGTCGCAGACGATCACGTCGGGCTTGGCGGCGAGCGCCCGCGCAATGCCGATGCGCTGGCGCTGGCCGCCGGAGAATTCGTGCGGGCGGCGGTTCACGGCGTCGCGCGGCAGCCGGACGATCTCCATCAGCTCGGCAATGCGCGCATCGCGCTCGGCCGCAGTCTTGGCGAGGCCGAAATTGTTGATCGGCTCGGCCAGGATGTCGCGGATCCGCATCCGCGGGTTGAGGCTGGAGAACGGGTCCTGGAACACGACCTGAACGCGGCGGCGCATGTCGCGCAGGCTGCCCGGGCCGAGATCGTCGATCCGCGTGCCGTCGAGCACGATCTGGCCGGCCGTGATGTCGAACAGGCGCAGGATGGCGCGGCCGACGGTGGACTTGCCGCAGCCGGATTCGCCGACCAGCGACAACGTCTCGCCGCGCGCGATCTCGAACGACACGCCGTCGACGGCGTGCACCCGGCTCTTGGCTCGCCCAAACAGGCCGCTGCGGATCGGGAAATGCTTCTTGAGGTCGTTGACCTGGAGCAGCGGCATGGTCATGCGGCGGCCTGCTCCTTGGCAGCGAAATGGCAGGCGGCGATGTGATGCTTGGCCTTCTGCTCCAGCCCCGGCGCATATTGGCGGCAGACGTCGGTGGCAAGCGCGCAGCGGCCGGCGAACACGCAGCCCTCGATGCGCTGCTTGAGGTCCGGCACCTGGCCGGGAATTTCCGCGAGACGCCTGGTTTCGCCCGACAGCGACGAGCCGAGCTTGGGCAGCGCGCCGAGCAGGCCCTGAGTGTAGGGATGGCGGGGCGAGCGGAACAGCTCCCTGACCGGCGCTTCCTCGACCTTGCGGCCGGCATACATCACCATCACGCGCTCGGCGACCTCGGCGACGACGCCGAGATCATGGGTGATCAGGACGATGGCTGCACCGACGCGCTGCTTCAATTCCAGCATCAGCTTGAGGATCTGCGCCTGGATGGTGACGTCGAGCGCTGTGGTCGGCTCGTCCGCAATCAGGAGCTTCGGGTTGCAGGCCAGCGCCATCGCGATCATCACGCGCTGGCGCATGCCGCCGGACAGCTGGTGCGGATATTCGCGCACGCGGCGCGCCGGCTCGGGGATGCCGACCAGCGTCAGCATCTCCACCGCGCGCGCTTCCGCCTGCGCCTGGTCGAGCCCCTGATGCAGCCGCAGGGTCTCGCCGATCTGGCGGCCGACCGTCAGCACCGGGTTGAGGCTCGTCATCGGCTCCTGGAAGATCATCGAGATGTCGTTGCCGCGGAGCTGACGCATCTCGCGGTCGGGGAGCTTAAGAATGTCCCTGCCCTCGAGCTTGATCGAGCCCGCGATCTTGCCCGGCGGCTCCGGGATCAGCCGCATCATCGACATTGACGTCACCGACTTGCCGCAGCCGGATTCGCCGACGATGGCGAGCGTCTCGCCGGGGTTGACGTGGAAGGAGACGCCATCGACGGCACGGTTGATGCCGGTCGGCGTGCGGAAATGGACCTGGAGATTCTCGACCTCGAGCAGCGGCATCATTTGAGCTCCCGGCGATCTCTGACTGCGCTGCTCATGGGCTCTTCGCCATGCGCGGGTCGAGCGCGTCGCGGAGGCCGTCGCCGACAAGGTTGACGGCGAGCACGGTCACCGAGAGGAACGCGGCGGGGAAGAACACGATGAAGGGCTTGACCTGCCACAGCGCGCGGCCTTCGGCCATGATGTTGCCCCAGGACGGGATGGTCGGCGGCGTGCCGGCGCCGATGAAGGACAGGATCGCCTCGGTGATCATCGCGCTGGCGCAGATGTAGGTCGCCTGCACCAGCATCGGCGCCATGGTGTTGGGCAGGATGTGGCGCAGGATCACCATCGGCGTGCGCGTGCCCGAGGCGACCGCGCCATCGACATAGGGCTGCTCTCGCAAGCTCAGGACGACACCGCGCACCAGCCGCGCCACGCGCGGGATCTCGGCAATGGTGATGGCGAGGATGACGTTGCCGACGCTGCCACGCGTCAGCGCCATCAGCGCCACCGCGAGCAGGATCGGCGGTATCGACATCAGCCCGTCCATGCAGCGCATCAGGACGCCATCGGCCCAGCGCAGGAAGCCGGCGACAAGACCGATGGTGAGGCCGATCAGGGAGGCGCCGAGCGCCACCGCGAGGCCGACCGTCAGCGAGACGCGGGTGCCATAGAGCACGCGGGAATAAATGTCGCGGCCGAGCGCATCGGTGCCGAACCAGAAATCCGCCGACGGCAGCCGCGTGCGCTTGGCCGGCGCGATCGCGGTGGGATCGACGGTGAAGAGGAATGGCGCGAACACGCCGATGATGACGAGCAGCAGCAGGAGCGCGCCGCCGATCGCAACCGTCGGATGGTTGCGCAGGAAGCCGATGGCGCCGCGCCGGATCTTCGGCGCGACCATCAGGTCGGGCAGAACAGGCGCGAGAACGAGGCCTGGCGGCGGCGATGTGGAGGTCGTGGCGGTCAATAGCGGATCCTCGGGTCGACCAGGGTGTAGGTGACGTCGATCAGGAGATTGACGAGCACGTAGACGAAGCTGAACAAGAGCACGATGCCCTGGATGACCGGATAGTCACGGCGCAGGATGGCATCGATGGTGAGCCGGCCGAGGCCCGGAATGGCGAACACGCTCTCGGTGACGACGGCGCCGCCGATCAGGAGCGCGATGCCGATGCCGACGACGGTGACGATCGGCACCGCGGCATTCTTCAGCGCATGAATGAACAGGATGCCGCCCTGCCCCAGGCCCTTGGCGCGCGCGGTGCGGATGTAGTCCTGCTGCAGCACCTCGAGCATCGCGGCGCGGGTGATGCGCGCGATCAGCGCGATGTAGACGCAGCCGAGCGCGACCGCCGGCAGGATCAGGTTCTGCAGCCACGGCCAGAACCCTTGGGCCAGCGGCGTATAGCCCTGCACCGGAAGCCAATCGAACTTCAGCGCGAAGACGTAGGCCAGGATGTAGCCGACCACGAACACCGGGACCGAGAACCCGAACACGGCGAACGCCATGATGATCCGATCGATCCAGGTGCCCGCCTTCCAGGCCGCGATGACACCGAGCGGCACGGCGATGATGATCGTGAGGACCAGGGTGACCATCATCAGCGACAGCGTCGGCTCGATACGCTGGGCAATCAATGCCGACACCGGCAGGTTGGTGAAGATCGAGGTGCCCAGATCGAAGTGCAGCAGGCGCCAAACCCAGCTACCGAACTGGACCAGGAATGGCTGGTCCAGTCCGAGATTGGCTCTGATACGCTCGACGTCGGCCGGGCTCGCCTGGTCGCCTGCGATCACAACGGCCGGATCACCCGGCGCGATGTAGAGCAGGCTGAAGACGAACAGCGCGACGATCGCCATCACCGGCAGCGTCGACAGGACTCGGCGGAGCGCATAGGTGAGCATGGGAGGTCTTTCGCCCTATGCGGTCTTCGACACGCCCCAGAACAAGGGGATCGGCCCCTTGGTCACGCCCGAGACGTTCTTGCGCCAAGCGGTATAGCCGAGGAAGAACCCGGTGGGCGCGAACACGACGTCGTCGATCGCCGCCTTGTTGATGCGCGCGGCGACCGCCTTCTCCTCGTCGAGCGACTTGGCGGCGAACCAGTTGGTGATTTCCTTCTCCACCGGCTCGCTGGTCGGCCAGCCGAACCAGGCCTTGTCGCCATTGGCCCGCAGCGCGGTGTAGGCGGCCGGGTTGATGCAGTCGGCACCTGCGTGCCAGGTGTGGAACATGTGCCAGCCGCCTTGCGAAGGCGGCGTCTTCTGCGCGCGGCGGGCGCCGACGGTGCCCCAATCGGTGGCGACGAAGTCGACGGTCATGCCGAGCTTCTTGAGGAGATCGGCGGTAACGTCGCCGAATGCCTTGGTGATCGGCTGGTCCTGCGCGACGACGCAGGTGATCGGCTCACCCTTATAGCCGGCCTCCTCAAGCAGCTTCTTGGCCGCCGCGAAATCGCGTTTGCCTTTGAGGATGTCGCCGCCCGCCTCGGTATAGAGCGGCGTGTCCGGCGTGAAGAAGCCGGGCAGCGGCTTCCACAGCGCGTTGTCGTCGCCGACCAGCGCGCGCATATAATCTTCCTGGCTCATCGCCATGAGGATCGCCTGGCGCGCCTTCACGTTGTTGAACGGCGCATGCAGGTGGTTCATGCGGAACGAGCCGACATTGCCGAGGGGATCGCCGATGTCGACGCCGATGTTCTTGTTGCCCTTCAGCACCGGCACGAGATCGGTGATCGGGTTCTCCCACCAGTCGACCTCACCGTTCTGCAGCGCGGCAGCCGCGGTCGCAGGATCCGGCATGATCACCCATTCGACGCGATCGACCAGCACCTGCTTGCCGCCGGCGAGCCACACCGGCTTCTCCTGGCGCGGCACGTAGTCGGTGAACTTCTCGAACACGGCCTTGGCGCCCGGCACCCACTCGCCCTTGGCGAATTTGAACGGGCCAGAGCCGACATATTCCGACATCTGCTTGAACGGGTCGGTCTGCGCAATGCGCTCGGGCATGATGAAGGCGCAGGGCGCATTGCCCTTGCCGAGCGCGAACAGCATCTTCGGATAGGGCTGCTTCAACACCCATTTGAAGGTCTTGTCGTCGACGGCCGTCAGTTCGTTCTGCAGCGCCTTCAGCATCAGGCCCATCGGATCGCGCGCCGACCAGCGCGTGAGGCTGGCGACGACGTCCTTGGCGAGCACCGGCTCGCCGTCATGGAATTTCAGTCCCGGGCGCAGCTTGAAGGTCCAGGTCAGGCCGTCGTCGGACACCTGCTCGGATTCCACCATCTGGCGCTGCGGCACGAACTGGTCGTCGATGCCGTACAGCGTGTCCCACACCATCGCGGCCGCGTTGCGCACGACATATTGCGTGCCCCAGATCGGATCGAAATTGGCGAGATTGGCCTGTGGCACAAAACGCAAGGTGCGTGCGGCAGCGCCTTGTGCGATCGCCGGCGCCGCAATCCCCGTCAGCGCCAGACCACCCGCGCCCGCCAATCCCTTCAATACCGTCCTGCGATCCATGTTCTCTCCTGATGCAACACGCCAAGTTCAATTGCCGAATTTGTAAGCAAGGCCCATGCCATGCACGTGGAGTGCATTCATTTGAACGCAAATGAGGCACGGGGCGCAAGCATTTGCGTAGCCCGGGCGAGCGCAGCGACTCCGGGTTCTCCGGCACAGTTCATGCGAACCCGCATGTCGCTTTCGCTCATGCGGGCTACGGAAAGTGCCGTGCAGCAACATCGTGCGTCACGCCTGCTTTGTGACGGGCGAGCCGTCGGCCATCAGCGTCTCGCCCTTGCGCTCGACGATCATGCCGTAAGCCTGCGGCTGGCGATGGACGTCGAAGTTGAACACCGTCTGCTTGTAGGATCTGCACAAATCGAGGTCACAGCGCGCCAGCGCGATCTCATCGCCCTTGGTGGCACAGGCCGCGACGATCTCGCCGGAGGGTGCGATGATGCAGCTGCCGGCGATGTGGTCGATGCCCTCCTCGATGCCCCCCTTGGCGACGCCGATGACCCAGGTGCCGTTCTGATAGGCACCGGACTGCATCACGAGGCGGTTGTGGAACAGCGAGAGATCGTCATGCTCCGGCGCGGGCGGATTGTGCACCGGCGTGTTGTAGCCGATCAGCACCATCTCGACGCCCTGCAGTCCCATCACGCGATAGGTCTCCGGCCAGCGGCGGTCGTTGCAGATCGCCATGCCGATGACGCCACCGAAGGCGCTGGAGACGCCGAAGCGCTTGCCGGGCTCGAAATAGCGCTTCTCCAGGTGCTGGAACTTGCGCCACGGCTCGTGCTCGGCATGTCCCGGCAGATGCACCTTGCGGTATTTCGAGACGATCGCGCCGGTCTTGTCGACGAGAATGGCGGTATTGTAGCGGTGCACGATGCCGCCCTCGAGCGCCAGCTCGGCATAGCCCAGGCAGAAGCCGATGCGCAGCTCCTTCGCGAGCGCGAACAAGGCCTGCGTTTCCGGCCCCGGCATCTCGCGCTCGAAATAGAGGTCGATCTCGGCCTGATCGGCCATGTACCAGCGCGGGAAGAACGTCGTCAGCGCGAGCTCGGGATAAACGATCAGGTCGCAGCCATTGGCGTGCGCCTGCCGCATCAACGCCATCAGTCGCGCAACCACCGCGGTCCGTGTTTCGCTCTTGGCAATCGGGCCGAGCTGACCAATGGCGACGTTGACGAAGCGCGGCATGTTTCCGTTCCTTATTTCGGAACTAAGTGGTCGTTCCGTGGCGCGCAGCTCTTGCACCGATCATGCCATGCCCGCTCAGTCGCGCAAGCCCGGCGCGTAGCCGAACGCCACGGCCGGCTCGGCCGCGGTCTCGACCCACACGCTCTTCACCTGCGTGTATTCGTACAGCGCCTCGATGCCGGAGGAGCGGCCATGGCCGCTGTTGTTGTAGCCGCCGAACGGCGAGGCGACGTTGATGGTCTTGTAGGCGTTGATCCAGAACGTCCCGGCCTTGACCTGTGCTGCGACGCGATGCGCGCGCGCGACATCCCTGGTCCACACCGCGCCCGCGAGGCCGAACTCGCTGTCATTGGCGATCGCGATCGCCTCCGCCTCGGTGTCGAAGCGGATCGCGGCGACGACCGGACCAAACACCTCCTTGCGCGCGATACCCATGGCGTTGGTGACGTTCTTGAGCACGGTCGGCTTGACGAAATATCCGCCGTCCTGCGCCACGCCATTTGCGCCAGCGGCGATCTCCGCCCCCTCCGCCGCGCCTTCCCGGATCAACGACAGCACGTGATCATATTGCCTGGCGTTGTTGATCGGACCGATCTCGGTGTCCGCCGACAGCGGATCGCCGCATCTGATCTTCACTGCACCTTTTGCAACCAGATCGACGAAGCGGTCATAGACCGCGCTCTGCACCAGCAGCCTGGAGCCGGCGACGCAGCTCTGTCCGGCGCCGCCGAAGATCGCGGCCTGCGCGCCGACGGCGGCGCGTTCGAGATCGGCATCGGCGAACACGATGTTGGCGGACTTGCCGCCGAGCTCGAGCACCGACGGCAACAGCCTGCGCGCCGCAGCCTCGCCGATCAGCCGCCCGGTCGGTACCGACCCGACGAACACCACCTTCCTGACCGCAGGCTGCGCCAGCGCCGCCTGCCCCGTGGTGTGGCCGAAACCGGCGAGCACGTTGACGACGCCCTTCGGCAAGCCCGTGCGTTCGGCGATGCCTGCCAGCGCCAGCGAGGTCAGCGGCGTCAGCTCCGAGGGCTTGAGCAGCACGGCGTTGCCCATGCTGATCGCTGGCGCGATCTGCCAGCCCGCGGTGAAGATCGGCGCATTCCACGGCGTGATCTGCAGCACCACGCCCATCGGCTCGCGACGCGTGTAGTTGAGATGGCTTGAGGGCACCGGGATGACGTCGCCGTGGAATTTGTCGGCCCAGCCGGCATAGTACTCGAACATCTCCGCGACCTTGGCGACCTCGCCCCTGGTGTCGCGGATCGGCTTGCCGGCGGACAGCGCTTCCAGATGCGCCAGCGGCTCGGCCGCGGCGAGGATCGCCCGCGCCACCGCCTGCATCACGCGGCCGCGGCCCGCGGCGGTCAGCTTCACCCATTCCGCCTGCCCCGCCCCCGCAGCAGCAGCCGCCTTGGCCGCCACGTCGGCACCGGCATCGGCATAGGTGAACAGCAATCTGCCGGTGGCGGGATCATTCACCGAGACCGTCGCGCCATCGCCGACGATCAGGTCACCGCCGACATGGGAGCCAACGGCCTCCAAGTCAGGCCAGAACGGCAGCGTGGCGGCGCGCAGGCGGGGATCGATGAAATGGGTCATGGCGGCACGCTCACGGCTTCGCCATCGGACCGAGCTGTAGCTCGACGATGCGGTTGAAATCATCAGTGTCGGCGATGCTGGCGGCGCTGTCCGCCCAGATGCGCGCGGTGTCGGTGGCCATCGGCAGCGACAGTCCGAGCTCCCCGATGAGCTGCGCCGCGAGCCTGACGTCCTTGCGCATCAGCTGCATGGTGAAACCGGAATCGAAGGCGCCGTTGAGAATCCAGTTGGGCACGTTGACGAGCGTGACGCCGGAGCGGCCGGAGCCGGCATTGAGCCCTTCGAGCAGCCGCACTGCATCAACGCCCGCCGCATCGGCGATGCGTAGCGCCTCCGCGGCGGTCAGCAGATGCGCGGCGCAGAGCAGATTGTTGACGATCTTGGCGACGTTGCCGGCGCCGACGCCGCCGACATGGACGCGCTTGGCGCTCACGCGCTCCAGCACCGGCAGCACGCGCGCGAGATCATCGCCGTCGGCGCCGATCACCATCGTCATGGTGCCGGTCGCCGCGCCCTTCGGCCCGCCGCTGACCGGCGCATCGACGAAGCCCATGCCGCGCGCCTTGAGAAGGGCTGCGAGCCGGCGCGAGGTCTCGGGATGCGAGGTCGAGGTGTCGACGATGACGACGCCGGCCCTGGCATGCGCGAGGATGCCGCCGGCGCCTTCCACGACATCGGCGACGATGCCGGCGGTCGGCAGCGACAGGATCACGATGTCGGCGGCGGCGATCACGCTGCCGATGCCGTCGACAACCACAATGCCCTCGGCCGCCAGCGCCGCGCGCGTCGCGGCCAGCGTGTCGTAGCCCGTGACGGCAAAGCCCGCGCCCTTCAGCGTCAGCGCGATGCCGCGCCCCATGTTGCCAAGTCCGATGATGCCGATCGCGGTCACGTGGCCTCCTGCCCAGATTTGCCTCGCCAGCGTAGCCGCACGATTCCGGGGCAGACATCAGCGCCGCCCGCCGCTAGTGTTGACCTCAGGTCAACAGCTTCCAAAGCCATGTCCGCCCTGCTCGATCACCACCGCCTGCACTATCTGCACGAGGCGATCCGCCTCGGCTCGGTGCGCGCCGCCGCCGAAGCGCTCGACGTCAACGCGTCGGTGATCAGCCGGCAGATCGCGCTCCTGGAAAAGGAGCTCGGCCTCACTTTGCTCGAGCGCCTCAGCCGCGGCATCCGCGCCACCGCGGCCGGCGCGCTGCTGGTCGAGCGCTTCCGGCAATGGCAGGCCGACCAGGCCGACACCGTCGCCAAGCTGCGCGAATTGCAGGGGCTCAAACGCGGCCATGTCGACATCGTGCTCGGCGAGGGTTTCGTCAGCGACCTGATGTCCGGCCCGCTCGGCCGGTTCTGGCAACGCCATCCCGACCTCACCATGGCGTTCGATCTGGCCGGCACCAACGAGGTCGTCAATGCCGTCGCCGAGGATCGCCATCACATCGGCCTGGTGTTCAACCCATCAGCCGATCCGCGCATCCGGATCGCGACCGCGAGCCGGCAGCCGCTCTGCGCGATCATGCCGCCGGATCATGCGCTCGCGCGGCTCGGCCGTCCCTTGCGCTTGCGCGAGCTCGCCGATCACCCCCTCGGACTGATGCATCCGAGCTACGGCACGCGTCAGATCGTGGCAATGGCGGAGGCCGCCGAGCGCATCGCCCTGTCGCCGAAGCTCACCACCAGCTCCATCAACGTGCTCCGCCACTTCGTCAGGAGCGGCCTCGGCCTGACGCTCCTGCCGGCCTTCGCGATCGCCGCCGATCTTGCCGACGGCTCCCTCGCCGCCGTGCCGGTGGACAACCGCCTGCTGGCCTCGAGCGAAGCCTGCGTCATCACCCGGCGCGGCCGCGAGCTGCCGCATGCCGCCAGCCATCTGCTGCGCTTTCTCAGCGGCCAGATGCGGGCGTTCCGGGTCGGCGGAGCCGCCGGCAAGACCAGGACGCGCGGCGCCGGACGTTGATCCGCACAGATCATCACGGATCGTTTTCCGTTGCGCTCGCGCGTGGGTTGCGATTGGATATTGTAATTTAGAGAATCGACTTCATGCGCCACGCTCTCGCGATCGCGTTCGGCCTGTGGGCGGCGACAGCAGCTCAGGCCGAGACCTGCCAGCTCATCGGCAACCAGATCCTGTGCGACGACGGGACGTCGGGACAGCGGATCGGCAACAACACCTATTGGAGCGACGGCTCCTCGTCCCAGCAGATCGGGCGCTTCACCTACAACAACGACGGCAGCAGCTCGCAGCAGATCGGCAACCACACCTACTACAGCGATGGCACGTCGTCGCACACGGTCGGAAGCACGACCTATTTCAGTGATGGCAGGACGTGCCGGCGGATGGTTAATCGCGTCTCGTGCGACTAGGCGATTCGGCCAATGTGACCGCCGCTGCAACGGCTTCTCGGAGCTGGAAATCTTCGAAATATAGGGAATTGAACCCTTGCATCGGGGCATGGCGGCTCCGGTCGACGGTCGTTCAACTGGCGTTTCATGAAGGTGGCCATCATGGAGTTTCGCTTTTCTTCAACGATCGAAGACGAGGTCTCCCACGTCCGCTTCCAACTTGGAAATCTCGAATTCTTTCGCGCCGAAAAATATGATGTGACCTGGCCAGATGCGCTCAAAGCGGAGATCGCGCAGGGTATAGCTCGGTTTTCAGATGAGAGACTGCGCGACGCGATCGTGCGTCACGACTTGCCGGGCGCCAGTCTGGAGCGCGTCGTGCAGTCATGGCGGCGGGTGGAGGATCGATTTGCTTCCGATTTCGTTGCGCAGCTTACGCGTCAGTTGCCAAAGGTCGTGCGCGTCCATGTCACCAAGTTTGGTCCGGGCGGGTCGCACAATGGCGCATCGATGGCGCCGCGATTAGTCGTAAGCTATCCGGAAATGAAGGGATTGGATTTCAACAGCGTTCTCGTCCATGAGTTCATCGAAGTCTTGCTTTGGAGAAAGTTCCGCAGCGAAGAAGCCAGACTGGGAAATAGAGCCGCTCATGCCATCAAGGAGGCTGTCGTCGACAGGTTCTGCTCCTGCGACAACCTGAAACCCGTCGTTGGGAGCTACAGAAAACAAGCGAGCTATTCCCAGCTGCCTCCGGATTGGGAAGAGTGGCTACCAGCTAAAGGGCTGACGTGGAGTCAGTAGCGACCAGGCCAAATCGAATGCGGCGTCATGCTGGCTGGCGTTGATGCTGCGGTGATGACGGCTGGCAAGCAGGAGGTCACAGTTCGGGCCGCCAAACAGTCAACCACCCGACGAATTCACTTTACGACCAAACCTTGACCGAAAATCCGGCGCGATGAACTTTTGAGGCGAGCCGGGTTTCGTTTGCTACCAAAACATCAGACTCGTCCGCAGTGACCTTGCCCCCAAGTTTTATCCAGATCTGAGTTCGTTCGGGCGGTTTGATGTGCCCATCTGGGCGGTCGTAGCGGCGGGAGCTGGCGCGGAGCTCTCGGCATAGCGCAGCGCCAGATCCCGACGCGGATTGCAGGTGGCGGCGAACTCGGATGGCGTCTTCCATCCGAGCTGGGAGTGCGGCCGAGCGTCGTTATAGTCGGTCCGCCAGCATCGGAGCGCGACGCGGGCCTGAGCAAGCGAGGTGAACAGCGTCTCGTTCAGCAGTTCATCCCGCAGGCGACCGTTGAAGCTCTCGATGAAGGCGTTCTGCATGGGTTTGCCCGGCGCGATGTAGTGCCAGGCGACACGGCTCTGATCGGTCCATGTCAGGATGGCATTGCTCGTGAGCTCGCTGCCGTTGTCGCTCACCACCATCTTGGGCTTGCCGCGCTCGGCGCCCAGCCGGTCCAGCTCCCGGGCGACCGGGGCGCCCGAGAGTGAAGTGTCGGCCACCAGCGCCATTCTCGTCCTCCAGCGTCTTCAGCCGCTTGGCCTCCGAGACGTCCATTCCGCCGAACTTGGCCTTCCACTTGTAGATGCTCGCGTCGCTCACGCCATGCTTGCGGCAGAGATCGGCGACCGGAACGCCAGCCTCGTGCTCCTTCAAAATCCCAATGATCTGTTCTTCCGTAAAGCGGCCGCGCTTCATGCTCTGGTCCTCGTTGGGCCAGAACGAACTTCAAACTGGATTAAGCCCCAGGGGCATGGTCAGCGAATACCAACAAAATCAGAGAGTTGAGAACTCGTTTGGGGGAAAAGGCATCATTGTTCTGCAACGCCTTCCAAGAGCAGGCCCCAAACGGACTGGACGAAGTCAGCCGCAGACCGAAGGGCCGCCGAGCGGCGAACCGGTGAATTCGGCGAACCGAACGGTCTGGCGCAGTCGGGGGCTTGACGTCCCGGAGACGTAACCTTCAGAAGTCTGCGACCGCCTTGGACTCATGCCGGGCGAAACGCGCGGGCGCGTAGGGCCTGGGATCGACGATCGGTTTGGCGGAGGTCACGAGATCGGCGATGAGATGGCCCGCACCTGGCCCGATGCCGAAGCCGTGGCCACTGAAGCCGGCGGCGACGATCAGGCCGGGCAGCGCGGCGAGCTCGCCGATCGCAGGCACGCCGTCGGGCGTGGAATCGATGTAGCTCGCCCACGCCGCCGTGACGCGGCTCTGCTTCAAGGCCGGCAGCAGCTCGACCGCGCGCGCCTGGGTCAGGCGGATGGTGGCCTGGTCCGGCCGGGGATCGAGGATGCGGGTCAGCTCCATCGGCGTCGGCGCGTCGAGCCGCCAGCGGCCGACCGTCTCGTGGCCGGCGCGTAGGCCTTCGAGCCCGCCGGGCAGCAGGCTGCGCCAGCGCCTGGCGAACATCGGCAGGAAGTGCGACGCGAAGCGCAGCTGCTGAAGTGTAGGATCGACGCGGCCGCGGCCGCTGATCGCGAGCGTATGGCCGCCGTCGCCGCGCCGAGTGATCGAGACGGCGGCGGTGTGCAGCGCCGGGGGCAGCGGCTCCGCCGACGGCGACAGAGCGAGCGCCGAGGCGCGGATCGAGGCCATCGGCAGTGCGACACCGAGCTGATGGCAGAACGACGAAGCCCAGGCGCCGGCGGCGAGCACCGCGACCGGCGTGCGGATGGTGCCGCGCTCGGTGATCACGGCCGACAGCCGGCCGCCGCTGGTCTCGACGCCGCGCACGGCGCACATCTGGTGCACCGAGCCGCCCTGCTTGAGGATCGCGCGCGCCACCGCGGGCGCGGCATCGGCGGGACTGGCGGTGCCGTCGGTCGGCGAGAACACGCCGCCCTTCCAGCTGCGCCCGGTGGCCGCGCCGCGCGCGGTGGCCTGGCGGCTGTCGAGCATATGCGTGGTGACGCCGGCGGTCCTGGCGAACTCGCCCCAGCGCGCCCAGCCGGCGAGCTCCGCCTCGTCATTGCTGAGATAGAACAGCCCGCAGCGCGAGAAGCCGGTCGCCTCGCCGCTCTCGGCCGCAAAGCGCTCCCACAGATCGAGGCTCAGCGTCGCCATCGGCAGCTCGCGCGCATCACGGTTCTGCTGCCGGCACCAGCCCCAATTGCGGCTGGACTGCTCGGCGCCGATGCGGCCCTTCTCGATCAGCGCCACCGCGAGCCCGCGCCGCGCGAGGTAATAGGCCGTGAACACGCCGACGATGCCGCCGCCGATGACCACGGCATCTGCACGCGCGGGCAGCGTTGGCGATGTCTCGACGAGCACCAGCGGTGCGGGCATGCGGTCTCTCCGGCTGTGGGCTGGCTCAGCCTAGAGTGGCAGCCGGCCGTTCGGGCGCCGGATTCGTGGTCCGAACGGCATATCATTCTGCCCGTCTGCACATCGCCGGCGTATTGTTTTGCATCGCATAATCCCGGCGGATACGGCCCCATTCTTGCTTTACGGAAGTTTCGATGGCTCAGCGGCAGAATTTTCTGCTGTAATGGGGACCGGACGCGGCGTCACACGGGACCACGGCTTCATGAAGCTCGATCGCATCGACATCAAGATCCTGCACGAACTGCAGAAGAACGGCCGCGTCACCAATGTGGAGCTGGCCGAGCTGGTCAACCTGTCGCCGAGCCCCTGCCTGATGCGGGTGAAGAAGCTGCAGGCGGAAGGCTATATCGAGGGCTACTCGGCGCAGATCTGCGTCTCCAAGCTCGGCCAGACGCTGACCGTGTTCACCGAGGTCACCCTGAAGAACCACCGGCAGATCGACTTCGCCCGCTTTCTTGCCGCGGTGGAGAAGATCGACCAGTTGATCGAGTGCCACCTCGTCTCCGGCGGTTACGACTACATGATGAAGTTCGTCACCGCGGGGATCGGCGAGTACCAGACCATCATGGAGCGGCTGACCGACATGGACATCGGCATCGAGAAATATTTCAGCTTCGTCGTGCTGAAGTCGCCGATCGTCAAACCCTATCTGCCGCTGACCAGCCTGTTCCAGATGTAGCCGCGCGGTCAGCGCTGGCAGTATTCGCGGACCTGCTCGGGATCCTGGCGGAGATTGTCGAGCCAGGCGGGATCGAGCTTCGGCACCGACGACAGCAGCAGCTGCGTATAGGGATGCTCGGGCCGCGCCATGGCCTCGGGCGTAATCTGCTCGATCTTGCGTCCCCGATACATCACGACGATGTCGTCGCAGATCGCCTCGACCACCGACAGATCGTGGCTGATGAAGACATAAGCGAGATCGAGCTCGCGCTGTAGCTCCTTGAGCAGATCGATGACCGCCGCGGCGACGACGGTGTCGAGCGCGGAGGTGATCTCGTCGCAGATGATGAGCTTGGGATCGGCGGCCAGCGCGCGGGCGAAGTTGACGCGCTGCTTCTGTCCACCCGAGAGCTCGCCCGGACGGCGCAGCCGCAAGCTCTGGGGCAGCTTCACCATGTCGAGCAGCTGATCGATGCGGGCGCTGCGGTGCTGGCGCGGCATGCCGTGATAGAATGTCAGCGGCCGCCCCAGAATGTCCTCGACCGTATGCGCCGGGTTCAGCGCCGTGTCGGCATGCTGGAACACGATCTGCACCTGGCGGAGCTGGTCCGCATCGCGGCTGCGCGCGCTGCGCCCGAGCTCGCGGCCGTCGAACACGACGCCGCCCGCAAACGGCGGAAGGATGCCAGCGATGGCGCGGGCGAGCGTCGACTTGCCGCAGCCGGATTCGCCGATGATGCCGAGATTGCGTCCGCGCGCGACACGCAGGCTGACGTTCTCGACGGCCACGATCGCGGGCAGGCCGTCCGAGCGCAGCGGACCGTAGCCGACCGACACCTCGTGCACTTCGAGCAATGCCTCGGCCGCCACGGACGCCTCCGCTCGCGGTTCATGATGCGGCGCGATGGCGGCGAGCAGCTGGCGCGTATAGGGGTGCTGCGCGCGCTCGAGAATGTCGGCGGTCGTCCCGCTCTCCTGCACCTCGCCATTGCGCAGCACGACGATGCGGTCGGCGATCTGGGCGACGACGGCGAGATCATGCGACACGTAGATGCCGGCGATGCGATGCGCCGAGATCACCGACTTGAACGCGCGCAGCACCTCGACCTGGGTGGTGACGTCGAGCGCCGTGGTCGGCTCGTCGAAGATCAGCACCTTCGGGCTCGCGATCAGCGCCATCGCCGCGGCGAGCCGCTGCAGCTGGCCGCCGGACACCTGGTGCGGATAGCGCTCGCCGATCGTGTCGGGGTTGGGCAGCGACAGCGCACGGAACAGCGCCGCGGCCTTGCTGCGTGCCTCCTCCACCGGCATCACGCCGTGGATGCGCACGACCTCGATCACCTGATCCATGATGCGGATTGCCGGATTGAACGCCGCGGCGGCGCTCTGCGGCACATAGGCGATCTTGGCGCCGCGCACGGCCGCCTTGTCCTTCTCCGAGAGTGTCACCATGTCGACGCCATCGACCGTGACCGAGCCGCCGACGATCTGGCAGCCGGCCCGGGCATAGCCCATCAGGCTCATCGCGATGGTGGTCTTGCCGGAGCCGCTCTCGCCGATCAGCGCGACGATCTCGCCTTCGGCGATGTCGAGATCGACGCCCCTGATGATCTCGATGGTGCGGCCGGAATCGGTGGTCGCCTCGACGCGAAGATCGCGGATCTGCACCAGGCTCGTCATCTACGACGCCTCCCGGTCGCGGATCTTGGTCGGCAGATTGTCGATCAGGAGATTGACGGCGATGGTGAGGCTTGCGATCGCCAGCGACGGGGAGATCACGGCCGGCGCGGCATAGGGCAGCCCGCCGATGTTCTCGCGCACCAGCGCGCCCCAATCCGCATAAGGCGGCCGCACGCCCAGGCCGAGAAAGGACATTCCGGACAGCAGCAGCACGATGAACACGAAGCGCAGGCCAAGATCGACCAGCACCGGGCCGATGATGTTGGGCAGGATCTCGGCGCGGATCAAATAGAACAGGCTCTCGCCGCGGATCCGAGCCACCGTGACGAAATCCATGGTGTTGATGT
This sequence comes from Bradyrhizobium sp. SZCCHNRI3052, assembly GCF_032484895.1. Taxonomy (NCBI): domain Bacteria; kingdom Pseudomonadati; phylum Pseudomonadota; class Alphaproteobacteria; order Hyphomicrobiales; family Nitrobacteraceae; genus Bradyrhizobium; species Bradyrhizobium sp. SZCCHNRI3052. The sequence continues at coordinate 14,651 of NZ_JAUETW010000001.1, read as the reverse complement.
TGACCGCGAGCGCGCGGGCGAAGCGGTAGGCGCCGGGAATGTAGATCACCGCCATGGTCACGATCAGCACCGGGATCGACGAGCCGACCGCGGCGACGACGACGAGGCTGAACAGCTTGCTCGGAATCGAGCTCAACGCGTCGAGCAGCCGGCTCAGCACCATGTCGACGACCCCGCCGGTGATCGCCGCAATCATGCCGAGCGTGACGCCCGACACGCCGGCGATGATCACGGAGGCCACCGAAATGCCGAGCGTATAGCGCGCGCCCATCAGGATGCGCGAGGTCATGTCGCGTCCGAGATAGTCGGAGCCCAGCCACAGCTCGCGGCTCATGGGGCCGAAATAATCGGTGTCGACGATGTCGCCGATCGGATGCGGAATGATGGAGGGCGCGACGAACGCCACGACGATCCAGAACGCCACGATCAGCGCCCCGGCAACCCCGACAGCGTTGATGCGGTAACCGAAGCGCGGGGTTCGCGAGGCGGATTTCGCGGCGCTCGTCATCGCAGCCTCGGATTGGACAGGATGGCGATGATGTCGGCCGTGGTGGTCAGCAGCAGGAAGCCGAAGCAGAAGATGATGGCGCAGCTCTGGATCAGCGGCAGGTCGCGGGTCGACACCGCGTCGACCATCAGCTTGGCGATGCCGGGATAGTTGAAGACGGTCTCGATGATGATGACGCCACCCAGGAGATAGGACAATGACAAGGCCACCGCATTCACGATCGGGCCCAGCGCATTGGGCAGCGCATGGCGGAGCACCAGACGGCCGCGCGAGGCGCCCTTCAAGAGCGCCATCTCGACATAGGGCGTGTTCAAGGTCTCGATCACGGCCGCCCGGCTCATCCGGATCATCTGCGCCGAGATCACTATGGTTAGCGTCACGACCGGCATCGCATAGGCGCGGGCGAAATCAGAGGCGGTGCGGATCTCGCTGATGAAGGACACCGCCGGCAGCCAATTAAGATAGACAGCGAACAAAAGCACAGCGAGGGTCGCGATCATGAACTCCGGCACCGACACGATGCCGATGACGGCGATGGTCAGACAGCGATCATACAGCGTGTTGCGCAGCATCGCCGCGGTGATGCCGAGCGTCAGCGCCAGCGGTACCGCGACGGTCGCGGTGAGGCCGGCGAGCTTGAGGGTGTTGACGAGGCGCCCGCCGATCAGCTTCGCGACTGGCATGTTGTTGGCATATGACACGCCGAGATCGCCCTGCACGACGCCGGCCAGCCAGCGCAGGAAACGGAAAATGGCGGGATCATCGAGATGCATCGCCTTGCGCAGCCCCTCGACCGCCTCGGGGGTCGCGGCCTGGCCGAGCAGGATGGTCGCGGTGTCGCCCGGCAGCATCGCGGTGGCGAAGAAGACGGCGAATGAGACAATGATCGCGGTGACCAGCGCGATCGCCAGCCGGGCCAGGATGAGGGATGCGATCCGATGTTTCAAACTTTGGGTCCGCGGGCCTGATCAGATCATGGTCATCGCGGCGCCGACCCGAGTGACCGGCGCCACGCGACTCAGACAACATTCACGAATCGAGCCAGACATATTCGGCGAAGGCATATCCCATCATGCCGCCGAGCGGGCTCGGCTCCAAGCCCTTCAGTCTCGACGAGGTGGCATCGATATTGGAGATGTAGGCCGGAATGATGGTGCCCGCCTCCTCCGCGATCATCGCCTGCATCTCGGCATACATCTGCTTGCGCTTGGCCTGGTCGAGCAGGCCGCGCGCCTCGAGCATCATCTTGTCGAACTTCTCGGACTTGAAGCGGCTCTCGTTCCACGGCGCCTCGGAGGCATAGAGCAGCGAGAACAGGATGTCCGGCGTCGGGCGCGGATTGATGTTGCCAAAATGGACCGGCGCCTTCAGCCAGTAATTGTCCCAATAGCCGTCCGAGGGAACGCGCTGCACGTCCAGCGTCAGGCCGATCGCCGCCGCCGAGGCCTGGATCACCATGGCCATCTCGATCGCCGAGTTCGCCGCTTCCGAGGTCACGACCGGGATCGACGTGCCGAGCACGCCGGCCTTCTGGAACAGCGATTTCGCCTTGTCCGGATCGAACGGCTTGGGCTTGAGGTCGGGGTTGTGGAAGAAATTCGCCGGAGAAACCGGCTGGTCGTTGCCGACGACGCCGAAGCCACGCAGCACCGACTTGACGATCTGCTCGCGGTTGACGAGGTGCTTCATGCCATCGATGAAGTCCTTCTTGTTGCCCGGCGCCATGTCGAGGCGAATGTTGAGGTCAGTGTAGTTGCCGGTCGTCGATTTCGACAGAGCAATCCCCTCCTTGCCCTCGATCAGCCGGAGCGAGCGCGGGTTGATGCTGGCGGCGAGCTGGATGTCGCCCGACAGCAGCGCGTTGACACGCGCATTCTCCTCGGTGATCGCGATGAACTCGATCTGATCGAGATAGGGGCCGTCCTTGAAATAGTTCTTGTTGCGCACGCCGATGGAGCGGACGCCCGGCTCGAAGGCCTCGCGGACAAACGCGCCGGTGCCGTTGCCCTTGGAGAAATCGGTGGTGCCGTCGGCGACGATCATGAAGTGATGCAGCGCCAGGATCATCGGCAGGTCGGCGTTGGGGCTCGCCAGCGTGATCTCGACGGTGGTCTTGTCGACCGCCTTGAAGCCGGTCATCTGCGCCGCGATCTTGGCGACCTTGGAGCCTGTCGCCTTGTCGAGATGCCGCTTCAGCGAGAACACGACGTCGTCGGCCGTCAGCGGCTTGCCGTCGTGGAAGGTGACGCCCTTCTTGAGCTTCACGGTCCAGGTCTGCGCATCCTGGGACTCGACGGATTCGGCGAGCTCCATCTGCGCCGCGCCGCTCTTATCGAGCGTGGTGAGCCGATTGTAGAACGAGCAGCAGCGCACATAGTCGGTCGAGAAGGACGCCTTGGCCGGATCGAGCGTGTCGGCCGTCGAGGTGGACCAGCCCGCGGCCTTGATCGCGCCGCCCTTCTTCGGCGTGGCCGCGAATGCGCGCTCGACGCGACCGAGGATGGTGCTGCCGGAAGCGAGCGCGACGCCATTGGCGAGCATCATCTTCAGGAGATCCCGGCGCGAGGCGCCGCGCCGGATTGCCGCCTCGACCAGCACATCGTCACTCGGAGTCCAGTTGGCGATCCCTTTGCTCATGTCATCCGTCCCCTGTTCGATCCGGCAGAATGAAAATCGTCAGTCGCACATCATTTGGCAGGCACCTGGTCCACCGCGTCGACCAGCTCGGCCATCGAATGGAAGTGGAAATCCGGCTTGGTGAAGGACGCCGGCGCGATGGTGCCGCCATAGCCCTGCTTGTCGTGGCGCCGCTCGATCCAGCAATTGATGACGCCGAGCTGCCGGGAGATGCCGATGTCGTGATACTGGCTCTGCGCCACATGCAGGATCTGTGACGCCGAGCCGCCGTCACGTTCGATGAAATCGAACACCTGAGTGAAGAAGGCGGGATCCGGCTTCTCCGTCCCGGTGTCGTCGACCGTGAAGCTCGCGTAGAACGGCGAGCCCAGCTCGCGCTCGAAATGATCCAGTGCCCAGCGCCGCGCATTGGTCATCGCGATCAGCTTGTAGCGCCGGGCGAGACGCGCCATGGCGGCGGCGCTGTCCGGGAAGGCCTTCCAGCGTGCGGCGGAGTCGCGGAAGCGCTCGCCGAGCGTGGTCTGCCTGGGCAGATCGAGTTGTGGTGCGATGATGTCATAGACCCGGACGAGATCATCCGGAAAGCGGTCGGCGTCCGCCGCGTAGCGTGCCGCGCGGTACAGGCTCAGCGCCTGCTCACCGTCGATTGCCTTGTTTGCTTCCGCCGCGATCTCGCCGAGGCTCGAGACGATCCCGCTTTCGAAGTCGATCAGCGTGCCGACCACGTCGAAGGTCAGGTACCTGAATTGAGCAAGATCGAGCTTGGTCATTCTGTGAGGCCCTTCCGCGTCATCGGTCCTAGTGTGAAGCCGGGTTCCGGCGAAAACTTCCGAATTGCGAGGACCCGACGGCAGAAAATTGCGAATAGGAGGAGCCGCCGACATATCGGCCCTGCTGCACACGCACCGATATGCCCGTGCCCACCTTCACGCCATGGCCTCGCGGACGTCCGGATCGGCCAGGGTCTGATCCAGCGTCCGTGCGGTGCGTTCGAGGATGGCATCGATGTCCGCGTCGCTGCAGCACAGCGGCGGCGCGTAGCCGAGCACCCCTGTCGGGAAGGCACGGATGACGAGGCCGTTGGCCCAGGCGCGATCGAAGATGCGGCGCGACGGCTCGGCGCTCGCCGGCAGCGGCGTCTTCTTCTCCTTGTCGGTCACGAGCTCGATGGCCGCCAGCAGGCCACGGCCGCGTACCTCGCCCACCAACGGATGGTCCTGCAGCGCGCGCAGGCCCGCGATCAGCCGCGCACCCGCCCGCCGGCCATTCTCCAGCAAGCCATTCTCATAGAGATCAAGCACGGCAAGGCCGACCGCCGCGCTCACCGGATGCGCCGAATAGGTATAGCCGTGCCCCACGGCCGAAGAACCTGCGCCATCGGCAATAACGCCATAGACATGATCGGACATCAGCACCGCGCCCATTGGGACGTAGCCGGAGGTCAGACCCTTCGCGACGGTCATGAAGTCCGGGACGATGTCGTCATCTGTGCAGGCGAACAGCGGTCCGGTACGACCGAAGCCGGTGATCACCTCGTCGGCGACGAACAGGATGCCGTGCTGCCGGCAGCGCTCGCGCATCGCCTTCATCCAGCCGTCCGGCGGCACCAGCACGCCGCCCGAGCCCTGGATCGGCTCGGCATAGAACGCGGCCACCCGTTCGGGACCGCCGACCTCGGCAATCTTGGCTTCGAGGGCCGCGAGCGAGGCCGCGATGACGGCATCGGGATCGCTGCCAACGGGGTTGCGGTACGAATAGTGCGACGGGATCTTGTGCTGCCAGTTCAGTGGCACGCCGAAATTGGCGTGGAAGGCCGGCAGCGCCGTGAGTCCTGCACCGACCGTCGACGAGCCGTGATAGCCCTGCTGCAGCGTGATGAACTGATCGCGCTGCGGCTGCCCCCTCGCGTGCCAATAGTAATGGATGAAGCGGACCGTGCTGTCGACGGCGTCCGAGCCGCCAAGCGTGAAATAGACGTGGTTGAGATCACCCGGCGCGCGCTCGGCGAGCGCGGCCGCGAGCCGGATGGCCGGCTCCGAGGCGAGGCTGAAATAGCCGGTGGCATAAGGCAGCTCGCGCATCTGCCGCGCCGCCGCCTCGACGATGCTCTCATAGCCATAGCCGGCATTGACGCACCACAGCCCGGCGAAGCCGTCGACCAGTTGATGGCCCGAGGCATCGGTCACGATCGCACCCTTGGCGGATTTCAGGACCCGCGCGCCGGCGGCCTCGTGTCCGCGATAGGACGCGACCGGATGCACCAGATGGGCGCGATCGAGCTCGATGAGCGAGTTGCTGAGCATGATGATCTCCGGTTCAGCCGAACGCCTGGCTGGCCAAGGCAAACGATGTCGGGGCGCGCCGCCTCGTGTGACCAGCGGCCGGCCTAAGCATGACGATGCCGCCGCCGACATGATCGAGGCCCAAGCCGCCCAGCCATGGTGCGAGTCCCGTCTCGCTGCCGGTGTCGACGCGGATGAACTTGCCCTGTCGCCCAGCGAGGAAATGCGCGACGAGCGACTTGGCGTCCTCGCTACTGAAAGCGACCACGGGGCCAATCACGAGACCGCGGCCGAAGTGACGCAGCGCGGCGAACCCTGCCGCGCGGCCCTGACGCTCCAACACCGCGAACTCTCCGATGGATGCGATATGGGCTATCAGGTCGCGGCGATCCGCGCCAAAGGCCGCGATGTCGAGTGCCGTGATGACGGCGATGTCGTCGGGCGTGGCCGCACGCACGGCGTCGGGCTGTGCGACAGCTTCCGCGAGATGTCCCTGATGCTGCACGATCTCACCGCTGCGGTGGAAGCCGAGCTTCTCATAGAGCAGCAGTCCATCTTCTGTCGCGACGAGCTGCAACCGCCGCTCACCGGCCAGCGCCATCGCCTGCTGCATCAGGCACCGTCCGAGTCCCTTCCCCCGCTCCGCCTCGTCGACAATGACCATGTTGATGGTCCCGGCATCCTGGCCATACGGCGTCATCAGCACGGTGCCGATCACGCGACCGTCCGCCGCGACCGCCACGCAGCCCTTGCTCAGCGCAAGCGCCATCTGCCAGTCCTCGCGACGATGCGGCCAGCGGACCTGCTGCGACAGCCGCGTCGCTGCATCCAGGTGCTCCCCGCTGAAAGCTCTGAAGCTCGCGGCGTCGGACGTCATGTCATGCACTCCCATCTGCACCGGAGTCTGGGCGAGCGGCCCCCGGCAGATCGTCTGAAGGCGATGATGCCGACAACATCTTCCGCCGCCGAACCGGGGCAAAGCCGCATCTTATGCTGGCGGGGCGGCCTATCATCGGACGTCGAGACCACGACCGGCATGAGGATCCATGAGCCGCTTTCGCCCGAAATACGTGACCTTCGACTGCCACGGCACGCTGATCAATTTCGAGATGGCCGAGGCCGCACGCGATCTCTACAGCGCACAGCTCTCCGAGTCGGCGATGACGGAGTTCGTGAAGGTCTTCTCGGCCTACCGCCTCGATGAAGTCCTCGGCGCGTGGAAGCCCTATGCCGAGGTCGTCAGCAACGCCCTGGCGCGCAGCTGCCGCAAGATCGGCATCCCCTTCAAGCCCGAGGATGCCGAGATGGTGTATCAGCGCGTGCCGACCTGGGGTCCACATCCGGACGTACCGGCGGGTCTCGCCAAGGTGGCCAAGGAGATCCCGCTGGTCATCCTCTCCAACGCCATGAACGTGCAGATCCCCTCGAACGTCGTCAGGCTCGGCGCGCCGTTCCATGCCGTGTTCACGGCGGAACAGGCGCAGGCCTACAAACCGCGGATGCGCGCCTTCGAATACATGTTCGACATGCTCGGCTGCGGCCCCGAGGACATCACGCACTGCTCCTCCTCATTCCGCTACGACCTGATGACCGCGCACGATCTCGGCATCACCAACAAGGTCTGGGTCAACCGCGGCCACGAGCCGGCCAATCCCTATTACGGCTACACCGAGATCAAGACCATTTCCGAGCTGCCCGGCGTGTTCGGCCTGTAAGCAGAGTGCCCGCGATGAAATATGTCTCCTACTGGCGCGACACGGCGACCGCATTTTCCGGCGGCCATAGCGGGCCCGTGGAGGGGCATTACGACGTCGCGGTGATCGGCGGCGGCTTCACCGGGCTCGGCGCGGCACTGCAGCTCGCCAAGGCCGGCGCCAAGGTGATCGTGCTCGAAGCCGATCAGGTCGGCTCGGGCGCGTCGGGACGCAATGGCGGGCATCTCAACAACGGGCTGGCGCACAGCTATCCGGCCGCGAAGGCCGAGCTCGGCACCCAGCGCGCGATCGCGCTCTACAAAGCGTTCGACGAGTCGATCGACACGCTCGAGCGCCTGATCGCGGAAGAAGACATCGCTTGCGGTTTCCGCCGCTCCGGCAAGCTCAAGCTGGCGTCCAAGCCTGGCCATTTCGCGGGGATCGCAACGAACTTCGAAGCGATCCACCGCGAGGTCGATCCCGACACGGCGCTGCTCTCGCCGGCCGAGCTGAAATCCGAGATCGGCTCGCCCTTTCACGGCGGCATGCTGTTCAAGAAGAGCGCGATGATGCACATGGGCTGCTTCGCCGCGGGCCTCGCCTCTGCCGCGAGCCGCCGCGGCGCCGTCATTGTCGAGCAAGCCGCCGTCACTGAACGGGTGCAGGACACCAAGCACTTTCGCCTCACCACGGCCAAGGGGACGGTGAGCGCCGAGCAGGTGCTGCTCGCCACCGGCGCCACCACGCCGGCGAGCTTCAGCTATTTCCGCCGCCGCATCATTGCCGTCGGCAGCTTCATCATCGCGACGCGGCCGCTGACGGAGGCCGAGGCGGCCTCGGTGCTGCCGGGCCACCGCACCTACGTCACCTCCATGAACATCGGCAACTACTTCCGCCTGTCGCCGGACAATCGCCTGATCTTCGGCGGCCGCGCGCGCTTCTCGGCGACATCGGATCAGCAGTCCGATGCGAGGAGCGGCGCGATCCTGCGCGCGGCGATGGAGCGGATGTTCCCGCAGCTTGCCGGCATCGACATCGACTATTGCTGGGGCGGCCTCGTCGACATGACCGCCGACCGTTATCCGCGCGCCGGTCGCCAGGGCGGGCTGTGGTACGCGATGGGCTATTCGGGTCACGGCGCGCAGCTCTCGACCCATCTCGGCATGATCATGGCCGATGCGATGCTCGGCCGGCCCGACCGCAATCCGATGAAGGACGCCGGCTGGCCGGTCGTGCCAGGCCATTACGGCAAGCCCTGGTTCCTGCCGTTCGTCGGCGCGTATTACAAGACCCTGGACTGGATCCGCTGAGCCGTGACGGCGCGACCGCGATCAGTAGCCGCGGCTGCGGTCGACGAGGCCAACCAGATCGAGCCCGGCGCGGTGTCGCTTGATGTTCGCGGCGACCGCGAGCGCCGCTGTTTCCGGCTGCGTGACGCTGGCGACATGCGGCGTGATCAGGACGCGCGGATGCCGCCACAACGGGTGATCCGTCGGCAGCGGCTCGGGATCGGTCACATCAAGCACGGCGCCCGCGAGATGCCCGGAGTCAAGTGCTCCGAGCAACGCCGCCTGGTCGAGCTGCGCGCCGCGGCCGGTCTGCACCAGCGAAGCACCTCGCGGGAGCTTGGCGAGCAGTTCGGCATTGAGCAGGCCGCGCGTCTCCTCCGTCAGCGGCAGCAGGCAGACCAAGATGTCTGTCACCGCGAGCATCGCATCGAGGCCGTCGGCGCCATGGTACGTAGTCACGCCGTCGATCGCGTGCCGGCTGCGGCTCCAGCCCGAGAGCGGAAAGCCGAACGGCTTGAGCCGCTCCAGCACCGCCCGGCCGAGCAGCCCGAGGCCGAGCACGCCGATGCGCCGCACATGTGCCTGCGGCTGCGGGATAGCGCGCCAGAGCTGCTGCCGCTGATGATCGAGATAGACGGTCCAATTCCGGTGCAGCGCCAGCACGGCCAGCGTCACGTATTCCTGCATCATCCTGACGATGCCGTCCTCGACCATGCGGACGATCTTGACGCTCGCCGGCACCGACGCGGCGTTGAACTGATCGATGCCGGCGCCGATCGAGAACAGGATCTCGATATTGCGATAGGCGCCGAGGTCCGGCGGCACCAGCCAGGTAATCATGTAGCGGACTTCATCGGCATCGACCTGCGCCGGATTGATTTCGAACGGAAGATCCGGAATCTCACGCGCAAGCACCTCGCGAAAGATCGCGCCGCGCGTGGCATCGGAGTTGAACAACAAGGTCATGCGGTCATCCCAGCGGCCGATCTGGCTCGTCGCGCCTCCGATCATGGCGGTCGCGGCCTGCGTTACGTGCCGAATACAGGGCAGGATTGAGAAGAATGTTGCGAAGTTCGCCCGCAGACGCCTCAATATGCGGAGGTGACGACAGCATGCTCGCTCTCGACCTCATCGAGGCTGGGTGACGCGTGGCGGGCGGAACGAAGACAGGGACAGCGTGCATGGACAATCCGGACGTGGAATCGCGAATCGCCGACGTGTTCGAGATGCGCCTCGCCGACATCGACAGGGTCGACCTCGCGCAGTTGCTCGCCTTGTCGATCGCCGTCCAATGGCCCCATCGGGCGGAGGATTGGCAATTCATGCGCAGCATCGGCCGCGGCGTCGTCGCGCTCGATGAGATCGGTCGGGCCCTCGGATCCGCCATGTGGTTTCCCTACAGCGACGGCTTTGCTGCGGTTGGGATGGTCATCACCTCGCCGCGGCTGCAGGCCCTTGGCACCGGGCAATGGCTGATGCATCGGGTGATGGCCGAATGCGGCGGTCGGACGCTGCGCCTCAACGCCACGCGCGCCGCCTATCGCCTCTACCGATCTCTCGATTTCAAGCGTGAGCAGACTCTGTTTCAGTGTCAAGGTGAGGCGATTGCCTCGGACGCGGCGCCGGCCGAAGCGGGAAATATTCGCGTGCTGATGGAGGCAGACCTGCCGGCGCTGATCGAACTCGACGCGGCTGCTTATGGCGTCCGGCGAGCCGGGCTGATGACCGGACTGTTTCACCAGTCGCGCAGCTTTGGGCTGTTTCGCGCGGGGCGGCTGGAGACGTTCGCGATGTGCCGGCGGTTCGGACGCGGACATGTCGCGGGGCCGGTGGTCGCATCCTGCGACAGCGACGCGATCGCCGTGTTGGCGCCGCACGTGGCAGCTCACGAAGGCCAGTTCCTCAGGCTCGACACTCATCGAGCGACAGGAGAGTTCCGCGACTTTCTCGCGCGGTCGGGGCTCGCTCTCTTCGATGCCGTCACCACGATGTCGCTGCGGAACGACGTGAAGGGTGCCTTCCTGCGCGGCAACGACCAACCGAAGATCTACGGCGTCGTCAGTCAGGCCTTCGGCTAGCCCCTGCGTCCCGGAACAGAGCGCGGACCAAGCCCTCAGTCTCCAACTATCAAAACTGCGGAGCCCTCCCGATCTGTCGCCGGCGGCACCCTTGCTACACTGATCCGTTTCCTCGCTATGATTCGCTACACTGCGTTCGACGATGTCCCTCTCAGTGATCTGCTATTCGATGAACGTGGCGGCGCTGGCGACGCGACGTCCTGCCACGCAGCTGATGCTGATGGGCGGGCTCTATCATCCCTCGTCGCAATCCTTCTCATCGGAGGAAGGCCTGTCCTATTTGCGCAAGCTCGGCATCAACAAGGCCTTCATCTCGGCGGGCGGCGTACATGCGAATAGGGGCGCGAGCTGCTCGAACTTTCATGAGACGGCGGTCAAGCAGGCGGCCATCGCAACGGCGATCGAAAGCATTCTGGTCGCCGATGCGAGCAAGCTCGACAGCCTGAAGCCGGCCTTCTTCGCCGACCTCCATGCGTTTTCCAGGATCATCATTGGCGGGGCCGTATCGCGTGAGCACCGCAAGCCGTTCAAGCATCTCCCGGTCGAGTATGTAACCAGGACCGACTGAGGAAGCCGCTTCGCGCCCTGCAAATTGGCGCGCTTCTGAGGTCGCCGCGACCGAGACGCGTGGGGCGGGGCGGGGTTCGCGGTGTAGCGGCACGCCATCGCCATGCGCAACTGAGATACATGGTCAATGACGGCCCCGTCGCCATGTATCCGGCGCAAACGCTTTCCGCCAGGCGCTGCGGGCTGCTTAAGGGGAACGACTGCTCAAGCGGTCGCGAGGCGCGCCTTACCAACTCGCAAATTTGAAAAGATGCCTCCAAAGAACTGCTGGTTATTGGGAAGCATTTCCACGGTGCAGAAAATCGGTGCCATAAAATTGCGCCCGAGATCGCCGACACGAGGATCGGGTTGACGGTCTTCTGAGTTTTGCGCGGCGTCTACGTCGATATCGATCGCGGACTTTACAGTTTCAAGCATAACTCCGACTTTTAACTTCGGCGGATGGCTCGTCGTGACTTCCGGAATACTCATGGTGGACAAAAGCCGACCATCCACGTTTTGGATGGGCTGTTTGCCGGCGATGCTTGGCCATAAAACACCAGCGCGCGCAAATATTACATCATGGTACGGCTACCCGGACTGCAATCGCGGATCGGGCTGAAGGAACGCACAAAATCGCTCGAGAAGGACGGTGTCCGAGCTCAATTGAGGCCGACCGAACCCAATTGGGTACGGCTATCGAGCGAATTTACTGGTACGCCTGAGCCGCTCGGCTCTTCATCGAAGCGGCGTGTAAGGCAAGCGGCTTGCCGTTGCCCTTCCCCCTATCGAACCGCCTTGCCTTAAAGGGCGATGCCTCCGAACGCGGCCGCACCAGTTTCGCACCAGAAACGAACTGAACAAACCGCGACAGGCGCTATCAACATTGGGCAAAAATGCTGCAAAATCAATAAACCTATTCAATCTCCTCCCGCTCATAACGGTCTGGTTACAGGTTCGACCTTTGGTGAACAAGCAACAATAAATTCGGCAGCCAAACGGCACCCCCCCGCGGGGCTCTTGCTGAAGGTTCTGCAAATTCGGCAGGGTGAAAATCGACAAGATTGCCGAATGCGAAAAATGTCGGTGATCCTTCCTTTTTGCTTGCCGCAGCATCCAATTGTACGATGTGCCTTCGACGACTATTTTGCTTAGGCATCGCAAATTGCAGTATTTCCAGATGAACAAGTCCTCCGACCTGCTTTGATTGGCGGGTACGCGAAGACCACAGACTGAAGCCCGCAAATTGCCCTTGTAGATGAGTCCAGAAGAAGCGAATCTACGGGTGGCGCGCGTGGCGGACCGGCGGCAAGGCCTTGGCAGCGTCGCCTCCCAATGCGGTCGGAACGCTCGATTGGATGTTTGCCGAATACCGCTCTGATCGCCGCTACGCCAAGCTCGATCCTAAGTCCAAGCGTAATCACGAGGTCGGATTCAAGCTTGTCGGCGGCTACGTCCTGAAAGATGGCAAGCGACTGGGCGAGAAGCGCCTCACCGCAATCGATACGGTCGTGTCCCCGGAGGTGGTGTAGCTCGGTGGAGCAAAGCCGCCCGGACGCGCGCTCCCAAATAGCGCCGTAGCGGGCGGGCGGCTTTGCGGTGGTCACCGGCAGTTCTCCGGTAGGATCGGGTTGCGACACGCCAACGCAACCGAGGAACCACCGATGACCGAAGACATGATGAACCTGCGCACGCTGGTAGAGAAGACCCCGGACGCCGATCTGCTGCGCGAGATGATCGGCTTTGCGGCCCAGCGCCTGATGGAGCTGGAGGTCGAGAGCCAGACCGGGGCTGCCTATGGCGAGAAGAGCCCCGAACGTCTGGCCCAGCGCAATGGCTACCGCGACCGGATCTGGGAGACCCGCGCCGGTGCGGTGGAGCTGCGCATCCCAAAGCTGCGCAAGGGCTCCTATTTCCCCGGCTTCCTGGAGCCGCGGCGCATGGCCGAGAAGGCGCTCACCGCCGTGGTTCAGGAGGCTTACGTTCAGGGCGTCTCGACCCGTTCGGTCGACGATCTGGTGCAGGCGATGGGCATGACCGGCATCTCCAAGAGCCAGGTCAGTCGGTTGTGCGGCGAGATCGACGACAAAGTGAAGGCCTTCCTCGGCCGTCCAATCGAGGGTGACTGGCCCTATCTTTGGATCGACGCCACCTATGTGAAGGTGCGCCAGCAGGGGCGCATCGTCTCCGTCGCGGTGATCGTTGCAGTCGGCGTCAACAGCGACGGCCGGCGCGAGGTTCTCGGCATGGACATCGGGCCGTCCGAGGCCGAGACGTTCTGGACCGCCTTCCTGCGCAAGCTGGCCCGCCGCGGCTTGCGCGGCGTCAAGCTGGTGGTGTCCGACGCCCACGAGGGCATCAAGGCCACCGTGACCAAGGTGCTCAACGCCAGCTGGCAACGCTGCCGCGTCCACTTCATGCGGAACGTGCTGGCTCATGCCGGCAAGAGCGGACGGCGCGTGGTCTCCGCCTTCATCGCCACGGCCTTTGCCCAGGACGATGCCGAGGCCGCTCGCACCCAATGGCGCAAGGTCGCCGATCAGCTCCGTCCCAAGCTGCCCAAGCTTGCCGGCTTCCTCGACGAGGCCGAGACCGACGTGCTTGCCTACATGACGTTCCCGCCGCAGCATCGGACCAAGTTGCACTCCACCAATCCGATCGAACGCCTCAACGGCGAGATCAAACGGCGCACCGAGGTGGTCGGCATCTTCCCCAATGAGGACGCTATCGTCCGCCTCATCGGAGCTGTCCTGCTCGAACAGAACGATGAATGGGCGGTCCAACGCGCCCGCTACATGACGCTGGAAACCATCGCGCCATTGAGCGATGATCCGAACGTCAGCCTCACGGCTATCGCCAGCTGACAGGCCCGGCTCCAGCCGGCGAACGCGGTGGGCCGCCAGCTACACCACGCTTGGGGACACGATCATCGATACGGCACTGACCGACGACCGCTGCCCTGATCGGCTGGGAATGGCTCCAGCGCGAGACAGACGTCTTTGCGACTTTCGACGTGTCGCATTAACGCCCGAAAGGGCGCCCGAGTATGGTCCGCATCATCGATGAGAAGACTAGGCAGAAGGACTGGATACCGCTGTTCGACGATACAGGTGCACCGGTTTATCCCGAGTTGATGGCGGAGCTCGACGCCATCAAACGCGACCGCATCGGCGGCCTAATGCTGTGCCGGGATTGGGGCGAGCGCGGACCATGGCCGACATGGCCGAAGCCGGATCAGCCGGATTTCACGCACGTGAGCCGCAAGGTCAAAGAAGTCATCCGTGCTGCTGGCCTTCGCGATGAATTGTCGTTCACATCGTTCCGGCATGGCGGCTTTACTGAAGGTGGCGACGCCGAACTGACTGACCGCGAGATGCTGGCACAGGGCCGGCACACGACGGTGAAGGTGCTGCCAAAGTACACCAAGCGCACGACGCGGCAGATCGTCAACGGCGCCAAAAAGCGGTGGGCAGCTCGAACAAAGGAAGGACATTTGTCCGAATGAGCATCAGCCTGCTTGTCCGAATGGAAAGCTGACGGCGGATCGTGTCCCCAAGCGTGGTGTAGCTGGCGGCCCACCGCGTTCGCCGGCTGGAGCCGGGCCTGTCAGCTGGCGA